>NZ_BMTF01000001.1:0-7833 GCF_014649535.1 Streptomyces gelaticus
AGGTCATCAGCGAAGTGCCGGTCGCCAGTGGCGTCGGGCACGTACTTCACACAGACAACGATCCTCAAGCTCACGCCAGCTCTCCTGCCTGGAGGTGGTTGGTAGGGGTGACGATATGGCACTCAGTACCCTCTGTAAAGGAACCTGGTGCCAGAATGGGGCTTCCGGTGCTACGTTCCCGGCATGACTGACGCGCGCAGACCAGCGAAGAAGGCCCCCATGCGGGAGGTGCTCGCCGAGGCGGCCTTCCAGCTCTTCCTGGAGCGGGGCTTCGAACAGACCACGGTGGACGACATCGTGGCGCGGGCCGGGGTCGGGCGCCGGTCGTTCTTCCGGTACTTCCCCTCCAAGGAGGACGCGGTCTTCCCGGACCACGAGCGGTGCCTCGCCGACGTGACCGCGTTCCTGGCGGAGGCCGGCGACCTGGAGCCGGTGGAGGCGGTGAGCGATGCGGCGCGGCTGGTGCTGCGCATGTACTCCGCCAATCCGGAGTTCTCCGTCCAGCGGTACCGGCTCACCCGCGAGGTGCCCGGACTGCGTACCTACGAACTGTCCGTGGTGCGGCGGTACGAGCAGACGATGGCCGGGTATCTGCGCGGCAGGTACGGGGAATCGGGCGACGGGGCGCTGCGCGCCGAGGTGATCGCCGCGTCCGTGGTCGCCGCGCACAACAACGGCCTGCGGACCTGGCTGCGTTCGGGCGGCGAAGGGGACGCGGAGGCCGCCGTCGACCACGCGCTCGGGATGGTGCGCCGGGTGTGGGGGAGCGGGGCGGACGGGGCCGCGGCCACGCCCTCGGCCGAGGGCGACGTGGTGGTGATGGTTGCCGCGAAGGGGGCTCCGATGTGGCGCGTGGTGCAGCAGATCGAATCAGCCATCGGGCAGGGCTGACCCTCTCGGAGCGGCTCGTTCTGGCACTGAGTGTCTTTACGTTTCGGCACTCAGTGCCCTATGGTGCGGACGCGCCGACGCGCAGGCGCGGCGCATCCGAGCCGAGCGCAGGGGGTCGAACGTGTCCCAGTCGTCGAATGGCACCGTGCAGACGGTGCATGAGGAAGCCGGCCTGAATTACCACCGGTGCCGCTGGTGCGGCACGGCCTCCTTCCGGAGGCTGCTGTGCCCGGTGTGCGCGTCGAGCGACCTGAAACCCGAACACAGCGCCGGTCCGGGCGTCGTGGTGAGGTCCGGCGTCGTCCATCGCTACACGGAAGCCGCGCGCAACGAGTCCCTCGTCCGGTTCCCCGAGGGCTTCGTGTTCCGCTGCCGTGTCGTGGGCGCGGCCCCGCACCGGGTGGCGGTCGGTGCGCGGGTGCGCCCGGTCGCGGGCGGCGCTCCGGATGCGGGCGAGGTGGTCTTCGAGCTCTGCGAACCGCCCGCGCACGACGAGTGGTTCTGACCGGCGCCGTGGCTCCTCGCGCCTGCGGGCCCCTTCGGCACGCCCGGCGGCGAACCAGCAGGACCAGTGGCAGGTGCACTTCTTCCTGACGGTGGCGCTGCGCGCCGAGGTCCGCGGCGGACTCGGCCTCCAGGGCGCCGTCGACGCCCCGAACCGGCACAACGACAGCTTCCCGAGCTCCTTCTACCCGCGCGGAATGTGCCCCGGCAGCGTCACCGTAGAGGCACGCATGGACCTGGAGGCCGTCGGGGAACTGCGCCGCCGCGGCCATGACGTCACCGTCGGCGACCCGTGGTCCGAGTGCCGGCTGTGCGCCGTGGCCCGCGCCCCGGAGACGGGGGTGCTGTCCGCGGCCGCCGACCCGCGGGGCCTGCAGGGCTACGCCGTGGGGCGCTGAGCGGCCACGTCCCCGACGTGACCAGGTCGTCGGGTCCGCGCTGCGGCATGATTGGCTGGAAGCATGATCGATGCATTCCTCACCGGGGACCTGACCGAGGTCGAGGCGGCGGTACGCGCAGCGGCCGCCGCCGAGATCATGCCGCGCTTCCGGCAGCTCGCCGCGGACGAGATCGTCGAGAAGAGCGGCCCGCACGACCTCGTCACCACCGCCGACCGCCTCGCCGAAGAACACCTGACCGCGTCCCTGACCGCCCTCCTGCCCGGCTCGGTCGTCGTCGGCGAGGAGGCGGTCCACGCCGACCCGGCGGTGTACGACGCCCTGGGCGGCGAAGCGCCCGTGTGGATCGTCGACCCGGTCGACGGCACCCGCCAGTTCGTCCGCGGCGAACCGGGCTTCTGCACCCTGGTCGCCCTCGCCCACCGCGGCGAACTCCTGGCCTCATGGACGTACGCCGCGGCCCTGGACGAGATGGCGGTCGCGGTGCGCGGCGGCGGCGCCACACTCAACGGCAGGCGGATACATTCCGGCTCGCCCGGAGCCGGGGCCTTGCTGAGCGTGGCGATGTCGCACCCCGACTACACCACCGATGCCCAGAAGCGCGCCCTGCTCGGCCTGCACACCGAAGGGATCGAGGCCCGCCCCTGCGGTTCGGCGGGCCTCGAATACCTCGATGTCGCCCGGGGCGACCAGGACGCGGTCGCCTTCAACTGGGAGTACGCCTGGGACCATGCGGCGGGCCTGCTGCTGGTCACCGAGGCGGGCGGCGCCCAGGCCACCCTCTCCGGCGCACCGTTCCGCATCGCCGGCGGCAACGCCCTGCCGTTCACGGCGGCCCGCGACGAGGCGACCGCCGAACGCGTCCTGAACGCACTCCGTGCCGGGGCCTGACCGGACCGAGCAGACAGGGCGCCAAATAGTTGACCGCGAACCGGAGTTCATGGCCCTGACGGCTCACCTCGCGCGGAGCGGGGCGGCGCCGCCACCCACCAGGCATACCGGGTGCCGCACTGGCACGGACCTGCCTGGTCACACCGCAGGCGATGGCGGCGGTACTGAAACACCTCGAGGAGCGCGGACCGGTCGTCCGTACGGCGCACCCACGGCATCGGAAGATGCTGGAGACCCGGCTCACCGAAGCGGGCCGCGAAACGCTCCGGCTCGCCGACGAGCAGGCGGTACGGATCGAGCGCCGGCTCGCCGAGGAGTTCGCCCCGGAGGAACGGGACGCCCTGCCCGCCCGCTGCGTCACGGCCATCGCGCGGGACTGAGCGGCTCCGCGCGCTCACCGCCCGCCCGGCCGGCTCACCTCACCCGCCGCAGGCCGCCCGTACGTCCCGTACGACCTGTGCGGCCAGCTCCACGGCCTCCTCGTCCAGCCCCCGCAGCGCCTCGCCGATCCGTTCGGTGTAGTGCGCCGGGGTGTCCGGCAGGGTGGCCGCGGCGGCCGACGCGCCCTTCTCGTTCAGGCACCAGGTGCGGTGGTGGGCGTGGAGGGACTGGGCGAGGATGCCGAACGCCCGCGACAGGCACAGGGAGACATGGAGAGTGTCACCGCCGGGAGCCGACTTGCGGGCGGCCGCCACCGAGAACTCCGCCTCCCACGCGGCCCCGACCAGCGCGGTGCGCAGCGGTTCCGGATAGACCCGGGTCTCTTCCTGAAGTGCCGTCAGCTCTCCTTGAGGATCGGAGAGTACGCGCCCCAGTGCGACCTCGCCGGGGTAGGCGGGGGACCAGAACCCGAGCGGATGGCCGGGCTGCACGCCCACTTCGAAGCGTCCCTCCCGGCAGTCCGCCCAGACCGTCTTCACCCGGTCCAGATCGCGCAGGATCCAGTCCACCGGGACACCGTCCACCCGCAGCCAGGCCCCGCCGTCGACCCATGGTCCCCACCCGCCGGGACCGGCGACCTCGGCAGGGGAACCCTGCATCTCGGACGCCAGCGCGGTCAGCGCGGCCACGTCGACGGTGCCGCGGTAGTACACGCCCAGATCCCAGTCGGAGTCCGGACGATGGGTGCCACGGGCCCGGCTGCCGCCCAGCGCGACGGCCCGGACGCCGGGCAGGGCGGTGAGCCGGGACGCCATGGCGGCGATGCGGGCCGGTACGGGTGTGGGGCGGGTGTTCGGAGTATTCATGGCCCGGCGACCCTACCCGGGACCGCGCCGTCGGTGCCGCGGAATATCCTGGGTGTCCTGGCCGTCGCCTGACGAAGGAGTCCGAAGGTGCCGTCGATGCTCGATGCAGTCGTTGTGGGGGCGGGCCCCAACGGACTGACCGCCGCGGCCGAACTGGCCCGCCGCGGCTTCGCCGTGGAGGTCTTCGAAGCGGAGGGGACCGTCGGAGGCGGCGCCCGTACCGAGGAGCTCACCCTCCCCGGATTCCGCCACGACCCCTGTTCCGCCGTCCACCCCCTGGGTATCGGATCGCCTGCGTTCGACGCGATGCCGCTCGCCCGGCACGGCCTGGAGTGGCTCCAGCCCGAGCTGGCGCTCGCCCACCCGTTCCCGGACGGCACGGCCGCCGTGCTCACCGGCTCGGTGGGGGAGAGCGCCATGTCGCTGGGGGCCCGGGACGCGGGCGCCTACCGCAGGCTCGTCGCCCCCTACCTCGGCCACTGGGACACCCTCGCCCAGGACTTCCTGCGCACCCCGTGGGACGGGCTTCCCCGTGACCCCTACCGCTGGGTGCGCTTCGGTCTCGATGCACTCCAGCCCGCTTCGCTGCTCTCCCGCCGCTTCGGCGGTGCGAAGGCGCGCGGCCTGTTCGCAGGGCTCGCCGCCCACGCCATCGCGCCCATCGGCGGCCTGGCGACCGGCGGGATCGCCCTGCTGTTCGCGCTGGCGGCACACGAGAAGGGGTGGCCCGTGCCGCGCGGCGGATCGCAGGCCGTCTCCGACGCCCTCGCCTCGTACATACGCGAACAGGGAGGCACGATCCGTACCGGCACGGAGGTCAAGCGGCTCGACGAGCTCCCGCCCGCCCGCGCCTACGTCTTCGACACCTCGCCCACCGCCCTCGCCCGCATCGCCGGCCTGGGCCACGCCTACCGCGGCTACCGGTACGGTGCGTCCTGCTTCAAGATCGACTATGCCCTGTCGGGCCCCGTCCCCTGGACCGCCGAGGACGCCCGGCGGGCGGGCACGGTCCACATCGGCCCCACGGCCGGCGAGATCGACGCCGCGCTGACGGCCGCGGTGGACGGCCGCGACCCGAGCGTGCCGTTCCTGATCACCGCACAGCCCAGCCTGGTCGACCCGTCCCGTGCGCCGGAGGGCCGCCATGTCTTCTGGGTGTACGGACATGTCCCCTCGAGATGGGAGGGCGACGCCACCGACGTCATCGAGAGGCAACTGGAGCGCTTCGCCCCCGGGTTCCGCGATCTGGTGCTCGCCCGCGCGGTGGCGGGACCGCCCGAGCTCGCGACGCGCAATGCCAACTACGTCGGCGGCGACATCGCATGCGGCGCGTTCTCCGGCCTGCAGACGGTGATCCGGCCCAAGCTCGCCCGCGTGCCGTACGCGACGGCGCACCCGGCCGTGTTCCTGTGCTCCTCGGCCACTCCGCCCGGCCCCGGTGTGCACGGCATGTCGGGCCACCACGCGGCGAAGGCGGTCTGGCGGCGCCTGCGGGCGGCCTGAACAGCAGGTCCCGCCCGGAACGCGCAGGGCCGCCCGGAGCGCCTGGGGTCCGGACCGAACTCTTCGCGCACCGACGTGCACCGGCGCTTCCCACCTGCCCGGCTGCTCAGATGCCGGGCAGGTCAACTCGGGTGTACGGAACACCGACACTGGTCCAGCCGGGAATGACGACCCTGACGGCCACCGAGCCCGTCGCGCCGGGCGGCGCCGTGACCATCAGATGGGTGTCCGAGACCACGGTGTAGGCGGCGGGCACGGCCCCGAACAGTACTGCGGTGGCGTACGTCAGCCCGGTGCCCGTGACAGTTACCGTGGTCCCGCCTGCCGAAGGCCCCTGATCGGGCGTCAGACCGGTGATGACCGGGGCCCCGAGGTATACGTATGTCACACGGTTGCTCGTGCCGCCGGGCGTGGTGACGGTGACCGGGACGGTGCCGACGGCACCCGGCGGTGCCACCGCTCGGATCTCCGTGGCCGAGGAGATGGTGTAGCTGGTCGCCGCCGTCGGGCCGAAGCGAACCGCGGTGGCCTGGAGAAGATCCGTACCGGTCAGCGTCACGCTGTTGCCACCGCCCACCTGCCCCGCCGCGGGTGTGACACTGCTGAGAACCGGGGCGCCGAGGTAGTAGTAGAAAACGGCTTGGGTACTGGTCCCTCCGGGCGTGGTGACCGTGACCGGAACCGGCCCCGGTCCGCCGGTGGGGACGACTGCCGTCACTTGGGTCGCCGAGACGACGGTGAACGAACTCGCTGCGCCGACCCCGAAGTGAACGGAGGTCGTTCCGGTGAGGCCGGTCCCGGACAAGGTGATGCTGTTGCCGCCCGAGAGCGGCCCCTGGGCCGGAGTCACACTGCCCAGAACCGGAACGGCGAGATACGTATAGGGAATCCCGGCGCTGGTGCCGCCCGGCGTGGTGATCGTGACATTGACGGTTCCTGCGGGCGCGGCGGGAGCGAACGCGGTGATCTGCGTCGCGGAGACGGCGGTGAACGCGGCGGCCACGGCACCGAAGCGGACCGAGGTGGCTCCGGTGAAGCCGGTGCCGGTCAGCGTGACCATGGTTCCGCCATCCACCGAACCCTGGTTGGGGGCGATGGAACTGATCGCGGGCGTCGCGATCGTGTAGGTGAAGCTCACGCCGTTGCTGGTTCCGTCGGGCGTGGTCACCGTGATCTGCACGGTGCCCGTACCGGCCGGGGCATCAGCGGTGATCTTGGTTGCGGACACCACGGTGAATGAAGCGGACGGAGTGCCGCCGAAGGCAACCGCCGTCGCACCGGTGAAGCCGGTGCCGGTCAGCGTGACGACCGTTCCGGCGGCTCCGGAGGAAGGGCTGCGCGTGGTGATGACGGGGGCCGCCGCGGCTGCCGACGGCCGCATGGTGTGAGGCGCCGGGCTGTCGGAGTGGTCCACAGTCGTTCTCCTGCCTGGTGATGTGATGCGCGGGGTTGTGGTCGGGACGCTGTGGACACGACGCAGAGGCGGGAATGTGGTGATCGGGATACCGCCCGAACCTTCCGGCCCGGCGACGACGAGCGGGTGGTGCCGAGCGGGATGCCCGCCCGGCCGGGCACTCATTGCCCCGGGCCGGGCGAGCATCAGGCATCGGATGCGGTACCGCCGCCGGGCGTCGGTCCGCATCGGCAGCCGGTGCCGCAGCCGTGGCGGATCAGATGCCGGGGCCTGCCGCATACGTGAAGGCGCCGGCATCCGTGGCTGTGCCCGCGGGGTTGGAGAGAGTGACGTCGACCGCACCGGCGGCGCCGGGCGGGGTGACGGCAGACACCGTCGTCGCGTTGACGACCGAGAACGGCGCCGCCACCCCGCCGAAGGTGACCTGGCTCGTCGCGGTCAGGTTGGTACCCGTGATGGTCACCGCGGTCCCGCCGGACGTCGGTCCGGATGCCGGAGTGATCCCGGCGATGGTCGGGACGTCGATGTACGTGTACGACAGGCCGTTGTTGGTGCCTCCGGCGGTCGTCACGCTGACGCTCACCGGCCCGGCTGCCGCACCTGCGGGCACGGCGACGCTGACCTGGCTGTCCGACAGCACCGTCGGCGTCACGGTATTGGCGCCGAAGGACACCCCCGTAGCGGTGGACAGGCCGGTGCCGCTGATGACGACGGTGTTGCCGCCCGCGGTGGGGCCCGAACTCACGCTCAGACCGGATTTGAACGGGGCGCCGACATAGAAGAACGGAAGCGGGTTGCTGGTACCGCCCGGCGTGATCACCGACACGTCGACCGTGCCGGAGCCGGCCGGCGAGACAGCGGTGACCTGAGTGGGCGAGACATTGGTGACATCGGTGGCCGGTTTGGTGCCGAAGAGCACAGCGGTGGTGCCCGAGAGGTTGGTGCCCGTGATGGTGACGGTGGTACCGCCACCGGTGGAGCCCTG
>NZ_BMTF01000001.1:7865-60300 GCF_014649535.1 Streptomyces gelaticus
GTGATTGGCATGGTCGTCCTCCTGTGTGAACTGCTGTGTGATATCGGTGAGTTGGCTTGAGCCGGGTCACGGTCGGGGACCCCTGGCCACGACGTGGACCACCGGGCCACCGGATCGGCCGTCCTCGCTCGCCTCCTCCTCGGCCGCTCTCACGGGTAAGTCGTGGGACACACCCGGGGCAGCGCCCGAAATCTCTGCCGGGAGAGGCGCCGGCAGCGGCCTTCGCCAGGGAGGAACCGTGATGAGCTGTGCAGCGTGCCTCGGCCCCGGACGCCGTGTCGGGCCCACCACGGGTGCCGCTTCGTGCGAGCCGGTGCTGCCCCCATGGTGCTGGACCGACAGCCGCCGAACTCTTCCCCCCCGGCGCGAGGCCGAGGTGTTCACATGACTGATGTCGACTCGCTGACGGTGGCCATGACCCCACGAGGGCCGCAGAGTTCGCGGCCACGCCCGTGACCTTGACGACGAGGTACTCGGTGTGCGCGGATGGCTCGCGCACCGCTCCCTTGCAGATGCCGGGGGCTTCCGCATCAGCCTCTGCCATGACCTGGCAGAGGCGACTGGCCGGGTCCAAGTCCTCTACGGGGGCGCCCATCGCGGTCATCCCGAGCAGCCGATGCCGAGGCCCGTCATACCTGCAACGCCGGCGAACAGAACGGTTCCGCGCTCCCCCGGAGAGTGATGGGCGGCCCACCGGTCGAGATGCTCAAGTGACCCATACAAATGGAATATGACACAAGGGCCTTGACGAAGAGTCAGCCCGATGGGCGAGCGCACAGGGGCGGTCGGAACAGTACGCCGGTGGGAGTGGAATCCGCCGCGCCCCCACCACGCGCCCTCGGGGTGCGCGGCGTGGCCCGCCACCACGCGGTGAAGACGGTCCGGCGGCGCCCACGGGCGGCCTGAGCACCCGCAGGGCATGATGGTCCACATGCGTACACCCGAGGGCGTGACCGTCACCCTGGTCCGCGGCGACATCACCCGGCAGTCCGCCGATGTCATCGTCAACGCGGCGAACTCCTCCCTGCTCGGCGGAGGCGGCGTCGACGGTGCGATCCACCGCCGGGGCGGTCCGGAGATCCTTGCCGCGTGCCGGGAACTGCGCGCATCGCAGTACGGAAAGGGCCTGCGCACCGGCCAGGCGGTCGCCACCACCGCCGGAGCACTCGACGCCCAGTGGGTCGTCCACACCGTCGGCCCGGTCTGGAGCGGCTCCGAGGACCGCTCGGCTCTCCTCGCTTCGTGCTACCGCGAATCACTGCGGGTGGCCGCAGAGTTGGGGGCGCGTACCGTCGCCTTCCCGGCCATCTCGACCGGGATCTACGGCTGGCCCATGGACGACGGGGCGCGCATCGCCGTCCGCACGGTCCTGGCGGAGGCCGCGCCGCCCGTGACGGAGGTGCGGTTCGTGCTGTTCGACGCGCAGGCGTACGCGGAGTTCGAAGAGGTACTGGCGGCGCAGGACTGATCTGCGGGCGCCGCCGGCCGGTGCGTCAGTGGGCCGGATCGAGGAACGAGTCGAAGGGGGCCGGGAGCCGTCTCCACGCCTCGGTGCCCGCGGCGTATTCGGTGTCGGTGAGCAGGCAGGAATCGAGGAGCCGGGCCAGCCCCTCCCGGTCGAGTCCGGGGGAGGTGAAGACGAGGTGCTGGCAGCGGTCGCCGTGCTCGGGATGCCAGTCCAGGGCGGCCGCGGCCCGGCGGACCGGAGGCACCATGTCCCAGGCCGCGTCCGGCAGTGAGGCCAGCCATGGGCCCGCGCTCTCCACGCAGAGCGCGCCCCCGGCGGCGTCCCAGGCCAGCAGGGTGTCGGGGCGGTCGGCGAGCCAGAAGCGGCCCCGGCTGCGCGCGGCCGCACAGCACAGCTCCTCCAGCGCCTGGAAGAGCCGCTCGGGGTGGAAGGGGCGGTGGTGGTGCCAGACGAGCGTGGCGACTCCGGCCTCGTCCGCCTCCTGCGGCAGCAGCGCGCATGCCGGGTGCTGGGCCGCGGCCGCCGATTCCACGTCGAAGCCCGCGAAGGCGAGCAGGACCAGTTCATCGGATCCGGACGACACCTGACGGGCCGTCGGGTGGAGCTGCGCGAGCAGCGCGCGGTCCTCGTCGTCGGCCGCGTCGCTGTCGACGAGAACGAGCACCGGCGCGTACTCCAGCTGCCGCGCCCAGGTGTCGCCGACGGTCCGCCGGTCCGTGGCGGCCGCCGCCAGACCCGCTTCGGCCAGGTCGTCGCCGTTGCCGAGGCAGGGCATGACGAGAGCGGGGTCGACGGCCGTCATCACATTGGTGAGTTCGAGGGCGTCGCCGCCGTGCGCGACGACGGCCTCGGCCATCGCCCTCGGCTCGACGGAGTCCCACAGTTCGACGACCGCGAGCCGGGTCTGGCCGTCGGCGGCGAGCCGCTCCAGCTCCGGCACCAGGTCCTCGCGCAACGCGCAGCAGGCGCAGTCGTCGACGAGCGGGGCCCGTCCGCGCGACAGCTCGCCCGAGGCGTCGCGGACGAGACGCCGTACGGCGCCCTCGGTGGCCGTGGCCAGATCGTGGTGGAGCGCGACGCTGCCGGGGACGGTGCGCAGCAGCCGGTCCACGACCTCCTTGCGTGCGTCGGAGTGGAGCCCGCCGACGATCACGACGGGCAGTCGGTCGCTGCCGCGCATCACTTCGCCCCGCTTCGGCCGTAGCGGCGCTCGAACCGCTCGACGCGGCCCGCGGTGTCCAGAACGCGGGCGGTGCCCGTGTAGAAGGGGTGGCTCGCGGAGGAGATCTCGACGTCGACGACGGGGTAGGTGTTGCCGTCCTCCCACTCGACCGTCTTCGCGCCGGTCGCGGTGGAGCGGGTGAGGAAGGCGGAGCCGGCCGCCTTGTCGCGGAAGACGACGGGGCCGTACGCGGGGTGGATTCCGGGCTTCATGACGGTGTCCTTCTGGATCGCTGGAGTGCTGGGTTGCTGGGGGCGGTCGGCCGGGCGAGGGCGGCTCAGCGTTCTTCGCGGAACTCGACGTGCCTGCGGGCCACCGGGTCGTACTTGCGCAGGACCATCCGCTCGGGGTCGTTCCGGCGGTTCTTGCGGGTGACGTAGGTGGAGCCGGTTCCGGCGGTGGAGCGGAGCCTGACAACCGGCCGTAGTTCATTGCGTGCCATGACCGCTACTATATGGCAATGATTTCCATTGCCAACAAGTCGTTCTCCATGGAAGACAGGTGACTTTGTGTCCGCCCACTGCCAACTGACCGGCGCCCGGCCGGGTTTCGGCAACACCGTCTCCCACTCGCACCGGCGCACCTCGCGCCGCTTCGACCCCAATATCCAGCGCAAGAGATACTGGCTGGCGAGCGAGGGCCGGCATGTCCGGCTGACGCTCGGCGCCAGGGCGATCAGGACCGTCGACAACATCGGGATCGAGGCGGCCGTCGCCCGCATCCGCGCCAGGGGAGGCAAGGTCTGATGGCCAAGAAGAGCAAGATCGCGCAGAACGAGAAGCGCAGGGCGACCGTCGAGCGGTACGCCGCCCGGCGCGCCGAGTTGAAGGAGATCATCCGCCGGCCCTCCACCACGGACTCCGAACGCCGGGCCGCCGCGGACGAGCTCCGGCGCCAGCCGCGCGACGCCGGCGCGACCCGGGTGCGCAACCGGGACAGCGTGGACGGGCGGCCCCGCGGATACCTGCGGAAGTTCGGTCTCTCCCGCGTGCGCGCACGCGAGCAGGCCCATGCCGGATTCCTACCAGGGGTCACCAAGTCCTCCTGGTGACAGCCGACGCGGGCGCGCCCCGGCGGAGCCCCGGTGGCCGAACCGGCCCACCGGGGCTTCCGGGCGAGCAACAAGTCCTGGCAGCGCGACGTCGATGTCGGATTCTCGCCAGCCCCCGCGTCCCGGGTGGCGGATGCTTGAGCCATGTACACCGACACCGAGCGCTGCGTACGGGCCGTCCAGTCCAAGGACGCCCGCTTCGACGGCTGGTTCTTCACGGCGGTCCTGACCACCCGGATCTACTGCCGCCCCAGCTGCCCGGCCGTACCGCCCAAGGTCGAGAACATGACCTTCTATCCCAGCGCCGCAGCCTGCCAGCAGGCCGGATTCCGGGCCTGCAAGCGGTGCCGGCCCGACACCAGCCCCGGCTCCCCGGAGTGGAACGCCCGAGCCGACTCCGTCGCCCGCGCGATGCGGCTCATCCGGGACGGTGTCGTCGACCGCGAAGGCGTCCCCGGGCTCGCTGCCCGGCTCGGCTACTCCGCCCGGCAGATCGAGCGCCAACTGCTCGCCGAGCTGGGCGCCGGCCCGCTGGCCCTGGCCCGCGCGCAACGCGCCCAGACCGCGCGGCTGCTCATCGAGACGACCGGACTCCCCATGGCGGAGGTCGCGTTCGCCGCCGGGTTCTCCTCGATCCGCACCTTCAACGACACCGTCCGCGCGGTCTTCGCGCTGGCCCCCGGCGAGCTGCGCAGCCGCGCCACCCGGTCCGCGAAACCGCCGGTCGCTCCGGGAGTGATAGCGCTTCGGCTGCCGTACCGGGCCCCGCTCAACCCCAGCAACCTCTTCGGCCATCTCGCCGCGACCGCCGTCCCCGGCGTCGAGGAGTGGCGCGACGGTGCCTACCGCCGCACGCTCTCCCTGCGGCACGGACACGGCATCGTCGCGCTCACCCCGCACCCCGACCACATCGCCTGCCGCCTCTCCCTCACCGATCCACGCGATCTCACCCTCGCGATCAGCCGCTGCCGCTGGCTGCTCGACCTGGACGCCGACCCGGTCGCCGTCGACGAGCAGCTGTGCGTCGATCCGCTCCTCGCGCCCCTGGTCCGCAAGGAGCCCGGCCGACGGGTGCCGCGTACCGTCGACGGCGCGGAGTTCGCGGTGCGGGCGGTGCTCGGCCAGCAGGTCTCGACCGCCGCTGCCCGCACCCACGCGGCCCGTCTGGTCGCCGCGCACGGCCTGCCCGTCGACGATCCGGAGGGCGGTCTCACCCACCTCTTCCCGGACCCCGGGGAGCTGGCCGGACTGGACCCCGAACGACTCGCCCTGCCACGCAGCCGCCGCACCACCCTCACCACCCTCGTCGGCGCGCTCGCCGACGGCTCGCTGCGGCTGGGCACCGACACCGACTGGGAGCAGGCGCGGGCCGAACTGACCGCCCTCCCCGGCTTCGGCCCCTGGACCGTCGAGGTGATCGCGATGCGGGCGCTCGGCGACCCTGACGCCTTCCTCCCCACCGACCTCGGCATCCGGCGCGCGGCCGAGCAGCTGGGCCTGCCCTCGACACCGGCGGCGCTCACCGCCCGCGCGGCTGCCTGGCGCCCCTGGCGCGCGTACGCGGTCCAGTACCTGTGGACCGTCGACAACCACCCCATCAACCACCTGCCCACCTGAGGAAGCCCGGGAAGCCCAGCCATGACAACGACGCATCCGCGTACGACGACCAGGCAGCACACGGTCCTCGACAGCCCCTACGGTCCGCTCACCCTCGTCGCCACCGACAAGGTCCTCTCGGGCCTCTACATGACCGGCCAGCGGCACCGCCCGCCCGAGGAGACGTTCGGCGAACCCGACCCACGGCCCTTCACCGAGACCGCCCGCCAGCTCGACGCCTACTTCGCCGGGGAACTGCACACCTTCGACCTGCCGCTGCACCTGGACGGCACGCCGTTCCAGCGCCGCGTCTGGGCACAGCTCCAGCTGATTCCGTACGGCGAGACCCGCTCGTACGGCGAACTGGCCGAGAACCTCGGCAAACCGGGCGCCTCACGTGCCGTGGGGCTCGCCAACGGCAAGAACCCGGTGGGCATCATCGTCCCCTGCCACCGTGTCATCGGCGCCTCGGGCAGCCTCACCGGCTACGGCGGCGGGCTCGACCGCAAACAGCGGCTGCTGGCCTTCGAGAAGGGTACGGAGAACGACACCCCGGCGCTCTTCTGAGCCCGCCGGCCCATGCCCATGGAAACGGACCCGGACCCGAGTGGTCCGGGCCCGTCCGCACGTCCCTAAGTGCCCTGCGGGCGTGGCGTCAGCCGGTGAAGATCTCCACCAGGGTCCAGATCGCCAGCCCCAGCATGCAGAGCCCGCCGATCCGCTGGACCGTCTTCAACGGCACGCGCTTGGCGATGAAGCGCCCGGCGAGCAGGGCCAGCGCCGAGACGGACATCAGCGCGGCCGCGGACCCGATCGCCGTGGACCAAGTGCCGTCGCTCGCGGCCAGATTGGCCGTGGTGATCTGGGTGAGATCGCCCCATTCGCTGATGAAGACGGCCATGAAGGCGGTCGAGTAGACCGGCCAGAAACCGGTCACCGTCTTCGCCGCGCCGTCCTCGTCGCCGTCATCGCCGCCGCCCGAGCGCAGCAGCATGAAGGCCCCGAACGCGAAGAGGGAGGCGGAGACGAGCTTGACGATCCAGTCGGGCAGCAGCCCGATCAGGCTGCCGGCCCCCACCGCGATGGCGACGTGCACGATGAACGCGGACGAAGTGCCGAACCAGACGTACAGCGGTCGCATGCGGGTGCCCATGGCGAGCGACGCGAACATCGTCTTGTCGGGGAGTTCCGCGAGGAAGATCAGCCCGAAGGCGGTGAGAATCGCCAGGGGGTCGAGGTGCATTCCGGGTGGCTTTCTGTAAGAGCCGGGCCCCGGGCCTTCGCGAAGCGCCACGCGGGCTTCCGGAGGACCACTCGGCCCGGCATGACGTCAGCGCCCACGGGGTGCGGGCGTGTCATACCTGACCGAAGGTCTCGCCCGCCCGCCATCGTCCACGGGCCCGGCCACCGGGAACCCGGGGGTTCCAGTGTGTCGACGACCGGTTTGCGGGGCTACTCCCCTTCGCAGCCACCAACTGTACCCCACCCGCTCACGGGGGAGAGCAGGTGTTCGATCCGATGGCCGGGATGGGTACAGTCCCCTGATGATCATTCGCGCCCGCACCGGAAGCGTCCCCGCATGAGCCGCCGCACCCCACGGGCCGTCCCCGCCCAGGGGGCGTCGCGGCCCACCGTCAGCGTCTGCCGCGGCTGCTGCTGCGGCACGGCCAAGGTTCCGGACGTGGACCACGCCGGTCAGCTCGCCGAACTGCGGCGGTCGCTCGGCGAGTCGGCCACGGTCCGTGCCGTGGACTGCCTGGACGCCTGCGAACAGGCCAATGTCATCGTCGTGCAGCCGTCGGCCGAGGGCCGCCGTGCGGGCGGCCGCCCGGTCTGGCTCGGGCTGGTCAACGACCCGGACGCGGTGACGGACATCGCCGCCTGGGCCGGGGCGGGCGGTCCGGGACTGGTGGACCCGCCGGAGATCCTCGACCTGTACACGTTCCGCCCTTCGCGCCGCATGCAGCAGGAGATCGAACGCTAAGGCCCCGTACCGGCGGCCAGCCGCTTCAGCAGCGCGGGCAGCGCCGTGCCGATGGGTTCGCGGATGGTCGCCTCGGCGAGCTCGTCGTACGGCGTCGGCTCCGCGTTCACCACGATGAGCCGTGCCCCGTTGTCCACCGCGAGCCCGGCCAGCGAGGCGGCGGGCTGCACCTGCAACGTCGTACCGACCGCGATGAACACCTCGCAGGCCTTCGCGATCGACACCGCCTGGCCCAGCACCACCGGGTCGAGCCGCTCACCGAACATGATCGTGGCCGATTTCAGGATGCCGCCGCAGGCCGTGCACGGCGGGTCGGCCTCGCCCGCTTCCACCCTGGCCAGCGCCTCGGCCATCGGGGAGCGGGCATGGCAGCGGGTGCAGACCACCTCGCGCGCCGTCCCGTGCAGTTCCAGGACCTTGCGGGCCGGGAGCCCGGCGAGCTGATGGAGACCGTCGACGTTCTGCGTGATCACCCGCACCGGGGCGCCGGACCGCTCCAGCTCCGCCACCGCGCGATGGGCCGCGTTCGGCTCGGCGGCCCAGGTCGCACTGGTGCGGCGCATCTGCCAGGAGCGGCGGCGGATCTCCGGATCGGCCATGTAGAAGTCGTACGTGACGAGCTTCTCGGCCTCCGGATCCTTGCGCCAGAGGCCGTTGGGCCCGCGGTAGTCGGGGATGCCGGAGTCCGTGGAGATGCCGGCGCCGCTGAGGATCGCGACGAGAGTCATGTCGCGAGCGTACGCAGCGCCGGACATCCCGGCGAGGCCATTTCCGCCTCGGGCGGCTGCCGGCCCCGTGGTGCGTGTGGGTGGGCGTGGCGGACGTGGTGGCCGTCAGGCCGCGGGGCCGACGGGGGTGAAGGGCGACGGGGTCAGGCCCGTCCAGGTGTTCAGCACGGCGCTCGCGGTCTGCTTGGTGACACCGCCGTCCTGGACGGTGCCGCTCTTCGCGACGTAGAACCGCCCGTCGTCGAGCGAGACCAGGCCGTACTGGCCGTACTGTCCCGGCGCGGGCCAGCCGTACGTACCGGTCGTGGTGTCGTGCGCGCCCTCGCGCAGCAGCGGAAGCAGCAGCCCGCGCTCCGGGCGCTGCTGCCCGCGCACCGGGCCGCGCACCGGCTTGCGTGCACCGTCCAGCGCGAAGACCGAGTAGTTGGGGAAGCCGGGCTTGGAGCCCTTGTAGACGGCCATCAGCCAGTTGCCGCTGTGCCCGTCGTACTCCAGGTTCTGCACGCCGTAATTGGTGTTTCCGGTGTACGCGAAGAACTTGCCGTCGACACGGGCGGGTCCGCTGGTGTGCGGGGCCGACTCGGTCAGCGGGCGCTCGTACTTCTTCCACCGGGTGACGTCGTACTGGAGCAGCACCTGGTGGTCGTTGTCCGCGCGGCCGGTGTTGGCGTACACGCCGTACGCGACCGTCAGTTTCCGCTCGGCGCGCTTGCCGCGCCGGTCGCCGAAGGCCGGACCGAACGCCACACCGTCGATGCCGCTGCAGCCGTAGCGGTGGTCGGGCGTCTTGCCCGTGTCACCGTCGAACACGCCGTCGCCGTTCATGTCGGCGGTGAAGTCCTTCACGACCTCCTTGAGATAGACGGTCGAGACCACACCCGTGGACTGGGCGTCCATGTTCATCCGGGTGATGCGGTCGACGTCGAGGATCGCTATGTAGAAGGACTTCGCCTCCTTGTACTCCAGCGAGCCGTAGACCCGGCCGTCCTCCGCGTTGAAGTCCAGATCGCCGAGGTGGCCGGTGAATCCGGTGACCGAGCCGACCGGGTTGCCCTCGAGGTCGGTCTTGACCAGCAGGTTGGTCATCGAGAAGTACATGAAGCCCTTGCGGCGGTCGATGGCCATGCCCTGGACGTGGCCGGACTGCCAGGCGCCGCCGTCGACCGTCAGCGGCAGCCTGCCGTGTGCGGCCGGGGCCGATCCCGGTTCCGCGAGTGCCGTCGACGCCGTGGCGACAACTGCCGTACAGGCGAACGCTGCGACGATCGTGGCCGGCAGCCTGCCGAGGTGTCCCGTGTGTGTACGCATGATCCCTCCGCTGTCGTGGAGTCCGGATGATGCCGGTCGAGCGTGCACTGCGGACCAATGGCGCATGAACTGAGGAGTCCGGCAGCCGTCGACCGGACTACCAGTTGACGGCTGGTCAGCACAACGGGACGCAACGGGAATACGGGCTGTATGCGGCGATAGCGGGAGCGTGGGGCCGGGGCGGGCCCGGGGCCTCGGGTCAGCCGCCCACCGGGTGGCCGTCCTCCAACTCCACCGCGCCACCACCGGATTCGAGCACGTCCAGCGCCGCCTTCACGCGCAGCGCGAGCGCTCCGAGCAGATAGTGGTCGATCTCCTCGCGCTCGACCAGCTTCCAGGACAGCAACTCCTCCTCCTGGAGCCGGATCTCCTTCAGCTGCGTCTCGTCCAGCACTCCGCCGTCGTACAGATACGCAGCGATCGGCGGCCGCTGCGGGCCGCGTGCCCAGTCGACGGCGAGCAGCCGTCCCGGCGGCAGATCGAGACCGATCTCCTCGGCCGTCTCGCGCCGTGCGGCCTGCCGCGGGCCCTCGCCGTCGTCGGACTCGATCGTTCCGCCGGGCAGCGTCCAGCCCTCCCGGTAGTTCGGTTCGACGAGCAGTACCCGCCCCCGGTCGTCCCGGAACACGGTGGCCGCGGCGGCCAGCACGCGGGGGAGCCCCGCGATGTAGGAGCTGTAGTCAGTGGTGGTCACGCGGGCAGCGTAGTGGCAGGGGCGCAGACGGCGCGATGACGGCTCTGGGCAGCGGGTATCCGCTGCGGATAGGGTCGGGGGCGGCGCGACTGCCTGTTCGAAAGCAAGGGATGCAAGGTGGCGGACGGAGCAGTGATGGAGACCGCACGCGTGCTCGTCGCGGCGGACAAGTTCAAGGGCTCGCTCACGGCCGTACAGGTCGCGGAGCGGGTGACGGCCGGGCTGCGGCGCGTCGTCCCCGGCGTACGGGTCGAGACCCTGCCCGTGGCGGACGGCGGCGACGGCACGGTGGCGGCGGCGGTGGCCGCCGGATTCGAGCGCCGCGAGGTGCGGGTGACCGGCCCGCTGGGTGATCCGGTGACCGCGGCGTACGCGGTGCGCGGCACCACGGCGGTGGTGGAGATGGCCGAGGCGTCGGGCCTCCAGCACCTGCCCGCGGGGGTGTTCGCCCCGCTCACGGCCACGACGTACGGCTCCGGCGAACTGCTCGCCGCCGCGCTGGACGCGGGTGCCCGGACGATCGTGTTCGGCGTCGGCGGCAGCGCGACCACGGACGGCGGTGCGGGCATGCTGGCCGCGCTCGGCGCCCGCTTCCTGGACGCGGACGGCAAGCCCCTCGGCCCCGGTGGCGGCGGTCTGGCCGAGCTGGCGGAGGCGGACCTGTCGGGACTCGATCCCCGACTGCCCGAGGTGGATCTGATCCTCGCCAGCGACGTGGACAACCCGCTGACCGGCCCGAAGGGCGCCCCCGAGGTCTACGGCAGGCAGAAGGGCGCGACCGAGGACGACATCGCGACCCTCGACGCGGCGCTCACCCACTACGCGTCGGTCCTCGGCCCGGAGCATGCCGCGCTGCCCGGAGCGGGAGCGGCGGGTGGCATCGGCTACGGCGCGCTGGTCGCCCTCGGCGCGCGGTTCCGTCCCGGCATCGAGGTGATGCTCGACGTCCTCGGCTTCGCCCCGGCGCTGGCGCGGGCCACCCTGGTGATCACCGGGGAGGGGTCGCTCGACGAGCAGACCCTCCACGGCAAGGCTCCGGCGGGAGTGGCGGCGGCGGCCCGCGCCGCGGGCATCGAGGTCGTCGCGGTATGCGGCCGACTGGCCCTGCCGCCGGAGGCGCTGACGGCGGCGGGCATCCGTCGCGCGTACGCCCTCGCGGATCTGGAACCGGACCCCGCTGTCTCGATGGCCCAGGCCGGGCCCCTGCTGGAACGGGCCTCCGAGGCGATCGCGCGCGACTTCCTGCGGTAGCCCGCAGCGCCCGGCTCATGGCGATCGGGCCCGTCCCGGCGATCGAGGACACGCCGGGGCCCGCGGGCGGGCCCCGGCTCCGGGAAGGGGCGGGCAAGGGGCCGCTCCGCGCAACGGAACCCACCCCTGCCCAACGCTGGGGCCGTCCCGGTAACCCGGGCCGGCCCACGGAGGGCGCCGGGCCCCGGCTTCCCCCGCGGCCCTCACGTCCCGCTCACCCTTCCTGTCCCGGCTGTCAGGTGCTCTCTGCGTCCCGTACATCCCTCGCGTCCGGGCTGCTTTCTTCGTCCCGCACATCCCTCGTGTCCGGGCTGCTTTCTGCGTCCCGTGCGTCCCGCAGATCTCTCATGTCCCTGCTGTCACGTACGGCACCCAGGTCGACCGCACCCGTCTCCGCGCCGCCCTCGCCGCCGAGCAGTTCGGCGAGGCACCGGAGTTCAGAGGGCAGGTCCCGACGCCAGGCCATCGTCACGAACGGCGCGAGAATGATCATGCCGCCGTCCAGATGGGGCTTGACCGAAACGGTGACCGTCGTGCCCTCCCGGTTCGGGCTCAGCCGGAACTCCAGTTCCGGCGAGTGACGCCCCAGTGGGGTCCACATGCCCGCACCGCGGAATGCCAGGTACTCGACGGGCGTGCTCGCGGTGCACCGCAGGCGGTGCGTCCGCCGTCTGCCCGGGAACTTGCAGGTGTACTCGTCACCCAGTCCGGTGGCGATCGGGCCGTCTATCACCCGCTCTATGCTCGAGGACCACTCGGCCAGGTTCCGCGGATCCCGGAGGAACGAGAAGATCTCGTCGGCGGGGCGGGACACATGGACATTCGCAGAGACATGGGGCATGGCTCCACCTCTTACGGCGCCCGTCCGCCGGAGTATCGGCGTCCGGTCGCCCTTGTCGCGGTGCCGTCGCCCATCAGCCTGCTTCGGATCGCCCGACCGCGCACCCGTCGCGGGACCGATGGAGTGACTCATAGGTCCTGTCGGGTCACCTTCTCGGAGAGTTGCGCACAGAGCCGCTTGATCTCGCGGTAGGTGCTGTTCCGCTCGGTGACGACCGCGGCCAGCAGCAGGGCGGTGAGCGCGGTGGAGCCGATGAAGGCCTGGAGAGTGATCATGTTGGTGAGCAGGCCGTGGTGGGCGAAGGGGCCCGCCATCCGTCCGGCGGCGAGGATCGTGAGCGTCGACACGCCCAGGGCGCAGCATGCGGCGCCGGCGCGCTCGAAGCGGAAGGCGGACCAGATCAGGAACGGGGACACGAGAAAGAGCCGAGAAGCACCGGATTCGGTCGCCAGCAGGGTGACGGCCAGGGTGCACGCCCCCAGCCCGACGGCCTCCGCCCATCTGGCCGGTCCGATGCCGGACGGCCGGTGGAACCGGCGCAGAACGAGCAGGAACGGTGTCACGACCATGACGCCCATGGCGTCGCCCGTCCACCAGACCGACCACGTCGGCCAGAAGTCCTCGGCCCGG
Source organism: Streptomyces gelaticus (assembly GCF_014649535.1). Taxonomy (GTDB): domain Bacteria; phylum Actinomycetota; class Actinomycetes; order Streptomycetales; family Streptomycetaceae; genus Streptomyces; species Streptomyces gelaticus. Next base: position 20,639 of record NZ_BMTF01000001.1, read on the forward strand.
ACCGCGCCCGCGAGGATCAGGGAGCCGGTGCCCACCGTCGCGCTGATCAGCATGCCTGTCAGCGCGCCCAGGAAGACCAGCGCCAGCGCGTCCCGCAGCCGGTCGAGCTCATTACGGAATTCCACGCGCCGCAGCAGCAGAAAGGAACAGACCGGGGCGGCCGTGTTCCCGGCGGCGATGGCCAGCACAGGCAGGACGGCGGGCCCGATGATGATGTTCACCGCGAGGGCGCCGAGAGCGATCGCGGGCCAGATCCGCAGCCCGAAGACGAGCAGCGCCGCGACCGCGATCCCGGTCGGCGGCCACAGCGGGGTGACCTGACCACGTACCAGTTGCTGGAGCAGTCCCAGACGGGCCGTCGCGTAGTAGCAGACGGCCACTGCGAGGACCGTCAGGAGCTGAGCCGTCTGCTGCCGGAGCCGTGCGCTGTCCACCACCACAGCATCAGACACCACGCCGCCGCCGTCCGCCCGCCCGGGCGCGCCGACACCGTGCCGATGAAGACGGCGAACGGGGTACGTCCCGGCCCCGCGCCGATGGCCGCGTCACCCCCCGACCGCTCCCGGCGCACCGTCGTAGCGGATGACGAGCACGGCGGCGTCGTCGTCGTGACCGGTCAGGTCCGCCACCTCGATCACCCGCGCGGCCAGCTCGCCGGGATCGGCTCCGTCCGCCGCGGCGACCACCTCCGACACCGCTGCGAGCCCCTCGTCGATCGGATACGACGGCCCTTCAACGACCCCGTCGGTCAGCAGGACGAGGTACCCGGGCTGCTCCAGCCGCCGACGGGTCACGGGGTACTGCTGGTCGCGCAGGATGCCCAGGGGCACCCCGCCCGCGTCCAGGGAGACGCCGGAGCCGCCGTCGTCGGTGCCCCATACGATCGGTACGTGTCCGGCCCGTGCCACGGACAGCTCGCCGCTCTCCGGGACGACGCTCACCAGGCAGCAGGTCGTGAACAGGTCGCCGCCCAGCGAGATCAGCAGATCGTTGGCGCAGGCCAGTACCTTGCCGGGGTCGGCCGTGACGCTGGCGAGCGCCCTGAGACTGGCGCGGGCCTCACCCATGAAGGCGGCGGCCTCCACCCCGTGCCCCTGCACATCGCCGATGGCGATCCCAGCCGCCCCGTCCAGCATCGCGAACGCGTCGTAGAAGTCACCGCCGACGGCCAGACCGTCCTGCGAGGGGGAGTACCGGGCGGCTGTCCGCAGGCCCGGGAAGTCGGGCAGCTCCGGGGGGAGCATGTGCCGCTGGAGGGCCAGGCCCAGCTCGGCCCGGGCGCGCTGGCGCCTGATGTTCTCCAGGGCCCGGTCGACGAGGCGCCCGAGGGTGAGGAGGAGTTCCTGGGCGTTGTCCTGTTCCCTGCGGTGTCGGTGCATGGCGTCCCTGAGCGGTCCGGTGCGCCCCTTCTGAAACCTTAGCCTCCCGTCGCCGTCCGCAGGAGGGCCCGTGGCAGGGGCACGGAGCCACCCGGTCGAGGGCGCCAGGGGCCTCGTGGCTCACCGGGCACGCCCCCCGGGGCGCGCGGCACCGAGAGGCGCGGCCGGTGCCCGAGGGTGCGCGGCACCGAACGCGGTGGCGCTACTGGATGAACCGGGGGAGCCATCTGGCCCGGTACCCGGGATGGCCGGCGTGTTCCGCGGCCAGCTGCCGTACGGCGAACCCCAGCCCCACGGCCCGGCCGGAGCGGAAGTCGTGCTCGGGCCGGTCCGTGTCCAGGTGGGCGACCTCCGCGTATTCGTTGAGGAGTACCCGGCTCGTCTCGATACGGCGCAGGGTCCGCGCGGGGTCCTGGAGGGCGATGTGCTGGTCGAAACCGAGATTCCGCACGCTGAACGCGATGGCCCCCGACCGGTCGTGGACCTCGCCGGGCACATCGGCCGGACACCGCCAGCTGTCGCCGCCCGCCGCCTGCGCGATGCGCTCCTCATCGGCGAGGCGTTCCCGAACGAAGTCGATCATGTCCGAGTTGTCTGTCATCGGGGTTCCGAGTCCTTCGTCATCATGGTCTCCGCCCGTCCAAAGCCGGTGGGCGGTCGGCGAGTTGCTCACGAGCGGTGAACCCTGGTCCGGATGCGGCAGCCTGTGAAACGACCCCCTCCTCGAAAGGGACCGGCGCACGGCCGACCGGTGCGCGGCCGCCGACCGGGAGCCGGCCCCGGGCGCGTTCCAGGTCACGTTCGCAGACGGCTCTGTCGCATGGACCGGGCTGAGGAGCCAGTCTCGTGGACCGCACCGGAGCAGATCAAGCTCACCATGCCCGCGTGGAACATCGGTGTCCGGCCGCCCGCAACAGCCGCCGGGGCTCGCCCGCAGCATGTACGCGCAACCCGCAGTGTGAGGCGGAGCCCCCGGGGGACGGGATCGCGTACGGCGGCCGCACGCGGAAGGACCCGGGTGCTGGGGAGCACCCGGGTCCTTCACCTGTGTCCTGCCTGCCGCTACGGCAGCTGTGCCGTCCGTGCCTCGCGCCGGTTGTCACGGAAGGTGTTCACCCGCCGGGCGGTCGCGAAGAGCGGGATGACCGCTCCCAGGACCACCTGGAGCGCACAGCCGGTCTGGAGGAGCAGCTGGCCGCCGGGGGCTTCGAATGCCCACGCGGCGAGGAGCCCCATCGCTGCCACGATCCAGCTGAGCATCGCCACCGCGAGCACGCCCCGCGGCTTCGGGTACTCGACCCGGCTGACCATCAGCCACGCCACCCCGACGATCGCGAGCAGCGTCGGTACGAAGGGCAGTTCCAGAAGCACGATCGAGACGACCGTGAGCGCTCCGAAGGGGCTCGGCATGCCCTGGAACATGCCGTCCTTCATGGTCACGCACGAGAATCTCGCAAGCCTGAGCACCACCGCCAGCAGCACCACGATCGCCGCCAGTGCCGACACCCGCTGGTGCGCGTCGTCCGCGACCATGCCGTACACCAGGACGAAGTACGCCGGGGCGAGCCCGAAGCTGATCAGGTCCGAGAGGTTGTCCAGCTCGGCACCCATCGGCGAGGAGCGCAGCTTGCGCGCCACGAGCCCGTCGAAGAGGTCGAAGACCGCCGCCAGGAGCATCAGGATCACGGCGGTGGCCGCGGAGTGCCGGGCCATGCCGCTCTCGTCGCTGCCCGTGAGGTGCGGGATGAGGATTCCGGTGGTGGTGAAGTACACCGCCATGAAACCGCTCGTGGCGTTACCGAGAGTGAGGGTGTCCGCTATCGACAGCCGCAGAGAGAGCGGCATGTCCTCGCCGGCGTCCTCCTCGGACTCCGACTCGGGCACCCAGCCTGCCTGTGTATCAGGATCAATCACGGTCAATTCGAGTCACCCCCGCGGTGGTGGCCTGGCCGACCTCGACCGCGACATCGACACCTTCCGGAAGGTAGATGTCGACCCGCGAGCCGAAGCGGATCAGGCCGATGCGCTCGCCCTGTTCCACCTTCGTGCCCTGCGGGATGTACGGGACGATGCGCCGGGCGACCGCACCCGCGATCTGCACCATCTCGATGTCGCCGAGTTCGGTGTCGAAGTGCCAGACAACGCGCTCGTTGTTCTCGCTCTCCTTGTTGAACGCCGGAACGAACCCGCCGGGGATGTGCTCCACCGAAGTCACCGTGCCGGCCAGGGGGGCACGGTTGACGTGGACATTCAGCGGGCTCATGAAGATCGCGACGCGGGTGCGCCCGTCCTTCCACGGCATGATGCTCTGCACCACGCCGTCGGCCGGCGAAATGACCCGGCCCTGGGTGATCTCGCGCTCGGGGTCGCGGAAGAACCACAGCATGCCCGCCGCGAGCGCGGTGGTGGGCACGGCGACCGCGGCCCAGCGTCCGGACCTGCGGGCCCGGGTGAGGCTGAGCGCCGCGGTGGCGACGGTCGGGAGGAGCCACGGCGAAGCTCCGCGCGCAAGGCGGACCCCGCCGCGTGGTGCAGAGGTTTGGCTGTCGGGCATGGATGACCTTCGTAGCGGATGATGCCGCGCTGGCAACGGGGGACGGCGGCTTTTCCGGCGATGCTATCGGTTGCGGGCAACAACTGGGCAAGCCAGCAGCCGAGTCGGACGGCTTGAAGGCACCGGCCGAGGATGACAGGGTGTGATCTTCTTCGCGGCTAAATCGCCTCGAAAGGGACAATCACCCCTGGAACCGGTACTCCTCGAGGAGTCGGCGCCCGATGATCATTTTCTGGATCTCGGCGGTACCTTCGCCGATGAGCAGCATCGGGGCCTCCCGGTAGAGGCGCTCGATCTCGTACTCCTTGGAGAAGCCGTAACCGCCGTGGATGCGGAAGGCGTCCTCGACGACTTCCTTGCAGTACTCGGAGGCGAGGTACTTCGCCATCCCTGCCTCCAGGTCGTTTCGTTCCCCGGAGTCCTTTTTGCGCGCTGCATTTACCATCATGGCATGGGCGGCCTCGACCTTGGTGGCCATTTCGGCCAGCTTGAACTGGATCGCCTGGTGCTGGGCGATCGGCTTTCCGAAGGTCTGGCGCTGCTGGGCATAGGAAACGCCCAGCTCGAAAGCACGCTGTGCGACGCCGCAGCCACGTGCGGCCACATTCACCCGGCCGACTTCGACTCCGTCCATCATTTGGTAAAACCCTCGGCCGGTCGTGCCGCCCAGCACTCGATTGGCCGGAATTCGCAGCCCGTCCATGATGAGTTCGGTCGTATCGACGCCCTTGTAACCCATTTTGTCGATCTTGCCGGGAATGGTGAGACCGGGACGCACCTCGCCGAAACCGGGTTCCTTCTCGACCAGGAATGTAGTCATCGACTTGTGCGGGGCGGTCCCCTCGGGGTGGCCTTCGTCACTCCGGCACAGCACGGCGACGAGCGAGGACGTGCCGCCGTTCGTCAGCCACATCTTCTGGCCGTTGAGGACGTATTCCTCGCCGTCCCTGACGCCCTTGGAGGTGATCGCCGAGACGTCCGAGCCCAGCGCCGGCTCGGACATCGAGAACGCGCCCCGGACCTCGCCCAGCGCCATGCGCGGCAGGAACGTGTCCTTCTGCTCCTGGGTGCCGTGCTGCTTGAGCATGTACGCCACGATGAAATGCGTGTTGATGATTCCCGACACGCTCATCCAGCCGCGGGCGATTTCCTCCACGCACAGCGCGTATGTGAGAAGCGACTCACCCAGCCCCCCGTACTCCTCGGGGATCATCAGCCCGAACAGGCCGAGCTCCTTGAGGCCCTCCACGATCTCGGTGGGGTACTCGTCGCGGTGCTCCAGCCGGGTCGCGACCGGAATGATCTCCTTGTCGACGAAATCCCGGACTGTGGAGAGGATTTCCTGCTGGACGTCGTTGAGACCGGCGGTCTGGGCGAGTCGCGTCATGGCTGCTTCTCCACGTTCTTCTGCGAAGGCTGGGTCGGCTCGGGGCGGCCCGGCTGCTCGCCGCCGCGCTCCTTGATGTACGTCTCGGTGGGGACCATCACCTTGCGGCGGAACACGCACACCAGCGTGCCGTCCTGCTTGTACCCCTTGGTCTCCACATGAACGATTCCGCGGTCGTTCTTGGACTTTGACGGAATCTTGTCGAGAACCGTCGTCTCGCCGTAGATCGTGTCGCCGTGGAATGTCGGGGCGACATGCTTCAGCGACTCGACCTCCAGATTGGCGATCGCTTTTCCGGAGACGTCCGGGACGGACATGCCGAGCAGCAGTGAGTAGATGTAGTTGCCGACAACGACGTTCTTTCCGAAATCGGTCGTCCGCTCCGCGTAGTTGCTGTCCATGTGCAACGGGTGATGATTCATGGTCAGCAGACAGAAGAGGTGGTCGTCGTACTCGGTGACCGTCTTCCCGGGCCAGTGCTTGTAGACCGCACCGACCTCGAACTCCTCGTATGTGCGTCCGAACTGCATGATCAGGCCTCCGGGGCTTCGAACTTGGAGGTGCGCTGCATGCCGGCCGCGCGGCCCTTGCCTGCGATGACGAGGGCCATCTTGCGGCTCGCCTCGTCGATCATCTCGTCGCCGAGCATCGCCGAGCCCTTCTTGCCGCCCTCCTCCGAGGTGCACCACTCGTACGCGTCGAGGATCAGCTCCGCGTGGTCGTAGTCCTCCTGCGAGGGCGAGAACACCTCATTGGCCGCGTCCACCTGGCCCGGGTGCAGCACCCACTTGCCGTCGAAGCCCAGCGCCGCCGCCCGGCCCGCGACCTCGCGGTACGCGTCCACGTCACGGATCTGGAGGAAGGGGCCGTCGATCGCCTGGAGGTCGTGCGTACGGGCCGCCATCAGAATGCGCATCAGGATGTAGTGGTACGCGTCCGCGCCGTACCCGGGCGGCTGCTGGCCGACGACCAGGGTCTTCATGTTGATCGACGCCATGAAGTCGGCCGGGCCGAAGATCAGCGTCTCCAGCCGGGGCGAGGAGCCGGCGATGTCGTCGATGTTCACCAGACCCTTGGCGTTCTCGATCTGCGCCTCGATGCCGATCTTCCCGGTCTCGAAGCCCATCGTCTTCTCGATCTGGGTGAGCAGCAGGTCGAGGGCGACGACCTGCTGGGCGTCCTGGACCTTGGGCAGCATGATGCAGTCGAGGTTCTGGCCGGCGCCCTCGACGACCGTGATGACATCGCGGTACGTCCAGTGCGTGGTCCAGTCGTTGACCCGCACGACCCGGGTCTTGCCCGTCCAGTCACCGTTGTTCAGCGCGTCGACGATGGTGTGCCGGGCACCCTCCTTGGCGAGCGGCGCGCAGGCGTCCTCCAGGTCGAGGAAGACCTGGTCGGCGGGGAGGCCCTGGGCCTTCTCCAGGAACCGCGGGTTCGAGCCGGGCACGGCCAGACACGAACGGCGTGGACGCAGGCGGGAGGTGCCGTCCCGCAGGGACGTCTCTTGAGGGTGGTGGTGGGAGACGGGCGGGCGGTTGACGGCAGTCATGCGGGGACCTCCAGAGGGTCGAGCTTGTTCGCTTTCCGGATCTCGTCGACGATACGGCCGATGATCTCCGTGATACCGAAATCCTTCGGGGTGAATACGGCGGCGACACCGGCCGCGATCAGGGCCGACGCGTCGGCGGGCGGAATGATCCCGCCCGCGATGACCGGGATGTCGGCGGCCCCCGCCTCGCGCAGCCGGGAGAGTACGTCCGGTACGAGTTCGGCGTGCGAGCCGGACAGGACGGACAGGCCGACGCAGTGCACGTCCTCGGCGAGGGCGGCCGAGACGATCTGTTCGGGGGTCAGCCGGATCCCCTGGTAGACGACCTCGAACCCGGCGTCGCGGGCCCGTACGGCGATCTGCTCGGCTCCGTTGGAGTGCCCGTCCAGGCCCGGCTTGCCGACCAGCAGCCGCAGCCGTCCGGCACCCAGGTCGGCCGCGGTGCGGGCGACCTTCTCGCGGACCAGCGCCAGCGGGGTGCCCGCCTCGGCGGTCACCGCGACCGGCGCGGACGAGACGCCCGTCGGGGCCCGGAACTCGCCGAAGACATCGCGCAGCGCCCAGGACCACTCGCCGGTGGTGACACCCGCGCGGGCGCACTCCACGGTCGCCTCCATCATGTTGTCGCTGCCCGCGGCGGCCTTCTTCAGCGCCGCCAGCGCCTCGGTGGCGCGGGCCTCGTCGCGGTTGTCGCGCCAGTCGTGCAGGGCGGCCACGACCCGGGCCTCGTTGGCGGGGTCGACCGTCATGATCGCCCCGTCGAGGTCCGCGGTGAGCGGGTTCGGCTCCGTCGTCTCGTAGATGTTGACGCCGACGATCCGCTCCTCGCCGCCCTCGATCCGGGCCCGGCGGGCGGCGTGCGAGGCCACCAGCTCGGACTTCAGGTAGCCGGACTCCACGGCCGCCATGGCGCCGCCCATCCGCTCGATCCGGTCGATCTCGGCGAGCGACTCGGCGACCAGCTCGTCCACCTTGGCCTCGATGACGTGCGACCCGGCGAAGATGTCCTCGTACTCCAGCAGATCGCTCTCGTGCGCGAGCACCTGCTGGATGCGGAGCGACCACTGCTGGTCCCAGGGCCGGGGGAGCCCCAGCGCCTCGTTCCAGGCCGGCAGCTGGACGGCGCGGGCGCGGGCGTCCTTGGAGAGCGTGACGGCCAGCATCTCCAGGACGATGCGCTGGACGTTGTTCTCCGGCTGCGCCTCGGTCAGCCCGAGGGAGTTGACCTGGACGCCGTAGCGGAAGCGGCGCTGCTTGGCGTCGGCGACGCCGTACCGCTCGCGGGTGATCCGGTCCCAGATGCGGCCGAACGCGCGCATCTTGCACATCTCCTCGATGAAGCGGACGCCCGCGTTCACGAAGAAGGAGATACGGGCGACGACATCGCCGAACTTCTCCTCGGGGACCTGCCCCGAGTCGCGGACCGCGTCGAGCACGGCGATCGCCGTCGACATGGCGTACGCGATCTCCTGGACCGGAGTGGCCCCCGCCTCCTGCAGGTGGTAGCTGCAGATGTTGATCGGGTTCCACTTCGGGATGCGGTTGACCGTGTACGTGATCATGTCGGTGGTCAGCCGGAGCGAGGGACCGGGCGGGAAGACATGCGTCCCGCGCGAGAGGTACTCCTTGACGATGTCGTTCTGCGTGGTGCCCTGGAGCCTGGCGGGATCGGCGCCCTGCTCCTCGGCGACCACCTGGTAGAGCGCCAGCAGCCACATCGCGGTGGCGTTGATCGTCATCGAGGTGTTCATCTGCTCCAGGGGGATGTCCTGGAACAGCCGGCGCATGTCACCGAGGTGCGAGACGGGAACGCCGACCCGCCCGACCTCGCCGCGGGCGAGGATGTGGTCGGGGTCGTAGCCCGTCTGCGTCGGCAGGTCGAAGGCGACCGACAGGCCGGTCTGGCCCTTGGCGAGGTTGCGCCGGTAGAGCTCGTTGGACGCCTCGGCGGTCGAGTGGCCGGCGTACGTCCGCATGAGCCACGGGCGGTCCTTCTGACGGCCGCTCATGTCAGACGTCCCGGCTGTGCTCGTCGGTCCGCTCCGCTGACGCGTCGCGGAACAGGTTGATGGCGTCGATGTGCCGCTCGCGCAGTTCCTCGTCGCGCACGCCCAGCCCCTCGCGCGGTGCCAGCGCCAGCACGCCGACCTTGCCCTGGTGGAGGTTGCGGTGGACGTCGTACGCGGCCTGGCCGGTCTCCTCCAGTGAGTAGACCTTCGACAGGGTGGGGTGGATCCTGCCCTTGGCGACCAGCCGGTTGGCCTCCCACGCCTCGCGGTAGTTGGCGAAGTGCGAGCCCACGATCCTCTTCAGCGACATCCACAGGTAGCGGTTGTCGTACTCGTGGTTGTAGCCGGAGGTGGAGGCGCAGGTGACGATCGTGCCGCCCTTGCGGGTCACGTACACCGAGGCGCCGAAGGTCTCGCGGCCCGGGTGCTCGAAGACGATGTCCACGTCCTCGCCACCGGTGAGTTCACGGATGCGCTTGCCGAACCGCTTCCACTCGCGCGGGTCCTGGTTGTGCTCGTCCTTCCAGAACCTGTAGCCCTCTGCGGTGCGGTCGATGATCGCCTCGGCGCCCATCTTCCGGCAGATGTCGGCCTTCTGCTCGCTGGAGACGACACAGATCGGATTGGCGCCGCCGGCCAGGGCGAACTGCGTTGCGTACGAGCCGAGTCCGCCGCTGGCGCCCCAGATCAGCACGTTGTCGCCCTGCTTCATCCCCGCGCCGTTGCGCGAGACGAGCTGGCGGTACGCGGTGGAGTTGACCAGGCCCGGAGCCGCGGCCTCCTCCCAGCTGAGGTGCTGCGGCTTCGGCATCAGCTGGTTGGACTTGACGAGTGCGATCTCCGCCAGGCCGCCGAAGTTGGTCTCGAAGCCCCAGATGCGCTGCTCGGGGTCGAGCATCGTGTCGTTGTGGCCGTCCGAGGACTCCAGTTCGACCGAGAGGCAGTGTGCGACGACCTCGTCGCCGGGGTGCCAGGCGTTGACACCGGGACCGGTGCGCAGGACGACGCCCGCCAGGTCCGAGCCGATGACGTGGTACGGCAGGTCGTGGCGCCGGGTGAGCTCGCTGAGCTTTCCGTAGCGCTCCAGGAAGCCGAAGGTGGCCATCGGCTCGAAGATCGAGGTCCAGACCGAGTTGTAGTTCACCGAGCTCGCCATGACGGCGACCAGGGCCTCGCCGGGCCCGAGTTCGGGCACCGGGACCTCGTCGAGGTGCAGCGACTTGCGGGGGTCCTTGTCGCGAGTGGCGAGGCCGTGGAACATCTCGGTCTCGTCCTTGTGCACGGTCACCGCGCGGTACGACTCAGGAATGGGCAGGGCCGCGAAGTCCGCGGCTGTGCTGTCCGGCGATTGGATCGCGTCCAGGATTTCCTTCACGGTGTGCCTCCGGCGGATGGGGGCGCTGCGGGATCGCTTGGGAGTCCCTGCGAGCAAGAGGGGAGCGGTGTGGTGTGGAGGTGGTGCCGTCGGTTCGGCTGTCAAAGCTTCGGCTTGCTCTGTGGAGCAGAAGGGTTCGCCTGTGACGCAGGCGTCCGGACGCGCAGGCACATGGCTTGCGGGGACAGCCGGCGTACGTGAGATCTCAGCACGCCGGCCGCCCGGACAACTTCAACGTATGGCACTCCGTGACACCTGGCAAGGCACTCGGTGCCAACAATTTCTCTCACTTGTCACCCGCAGGGCACCGATGAGCGGTGTGAAGGGTGTTTCGCAGAGATATGCCCCGGTAAGGGTCGTGAATGATCGATCAGTGCGACCGGTACATGTAGGGGGTCGTGGTGCTCAGGGCCGCGAATCCGAGCCGCTGGAGGATCGGGCTGCTCATCCCGGACGCATCGACCTGAAGGTAGCGGTAGCCGCGCTCCGCCGCTATCCGGGCACGGAAGGCCACCAGGGCCCGGTAGACGCCCCTCCCGCGCCACGCCTCGACCGTTCCGCCGCCCCAGAGCCCGGCGAAGCCCGTGCCCGGATACAGCTCCATCCGGGCCGAGCTGACCGGCTCGTCGCCCACCATGGCGAGGACGCCGACGAAGCCGTCCGGGTCCTCGGCCAGCCTGGCCAGCACCTGGTGCCGCAGCCGCGACCAGTCCGAGCCGAAAGCCCGTTCATGGGCCCTGGCCATCAGCTCGACATCGGCCGCGTCCCGTACGGTGCGCAGCCGCACGCCGTGGGGCAGCTCCACCGCCGTCGAGAGCTCCGCGACCGGGGCGACCAGCAGGGTCTCCGGCTCCTCCGCCTCGAAACCGGCCGCCAGGAGCCGCTGCGCCAGATCGGCCGGCCGGTCGTGCGCATACAGCTTCCACTCGAACTCGCCGTGCCCGAGCGCCGCGTAGTGGGCCACCTGGGCCGCGATCACCGCGTCCGCCCGCGCGGGGTCCAGGGCCGGCGCCGACCAGACGACGCCGTTCCAGTCGTCGGCCGCGCCGACCTGCCGTACGACGTCACTGGTGCGCTCGACCCGGACGCCGGGGCCGTCGGGGCGGGCGTGCTCGCGCATCTCGCGGTCGAAAAGGGCCAGCAGTGCTGCGTGATCAGGATTCATCCGCTCACCACAGCACCGGCGCGGGGGCCCGGCAACCAGGTTTCGGCGGGCGTGCCGGCCGGCACGCCCCCGGTCAGCGGTCCTGGAGCGCCTGCTGGATCGTGCGCATCACTTCGTCGAGCGGCGCGTCCGTACGCGCCACGGCGACCAGCACCTCGCCCTGGGAGGCCACCGAGGCGGCCGGCTGCTTCGCGGACTCGGTTCCGGCGGACCGGCCGGCCCCGATGCCGGTCCCGAAGGTGTCGCGGACGATCGCGAAGGCATGGTCGAGCTGCGCCTCCACATCGCCCTCGCCGCCCGCCCGCAGCCAGCGGCGTAGCACATGGTTGTGCGCGGTGACGACGGCGGACGCCGCGACCTCCGCCAGCAGCGGGTCGTCGTTGCCGACATGGTGGTCGCGCTCGTCGAAATGGCCCAGCAGATAGCGGGTGAACAGCCGCTCGTAGCGGGCCACCGAGGCGATTTCCGCCTCACGCAGAGTGGGGACCTCGCGGGTCAGTTTGTAACGGGCCACGGAGACCGCGGGCTTCGCCGCGTACATCTTCATGACTTCCTTGATGCCGCGGCAGACGGTGTCGAGGGGGTGCTCGTGCGCCGGTGCGGCATTGAGGACGGCCTCGGCCCTGACGAGGGTGTCGTCGTGGTCCGGGAAGATCGCCTCCTCCTTGGAACGGAAGTGGCGGAAGAAGGTCCGCCGGGCGACCCCGGCGGCGCCCGCGATCTCGTCGACCGTCGTCGCCTCGTACCCCTTCGTGGCGAAGAGTTCCATCGCCGCGGCGGCCAGTTCACGGCGCATTTTGAGCCGTTGGGCGGCGGCGCGCGTGCCTGCGGCACTTTCCTGGGTGTCGGGCGCGGTGGAGACACGGGGGGACCTGGCGGGCTGGGACATGGTGTGAACGTACTGCATCGGGCCCGGGGAGTGCGCCCGTGGGGGCGGGCCGCCCGAGGGGTCGAGCAGCCCACCCCACCCGGCGCCGTGGTCAGCGCCGGGCATATTCGCGGAAGCCGCGCCCCGTCTTGCGGCCGAGGCAGCCGGCGGCCACCAGGTGTTCGAGCAGCGGTGCCGGGGCCAGGCCCGGGTCTCGGAACTCGCTGTGCAGCACCTTCTCGATGGCCAGCGAGACATCGAGCCCGACGACGTCGAGCAGTTCGAACGGGCCCATCGGGTAGCCGCCACCCAGCTTCATCGCGGCGTCGATGTCGTCGAGGGTCGCGTAGTGCTCCTCGACCATCTTGATCGCGTTGTTGAGGTACGGGAACAGCAGCGCGTTCACGATGAAGCCGGCCCGGTCCCCGCAGTCCACCGGGTGCTTGCGGACCGTGCCGCAGACCTCGCGGACGGTGGCGTGGACATCGTCGGCGGTGAGCACCGTACGGACCACCTCGACCAGCTTCATCGCGGGCGCCGGGTTGAAGAAGTGCATCCCGATCACGTCCTGCGGGCGCGAGGTGGCCCGCGCGATCGCCACGACCGGCAGCGACGAGGTGGTGGTGGCGAGGACGGCGCCCGGCTTGCAGACCTTGTCCAGGGTCCCGAACAGCTGCTGCTTGACCGCCAGGTCCTCGGCGACGGCCTCCACCGCGAGATCGACATCGGCGAAGGCGTCCAGCGAACCGGCCGCGGTGATCCGGGCCAGGGCCCCGTCCCGCGCCTCGGCCGTCAGCCGCCCCTTGGCGACGGAACGCTCCAGCGACTTGGCGATCCGGGCCTTCGCGGTGTCCGCCTTCTCCTGGCTGCGGGCGGCGAGCACCACGTCGTACCCGGCCTTGGCGAAGACCTCGGCGATCCCCGAGGCCATCGTCCCGGAACCCGCGACACCCACCGAACGCACCGTGCGTCCGGCCACCGCCGTCCCGTCGGCGCTCGGGGTCAGCGCGTCCGGCACCACTCTCCGGCTGCCGGCCTCCTCGTACGTGTAGAAGCCGCGGCCCGACTTGCGGCCGGCCAGCCCCGCATCGCTCAGCTGCCGGAGCACCGGCGCCGGGGCGTGCAGCCGGTCCTGCGACTCGGCGTACATCGCCTCCAGGACGGTACGGGCGGTGTCGATCCCGATCAGGTCGAGCAGGGCGAGCGGGCCCATCGGCAGGCCGCAGCCGAGCTTCATCGCCGCGTCGATGTCCTCCCGGGAGGCGTAGTTGGCCTCGTACATCGCGGCGGCCTGGTTGAGGTACCCGAACAGCAGCCCGTCGGCGACGAAGCCCGGCCGGTCGCCGACCGCGACCGGCTCCTTGCCCAGGCTGCGGGCGAGCGCGGTGACGGCCTCGACGGCCGGCGGCGCGGTCAGCACCGAGGAGACCACCTGGACCAGCTTCATCGCGGGCGCCGGATTGAAGAAGTGCAGACCGAGCACGCGCTCGGGACGCAGCGATTCGGCGGCGAGCCGGGTCACCGACAGGGCGTTGGTGCCGGTCGCCAGGATCGTGGTGGGGGAGACGATCTCGTCGAGCTCCCGGAAGACCTGCTGCTTGATCTCGTACGACTCGGGCACGACCTCGATGACCAGCTCCGCCTCCGCGGCGGCCCGGAGATCGGCGAAGGTACGGAACCGGGCGAGGACATCGCCGCGCTCCTCCTCGGTGATCCGCTCGCGCCGCACGGCGCGGGCGGTCGAGGCCTCCAGGGCGGCGACGGCCTGGCGGGCGGCCGTGTCGCTGACGTCGATGCCGATGACCTCGTGGCCGGCGCGGGCCAGGACCTCGGCGATGCCGGTGCCCATGGTGCCGAGACCGACGACGGCAATGGTGCTGAGTGGGGTGTCCATCACGGGACTCCAGAGAATGAGTGACGACTGTGAGGGGGCACGGCGCGCGCTGAGAAGGAGAACCGGCGCGACACGTGCGGGAATGGCGTGTCGTGGTGCTCGGGCCGACGCGCCTTGAGCGCGCCCGGACCCGGAAGGGGCGACGGACTCTGTCCCGGAGTCACGTCTCGCAAAGCTGCCGAACCGACAAGCACTCCGGGTGGCTGCGTCACCAGGCCACTGGAGCGAGCGGGGATCGTGTCCCGCTCACATGAGATTAACTGCCCGGTAACGAGCGCGCCAGCCCCACGTCGCTGTGCGCCGGGCCACATTTCCCCCGCCCCTCGATACGCTCCGTTCCCGCCGATACGCTGACGGTCATGGACGAGGAGTTCCGGTCGCTGGCGGACCGGCTTGCTGACGAGGCGGACGCGGCGGGGGAGTCGGCGGCCTACCGCACACTGCTCGCCACCGAGGACGGGGAGGAGCTGGCCCGAGTCCTGGTGGAACCCGAACGCCCGCTCTGGGCCCGTGAGATGGCCGCCTTCCGGCTCGGCTGCGACGGGGACCGGCGCGCCTTCGAGGCACTGGTCCTGCTGCTCAACCACCGCGACCCGGAGCGCTGCGTCTCTGCCGCCCACGCCCTGGTGTGTCTCGGTGACCCCCGCACGCCCCGGGCCGCCGCGGCCCTCGCGACCAACACCCTGCGCACGGCGTACGCCCTGCACCCGGTGCGGCTGCTCACCGCGCTGCGGGCCACGGAGTCGGTGCCCGCGCTGATGAGCACCCTGGAACGGCTGCTCGCCCCGGGCGACCCGCACTGGCGGGTGGCGCTCGCCTGTGTGGAGGGGCTCGGGCAGCTGGGGGACGAACGGGCCCGCCCGCTGCTGGCGGCCGCTCTGCCGCACCCCAGGCTCGGCGGCGCGGCCCGCGACGCGCTCGGCCGGCTGGACGCGGTCTGAGGAAGCGCCCGGCTCAGGGGCCGGCGGGGCCGCCGAGGGTGCGCACGTACCGCACCTCGGGCACGAGCACACCGTCCGCCTCGAAGGACTCCTCGGCGCCGTCGGGACAAAAGCCCGCGCGCTCGTAGAAGCGGCGGGCCGGGGCGTTCTCCTTCAGCACCCACAGCGTCAGGCCCGTGAAGCCGTCCGCCGCGGCGCGGGCGAGCACCTCGGCCATCAGCGCACGGCCCGCCCCGGTCCCGATCTGCTCGGGCGCCACATAGAGCGCGTACAGCTCGCCCCGCGCGAGCCGCCCGCCGTTCTCGCGGCACGGGCCGTAGCAGGCCCAGCCGATCACCCCGGAGCCCGGCCGTTCGGCCACCATGTTCACGAGCGCGCTGCCCCTGGTGAGGGCCACCCGGCGCCGCGCCGTGTCCTCGGCGACGGTGAGGTCCATGTCGTCCAGGTACGACTGCGGCACCAGCCCCGCGTAAGCGGCCTGCCAGCCGCGCACCCGGAGCCGAGTCACCGCTTCGCAGTCGCCTGCCGTCATGTCCCGCACGCGTGTCCCGGCGGGTGTGGTCCGTGCCGTCATACGGGCCATCCTGGCGCATCCGTCAGGACGGCCCGTACGCGAGGCGGGCCCGGCCGGTCAGCCGCGGGAGCCGAGCAACCCGTGCAGGACGGCGCCCCTGCTGCCGGAAGCCGCCCCCGATGCCGACTTCGCCGCCGCGTCACCGGCCAGCGGCTGCGGGTCGGCGGACTTGGCACACACCGCGTCCGCGTCGGCCCGACCGCCCCCGCCGTGCGGGACGGTGCCCTGGGCGAGATAGTCCGCCAGATAGGTGTCCAGGCAGTCGTTGCCGCTCAGTGTGATGCCGTGGTTGCCGCCGCCCTGCTCGACGACCAGGCTGGAGCCGTGCAGCCTGCGGTGCATGGTGACGCCGCCCTCGTACGGGGTGGCCCCGTCGTCGGTGGCCTGGAAGAGCAGCACCGGCGGAAGCGCGCTGTTGGAGACGCGCACCGGATTGAGCGGTTCCACCGGCCAGTCGGCACACGGGGCGTTGTACCAGCTGTTGTTCCAGGTGAAGAAGGGCGCCTTGGCGTGCACACGCCCGCTGTCGCCGCGCCAGGTGTTCCACTGCCGGGGCCACTGGGCGTCGCGGCACTGCACGGCCGTGTAGACCGAGTACCCGTTGTCGCCCGCGGCGTCGACCGCGCCGAACCGCTTGTACGCCTTCACCAGCGCGTTCTGGTCGCCGTCGTTGGCGTACGCGGCGAACGCCTCGGCCAGATACGGCCAGTGCCCGTTGTAGTAGCCGCCCGGCAGGAAGGTGTCCTCCAGCTCGCTCGGCCCGATCATCCCGCCCGCGGGGTGCGCCTTGACGGCCGCACGCATCGCGTACCAGGCGCTCTCGACCTCCGCCGGGTCGGCGCCGAGCCGGTAGGTGGAGTCGTGCTTCGCCACCCAGGCGGCAAACGCCTTGTGGCGGGAGTCGAAGGCGTAGTCCTGGCCGATGTTGTCGTCGTACCAGACACCGTCCGGGTCGACGTTCGAGTCGAGGACGAAGCGCCGCACCCGCTCCGGGAACAGCTTGGCGTACACCGCGCCGAGGTAGGTGCCGTACGAGTACCCGAAGTAGTTGAGCTGCCGGGCGCCGGTGGCCCGGCGGATCACGTCGAGGTCCTTCGCGGTGCTGACCGTGTCCATGTGGGGCAGCAGATCCGGGTACTTGCGCCCGCACGCCTCGGCGAACGAACGGGCCCGGTTCCGGTTGGCCTGCTCGGCGCCGGGCGAGTCCGGCACCGAGTCGGGGCGCAGCGGGCCGAAGTACTTCGGTACGCAGTCCAGCGCCGGTCTGCTCCTGCCGACGCCGCGCGGGTCGAAGCCGATCACGTCGTACTGGGCGGCGATCGCCTTCGGCAGTGAGGACGCCACGAATCCGGCCATGGCCAGGCCGCTGCCCCCGGGGCCGCCCGGGTTGACGAGCAGAGGGCCCTGGAAGGTCTTCGCGGTGTGCGGGATGCGGGACAGCGCGAGGGTGATCCGCCGGCCCGACGGGTCGTCATGATCGAGCGGAGTACTGACCGATGAGCACTGAAGCCGCGGATAGGACTTGGTGGCGCAGTCGGTCCATTCGAGCTTCGCGGCGGCGGGCCGCGCGCCGTTGTCGGCAGTTGCCGGAGACGGTGCGGCGGTCACCAGACCGGCGACCGTCGCACCGACGGCGAACAGAATTCCTGGACGATTCGTCATATGGCCTCCCGTGGTGGGGGAAACACGGCTGCGCGTGGCGCAGCCCCCGCCGCATGCTCCCCGCATTCGCGCCAGGAAGGACCTGTTGTGCCAAGAGTTGACCCGTTTGCCCGCGTCGGTTCCGCCGGAGCCTCCGCGACGGTTCCGGCAGATCAGAGCAGGGTCAGCTGGGTGGGCCCGGGGTCGTCGAGCGGTGAGCGCTGTTCCTTCCGTGCGGGGAGCCGCCGGGCCGCGCCGGGGTGCGAGGGCCCGATGCCGAATTCGGCCGCCAACTCGTGGACGTACCGGGTGATGCGGCGCTGGTACCACTTCGGTGCGTAGGCCCCCTCGGCGTAGAGCCGTTCGTACCGCCGCACCAGATGGGGGTGATGGTTACCGAGCCACTGCATGTACCACTCCCGCGCGCCGGGCCGCAGATGGAGGACGAGCGGGGTCACCGAGGTCGCCCCGGCGGCGGCGATCGCGCGGACCGTTGCGCGCAGCTGGTCCGGGTGGTCGCCGAGGAACGGGATGACGGGGGCCATGAGTACGCCGCAGTCGATGCCGTTCTCGCTCAGGGTGCGGACGGCATCGAGGCGGCGCCCGGGCGAGGGGGTGCCGGGCTCGACGGTGCGCCACAGTGCGTCGTCGACGAAGCCGACCGAGACGGAGATGCCGACATCGGTGACCTCGGCGGCCTGCCGGAGCAGTTCCAGATCGCGCAGGATCAGCGTGCCCTTGGTCAGGATCGAGAAGGGGTTCGCATGGTCGCGCAGGGCCGAGATGATGCCGGGCATCAGGCGGTAACGTCCCTCGGCGCGCTGGTAGCAGTCGACGTTGGTACCCATCGCGATGTGGGCGCCGTGCCAGTGGCCGGACGCGAGTTGGCTGCGCAGCAGCTCCGGGGCGTTGGTCTTGACGACGATCTGGGAGTCGAAGCCGAGGCCGGTGTCGAGATCCAGATAGCTGTGGGTCTTGCGCGCGAAGCAGTAGACGCAGGCGTGCGAACAGCCTCTGTACGGATTGACGGTCCATTCGAACGGCATCCGTGATGCGCCCGGCACCCGGTTCACGATCGAGCGGGCCCGGACCTCGTGGAAGGTGATCCCCCGGAACTCGGGGGTGTCAAAGGTGCGCGTGGTCACCGCGTCGGCGGTGAAGAGCGCGCTGTTCCCGGTGGGGGCGGGGTTCTCGACCAGATTGTCCCAGCGCATGGACACCTCCTCGGTAGCACTGGACAGAGAATAGAACACTTGTTCCCTTGATCGTTTTCGCCCCTTCGTCCCGGCCCGGATTTTGAGCGGCGTGCCGGAGGTGGTTGGCTCAGCACACCCCCGAACAACCGAGTGCTGGAGGAACAGCCATGGCGCAGGTCGAGGCCACGACAGAGCGAGTCATCGCGGCGGACGCGGAGACGGTGTTCGACGCGCTGGCCGACTACCAGGAGGTCCGCGGCAGGGTGCTGCCCGGACAGTTCAGCGAGTACGAGGTGCGTGAGGGCGGTGACGGCGAGGGCACCCTCGTGCACTGGAAGCTCCAGGCCACCAGCAAGCGGGTGCGCGACTGTCTGCTGGAGGTCACCGAGCCCACCGACGGCCGGCTCGTGGAGAAGGACCGCAACTCCTCGATGGTCACCACTTGGACCGTCACCCCGGCCGGCGAGGGCAGGTCCAAGGCCGTCGTCTCGACCGTCTGGAACGGTGCCGGCGGCATCGGCGGCTTCTTCGAGAGGACCTTCGCGCCCAAGGGGCTGGGCCGGATCTACGACGAGCTGCTGCAGAACCTCGCCGCCGAGGTCGAGAAGTAGCCCGCCCCGCTCTTGACCGGCCTCACCGGTTCGGGTGGTTTTTCCGTCCCGCCAGTGGTGTGCCGTAGTGGCTCCCACCGGGAGCTAAGCCCCCGGAGTGCGCCGTCAGCGCCCCCCCGTCGCGTTTGCCCTCCCCAATTGCGCAATGGCAGAAATGGGCGGCGCAGACGCGACGAGGGGAGCGGCACGTGGTGGGTGGGATCACTCTGTTGGAGGAGGAGCCGGGCGGCACGGGGACCGCCCGGGCGGCCGCCGCCGCACCGCCGCCGCCACGCCCTGCCGAGGCGGAACCGGCACCGGCGGTACGCGGCGAGGCCCCTGCCCTGCCCGCCGCACCCGAGACCAGCCCCCGCCGCATCCGGCTGATCTTCCTCGGGCTGATGCTCACGCTGCTCCTCGCGGCACTCGACCAGATGATCGTCGCCACCGCGCTGCCGAAGATCGTCGGCGAGCTGCACGGCCTGGAGAAGATGTCCTGGGCCGTCACCGCGTATCTGCTCGCCTCCACGATCGGACTGCCGATCTACGGAAAGCTCGGCGACCTCTTCGGCCGCAAGGGCGTCTTCCAGTTCGCCATCGTCGTCTTCGTCATCGGCTCCGCGCTCGCCGGCTGGTCCCGCACCATGGACGAGCTGATCGCATTCCGCGCCGTCCAGGGCGTCGGCGGCGGCGGGCTGATGATCGGGGTCCAGGCGATCATCGCGGATGTCGTACCGCCCCGGGAACGCGGCCGGTTCATGGGGCTCATCGGCGCCGCCTTCGGCCTTGCGTCCGTGGCGGGCCCGCTGCTCGGCGGGTTCTTCACCGACCACGCCTCCTGGCGCTGGTGCTTCTACATCAACGTCCCCTTCGGGCTGGTCACGCTCGCCGTCATCACCGTCGTACTGAAACTCCCCAGGCCCACCGCCCGGCCCCGCCTCGACGTCCTCGGCGCGCTGCTGCTCGCGGCCGCCTCCACCTGCCTGGTGCTGCTGACCAGTTGGGGCGGTACGGAGTACGCATGGGGGTCGCGCACCATCCTGGGCCTGGGCGCCGGAGCCGCCGGAACGGCTCTGCTGTTCCTGGTCGTCGAGCACCGGGCGGCCGAACCCATCATTCCGCTGCGGCTGTTCCGGGACTCGATCTTCAACGTCACCGCGCTCGTCGGGGCGGTCGTCGGGGTGGGGCTGTTCGGCGCCGCCAGCTATCTGCCGACCTTCCTCCAGATGGTAGACGGCGCCACGGCCACCGAATCCGGACTGCTGATGCTCCCGATGATGGGCGGCATCGTCATCGCCTCCGTCGTCTCCGGCCAGTTGATCTCCCGCACCGGCCGCTACCGCATCCACCCGATCATCGGCGGCGCGGTCTCGGTGGTCGGGATGTGGCTGCTCTCCCGCCTGGAAACCGACACCCCGCGCATCGAGTACAGCGTCGCCCAGGCCGTGCTCGGCATCGGGATCGGGCTGATCATGCCGGTGCTGGTGCTCGCCGTGCAGAATTCCGTCCAGCCCGCCGACATCGGCTCCGCCACCAGTGCCAACAACTACTTCCGGCAGATCGGCGGCAGCGTCGGCGCAGCCGTCTTCGGGACGCTCTTCGCGGGCCGCCTCGCGGACGCGCTCGCCGTCCGTCTGCCCTCCGGTGCCGACCTCCCCGACCCCGAGTCGATCACTCCGCAACTGGTCCACGCGATGGATCCCGCGCTGCGCGACAGTTATGTCCAGGCGTACGCCGACGCGATGCCGCGGATCTTTCTCTACCTCGTGCCGGTGCTCGCGCTCGGCCTGTTCTTCGCCTTCTTCCTCAAGGAGAAACCGCTGGTGTCCCACCACAGCCCCGAAAGCGCCGCCGAGTCCGTGACCGTGCCGGCCGCCCGCACCACGACGACCACCGAGGCCGCCGTGCCGCCGCCCGTCTATCTGTCGGGCGTGCCGGTGTGCGGCAGCGTCCAGCACCCCGACGGTACGAAGGTGCCGCGTGCCGCCCTCACTCTCATCGACGTCCAGGGCCAGCAGGTCGGACGGGGCGCGAGCGGCGACGACGGGCGGTACGCGCTGAGTGTGCCCGGCGCCGGTTCGTACGTCCTCATCGCCGCGGCCGGCGGCCACCAGCCGCAGGCCGTCAGCGTCACCGTCGGCGAACGGCCCGTCGAGCTCGATGTGGTGCTCGGTGGGGCCGGGCGTCTCGCCGGGACCGTCCTGACCGCCGACGGCATCCCGGTGTGCGACGCCGCCGTCACCCTCACCGATGTCCGCGGTGAAGTCGTCGCCTCCACCCGCAGCGGCCGCGAAGGCGGCTATGTGATCACGGAGTTGGTGGCGGGCGAGTACACCCTCGCCGCCAGCGCCCCCGCCTTCCGGCCCGCCGCGCTGCCGGTGAGCGTGCAGGCGGCCAGGGAGACCCGGCAGGACATCGAACTCGCCGGCGGCGCAGTGCTGCGCGGTGTCGTACGGGCGACCGGTGGCCGGCCCGTCGAGGACGCCCGGGTCACCCTCCTGGACGCGGCGGGCAATGTGGTCGACACCCTCACCACCGGGCCCGACGGGGCCTTCCGGTTCGTGGACCTGTCCACCGGCGAGTACACGGTGATCGCGGCCGGGTACCCGCCGGTCGCCACCGTCCTCCAGGTCGCGGGCGGCGGACGCACCGAGCGGGATCTCCAACTGGGGCACGAGGACTGACCGTTGGACAGGCGGTGGTCCGGCCGGACCACCGCCTGTGCCGGACCGCTCGGTGCGCTTCCCGGTGCGCGGGCGCATCACCCGGGGCGATCGGGCCGATGACCGGCGGGTGCCGGACACGGAGTCGTACCGTGGAGACACGAACCGCGGAACGTCGCGGTGGGGAAGGAGCCCTCCATCCATGGATCCCGATGTGCCGACGCAGCGGACGCCACCGCCGTCCGACGTCGTGGCGGGTCGCGTGCCGCCGGCCGTCGTGGTGGTCGACGCGGACGGGCTCGTCTCCCACTGGTCGAGCGGCGCGAGACGGCTCTTCGGTGTCACCAGACAGTCGGCGGTCGGTAGCCCCGCAGATGAACTCCTGCCCATTTACGGGGTGTTGAGTCGGATGAAGGAGGACGGAACAGGATTCGGTCCCGAGCTCGACGGTGCGCCGGGCAGGTCCTTCTCCTGCCCGATGGCGGGCCGGGCCCGGGTCGACACACCGGAACGCGGCCGGATCGACGTCCTGTGGTGGGCCTATCCGCTGGTCCGCCCCGGTGCCGAGCGGCTCCTGGTGCTCGCCGCGGACGCCGGCCGGCTGGGCGAGGGTGGCCGGGGCGACGGCCCGCGCGCCGGGACGGTCGCCCCCGCCTTCGCGCCTCACACCGACTTCCCCGACTACCGGGAACTGATGGGCCGGCTGCCCGGGACCCTGCCCGGCATGAGTGTCGGCGAGGTGACCGGAATCGTCGCCCAGGTCATCGCACTCGGCTACCCCGTCCTGGAGTTCAGTCATCGCAGCCAGGTCCCGGTCGCCCCCGACCGGGGTGTGCCGCGACGCGCCTCCCGGCACCGGGCCCGGGGCCCGCGCTGATCCACCACCGCTCCCTGCTGATCGTCCGCTAGAGGCCCGCGACGTGGTCCGACCCTGCCCGGGCTCGTCCGGCATCTCGCCGAGGTCGAACGGTCGTGGTTCCGGAGGGTGTTGAAGGACGAGGTGGTGCGGATGCACTGGCCGGGGCCGAAGCCCGGTGAGTTCGCCGAGTTCGAGGTGGCCGACGCCGATCCCGAGGAGGCGTTCAGGATCTGGCACGAGGAGTGCGCACGCTCCCGGGCCGCCGTCGAAGCCGCCGAGTCCCTGGACATCACCAGGAGTTACGGCGACGAGGTCTCGCTGCGTTACATCCTCACGCACATGATCGAGGAGTACGCCACAACGGCCAGGCGGACCTGTTCCGGGAGCGTATCGACGGCGTCACCGGCGAGTAGCCGGACCGCGCCCGGGGCCCGGTCGTGGCGGTCCGGTCAGGGCCGGTCCGCCGCCGGTGTCCGCGCCCCGGGCCGCTCGCCGTAGCGGTGGGCCCACGGCAGGGCCTCCTCCAGCTGGGCCGACACGCCGAGCAGGAGATCCTCGCGGCCCCATCCGGCCGTGAGCGAGACTCCGAGCGGCAGGCCCTGCGAACTCCAGCCCAGCGGAAGGCTGATGGCCGGGAACCCGGTGGCGTTCGCCAGGACGGTATTGCCCGTGAACGCGGTCATCGCGGCCAGCTCCGCCGCCGGGTCCGCGTCGTTGCGGAGCCGTCCGACGGGCGTCGGCGGGGTCGTCACGGTCGGGGTGATCACCACGTCCGCGTCCGCGTAGTCGAGTGTCCAGGCGCGGGCGCGGGCCTGCACGACACCGATCGAGGCGGCCAGCTCCGCTGCGGTCAACTCCTGTGAGCGAGAACGGAGATGACGGACGATCGGGCGCAGTGCCGATCCGTCGAACGCCATGGTCCGGGACCCGGCCAGTGCGGTGAACATCACCCTGAAGCCGTCGGTGAGCTCGGGGTCCGGTGCCTGGTCCCGGGCGAACACCGCATGGCCCAGCCCGGCCAGCGTACGGGCGGTGAGCTCGGCGGCGGCGGCCACCTCGGGATCCACCGAGGAGCCCGACACCGACCCCTGGGCGAGCGCGATCCGGAGCCGCGGCACGGGTGCGTCGCACGCGCGCTCGTAGCTGTCGACCCGGGGCGGATGCACGGTGCCGGCGCCGGTACGGGTGGTCAGCGCGTCCAGGAACGCGGCGGTGTCGCGGACCGTCCGGGCCAGCGGGCCCCGCACGGAGAGCCCCATCCCGTCGTTGCCGGCCGGGCCCGCGGTGACGAGTCCGCGGCTGGGCTTCAGCCCGACCACCCCGCAGGCGCTCGCGGGGGAGCGCACCGAACCGGCGGTGTCGCTGCCCTGTGCGATCGGCACCAGCAGCGCGCCGACCGCCGCGGCCGCGCCGCCACTGCTGCCGGCCGCGCTGCGGGCCGGGTCGAAGGGGCTGCGCGCCGGGGCGGACACCTCGGGCTCGGTGTAGCAGGCCGCCCCGAACTCGGGAACGGTGGTCTTGCCGAGGCTGATCAGCCCGGCGTCGGCCATGACCTCGACGATCTCGTCGTTGTGCCCGGGGATCCAGTCACCGAAAAGTGCGGAGCCCAGCGTGGTGCGCACGCCCGCGGTGGCCTCCAGGTCCTTGATCGCGGTGGGTACGCCGAACAGGCGCGGCAGGCCGGCGCGGTCCGCCGAGCGCAGGACGCGTTCGGCTTCGGCCGCCGCGGTGCGGGCCGGGCCGGCCGACACCGTGGTGAACGCCCCCACCCGGTCGCCGTCCCCGATCCGGGCCAGCAGATGATCCACCACCTCGGTCGGGCTCGTCTCACCGCGCCCGTAGGCGGCGGCCAGTTGAAGAGCGGTGAGGTCGTGCAACTCCGTCATGGACGCTCCCATTGCTGTTTCGTTACGCGTATCGATATGGTGCGGGCATGGTGGTCGAGAAAGCAAGCACTCCCAAGAACGGCCGTCCCCGGGCGGTGACGCTCGACGCGATCCTGGACGCGGCGACCGAACTGGCCGACGACCAGGGGCTCGATGCGGTGAGCTTCCGTGCGCTGGCCGAACGGCTGGGCGTGTCACCGATGGCGATCCACCGCACGACGGGCGGCATCGACGCGCTCCAGCACGCGCTGGTGTCCCGGATCGTCGGCGAGGTGACCCGGTCGGTGGACTGGCCGAAGGACTGGCAGGGCATCGTCCGGCTCTTCGCGGACACGCTCCACGACCTGCTCATGCGGCACCCCGTCATCCTTGAGGCGCACCGCCGCTCCTCGCTCGTCGGGCCCGGCGCAGACGACGTCGCGTACCGGGTCGTGGCGGCGCTGCGCAGTGCCGGGCTCGACGAGGAGGCCGCGGCGTACGCGTACGGCACCCTGCACGACTTCGTCACCGGCCATGTGGCGATCCGCCTCGGCCGCGGCGACCTGGAACTGCACCACCTCCCGCCGGAACGCCGGGCAGCCTCGGTGTTCGCGGACCACCACGACTACGACCGCCGGTTCTCCTTCGGCCTCGACTTCGTCATCGGCGGGATCGCCGCCGCTGCCGCCACCCCCGTATCCCCCGAGGAGCAGAGATGACCCCCTCCCCGCCGGACCACCCGGAGACGGACCACCCGGAGACGGACCTGCCGCGGACACACCGCCTGACCTCCCCGAACGGGCGCCGCATCGCGTACTGCTCCTACGGCGACCCCGCCGCCCCGCCCGTGATCGTGCTCCACGGCACTCCCGGCAGCCGCTACGAGGGCCTCGCGCTGCGGGAGGCGGCGACGGACGCGGGCCTGCATCTGGTCTTCCCGGACCGGCCGGGGTACGGCGAGACCGACCCCGTACCAGGTCGCGGCTTCCACCGCTGGAACGACGACTTCGTGGCCCTGCTCGACCACCTCGGCCACGAACGGGCCACCCTCGTGGCGATCTCGGGCGGCGGCGGGTACGCGCTCTCGGCGGCCCAGCAGCACCCCGGGCGGGTCACGCGGCTGATCCTCGCGTGCGCCGCCGTCCCCGGCGCCCCCCGCGCGGCGTACGCGCGCCGGATCCCGCTGGTCAAGTTGCTGAACCGGATGGTCGTCTGGGCCCCGGCGATCGCCCGGCCGATGCTCGCCGGGAAGGGGATCTTCAAGAAGGCCAGGCGCGAGCCGAACCTCGACGCCTGGCCCCGCTCCGACCGGCTGATCATGAGCACCCCCGCCTTCCGGGCGCTGTCCGACGTGGACACCGCGGAGGGCCAGCGCCAGGGCGTGGACGCGGTCATCACCGATCTCGCCGGATACTCCCGCCCGCTCCCGGAGCCGCTGGGCTCGGTCTGCGTACCGACTCTGTTCCTCCACGGCGAGGCGGACGGCAACGTCCCCGTCGAGGTGGCGCGCTGGGCGCACGCGCAGATCCCCGGCGCCGAACTGCGCACCGTCCCCGAGGGCGGTCACCTGTTCCTGCTCGCGGACCCGGAGCCGCTCCTGCGGGAACTGACCTGAGCGGTGAGCCCGGTCGTGTGAGGATGGCCGGCATGACGTGGACGGCACCTCGCATCGAACGTACGACGGCCGACGGCGACCAGCTGAACGTCCCGAGCGACGCGGACGAGCGGGTCATGCTGGAGGGCTGGCTCCGCTGGCACCGGGAGACGCTGCTCACCAAGTGCGCCGGGCTGACCCCGGCACAGCTCGCCCGCACCACCGCCGAGCCCTCCGGCCTTACTCTCCTCGGCCTGGTGCGGCACATGGCGGAGATCGAACGCTGGTGGTTCCGCCGGAGCTTCGCGGGTGAGCCGATCGGCGATGTCTTCACCGGTCCGGGCGACGGCGACGAGGGCATCGAAGGCGTCGAAGCCGCGCACGCCGAGCGCGACTTCGCCGCCTTCCGCGCCGAGATCGAGGCGTGCGGGGCCGCCGTGGCGGGGCGCGGCCTCGACGAGACCTTCGCGTACGCCTCCCGCGGTCGGATCGTCAGCCTGCGATGGGTGTACCTGGTGATGATCCAGGAGTACGCCCGCCACAACGGCCACGCGGACCTGCTGCGCGAGCGGACCGACGGCGCCACGGGTGACTACCCCGCACCGGAATGACACCGGCCGGCCCCCCGTCGGGGGACCGGCCGCTCCTCGTCGGCGAGGCGTACGGACGTACGGCGCCACGCTTCAGCGGGTGTCCGCCTCGGCCGGATAGACGGCCGCGAAGGCGGACCGGAAGAGGGCGTCGACCTCCTGGCCGCTGAGCCCCTGCACCCGTGCCTGGTCCAGCCACTCGGCGAGCGCAGTGCGCAAGGGCGAGTCGGCGTCCGCCTGGGGCGGGACGAGCGAGCGGGTGATGAAGGTGCCCGCCCCCTGCCGGACCTCGGCGAGGCCGGCCCGCTCCAGCTCGCGGTACGCCTTGAGGGTGGTGTTCGGGTTGACCTTGGTCTCGGCCGCGACCTGAGCGGCCGTGGGCAGCCTGTCACCCTCCTCCAGGGCGCCCATGCGCAGCGCCTGTTCGACCTGACGCACGATCTGGAGGTACGTCGCCACTCCGCTGCGCCGGTCGATCCGGAACACGACCACTGCCTTCACCTCCCGTGCGACTGCCGAAACCCTACGTACCTGCGGCGGCAGGCCCTAGAGGGGGCGACGGGACACCCGCCACAGGACGAACGCGGTGAGTACGGCGGTACCCGCGAGCAGGATGCCCGCCCCGGTCCACTGCATGGCCGGCATCTGGTCGACACCGAGGTACTCGTAGACATTGTTGACGATGCCGTGCTCCTTGACGCACGCGTCGGAGGCCGCCTCGGTCTGCTCGGCGCACAGGCCCCAGCCGTAGAGATGGCCGTCGGCGGAACCGATCCAGCGGTCCACCTCGAGCGATTCGTTCAGCCGCGAGGGCATGTCCGCTTCGAGCGGGTAGGTGATCGTGCGGGTCGGGGCGAGGTGGGCGATCATCTCGCTCCAGAAGACCCCGACGGCTGCGGCGAAGATGAACGTGATCGCCATTGACATGAGGGTGCGGCGGGCCAGCACACCGATGGTGATGCCGGCGGCGGTCAGGAAGAGACAGAGCGCGGGGAGCATCGGACCGGTGCTGTCGAACACCGACCCGTCCGACCACGAGCTGGAGAACACCGAGCGGTAGGGCTTCCACCACCAGGTGAACAGCGCAGAGAGCACCGCGGCGGTCACGAGCACCGCCCCGTAGATCCAGGCGAACTTCGTCGCCACCCAGCGCAGGCGTGACACCGACTGGGTGGTGACCAGCTGCGCGGTGCCCTGCTCCTGATCCCCCGCGATCAGCGGGGCGCCGACGAAGACGGCGAGGATCAGCGGCAGTCCGCCCAGCGCGGCCATGACGAGACCGGCACCGCCCCCGTCGTAGGTCGGCTGCGTCAGTTCCTTCCCCGGCCAGCCCGCGGCGTCCAGGAAGTCCTTCATCCGGCTGCGCTCGTAGACGATCCAGATCGAGCCGAGGACCGTCACGGCGAGCAGGCTGAGCAGCGCGGCCCGGTGCTGGCGCACCACGAGCCAGCTCAGCCCGCGCAGCATACGGGGCCCCGGGGTGCGCCCGGTCCGGGGCGCTTCGGTCGGGGTGGTGGTCATGAGGTGTGGCTCCCTTCGGCCTCGGTGCGGGCACCGGGTGTGAACAACGGGGGCACGTCCGGCGAGCGGAGGTGCGCCAGCAGTACCTCTTCCAGGCTGGGTTCGGAGACCACCCAGTCACCGGACAGGGGGCCGTTCGTCCGCACCAGAGCGTGGAACTGCCGGCCCTGGACGCGGTACTCGACCACGGTGTGCGGGGCCAGCGCGGCGGCCGGGTCCCCGCCCGGGGCGAGCCCGGTCACCAGCGCGTGGGCCGGGAGGAGCGCGTCCGCGTCGCCCGCCATCCGGATCCTGCCGCCCGCGAGGACGAGCAGGTAGTCGCACATGTCCTCCAGCTCGGTGAGCATGTGGGAGGACATCAGCACCGTGGTGCCGCGCTCCACGGCCTCCGACATCAGCAGCGTGCTCATGTCGTGGCGGGCCAGCGGGTCGAGGTCGGACATCGGCTCGTCGAGCAGTAGCAGGTCGGGCCGCTTGCCGAAGGCCAGCGCGAACGCGACGCGGGTGCGCTGCCCCCCGGAGAGGGTGCCCACGCGGGCGTCCATCGGGACCTGGCCCGACCGCACGATCCGCTCCGCCGCGGCCATGTCCCAGCCGGGGTTGAGCTCGGCGCCCATGCGCAGCGTCTCGGCCACGGTGAACCGCTTGAACAGCGGCTTGTCCTGCCCGAGGAAGGCGAACCTGGGCATCACCTCGGGGTCGTCCACGGGCACACCGAAGACCCGGAGGCCGCCTTCCGTGGGCTGCACCTGGCGGGTCGCGATCCCCAGCAGGGTGCTCTTCCCGGCTCCGTTGGGGCCGACGAGACCGCAGATCCGGCCGGCCGGCAACCGGAACGAGATGTCCTGCAGCGCCCAGCCGCGGCCGTAGCGCTTACCCAGGCCGAGGGCCTCCAGGGCCCAGGCGCCGGACGCGCCGTCCGGAGTGAATGCGTCTGCCATGCACTTCGCCTCAATTCCATTAGTCAATTAATGGAATCATGGTCTGGGGTGCGGGAAAGTGTCAAGGAGCGCCGGGCGGGCCGCCGCGCGCATGTCCGTGATGCACCTGTTGGGGGCGTGCGTCGCACTCTCTTCGGAGGACTGGACCATTGAACGTCCCTGTGGCTCTGGCCTGGCGGTTCGCGGGCGCGTACCGTGGCCCGGCATGAAGATCCTGATCAGCGCGGACATGGAAGGCGCCACCGGTGTGACCTGGCCGGCCGACGTACTGCCGGGCACGGCCCAATGGGAGCGGTGCCGTGCCATGTTCACCTCCGACGTGAACGCGGCGGCGCTCGGCTTCTACGACGGCGGTGCGGACGAGGTCCTCGTCAACGAGGCCCACTGGTCCATGCGCAACCTCCTGCTGGAGCGGCTCGACGACCGGGTCCAGATGCTCACCGGCCGGCACAAGTCCCTCTCCATGGTCGAGGGCATCCAGCACGGCGACGTCGACGCCATCGCCTTCGTCGGCTACCACACGGGCGCCGGCGCGGAGGGGGTCCTCGCCCACACCTATCTGGCGAACTCCATCACCGGGGTCTGGCTCAACGGCGCCCGCGCGAGCGAGGGACTGCTCAACGCGCATGTCGTGGCCGAGTACGGGGTGCCCGTCGTCCTCGTCACCGGCGACGACCTGACCTGCGTGGACGCGGAGGGTTACGCCCCCCGGGCCCGCAAGGTCGCTGTCAAGGACTATGTGTCGCGGTACGCGGCGGTCTGCCGCACCCCGGCCCGTACCGCCGCCGACATCCGCGCCGCCGCGAAGGAAGCCACCGCGCTCGCCGTGCGCCACGCACCGGTGGAGGGCGGCCCCTTCACCGTGGAGCTGGAGTTCGACGCCGAGCACCTGGCCCAGGCGGCCACCGTCGTCCCCGGCGTGGCGCCCAGCGGCGAACGGCGCGTCGCCTACACCAGCGCGACGATGTACGAAGGTATCCGCACGTTCAAGGCGGTCACGACGATCGTGTCGTCCGCCGTGGAGGAGCAGTATGGCTGAGGCGACCGGTCCCCAGGACAGCGTCGACCAGCAGGCGCTCGACGAATCGGTGACGTTCACCTCCGAACTGATCCGGATCGACACCACCAACCGCGGCGGCGGCGACTGCCGCGAACGCCCGGCCGCCGAGTACGTCGCCGAGCGGCTGGCCGCCGTCGGACTGGAACCCACCCTGCTGGAGCGGACCCCCGGACGCACCAATGTGGTCGCCCGGATTCCCGGCACCGACCCGTCCGCCGACGCCCTGCTCGTCCACGGCCATCTCGACGTGGTCCCGGCCGAGGCGGCCGACTGGAGCGTCCACCCCTTCTCCGGCGAGGTCCGCGACGGGGTCGTCTGGGGGCGCGGCGCCATCGACATGAAGAACATGGACGCGATGGTCCTGGCCGTCGTACGCGCCTGGGCACGGGCCGGGGTCCGGCCCCGCCGCGACATCGTGATCGCGTACACCGCCGACGAGGAGGCCAGCGCCGACGACGGCTCCGGCTTCCTCGCCGACCGGCACGCCGAGCTCTTCGAAGGCTGCACGGAGGGCATCAGCGAATCCGGCGCCTTCACCTTCCACGCCGGACCCGGCATGCCGCTCTACCCGATCGCCGCCGGCGAGCGCGGCACGGCCTGGCTGAAGCTCACCGCGCACGGCAAGGCCGGACACGGCTCCAAGGTCAACAAGGCCAACGCGGTCAGCGCGCTCGCCGCCGCCGTCGCCCGGATCGGCGAGCACCAATGGCCCGTCCGGCTCACCCCGACGGTCCGCGCCGCGCTCACCGAGCTCGCCGCCCTGCACGGCCTCCGCCCCGACCTCGACGCCCCCGGCTTCGACGTCGACGAACTGCTCGGCAAGCTCGGCCGCGCCGCCGACCTGGTCGCACCGACCGTTCGCAACAGCTCCAACCCGACGATGCTGGAGGCCGGGTACAAGGTCAATGTCATCCCCGGCCACGCCACCGCCTTCATCGACGGCCGGATGGTGCCGGGCGGCGAGGACGAGTTCCAGGCCACCCTCGACCGGCTGACCGGCCCCGACGTCGAATGGGAGTTCCACCACCGCGAGGTCCCGCTCCAGGCCCCGGTCGACTCGCCGACGTTCGCCAAGCTGCGCGCCGCGATCGAACGCTTCGACCCGGCCGGCCATGTCGTGCCGTACTGCATGTCGGGCGGTACCGACGCCAAGCAGTTCTCCCGGCTCGGCATCACCGGCTACGGCTTCTCACCGCTGAAACTGCCCGTCGGCTTCGACTACCAGGCACTGTTCCACGGCGTCGACGAACGCGTCCCCGTCGAGGCCCTGCACTTCGGCGTCCGCGTCCTCGACCACTATCTGCGCACTGCCTGACGCAACAGGGGGAATTGAACACATGCTGCCCATCGGGGCTTACGGAACATGGCCGTCGCCGATCGACGCCGCGCTCGCGGCCTCCCGAGACGGCCGCCCGGAGTACGTCGGCACCGTCGGCGACGAGGTGTGGTGGACGGAGCCGCGCCCTGCCGAGGCGGGCCGCCGCGCCCTGATCCGCCGCCGGGCGGACGGGAGCACCGACTGCGTGCTGCCCGCCCCGTGGAACGTACGGAGCCGGGTCATCGAGTACGGCGGAGTGCCCTGGGCCGGGACCGGGCGCGCCGAGGGCGGTCCGCTGGTCGTCTTCGTCCACTTCGCCGACCAGCGGCTCTACGCCTACGCCCCGGACGGGCCCGACGAACCCTGGCCGCTCACCCCGGTCTCGGCCGTCGGCGGCGGGCTGCGCTGGGCCGACCCGCAGCTCCACCCCGACCGGGGCGAAGTGTGGTGCGTCCTGGAGGAGTTCACCGGCGAGGGCCCCACCGAGCTGCGCCGGGTGATCGCCGCCGTGCCGCTGGACGGCTCGGCCGCCGACGACCGCTCGGCGGTACGCGAACTCACCGACGACAGCCGCCGGTTCGTCACCGGGCCGAAGCTCTCGCCCGACGGCCGGCGGGCGGCCTGGATCGCCTGGGACCACCCCCGGATGCCGTGGGACGGCACCGAGGTGATGCTCGCCGATGTCGCCGAGGACGGCACCTTCCAGCACACCTGGTCCTTCGGCGGCGGCCCCGAGGAGTCGGTGCCGCAGATCGAGTGGGGCACCGACGGGCAGCTCCTTTTCGCCAGTGACCGCAGCGGCTGGTGGAACCTGTACCGCGCCGATCCGCACCGGGGCGCGGTCGCACTCTGCCCCCGCGAGCAGGAGTTCGCCGGACCGCTCTGGAAGATCGGCCTCAGCTGGTTCCGGCCGCTGGACAACGGCCTGATCGCCGCGATCCACGGAAAGGGCTCCACCACGCTGGGCATCCTCGACCCGCAGTCCGGCGAACTGGTAGATGTCGCCGGGCCCTGGACCGAGTGGGCCGAGACGCTCGCGGTGCACGGCAGCCGGGTCATCGGTGTCGCGGCGAGCCCGTACAGCGCGTACGAGGTGGTGGAGCTGGACACCGCGACCGGCCGCACACGCGTCATCGGGGCAGCGCACAAGGACGCCGTCGACCCCGCGTACTACCCCCGGCCCGAGGAACGCACCTTCACCGGGCCCGACGGACGCGAGATCCACGCCCACATCCACCCGCCGCGCAGCCCCGACCGGTCCGGCCCCGAGGACGAACGGCCGCCCTACGTGGTCTGGGCGCACGGCGGCCCGACCGGCCATGCCGCGCTCGTGCTCGACCTGGAGATCGCCTACTTCACCTCACGCGGCATCGGCGTCGCCGAGGTGAACTACGGCGGCTCCACCGGCTACGGCCGGACGTACCGCAACCGGCTGCGCGAGCAGTGGGGCGTCGTCGACGTCGAGGACTGCGCGGCCGTCGCCGCGGCGCTGGCCGACGAGGGCACCGCCGACCGGCGGCGACTGGCCATCCGGGGCGGCAGCGCCGGCGGCTGGACCACCGCGGCCTCGCTGACCGGTACCGACGTCTACGCCTGCGGGACGATCATCTACCCCATCCTGGACCTGACCGGCTGGGGCACCGACGAGACCCACGACTTCGAGTCGCAGTACCTGGAGTCCCTCGTCGGCCCGCTCGCCGAAGTCCCCGACCGCTACCGCGAACGCTCACCGGTCCGCCGCACCGACCGGCTGACCACGCCCTTCCTCCTGCTCCAGGGGCTCGACGACCCGATCTGCCCGCCCGTGCAGTGCGAAAGGTTCCTGTCCGCGCTCGACGGACGAGGCATCCCGCACGCCTATCTCACCTTCGAGGGGGAGGGGCACGGGTTCCGACGCGCGGACACCATGATCCGGGCACTGGAGGCCGAACTCTCCCTGTACGCACAGACCTTCGGGATCGACCGCACCGACGTACCGCGGCAGGAGCTGAAGAAGTGACCCTCGCACCGCTGACCCGCCCGGCCCGGCTGCGCCCGGGAGCCAGGATCGCCGTCGTGTCACCGAGCGGTCCGGTGCCCGCCGACCGGCTGGACGCGGGCCTGGACGTACTGCGCGGCTGGGGCCTGGAGCCCGTCGAGGCACCGCACGCACGCGAGATCCACCCCGAGCTGGACTATCTCGCCGGCACGGACGAGGCGCGGGCCAGGGACCTCCAGGAGGCCTGGTGCGATCCGGCCGTGGACGCGGTGATCTGCGCCCGCGGCGGATACGGCGTGCACCGGATGGTCGACCTGGTCGACTGGGCGGCGATGCGCGCGGCGGGGCCCAAGGTGTTCATCGGCTACAGCGACATCACCGTGCTCCACGAGGCGTTCGCGCTGCGCATGGGGCTCGCCACCCTGCACGGCCCGATGGCAGGTACCGAGACCTTCCTCAAGGACCCGGACACCCAGGAGTCCCTGCGGGCCACCCTGTTCGAGCCCGAGTCGGTACGGACCCTAGGCCTGCCCACCGCGCGGGTGCTGGTCCCCGGCAGGGCCCGCGGTATCACCTACGGCGGCTGTGTGAGCCTGCTCGCCGCCGACATCGGCACCCCGCACGCCCGGACGTCCGCCCGGGGCGGGCTTCTGGTGATCGAGGACACCACCGAGGACCCGTACAACATCGACCGCATCCTCACCCAACTGCTGAGAGCCGGGGCGCTCGACGGGATTGCCGGTGTGGCCTGCGGTTCCTGGGCGGGCTGCGGCCCGTACGAGGAGGTCCGGGCGGTCCTCGCCGACCGGCTCGGCCCACTGGGTGTGCCCGTCGTCGAGGAGCTGGGCTTCGGGCACGGGCCGACGGCGCTCACGATTCCGCTCGGCGTGCCCGCCGTGCTGGACGCCCCGGCCGGAGGCGGCCCCGCCACGCTCACCGTCGAGGTGCCCGCACTGAGCTGAACGGCGGTGGAGCGGCGTCCGGCACCCGCGCCGGGGAGACCAGCCGGTTCACCAGGGTCTTGCTGCGGTACGAAGCCGGCCACCGGCTCGAATTCGTGATCGCGGGGAGCGACAGCGCGCACTTCGGCAACCGGGGGATCAAACCGGTCACCGTGGTCAGCGCCCCGGAGGACACCGGGGTGCTGGAGCTTCCGGTGGCCGGCGGCCGGCGGAAGTGACGCGGACGGGCCGGGGGAAAGCCCTTAGGGTTGCCGGATGCCTGACAGCGACTATCTGGCCGAAGGGCGGCGTACGGCGATCCGCCCCTTCACGCAGGCCGATGCCGAGGAGTTCACCACCCGGGTGCGGGAGAGCCGGGACCTGCACCGCCCCTGGCTCTTCCCGCCCGACGACCTCCGCACGTACGCCGCCTACGCGGGCCGGCTGATCGAGGACCCCACGAGGGAGGGCTTCCTCGTCTGCGAACGCGGCGGGGGGAGCGGACCCGCCGGCTCGATCGCGGGGTTCATCAACATCAACAACATCGTCGCCGGAGCCTTTCGCTGCGGTGCGCTCGGATACGGCGCCTTCGCCCACGCGGCAGGACGCGGCCTGATGGGCGAAGGCCTCGGCCTCGTCGTGCGATACGCCTTCGGGCCGCTCGGCCTGCACCGCCTCGAAGCCAACATCCAGCCCGGCAACGAGGGTTCGCTCGCCCTCGTCCGCCGGTCCGGATTCCGTCTCGAAGGCTTCTCGCCCGACTTCCTCTTCATCGACGGGGCCTGGCGCGACCACGAGCGGTGGGCCATCACCGCCGAAATGACCGGCAGCCCCGGGGCCTGACCTAGTGCCGGTCGCGGCACCAGGCGGCCCCGCCCACCGCCGTGGACACCACGGCGCCGGCCTCGGGCCCGGCCTGCACGACCGCGGTTCCGTCCGGCGCCCAGATGCCGGAGCCGCCCGATGTCCGGTCGTACGTTCCGCTGGGACCCGCCGAGGTGGCCAGCACCGCCCACACGCCATGGGTGCGCGCGACCTGGCTCATGTGCCCGTCGCGGCGGGCGGCCTGCTCAGGTCCGGGGCCGTAGAGGGTGCTCGCCACATAGGCGTCGATGCCCAGCGCCGCGGTGTCGGCGGCGTGCTGGGGAACCGCGGCGTCGTAGCAGACCGCAAGCCCCAGCCGATGCCCGTCGACCACCAGGACGTGCGGCTTCTCTCCGGGGGTGAACCGGTCGGACTCCGTGCCGTGCAGCCACATCTTGGCGTACACGCAGCGCGCGCCCCGGCCCGTGACGGCCAGGGTGGCGAGATGCTCGCGCCCGTCGGCGGCGCGCACCGGAGCCCCCGCCAGGGCCGTCGCCCCCGCCTCGCGGCAGGCCGCGACGAGCGGGCGCAGCCGGGAGTCGTCGGGGGACACGGCCTCGGCGGCGAGGTCGTAGCCGGTGAGCGAGAGCTCCGGGAAGACGACCAGCCGGGCCCCCGAACGCCGCACCGTCTCCGCGTGGGCCGCGGCGTTGGCGGCGACGTCGCGGGGGACGCAGGCGGGCTGGGCGACGGCGACGGTGAGCGGTACGGGGACGGGCATGGGCACGGGCACTCCGGATCAGCCGGTCGGCCGGGCACTCGGGGGTGGGCTGCCCCAAGAGACCGCAGGCCGGCGACGCGAACAGGGTAGCGGCCAGCCTATCGGGCGCCCCCGGGCCGGCTGCCGCCCGCACCGGTCCACTCCACCGGCCGACCTCGGGTTGGGCAAGTCTTTGCCGATGGCCGATTCGGGATGCCCGCCGGGCCCAGGAGCCGTTTCCCGCAAGGGTTCCGGAGCGCGGCGCCGCGTACAGGAAGCGGAAAGCCGCGGCCGAAAGCAGCAGGGGCGTGCCCCCGCCGAGGTATCCGCCGTGTTGACCGTACGCAATCCCAGGCAGACTCTCGTCATATAGCTGCTAGATACAACTGGTTCTGCCGGGCTTCGTCTTCGGCACGCCGTCCAGGAGTGCGGGCGGTACCGTGCCCACGAGGCTCTCCCGGGCGGACCGGATCGGGAGGACGCACATGTGTGGCATCACCGGCTGGGTCTCCTTCGACCGTGATCTGCGGGCGGCCGAGGAGGCCGCGGCACTGGACGCGATGACGGAGACCATGTCCTGCCGGGGCCCCGACGACCGGGGGACCTGGACCGCCGCTCATGCCTCGCTCGGACACCGGCGGCTCGCGATCATCGACCTGCCCGGCGGGCGCCAGCCCATGACCGTCGAGACCCCCGAGGGAGCGGTCGCCCTCGTCTACTCGGGTGAGGCGTACAACTTCACCGAACTCCGTGACGAACTGACCGCCCGCGGGCACCGGTTCACCACCGACTCGGACACCGAGGTGGTGCTGCGCGGCTACCTGGAGTGGGGCGAGGCCCTCGCCGAGCGGCTCAACGGCATGTACGCCTTCGCGATCTGGGACGGCCGCCACGACCGGCTCGTCATGTTCCGCGACCGGATGGGCGTCAAGCCCTTCTACTACTGGCCGACCTCCGACGGTGTGCTCTTCGGCTCGGAGCCCAAGGCCGTCCTCGCCAATCCGCTGGCCCGCCCGCGGGTGACCCCCGACGGGCTGCGGGAGCTCTTCACCATGGTCAAGACCCCGGGCCACGCCGTGTGGGACGGCATGTACGAGGTGGAGCCGGGCACGGTCGTCACCGTGGACCGCGGCGGCCTGCGTCGGCACGTCTACTGGCGGCTGGAGACCCGCCCGCACACCGACGACCGGGACACCACGATCGCCACCGTACGGTCGCTGCTCGACGACATCGTGCGCCGTCAGCTGGTCTCCGACGTACCCCGCTGCGTCCTGCTCTCCGGCGGACTCGACTCCTCGGCCGTCACCTCGCTCGCCGCCCGGCAGCTCGCCGAGAGCGGCGAGAAGGTCCGCACCTTCGCCGTCGACTTCGTGGGACGCACCGAGAACTTCGTCGCCGACGAGCTGCGCACCACCCCCGACACCCCGTTCGTGCACGACGTGGCCCAGCGGGCCGGCACCCTCCACCGGGACATCGTGCTCGACCCGGACACCCTCGCCGACCCGGAGGTACGGGCCCGGATGATCCGGGCCCGGGACATCCCCATGGGCCTCGGCGACATGGACGCCTCGCTCTATCTGCTCTTCCGGGCCATCCGCGAACACTCGACCGTCGCGCTGTCCGGCGAATCCGCCGACGAGGTCTTCGGCGGCTACCTCCAGTTCTTCGACGAGCGGGCCCGCAACGCCGACACCTTTCCCTGGCTGGTGCGGTTCGCCGAGGACTTCGGCGAGGACTCGGACATGCTCCGCGACGACCTCCGCCGCGACCTCGACCTGGGCGCATACATCCGCGACAGCTACGGGGCCGCCGTCTCCGGCATCGAACGGCTCCCCGGCGAGAGCGACTTCGAGTACCGCATGCGCAGGATCTGCCATCTCCACCTGACCCGGTTCGTGCGCGTCCTGCTCGACCGCAAGGACCGCGCGAGCATGGCGGTCGGCCTGGAGGTCCGGGTGCCGTTCTGCGACCACCGGCTCGTCGAGTACGTCTACAACACGCCCTGGTCCCTGAAGTCCTTCGACGGCAGGGAGAAGAGCCTGCTGCGCGAGGCCACCGCGGACGTACTGCCCCGCTCGGTCTACGACAGGACGAAGAGTCCCTATCCGTCGACCCAGGACCCCAAGTACGCC
Source organism: Streptomyces gelaticus (assembly GCF_014649535.1). Classification (GTDB taxonomy): domain Bacteria; phylum Actinomycetota; class Actinomycetes; order Streptomycetales; family Streptomycetaceae; genus Streptomyces; species Streptomyces gelaticus. Next base: position 58,790 of record NZ_BMTF01000001.1, read on the forward strand.
GTCGCCCTCCAGGAGCACGCCCGCGAACTGCTCGCCCGCCCGGACCACCGCGTCTTCGAGCTGATCGACCGCGACCTCCTCAGCAGGGCCGCCGCCCACGGCGCGCCCCGGGTCACCACGGCGTCCCGCCGCGGCCTGGAGCGCACCCTGGACCTCGCCATGTGGCTGGACCTGTACGAGCCCGAACTCGTCCTCGGCTGAGCGGGCCGCCACCGGACCCTCGGGCGACGGTCAGTCCGATTCGGACAGCACCCCCTCGTGGGCGAGCCCCTGGGCGAAGGAGTGCAGTCCGCGTGCCAGGCCCGTCGCGGGCGTCCAGCCGGGGGGCCGCAGGGCGCCGGCCGGGGTGTGCCACCCGGGCTCGGCGTCCGGTACCGCCCGCACCGGTACGGGCCGAACGGCGCCCTGCACGGCCTGCGCCGGCTCGGCGGCCGTGCACGGTTTCTCGTCCGCCGCACGACTTCCACCCAGTGAACGGCAGGCGTTCGCGCCGTGTGACGCTCCGTTCCGGCCAGGCTGTTTCCGTCACGTCGAGAGGTGCTCACCGCGTCACACCCGCTACGCCGCCCCCGAGCCGCGCCGGCCCTTGTAATTGATCTTCATCGTGTCCATGTCCGTCACCGTGGACCGCAGTGCGCCATGGCCGTAGCCCTGCTCGTTCAGATAGGTCTCCGCGCGGTCCTCGGCGATCGCACCCGCCATCTCCTCGCCGTCGTCGGCGTCGGAGACGACCACGTACCGGAAGCTGAAGTGCTTGAGCACACGGTCGTATGCGAGCGAGCCCTCCTCGGTGAACTCCATCGCGCTCAGACCGTGTCCGTCCACCTCGGACAGCAGTCGCGCGCGGGCGCTCTCCGTCAGGCCGTCCCAGGTGCCGCGCACGATCACTCGGTAGGTGTGCTGCGTGCTCATCGTGTTCCGCTCCGCGTTCCGTTCGTGCGTGCCGCATCGGCCGCCGTTCCTGCACTGTCGGGGGCCAAGGTTACGGAGGCACGGGCGGGGCGCATGCGAATTTCTGCCGCGCCCCCGTGGCCTTTGCCGAAGTCTGATGGTGATGCCCCTGGCCAGGGGTGTTGTCCAGCGTGTTCCATGGTCATCGGGGGCGCCCGGACCTGCGGCGGCCCGTGCGAGGGAGCGAGGTTGCCTTGGCCACGACCGTACGACGTGCCGTACTGACTCTGCCCGCCGCGCCGCTGGGCCCGGAGAATCCGCTGCCCGCGCTGCGGCCGCTCGACGAGATGCATGTGCTCGGCGAACGCGACCGGGCCGCGCTGCCACGTGACATGGCACGCCAGATCGGCTATCGCCCCCTGACCACCGTGCTGCCGGTGCGCGTCCTCGACGGCTACGGGCGCGAGCGCACCCCCACCGGACTCGACACGATCGTCATCGAGAACGACCGGCTGCGGGCCACCGTCCTGCCCGGACTCGGCGGCCGCATCCACTCCCTGCACCACAAGCCGACCGGCCGGGAACTCCTCTACCGCAACCCCGTTCTGCAGCCCGCCGAC
>NZ_BMTF01000001.1:60332-117837 GCF_014649535.1 Streptomyces gelaticus
TTCGCGCTCAACGGGGCCTGGTTCTCCGGCGGCATCGAGTGGAACATCGGCGCCACCGGCCACACCACCCTGTCCTGCGCCCCGCTCCACGCGGCCCGCGTCCCCGCGCCTGACGGGGGTGAGATGGTCCGCCTCTGGGAGTGGGAGCGGCTGCGCGACCTGCCGTTCCAGGTGGACCTGTGGCTGCCCGGGGACTCCGACTTCCTGCACGTCGGCGTACGGATCCGCAATCCGCACGAGCACACCGCGCCCGTGTACTGGTGGTCCAACATCGCCGTGCCCGAGGGCGAACGCACCCGGGTCCTGGCCCCCGCCGACGAGGCATGGCACTTCGGGTACGAACGGACCCTGACCCGGGTCCCGGTCCCCGTGTCCGGCTCCGTCGACCGCACGTACCCACTGCGCGGCGACTTCCCCGCCGACTACTTCTACGAGGTGCCCGACGGCGCCCGCCGCTGGGTGGCCTCGCTCGACGAGGACGGCCACGGGCTCGTCCAGACCTCGACCGATCTGCTGCGCGGCCGCAAGCTGTTCCTCTGGGGCAGCGGAGCGGGCGGGCGGCGCTGGCAGGAGTGGCTCACCGAGCCCGGCACCGCGGGATACGCCGAGATCCAGGCCGGACTCGCCCGCACCCAGCTGGAGCACGTCCCCCTCGAACCGGGCGCCGAGTTCAGCTGGCTGGAGTCGTACGGGCCGCTGTCCGCCGACCCGCTCACGGTGCACGGCGAGGACTGGGCGGCGGCCCGCGCCGAGACCGAGAGCCGGCTCGCCGAGGCACTGCCGCGCACCGAGGTCGAGGACGCCTACGCCGCCTGGCGCGCCTGCGCCGACAACGAACCCGGTGAGTCGCTCGCCACCGGCTCGGGCTGGGGCGCGCTGGAGGTCCGGCGCGGCAAGTACGAGCTTCCCGGCACACCGTTCGCCGACGCCACTCTCGGTGAACAGCAGCGTCCCTGGCTGGAGTTGCTGGAGCAGGGCGCCTTCCCGGAACCGCGCCGGGCGGCCCCGCCCGGCCCCTCACTGGTCTCCGCGCACTGGCGCGACATGCTGGAGACGGCTTCCGCCGACCCCCTCACCGAGTACCACCTGGGCGTAGCCCAGTGGCATGCCGGTGACCGCGCCCAGGCGGTCCGCAGCTGGGAGCGCGGACTGGTGCTCGCCCCGTCCCGCTGGCCGCTGCTGCGGTGCCTCGCCGTCGCCGCCGGGGAGGGCCGCCAGCGGGACCGGGCCGCGGATCTCTACGCCGAGGCCTTCGAGGACCTGTGCGCGGAACGCGGCGACGACGGTGAGGCCTGGACGGCGGCCACGGTGGCGCTGGGCCGGGAGGCGATGGAGGCGCTGCTGACGGCCGGGCGGCCCGCGGCGGTCCGGGCCGTATGGGCCGCCCTCCCCGAGGCGGTGCGGCAGCGCGGCCGCTTCCGCCTGCTGGAGGCCCGCCTGCTGATCGCCGAGGGTGACCGGGCCGCCGCGCGGGCCGTCTTCGACGAGGGCTTCGAGGTCGCGGACCTGCGCGAGGGTGCGGAGATCCTGGACGAGGTGTGGGCCCGGCTCACGGACGAACCGCTGCCCGACACGTACAACTACCGTATGCGCCTGAGGGGTTGACGGCGCTCGCCCTCGCCCGCCGCTCTGGTCCTCACCGGCCGGACGGCAGGGCCCGGTCGACGTACTCGAAGACCGAGCCGTCCGGGTGCACGGCGATCAGATTGCGGCCGGCCGGCGTCGGCACCGGCCCCGCCAGGATCCGGGCGCCGACGCGGGTGAGGGCCGCATGCGCGTCGTCGACGTCCTTGACCGCGACCGTCGCCGTCACCTTGCGCAGGATCTCCAGCTCCGACTCCGGGCCGCTCATCAGGAGGAAGCAGCTGATCGCGGCGACCGAGACCCCGCCGCGCTCGAAGCGGAGCGCCGAACTGCCGGTGAGGTCCTCGTAGAAGGCCACCGCAGCCTCCAGGTCGTCGACGCAGATGCGGAGCGTTGTTCCCAGAATGTCCATGCACACAAGGGTAGTTGGCGGCACAGTGACGCGTGATCGATTCGTGGAGGGGCGGCACGCTCAGGTCCGGCAGAGCACCTCGCCGTGCGGGACCATGAACCAGGCGTCGTCCCGCGTGGCCCACTTGCGCCACGCGGCGGCGATCCGCGCCAGCTCCTCGGTGCTCGCCCGGCCGCCGGCGACGGCCATTTCCGCGTACGCCGGGCCGACCGTGCGGTCCGCCCACATGCCACCCCACCAGGCCCTGCTCTCCGGGGTGGCGAAACACCAGGTGGCGGCCGTCGGGGTGATGTCGGTGAAGCCGGCCCGGCGGGCCCAGGAGAGCAGCCGGCGCCCGGCGTCCGGCTCGCCGCCATTGGCACGGGCGACCCGGCGGTACAGGTCCAGCCAGTCGTCCAGGCCGGGAACCTCCGGGTACCAGGCCATCGCTGCGTAGTCGCTGTCACGGGCCGCGACGACGCCGCCGGGGCGGCAGACGCGCCGCATCTCGCGCAGCGCCTGCACCGGGTCGCCCACATGCTGGAGCACCTGGTGGGCGTGGACGACATCGAAGGAGTCGTCGGGAAAGTCCAGCGCGTGCACATCGGCGAGGGCGAACTCGACGTTGTCCAGCCCGCGTTCGGCCGCGACCCCGGCCGCCTGGGACAGGATCTCCTCGGTGGTGTCGACGGCGGTCACCCGGCCGGGAGCGACCAGCGCGGCCAGATCGGCGGTGATGGTCCCCGGCCCGCAGCCGACGTCCAGCACGGCCAGACCGGGGCGGAGCTCGTCGAGCAGATACGCCGCGGAGTTGGCTGCGGTGCGCCAGCGGTGCGAGCGCAGCACCGGCTCGTGGTGGCCGTGGGTGTAGACGGCGGTCTCCTTCGGCATGGCCGTACGTCCTTTCTCGGAACTCTTGAAGCCTTCGGACCCCTCGGAACGCGACCGGGGACGCGAGCCGCGCGGCGGTGATCGGTACCGTCACCGTACGCCGGAGTGTCGAAATATGAGATACCTGTCTTGATATATGGTCAACCTGCGCTCGCGCCCCGGCTCCGGGCCGGGGAGAGTGGACGCATGGCAACTGTCTCCGTGAATGAACTCCTCGACCGGCACGGCGAGGCGCTCCGGCTCTTCACCGACCGGGTGCACGCGGTGCGCGAGGACCAGTGGTCCGCACCGACGCCGTGCACCGAGTGGACCGTCCGCGACCTGGTAGCCCATCTCACCTCCGAGCAGCTCTGGGTGGTGCCGCTGGTCACCGGGGGCCGCACCGTCGCCGAAGTCGGTGACGCCTTCGACGGCGATGTGCTGGGCGACGACCCCGTGGCCGCCTGGGACCGGGCGGCCGACGCGGCGCGCCAGGCGTTCGAGGCGCCGGGCGCCCTGGAACGGACGGTGAACCTGTCGTACGGGGACACCGCCGCCGACGCCTACTGCGCGCAGATGGTGGCCGACGCCGTGGTGCACGCCTGGGACCTGTCCCGGGCGATCGGCGCCGACGAGCGGCTGCCCGCCCGGCTGGTCGAGTTCGTGCGCCGCGAGGTCGGACCGTACGCGAAGGACCTCTCGCAGAGCGGCCTGTTCGCCGCGCCCCTCGAAACCGCGCCCGACGCCGGCCCGCAGACCCGGCTGCTCGCACTGCTCGGCCGTCGCGCCTGAGGCCACCCCGGGCCGGCGGCATTGCCCGTCCAAATGCCACGCGATTAGTGTGTGTTCGACATTCCGGCCACGGGAGGCAGAAGTGAACGCACCACATCTGGACGTGGCCGTGCACGAGCGGGCCGAGCTCGGCGAGGGCCCGACCTGGGACCCGGCCACCGGCCGGCTGATCTGGGTCGACATCGTCTCCGCGCGCGTGCACACCTACGACCCGGTGAGCGGCCGCCGTACGGTGATGGCGACCGAACAGCACGTCGGCGCGGCCAAGCCGCGCGCCGGCGGCGGACTCGTGGTCAACTTGCGCGACGGCATCGGCCTGTACGACCCCGACGGCGCCTTCCGCTGGCTGGTCCACGACCCGGTGCCGGGCCGTCGCGGCAACGACGCGGCGGTCGCCCCCGACGGAGCGCTGTGGGCGGGCACCATGCGCTACGACGGAGCGGCGGACGGAGGCAGCCTCGTCCGGGTGGCCGCCGAGGGTGCGGTGACCCCGGTACTGCCCGTCGCGGCGTGCGCCAACGGCATCGGGTGGAGCCCGGACGGGCGGCTGATGTACTTCATCGACACCCCCACGCGCCGCATCGACGTCTTCGACTTCGACGGTGGACACGCCGTGAACCGGCGCCCGTTCGCCACCGTCGAGGAGGGCGCGGGATTCCCCGACGGGCTGACGGTCGACGCCGAGGGGGCCGTCTGGGCCGCCCTGTGGGACGGCGCCGCGGTGCGCCGGTACACGCCCGACGGAGCCCTGGACCGGATCGTCGCACTGCCGGTGCGGCGCCCGACCGCCTGCGCCTTCGGCGGTGCCGGTCTGCGCGACCTCTACATCTCGACCGCACGCACCGGGCTCGCCGCCCCGCACCCGCTCTCCGGTTCGCTGCTGGTGCTGCCGGACGCGGGCCGAGGACTGCCCCAGGCGGCCTTCGCGGGCTGATCCCGCTCCACCCGCCGCTCCGTCGGCGGGCGCGGTCGGTCGAACCCTCGTATAAAGGGCCCTGAGTGCGAGACGACGCGACAGGGCGACGGGGCGGCGGCGAAGGAGGCCCGGATGGCGCGGCAGCGGACCGAGCGGACCGGACGGGGCTCCGTACACGAGGACCGGGGCCCCGTCCGGTACGGGCCGCCCGCCCCCGATCCCGGTCTGCCGGTGCTGCCCGAGCTGGCCGAGGTGCTCGCCTCGGCGGCGGCCCGCGGCGAACCCGAACCGACCGGTGGCGGCGAAGCCCTGCGCGAGGCCGCGACCGCCTACTGGGAGCGGCGCGGACTGCACGGCGGCCCGGAGCACGTCGCCGCGGCCCCGGGCGCCTCGCCGCTGCTGCTCGCGCTGATCGCCGCGCACGGCGGCGACGTGCTCATGCCGCGCCCCTGCACCGCCACCTGGATCCCGCAGGCCCGGTTGCTCGGCAGACCCGCCTACCATGTGCCGACCCCGGCCGAGTGCGGCGGCGTGCCCGATCCGTACGCACTCCTGGAGACCGTGCGAAGGGTGCGCGCCGAGGGCGGCCGCCCCCGGTTGCTGCTGATCTCCGTCGTCGACGACCCGACCGCCACCGTCGCCCCGCCGGAGCTGGTGCGCGAGGCGTGCGAGGCGGCGGTCGCCGAGGGGCTGCACGTCATCAGCGACGAGACCTGGCGCGACACCCTGCACCGGCCGCACGACACGGTTCTGCTCAGCCCGGCCGAGATGTGCCCCGACGACGTCACGGTCGTCTGCGATCTCGCCGGGGCGCTGACCCCGTCCGCCTGGCCGGTCGCGGTCGCCCGGTTCCCGGACACCGTACGGGCGGCGGCACGCCACGCCCGTACGCTCGACATCCTCACCGCGCTCGGCGCGCTCGTCGCGGGGCCGGTCGCCCCGGCCGCCGCCCAGGCGCTGCGCGAACCGGCTGCCGTGACGGACCGGGTCCGCCGGGCCGCCGCGCTCCAGGCCCGGGTCGCCGCCGCGGCCCACCGCGCGGTCCTGGCATCGGGCGCGCTGGCCAGGCCCCCGCAGGCGGGCCGGCATCTCTACGCCGACCTCGGCCCGCTCAGATCCCGGCTGGCGGGCCGGGGCGTCACGGACTCGCTGGAGCTGGAGGAGTACCTGACGGAACGCCTCGGCGCGCCGACGCCGGGCGGGCACCGGTTCGGCGACGAACTGGGGGCGCTGCGCGTACGGCTGGGCACCGGGACGCTGCTCGGCTCGACCCCGGAGCAGCAGCTGGAGTCCCTCACCGCTCCGGATCCCCTGGAATTGCCGCATGTGGCCGAAGCGCTGAGCATTTTCTCAACGGCCCTCGACGAACTCCGATGAGGAACTGCGAGACGGGAGTCTCTCGATGACGGAACAGACCGAGCGCTCCCATGCCGGGACCGCGCAGCCGCACCGCATGAGCGGCGGCCGGATCCTCGGGCCGCGTCCGCTCGGCGAGATCCGGGACTGGCCCAAGAGCTTCGCCGACCGGCTCACCGCTCCGCTCCCGAGTGTCATGGGCATGTCCCGACTGGCCCGCGAGCGCGCCCTGCGGCCCAACGCGGAGGGACTGCGCGGCATCCACCGGCTCCCCTACGCCCCCGAACCCCTGCCGGCCGTCCCCGCCGGCAGCACCTGCGTCACCTGGGCCGGGCACGCCAGCTGGATCGTCCGCACCGGCGGGCTGACCGTCCTCACCGACCCCGTCTGGTCCCGGCGGATCCTCGGGACCCCGGCCAGGATCACCCCGGTAGGCGTCCGCTGGGACGATCTGCCGCCCGTGGACGCCGTTGTCATCAGCCACAACCACTACGACCACCTCGACGCGCCCACGCTGCGCAGACTGCCCAGGGACACCCCGCTCTTCGTCCCTGCCGGACTCGGCCGCTGGTGCCGCCGTCGCCGCTTCACCCGGGTCACCGAACTCGACTGGTGGGAATCGGCCGAACTCGACGGCGTCCGCTTCGACTTCGTGCCGGCCCACCACTGGTCCAAGCGCACCCTCACCGACACCTGCCGCTCCCTGTGGGGCGGCTGGATCATCGGCAGCCCCGGCCCCGAAGGGCAGCGGATCCACTTCGCCGGGGACACCGGGTACGGGCACTGGTTCGGCGAGATCGGCAGCCGGTACCCCGGCATCGACCTGACCCTCCTGCCGATCGGGGCGTACGAACCGCGCTGGTGGCTCGGTGACGTGCACACCGATCCCGAGGAGGCCGTGCAGGCCTACGAGGATCTCGGCGCCCGTGCGATGGCGCCGATGCACTGGGCCACCTTCCTGCTCTCCGCGGAGCCCGTGCTCGAACCGCTGACCCGGCTGCGCACCGCCTGGCAACGGGCCGGACACCCCCGGACACAGCTCTGGGACCTGCCGATCGGCGCCTCACGCGTACTGCAGCCGGCACCCCGGCCGATCAGTGGCTGAACCGCGCCCGCATCCTGCGCCACATCGTCGGCCCCGCGCTGATCAGCACCGTCAGACCCACCGCCGCGACCACCCCCTGCCACGGCTCGGGGAAGAGCGAACCGCCCAGAACGCCGATCAGCTGGTACGTCGCCGCCCACGCCAGACACGCCGGCACATCGCCGCGGGCGAACCGGGGCAGCGGCATCCGGCCCAGCAGACAGGCCAGCATCACCGGAATCCGCCCCGCGGGCACCAGCCGGGACAGCACCAGCACCACCGCACCGTGCTCGTCCAGCTTCTGCTGGGCCTGCGCCAGCCGCTCCGGGGCGGCCCGGTCGCGGATCACCCGCAGCCACCTCGAACCGTTCCTCGACCGCACCCCGCGCTGACCGAGCCAGTACAGACATATGTCACCGAGGAACGCCGCGGCCGAGGCCACCACGAAGACGATCAGCAGCGAGAACGGCGACGACTGATGCAGCGCCACCACGGCGGCCGAACTGACCAGCGCACCCGTCGGCACCACCGGCACCAGCGCGCCCAGCGCCACCAGCAGGAACAGGGAGGGATAGCCGACCGCCTGCTGCGTCGACTCCGGGGGCAGCTGCCCCACGACCTGCGGGATCACCTGGCGGCCTCCGGCCGCACATGCTCACCGTGGGACAGCCGGTGCACGGCCACCTCCGGCGCCAGCTGCGCCGCCTTGCGGACGAACTCGTCACCCGGCGAATGGAACTCGTGCGGCCTGACCCCATCCATGCCGATCGGCCAGTACGTGCCGTAGTGCACCGGCACCGCCGACCGGGGCGCCAGTCGGGCCAGCGCCTGCGCCGCCCGGCCCGCGTCGAGATGACCGTGGCCCAGATACGGGCCCCAGCCGCCCACCGGCAGCAGCGCCACGTCCACCTGGCCGACTGCCTGCGCCATGTCGTCGAAGAGCCCCGTGTCACCGGCGAAATACGTCCGCGCCTCGCCCTCCACCACGTAGCCGAGCGCGGGGGAGCGGTGCGGGCCGACCGGCAGCCGCCTGCCGTCGTGCATCGCCGGAACCGCCCGTACCCGCACCTCGCCGACCCGGAGCTCGTCGCCCGCGGCCACCTCGGTGATCCGCAGCCCGCGCACCGAGCGCAGCATCCGCAGCCCCGGCACGGCGCGCACCGCACCCCGCGGCACGACCAGCCTGCTGCCGGGGGCGAGCCCGGACAGGGACGGCAGATGCAGATGGTCGGAGTGCAGATGCGAGACGAGCACGACATCGGCGACCGACGCCTCTGGGCCGGGCAGCTCGCCGCGGCGGCGGCGCAGATGCGCGAAGCGCCGCGCGAACAGCGGATCGGTCAGCACCCGCACCCCGGAGTCCTCGATGGTGCAGGTGGCATGACCCCACCAGGTGACTTCCACCGGCACGCGACGCCTCCTCGTTCCCGGGCTCCTCGGTTCGGTCCCGGCATCGAGCCTAAGTGCTGGGCCGGGGCAGGGGCGCACAGTCGTTGCGCACTCCGGCCTCCGCGCTCCCGCCGTCCCGGCACGCGCCTTCTTGCGCGGGGGGCCGGCAGGTAGGGTCGCCGGTACGCCTAGCACGGGGGGACGGCCATGGGGGACGTCACGGACGTACGGGTGGCGGCCATCGCCAGCCTCACACCGCTCGAGGAACTCGACAGCGATCCGTTCCTCGTGGACACCCGCAGCCAGCACGACATGTGCGCCCGCTGGGCCGCCGACAAGGGATACGTCGTCACCCGGCAGTTGCGGCTCTACGGGCTGCGCCCCGACCACCACGCCTTATGGACCGATGTCGAGAGCGGCGAGGTCGAGCTGTTCGTCGCCGCCAACGACCGGGTGCTGGCGCGGGCACTCACCTCGGTGCCGGAGTTCACCGCGGAGTGCGAGCGGCGCGGTGTGCGCCTGGAGATCGCGGGGCTGGACGAGCCGCCGTACAACGCCCGGACGAAGGCGAGCGTGCACCGCAGGCTCTCCATGCCGACCGCCGGTTACGACGGCTGCTGACCCGGCTCCCGGCCGCTGCGGCCGAGGCCTGCGGGTCCGCTGTGAAAAGCTGGGGGCCAGGACCCGGAACGGCGGGGTCCGGACGTGAGGTGGAGCGGCGTGGGTGACGGGCGATGGCGGACAGCCGGGAGCGCCCTGATGCGAGTGGTCGTGGTGTGGGCGGTCTCGACGCTCACGATGCTGGCGCTCGCGGGGATTCTGCCGGACTTCCAGCTCCAGTCGGACAACGGCGACAGCATAACCAAGATCGCGTTCACCGCGGCCTGGGGCGCCGGCGCCTTCGGTCTGCTCTCCGCGCTGGTCTGGCCGGTCCTGGTGCGGGCCCTGCTCATCGTGCCCGCGCTCGTTCTCGGGCTGCTCGTCTTCTTCCTGAACGGCTCGCTGCTGCTGCTCGCGCTGCGGCTCATCCCGGACGGGCGCGGCGCCGCCGACCCACAGACGGCCGTCGTCGTCGCGGCCGTGATGTCCGCCGTCGCCTCGGCGACCTCCACCGCGCTCGCCGTCCGCGACGACAACGCCTACCGGCGCCGGCTCTCCCGGCTGGCCGTCCGCCGCCGACGGCGCAGCGGTACCGACAGCGGGCGCAGCGGGCCACCGGGCACCGTCTTCATCCAGCTCGACGGCGTCGGCCACGACGTGCTCGCCCGCGCCGCCGACGAGGGCCTGATGCCGACCGTCGCGCAGTGGCTGGCGGACGAGGAGGGGCACCGGCTCACCCCGTGGCGCACCGACTGGTCCAGCCAGACGGGGGCCAGCCAGCTCGGCATCCTGCACGGCAGCAATCACGACGTCCCCGCCTTCCGCTGGTACGAGAAGGAGACCGGCGACGTCATGGTCTCCAGCAGACCCGCGAGCGCCCTGGAGCTCCAGCGCAGGGCCGTCGCGCGCACCGACCACGGCGGACTGCTCACGCTGGACGGTGCCAGCCGCGGCAACCTCTTCAGCGGCGGCGCCGCCCAGCTGGCGCTCGTCCTGTCCATGGCGGCCCGTTTCGGCAAGGGCCGCCGCTCCAGGGCCGGGTACTTCGCGTACTTCTCCGACCCGGCCAACGCCGTACGCACCGCGGTGTCGTTCGTCGCCGAGGTCTGCCGCGAGATCGGCCAGTCGATCCGGGCCCGGATGCGGAAGCTCACTCCCCGGATCAAGCGCGGCGGGCTGTACCCCTTCATCCGGGCCTTCGCGACCGTCGTCGAACGCGATGTGGTGGTCGCCGCCGTCATCGGGGACATGTTCGCCGGCCGCACCGCGGTCTACGCCGACCTGGTCGCCTACGACGAGGTGGCGCACCACTCCGGACCGAACAGCCGCGACGCGGAGAAGGTGCTCGCACGCCTGGACCGCTCGCTCGCCCTGATCGTCAAGGTCGCCGAGCACACCCCCCGCACCTACCGGATCGTGCTGCTCTCCGACCACGGCCAGAGCCCCGGGGAGACCTTCGCGGGAGCGTACGGGCTGACCCTCAAGGACCTGGTGCGGGCGGGCTGCGGGCTGCCCGTGCCCCGTCGGGCGCAGCGCACCCGCAGCGCCTCGGAGGCGCGTGACGCGGTACGGATCGCCCTGCACCGGCCGGTCGACGAGGGCGCGGCGGAGCACCTTGCGAAGCCGTCCGACCCCGTGGTCCTCGCCTCCGGGAACCTCGGCCTGATCTCCTTCCCCGACATCGAGGGGCGGGCCTCGCGCGAACAGCTCGACCGCAGCCACCCCGCTCTGCTCGGCACCCTCGCCAATCACCCCGGCATCGGCTTTCTGCTGGTCCGCAGCGAGCGCCACGGATCGGTGGTGCTGGGCCGCGGCGGCACGGAGATCCCGGTCGCGGAGCTGGTCGACGGGGAAGGCCCGCTGGCCCCGTTCGGCCCCGGAGCCGCCGCGGCGGTTCGGCGGACGGACACCTTCCCGCACGTCGCCGACATCATGGTCAACTCGATGTACGACGGGGCCACGGGCTGTGTGCACGCCTTCGAGGAGCAGATCGGTTCGCACGGCGGTCTGGGCGGCGAGCAGTCCCGCCCGTTCCTGCTGTGGCCGGCGCAGCTGACCGCGCCGGTGGCGCCCGGCACCGAGCTGGTGGGCGCCGAACAGGTGCACAAGGTGCTGCGCCGCTGGCTGCGCGAGTGCTCGGGTCCGCAGATTCCCCTGTCGGCGCCGGGCGCGGCGGGCGGCACCGACGAGGCGGACGGCGCGGTCCAGGCCGCCGGCTGAGCGGCGTTGTCAGTGGCGGACGGCAGGATGGGGGCCATGACGAACTCAGCTGTTGTGCTCGCCGACACCGCCGCCTACGCCGCCGCGGTCGAAGAAGCGACAAGGGCCGCCGCCGCGTACTACGCCACGGGCGAGAGCACGCTGGACGACGACGCCTACGACCGGCTGGTGCGGAGGATCGCCGCATACGAGCAGGAGCACCCGCACGAGATGCTGGACGCCTCTCCGACCGGCAGGGTGGCGGGCGGCGCGGCGAGCGGCGACGTGCCGCACACGGTGCCGATGCTCTCGCTGGACAACGTGTTCTCGGCCGACCAGTTCGTCACCTGGACGGCCTCGCTGGAGCGCCGCATAGGCCGGCCCGTCGCGGCATGGAGCGTGGAGCCGAAGCTCGACGGCCTGGCCGTCGCGGCGCGCTACCGCGCGGGCCGCCTGGAGCAGCTGATCACCCGCGGCGACGGCACCGCGGGCGAAGACGTCTCGCATGCGATCGGCACCGTGGTGGGCCTGCCCGAGCAGCTCGCCGAGCCGGTGACGATCGAGCTGCGCGGCGAGATCCTCATGACGACCGAGCAGTTCGAGCAGGCCAACGCCGTGCGCACCGAACACGGCGGTGCCCCCTTCGCCAACCCGAGGAACGGCGCGGCGGGCACCCTCCGCGCCAAGGACCGTGCGTACACGGTCGAGATGACGTTCTTCGCCTACGGAGCCCTGCCGCTGCCCGACTCCGGCGAGCTCACCGACACCCTCGCCGAACTGCCGCACAGCGAAGTCCTCGCATACGTCGCCCGGCTCGGCGTGCACACCGCCGCGGACACGGACGTGGCACCGCGCACCGTCACCACCGTCGAGGAGGTGCAGAGCCGGGTCGAGGAGGTCGCCGCCCTGCGCGCCTCGTTGCCGTTCGGTATCGACGGCATCGTGATCAAGGCCGATCTCGCGGCCGACCAGCGCGAGGCCGGTTCCGGGAGCCGGGCGCCGCGCTGGGCCATCGCGTACAAGCTCCCGGCCGTCGAGAAGGTCACCCGGCTCCTCGGCGTCGAGTGGAACGTGGGGCGGACCGGCATCATCGCGCCGCGCGCCGTGCTGGAACCGGTCGAGATCGACGGCTCGACCGTCGGCTACGCCACGCTGCACAACCCCGCCGACATCACCCGCCGCGATCTGCGCCTGGGCGACCGGGTGATGGTCTACAAGGCGGGCGACATCATCCCCCGTATCGAGGCCCCCGTCGCCCATCTGCGGACCGGTGACGAGAAGTCGATCGACTTCCCCGCGGCGTGCCCGCAGTGCGGCTCCGAGATAGACACCAGCGAGCAGCGCTGGCGCTGTGTCCGGGGCCGCGACTGCCGGCTCGTCGCCTCCATCTCGTACGCGGCGGGCCGCGACCAGCTCGACATCGAGGGTCTCGGCGCGACCCGCGTCGTCCAGCTCGTCGACGCCGGCCTGGTGGCCGACTTCGCCGACCTCTTCACCCTCGACCGCGAGCAACTGCTGGGCCTGGAGCGGATGGGCGAGACCAGCACCGACAACCTCCTGGCCGCCATCGACACGGCACGGACCCAGCCGCTCTCCCGGGTCTTCTGCGCGCTGGGGGTGCGCGGCACCGGACGGTCCATGTCGCGGCGGATCGCCCGGTACTTCGCGGACATGGACCGGATCAGGGCGGCCGATGCCGAGGAGCTCCAGCGGGTCGACGGCATCGGCAAGGAGAAGGCCGCGGGCGTCGTCGCGGAGCTGGTCGAGCTGGCCCCGCTGATCGAGAAACTGGTGGCCGCCGGGGTCAACATGACGGAGCCCGGCGCCACGCCGCCGCCCGAGCCGGGGGAGGAGTCCGTGGCGGCCGCCGCCGCGGACGGGGAGGGCGGGGCCCTGCCGCTGGACGGGATGACGGTGGTGGTCACCGGCGCCATGACCGGCGTACTGGAGAAGCTCTCCCGGAACGAGATGAACGAGCTGATCGAGCGGGCCGGCGGCAAGTCCTCGTCCAGCGTCTCCAAGCGCACCTCGCTCCTGGTCGCCGGGGAGAAGGCCGGATCCAAGCGCACCAAGGCGGAGGACCTCGGCGTCCGGATCGCCGCGCCGGACGAGTTCGCCGAACTGGTCGCCGGGTTCCTGCCGGCGGAGGCCTGAGGCACCGCGCCACGCGGCCGAGCCCTTGGAATTTGCCTGGGAGTGGCTTTCTTTGCCTCCCTATTGCATAGTGAGGGCTCGGCCATGCCTCGCTATCAGCGGGTTCATGGGTGTGTGCGCGGCCGCGTCGGCGGGCCGGGGGAGGGACGATGCATTCTCTGCACGCGGGGCGACGAATCGGCCCCTCCGTCCGCCGGGACCACCAGGACCACCAGGACCACCAGGGGGTCGCCCGTGGCCTCGCGCTCGATCTCGGCAGCTCCCGCACCCGCGTCTGGGTGCCCGGACACGGCGTCCTCGCCGACACCGACGTCTGCGGCGAGCCGGGCACGGGGGCCGGGCACGGCCGCCCGGTCCGGCGGGGGCGCATCGTCGACCCCGAGTCCTGTGGCCGCATGCTCGGCCGCATCGCCGAGACGGCCCTGGCCCCGGACCGCACCGGCACCGTGATCGTCCTCAGCCACCCCGTGCTCGCCGGGGCCCGGCAGCGCGCCGAGGCAAGAGAACTGATCGCCGCTCTGGGACCGACGACCGTCATCGCCCTGGACAGCGCGAGGGCCGCCGCACACGCCGGACCGTGCGGCGGCGGCCCGCTGCTCGTCGTCGACATCGGCGCCGGACTGACCGAGGCGACCCTGCTCGTCGACGGGCAGGTCCGCGACGCCCGCCAGGCCGAGACGGGGCTGGGCGACCTCGCCCCGGCGCAGCCGCCCACCGCAGTCGTCCGCGCCGTCCTGGACATGATCATGGAGATGTGGAAGCAGGACCGGCACGGCGCCGTCCTCGGGGCCCTGCGCAAGGGTCCGCTGCTCACCGGCGGCGGCGCCACCCGCCCCGACATCACCAACCGGATCGCGGTCCGCCTCGGGGCTCCGGTGCGTCTCGCCGACGACCCGGCGACCGCCGTCGTACGCGGTGCCGGGATGGTCCTCAGCTCCGTACTCCGCCGGGCCGGCGCGGCACCGGCCCTGACCGGCCGAACCGGGTGACCCCCCTCCCGGGGCCGCCCCCGGGGAACGTGCCCCCGAGGGCACGGCCGGGCACCCCGGCACACCACGGCACCGCGCAGGCGGCCCGGCTGCTCCTCGCCGCCCTTCTGCTCGCCGTCCTCACCGTCGCCGGCACCACCCCCGCAGCCGCCGGATCCGCACTCTCCGCCCTGCCGTTCGCCGGGGTGCCGCCCTCCGCCGCGTACGCACCCGGCGCCCATCAGCCCACCCCGCACACCGACCGGACCGCCCGCACGGGCACCGTCCACGACACCCGGCGCCCCCGCACCGCCACGGCCACCGACCACCACCGGTTCGGGCCACCGATCGCACCCCACCCCCACCCCCAGCCCCGGGCCGGCTGCGACCAGGCCCGCACCGCGCACCACCTCCCGCCGCCCGGCCCCGACGTCCTGCTGCCCGGCGCGCCCGGCATCCACGTGCCCCACCGGGCCCACCCCCCGGCCCCCACCGCACCCCCGCGTGCCACCGATCACTCGCGCATCGCGCTCCCCGGCGTACGCGGGCCTCCACGGACGGCCGTTCACCGGCCACCGGTCCTGCCACCGGTCCCGTCCCACAGAACCGCCGTGCCGCCCCCGCCGAGGTGAGGGCGCCCGGCGCCCCCTCGGAGGAAACCCATGACTCGCGCCACCACGGTGCGAGCGGTGCTGGCTGCCGCCGTGCTGCTCGTCTCCGCGCTCATCACGTTGACCATGTCACCCAGACTCGGCCTCGACCTTCAGGGCGGCACCAGAATGGTGCTCCAGGCCAAGGACTCGGACACCGCGAAGGCGGACCGGGAAAGCACCGAGCGCACGCTCGAAGTACTGCGCCAGCGGATCGACTCGCTCGGCGTCGCCGAACCCACCCTGACCCGTTCGGGCGAGGACCGGATCATCGTCGAACTCCCGGACGTCCAGGACCCGCGCAAGGCCGCCGAGGTCATCGGCAGAACCGCCCAGCTCAGTTTCCACGCGGTCCAGGGGCCGGGGAGCGGAGAGGAAGGGAGCGGGAAGGAAGAGAGCGGAAAGGAAGGCAAGGCCGACAAGGGGCCGACCCTCCCGGACGAACAGGGCCGGTCCCTCGATCTCGGCCCGGCCCGGCTCTCCGGCGCGGGCGTCAAGGACGCCACCGCCGCGTTCGACGCCCAGCAGGGCGCCGGCTGGACCGTGTCCCTCGACTTCCACAAGAAGGCCGGCCGGGAATGGACCCGGCTGACCGGTGAAGCCGCCTGCCACCCGGTCCAGGACGACCGCCGCCGCGTCGCCATCGTCCTCGACCAGCAGATCATCTCCTCGCCGCAGGTCTCCCCGTCGGTCGCCTGCGGCGCCGGCCTGCCCTCCGGTTCCACCCAGATCACCGGATCGTTCAGCGCGGACGAGGCCCGCGAACTGGCCCTGCTGATCAAGGGCGGCGCCCTGCCGCTCCCCGTCGAGATCGTCGAGCAGCGGACCGTCGGACCGACGCTCGGCGCCGCTGCGATCGACGCGAGCGCCCGCGCCGCGCTCATCGGCGCCGCCGCCACCGCACTCTTCATCACCGTCGTCTACCGGCTCTTCGGCGCACTCGCCGCCGTCGCGCTCGCCGCCTACGGACTGATCTCCTACGCGGCCCTGGTCGGCCTGGGCGTCACCCTCACCCTGCCGGGTCTCGCCGGATTCGTCCTGGCCATCGGGATGGCGGTCGATGCCAACGTACTGGTCTTCGAACGGGCCAGGGAGGAACAGGCACAGCACCCGGGCCGCTCCCTGCGCTCCTCGCTGACCGCCGGATTCCGGGGTGCCTGGAGCGCCGTCGCCGATTCCAACGTGACGACGCTGATCGCGGCAGGGCTGCTCTTCTTCCTCGGCTCCGGACCGGTGAAGGGTTTCGGCGTCACCCTCGCCATCGGTGTGATCGCCTCCATGTTCTCCGCCCTCGTCATCGCGCGCGCCCTCACCGAGATCGCCGCGGGCTCCCGGTTCGTGAGCGCCTACCGGGGTATCAACGGCATCGCGTTCCCGGGCCGGGTGCGCACCTGGCTGAATCGCCGTGATCCCCGGCTGATGCGGTTTCCGCGCCGCTGGCTGATGGTCTCCACCGCTCTGGTCGTCGTCGCGGTCCTCGGCATCGTCGTGCGCGGTGTCAACCTGGGCGTCGAGTTCACCGGCGGCCGGCTCATCGAGTACTCGACGAGCCGGCCGGTCGAGGTGGAGCGGGCCCGCTCCGCCCTGGCCGACGCGGGCTTCGGCGATGCCGAGGTCACCACGGCCGGGGCGGGCGACCTCTCCGTACGGACCGGTGAACTCGACAACGACGGCGAACACGCCCTGCGCGCCGCCCTCGCGAAGGAGGGCGGCGAGACCACCAAGGTCCGCGACGAGCTGATCGGCCCCAGCCTCGGTGACGAGCTGCGGCGCAACGCCCTGATCGCGCTCGGCATCGCCGTGTTCGTGCAACTGGCCTATCTGGCGGTCCGGTTCCGCTGGACGTTCGCCGTGGCCTCGGTCGGGGCGCTGGTCCACGACGTGATCATCCTGGTCGGCGCCTTCGCCTGGCTCGGCCGCACCGTCGACGGCATCTTCCTGGCCGCGCTCCTCACCGTCATCGGATACTCCGTCAACGACTCGGTGGTGGTCTTCGACCGGGTGCGGGAACTCTGGGCGAAGGCCCGTCGCATGCCGCTGGCCACCGTCGCCGACCGGGCCGTCATCCAGACCGTCCCGCGAACGGTCAACACCGGAATGGGCGCGCTCTTCATCCTTGTCGCGCTCGCGGTGCTGGGCGGTGACTCCCTCGCGGACTTCGCCCTCGCCCTGCTCATCGGCATCTGCGTCGGTACGTACTCCTCGGTGCTGACCGCCGTGCCGGCCGCCCTCGTCCTGGAGCGCAGCAGCAAGGCCCCGCCGCCCGCCCGCAAGCGGGCACCGGGACGCCGGTCCGGTAGCGGGCGGGCGCGCCGGGATCCGCTCGACAACGGAGCCCGCGTCTAGCGCCTCGTGATCGGCCGGTCCGGATCCGTTCCGGACCGGTTCCGGCGCTCGAAGCCCGCTTCGGGCGCCGGCCCGGCGCCACCGCCGACCGCTTCACGCAGCCGGCAACCGCGCCCCGCAGCTTCGTCTCAGCAAGCGAGGGATCGCAGATGATCGGCGGTGGCCCGGTCGGCGGGCAGGAATGTCTCGATCGCCAGCTCGGCCACCGTCACATCCATCGGCGTATTGAACGTCGCGATGGAGCAGACGAAGGAGAGCACCCGCCCGTCGTGCTCGATCAGCAGGGTCAGCGCGAAGGGCAGCGAAGGAACGGGCCCGGGACAGCTGTCCTCCGGTACGGGATAGCCCGCGACCTCCTCGTACAGCTCACGCAGCTCCGCCGAACGGGCCAGGGCGATCTGACGCTCCATCTGGCCCAGCAGATCGGCGCGCCAGTCCCGCAGATTGCGGATGCGCGGGGCCAGACCCTCCGGGTGCAGGGTGAGCCGCATGGCGTTCAGCGGCGGTACGAGCAGGTGTTCGGCCACTCCCTCCATCAGCGCCGCAATGCCCCGATTGGCCGCCACCACGTTGTACGTGCCGTCGACGACCAGCGCCGGATACGGGTCGTAGGCCTGGAGCAGCCGCTCCATCCCCTCGCGCAGCGCGTCCAGCGCCGGGTCGTCGAACGCGGTCTGTGCGTAGCGGGGTGCGTAACCGGCCACCAGCAGAAGGGCGTTGCGTTCCCTGACCGGGACGTCGAGATGCTCGGCCAGCCTCAGGACCATCTCCTCGCTGGGGCGGGAGCGGCCCGTCTCGATGAAGGAGATGTGCCGGGCCGAGGAATCGGCACGGAGCGCGAGCTCCAGCTGGCTGATCCGGCGCTGCTCCCGCCAGCTGCGCAGCAGCGGCCCTACCCCCGTGTCAAGCGCGACAGTTGTCATACCCAGACCGTAACGTCACCGGCACCGCCGACCGGCACCGACCGCCGATGAGGGAGCCATCGCATGCCCGCCGCACCGCTGTCGCAGGAAGAGATCCAGGACCGACTGACCGGACTGCCCGGCTGGTCGCTGGAAGGGGACCGGATCACCTGCACGTACCGCTTCCACAGCCACTTCGCCGCCCTCGGCCTGACCGTGCACGTCGCCGCCATCCAGGACGAACTGAACCACCACTCCGATCTGACCCTCGGGTACAACACCGTCTCCCTCTCCGTGAACACGCACGATGCGGGCGGCGTGGTCACCGAGCACGATGTGAACCTGGCCGCGCGGGTTGCGGCGATCGCCGACGGGCACGGCGTGCGGTAGCCGCCACGCCGCGTGTCACATCGCCGCGCCGAACCGTGGATGCGCGGCGAGCCAGCGCGTATAGCTCTCGCTGCGCTCCACCGCCTCCGCGTACGCCGCCCGGGTGTACCCGCTCACCGCGCCCGCCGCCGCGTCGGCCGCCGCCGAGCGGGGATGCCAGCCCAGCAGATGGCGCCAGCTCAGCGGCGAGCCGGTGATCGGACGGGTCACCACCCCCGGGGCCGGCGGGAACGTCGCCCGGCACAGCCCGACCGCCCGCCCCACCTGCACCAGGTGGACGACGGAGGCCGTATCCGTCTCGTACACGGAGACCGGACTGAATCCGGCCCGTGCGCAGGCGCTGATGAAGCAGTCGGCGAAACAGCCCTCGCCCGGCACATCCGCCCAGCACTCGTCCGCCAGCGCGGAGAGGTCGAGCTCCTGTTCACCGGCGAGCGGGTGAGTGTCCGGCAGCATCACAAAGACCGGATCGACGCCGATCACCTGCCACGTCAGCCGGTCGCTGCCGGGCGGCGGGCTCTCCCCGCAGGTCCCGATGAGGGCGAAGTCGAGGCGCCCGTCCACCAGTTGCGAGGCGATCTCGGCGACCGACCAGGAGGTGTACGTGGACACGGGCGCGGTCGGGTGCGCGGTGACCAGGCGGTCCACGAGCCCGCCCAGCAGTGGTCCGTGCGTGCCGCCCAGCCGGAAGCGCTCCATCGTCCCCCAGGCGTTGGCGAACCGCACCGCCTCCTCCTGGAGCTCGCTCACGGCGGGCAGCACCACCCGGGCGCGTTCGAGCACCAGCTCACCTAGGAGCGTGGGTCGGGCGCCGGTGTGGTCGCGGTCGAAGAGCGGGCCGCCGAGTGCCTTCTCGATCCTCCGCAACTGCGCGCTCAACGCGGGCTGGGCCAGCCCGAGCGTCGCCGCCGCCTTGGTCAGGCTCCCGGTGTCGGCTATGGCACGTACGGTTCGCAGATGGCGCAACTCCAGCTCCATAAACGCAAGTTATGGGCCCAGCGGCGTACCGGCAATATGCAGGTGGCCACTGGGCGAGATGGTCCGGAGCCGAGCGGGTACCGGGTGCGCGGCACCGGCCGAAACGCGTGACTTGCTGAAGCGGCAACGAAACTTGCCGTACGGCCGATCCGTGGTGAGGCTGGCCCCATGAGCCAGCAAACCGGACACGGTCACCACCGGAACACCGCCCACAGCCACCGGCACCACCCGGACGCGGCCCACTGCCGGCACCACGACACCACTCATGGCCATCACCGGGACGCCGGTGACATCGACTGGGATGTGATGGGGTCACAGCTGGAGCAGGAGGCCGAGGTCAGCCGTCCGCAGTACGAGGCGGCGGCCCGCTGGATCGCCGGGCTCCGCGCGACCCCGAAGGTCCGCCGGGTGCTCGACATCGGCAGCGGACCGGGCGTGATCACCTGCCTGCTCGCCGAGATGTTCCCCGAGGCGGAGGTCGTCGCCGTCGACGGCACCCCGGCACTCCTGGAACGCACCCGCAGCCGCGCCGAACGCCTCGGTCTCGGCGACCGGGTCCGCACCCACGAGACGGACCTCCCCGAGGGCCTCGGCGCACTGGGGGAGGCGGACCTGATCTGGGCGGGCAATGCCCTGCACCATATGGGCGACCAGCGCGCCGTCCTGGCCGGATTCGCCGCGCTGCTGCGTCCCGGCGGCACCGTCGCCCTGGTCGAGGGCGGACTGCAGCCCCGCCGCCTCCCGCGCGACATCGGCATCGGGCGGCCCGGCCTGGAGGCCAGGCTCGAAGCGATCAACGCGGCCCGGTTCGAGGACATGCGTGCGGCGTTGCCCGGCACCAAGCGGGAGACCGAGGACTGGAGCGCCCTCTTCGCCTCGGTGGGACTGGCCCCGCAGGGCACCCGCAGCTTCCTGCTCGACCTTCCGGCGCCGCTCCCCGACGGGGCCCGGGACCATGTCGTCACCGAGTTCGCCCGTCGCCGCCAGATGTTCGAGGAGGAACTCGCCGCCGAGGACATCGCCGTACTCGACCGGCTGCTCGACCCCGACGACCCGGCCGGGCTGCGTCGGCGCCCCGATGTCTACCTGCTCTCGGCGCGCACTGTGCACCTGGGCCGACGGGGCTGACGGCGCGCGACCGTGCCGACGGGGGCCGGCCCGGCTCCGGTCCGACCGTACTGACGGGGCCCCGGCCCGGCTCCGTACGCCACGATGCTCTTGCGTACCCCGCGCCGATGTCATCAAAGCGGATTCCGCTGACCAGCTCCTTCCATCTCATCCGGCGCCCGCCGACGAATACGGCGCCGCTGTGGAATGAGCTGTGGGACCCATGTCGGCGAAGCACGCAGCGGGCCGCGGATGACGGGAATTCACAGGTTCCGTTCGCTGCCCGGACCGTGTCAAGAAAGGACACGCTGCTACCGGGGTGAGCGGGCATCAGGAAGTCGCCTGAGCAGGCTAATCGTCGATCAATTCGCCTATGAATAAGGGCAATTGAAGCTCACCAAATCATGCAAATATCCCATTTGGCGCACATATTGTCCCCCGATCGGAGTGCAGGATTCAGCCTTCGACGTGTCCGATATGACAGGTATGACAATTCTCAGTACGTTCATTCACGGGTCGACTGCTCAGCCGACCTTTCTGAGAACAGGAGAAGCGACATGATTACTCGTTCCACCGTCGTGACGGCTGCCGTTGCGGCCGCAGCAGCCCTGGCTGCCACCGGCATCACCTACGCCTCGGCCGCCACCTCCGAGCCGGCCCAGGCGACCCAGGCGACCCAGGCCGTACAGCAGGCCGTTCCCGGTTCGGCTCTCGGCGGCGGCGACGTCGGCAAGGGCAACGAGGGCAAGGGCAACGAGGGCAGGGGCGGCTACGAGGGCAAGGGCGGCTACGAGCGCAAGGGCGGCTTTGAGGGTCGTGAACGCCACGAGGGCCGCATCCACATCAACGAGCGGACCTACTCCGCCCACGTGGGCGGCTGCGTGACCGTGGTCAGCGGCCTCGGCTCCAAGAGCCTCAACGTCCGCAACGACAGCCGTCGGACCGTCGAGGTCTTCCGCGGCGCGACCTGCGACAACGGCGCCCCCATCGCCACCGTCGGACCGCACAGCTCCAGCGACGGGGTGCGGCCGGGCCACGTCAAGGGCGGTGTGTGGGTCGACAACGGAGTCGTGGGCAGTTTCCGCGTCATCCACCGTCACTTCGACGAGGACCGTAAGGGCGGCGACCGCGACTGGTGACAAAGTCACCGGGGTGACGTGAACCCCGGCCCGCCGTAATCGGGCCGGGGCTCCAGCCAGGGTATCCGACCGGAGCGATCCGGTCGGATACCCGCACCTGAAACGACGACTGACAGACTCAAACGCCTGCCAGATCATACTAAATCCGGACGGTGAAGCACCGCCAGCCGACCGGAACAGCCGTGCCGCACGCGGCTACCGGGCTCGGGCCGGTGCCTTTCCGGTTCCGGTTCCGGGATTCGGTTTCCGGATCCGTTCCCGGCCCGCGGCCCGTGGCCCTCGGCGCCGCCCGGCAACCGGGTGGCAGAACGTGGCACCGGCGTGGCAGACGCCGCCCATGTCCCGGCCGCCGGGGGCCGACGGGCCGTCTGGGTCCGGGTGGGTGAAGGCCCGGGCGGCACGGCGCCGAAGAACCACCGGAAATTCTGGTGCGCACGCATGCGCACACATCCCCGTGCCGACCGGTGTCCGGCCCATGCCCGCGGGTGTCGCGCACCGGCTCCACATGCCGCCACTGGCCGGGGGCCGGTTTCCTCCCGCTGTTGGACGCGGGCACCGTCCGCCGCGCCGGCCGTCGACGGTCTCCGGGGCGAGCCCGCTGATGAAGCCGACCGGCGTCCCCCGGGGTCTCCAGCTGCCGTTCGATCAGTCATCCCTGGGTGCCGTGGTTGTCGGCCCGCCGCGGCCCACGTCGCGCAGCCGGCAACGACCGGCCGCGGTGGCGGGCGCGGCGTCCCCACCGCTGTCCGGGTTTCCCCTGCGGCGCGGACCGCCGCGATGACGACTCTCGCTGCGATGACGGGGCTCAGGCGCCGACGTTGAACTCGCCGGGGTTCGGACCCAGACGCCGGCCCTCGTCCAGCGCAGCGAACGCGGCCAGGTCGTCGGCGTCCAACTCGAAGCCGAACACATCGAGGTTCTCCACGATGCGGGACGGCGTCACGGACTTCGGGATCACCACATTGCCGGTCTGGATGTGCCAGCGGAGCACCACCTGGGCGGCCGTGCGGTCGTGCTTCCGGGCGATCGCGACGACCGTCGGGACCTCCAGGAGACCCTGGCCCTGGCCCAGCGGCGACCATGCCTCGGTCGCGATGCCGTGCCGGGCGTGGAAGGCGCGCGACTCGGCCTGCTGGAGCTGGGGGTGGAGCTCGATCTGGTTGATCACCGGGACCACGGAGGTCTCGTCGAGCAGACGCTCCAGGTGCTCGGGGAGGAAGTTCGACACGCCGATGGACTTGGCGCGGCCGTCGGCGTGGATCTTCTCCAGGGCCTTGTACGTGTCGACGTAGGCGTCCTTGGCCGGTACCGGCCAGTGGATCAGATACAGGTCGACGTGGTCGAGCCCGAGTTTGTCGAGCGAGGCGTCGAAGGCGCGCAGCGTCGAGTCGTACCCCTGCTCGGAATTCCACAGCTTCGTGGTGACGAACAGCTCCTCGCGGGCGACACCGGAGGCCGCGATCGCCCGGCCGGTGCCCTGCTCGTTCTCGTAGATCGCGGCGGTGTCGATGCTCCGGTACCCGGACTCGATGGCCGTGGCGACCGCCTTCGCGGCCTCGTCGTCCGGCACCTGCCAGACACCGAAACCGAGCTGCGGCATCGCGACGCCGTTGTTGAGGGTGATGGAGGGGACCTGGCTCACGAGCGGTCGATCCTTACGTCGTCGGTTGGTACTCCCACCGCCAACGATCAACGGCCGCCGAGCATTCCCCCGTCGGCCCTCATCCGTCCAGGGCATTGACCGCGTCCGGTCAGCACGCAACTCTGGAGCACGTCACTGAACAACGGACACTCTTGTGAACGCGCACTCCGAGATCATGACGAACGACTCCGAGCGAGGTCGACGTGACGAACCCTTCCAGACGGGCACTGCTCGGCGCGGCCGTCGGCGGCGCCGTCGCCGCGACCGCCGGGCTCCCCGCCACCGCGCACGCGGCAGGCTGGAAACTGCGCTGGTCGCCCTCGGCGGGCAGCGATGGACTCGGTGCCTTCGAGACCGTCGAGGACGACCGGGCCGGTTCCCATCCGCAGGGGCAGCCGCACATCCTCACCGAGGGCGACACCTTCCGTTTCCACATGCACACCGTCGACCGGGACACCTCGACGGACCGTCAGCGCCAAGAGGTCACCGGGCTGCGCACCAGCGGCAGTTCGTTCCTCAGATGGCTGCCCGGAGAGACCTGGCGGGTCACGTACCGCATGTACATCCCCGGATCGCTGAAGGCGACCACCAGCTTCACTCACATCATGCAGATGAAGCAGCCGGGCACCGGCACCTCGCCGATCGTCGTGCAGTCCCTGCGCCGGGTGAGCGGGGTGCAGACCATCGAGCTCAGGCTGCCCCTGGCCGACATCCTCGTCGGCCGCACCGACCTCGTACCGCTCCAGAACAAGTGGATCGACGTCGACTTCCGGATCGCGATCGGTGACGGCGCGTCGGGCTCGGTCCGCTGGATCCTGAAGGACGGGACGACCACCGTCGTCGACGGGGCGAAGTCCGGCGTCGACACACTCCTCGTCGACCGGGTCCGGCCCAAGTGGGGCATCTACCGGTCGCTCGCCGACACCTCGGGATCGCTGCAGGACACCCATCTTCTGCTCACCGGGATGCGCGGGTACCAACTGGTCTGACCGGCCCCGGGAACAGAAGGCGGCATGCCCTCGTGCGGCGGGGCGGCGGGGCCTGCCCCGCCGCCCCTGAGGGCTGCTCGCGCCCGGCCCGACCGGCGTGCGCCGTCCAAGATTTGGGCCCGCGCGGGGCATTGACAGAAAGCTCCGCAGGGAATCCTATGCAGTGTCGGTTAGGAACCTTTCCTAACACCGGAACCGGAAGGCATCATCCGTGCACCCTGCCGCACCCCCACGCCGCTTGGTGGCCGCCCTCGCGGGCCTCAGCTGTCTGCTCCTGCCCCTGCTGGGCCATCTCCCGAAGGCATACGCCGCCATGGCCGCGGACGAGGTCACCGACACATACCGCTCCGGAGTGGTCCGGTCCCCGTACGAATTCACCAAGATCGCCGTCCAGTACAAGGGCTGAGGAGATCCCATGCGAACCACCACGAGCAGAGTGACCCTTGCCGCAGCGGCCGTCGCCACGGCCGGACTGCTGATGCCACTGCTCGGTGCGCCGTCGGCCGCCGCGGCGGACACCCGCTACGAGGCGGAGGGCGCGAAGCTCTCCCGGGCGGCCGTGGCCACGAACCACACCGGCTACTCCGGCACCGGCTTCGTCGACTACACCAACGTGGCAGGTTCCTCCGTGGAGTTCACGGTGAACGCCGCCACCGTCGGCAACTCGCTGGCCATCCGCTACGCCAACGGAACCACCACCGACCGCCCGCTGGACATCAGCGTCAATGGCACGGTCGTCGCCTCCGGCGTCTCGTTCGGCTCCACCGGATCCTGGGACACCTGGGCGACGAAGACCATCAGCGCACAGCTCCCCGCCGGAACCAGCACCGTCCGGGCCGTCGCGACCACGGCGAACGGCGGTCCCAACCTCGACTACCTCGACACCGCGACTCCCGCCACCGGTGGTCCCGCAGTGCCCTTCGGCAGCCACACGATCCCGTACGCCACGGGGATGCTGAAGCCCTCGGGCACGCAGTCGGCACTCGACCAGGCCGTGATCAAGGCGTACAACGCCTGGAAGTCCGCGTTCGTGAAGAAGAACTGCGGCAACGGCTGGTACGAGGTCATCTCGCCGGACGCCGACCACCCCTACGTCGCCGAGGCCCAGGGCTACGGGATGGTCGTCACCGCGACGATGGCGGGGGCCGACCCGGAGGCGAAGACCGTCTTCGACGGCCTGGTCAAGTACATGCTCGCGCACCCCTCGGTGAACAACGCCAACCTCCTCGCCGCCGAACAGGACGCCTCCTGCAAGAGCGTCGACGGCTCCGACTCGGCGACCGACGGGGATCTGGACGTCGCCTACGGGCTGCTCCTCGCCGACAGGCAGTGGGGCTCCACCGGCACGTACAACTACAAGGACCTCGCGGTCAAGCACATCAACGCCATCAAGAAGAGCGAGGTCAACCCGACCACGCACCTCATGCTGTTCGGCGACTGGTCGGACTCGGGGGAGTCCCACTACTGGATGACCCGCTCCTCGGACTGGATGATCGACCACTTCCGCGCGTTCAGGGCCGCCACCGGTGACAGCACCTGGGACACCGTGCGCACGGCACACCAGAACCTGATCACCTCACAGCAGTCCAAATACGCGCCCGGGACAGGACTGTTGGCGGACTTCGTCGTCAACACCAACACCACGGCCAAGCCCGCGCCGGGCGAAGTGCTCGAAAGCCCCAACGACGGCGACTACTCCTGGAACGCCTGCCGCGACCCGTGGCGCATCGGCGCCGACGCCGTCACCAGCGGGGACAGCGCCTCCCTCGCCTCGGCCCGCAAGCTCAACACCTGGATCAAGGCCAAAACGGGCGGCGACCCGGACAAGATCGCCAGCGGCTACCACCTGAACGGTTCGGTGTTCGACAGCGGCAACGACATGGCGTTCACCGCCCCGTTCGTCGTGACCGCGCTGACCGACTCCGGCTCCCAGGCGTGGCTCGACGCGCTGTGGAACAAGCTCGCCACCACACCGATCGACCCGGATCTCTACTACGGCGGGAGCGTCCAGCTCCAGTCGATGATCGTCGCATCCGGTAACTACTGGGTTCCCTGATGGAGGGTCAGATGCAGACCGCAAGACTCACCGCATTACGAGGAAGAGTGGCGGCGCTGACCGCCGTACTGCTCTGCACCGCCTTGGTGCAGGCGGTCCCGCAGCCGGCCTCCGCGGCCGCCGCCCGGTACGAGGCGGAGTCCGCGACGATCGTCAAGGGCGCGGCCGAGTCCAACCACTCCGGCTACTCGGGCACCGGATTCGTCAACGGCGACAACGTCGTCGGCAGCTATGTGGAGTTCACCGTCGACGCGGCCCTGGCCGGAACCGGGACGATCGCCATCCGCTACGCCAACGGCACGACGGACGCCCGGCCCGCCGATGTGGCCGTGAACGGCACCGTCGTCTCGGCCGCCCGCGCCTTCGACGCCACCACCGACTGGAACACCTGGGCCACCTCCACCCTGACCACCCCCGTCAAGGCGGGCAGCAACAAGATCCGGCTGACGTCCACTTCGGCCAACGGGCTGCCGAACCTCGACTATCTCGACTTCACGGTCACCTCCTCGGACACCGAGCCGCCCACCGCGCCCACGGCGCCCAGCTGTTCGGAGATCACCGAGAACAGCCTCACGCTCGGCTGGGGCGCCGCCACGGACAACGTGGGGGTCGCCGCGTACGACATCTACGAACACGGCAACAAGTTCGGCGAGGCACCCGGCACCGCCACCACGAAGAACCTGACCGGTCTCACCCCCGGCACCACGTACAACCTCACGGTGTTCGCGCGTGACGCGGCCGGCAACGTGTCCTCGGTCAGCCCGATCGTGGACTGCACCACCTCGCGCAGCTCCGACACCACCGCACCCTCGGCACCCGGCACCCTGTCCACCTCGGGTCTCACCGCCAACAGCGTCGGCCTGAGCTGGGGGGCGTCGACGGACGACAAGGGCGTCACCGCCTACGAGGTACGCAGCGGCGGCACCGTCTACAAGACCGTGACCGGCACCCCGCCGGCCACCACGACCACGCTCACCGGGCTCGCCTGCGCCAGCCCGTACACCCTGGACGTCGTCGCCAAGGACGCGGCCGGCAACGTCTCACCACCGAGCAACACCGTCACCTTCACCACCCCGGACTGCGCCACCGACGGCGGAGTGCCGTCCGGTGTCGCCACCGTCTCCGGCGGCTGGTCCATCCCCTGGGGCACCTACTGGATGCCCGACGGCAAGAGCGCGCTGGTCACCGAACGGGACAGCTTCAAGGTGCTCAAGGCCACCCCCGACGGCACCAGGACCCAGGTCGGGACCGTGCCCAACGCCGTCACGACCGACGGCGAGGGAGGACTGCTCGGCGTCGCCGTCGACCCGAAGTGGTCCACCAACCACTACGTGTACTTCATGCACACCGCGTCCGAGGGCAACCGCGTGGCACGCATGACCTACGACGGCAGCACGCTCGGCGGGTACACGGTCCTGCTCCAGGGGATCAAGAAGAGCAGGTACCACAACGGCGGACGGCTGCTGTTCGGCCCCGACGGCTACCTGTACGTGTCGACCGGCGAGGCACAGACCCCCGACCTCGCCCAGGACAAGAACTCGCTGAACGGCAAGATCCTGCGGATGACGACGGACGGCAAGGCCGCCCCCGGAAACCCGTTCGGCAACTACGTCTACAGCTACGGCCACCGCAACCCGCAGGGGCTCGCCTTCGACCGCAACGGCCGACTGTGGGAGGCGGAGTTCGGCGACAGCAAGAAGGACGAGCTCAACCTCATCAAGCCGGGCAAGAACTACGGCTGGCCCGTCTGCGAGGGCACCTGCACCACCGACGGCATGACCAACCCGAAGAAGACCTGGAACATCTCCGAGGCCTCGCCGAGCGGGATCGCCATCGTCCGCAACGTGATCTACATGGCCGCGCTGAAGGGCGAACGGCTGTGGCGGGTGCCGATCACCGGTGACACCGAGAACCTCGGCACGCCGAGCGCGTACTACGTCGGAACGTACGGCAGGCTGCGCACGGTCACCAAGGTGCCCGGCCAGGACCAGCTCTGGCTCTCCACCACCAACTGCGACAACAAGGGCAACGAACCCGACGGCTCGGACAAGCTGTTCCGGGTCTCGATCACCTAGGGCCGCCTGACATGTCCCATGTGCTGTACCGCTGGAGCGCCGGGGTGCCTCAGCGGTACAGCGCGTCGACCTCCGCCGCGTACGCCGTCTCGATCGCCCTGCGCTTCAGCTTCAGCGACGGGGTGAGCAGCCCGTGCTCCTCGCTGAAGGGATGCGCCAGGATCCGGAACGTACGGATCGACTCGGCCTGGGAGACCGCCGTGTTGGCGGCCACCACCGCCCGCCGGACCTCCCTCTCCAGACCGGGGTCGCGCACCAGTTCCTCCGGCTTCAGCGGTGCCCGCCCCTGCATCGCGAGCCAGTGGTCCACCGCCTCCTGGTCGATCGTGACCAGGGCCGCGATGTACGGCCGGTCGTTGCCGACCACGATGCACTGCGCGACCAGCGGATGCGCCCGCACCCGCTCCTCCAGGCCGGTCGGCGCCACACTCTTGCCGCCCGATGTCACCAGGATCTCCTTCTTCCGCCCGGTGATCGTCAGATATCCGTCCTCGTCGAGCGAGCCCAGGTCCCCGGTGGCCAGCCAGCCCTCGCGCAGCACCGCCTCGGTGGCCTGCGGGGCGCCGAGATAGCCCGCGAACACATTGCCGCCGTGCACCCACACCTCGCCGTCCTCGGCGATGTGCACGGTCGTTCCCGGAATCGGCAGCCCGACCGTGCCGTACCTGGTGCGCTCGGGCGGATTGGCCGTGGCCGCCGCGGTCGACTCCGTCAGTCCGTACCCCTCGTACACCGTGACGCCCGCGCCCTCGAAGAAGAGCCCGAGCCGCCGCTCCATCCCCGAGCCGCCGGACATGGCGTGCCGGATCCGGCCGCCCATCGCCTCGCGCACCTTCTTGTACACGACCTTGTCGAAGAACTGGTGCTGCATCCGCAGTCCGGCCGACGGCCCCGGGCCGGTCCCGAACGCCCGCGCCTCCAGCGCCTCTGCGTACTTCACCGCGATGTCCGCGGCCTTGTCGAACGGCCCGATCCGGCCCTCCGCCTCGGCCCTGCGCCGGGCGGCGTTGAACACCTTCTCGAAGATGTACGGAACCGCCAGGATGAACGTCGGCCGGAAGGACACCAGATCCGGCATCAGCGCCTTGGCCGACAGCTCCGGCTGATGGCCCAGCTTCACCCGGCCGCGGATCGCCGCGACCTCGACCATCCGGCCGAAGACATGGGCCAGCGGCAGGAAGAGAAGCGTCGCCGCCTCGTCACCCGGCCGGGAGCGGAAGACCGACTTCCAGCGGGCGACCATGGTGTCCGTCTCGAACATGAAGTTGGCGTGCGTGAGCACACAGCCCTTGGGGCGTCCCGTCGTCCCCGAGGTGTAGATGACGGTGGCCACGGACTCGGGCGTCACGGCGCGGCGGTGGCGGTGCACCACCTCGTCCTCGATGTCCGCCCCCGCCTCGGCCAGCTCGGCCACCGCACCCGCGTCCAGCTGCCAGAGCCGCTTGACGCCGGGCAGCCGGTCGATCACCGAGGCGATGGTCATCGCGTGGTCCTCGTGCTCGACCATGACGGCGGACACCTCGGCGTCGTGCAGCATCCACAGCACCTGCTCGGCCGAGGACGTCGGGTAGACCGGTACGGACTGGGCGCCGACCGTCCACAGCGCGAGGTCGAAGAGCGTCCACTCGTAGCGCGTACGCGACATCAGGGCCACCCGGTCGCCGAACCTGACACCGTGGGCGATCAGCCCCTTGGCGAGCGCCAGCACCTCGTCGCGGAAGGCCGCAGCGGTGACATCCCGCCAGTTTCCGCTCGCGTCCTTGCGGCCGAGCGCGACCCGGTGCGGTTCCTCCTCGGCATGGTCGAAGACCACGTCGGCCAGCCCGCCCACGAGGGGCGCGGCCGCCATGGGTGGGACAGTGAACTCGCGCAATGACCTGCTCCTTGTGGCGCTCCGCACAGCGCCGTGACGCTACCCCACCGGGCGCCGCGGCGGGAGGGCCCCGAACCGGCGGACAATGTGGCATATGCGCCGGTCGGCCACCGAAATCCGGCCAGAGGGGCAAGGCCCGGGCGTGGCCGGGACCACGGTGCGAGCGGCGGGCGCCGGAATCTCCACCGAATCTGTACGCCACAGCCACTCCCGTTTCGGGGGCATGTGCGGGGGGCCGGCCGCATTCGCCCCATCGGGTGGGTCATGGGCGCGGCCTTCGGTGTGCCGGGCCTTGTGTGCGCCCGGGCGGTCAGGCGCGAGGCCGCGCGCTCCTGGATCCCCTGATCGGGGCGGTCGTGCCGACGCCGCGGATCAGCCGGTCGCCGCCCGCAAGGATCGCCGTCGCCAGCGCGTCCGCGGCCTCGTGCGCCCCGTCGCGGCGGCGGCCGTGCGACAGGACGAAGTCCACCCCGCCCAGCTCCGGCAGCCCCGCCCGAGCCGGCAACGGTGCCAGGCCCGGCGGGATCAGGCCCCGGCTGTGGACCATCACGCCCAGCCCCGCGTGGGCCGCCGCGATCAGCCCGCTCAGGCTGGTGCTCGTGCAGGCGATCCGCCAGGACCGGCCGTGTTCCTCCAGGACCTCCAGGGCGCGGGCCCGGGTGATGCCCGGCGGCGGGAAGAGAATCAGCGGCACCGGGCGGTCCGGGTCGATCCGGAGCTGCGGTGCGCCGATCCAGGCCAGCGTGTCCTGCCGGACCAGCTCGCCGTGGGTGTCGCCGGTGCGCCGCTTGGCCAGCACCAGATCGAGCCGGCCGGCCGCGAGGCGCTGCTGGAGCGTCCCGGAGAGCTCCACCGTCAGCTCCAGCTCGACCTCCGGATGATCGTGGCGGAACGACTCCAGGATCTCCGGCAGCCTGGTCAGCACGAAGTCCTCGGAGACCCCGAACCGCAGCCGTCCGCGCAGCCGGGTGCCGGTGAAGAAGGCCGCGGCGCGTTCGTGGGCCGCGAGTATCGTCCGGGCGAAGCCGAGCATCGCCTCGCCGTCCACGGTGAGATCGACCCGGTGCGTGTCCCGGGTGAACAACTGCCGCCCCGTCGCATCCTCCAGGCGTCGTACATGCTGGCTCACCGTGGACTGCCGCACCCCCAGCCGCCGGGCGGCCCGGGTGAAACTCAGCGTCTGCGCGACGGCGAGAAAGGTACGGAGCTGTGCCGGGTCGTACATGATTGCCAGGCTATCGCGTTCCGTGATGACAGTGAGAGCCGTGTGCGGGATTCCCGATCGCTGCGGTCGGGAGCAGCATGGAGGGGCACGACCGGAACCAAGAGAACATGTGGAGCACATGAACCGCCGCACCCCGAGGCTGCCCTCCTGGCTGCCGATCGACCCGTACATCCTGGCGCTGATCGGTACCGTCGTGCTCGCGGCGATACTGCCCGCCTCGGGGACCGCGGCCGACGTGGCGGGCGGCGCCTCCACCGGAGCGATCGCCTTTCTCTTCTTCCTGTACGGCGCCCGCCTCTCCACCGCCGAGGCCATGGACGGGTTCAAGCACTGGCGGCTCCATCTCACCGTGCTGATCTGCACCTTCGCCGTGTTCCCGCTGCTCGGACTGGTGGCCAGGGGGCTGGTTCCGTACATCCTGACGCCGCAGCTCCACAGCGGTTTCCTCTTCCTCTGCCTCGTCCCCTCGACCATCCAGTCGTCGATCGCCTTCACCTCGATCGCCCGGGGCAACGTGCCCGCGGCGATCTGCGCGGGCTCCTTCTCGTCGATCGCCGGGATCTTCCTCACTCCGCTGCTCGCGGCCGCTCTGCTCGGCGGCAACGGCGGCGGATTCTCGGCGGACGTGCTGCTGAGAATCGGTGTCCAGCTGCTGCTGCCGTTCGTCGCGGGGCAACTGCTGCGCCGCTGGATCGGCGGCTTCATCACCCGCCACAGGAAGCTGCTCGGCCGTGTCGACCGCGGCTCGATCCTGCTCGTCGTCTACACGGCCTTCAGTGAGGGCATGGTCGCGGGCATCTGGCACCAGGTCACCCCGGCCCGGCTCGGGGCGCTGCTCGGAGCCGAGGCGCTGCTGCTCGCGCTGATGCTCGCACTGACCTGGTACGGGGCGAAGCGGCTCGGTTTCGACCGGGCGGACCGGATCGCCATCCAGTTCGCCGGTTCGAAGAAGAGCCTGGCCGCGGGGCTGCCGATGGCGAGCGTGCTGTTCGGCGCGCAGGCCTCGCTCGCCGTGCTGCCGCTGATGCTCTTCCACCAGATGCAGCTGATGGTGTGCGCCGTGATCGCCAAGCGCCGCTCGCGGGACGCGGAGGAGGAGAGCCGGGCGGTCGGAACGGTGTCGCGGGAGGCCGCCGCGGCGGTGCGCTGAGCCGGGCCGGGGCCGGGGAGCCTCAGCCCCGGTCGACCGCCGTCTCCAGGGCGATGCGGTGCTCGCCCGCGTACACGTTCATCGAGGGCCCGCGCAGGAAGCCGACCAGGGTCAGTCCGGTCTCGGCCGCCAGGTCGACGGCGAGGGACGACGGTGCCGAGACCGCCGCGAGCACCGGGACCCCGGCCATCACCGCTTTCTGGGCCAGCTCGAACGAGGCCCGCCCCGACACCAGCAGAATGGCCCGGGACAACGGCAGCCGGTGGTCGGTGAGGGCCCGGCCGACCAGTTTGTCGACCGCGTTGTGCCGGCCGACGTCCTCCCGGACGTCGAGCAGTTCGCCCGTCTCGGAGAACAGCGCCGCCGCGTGCAGGCCACCGGTCCGGTCGAAGACCCGCTGTGCGGCGCGCAGCCGGTCGGGGAGAGCGGCCAGCAGTCCCGGCTCGACCCGCAGCGGAGGAGTGTCGGCGACCGGGTGCCGGGTCGTGGTGCGCACCGCGTCGAGGCTTGCCTTGCCGCACAGTCCGCAGGACGAGGTGGTGTACACATTGCGTTCGAGCGTGATGTCGGGGACCGGGACGCCGGGGGCGAGCTTCACATCCACCACGTTGTACGTGTTGACGCCGTCGGCGGTCGCTCCGGAGCAGTAGACGATGGACTGCACCTCGGATCCGTCACCGATGACGCCCTCGCTCACCAGGAATCCCGCCGCCAGGGCGAAGTCGTCACCGGGTGTGCGCATGGTGATGGCGAGCGGCCTGCCGTCGAGCCGGATCTCCAGGGGCTCCTCGGCGACGAGCGTGTCGGGCCGGGTGGAGACGGCCCCGTCCCGGATGCGGATGGTGCGGCGGCGCTCGGTGACCCGTCCCATAGCGGCTGAATCCGATTCTGTACGTGGGGGAGACCGAACCGGCCTCTGACGATCCTCATTGTCCTGTACGCGACGGACCCGGCGTCGTGCGGGAAACCGCACCAAGTCGTCAGAATTCTGTATACAGAATCCTTCCGGGTGTCAAGGCTGTCGTCCAAGCCTCCAATGGCTGGGCACTATTCCTGTGGGAACACGTGCCCCTGTACCGAGCGGTAGCGACCAAGACTGGATGGTTCCTGCCATACGTAGCGAGGGGACCCCGTACATGACCGGCTCACGTGTCGTGGCGCTCGGCCACTATCAGCCCGCCAAGGTGCTCACCAACGACGATCTGGCGGCCATGGTCGATACCAGCGACGAGTGGATCACCAGTCGCGTCGGCATCAGGACCCGTCATGTCGGGGGGCCGGACGAGCCGGTGGACGAGATGGCCGCGCACGCGGGGGCCAAGGCGCTCGCAGCGGCGGGGCTGCAGCCGGCCGAGGTCGACCTGGTCCTGGTCGCGACCTCGACCGCGATCGACCGCTCGCCGAGCATGTCGGCACGCGTCGCCGCCCGGCTCGGGATGGGCGCGCCCGCGGTGATGGACATCAACGTCGTCTGCTCCGGCTTCACCCACGCACTCGCCACCGCCGACCACGCGGTCCGGGCCGGAGCCGCCGAGCGCGTCCTGGTCATCGGCGCCGACAAGATGGCGGACATCGCGGAC
This sequence comes from Streptomyces gelaticus, assembly GCF_014649535.1. Lineage (GTDB taxonomy): Bacteria > Actinomycetota > Actinomycetes > Streptomycetales > Streptomycetaceae > Streptomyces > Streptomyces gelaticus. The sequence continues at coordinate 94,738 of NZ_BMTF01000001.1, forward strand.
TGGACCGACCGCAGCACCTGCGTCCTGCTCGGCGACGGAGCCGGCGCGGCGGTCGTCGTCGCGGAGCCGGATGGGGGCGACCGGCCCGGGATCGGTCCCGTTCTGTGGGGCTCGGTGCCGGAGATGGGGAACGCGGTACGGATCGAGGGGACGCCGCCGCGGTTCGCGCAGGAAGGGCAGTCCGTCTACCGCTGGGCCACCACACAGCTGCCGCCCATCGCCCGCAAGGTGTGCGAGAAGGCCGGTGTGGCGCCGGAGGAGCTGGGGGCCGTGGTGCTGCACCAGGCCAACCTGAGGATCATCGAGCCCGTCGCCAGGAAGATCGGCGCGGTCAATGCGGTCATCGCCAGGGATGTCGTGGACTCCGGCAACACATCCGCGGCCTCGATCCCGATGGCCCTGTCCAAGCTGGTGGAACGCGGCGAGGTCCACAGCGGCGCGCCGGTTCTGCTCTTCGGCTTCGGCGGGAATCTCTCGTACGCGGGTCAGGTGATCCGCTGCCCCTGAGAGCCTGTCGGGTGCCCGACAGGCTCTCAGGGGTGTCGCTCCGGTGGTCAGGTCAGGGCCGGTCCCTGCGGGGGCAGATGAGGTGGTGGCTGATCCTGCAGCACTCCCCGGGGGCCGGTTCGCGGTCCTGGGCGTTCCACACCGTGCCGTCCGGGTCGAGGTGCCACCGCTGTCCGGGCGGCACGGTGTGTGCGGGGAGCGGCGCGGGGCCCTCCGGCTCGAGGCGGACCCACCACCGGTAGTGGGTGGGACGGATGTCGACGGTGAGCCCGCAGTCCGGGCAGTCGGGCGCGGGTTCCGGACCGGGGATCGCTCCGTCCCTCAGGCCCTGCTCGTGATCGGTCGAGTGCTGGAGATCGGTCCATTCCTGAGCGGTCCGCGGTGTTCCGGCAACCCCCATGGTCAAAGGGTGCGTCCGAGTCCTGAGTTGCGGTAGGACGCGATTCGGCCGCGCGCGGCGGGCGGGGGAGCCGCGGGGCCGTCGGCGCGGGTCTGCGGGGCAGCAGGCAGACTTGCCGGTGTGACGATACTGAGCAAAGGCGCCAACGTGCCCGTCGCGGCTGCCGCGGTCCGGGCCGTACTCGACTGGTCGGCGGGGTCCGCAGTGCCGGACGTGGATGCTTCCGCTCTGCTGCTGGGGCGTGGCGGGCGGGTGCGATCCGATGACGACTTCGTCTTCTACAACCAGCCGCGGCACGCCTCGGGCGCGGTGAGTCATGCCGGTAAAAGGCACGGCAGCGACTCCCTGGACGTCCACCTGGCCGCGCTGGGGCCGGACGTCGAACGCGTCGCGCTCTGCGCCTCCGCGGACGGTGGCACGTTCGGCCAGGTGCCGGGGCTGTGTCTGCGGCTGCTCGATCCGGCCTCCGGGGCCGAGCTGGTGCGCTTCGACATCACCGCCGCGACGGAGACCGCCCTGGTCGGCGGGGAGCTCTACCGCCGCGACGGCGGCTGGAAGTTCCGCGCGGTCGGCCAGGGTTACGCCAGCGGGCTGGCCGGGCTGGCGACCGACTTCGGGATCAGCGTCGACGAGGAACAGCCGGCGACCGGGCCCGGCTCCCGGCCCGTGACACCTCCGTACCCGGCCCAGGCACCTCAGTACCCCTCTCAATACCCCTCCCGGGCGCCGTCGTCCAGCGCCTCCGCACCGTCGTACGACGCCCCCGCGCCGGGGTCCGCCGCAGGAGAGCCCCGCCCCCGGTCGGCCAAGGGCGAGGAGTGCCTGCCCGTGGACATGTGCAAGCGCCTGTCGCTGCGCAAACAGCAGGTCCTGGTCAGCCTGAGCAAGCACGGCGTACCGGAGCTGTGCGCACGGGTGGTCCTCGTCCTCGACGCGTCGGGGTCGATGGGCGGCCTCTACCGGCGGGGCACGGTCGCGGGTGTGGCCGAACGGATGGTGGCCGTCGCGGCGCAGCTCGACGACGACGGCCGGATGCAGGCGTGGACGTTCGCCAGCAACCCCGCCCGGCTCCCCGACCTCGCCGTGGGCGACCTGCCCGAGTGGCTCAGACTGCACGTACGCGTGGGGCAGACCTTCGGCTTCGGGCGCAGGAAGCCGCCCAAGGGGCTGGAACCCGGTCAGATCGACATGCGCACGGTCGGGATCCAGAACGAGGAACAGAAGGTCATCGCCGAGGTGCGGGACTTCGTGCGGGCACACCCGGTGCCGGACCCCACGCTGGTCCTGTTCTTCTCGGACGGCGGTGTGCACCGCAACAAGGAGATCGAGCAGGAGTTGCGGGCGGCCGCGGAGGAGCCGGTGTTCTGGCAGTTCGTCGGTCTCGGCAGCTCTCGGTACGGCGTGCTGGAACGGTTCGACACCATGCCGGGCCGCCGGGTCGACAACGTCGGATTCTTCGCCGTCGACGACATCGAGAAGATCTCCGACCAGGAGCTGTACGACAGGGTCCTGTCGGAGTTCCCGTCCTGGCTGCGGGCCGCCCGCCAGGCCGGAATCCTGCGCTGAACGGGCCGGTCCCACCACCCGGCCCGCGACGCGACCGACCGGCTTTGTCCTCGGTGTGGAGAAAGTTGTAGTGGATTCCTGCGCAACTTCTTCCCACTCCCGGCAACCGCTGCTACGTTCCCCTCGAAAGCCCGACGGACAGGCCGATGCGGCGGGAGGGGCGCGTGAGACGTATGACGGCACGACCCGCGAATGCGCATCAGGCGCGACTGCTCCGGCTGTTGCGCGACGGCGGGCCCAACTCACGGGCACAGCTGGGGGATCAGGTCGATCTCTCCCGCTCAAAGCTCGCCGTCGAGGTCGACCGACTGCTGGAGACCGGGCTCGTCGTGGCCGACGGGCTCGCCGCGTCCCGCGGCGGGCGCCGCTCGCACAACATCCGGCTCGCACCGCAACTGCGGTTCCTCGGCGTCGACATCGGGGCCACCTCCGTCGATGTGGCCGTCACCAACGCCGAGTTGGAGGTCCTGGGCCACCTCAACCATCCGATGGACGTACGCGAAGGCCCGGTCGCCGTCTTCGAGCAGGTGCTGTCCCTGGCGGCCAAGCTCCGGGCCTCGGGGCTCGTCGAGGGTTTCGACGGAGCGGGCATCGGTGTACCCGGACCGGTCCGCTTCCCCGAAGGCGTTCCGGTCGCACCGCCGATCATGCCCGGCTGGGACGGCTTCCCGGTCCGCGAGGCGCTCAGCCAGGAACTGGGCTGCCCCGTCATGGTCGACAACGATGTGAACCTGATGGCGATGGGGGAGCAGCACGCGGGCGTCGCACGCTCCGTGGGCGACTTCCTCTGCGTCAAGATCGGCACCGGAATCGGCTGCGGCATCGTCGTCGGCGGCGAGGTCCACCGCGGTACGACCGGCAGTGCCGGGGACATCGGCCACATCCAGGTGGAACCCGAGGGGCGCGCCTGCGCCTGCGGCAACCGGGGCTGCCTGGAGGCCCACTTCAGCGGTGCCGCGCTCGCCCGCGACGCCGAGGACGCGGCGCGCACCGGGCGGTCGGCGGAGCTCGTCGGCCGGCTGGAGGCCGCCGGGAGGCTCACCGCCGCCGACGTGGCCGCCGCCGCGGCCGCCGGTGACGCCACCTCGCTCGATCTGATCCGCGAAGGCGGCAACCGGGTCGGCCACACGCTCCTCGCCAGTGTCCGGACCCAGGTCTACCGGCAGTCGCTGCCGCTCGCCACCGGCAATCTCCCCATCGTGCTCGGTGAGTTGGGTCCGGCCGCCGGAGTGATCGGCGCCGCCCGTCTCATCAGCGACCACCTCTTCTCACCGGCCTGACCCAGGTCCGGCCACACACGGGCGCACCCCGGGAACACCGGGAGCGCCGCAACACCCGCACCACCGCACCTGGTACCGCCCTGCCCGCTCACCGGCCGCGTCGCACCTGCCGAGGGGAATCGTCATGGCACCAGAACCACCCCTGCTCACCATGTCCGGCATCACCAAGTCGTTCCCCGGAGTGCGCGCCCTCGACGGTGTGGATCTGGAGGTCCAGGCCGGCGAAGTCCACTGTCTCCTCGGGCAGAACGGCGCCGGCAAGTCCACCCTCATCAAGGTGCTCGCCGGGGCCCACCAGCCCGACGGCGGCGAGATCACCTGGCGCGGCGAACCGGCCGCGCTGAAGTCGCCCATCGCCGCCATGCGGCTGGGCATCGCCACCATCTACCAGGAACTCGACCTGGTCGATGGCCTGTCGGTGGCCGAGAACGTCTTTCTCGGCCACGAACCCACCACCGCCCGCTTCGTCGTACGCACCCGCGAGGGCCGCACGGCCGCCGCGGCGCTGCTGAAGCGGCTCGGCCACCCCGAGATCGACCCGGCCCGCCCGGTCGGCGAGCTGTCCGCCGCCCAGCAGCAGATCGTCTCCATGGCGCGGGCGCTCTCGCACGAGGTACGGCTCATCGTCATGGACGAGCCGTCCGCCGCACTCGACCCGGACGAGGTCGACAACCTCTTCCGTATCGTCGCCGCGCTCACTGCCGACGGGGTCGCCGTCGTCTACATCTCGCACCGCCTGGAGGAGATCCGCCGGATCGGCGACCGGGTGACCGTGCTCAAGGACGGCCGCGCCGTGGCCGTCGGGCTGCCCGCCGATTCCACACCGACACGCGACATCGTTGCCATGATGACCGGCCGCAACGTCGAGTACGTCTTCCCGCCCCGCACCGCGGACCGTGCAAAAGCGAGCGGGGCGGAGCCCGTCCTGAAGGTCGAGGGGCTGACCAGGAAGGGTGAATTCGACCCGGTGGACCTGGAGTTGAGGCCCGGTGAGATCGTGGGCCTGGCCGGGCTCGTCGGTTCGGGGCGCTCCGAGATCCTGGAGACCGTCTACGGCGCCCGCAGGCCGAGCGCCGGACGGGTGACCGTGGCCGGCCGGCAGCTGAGGCCCGGCAGCGTCCGCGCGGCCGTCGCCGCCGGAATCGGCCTCGCCCCCGAGGAACGCAAGGCGCAGGCCCTGCTGATGCTCGAATCGGTCACCCGCAATGTCTCCGTCTCCTCGATGTCCCGCTTCTCCAGGGCCGGCTGGATCGACCGCGGGGCCGAGCGCCGGGCGGCGCGCGAAGCCACCCGCGAAATCTCGCTGCGTCCCGACAACCCGGACACCCCCGTCCGTACGCTCTCCGGGGGCAACCAGCAGAAGGCGGTCCTGGCCCGCTGGCTGTTGCGCGGCTGCCGGGTCCTGCTGCTCGACGAACCGACCCGCGGTGTCGACGTCGGCGCCCGCGCCGAGCTGTACGCCGTGATCCGCCGGCTGGCCGACGACGGCCTCGCCGTCCTGCTCGTCTCCAGCGAGGTGCCCGAAGTGCTGGGCCTCGCCGACCGGGTGCTGGTGCTCCGCGAGGGCCGCGTCGTGCATACGGCGGATGCCCGGGAGCTCGACGAGCACCGCGTACTCGACCTGGTGATGGAAGGGAGCCCGACGTCATGACGCAGCCCGTCTCCTCGGCGCAGCAGGGCGGGCCGGACAAGGGGGCCGCCCCCGCCCCGGTCCCCGAACTCCGGAAGAAGGACGGACCCGCGCGCATCCCGGGCCTGCGCGTGGACGTCCGCAACCTCTCGCTCCTCGGCGTCCTCGTGGTTCTGGTCGCCGTCGGCGGATTCACCGAGCCCGACGCCTTCCTGGACACCGGGAACCTCCAGCTGATCCTGACCCAGTCGTCCGTCATCGGTGTCGTCACCGTCGGGATGACCTTCGTCATCACCAGTGGCGGCATCGATCTCTCGGTCGGTGCGATGGTCGCACTCGCCTCCGTCTGGGCGACCACGGTCGCCACTCAGGAGTACGGCTTCGCGGGGATGCTGTTCACCGCGGTGATCGTCGGACTCGCCGCCGGACTGGTGAACGGGATGCTCATCGCGTACGGCCGGATGGTGCCGTTCATCGCGACGCTGGCCATGCTCGCCTCGGCCCGCGGGCTCGCCCTCCAGATCACCGACGGCAAGACCCAGATCGTCACCGTCAAGCCGGTCCTCGACCTGGGCCTGCCCGACTCGTACGTCCTCGGCATCCCGCCCCTGGTCATGATGTTCGCGGCGGTCACCGTCGTCGGCTGGCTGGTGCTGAACCGTACGACCTTCGGACGGCGTACGGTCGCGGTCGGCGGCAACGCCGAAGCCGCCCGGCTGGCCGGCATCGACGTACGGCGCCAGCGGCTCTTCCTCTATCTGCTCTCCGGGCTCTGCTGCGGCATCGCCGCCTTCATGCTGATCGTCCTGTCCGGGTCGGGCCAGAACACCAACGGCAATCTGTACGAGCTCGACGCCATCGCGGCCGCGATCATCGGGGGCACCCTGCTCAGCGGCGGGCGCGGCACCATCGTCGGCTCCGTACTCGGCGTCCTGGTCTTCACCACCATCACCAACATCTTCGCGCTCAACAATCTGCAGAGCGACGTCCAGCAGATCGCCAAGGGCGCGATCATCGTCGCCGCCGTACTGGTCCAGCGCCGCACATCGGCGCACGGGGAGACCTGACGTCCCACCGCACCCGTCCCGCCCACCGCCCCGTTCGCCCCATGTGACATGTCACGCACCGGATGAAGGGTTCGACAGCCATGCCAGAAACCAGCCGCAGACGACTGCTCTTCGGCACCGCGGCCGTCTCCGCGGGCGCCCTCCTCACCGCCTGTACCAGCAACGACCCCAAGAGCGAGGACACAGCCAGGAGTGCCGGACCCGCCGCCGACAACAAGCCCGGCAAGCCCGTCACCATCGGCTTCGCGGGACCGCAGGCCGACCACGGCTGGCTGAACGCCATCAACGAGAACGCCAAGTCGCGGGCGGCCGAGTACTCCGAGGTGAAGCTGGAGACCACCGAGGGCTCCAACGACACCGCCGCCCAGATCGGCCAGGTCAAGACCCTCATCAACAAGAAGGTCGACGTCCTCGTCATCCTCCCGGCCGACGGCAAGGCCCTCACCCAGGTCGGCCTGGAAGCCATGCGGGCAGGCATCCCCGTCGTCAACCTGGACCGGATCTTCGCCTCCCCGCAGGCCTACCGCTGCTGGGTCGGCGGCGACAACTACGGCATGGGCCTCAACGCCGGTACGTACATCGGCGAGCAGCTCAAGGACAAGGCGGGCGCCAAGGTCGTCGAGCTGGCCGGGATCGACAACCTGGAGCTCACCAAACAACGCAGCCAGGGCTTCGCCGACGCGCTGAAGAACTACTCCAACATCGAGCTGGTGGCCCGTCAGGCCGCCGATTTCACCGTGGAGTCGGGCCAGGCGAAGATGGCTCAGCTCCTCCAGGCGCAGAAGAGGATCGACGCCGTGTGGAACCACGACGACGACCAGGGCGTGGGAGCGCTGCGCGCCATCCAGCAGGCGGGCCGTGACGAGTTCCTGATGGTCGGCGGGGCCGGGGCCAAGTCCGCGATGGACGCCATCAAGGCCGACAACAGCGTTCTGAAGGCCACCGTCCTCTACCCGCCGACGATGGCCGCGTCCGCCATCGACCTGGCCCGCGCGCTGGCCCAGGGCAAGGGCGTCAGCGGCCTGGCCGAGCTGGAGATCCCGACCAGCCTCACCCTCTACTCGGCCGTGGTCACCAAGGAGAACATCGACCAGTACCTGCCGACGGGCTTCAGCTGATCCGCCCCGCGGGAGGGCGCTGACCGGCCCTCCTGCCGTATCCATCGAACGACCGACGAGGAGGAAGCCCGGATGGCCCGTAGGGAAGAGACGGATCAGGAGGCCGCGGCGCCGCCGACGCACCGGCCGACGACGAGCGTGCCGGTGCTCGGGGTCGGCATGGTCGGATACGCGTTCATGGGGGCCGCCCACTCGCAGGGCTGGCGCACCGCTGGACATGTCTTCGAGCTGCCGATGAGACCGGTTCTCGCCGCGATCTGCGGACGCGACCGGGCCGCGGTCGACGCGGCGGCCGCCCGCCACGGCTGGGCGGCGGCCGAGACCGACTGGCGCGCCCTCATCGCCCGGGACGACGTGCAACTCGTCGACATCTGCACCCCCGGCGACAGCCATGCGGAGATCGCCATCGCCGCCCTGGAGGCCGGCAAGCACGTGCTGTGCGAGAAGCCGCTCGCCAACACGGTCGCCGAGGCCGAGGCGATGACCGAGGCCGCGGAGCGCGCCGCCGCCCGCGGCCAGGTCGCGATGGTGGGCTTCAACTACCGCCGGGTGCCCGCGATCGCCTACGCCCGACGGCTGATGGCCGAGGGGCGGATCGGCACCCTGCGCCATGTCCGCGCCGCCTACCTCCAGGACTGGCTCGTCGACCCCGAATCGCCGCTCACCTGGCGGCTGGAGCGGGAACGCGCCGGCTCGGGCGCCCTCGGCGACCTGGGCGCGCACATCGTCGACCTGGCCCAGTACCTGGCGGGGGAGCCGCTGGTCGGGGTGTCGGCGGTCAGCGAGACCTTCGTACGGGAACGGCCCCGGCTCGCGGGTCCGACGGCCGGGCTCCTGGGCACCGCGGACACGTCCGGGCGCGGAGCGGTGACCGTCGACGACGCGGCCCTGTTCACCGGCCGGCTCGCCTCCGGGGCGCTGGCCTCCTTCGAGGCGACCCGGATGGCGGCCGGGCGGAAGAACGCACTGCGGCTGGAGATCAACGGGGAGCGCGGCTCGCTCGCCTTCGATCTGGAACGGCTCAACGAACTTTCCTTCCACGACCACACCGAACCCGCCGCCACGGCAGGATTCCGGCGCATCCTCGTCACCGAACCCCAGCATCCCTACCTGGAGGCGTGGTGGCCGCCGGGCCACGCCCTCGGCTACGAGCACACCTTCGTCCACCAGGCCCGCGACCTGGTGCGGACGATCGCCGAAGGGAGCGCCCCCGCACCGTCGTTCGCCGACGGGCTACAGGTGCAGCGGGTGCTCGCAGCGGTGGAGGAGAGCGCCCGGAAGAACTCCGTACACACCCCCGTGGTTCCCTAGGAGGCCTTGCCCATGCCCCGTCCCTTCACACTCTTCACCGGCCAGTGGGCCGACCTGCCGCTGGAGGAGGTCTGCCGGCTCGCCCGGGATTTCGGTTACGACGGGCTCGAACTCGCCTGCTGGGGAGACCACTTCGAGGTCGACAAGGCACTGGCCGACCCCGGCTACCTGGACGGGCGGCGACAGCTGCTCGACAAGTACGGACTGAAGTGCTGGGCGATCTCCAACCACCTCGTCGGCCAGGCCGTCTGCGACGACCCGGTCGACGAGCGGCACCAGGGGATCCTGCCCGCGCGGATCTGGGGCGACGGCGAGCCCGAAGGGGTCCGCCGCCGGGCCGCCGAGGAGCTCAAGGGCACCGCCCGCGCGGCCGCCGCCTTCGGGGTGCGCACCGTCATCGGCTTCACCGGCTCGTCGATCTGGCACCTGGTCGCGATGTTCCCACCGGTGCCGCCGCACATGATCGAGCGGGGCTACGAGGACTTCGCCGAGCGCTGGAACCCGATCCTGGACGTCTTCGACGCGGAGGGCGTGCGTTTCGCCCACGAGGTGCACCCCAGCGAGATCGCGTACGACTACTGGACCACGCACCGCGCGCTGGAGGCAGTGGGCCACCGGGCGGCGTTCGGGCTGAACTTCGACCCGAGCCACTTCGTCTGGCAGGACCTGGACCCGGTCGGCTTCCTGTACGACTTCCGGGACCGGATCTACCACGTGGACTGCAAGGAGGCACGCAAGCGGCTCGACGGCCGCAACGGCCGGCTCGGCTCGCACCTGCCCTGGGGCGATCCGCGGCGCGGCTGGGACTTCGTCTCGGCCGGGCACGGCGACGTGCCCTGGGAGGACGTCTTCCGGATGCTCCGCTCCATCGGCTACGAGGGACCGGTCTCGGTGGAGTGGGAGGACGCCGGGATGGACCGGCTGGCCGGTGCGCCGGAAGCGCTCGCCACGCTGAAGCGGTACGACTTCGAGCCGCCGTCGGCGTCGTTCGACGCGGCGTTCGGGGGCGGCGACTGACCGACTCCCGCCCGGGGGACGGTGTGTCCCCGGGCCTCCGGTCCGGGCAGGGGCGGGCCGGAGGGAGAGCTCCACGGCCGCCCCGTACCCGCCCCTGCCCTCACCCTGCTTTGTCCTGATGCAGGAAAAAGTTCGACCGAACCGCTGCGCAAGGGCTTTCCGTGCCGGACGAACAGGTCTACCGTCCAGCACGTGTACATGACATGACTCGGGTCGCCGGTGTCCCCACACCCCGGACGACCCGCGCGGCAGTCCCCGCGCAGAACGGCACGGCAGCACCCCGCCCGTACAACCGGCACTCCCCGGAGGACACTCGTGCACAGAACCCCGACCGGAAACAGGAGCAGAACACGGCTCCGCGTCCGCAAATCCCTCGCGCTGCTCACCGGCGGCCTGCTCGCCGCGGCCACCCTGGCCCTGGGCGCCACGCCCGGAGCAGCCGCGACAGGGACCTCCTCACCGGCCGCCACGGATGCGGCGGCCGAGGAATTCCAGCAGGTCACCCTCGCCAAGGGGGTGGCCGAGACCGGTGAGCCCATGACGCTGGCGGTGCTCCCCGACCGCAGCGTCCTGCACACCGCGCGCGGCGGCGAGGTGTGGCTCACCGACAGCGGCGGCGACACCACGCTCGCCGGCGTCCTCCCCGTCTACTCCCACGACGAGGAAGGCCTCCAGGGAGTCGGCGTCGACCCGGACTTCAGCAAGAACCGGGCGATCTATCTCTACTACGCGCCCCCGCTGGACACCCCGTCCGGCGATGCCCCCGAGAACGGCACCGCCGCCGACTTCGCCAAGTTCGACGGAGTGAACCGGCTCTCGCGCTTCGTCCTCAAGGAGGACGGCACGCTCGACACCGCCAGCGAGAAGAAGGTCCTCGACATCCCGGCCTCGCGCGGCATCTGCTGCCACGTCGGCGGCGACATCGACTTCGACGCGCAGGGCAATCTGTACCTGTCGACCGGCGACGACTCCAACCCGTTCGCCTCCGACGGCTACACCCCGATCGACGACCGGCCCGACCGCAACCCCGTGTTCGACGCCCGCCGCACCTCGGGGAACACCAACGACCTGCGCGGCAAGATCCTCCGCATCAAGGTCGCCGAGGACGGCTCGTACACCGTCCCCGAGGGCAACCTCTTCGCCCCCGGCACGGACAAGACCCGCCCCGAGATCTACGCGATGGGTTTCCGCAACCCCTTCCGCTTCACCGTCGACAAGCCGACCGGCATCGTGTACGTCGGTGACTACGGGCCCGACGCCGGCGCCGCCGACCCCAAGCGCGGACCCGGCGGCCAGGTCGAGTTCGCCCGTGTCACCAAGGCCGGCAACTTCGGCTGGCCGTTCTGCACGGGTAAGAACGACCCGTTCGTCGACTACGACTTCGCGACCAAGACCTCCGGCGCGGCGTTCGACTGCGCCGCACCCAAGAACACCTCCCGGTACAACACCGGGCTGGTCGACCTGCCGCCGTCCCAGCCCGCCTGGATCCCGTACGACGGCGGATCGGTACCGGAGTTCGGCACCGGCTCCGAGTCCCCGATGGGCGGACCCGTCTACCACTACGACGCCGACCTCGACTCGCCCGTGAAGTTCCCCGAGACCTACGACGGGAACTTCTTCGCCGGAGAGTTCGGACGGCGCTGGATCAAGCGCATCGACCAGGACTCCGACGGCACGGTGAAGTCCATCAACGCCTTCCCGTGGTCGGGAACCCAGGTGATGGACATGACCTTCGGCCCCGACGGCGCGCTGTACGTCCTCGACTACGGCACCGGCTACTTCGGCGGCGACCAGAACTCGGCGCTCTACCGCATCGAGAACGCCACCGGCGGTCGCTCACCGATCGCCGAGGCGACCGCGAACAAGACCTCCGGCACCGCCCCCCTCAAGGTCGCCTTCTCCTCGGCCGGAACCACCGACGCCGACGGCGACACGCTCAGCTACAGCTGGGACTTCGGCGACGGCGGCACATCGACCGCCGCCAACCCCACGTACACCTACAAGAAGAACGGCTCCTACACCGCCACCGTCACCGCCACGGACCCCACCGGCCGCACCGGTACGGCGAACGTCCATGTCACGGTCGGCAACACCGCACCGGTGGTGAAGCTGGAACTCCCCGGTGACGGACAGATGTTCTCCTTCGGCGACGAGATCCCGTTCAAGGTGACCGTCACCGACCCCGAGGACGGAACCATCGACTGCTCGAAGATCGAGGTCCGCTTCATCCTCGGACACGACAGCCACGGCCACCCCATCACCTCGGCGCACGGCTGCAGCGGCACCATCAAGACGGAGATGGACGGCGGACACGATCCCAACGCCAACATCTTCGGGGTCATCGACGCCTCGTACACGGACGGCGGGGGAGGCGGCCAGGCCGCGCTCTCCGGTCACGACCAGTCCGAACTCCAGCCGCGCCACCGGCAGGCCGAGCACTACAGCGACTCCCACGGCGTCGCCCCGCAGAACAAGGCGACCGCCCACGGCGGCAAGACGGTCGGCGACATCCACAACGACGACTGGATCTCCTTCAAGCCGTACCTCCTGACCGGTTCCACCAAGCTGACCGCGCGGATCTCCTCCGGCGGCTCCGGCGGCTTCCTCGAAGTCCGGACCGGCTCGGCGACCGGCAAGATCCTCGGCTCCGCACCCGTCCCGGTGACCGGTGCCTGGGACAACTTCCAGGACATCGACGTACCGCTGCGCGGAGTGCCGAAGACGTCCACCGAACTCTTCCTGGTCTTCAAGGGAGGTGCCGGAGCCCTCTTCGACATCGACGACTTCGAGCTCTCCAACAGCGCCCCCGACAAGACCGCCAAGCGGGTCCTGGTCTTCTCGAAGACGGCCGGCTTCCGCCACGACGCGATTGCGGACGGCATCGCCGCCCTCAAGGAACTCGGCAAGGACAGCAACATCACCGTCGACGCCACCGAGGCGGCAGGCCAGTTCACCACCAGCAACCTGGCCCGCTACGACGCCGTCGTGTTCCTCTCGACGACCGGTGACGTACTCAACTCCGACCAGCAGAAGGCCTTCGAGAACTACGTGGCCACCGGCGGCGGTTACATGGGCGTCCACGCGGCGGCGGACACCGAGTACGACTGGGCGTTCTACGGCGGGCTCGTCGGGGCCTACTTCTCCTCGCACCCCGCCATCCAGCCCGCCACCGTCCGTGTCGAGGATCACGAGCACCCGGCCACCGCACACCTCGACGACGAATGGAACCGCACCGACGAGTGGTACAACTACCGCACGAATCCGCGAGGCCAGGCCAAGATCCTCGCGACACTCGACGAGACGACCTACACCGGCGGCTCCATGAAGGGCGACCACCCCATCACCTGGTGCCAGACCTACCAGGGCGGCCGCTCCTTCTACACCGGCCTCGGCCACACCAAGGAGTCGTACGCCGAACCGGCCTTCCGTCGGCTGCTCCTGGGCGGCATGCGGTACGCGGCCGGACAGGTGAAGGCGGACTGCAGGCCCGACACCGGCTACCGGTCGATCTTCAACGGCAAGACGCTCGAAGGCTGGAAGCAGGCAGGTCCCGGGAAGTTCGACGTCGTCGACGGTGAACTCCGCTCCCAGGGCGGCATGGGCCTGCTCACCTACCAGGCCAAGGAGCTCGGCTCGTACTCCCTCAAGCTCGACTGGAAGATGCAGGGCGACGACAACTCCGGTGTCTTCGTCGGCTTCCCGGAGTCCGACGACCCCTGGTCCGCGGTGAACAACGGCTACGAGGTCCAGATCGACGCCACCGACGCGCCGGACCGCACCACGGGCTCCGTCTACACCTTCAAGGCGGCGGACATCAAGGCCCGTGACCAGGTCCTGCGTCCGCCCGGCCAGTGGAACAGCTACGAGCTCAAGGTCCAGGGCGAACGCCTCCAGGTCTTCCTCAACGGGGTGAAGATCAACGACTTCACCAACACCGATCCGGTACGGAGCCTGAAGAGCGGCTACATCGGCATCCAGAACCACGGTGCCGACGACCATGTGTCGTTCCGCAACATCCAGCTGAAGGAACTGCCCTCGGCCTAGGACGCACACCGCGGCGACGGCGGGCGGGGGAGAGAGCACACCGCCCCTGCCCGCCGTCCCCGCCCGATTCCGGTCCCGATTGCGATTGCGGTCCCGAACCCGGTCCCGCACCCGGTCCCGATCCGGTCCCGTTTTCGCTTCCGCCCGATCCCGTACCTCCGTCGTACAGCGCCACCCGCTCTGCCCAACCAGCACCCCCAGCCAGGGAGGCAGCCCGTGTCAGCACCCGCCGTACGTACCGGAGTCTGGTTCATCGGAGCACGCGGCTCCGTCGCCACCACCGCCACCGCGGGGTGCGCGGCGGTCGCGGCAGGGCTCCACCGGGCGGCAGGCATGGTCACCGAGACCCCGCCCTTCACCGGCAGCGGGCTGCCCGCGCTCACCTCACTCGTCTTCGGCGGACACGACACGGCCGGCTGCCCGCTGCCGAAACGGGCCGAGACACTGGCGGACGGCGGAGTGCTGCCGCAGGGCCTGCCCTCGGCGGTGCGCTCCGAACTCGCCGCCGCGGACGCCGGGATACGGCCCGGCGGGCCCCTGCCCGGCGACACTCGCAGCGACGAGGAGCTCATCACCGCGTTCGCGGCCGACCTCACCGACTTCGGGCGCCGCAACGACCTGGCCAGGACGGTCGTCGTCAACGTGGCGTCCACGGAGCCCGTCCCGGCCCCCGGCGAACAGCGGCTGCCCGCCAGCTCGCTCTACGCGGCGGCGGCACTGCGGGCCGGCTGCCCCTACATCAACTTCACCCCCTCCACCGGGCTGCGCACCCCCGCCCTCCAGGACGCCGTCGCGGCCTGCGGACTTCCTCACGCGGGCCGCGACGGCAAGACCGGCCAGACACTGCTCCGCTCCGTACTCGCCCCGATGTTCGTGCAACGCGCCCTGCCCGTACGGGCCTGGTCGGGCACCAACCTGCTGGGCGGCGGGGACGGAGCGGCGCTGGCCGACCCCGGCGCGGCGGCCGCCAAGAACGCCGGCAAGGAACGCGTTCTCGCCGACACCCTGGGCACCGCCCCCGAGGGCGAGGTGCACATCGACGACGTACCGGCCCTCGGCGACTGGAAGACCGCCTGGGACCACATCGCGTTCGACGGGTTCCTCGGCGCGCGGATGGTGCTCCAGACCACCTGGCAGGGCTGCGACTCGGCACTGGCGGCGCCACTGGTCCTGGACCTCGCCAGGCTGGTGGCCCGCGCCCACGAACTGGGCATGAGCGGCCCCCTGCCCCAGCTCGGCTTCTACTTCAAGGATCCGGACGGCGGTCCGGCAGCGCTCTTCGAGCAGTACCAGGCGCTGCTCGCCTTCGCCGGGACGCTGCGGGGGGAACGGTGACGGTACGCGCCTGGGCGGAGCTGCTACGGGTCTCCGCGCTCTTCACCGTCCCCGGCGACGCGCTCGCCGGGGCGGCGGCGAGCGGCCGGCGTCCCGACCGCGGCACCGCGCTCGCCGTCGGGGCCTCGCTCTGCCTGTACGAGGCGGGCATGGCGCTCAACGACTGGGCCGACCGCGAGGAGGACGCCATCGACAGGCCGCACCGGCCGATCCCCTCGGGCCGGATCGCACCTGCTGCGGCCCTCGCGGCGGCAGGCGCGCTGACGGCCGCGGGGCTGGGCCTCGCCGCGCGGGCCGGCCGCCCGGCCCTCGCGGTGGCCGCCGGGCTGGCGGCGACCGTGTGGGCGTACGACCTCCGGTTGAAGCACACCCCGGCCGGGCCCGCGGCGATGGCCGCCGCACGCGGACTGGATCTGCTGCTCGGGACCACCGCCACCGGAGCGACCGGGCGGACGACGGGGCCCGGGCCGACGCCGGATCCGGCTGCGGGCGGCTCCGTTCTCGCAGCCCTCCCGGCCGCCGGACTGCTGGGTGCGCACACCTACGCCGTCACCGCCGTCTCCCGGCACGAGGCACATGGCGGATCGACCACCGCACCTCTCACCGCACTCGCGGCCGTGGCAGCACTGGGCGCGGCGGCCCTGCGCATCCGGCAAGGCCGGCGCGAAGACCGGGAGCCGGCCCAGCACCCCGCACCCGGCGGGCAGGACGAGTCGCCCCTGCCCCTGCCCCGTCCGGCGTACCGCTCGCCGGTGCCCTTCACCGTCACCGCCCCCGGCCTCGTGCGCACCGCGCTCACCGCCTCCTACGTCCGGACCGCCGCAGTACCGCTGCTGCACGCCGCGCTCAACCCCTCGCCGCTACTCACCCAGCGCGCCGTCGGCGGCGGTATCCGGGCGATGATCCCGCTCCAGGCCGCCCTTGCCGCCCGCACGGGAGCGGTCGGTACGGCGCTCGCCGTCATGGGACTCGTACCGATCGCCCGCACCCTCGCCCGGAAGGTGAGCCCGACATGACTATCCGCCTCGGCTACGGCACCAACGGGCTCACCGACCTCCGCCTGGACGACGCCCTCGGACTCCTCGCCGACCTCGGCTACGACGGGGTCGGCCTGACCCTCGACCACATGCACCTCGACCCCCTCGCCCCGGACCTCGCCGCCCGCACCCGCCACGTGGCGTCCAGGCTCCAGGAGCTGGGGCTCGGCGTCACCGTCGAGACCGGCGCCCGCTACGTCCTCGACCCACGCCGCAAGCACGGCCCGTCCCTCCTCGACCCGGACCCGGAAGCCCGCGCCGCCCGCACCCGGCTGCTCGTCCGGGCCGTCCGCGTCGCCGCCGACCTCGGCGCCCACGCCGTGCACTGCTTCAGCGGCATCACCCCACCGGACACCACGCCCGACACCGCCTGGCAGCGGCTCACCGACTCGCTCGCCCCGGTCCTGGACGCCGCCGACCGCTCCGGCATCCCGCTCGCCATCGAACCCGAGCCCGGACACCTCCTCGCCACGCTCGCCGACTTCCACCATCTGCGCGTCCTCTCCGGAGACCCGCCGCCGCTCGGCCTGACCCTCGACATCGGCCACTGCCAGTGCCTGGAACCCGCCATGCCCGTCGACTGCGTCCGTGAGGCCGCGCCCTGGCTGCGCCACGTCCAGATCGAGGACATGCGCCGCGGAGTCCATGAACACCTCCCGTTCGGTGAGGGCGAGATCGACTTCCCGCCCGTACTCGAAGCGCTCGACACCCTCTCGGACACCGGCTACCGCGGCCTCACCGTCGTCGAACTGCCCCGCCACTCCCACGCCGGTCCCGAACTCGCCCGCACCTCCCTCGAATTCCTCCGCGCACACAGTCCGTCGAACCAGGATCCGCCGATGCGAGATCCGTCGAGCCACAGCCCGTCGAGCCGCTGAACCGCCGAAGGGAGCGACGCCATGCCGATGTCCCCGACGAACCCCCCGCTGCTGACCCGCAAGGAACTCGACGCACAGCTCGGCGGAGCCGCGCGCGCCTGGCTCGACGAGGCCCTCGCCGAAGCAGAGCACTCCGCCGCCCACCAGGACACCGAAGAGTCCGGCGGACCGTATGCCGCCCCGTCGTGGGAACTGCGGTACGCCGCCGCGGGCCGGCACTGCGGACTCGAACACGCCGACTCCGTCCGTGCCCTGCTGCTCATCGAAGCCCGGGTCACGCTGCCCGCCCTGACCAGGCTCTACGAACAGGGCACCGCCGCCGAACGGCGCGCCGTCCTGCTCACCCTGCACCGGCTGGACCTCGGCCCCACCGCCCTTCCGCTCGTCGAGGACGCCCTGCGCACCAATGACACCCGGCTCGTCGCCGCAGCCGTCGGACCGTACGCCGCCGCTCATCTCGATCCGCACAACTGGCGCCACGCCATTCTCAAGTGCCTCTTCACCGGGGTCCCCGTCGATGCCGTCGACCAACTGGCCCGACGCGCCCGCGGTGACGCCGAACTCGCCCGCATGCTCGGCGACTTCGCCGCCGAACGCATCGCAGCGGGCCGCAGTGTCCCCACTGATCTCACTCGCGTCCTCGAACTCACCACCCCCGGTGCCGCCGCCCCCACGGAGGAGTCCTGATGCGCATCTTCGACCCGCACATCCACATGACCTCCCGCACCACGGACGACTACCAGGCCATGTACGACGCGGGGGTCCGCGCTCTCGTCGAACCCTCCTTCTGGCTCGGCCAGCCCCGCACCTCGCCCGCCAGCTTCTTCGACTACTTCGACGCCCTGCTCGGCTGGGAACCCTTCCGCGCCGCCCAGTACGGCATCGCCCACCAGTGCACGCTCGCCCTCAACCCCAAGGAGGCGAACGATCCGCGCTGCGTCCCCGTGCTGGACGCCCTGCCCCGCTATCTCGTCAAGGACTCCGTCGTCGCCGTCGGCGAGATCGGCTACGACTCCATGACCCCGGCCGAGGACACCGCCCTGGCCGCCCAGCTCCAGCTCGCCGCCGACCACGAACTGCCCGCCCTGGTGCACACCCCGCACCGGGACAAGCTCGCCGGGCTGCACCGCACCCTCGACGTCATCCGCGAATCCCACCTCTCCCCGGAGCGGGTCCTGCTCGACCACCTCAACGAGACGACCGTGAAGGACGCCCTGGACAGCGGCTGCTGGGCAGGCTTCTCCATCTACCCCGACACCAAGATGGACGAGGACCGCATGATCGCGGTCCTCAGGATCCACGGCACCGAGAAGATCCTGGTCAACTCGGCCGCCGACTGGGGCAGAAGCGATCCGCTCAAGACCCGCAAGGTGGGCGACGCGATGCTCGCCGCCGGGTTCGGCGAGGACGATGTCGACCAGGTGCTCTGGCGCAACCCTGTCGCCTTCTACGGACAGAGCGGCCGGCTCCAGCTCGGCGTCGCCGCGCCGGAACCCCTCCACGAAGGCAACTCCATCCTGCGCGGCGGGGAGTGAGGCGATGCGCTTCCGCCACCCCGACGGCTCCACCGTCCACCTCTCGTACTGCACCAACGTCCACCCCGCCGAAACACTCGACGGCGTCCGCGCCCAACTGCGCGACCACTGCGAACCGGTCCGCAAACGCCTCGGCCGCGACCGGCTCGGCATCGGCCTCTGGCTCGCCAGGGACGCGGCCCGCACCCTGATCAACGACCCGGCCGAGCTGCGGTCCCTGCGCGCCGAACTGGACCGCCGCGGCCTGGAGGTCGTCACCCTGAACGGCTTCCCGTACGAGGGATTCGGCGCCGACGAGGTCAAGTACCGGGTGTACAGGCCGGACTGGACGGACCCGGAGCGGCTCGCCCACACCACCGACCTCGCCCGGCTCCTGGCCGGCCTGCTCCCCGACGACGCCACCGAAGGCACCATCTCCACCCTCCCGATCGCCTGGCGCACCCCCTTCGACTCGGACCCCGAGGCGGCCCGCACGGCACATACCGCACTCACCGCCCTCGGTGAACGTCTCGACGCACTCGCCGAGCTCACCGGCAAGTCCATCCGCATCGGCCTCGAACCCGAGCCGGGCTGCACGGTCGAGACCACCGCCGACGCCATCGCGCCCCTCACCTCCGTCGGACACCCACGCATCGGCATCTGCATCGACACCTGCCACCTGGCCACCTCCTTCGAGGACCCCGACACCGCCGTAGACGCGCTCGGCGCAGCGGGCATCCCGGTCGCCAAGGCACAGCTCTCCGCCGCCCTGCACGCCGAACACCCCCACCTCCCCGAGGTGCGCGCCGCACTCGCCGCCTTCGCCGAGCCCCGCTTCCTGCACCAGACCCGCACCAGCACCGCCGCCGGGCTGCGCGGCACCGACGACCTCGGCGAGGCCGTCACCGGCCGGGCCCTGCCGGACGGCGCCCCCTGGCGCTCCCACTTCCACGTCCCCCTGCACGCACCACCCGCATTACCGCTCACCTCCACCCTTCCCGTGCTCCGATCCACACTGACCCGCCTGGTGGGCGGCGCACGGCCCCTCACCAGACACCTGGAGGTCGAGACGTACACCTGGCAGGCGCTCCCGGTCGCGCAGCGCCCCCGTACCCGCACCCAGCTCGCCGACGGCATCGCCGCCGAACTCACCCTCGCCCGCGACCTCCTGGTCGACCTCGGCCTCAAGGAGCTCCCGTGACCACAGCCGAGCAGCCCACCGGGACCGTCACACCCACCCCTCTCCTCGTCGTCGACGTCGTCGGCCTCACCCCGCGGCTCCTCGACCACATGCCGCACCTGAAGTCCCTGGGACAGTCAGGCACCCATGCCCCCCTCGGCACCGTCCTCCCCGCCGTCACCTGCGCCGCCCAGTCCACCTTCCTCACCGGCACCACCCCCGCCGAACACGGCATCGTCGCCAACGGCTGGTACTTCCGCGAACTCGGCGACGTCCTGCTCTGGCGCCAGCACAACGGACTGGTCGCGGGCGACAAACTCTGGGACGCCGCCCGCCGCGCCCACCCCGGCTACACCGTCGCCAACATCTGCTGGTGGTACGCGATGGGCGCCGACACCGACATCACCGTCACCCCGCGCCCCGTCTACTACGCCGACGGGCGCAAGGAACCCGACTGCTACACCCGGCCGCCCTCCCTGCACGACGAACTCACCGAGAAATTCGGCACCTTCCCCCTCTTCCACTTCTGGGGCCCCGGAGCGGACCTGGTCTCCTCGCAGTGGATCATCGACGCGGCGCGGCACATCCTCGACACCCGCAAACCCGACCTGGCCCTGTGCTACCTCCCTCACCTCGACTACGACCTCCAGCGCTACGGCCCCGACGACCCGCGCTCCCACCGGGCCGCGGCCGAACTCGACCGCGCCATGGCCCCCCTCCTGGACGACGCCCGCCGCGAGGGCCGCACTGTCGTCGCCCTCTCCGAATACGGCATCACCCGGGTCGACCGGCCCGTGGACATCAACCGGGCACTGCGCCGGGCCGGCCTCCTGGAAGTCCACACCCAGGACGGCATGGAATACCTCGACCCGATGGCCTCCCGCGCCTTCGCCGTCGCCGACCACCAGCTCGCCCACATCTACGTACGCCGCCCCGAGGACCTCGAAGCGACCCGCGAGGTCCTCCAGGGCCTCAAGGGCATCGAGCAACTCCTCGACGACGAGGGCAAGAAGGCACACGGCCTCGACCATCCGCGCTCGGGCGAACTGGTCGCCGTCGCGGATCCGGATGCCTGGTTCACGTACTACTACTGGCTCGACGACGCCCGTGCGCCCGACTTCGCGCAGCTCGTCGAGATCCACCGCAAACCCGGCTACGACCCCGTCGAACTCTTCCTGGACCCCCAGGACCCGTACGTCCGGGTCAAGGCGGCCGCGGCCGTCGCCCGCAAGAAGCTGGGCATGCGCTACCGCATGGCTGTCGTCCCCCTGGACCCGTCACCTGTTCGCGGCAGCCACGGCCGCCTTCCGCAGAGCGACGAAGAAGGCCCGCTCATCCTGTGCTCCACCCCCCACGCGTTCACCGGCCCCGTCCGGGCCACCGAAGTGAAGTCCCTGCTCCTCACGCTTGCCGGCCTCGCATGAGATCGGTTCGTGCACAGCGTTTCGAGCATCTTCGAGAAAGAGAGAGACCGTGATCGCCTACAACGACGAACCCGGAACGGACGGCGACCTGCGCCGCAGCCTCGGCGTCAGCCGCCGCCGTTTTCTGAGCACCTGCACGGCTGCTGCGGCAGCGGCGGTCGCCGCGCCCGCCTTCGGCGCTTCGCCGGCCCTCGCCCGGACCGCCTCCGGCAGGGAGCGGGGCGTCGGCCAGGCTCTGGTCCCGGCGGAGCGACGAGGAATCATCCTGTACACCGTGCGCGACGCCACGGGCCGGGATCCACTCAGCACCGACCTTCCCTCGGGCTTCCGTGAGGTCTTCAGGGAGCTGGCCCGCTACGGCTACCAGCAGGTCGAGTTCGCCGGGTACGGCCAGCACGCCAACGCACCCGGCGGAAGCAACCTCGAATCGGTGGAAGGCGCGAAGCTGCTGCGCTCGTGGCTGGACGACTACGGTCTGCGCGCCCAGGGAAACCACGGCTTCATCCCGTCATCCTGGCCGCTGGACCAGAGCGACCTGGACCAGTTCAAGCGCCACCTCGAAATGGCGAACATCCTCGGCATGGAACACATGGGCACCGGTGGCGACCCCACCGGCAGCGCCTACCGTGCCGACTGGGACGTGGCGGCCGACAAGTGGAACACGCTGGGACGGATCGCTCAGGGCGCGGGCATCAAGCTGTACACCCACAATCACGACGCGGCCTATGGCTTCCTGCTCGACGGCGGTCCGCTGGACGCACACGGTCGCCCCACCCGCAGCTCCGGCATCCGCAAGCTCGAGTACTTCCTTCAGGTCACCGACCCGAAGTCCGTATGGCTGGAGATGGACATCTTCTGGGCGCACGTAGCCCAGTACAAGTTCCACACCTACACCGCGCACGACGGATCGCAGCAGGAGAACATCTTCGACCCGGCGGCACTGGTCCGCTGCAACACCAAGCGATACCCGCTGTTCCACGCCAAGGACGGCATCGTCAACACAACCAGCGGCAATGGCTACGACATGGTCCCCTTCGGTACCGGGGTCATCGACTACCGGACGTTCTTCCGCCGCGTCGGGGCGAAGAACTACCACAACCCGATGGTCGAGCAGGACAACGCGCCGAGCTCGACCGTCCCCGCGCAGTCCCTGAACCATGCGCGGATCGGCTACGACAACTTGGCGGCGCTGCGCAAGTAGGACCACCGGCGGCACCGGAGGTGCGGTCCGCGCCTCACCCCGAATTCCTGAAGCCCGGGGAACAGCGCAAACGCCCGCCCGGTGCCGGTCAGGCACCGTACGCTCCACGGCAGTCCCCAGGAGTGTACGGTGCCTGACCGGCACCCCGAACTGCGCGACCAACCCCGGGGCCGGCCGGGAATCCGCCGGGACGGACTCGTCCGGGAGATCGGCAAACCCCGGCACCTCGCCCGGGCCGACGTCGACCGCGCCATCGACGGCGTGCGCCGGTACGTCGACGACATCGACCGGATGCTCGACGCCCGTACATGCGGAACCCGCACCAGGAGCGTGCGGCGGCCATTCCGGCGCACTACGCGTACCGGTCCGACAACGGACTGTGCGTAACGCCCCCGGTCCACCCTCCGGATGTGTACGCCACCCCACCCTGACCACCGAATATGCAGGTGAGAGGCACCCCAAACCCCTGGTATTGTTTTGTCTGTCGCCGCGGGAGACCGGGGCCGATCACCTAGTCCGGGTGGCGGAATGGCAGACGCGCTAGCTTGAGGTGCTAGTGCCCTTTATCGGGCGTGGGGGTTCAAGTCCCCC
>NZ_BMTF01000001.1:117871-310383 GCF_014649535.1 Streptomyces gelaticus
CACAGCACGAACGTTCACGAGATCGTCCCTCGTCCGTTCATGAGATGTGGCCCCAGTGCTTGCACTGGGACCACATCTCGTTGCGTAGAGGGCCCGTCGGCCCTGCAGCCGGCCGTCACCGAGCAAGCGCTGCGCAAGTCGAGCGCACGCATCGACCGTGTCGTCCAACAGCGATCGCACGGCAAGAACATGAACAAGGGCAGGGCTGCTCGCAAAGGAGGCAAGAGGCGCCGGTGACCTGCCGGGCGAGCCACCGTTGGTTGCTGGGAGGGGCAGGCGCTGACACATCTTCGGCAGGCGTCAGAACACCCCGCCCATGCGACCTGAATCCCGGGCGGCGCTTTGCCTCACCTGGCCATGTGCCTCACCTGTCGGCGATCTCGGAGAGCCAGGCAGCGTCCTTTGGGCCCGGTGCTTCGGTGCCGGGCGCGGGCAGCCGGCGGATCTCGCCCGTGCGCAGGGCGACCGTGGCGCGTGGCCGCATCGGCCCGTCGCCCCTGCGTGAGAGCAGAACGAGTTCCCAGACTGTCGCCGTCATGGTGTCGAGCCGGATGGCGCAGTCGGCGGTTACTTCCCGCGGATTCCGGGTCCGGCCCAGGGACAGATGCGGGGTGAAGTTCTTGGCGGGCCCACAGCAGCGCGGGAACCGCTGCTGCAGTACGCGGTATAGGTCCGCCCACGGCGCCTTGCCGGCTGCCGTCGGGTCGAGCCACACGGTGAAGTACGCCCTGTGCCGGAAGGTGCGCACCCCGTCCAGCCGGGCGGTGAAGACCGGCGTCTCGGCCGTCGCCGCGGCGAGCAGCGCGGCCGCTCGCTCGAAGTCGGACTCCGGTACGAAGCCGAAGAGCACATTGATGTGCGGCGGCCAGCGGTGGATCTGCGGATCGTAATCGCGGCGGATGTCCTGGATCGGCGGCCACAGCTCCGCAGGCGGAATCCAGGCCACCGCCGTGCGGGCCGACGGGGGCACGTCGAGGACGCCGTCCGCCTCGCCCTTGCCGGAGCTCAGGTCCGCTTGCCGGTCCCGCATCCGGCCGGCGCCCGACGCGTCGATGCGGTCCACACCCGTGGACCGGTCCCAGACCACCTCGCCGTCCGCCTCGATGAACACCACCCGGTGCCACGGAATGTCGCCCCCGGGCACGAAGGAAGGCAGCGGGATGCGTTTGAGGGCGTCCCCTCGCTGGCTGATCCCCAGCACGAACCGGGCCGGGTCGAACCGCGGGTCCCAGCGGACCCGGTGATAGATCTCGTCGCTGGTCCGCATCACTCCTCCTCTCCCGCCTGCACACCTTCTCTTCCTCCAGGGTGCCGCCCACTCCGAGCCGCAGCTCCCGGTCGCGCCCCCGGGCGATGCCGTCCTGCGGGAGCAGGCCGGCCGGTCACCGGTCCTGCGGCAGCTGCGCGGCCTGGCCCCAGCGGGCGGGGCGCGAGGGCGTGTTCCTGGAGCATGGTGAGGGCAGCGCGGCGCCTGGGGCCGCCTGGGGCCCGGTCCATGGGGTGGTGGCGGCCGAGGATTGGGTTGTCGGGGGCGACGGCCCTTCGGTTTCGGCGCTGTCCTTCCGCCTCTGCGGTCCGAGTCCGGCAGTCGGAGCTCCCCTTGCTCAACCACCGTATCGTCGTTGATCAAATCCCCCTCGCACACCAGCGAAAGACCCTGGTTCGTCCGAGGTCTTTTGCGTAAGGCCCCCGTGGGGGCGTGTTCGCGCTTCCACCGGGGCCGAAACCGGCGCCTTTTACTGACGGAGATCAAGCATCCTGGCGCGCCCGCGCAAGGTCATTCACCCGTCCACGGACCACGAACCAGCCGCCGACCAGCGCCGCCGCGATCAGCGGCAGGCACAGCACGGTCGTACGGCCCACTCCGCCGCCCCACCACATCAGGAACACGACACCGGCGAGGAACGCCAGCGTGACGATCTGCGTGTACGGGGCCCAGGGCAGCCGGTACGAGGGGCGGGTGACCCTGCCGTCCTGCGAGCGGTGCCAGAACAGCAGCGAGCAGAGCATGATCATGCCCCAGGTGCCGAGGATGCCGATCGACGCGAAGTTGAGGACGATCTCGAACGCCTGGCCCGGCATGACGTAATTGAGCACGACGCCGAGTACACCGAAACCGGCGGTCAGCAGGATGCCGCCGTAGGGCACCTGGCCCTTGTTCATCCGGCCGGTGAACTTGGGCGCGGAGCCCGCCAGCGCCATGGAGCGCAGGATGCGCCCGGTGGAGTACAGACCGGAGTTCAGGCTGGAGAGCGCCGCGGTCAGCACGACCAGGTTCATCACACCGGCCGCACCCGGGATACCGAGCTTGTCCATGACGGTGACGAAGGGGCTCTGGTCCGCCGAGTACGAGGTGTACGGCAGCAGGAGGGCCAGCAGCACCACCGAACCGACGTAGAAGAGACCGACACGCCACATGATCGAGTTGATCGCCTTGGGCATGATCTTCTCGGGGTTCTGCGTCTCACCCGCAGCGACGCCGCACAGCTCGACGGAGGCGTACGCGAACACGACGCCCTGGATCACCATCAGCAACGGGATCATGCCGGTGGGGAAGATGCCGCCGCTGTCGGAGATGGTGGAGATGCCCGGCGTGTGACCGTCCACCGGGTGCTGGGTGACCACCAGGAAGATGCCGATGAGCATGAAGGCCACCAGGGCGGAGACCTTGATGATCGCGAACCAGAACTCCATCTCACCGAAGTACTTCACCGAGATGAGGTTGGCGGTGAGGACGACGGCAAGGGCGATCAGCGCGAGGATCCACTGCGGGATGTCGCTGAACATCGCCCAGAAGTGGGCGTAGGTGGCGGCCGCGGTGATGTCGGCGACGGCGGTGGTCGACCAGTTCAGGAAGTACAGCCACCCGGCCGCGAAGGCGCCCTTCTCGCCCATGAACTCCCGGGCGTACGAGACGAAGGCGCCGGAGGAGGGCCGGTAGAGGACCAGCTCGCCGAGCGCGCGGACGACGAAGAAGGCGAAGACCCCGCAGACCGCGTAGGCAATGGCGAGGGAGGGGCCCGCACCGGCCAGTCGCCCGCCCGCGCCCAGGAACAGGCCGGTGCCGATCGCGCCGCCGATGGCGATCATGTTGATATGACGGGACTTGAGGTCCTTGCTGTAACCGGCGTCGCCGGCGTCCCGGTGGGGGGAGCTCGTCGCCGGTGGGGCGGCGGCGAGCGTATCGGCCGCAGTGGTGCGGTCACTCATGAAGGAGATTCGCCTTTGTGAGGGGAGGGTGGGCGGTGCCGGCCATGACCGGCCAGAGAGCCGTCACCGTGGCGCGGCTCGACGACACATCATCCGGGATTCCTGCGATTCTGTCAGTGCCCCACATCGCTGAGGAGTGAATCTGAGGTACTTCAGAGGTTACGGGCTAGTAATCAATGAGGGGTGTCCCGGTGCTGCCGGGGCAGTGGGGGTGCCGCCGATCGGGGAGCTCGTGGAGGAGGGGCCGTCGGGGTGCCGGTGCCGGTGCCGGTGCGCATCTGCGCCGCCTCACCCCCGCCCCGCAACCCCGCTCGGTCACCTGCGCGTCCGTCCCCATCAAAGGGGCCCACGTTCAACTCGGCATGGTCAAAGCCCTTGTTGGGCCACCGGTGGCTGTCGCAGGAGTCCTTGTGGATGTACTGCTCCTCGCGGAGGATCGGCCACTTGCTCAGTACGGTGACGCCACTGTCCTTCGGAGTGGTGGCCCAGCAGGCGCCGCCCGTGGCGCCCTGGCCGCTCCTGCTCCAGCCCCTCACCGGTGCCCGGTACGGGTATTGCGCGGATGCGCTCCGTGTCGGCGCGTCCGGGGCGGGCCGGTGCCGCTACCCCGAGCCGCCCCGCCCGGCGCCGGTGTGCCGCCCCGGACCGTGCCCCGGCTCCCTCTGTGTCCTTCGTCACGATCCCGTCCCTGGTGCCCTGTGAGGTCTTGTTTTCGGCCATGTAATCGATTCCAATCATCGCTGTAATCGATTCCACGGCTCTGGACCGCTGGTTTCGAGGCTCACGGAAACCACAAGGAGGTGGTCCGGACATGACGAGCATCAAGGACGTCGCGGCCCAGGCGGGAGTCTCTGTCGCCACGGTCTCCCGTGTTCTCAACAGTCATCCCTCCGTCAGCCCGGACGCGCGGACGCGGGTCCTCGCCGCCGTCGACGCCCTCGGCTACCGGCCCAACGCCGTTGCCCGTTCGCTGCGCACCGATCAGACGCGCACCCTCGGCCTGGTCATCAGTGATGTGCTCAATCCGTACTTCACCGAACTGGCCCGCTTCGTCGAGGAGGAGGCCCGAGCCCTCGGCTACAGCGTCATCATCGGCAACGCCGACGAGCGGCCGGAGCTGCAGGACCACCACGTCCGCACGCTCCTCGACCGCAGGATCGACGGGCTGCTCGTCTCTCCCGCGGACGGCGATTCCCCGCTGATGTCGGACGTGGCGCGTGCCGGCACCCCGATGGTCTTCGTGGACCGCTGGATGCCCGGTGTCGATGTCCCCGTCGTACGCGCCGACGGCCGCCTTGCGATCCGGGACCTGGTCGCCCATCTGCACGCACTGGGCCGCCGCAGGCTCGCGATCATCGCCGGCCCCGCGGCCACCACCACGGGCGACGAGCGCGTCGAGGCCTTCCGTGAAGCACTGCGCGCCCACGAACTCGCCCTGCCCGACGTCTACATCGGCCAGGGCGACTTCCAGGCGGACAGCGGCCGGCGCGTCACCGAGCGCTTCCTGGCGCTCCCCGAACCGCCCGAGGTCGTCTTCGCCGCCGACAACCTGATGGCGCTCGGCGCACTGGACGCCATCCGTGCGGCCGGCCTGCGTGTCCCGCAGGACATCGGGCTCGCCGCCTTCGACGACATCCCGTGGTTCGTGCACACCGACCCGCCGATCACGGCGATCGCCCAGCCGACCGGCGAGCTCGGCCGCGCCGCCGTTCGCGCGCTGGTCGACATCGTCGAGGGCCGGTCCCCGCAGTCCGTCACCCTTCCCGCCCGCCTCGTCGTACGCCGTTCGTGCGGCGAGCCCACTTCGGACCAGAGGAGCAACTTGTGAGCAGTCCCGACGAGTTGCTGCGCATCGAAGGCGTACGCAAGACCTTCCCCGGCGTGGTCGCGCTGGACAGCGTGGACTTCGACCTGCGCAGCGGCGAGGTGCATGTCCTGCTCGGCGAGAACGGAGCCGGCAAGAGCACACTGATCAAGATGCTCTCCGGCGCCTACCGCCCTGACAGCGGCCGGATCTTCGCCCAGGGGCGCGAGGTCCGCATCCACGGGGCACAGGACGCCGAACGCCTCGGAATCGCCACGATCTACCAGGAGTTCAACCTGGTCCCCGATCTCACCGTCGCCGAGAACATCTTCCTCGGCAGGCAGCCGCGCCGCTTCGGGATGATCGACCGGCGCCGCATGGAGGCGGACGCCGAGGTGCTGTTGCGCCGCGTCGGTCTGCATGTGTCGCCGAAGGCCAGGATCCGCGAACTGGGCATCGCCCGCCTGCAGATGGTGGAGATCGCCAAGGCGCTCAGCCTGGACGCACGCGTCCTGATCATGGACGAGCCGACCGCGGTCCTCACCTCGGAGGAGGTCGACAAGCTCTTCCGGATCGTGCGGCAGCTGCGTGCGGACGGGGTCGGCGTCGTCTTCATCACCCATCACCTCGAAGAGATCGCGGCACTCGGCGACCGGGTCACCGTGCTGCGCGACGGCCGGAGCATCGACCAGGTGCCCGCCTCGACGCCCGAGGCGGAGCTCGTACAGCTGATGGTGGGACGCAGCATCGAGCAGCAGTACCCTCGCGAACGCCCCGAGGCCGGGAGCCCGTTGCTGGCCGTGCGCGGCCTGACCCGCAACGGTGTGTTCCACGACATCAGCTTCGAGGTGCGGGCCGGAGAGGTGGTCGGTCTGGCCGGTCTCGTCGGCGCCGGACGCACCGAGGTCGCCCGCGCCGTCTTCGGTGCCGATCCCTACGACGGCGGCACCGTCGACGTGCTCGGCGAGCGGCTGGCCAAGCACGACGTCACCGCGGCGATGGGCGCCGGAATCGGGCTCGTCCCCGAGGACCGCAAGGGGCAGGGCCTGGTGCTCGATGCCTCGGTGCAGGAGAACCTCGGACTGGTCACCCTGCGCTCGGCCAGCCGCTCCGGGCTCGTGGACCTCAAGGGGCAGCGTGTGGCCGCCGCCCGGATCGCCGAACAGCTCGGCGTACGGATGGCGGGCCTCGGCCAGCACGTCCGCACGCTCTCCGGTGGCAACCAGCAGAAGGTCGTCATCGGCAAGTGGCTGCTCGCCGACACCAGGGTGCTGATCCTCGACGAACCGACCCGAGGCATCGACGTCGGCGCCAAGGTCGAGATCTACCAGCTCATCAACGAATTGACGGCGTCGGGCCACGCGGTCCTGATGATCTCCAGCGACCTGCCCGAGGTCCTCGGCATGAGCGACCGGGTGCTGGTCATGTCCCAGGGCCGGATCGCGGGAGAACTCGCCGCGCACGAGGCGAGCCAGGACGCCGTGATGGCCCTCGCCGTCAGCGCACCCCCCACAACATCTTCCCCTGCATCACCCGCGACAACCGAGGAGAGCCGCCGTGGCCACTGACACGCTCAAGAGCGATACGGGCGCCAGTGGCGCAGCAGGGCACACGGTCCGCCGGCTCCTGCTCGACAACGGCGCGCTGAGCGCCCTGGTCGTCCTACTGGTGGCGATGTCGCTGCTCTCCAGCGACTTCCTGACCACCCAGAACCTGCTGAACATCGGTGTGCAGGCCGCCGTGACCGCGATCCTCGCGTTCGGTGTCACCTTCGTCATCGTCTCGGCGGGCATCGATCTGTCCGTGGGCTCGGTCGCCGCGCTCTCGGCGACCGTCCTGGCCTGGACGGCGACCTCGCAGGGGCTGCCGGTCTGGCTGGCGCTCGTCCTCGCCGCCGCCACCGGTATCGCGTGCGGTTTCGTCAACGGGGCGCTCGTCTCGTACGGCAAACTGCCCCCGTTCATCGCGACGCTGGCGATGCTGTCGATCGCGCGCGGTCTGTCCCTGGTCATTTCCCAGGGCAAGCCGATCGAATTCCCCGACTCGGTCTCCGTGCTCGGCGACACGCTCGGCGGGTGGCTGCCCGTCCCGGTCCTCGTGATGATCGTGATGGGGCTGATCGCGGCGCTGATCCTGGCCCGTACCTACATCGGCCGTTCGATGTACGCGATCGGCGGCAACGAGGAGGCGGCCCGGCTCTCCGGTCTGCGCGTCAAGCGGCAGAAGCTGGCCATCTACGCCCTGTCCGGGCTCTTCGCCGCGGTCGCGGGCGTCGTCCTCGCCTCCCGGCTGACCTCCGCGCAGCCGCAGGCCGCGCAGGGTTACGAACTCGACGCGATCGCCGCAGTCGTCATCGGCGGTGCCAGCCTCGCCGGTGGTGTCGGCAAGGCGTCCGGAACGCTGATCGGCGCACTCATCCTCGCCGTCCTGCGCAACGGGCTGAACCTCCTCTCCGTCTCCGCCTTCTGGCAGCAGGTCGTCATCGGTGTCGTCATCGCTCTCGCGGTGCTGCTGGACACACTGCGCCGCAAGGCCGGTTCCGGAGCCGCCGCACCGGGCGGTTCGTCCGCCGCGCCGGGCTCACCGGGATCCGGTCGCAAGGGAGCGGGAGCGGTCAAGTTCGGTATCGCCGCGCTGTGCGTGGCCGTCGTCGCCGGCGCGGTGTCCTACTTCAACTCCGGTTCCTCCGGCGGCAACGCCAAGGTGGGCATGTCGCTCTCCACGCTCAACAACCCCTTCTTCGTCCAGATGAAGGCGGGCGCACAGGCAGAGGCGAAGGCGGCCGGTATCGATCTCACCGTCACCGATGCCCAGAACGACGCCTCGCAGCAGGCCAACCAGCTCCAGAACTTCACGAGTTCCGGCATGAAGTCGATCATCGTGAATCCGGTGGACTCGGATGCGGCGGGCCCCGCCGTCCAGGGCGCCAACAAGGCGGACATCCCGGTGATCGCGGCCGACCGAGGCGTCAACAAGGCCGAGACCGCGACGCTCGTGGCGTCCGACAACGTCGCAGGCGGCAGGCAGGCCGCCAAGGCGCTGGCCGAGAAGCTCGGAGGCAGGGGCAGCATCGTCGTCCTGCAGGGGACGGCCGGCACCTCGGCCAGTCGCGAGCGCGGCGCGGGCTTCGCCGAAGGACTCAAGGCGTACCCGGGCATCAAGGTCGTGGGCAAGCAGCCGGCCGACTTCGACCGCACGAAGGGCCTGGACGTCATGACCAACCTGCTCCAGTCCCACCCCGGGATCACCGGTGTCTTCGCCGAGAACGACGAGATGGCGCTCGGAGCGGTCAAGGCGCTCGGCAGCAAGGCCGGAAAGTCGGTGTCCGTCGTCGGCTTCGACGGAACCCCGGACGGCCTGAAGGCGGTCGATGCGGGAACGCTGTACGCCTCCGTGGCCCAGCAGCCCAAGGAGCTGGGCAGGATAGCCGTGCAGAACGCGGTGAAGGCGGCCGAGGGCAAGAAGGTCGACAGCACGGTGAAGGTGCCGGTCAAGGTCGTCACCAAGAGCAACGTCGCCGACTTCTCCTGAGCGCGACCGAACGGGGCCCGGTGCGGCCGAGCCGGGACCCGGCGCGGCCGAGCCGGGCCGAGTGCCCCGAGCAGCCGCCCGACCACGGAAAGCAGGAACCATGCACGAGAGCGAACACGACCACGACCGGTACGACCTGCTGGTCGTGGGGTCCGCCAACGCCGACCTGGTCGTCGGTGTCGAGCGGCGCCCCGCCCCCGGTGAGACCGTGCTCGGCTCCGACCTCGCCGTCCACCCGGGCGGCAAGGGAGCCAACCAGGCGGTCGCCGCAGCCCGCCTCGGAGCCCGTACGGCCCTGCTGGCCAGGGTCGGTGACGACGCGCACGGCCGCCTGCTGCTGGAGTCGCAGCGGGCGGCGGGCGTCGACACCGCGGGCGTCCTCGTGGGCGGGGCCCCCACCGGCGTCGCACTCATCACCGTGGACCCCTCGGGTGACAACAGCATCGTGGTGTCGCCGGGAGCCAACGGCCGCCTCACCCCGGAGGACATCCGGGCGGCGGGGCCCCTGTTCGCCGCGGCCCGGGTCGTCTCCGTACAGCTGGAGATCCCGCTGGACACGGTCGCCGAGGTGGCCGGTGCGATGTCACCGGGTACCCGGCTGGTGCTGAACCCGTCCCCGCCCGCGCCCCTGCCCGGCCATGTGCTGGCCGCCTGCGACCCCTTGGTGGTCAACGAGCACGAGGCGCGCTACATCCTGGGCGAGGCCGCGGGCACCACGCCCGGGGCGTGGGCGCGAGCACTGCTCGCACTCGGCCCGCGGTCCGTCGTGGTGACGCTGGGGGCGGCGGGAGCACTGGTCGCGGACAGCCGCGGGGACGACGTCGTACGCGTGCCGAGCATCGAGGTCGAGGCCGTGGACACGACCGGGGCGGGCGACGCCTTCACGGCCGCCCTGGCCTGGCGGCTCGGCCTGGGCGAGGAACTCGCCGACGCCGTCGCGTATGCCGTCGGGGTGGGCGCGGCCGCCGTCACCAGACAGGGCGCGCAGGAGTCCTTCCCGACCGCAGAGGAAGTCTCCGCGCTGTGAAGAAGGCAGGAATCCTCAACCGCCACCTGGCCGGAGCACTGGCCGAACTGGGCCACGGCGACGGCGTACTGATCTGCGACGCGGGGATGCCCGTCCCGGCCGGCCCCCGCGTCGTCGACCTGGCCTTCCGGGCCGGTGTCCCGTCGTTCGCCGAGGTGCTCGACGGTCTGCTGGACGAACTGGTGGTGGAGGGCGCCACAGCCGCGTACGAGGTACGGGAGGCCAACCCCGGGGCCGCACGCCTCCTGGAGGAGTGCCTGCCGGGACTCGCCCACGTACCCCATGACGAGCTGAAGGCACTCTCGGCGGACGCCAGGCTGGTGGTGCGGACGGGCGAGGCACGGCCGTACGCGAATGTGCTGCTGCGGTGCGGGGTCTTCTTCTGACGAGAACGTCCGACGAAGGAACACACCATCAGTAACCCACGGCCGAGATTGTCTTGGGGCGGGTGTGACGTAGCGTTGCCCTTTTGGCGGTGTTCGACGGAGCACCGCGAGGCACCGTTGTGCCCCCATCAGCCATGGGGCACCGAGGGGTTTTGGGATGAAGCTCTGCTTCCTCGTCGAAGAGCTGTACCGGCATGACGGCATGCCGCTCGATGTGGTCCGGCAACTGACGTCGTGGGGACACCAGGTGGATGTGGTGCGACCGGGCGGCTCACTCCTGCGGATCTCGGAGGAGGTGCGCGCGGGGACCCATGACGCCTGGGTGCTCAAGACCGTGTCCGGCGGCCCCGGGCTCGCCCTGCTGGAGGCCGCGGCGGCGGTGGGCCTGACCACCGTGAACGACGCGCGGTCGATCCGCGCGGTACGTGACAAGGTCCTCACCTCGGTCATCGCGCGACACCACGGACTGCCGGTCCCGGTCACCTATTCGGCACCGAGGGCCGCGCTGTTCGCCGACGTGCCCGACGAGCTGTTCCCCCTGGTGGTCAAGCCCGCCGACGGCAGCTCGGGGCGCGGGGTGCGGCTCGTGTCGGACCCCGGGCGGCTGGCGGAGGCGGAGCAGGCGGGCGAGGGCCAGCTCATAGCACAGCCCTATGTGTCCAACCCGGGCTCCGACCTGAAGGTCTACTGTCTCGCGGGCGAGTTCCACGCGACCGTGCGCCGCTCCCCGCTCCACCCGGATGCACCGGTCGACGAACGAGCCGTTCCGCTGCCCGCCGAGGTGGCCGAAGCGGTGGCGAAGGTGGGAGAGGTCTTCGGACTCGATCTGTACGGCGTCGACGTGGTGTTCGGCCCGGACGGGCCCGTGATCGTCGACATCAACGACTTCCCGAGCTTCCGTCAGGTCCCCGACGCCGCATCCCGGTTGGCCGGCGCCGTCCTTGAGCTGGCCAGGACCGGCGGCGCGGACCGGAAGGGGGCGATCGCCCCTGCCCCGCGCATTCACGTGCAGCCGCAGATCCCCCACGGCCGGCCCCGTCCGCACCCCGCCGCCGGCCCGGGTCCGGGTCCCGAAGCGGACATGGTGGCAGCCGTGCCGGAAGGCGCACAGATATGAGGGTGTGTCTGCTGACCGACAAGCCGGATCATCCGCTGCTCGCCGCGACCGCTTCCGCGCTGACCGAGGCAGGGCACCGGGTGACATTCCTGGACCCGGACACCGGAACCGTATCCCCCTCGCAACTGGTGGCCCCGGACGATCTCGCCGATGTCTACCTCCTCAAGGCCCATACCCCCCGGGCACTCGCGCTGGCCCGTTTCCTCGAAGCCCTCGGCGCCCGGGTGGTGAACTCCGCCGCCGCGACGGAGCTGTGCCAGGACAGAACCAGGATCGCCGCCGTGGCGGAAGGCGCCGGTCTGCCGATGCCCCGGACGCGGACCCTGGAGTCGCTGTCCGAGGCCCTCCACGGAGCGGAGCCGACGGAGAGCGGCTATCCGCTCATGGTCAAGAGCCGCCACAGCCGACGCGCGGACCTGGTCGCCCGCGTGGACGGCCCGGACGGGCTCCGGGACCTCGCGGCGAAGTGGTCCGACGAGCCCGTCGTCCTGCAGGAGTTCGTCGCGAACAGCGGCTGGGACCACAAGGTGTGGGTGATCGCGGGAGAGGTGTTCGCAGGCGTGCGCCCCGCCCCGGTCGGCGCACCCCCGGACGGCGCACGGCCCGCGCCGCTGGTCCGCGACCTGCCGCAGGACTGGGCCCGGCTCGCCCTGCGCACGGGAGAGGCCTTCGGCCTGGACGTCTACGGTGTCGACCTGCTGGACCGTGAGGGGGCGCCCGTCGTCGTCGACATCAACGCCTTCCCGGGCATCCGCGGCCCGAAGGGCGCCCCCGAGGCGTTGGCAGCCCTGGCGCTGCGACACCCGGGCCCGCGCGCCTGCGCGACGGATGACGGCCTTGCACGACTCGGGGCCCTCGACTCCGCCCTCAGCTCCGGTTCGCGTACACGATGAGGTTGTCCACCGGGTGGCCCCGGTCGTCGAAGGCGCCGTCGCAGGTGATGAGGCGCAGGGTGCGGGAGTTGGTGGCGCCGTAGACCTTCTCGGTCGGGAAGGCCTTCTTGCTGACCTTCTCCGTGGCGGTGACCCGGAAGTGGAGTTCCGCGCCGCGGTCGTTGTGGACGGCGATGTCCGCGCCCTTGCCGATCTTCTTCAGATCGTGGAAGACGGCCTTACCGAAGCGGGTGTCGTTGTGTCCGATGATGACCGCGGCACCGCGCTCGCCGGGAGCGGCGCCGCCGGTGTACCAGCCGGCGGTCATGCCCTTCTCGGCGGGCGGGACCTCGACGGTGCCGTCCTGGTTGAGGCCGAGGCGCATCAGCTCGCTGTCGATCCCGAGCGACGGGATGCTGATGCGGACGGGGGCGGCTGCCGGGGAATCCCCGGATTTCCCGGTCCCCGTCGAACCGGTCTGCTCCGGAGCGTCGACCGTGGCGGTCGTGCTGCTGCCGGGTGTCGCGGCGGACGAGTCGTCCGTGGTTTCGGAGGAGCAGCCTGCGAGGAAGAGACAGGCGAGCAGCGGCAGCGCGGCGCGTCGGAGCGAGGGCGATGTGCGGAACAAGAGGGCTCCAGGTCTGGGCGGGAATCGGCAGTGGCGCCGCCCGGGAACGGGCGGCGCCACGAGGGGGCGTCAACCGGCGCTTGGGATCAACAGGTTCGCGGCGTCGGTCGACTCGGTGCGGTTGCTGCCGGCCGGTCAGCCGTTGCGCTGCGCGGCGGAACGGCGGCGCAGCACGATCGTTCCCGCTCCGGCGACCAGCAGGGCCGCCGCGGCCGAACCGGCAAGAGCGGTGGTCCGGTCGTCGGAGGTCCCGGCCGGTCGCTCGCCGGCGGCCACGCCGCCGCGCGGAGCGGTGGCCCCCGAACGCTTGACGACGGGCTCTGCCTTGGCCCGTGCCGGGGCCGGGCTTTCACCCGCGGCGACACCGCCACGGGGCGTCACCGGCTGCCGTGTGTTCTCCTTGGGCTCGGGGGTGGCGCTGAGGTCCACGCGGGCCGGAGCGGACTTCTCTCCAGCCGACGCCTTGGGCTCGGCGGTGGCGCTGAGGTCCACGCGGGCCGGAGCGGACTTCTCCGCAGCCGGTGCCTTGGGCGGGGGCGCGGAGTCGGCGAAGGCCGCGGCGGACGGTACGAGCACCGCGCCGGCCGCGACAGCGGCGAGCACAGCGGTGCGCAGGGACAGTCGGTGGGGCATGGACATCGCTCCATTCCAGGTCGGCCTCGATGGCGCCCGGGTGCCGGTTCGCACCGGGGCGTGAGGCATGCCGACAGGCTGGCGTGAAGTTATGAAGAAGCTGTCAGAACGTTGTCGTCATCGCATCAGGCCTGGTCCGCGCCGTTCGGAGCCCCGTCGCCCGCCGGTTGCGGCCGGGATTTCGCCGGACCGGTGGGACCTTGGGGGCCGGCCTGGCCCGCCGGGCCCGCAGGCAGCCGGAGTGTGAACACCGAGCCCTGCCCCTCGACGCTGACCGCGCCCACCGAGCCTCCGTGCGCCTCCACGAGTTTCCGCACGATCGCCAGTCCCAGTCCGCTGCCCCCGGTGCGGCGGCTGCGCGACTTCTCGGCGCGCCAGAAGCGGTCGAAGACATGTGGCAGGTTCTCGGCCGAGATGCCACTGCCCGTGTCGGCGACCTCGACCACGACCTCCCCGTCGGCAGCCGCCTCGTCCGCCGGTGCCCCCGCGCCGTACGCGCGCACCGTCACCTGTCCGCCCGACGGGGTGTGACGCACGGCGTTGGAGACCAGGTTGCCGATGGCCTGGCGCAGCCGGACCGGGTCGGCCCACAACACGGGTGAGGGCGCGTCGGCCGCCGCCGGCAGCGCCGAGAGCGCCACCCCGGCGGTCTCGGCCCGAGCCTGGTGCGCCGCGGCCACCTGTGCCAGCACGTCCTCGATACGTACCGGCTCGGGGTGCAGACGCAGGGCGCCGGCGTCCGCCGCGGCGAGATCCTGGAGGTCGTCGATGATGTGCTGCAACTGCACCGCCTCCGTGTGCAGCGAGGCGATGAACGCCGGGTCGGGCTCCGCCAGGCCGTCCTGCGCCGCCTCCAGCCAGCCCCGGATATTGCTCAGCGGGGTGCGCAGCTCGTGGGCGACGTCGCTGACCATGTCCTTGCGCTGCGCCTCCAGACGCGCGCGGTGGTCGGCCATGTCGTTGAAGGCCGCGGCGAGCCGGCCGATCTCGTTGTCGTCGCTGACCAGCACGGGCGCGGAGTCCTCCCCGTCCCGCATCCGCTGGGCCGCGCCCGTCAGGGCGTGCAGCGGCCGTACGAGTCGGGACCCGGCGAGCACCGTGGCTCCGACGGTGAGTGCCAGGACGAGTGCCGCGGTGCCCGCGATCTTCGCGGTGTTCGTGGGGGAGAGGTCGAAACCGGGAACGGTCGCGCCGCCCTCGTCGCCGATGAACAGCAGCGCGGGCGAGGCGACATAGGAGCTGAGCTGTTCCCGGCGGGCCGTGTCCACGCAGGAGGCGGTGGCCCGGTCGTCCTCGCCGGTGCGGGTGCTCGGCGCCGGCGAAGCCAGGGGAATCACGGTGGCGGGCT
Source organism: Streptomyces gelaticus (assembly GCF_014649535.1). GTDB lineage: Bacteria > Actinomycetota > Actinomycetes > Streptomycetales > Streptomycetaceae > Streptomyces > Streptomyces gelaticus. The sequence goes on from NZ_BMTF01000001.1 coordinate 132,428, forward strand.
GGGCGGCGGCCTTCGGCGCGGAGCCGTCCCCCCAGGAAAGGTCCAGATTGAGCTGAACGCCCGGACGGCCCTGGCGTTTCAGACAGGCGTCGGCGAGCTTGTTGAGCGCGTCCAGGGCCTTCTCCTCGGTCGCGGTCGGTGAGTCCAGCTCGTCGGTCGTGCACCGGGTGTTCTGTACACGGTCCGGATCATTGCCCACGATCTCGATGCGCGGGCGTCCGCTCGGCCCCCTGACCACATCCGCGGCGATCCCGACCCGGCTCAGGCATGCCGCGCTCCGCTCGGCGGCGCGCTGCAGCGCCGCACGTTCGGCGGCGGGCAGTCGGAACGGACCGACCGCGCGCGGGTCGACACGGTCGGCCGCGGCACCCGCCCGGCCGGTCGTCCGGGACAGGGCGGTGTCCACGGACAGGGGGTCGACGATCGCCGAGGCCTGGGGCGGCAGCGCGGGCGGTGACGGCAAGGAGGCGGAATCGGCGAGGGGGTGGCGCTGCTGGGTGGTGAGCGTGATCCGCCGGCCGGACTGCCGCGCCAGGTCGCGCACGGTGCTGTCGACGCCGTCCCAGGTCGGGTGGCCCGCCGCGTACCCGAGCAGGGTGTTGTGGATCCGGGCGTCGGCGGTGAGGTTCTGGCCCTGCTCCTGCTTGATCGCGCCGGTGGTGGTCTGTACGGCGAGCCAGGCGGTGGCGGCCACCGAACAGGCGGCGACCAGCGCGGACGCAGCCAGCAGCCGGCCGAACAGGCTCTTGCGGAGCGGTAGTCGGGTCCGCCGCTGTTCACGACGCATGTGAAGCGTTCCTCGCCGGGTCCGTCAGTTTGTAGCCGACACCGAAGACGGTGATCAGCCGGGCCGGCCGGCGGGGCGCGGGTTCGATCTTCTTGCGCAGGTTCATGATGTGCACATCGACCGTGCGGAAGCTGATGTACCGGTCGAAGCCGTGCAGCTCCTCGAGGAGCCGCTGCCGGGTGAAGACCCGGTCGGGCTCGGTCGCCATGGCGGCGAGAATCCGGAACTCACCGGGTGTGCAGTCCACGGACCGGCCCTCGACGGACACCTCGTGCCGGTCCGGATCGACCACCAGAGCACCGACCCGCAGCGCCGGATCCGCGGCGGAGACGGCGTCCTGCGCGCCCCGTCGGCTGCGCCGCAGCAGGGTCCGGACGCGAGCCATCAACTCACGCGGACTGTACGGCTTCGTCATGTAGTCGTCCGCACCGAGGTCCAGCCCCAGCAACAGATCGTCCTCGGTGCTGCGGGCCGTCAGCATCAGCACCGGAAGTTCCCGGTGCTCGGCGCGCAGCACACGCACCACGTCCAGACCGTCGGCCCTCGGCATCATCACATCGAGCACCAGCAGATCGGGCTCCCGGTGCCGGACCTCGGCGAGCGCCGCGAGGCCGTCGCCGACGACCGTGACCGCATGGCCCTCGTGCTCCAGGTAGCGGCGTACGAGTTCGGCCTGCTTCTCGTCGTCTTCGGCGACCATGACGTTTGCGCACACGCGATCGATCGTAGATGGTCCGGAAAGGGGGGAAGTGGCGCAGCCCATCGAAGCAGCGGCAGTTACCGATGGGTAGGAATCGGGCGCCGCCGGTCTTGCCCCGGCGGAACAGATGGATACCGGCACTTGTCGCGGGGCCGGATGCCTGGTCTTGTGTACCGTCGGCGGCCTGTTCACCCGCAGGCACAGCCGGGGCAGGGGACGTGGGGAGAAGTGTGGGAACCGATGACCGGACGTGATGCGCGGGGCGCGCTGCCCGCAGGGCTCGCCGATGCCGTTCGGGCCACCGCCGAGGAGATCGCCGCGGTGCTGCGCGGAGCTGCCGACACGAGTGTTCCGGTGCCCGGTTCGCAGTGGACCGTGGGCGAGGCCGCGGCACATCTGGCGCAGGCCAACGAGCTGATGGCCGAGCTCGCTGCCGGGCGGGAACGCCGGTACGGGGACGGTACGCCGCAGAGTCTGGCCGCTGCCAATGAACAGGCGCTCGCCGGCTTCGAGGAGCGGGCTGCCGAGCCGCTGGCGGGAATGATCGTGGCACACGCGGATGCCTGCCTCACGGCCGTGGAGCGGAGCGCGGCGGACGGTACGGCGGCAGGGGACGTGGCCACCCCGTTGGGGCCGATGAGCCGGGCGGTGCTGGCCTCGTACCTGCTGACGCACATGCTGGGCCACGGCTACGACCTGGCCCGTGCGCTGCGGCGCCGTCACATGGTCGACCGCGAACGCGTCGAACTGTCCCTGCCGTTCCTGATGACCGTGATGCCCAGGGTCACCGATGCGACCGCGACCGCACGGCTCGGCGCCGGGTACACGATCCGCCTGTGGGGCGGCTCCCGCTTCGGTGTCACGTTCACCGACGGCGCCGTGACCGTCACTTCCCGACCGCCGGTCCGCCCCGACTGCACCATCCTCATCGAGCCGGTCACGTTCTTCCTGATGGCGCTCGGCCGCACCGACCCCTACGGCGCCATGGCCCGGGGCCGGGTGCTCGCCTGGGGCCGCAGGCCCTGGCTCGCACCCCGCTTCCCCGCGCTGTTCAAGGCACCCTGAGCCCTGTGCCGGGTGCCCGTGGGACATCAGGAGCTCCTGATGGGCCGCCATCACGTCCCTGGGCGAGTACGGTCACGATCTCTTCCAAGGCCGATTTCAGGACAGACGAACGGCCGTCCGCATCCGGTCCGGACACACACCATCGCGATGTCCAGGGGACATTGACCCGTCTGGCGTTAACGTTGCTCCGCACGGTGACAGCGAACGGTGCCGGGGAGGGCGCACCGCGCGGAACACCGGGAACGAGGAGTGCGCGACATGCTGGATCCCACGTCGGTGGCGGCGATCTCGGCGGTACTCGGTGCGGTTGGATCGGGGATGGCCAACGAGGCCGGCAAATGGGCCTGGGAGTCCACCGGCGCAGCCGTGCGGAGAATCACCGGCCGTGAGATCCCCGCCCCCGCGGCCCCGGAGGAGCGGGACGAAGTGGCCCGGATGGTCCACGAACGGCTCCGCTCCGATCCCCAACTCGCCGCCTCCTGGACCGCGTTCGCCGCACGAGTGCGCCATGCACCTGCTCCGGCCCGGTCCGTGCGGTCGAGCCTCCCCGCCTCCATCAGGTCCTTCACGGATCGCAAGGAGGCGATGAAGCAGCTCCAGCGGGAGGCTTCCCGCCGCCCGGACGGCCGGCCCAGGCTCGCGCTGGTGCACGGCCCGGACGGAATGGGCTCCAGTACGCTCGCCGTGCACTTCGGGGCACAGCCGACCCGCCTCTTCCCGGACGGGCAGATCTACGCCGACCTCGGGGGCGGCGGCGGTGGTGGCGGGCGCGAACCCGGATCCGTGCTGCGGGCGCTGCTGCGTCAACTGCGGGTCCCGGACGAGGAGATGCCGCTCAGGACCGATGAGCTCGGTGAGTTCTACCGCCAATGCGTGGCGGACCGCAGACTCCTGGTGGTGCTCGACCACGCGTACTCCGCCGCGCAGGTGAGGCCGTTGTTCACCTCGGCCCCCGGGGTGTTCACGATCCTGGTCGCCCGAGCCCCCTTCCCCGGCATCGACGCCCTGCGTGTGCCCGTCGGTCCGCTCTCGGACAAGGACGCGGAGCGGCTGCTCACCGCCATCACCGACAAGTCCACGGTCGCCGCCGCCCGTGCCACGCTGCCCTCGCTGCTCCGGCGCTGCGGCGGGTCGCCGTACGCCCTGCGCGCCGCGGCCCATCAGCTCTCCGCGCCCACCCTTCCGCCACGCCGTACCGAGGCGGACGGCGATCCGGTACGCGCTGCCGCCGAGGACAACTACCGGCTCCTGACGCCGGAATCCGCCAGGCTGTACCGGCTGATGGCGCTGCGCGCCTGGCCCTCCTTCGACGCCGCCACTGCGGCACGGACCACGCTCCAGGACCCCGACGCGACCGCGGAACTCCTGGCGGACCTCGCCGACCGGATGCTCCTGGAGCGCGGAACCGGCGACGGCCGCTACCACTACCGCCACGGCATCCGCGCACACGCCGAGGCGGCAGCGGTCCGCGAGGACGGAATCGCGGCGTGCTCGGCCGCTCTCGCCCGTACCCTGAGCGCCTGTGCCGATCTGGCGGCATCGGCCGCCCACCAGGCACTCCCGGAGAGCTGGCGGGTGCCCGCGCCCGCCGAGGACCGTGCCGGGCAGCGGTACGAGGACCGGGGTGCGGCCCTCGACGCGCTGCTCGCGGAGGCGGGCAATCTGGTCGAGGCGGTGCGCTGTGCCGAGGAGTCCGGCGACCCGGACACCGCCGTACGCCTGTGCCGCGCCCTGTGGCCGCTCCAGCTCAAGGCGGGCCACCACGAGATGCTGCTGCCGGCGCTCCGTATCGGGACGCGCCTCGCCGATACCCATCGCCCCGCGAGCCCCGACGCCGGAGCACTGCACGCGCAGCTCGCCCACACCCTCACGGAGCTGAAGCGCTGGGAGGAGGCGGAGACGGCGGCACGGGCGGCGGCGCGGGCCGAGGAGTCGGCCGGCCACAAGCGCGGCCACGCCTCGGCCGTCGAGTTCCTGGGGCTGCTGAGACTGCGCCAGTGGCGGTACCGGGAGGCGTACGAGTGCTTCGAGGAAGCGGGCGGCATCCTGGACACCATGGGTGAGGGGGACGAGGGCACGGCCGACCTGCCGCGCGCCAGGGCCCTGCTGGAGCGTCATCGAGGACGGGCACTGCGCGGTCCCGGGCGGCGGGAGGAGGCCCGGGAGAGGCTGGAGACCGCGCTGCGCTGCTTCCGGTCGAGCGGCGATACGTACAACACGGCCCGCACACTCGCGGACCTGGCCGAGAGCCGGCTGGACGAGGAGGACACCGAAGCCGCGCTGCCGCTGATCGATGAGGCGATCACGACGCTCGACGGGCAGAGCGCGGAGTACCAGCTGCTGTATCTGCGGCAGATGCGGGAGGCCTGCCTCACCGGGTGAACCTTCCCGCCCCGCTCACCCCGTTTTCTCCTCGGGCGCCGGAGGAACAAGCCGTACGCGGTGGAGCCGGGCACCCGTCCGCACGGTGAGCCCTTTGGCCACTGCCCGAGCGAGCCGCCGTTCCACCGCGCCCGGTTCGCGACCGTCCGGGGCCAGCCAGGCGTGCAGGGCGGAGGCGTACACGGCGGGGTCCGCGGCGGACACATCATCCGCGGCGGACGCGGCCCCGGCACTCGTGGCGGGCATCGCGACCATGCGGAGCGGCGCCTGGCCGCGCACCCGGACCACGCACGCGGAAGGGCCGGTCACATAGGCCGCCAGGGAGCAGCCCGGGTGGCGGCGGAGCACCTCGGCGGTCCAGATCGACGGGGAGCCGAAGCGCGGGTCGTCGGGCGCGCCGTCCCGGAAGACGACATCGGCCAGATCCAGTTGGTCCACCTCGCGGGTGTCCTCGTGGACAGCGATGTGCAGTTCGCCGCAGGGAGCCGACCCGGTCTCCGGCCCCGCCCCGGTCCAGCGGCTGACCGCGATCTCTCCCGGCCCGAGCACCCGCGTCAGGACCCGCAACGGGACGGTGGCCGTTCCGGGCTCGTGACCGGGCAGCGGGAGCGGCTCCAGAGATGCGGGCCGGTCGGGCTCCGGCACCCCCATCATCGAGTAGAAGATCTTCCGGAGCCGGGCCGCGGCCTCGCCCGGCACGGAGGTGGTGAACTCGGCGGGGCCGGGCAACGGCCGGTGACGGGCGAGGAGTTCCCCGATCTGCGGCAGCAGGGGCGCGTCGGGAACGAGCCGCGGTGCCTCCCGCATGAACGCGGAGATCGGTGCATCGGGGTCGAGGGCGTGGAGCGGCACGGCTCCCAGAAGCACGGGGGTACCGAGGGCGGCCGCGTAGAAGGTGACGGACCCGTGGTCCCCGATCACGGCATCGGCGGCCAGCAGGGCCTGGCGCCACCCGCTCAGTGGATCGATCAGCGCCATCCCGCCGCGCCGGGCGCGGTCGAGCCAGGCGCGGATCTGACCGGGCCCGTGGCCGTGCCAGATGTTGGGGTGCAGTACGGCCGCGAACCGGTATTCGTCCACGGGGAACTCGTCGGCGAGCCGGTCCAGCAGCGCCGCCACGATATCGCCGCCGTCCGGGACCTCCCCGCCGTCACCGAAGAGCGACTCCGGGTTCCAGGTCGAGTTGAGCAGGACGAGCCGCTGCCCCGGCCGAACCCCCAGCGCACGGCGGAAGCGTTCGCGGTAGGGCCGTGCGGCGAGGATCCGGTCGTAGCAGGGATCCCCGGCGAGTACGGCGGCCGGAGCGGCCTCGGGGCAGGCGGCGCGCAGCCGCTCGTACTGTTCGGGATGGGAGAGGACGAGCGCGTCCGCGACGGGGGTGCCGCGGGGTGACAGCAGCCACTGAGGCGCGAGCCCGAACACGGGCGCAGGCCCCGACCCCGACCCCGACCCCGACCCCGACCCGCGTCCGGCGTCCGGCGTCCGGTGTCCGGTGTCCGGTGTCCGGTGTCCGGTGTCCGGTGTTGCCAGCCTCTTAGTGTATCCAACACCGTGCGACAGGATGGCCAACTTCCCGGTAAATGCTTCCAGTTGGCCGCCGAAGCTGGCGGAAACGACCAGGTCGACCGCTGTCTCGACCGCCTGCTCCCACGGCAGCACCGGCACCCCGGTGTCGGCCAGCAACTCGGCGGTGCCGGCCGCGAACGCCGACGATCCCGTGCAGGTCGCCAGCAGCTGGACCCGCAGATCGTCGTCGAACAGGGGCAGCACGTCGAGCAGCCGCGTCGCGGCGGTCACGTTGTGCACGACGACCAGTACCCGCAGGCACTTCCCCCGCGTCGCCCACCGTGCCGCGTCGTCCCCCACCGGCACCCGCACCCACCCGGCCCGCCCGAACGTCATCCGCACGCCTCTCATCCGCCCCGGCCCACCCGGGGGCCCCCGTGCCGTCCCTGCGGCCGGCGCCACGACAGTCAACCAGCGCGGGGCCGCACCGGCCACCGAGGGTGTGGGCCGACCAGGAGAGACGGATTCAGAGACGAATCCGGCCATAAGTTTCGCCACGTCCAGGTAGGTTAAGGCCAGAGCTTGATCACTTTCGCGTTCGGAGGTCTCCATGAGTGAGCAGCAGTCGTCCGTCACCCCTCCCGCCAAGCCGGTGTCGGAACGGATCGACACCACGAGGCCTCATTCCGCCCGTTTCTGGAACTACTTCGTGGGCGGCAAGGACAACTACGAGGTCGACCGCGAGGTCGGTGACCAGATCAAGGCGTTCTTCCCGGGGCTCGTCGACGTGGCGGTGGCGGGGCGGCAGTTCCTGCGGCGTTCGGTGAGTCATCTGGTGGAGGACCATGGTGTCCGGCAGTTCCTGGACATCGGGACGGGCCTGCCCACGGCGGACAACACCCACCAGGTGGCCCAGGAGATCGCGCCCGAGACGCGCATCGTGTACGTGGACAACGACCCGCTCGTGCTGACGCATGCCCGTGCCCTGCTGACCAGTTCCCCCGAGGGCGTCACCGACTACATCGACGCCGACCTCTACGATCCGGACACCATCCTGGCCGAGGCGGCGAAGACGCTCGACTTCGACCGGCCGGTGGCCCTGATGCTGCTCGGCATCCTCGGTCACGCCGACGACTTCTCGAAGGCCCGTGAGGTGGTGGGCCGGCTGATGGCCGGGCTGCCGACCGGCAGCTACCTCGTGATGTACGACGGCACGCGTACCAGCGAGGGCATGATCGCCGCGGAGAAGGCGTACATCGAGAGCGGCGCGGTGCCGTACTACGTGCGTGAGCCCGACGAGATCGTCACGCTCTTCGACGGGCTGCGGATCCTCGACCCCGGTTTCGTCCGGCTCAGCGAGTGGCGACCCGACGCCGACAGCGCGACGGTCTCCGCCGAGGTCGACGCCTTCGGGGGCATCGGCGTCAAGGAGTGACGCGCCCCGGGGCCTGACGCCCGTACCCGGCCGCCGGACCGCGGATGTCCGCGCGGCCGGCGGCCGGGCGATTGCTGCAAGAGGCAGAATGGCCACGGCCCCCACATCTGTCCCGGGGCGGTTCTGTCCCGGGGCGGCCCATTCCCGCATCGAGGCCGGGATCGCCCTGCTCGCACTGTTCGGGCGCTTCCCGGGGCTGCGGGCCGCCATCGCGGACGAAGAGGTCCGCAGGCTCCCGGTGATGGCGCAGAACGGCATGGAGGCCTTCCCGGTCCTGCTGCACGGCTAGAACCCGCCGTGTGCGCAGACCGTGCCCCGGTCCGTCGGGGCGCGTCCTGCGGGCGGTGTGCGTACGCCCGCCGGTCAGACCGGCGTGTTCGCCAGCGCGCCGTCCGCCGCGGCGCGCGACTGCTGCCACAGCGTGGTCACCGGCTCCCACACATGGACCCCCTCGGGCATGCCCACGGTGGCCGCGCGGAAGGTCACGCCCAGGTGGGAGGGGTCCGCCGCCACGGACAGGCTGCCGACGACATGGCCCTCGGTGGCCGCTGGGTCCGCGGTGCGCACCGCTGCGTAGGCCCGCCCGCCGCCGGCCAGTACGTAGGGTCCGCTCCCGGCGGGCGGGACGGCCCCGGCGGAGCCGTCCAGGCCCCTGAAGGTGATCGTGGGGATCCGGTCCACCACGCACTTCCGGGCGCTGTTGTTGGTGACGCTGATCCGTGCGACGTTCCGCTGTCCACCGGGTTCGGCGTGCACTTCGAGGGCCTTCTCCTGGCAGGTTCCGAGGCGGCTCGCGGTCCCGGCGGGTGCGGCGCCGGCCGTTGCCGGGGCGGCGGTGCCGGTCAGGGCCAGAGCGGCCGTGACGGAGAGTGCGGGTGCGAGTGCGGAGCGGAGGTGCATGATGTTTCTCCCGTTGGATCGGCAGCCTGCGGAAGCGGCCGGAGGGCCCGTCGGCCGGCGCGGCCGACATGGACAGTGTGAACCGGATGGCCCGAACTCCGCGACAGATCGGGCGTATCGGTTCGGTGTGTGCGGTGTCGGGGCGGGGTACGCGCGTGGGCCGCGGCGTACGTGTGGACCAGGGCGTACACATGGGCCGGGGCGGGCCGTGCGACGCTTTCCGCCCCGCCCCGTGTGCCGTCACCGCGTCCGGACCGTGGCCATCACCTCCCGGTCCGGCTGGAGCGTCAGCGACGGCACCGGATCTATGACGCCCGGGTCCACGTCCAGCTCGAAGCGGCGCGCCAGCACGGCCAGGATCAGCACCGCCTCGACCATCGCGAACCGGGTGCCCAGGCAGACCCTGGGGCCGCCGCCGAACGGGAACCAGGCGTACTCCGCGATGTCGTCGCCCGTCTCCGGATCCCAGCGCTCGGGGCGGAACTCCTCCGGCTCGGGGAACCAACGCGCGTCGCGGTGTGTCGCCCACTGGCTGGTCCACACCCGGGTGCCCTCCGGCATCGGAACGCCGCCGATGTGCGCACCCTCCTTCGCGACCCCGGTGACCAGCCAGATCGTCGGGTAGAGGCGCAGGGTCTCCTTGACCACGGACTGGGTGTACGTCAGCCGCGCGAAGTCGTCGAACTCCGGCTCCCGGTCGCCGAGTACCCGGTCCAGCTCCTCGGTGAGCGCGGTGCGCACCCGCGGATTGCGGGACAGCAGGTACCAGGCCCACACCAGCGTGGAACTGGTCGTCTCGTGGCCGCCGATGTACAGCGTGACCGTCTCGTCGCGTATCTCCTGGTCGGTGAGGTGCGCGCCGGTCTCGTCGACCGCGGCCAACAGCCTGCTCAGCAGGTCGGGCCGCTCGTCCGCGCCGTCGCGGTGGCGGGCGACGACCCGGCCCACCTCGGCGTCGATGACCGCAGCGGCCTTCTTGATCCTGGCCCGTCCTGGAGTCGGCACCCAGTCCGGCAACAACGCGCCGATGCCGGCGAACTCCTTGCCGATCTCCTGCTGTGCCACATCCATCGCCCGGCCCATCGCCTCGGCATCGGCCGCCGTGTCGACGCCGAAGATGGTGCGCACCGCGATCCGCTGCGTCAGCGCGGCCATCTCCCGCTTGATGTCGACGCGTTCACCGCCGGACCAGGTGTCCGCCAGCTCCACCGTGCTGCTCGTCATCGTCGCCGCGTACGACCGCACCTGCTTGGGCCGTACGGAGGGCTGCACCAGCGACCGCTTCCGCCGCCAGTCCGTGCCCCGGGCGACGACGACGCCGTTGCCCATCACGGTCCGGAAGGCGATGCCCAGGGCCGGCTGGTCGAAGGAGCGTTCCGTCTCGGTGAGCAGCTCACCTATGCAGTCCGGATCGGCTATGTACACACAGGAGTTGGGGCCGAATCGCCAGCCCACCATGTCCCCGTGGGAGCGCAGGCGCTCGAAGAAGGCGAGGGGGTTCTTTCCGAACTGTGGCAGGTTTCCGAGGAACGGCAGCCCCTTCGGGCCGGGCACGATCCTGTGGCTCCGCGGCTCGGTGTCAATGGCCGGGCCGGTCTCGGTGGACATGAGAGTCTCCGCTCCTTGTGGCGCACCCGATCAGGTGCGTGGCGACCTGACTTCAGTGGTACCGCCTGCCGTGGAGCATGCCATCGGCCTTGTGCGGTACGTGAGTTGTCGAGAGTAGCCGCGCGGCGCCGTCCTGGGGGCCGGGAGGGCGGCGGGGTGGCGGAGAAGGCGCCGTCCGCCACCGCCGGACGGGCCCGGGGCCCGAACCCGTCCAGCGGTGCGGTGCCACCGCGTGCCGTGCCCCGGTCCGGGGCACGGCACGCGGTGTGCGGGTCAGACGCCCGGCGGGACCCGGGACGGGCGGCCGCTGCCGCGGGTGAGGGAGTAGCCGAAGAGCGCCGCGAGCGCCCCCAGGACTCCGCCGCCGATCGTCCACAGCCAACGGTCGGTCCACCAACCCGAGGCCCAGCCGTCCTCGGGCTCGCTGCCGAGCGAGACCTTGGACGAGGCGTCCTCGCCACCGTCCGCCGAGTCGTCCGAGGCCTGCTCGACGGAGGACACTCCGGGTACCAGCGGCTCGGCGAGCGTGCCGTCCACATCACCGGCCCCGCCCTTGTCGGCCGCGGTGATCTCGACCTCGGTCCGCACCGGAAGGCCGAGGTCGGCGGACGGCAGATCGACGACCGTGAGGCGTACGTAGTAGCTGCCCGGCAGCGGGTCGTCGGCCCACGGCTCGGACCAGGCGCGGACGGTCCGCAGCACGCAGGTCAGCTCGACCGCCGGTGCGTCGGCCGCGGCCTTGCCGGTCTGGCGGCCGTACATGCAGGCCTGGCGGCGCCGCAGCCCGTCGTACACATCGACCTGCCAGGTCGACGTGCCGTGCCGGGTGGCGCTCTCGGGCAGGGTGATCTTCGCCTTGACGGTGGCCCGCTGGCCGGCGTCGGCGGGGAACACCCAGTACAGGTAGTCGCCCGTGGACGCCTCGGCGGTGGCGCGCTGGTTCTGCTGGAGGGCCGTCGCCGTGCGGAAGGTGGTGCCGGCCTCGGTGGGGGCCGCCCTGTCCTCGGAGGCGCTCGGGCTCGCCGACGGGTCGTCGGCCACCGCGGCGCCCGCCGAGGTCAGCAGGGCGAGCCCGGCGAGCAGCGCACCCGCGAACGCGCGTGTCGTACGCATCATCAGTTGGTCCTCCAGACGGCGACGCGCCAGCGCGAGATCCAGCCGAAGACCAGGCCCGCGATCAGTCCGGTGAGCACCAGCACGCCCAGCAGCCACCAGCCGCGGCCGAGACCGAACGCGGCGGGGTCCGCGGCGTCGTCCGGGGCGTCCACCAGGTCGACGGTCAGCTCGACCGGCATACCGGGCGAGGCCTTCACCGAGGCGGGGGCCGAGAAGGAGTTGCTGAGCTGGAGGCAGACGGTCTCGGCGGCCGGCTTCTCGCTGTCCGTGTCCTCCGTCTCGGCCTTCGGGTAGCGCAGGCCGGAGGAGATCGCGTCCGTACGCCCGGTGCCCGACTCCGAGCCCCGCACGATCTCCCGGCCGTGCACGGTCAGTGCGCGCAGCAGCACGCCGTAGTCGTTGTTCACGGCGCGGTCGGCGAAGACGCTGACGGAGGCGCGCAGTTCCTGGCCGGGCAGCACGTCGACCCGGTACCAGCGGTGCTGGCCGAGCTTCTCGCGGTCGGTGTAGAGACCGGCCTTGAGCTGCGGCGCCGAGGAGCAGCTGTCCGCGCCCTCGGTCGCCACCGGGGTGACGACGGGCTCGGCGGCCCGGTCGACCAACTGCTTGACACGACCGGAGAGTTCATCGGTGTGCTGGACCGCGGTGTACGTTCCGCCGGTGGCCTCGGCGATGCAGGTCAGCTGTTCGCGGATCTTGGCGTTGGGCACCAGGCCCAGGGTGTCGATGACGAGGTGGATGCCGCGGGCCGCGATGTCACGTGCGACCTCGCACGGGTCGAGCGGGCCGCAGGTGTCCTCGCCGTCACTGATCAGTACGATCCGGCGTGTGGCGTCGCCGCCCTTGAGGTCGTCGGCGGCGCCCAGCAGGGCCGGGCCGATCGGGGTCCAGCCGGTGGGGGCCAGGGTGGCGACCGCCGTCTTCGCCTCGGTGCGGTCCAGCGGGCCGACCGGGTAGAGCTGCTTGGTGTCCTTGCAGCCGACCTTGCGGTCATTGCCCGGGTAGTCGGCGCCGAGGGTCCGGATGCCGAGCTCCACCTGCTCGGGCACTGCGTCCAGGACCTCGTTGAACGCCTGCTTGGCGGCTGTCATCCGGGACTGGCCGTCGATGTCACGGGTCCGCATGGATCCACTGACGTCGAGCACCAGCTCGACCTTGGGGGAAGCTTTGGCGGGGGCTTCGTCGGCGGCGGCGGGGAGCGCCGAACCGAGCCCGGCGGTCAGAGTGGCGAGCAGTATGCCCACCCCGACCGTCAGCCTTTTTCTTATGATCATCGCCGGATACTAGTGAAGATCGCTTCGCTTCCCCAAACCGGTCCGCAGGCCGCCGTGGGACCGTCAGAAACCGCCGAGCAGTGGGCCCGAGGCCCGGCCCAGCACCGAACCGATCCGCTCCCAGGTGGCCGAGTCCCGCTCGACGGGCGGCAGTTGGGCGCCTTCGCCGGTGCGCCAGCCGACGGCGAGGGCGACCGGGTCGGCGCCGGTGGCCGCCGCCGCGGCCAGGGCGGCGGCGCCCATCGCCACCGGTTCGCCGCCGCCGGGCACGATCACGGGACGGCCGGAGAGTCGCTGCACCGTCTCCACCCAGGTGTGCCCCCGCGCACCGCCGCCGATCAGACGCAGCGGTCGGGCGGCCACCTCGGGATCGGCCGGGTCGAGGCCGCAGGCCCGCAGCAGTTCGTCGAGGGCGCGCAGTACGGTGACGACGGCGCCCTCGTAGGCGGCGCCGAGGAGTTGTTGCGGCGTGGTGTCGTGCCGGAGCCCGGTGAGCAGGCCGGAGGCGGTGGGCAGATCGGGGGTGCGCTCCCCGTCGAGGTAGGGCAGGAGCACCGCCCCGCCGCCGGGGGACGTGTCGTCGCGGTCCAGGCCGAGCAGTGCGGCGACCTTGTCCACGGCGAGCGTGCAGTTGAGGGTGCAGGCCAGCGGGAGGTACGTGCCGTCCGCCGAGGTGAAGCCGGAGAGCGCCGGTGAGGCGGGCCGGGTCCGGGAGGCGGCGAAGACCGTGCCCGAGGTGCCGAGGCTGAGGACGGGGTGGTCCAGGAGCCCGGCGCCGCCCAGTCCGAGGCCGACGGCGGCGCTCATGTTGTCCCCAGTGCCCGCCGCCACCGCGACCGTGGCGGGCAGCCCCAGCGCCTCGGCCGCTTCGGCGGTCAGCGAGCCGACGCGGCTCGCGCCGGTCCGGGCCACCTCGGGCAGCAACGCGGCGTCCAGTCCGATGAGTTGGAGGAGCTCGGGGTCGTAGGTGCCGGTCGCGGTGGAGTACCAGCCGGTGCCCGAGGCGTCGCCGGGGTCGGTGGCGGCGGTGCCCGCGAGCCGTTCGGTGAGGAAGTCGTGGGGGAGTCGCACGGCGGCGGTCGCGGCGGCGTGGTCCGGTTCGTTCTCCCGCAGCCACCGCCATTTCGACGCGGTGACGGCGGCCACCGGCACCGATCCGGTCCGCGCGGTCCAGGCGTCCGGTCCGCCCAGCGCCTCGGTGAGCGCGGCGGCCTGCGGGGCGGAGCGGGTGTCGTTCCACAGCATCGCGGGTCGCAGCGGGCGCCCCGACCGGTCGAGGACGACCAGCCCGTGCTGCTGCCCGGCGATCGCGATGCCGGTCACGGCCGACGCGGGCGCTCCGGACTCCGCCAGCCCGGCGGCGACGGCGTCGCGCAGGGCCTGCCACCATCCTTCCGGGTCGCTCTCGCGGGCCCCCGCCGTACCGCTGACGGCATGCGGGGCGCGGCCGACGGCGAGCAGCCGGCCGTCGGCGGCGTCGACGAAGACCGCCTTGGTGGACTGGGTGGAACTGTCCACGCCGATGACGACGGTACGAGGCGGCATGGGCCCTCATTTCCTCTGCTGTGCGGGGTGCGGGACGCGGTCGGGGGATTTGGATGTGCGCGGAACAAATTACGTCACCGACTGCCTGTGCGACAGGGGTCCGTGGTGCGGGGTTACGTGCGGGACGCGGGCCGTGCATCATTAGTCATGTCACTGAACAAATGAATCCGGGGCGCCTCGGTGCTCCTGGGCCCGACGGCACCGAAGGCGGCCAGAAGATGACGGAACGCTTCACGCCCACCCCCGACGACAGGTTCACCTTCGGGCTCTGGACAGTGGGCTGGCAGGGGCGAGACCCGTTCGGCGACGCGACCCGCGCGCCGATCGACCCGGCCGAATCCGTGCGGCGCCTCGCGGAGCTGGGCGCGTACGGCGTGACGTTCCATGACGACGACCTGATTCCGTTCGGCGCGCCGGAAACCGAGCGCGAAGGGATCGTGAAGCGGTTCCGGCAGGCGCTGGACGCGGCCGGTCTCGTCGTCCCCATGGCGACGACGAACCTCTTCACCCACCCGGTGTTCAAGGACGGCGCGTTCACCGCCAACGACCGCGACGTGCGTCGCTACGCGCTGCGCAAGACCCTGCGCAACATCGACCTCGCCGTCGAGCTGGGCGCCACCACCTATGTGGCCTGGGGCGGACGCGAGGGCTCCGAGTCCGGCGCCGCCAAGGACGTCCGGGTCGCCCTCGACCGCATGAAGGAAGCCTTCGACCTGCTCGGCGACTACGTCACCGAGCAGGGTTACGACCTGAGGTTCGCCATCGAGCCCAAGCCGAACGAGCCGCGCGGCGACATCCTGCTGCCGACCATCGGCCACGCCCTCGCCTTCATCGAGCGCCTGGAGCGCCCGGAGCTGGTCGGCGTCAACCCGGAGACCGGACACGAGCAGATGGCCGGGCTGAACTTCCCGCACGGCATCGCGCAGGCGCTGTGGGCGGGCAAGCTCTTCCACATCGATCTGAACGGCCAGTCGGGCATCAAGTACGACCAGGACCTGCGCTTCGGCGCGGGCGATCTGCGCCAGGCGTTCTGGCTCGTCGACCTGCTGGAGACGGCCGGATACGCGGGCCCGCGCCATTTCGACTTCAAGCCGCCGCGCACCGAGGACCTCGACGGGGTCTGGGCGTCGGCCGCGGGCTGCATGCGCAACTACCTGATCCTCAAGGAGCGCGCCGCCGCCTTCCGCGCCGATCCCGCCGTGCGGGAAGCGCTGCGCGCGTCCCGGCTCGACGAACTGGCCCGCCCCACCGCACCGGAAGGCATGGCCGGGCTGCTGGCCGACCGGTCGGCGTTCGAGGAGTTCGACGTGGACGCGGCGGCGGAACGGGGGATGGCGTTCGAAGTACTGGACCAGCTGGCGATGGACCACCTGCTCGGGGTCCGCTGAGCCCGGGTCACCCGGTCCCGCACCGCCGGGCGGTGTGGGACCGGGTGACCGGTGGTACGGCCGCCCGGGTGTCCGTTCAGTCCGCTCCGCCGGTCGCGCGGCCCGCGTATGCCATCGGGTCGGCCAGCACCTCCGTCAGCACCAGCGCCGCGGCGCCCCGTGCCGCGTCACCCGCGACGGACGAGGCACGCAGCCGCCCGCTGCCGGGGGACCAGAGCCCCGACACCACACGGCCGGTCAGTTCCTCGTCGGCGGGCGGCGACAGCCACGGCATCAGGTTCCGGTAGACCCCGCCCAGCACCACCGCGTCCGGGTCGAGCAGATTCACCGCCCCCGACAGCACCCGCCCCAGCATCCGGCCGGCCTCCGCGACCGCGGCCACCGCCCGTTCGTCCCCCGTCCGGGCACGCCGTTCCAGCTCGGCCACCCCGGCTCCGCCGCCGGGCTCCTCGATCCCGGCGGCCCGCAGGATCGCCGCCTGTCCCGCGTACTGCTCCAGACAACCCCGCGAGCCGCACCGGCACTCCGGTCCCCCGGCGTCCACCACCACATGCCCGATCTCTCCGGCGAACCCGTGCGCCCCGCGCAGGAGTTCACCGCCGATGACCAGGGCGCCGCCGACACCGATCTCGCCCGTCAGATAGAGGAAGCTGCGGATCGTGTCGAGCCCGCCGAACCACAGCTCGGCCAGCGCCGCCAGATTGGCCTCGTTCTCCGACCGCACCGGCAGCGCCGTACCGCCGGGACGCTCGACGGCGAGCGCGGCGGCGAAGAGTTCACGGGCCGGAACCCGGTTCCAGCCCAGATTGGGCGCCTGGCGCACCGTACCGCCCGAAACCAGTCCGGGCAGTGCGAGTGTCGCCCCCACCGGGAACAGCTCCTGCTCGCGCGCCGACTCCAGGGTGCGCGCGGCGATCCCGGCCGCCCGTGCCAGGACCTCGGCCGGCGGTGCGCCGCGATTGTCGAGGTGTTCGGTGAGCCGCACCCGTCCGGTGCCTGCCAGGTCGACGACGCACACCGAGACGTAGTCGATGTTGACCTCCACGCCGAGTCCGGCGGGCCCGGTGCGCGCCACCTTGAGTACGGTCCCGGGGCGGCCCGCCTGCCCGCTGAAGGTCTTGCCGGACTCGGTGAGGAATCCGATGCCGAGCAGCTGTTCGACGAGTGAGGACACCGTGGCCCGGGTCAGTCCCACCCGTGCGGCGACCGTGGCCCTGGTCGCTCCGCCCTCGGCCTCGTCGCGGACGGCCCGCAGTACCAGACTGAGGTTGCTCCGGCGCACGGTGTCCTTGTCGGCCTTGGGCCCCAGCGGTGTGACGTTGCTCTTCATGTCGGGGCCGAGCCTATGCGATCTGCTGTGCGAACCGGCGGGCCGCAGCTTCCGGCCGCGCGGGTGCGGGGACGGCCCGTTCGCGGGGGAGGCGACCCGCCGCGAACGGACCGTCGGGGAGACCGGGCGCGCGGCACTCAGGCCTTCGCGCCGCGCTCCTTCAGCATGTCCGCCATGAGTGCGATCTCCGACTGCTGGCCCTGCACCATGCCCGCCGCCAGGTTCCGGATCGCATCCGTGTCCGCGGAGCCGGCCGCCGCCTGAGCCATCTCGGCGCCGGCACGGTGGTGCGAGGTCATCAGCTTCAGGAACAGCACCTCGGCGTCCTTGCCCTTCGCCGCCCGCAGCCTGTCGAGCTCGGTGTCGGTCGCCATGCCGGGCATCAGCGAACCGTCGCCCCTCGGTGTGAAGGTGTGACCCATCCACTCCATGGGCGGGGCGGAGGAGGACTTCGCCCGGCCCCACATCTCCAGCCAGCCGAGCATCATGCCGCGCTGGTTGGCCTGTGTGTTGATGATGTCGTACGCGAGCCGGCGCACCGCCTCGTCGGACGTGCGGTCCCGGACGATGAACGACATCTCGACCGCCTGCTGATGGTGGACCGACATGTCACGGGCGAACCCGGCATCGACCGAGGTGTCCGAGGGCGCCGCGGAGGCGGAGCCCGCGGCGGTCGCGGGCCCCGCGGACGAGGACGGTCGTACGAGCATGAGCACGACCAGTCCCAGCGCCAGCAGCAGCACCGCACCGCCGGCCAGCACCATCGGACGCGAGGAGCGGACCGTGGACGTCACTGGGCGACCCCGCCCGTGCAGGCCGCGCCCGGCTCCGGGGTCTGCGGGCCCTGCACGTACTTGGTGAAGAACTGCTCGACGCGCGCGTCGGCCGCGCCGGTCACCGTCACCTGCTTTCCCCAGGCGCTGAGCATGAGCGGGGCGGCCTGGTCCTCGACCGGGCTCATCAGGGAGTAGGGCGTCGACTCGATCCGTTCACGGAGCTTCTCGAGGTCGGCAGGCTTCGCCTTGCTCGTGTACGTGACCCACACCGCGCCGTGCTCCAGGGAGTGGACGGCGTTCTCCTTCGGTATCGCCTTGGTGTAGACGTCGGCGTTGCAGTTCATCCAGACCGGGTTGTGATCTCCGCCGACCGGCGGGTTCATCGGGTAGTCGACCTTCTTCTCGACGTGGTCCCGGGTGAGCTTGTCCCAGGTCCGCTCGCCCTTCACCGCCGAGGACTTGGCCTCGACCTCGGCCTTCTCCTTGTCGTCGGCGGCGGACATCAGATAGCCGCCGCCCACGACGAGCGCCGCGACCACGGCGACGGAAGCGGTGATGGTGATGATGCGACCGCGCCGCTCGCGGGCCCGCTCCTGGCGGCGGGCCTCCTCCAGCTTGGCGCGGCGTGCGGAGGCAGACGTGTTCTGTTGGTTGGCGGATGCCATGGGGGAGTCCTTCGGTTCGACAAGAGGGGAGCTGAGGGCATGCGGAGTCCGTTCCCCGGGTGTCCCGGGGAACGGGGCCTGCCTCTAGATCCGTTGAACCTGCAGACGGAGATGGTCGACTTCCCGCACGGCGTCGTTGGACGGGCCGCGGATCGCGGCCGCGCCGGTCAGGGGGGCGACAGGAGCGGTGACGGTCGTACCGGGAAGGGCCGCGGGCGCGCTCTGGACCGGCAGCACGACCGGGGTCGAGTGCTCGGAGGTGCCGTGGCAGGAGCTGCCCGCGCCCCGGTCCTCGGGAGCGTCGGCCACCACGATCCGCGCGAGCGCCTGCTGCGTGGGCGTGATGGTCCGGGCGACGGCCGCCGGGTGGGCGCCCGAGCCGTGTGCGGCCGGGGCCGTGATCGAACAGCACGACACCATGGCGAAGAGCACGAACAGCCAGCCGGACACGGCCGACGCGCAGCTGCCCCGCGTGCGTCGGCGCATCCCTTCGCTCAGCCCGTTCATCCCGTCATCGTACGCGGTGCGTGAAGTTTCACAGAGGGGGTGGACGGGGTGGCTGCCGGGCAGCTGCCCCCTCGCGCGACCGGCACGCCCGCGAGCGCGCGGGCGGCCTCGGCCACCGGTGGCAGTCCGTCGAACCGGACACCGGGATCGTCGTGGCGGGCTTCGCCGACCATGTGCAGGCTGTGCAGGCGGCCGACGAGCAGGTGGGCCGAACGGGCCCGTTCGTACGGGTTCCCGCCGGCCGTGAAAAGCGGCCCTGGCAGCCGTCACCGTGCCATGATGCGCCCATGCCGTACTTGGTGCCGCCCCACATTCCCCCGGGGCGCTTCGCGGAGTCTGCCCAGCCGGCTCTGGCCGTCGCCGACGACCTGCTCCTGCGGCCGTGGCGACGGGAGGACGCACCGGCGGTCATGACCGCCTTCTCCGATCCGGCGATCCAGCACTGGCATCTGCGCCGGGCCGACAGCGAGGACGAGGCGCGCGACTGGATCGAGCAGTGGCGGGACGCCTGGCACAGCGAGACCGCGGCCCACTGGGCCGTCGTGCGTCCGCTGGGAGCGGGCGACGCAATCGGGGAAGTCCTCGGCCGGATCTCGCTCCGCTCCCTGATCCCCGGGATCGGTCAGGCGGAGTGCGCCTACTGGGTGCTGCCGGCCGCCCGCGGACGCGGCCTGGCGCCCCGGGCCGTCTCGGCGCTCGCGCACTGGGCCTTCGAGGAGATCGGGTTCGAGCGGCTCGAACTCGCGCACTCCGTGCTGAACGAGGCGTCCTGCCGGGTGGCCGTCAAGACGGGCTTCGCCCTGGAGGGCACCCGGCGCCGCTCCCATCTGCACGCCGACGGCTGGCACGACATGCATCTGCACGCCAGGCTCCGCGCGGACGGAGCGCAGGGTTGACCGCGACGGGAGCGGTGCGGGCTGTTCGCGTCGTCCCCGCCGAGCCGCGCCGATCGGTCCCGCTCGGTGGACCCTGCCGCGCCGACACCCGGCCCGGCCGGCGCGGCAGCGGCGCCGCCCTGCCCGCCTCCCGGCCGGCTGCCGACCCGGTGGCAGCCGGGTCGCTGCCCGAGGACGTCGTGGACCGCCCGGTCTTGTCCATGGCCGTACACGCCGTCCGGATCATCGCGCGCGAGGCCGGCTGCTCCGAGGCGTGCGGGGCGGGGCAGGTGCCCGGGCGTGCCGGTCCCGGACGGCGCAGCGCCCCGGTCAGCCGCGGTCGAGCGCGCGGTCGGTGAGGGAACCGGCGCAGCCGGTGTACCGGGCGGGGTCGGTGAGTTCGCCCAGGTCGAGACCGGCGAGCTCGGGTTCCTCGTCGAGCACGTCGGTGAGTACGTCGGCCAGGTCCGTGGTCTCCGCGCGGGCCCGGTCGGCGGCGCCGATCAGGACTTCCTCGGCACGCTTGCGGCCGATCCGTTCCGCGAACACGACAGCCAGCCGCTCCGAGACGATCAGCCCGTCGGTGAGCTGGAGGTTCTCCCGCATGGCGTACGGGACGACGCGCAGCGCGCCGGTGAGTCCGGCTGCGCGGTGCGCGGCCCCGCCGACGAGCCGCAGCAGTTCGCGCAGCGGCTCCCACTCGGCGTGCCAGGCCCCGGCGGGCCGCTCGTCCTCGGCGGCGAGCGAGCCGTACAGCGTCGCCGCCAGCCCGGGGGCCCGGCGTGCGGCCGCCGCGATCAGCGTGGCGTGCACCGGATCGGCCCTGTGTGCCATGACGGCCGTGTCATCGCCGTGCCCCTCGGTGACCTCGCCGATCTCGGTGCGGGACAGATTGAGTACATCGGCCGCCAACTTGCCGAGCGCCCCGGCCGTGAAGGCGAGCGAGCCCGCCAGATCGGCGATCGGGGTGCGCAGGGCGTGCCACGGCAACAGCGGTTCGGCGAGACCCAGTTCGCTCGCGAACGCCTGGACCAGGGGCAGTCCGGGTTCGATCCCGTCGACGTCCTCGGTGGGGGCGTGCGCCTCGAAGGCGGCCAACGTGCCTGCGACGCCGCCGAGTTGTACGGGCAGTGACTCCCGTACGACCGAGAGGCGGTCCCTCGCGTCAAGGATCAGTGCCCGCCATCCCGCAGCCTTCAGACCGAAGGTGGTCGGTGCGGTGTGCTGGGTGAGCGTCCGGCCGGCCATCGGGGTGTTGCGGTGCGCGGTGGCGAGCCGTGACACCGCGTCCGCGGCCCGTGCCAGGTCGTCGAGCAGCGGGGCCAGGGTCCGCGCGGCGACGAGCATGGCGGCCGTGTCGAGGATGTCCTGGCTGGTCGCGCCCCGGTGCACATACGGCTGGACGTCCTGCCCCACCGCGGCGGCGAGCGCCGTGGCCAGCGGGACGACCGGATCGCCGCCCGCGCGTGCGCGCAGCGCCAGGTCCCGTACGTCGAAGCGGCCGGCCTCGGCCGCGGCCGAGGTCACCGCCCGGCCCGCCTCCGCAGGGGCGAGCCCGCACACGGCCTGGGCGCGGGTGAGTGCCGCCTCGGCGTCCAGCATCGCCTGCAGAAAGGCGCTGTCGCCGGTGGCAGTCTCGGCGGGGGAGCCGGCCCGCCCGGGGGCGAGCAGTCCGGCATCGCTCTCGTACATCGGCTGCACTCCAGGAGACCCCGGGGCCACACGGCCCTAGCCTTCGCTGCCCGTCCGGTGGATGCCGAACACCGCGCCCTGCGGGTCACGGACGACCGCGATCCGCGGCCCGTCCGGGATGTCCGTCGGCGGCACCAGCAGTTCGCCACCGGCCCCCTGAGCCGTGGCTGCCGTCGCATCGACATCCGTAACGGCGAAGTACGGGACCCAGTTCGGCATTGCCTCCGGCGGGAAGCTCTCGTCCATGATCAGCATCCCGCCGAAGTCCTCACCGGCCACACCCCACTGCGTGTACCGCTCGGACGCGGCGTTCACCGTCCACCCGAGGACCGCCGGATAGAAAGCGAGCGCCGGGTCGGCCTCACGGGTGACGAGTTCGACCCAGCCGAGCGCGCCGGGGTCGTTCAGCCGCTCGGCACCGGCGAAGGCGCGCTTCTGCCACAGCGAGAACACCGCCCCCGAGGGATCGGCGACGACCGCGAACCTGCCCTGGTCGAAGACGTCGATGGGGCCGACGAGCAGCGAGCCGCCCGCCGACTTCACCCGCTCGACCGTGGCGTCCGTGTCGTCGGTGGCGAACGAGACCGTCCAGGCGGTCGGCCGGCCCGGCTGGTAGATCGGGCTGAGCGCGGCCACCCGCTCGTCGCCGAGGCGCGCCATCGTGTAGCCGCCCGCCTCCTCACGCGGATCGGTCTCGGAGCGCCAGCCGAATAGGGCCGCGTAGAACGACTTGGCGGCAGGGATGTCGGAGGTGCTCAGCTCGATCCAGCAGGGGCCGCCGGGTACCGGTCCGGTGAGCTTCATTCGGGTTCCTCCGCGGTGGTGTGGACGCCCTTGCGTACTCGAAACGCTATGACCTCGTGCCGGATGCGGCCATCGGGGAAACTGTTTTACGGGTGTAATACCTGCTAAAGTATTTGAGTGAGTGATGCAACTACCTGGTCCCGGCAGCCCGCCGTCCGCAGACTCCCGCTGGCAGCCCCACTGCGTCTGGCCCGGCCCTCGGACATGTGGTTCAAACCGGCACTGAGCGTGGTCGTCGCCACCGCCGTACCCGATCTGGTGCTGTTCGCCATCGACCGGCTCGACCTCGTGATGTACACGATGGCCGGTTCGCTCTGCGCGCTGTACGGCCACAACCTGCCGTACGCCCGCCGTGCCAGGGCCGTCGCCGGAGTCGTCGTCGCCATGGTCGTCGGCATGGCGATATCCCTGGTCGCTGCCTCGCTCACCGGATCGACCGCCGTGCTGATCGCGGTGGGGGCCCTGCTCGCGGCGGGGCAGAAGACGCTCTGCGACGCCACCCGCATCGGACCGCCCGGACCGGTGATCTTCACCTTCGTCACCTCCGCCGCACTCTTCGCACCGCAGCGCCTCGGCCAGGTGCCCGGCCATCTCGCGCTGACCCTGGCCGCGGGCGTCATCGCCTGGCTGGTCACGGCGTGCCCCGCACTCCTGCGCCGGGAGGGCCCGGAGCGCCGGGCGACGGCCCGCGCCCTCGACGCCGCCGCGGCGTATCTCGCCGACCCCGGCCCTCGCACCCGGCACGCCGCGGCCACCGCCGTGCACGGGGCCTGGCAGACCCTGCTCGCCGCCGGACGCCCCACGCCCGTACGCCGGGCTCTCGAACGCCTCGTGGTGCACGCCGAGGCCGCCCTCGCCGGAGCCGCCCCCGGTACCTCCCCGCTCGACCCCGCGCCCGGCCCCGACCGGCTCCGCGCCTGGGCCCGGCAGACCCGCGCACGCGGCCCCGTCCCCACCCCGCCGGCCGCTCCCGGCACAGCCCAGGAACTGTTCGGCATCGACGCCGAACGGGCCGCCCGGTCCGGCGGAAGCCGTCGCGACGCCCGCCGCGCCCTGCTGCGCAGCCTCGCCCCGGGCTCCCCGCTGCTGCCCATCGGCGCCCGCGCGCTCGTCGGCTGCGCCCTGGCCGGGTACGTCTCCCAGGCGGTCGGCGTCGGCCGTCCCTACTGGGCGATCGTCACCGCTGCCTCCTTGTACCAGGCGAATGTCACCCTGTCCTGGAACCGGGCCCTCCAGCGCACCCTCGGTAATCTGCTCGGCGTCCTCGTCTTCGCCGCCGTCCTCCCGGCCAGCCGCACCGGACCACTGGCCCTCATCGGCTGCTGCCTGTTCTTCGGCTTCGCGGCCGAGGCCCTGATCACCCGCAACTACTGGCTCGGCTCCGTCGCCGTCACCCCGATGGCGCTGCTGGTCCTGGAGTTCGCCGACACCCACCCGGCGGGTGAACTCATCGGCGACCGGGTCCTGGACACCTTCATCGGCGCCGGGGCGGGCCTGCTCGCCGCCATGTTGGTGACCAACCGCCGGGCCGCCGGGCGCCTGGAGAAGGCCCTGGCCGCCACCGACCTGGCCCGAGCCCACGCCGTACACACGCTGGCCGCCCCGCAGTCCACGCCCGCCGCGCTCGACGACGCCCACCGCAGGCTGACCGGATCGCTCGTCGAACTGCGCGAGGCGGACGACACCGCGGCGGGCGAATGGTGGCAGCGCGCCCTGCCCCGGGAGCAGGTCCTCGCCGCCGAGCAGGCCGGACACCGTACGCTCGCCGCGACAGCAACACGGCGGGGGTCGATCGCCCGCGCCCCGGAGAACGGAGCGGTGTGACCGACGACATCGTCGCCTCGGTGGTACGGCAGTGGCAGGCCGTCAACCCGGAGCTGGACACCGGGCCGATGGAACTCATCGGCCGCATCAACCGCTGCGCGGCCCTGCTCCAGCAGGCGGAGGACGCCCCGCTGCGCGCCGCCGGCCTGACCCGCGCCGAGTTCGACCTGCTCGGAGCCGTACGCCGTACCGACCGCGAACTCACCCCCGGTGAACTGGCCAGGGAGACCTTCTCGTCCGGCGCCGCGGTCACCAAGCGCCTGCGGGTCCTCCAGGAGCGCGGTCTCGTCGACCGTCGCGGCGACGACCGCGACCGGCGCGTCAACCACATCCGCCTCACCGAGCAGGGCCGCGAACTGGTGGACATGCTGCTTCCCCGGCAGCTCGCGTACGAACGCACGGTGCTCTCCGGCCTCGACGAACAGTCCCGCACCCGGCTCAGCGCCCAGCTCAGTGAGTTGCTGGTGCAGTTGGAGGGGCGGATCGGCGGTGGCCCGCGCTGAACCGGGACGGGTGTGTGGGGCCGTTCCGGCGGCGCGTGGAAAATGCCGCGCGGACGCCGGTGCGCCGCTGCTAGCGTCCCCCGCATGAAGCGCGCTGCCATGACGACGACGCCGGAGAGTGTCCCGGCGCGCTGACAGCTGTGCAGTGAGAAGCCCCGGGGCGAGTGCCCCGGGGCTTCGCCTTGCGGTCACCCGCCCGACCACCGCGAGGAGACCGCCATGCACGACCACCGCAAGCTCGGCCGCGAGCTGGACCTGTTCGACACCGACCCGCTGATCGGCGCGGGACTGCCCTACTGGCTGCCCGACGGCGCCGCCGTGCGCCATGCCCTGGAGGAGTACATCCGCACCGCCGAACAGCGGGCGGGCTACCGGCACGTGTACTCGCCGGTGCTCGGCAAGCGGGAGCTGTACGAGATCTCCGGGCATTGGTCGCACTACAGCGACGACATGTTCCCGCCGATGGACCTGGGTGGGGAGCAGATGGTGCTGCGGCCCAGCCTGTGTCCGCACCACGCGGTCATCTACCGTTCCCGCTCGCACAGCTACCGCGAACTGCCGCTGCGCATGGCCGAACTGGGCGGCATGTACCGCTCCGAGCTCTCCGGAGTACTCGGCGGACTGACCCGGGTGCGTTCCATCCAGCTGAACGACGCGCACATCTTCTGCACCCCTGACCAAGTCGCCGAGGAGGCGCGGGCCGCGCTGGAGCTGATCGGCGCGGCGTACCGGGCACTGGGCATCGGCGCGGCCCGCTACCGGCTCTCCCTCCCGGGGCCGGGCGGCAAGTACGTCGACGACCCCGGGATGTGGCAGCGGTCCACCGCTGTGCTGACCGAAGTACTGGACCGTTCGGGAGTGCCCTACGAGGCGGCCGGGGGAGAGGCCGCGTTCTACGGTCCCAAGATCGATGTCCAGGTCGCCGACGGGGCGGGGCGGGAGTCCACCCTGTCCACCGTCCAGATCGACTTCCACCAGCCGGTCCGGTTCGGCCTGCACTACATCGGCGCCGACGGAGCGAAACACCGGCCGGTCATGGTCCATCGCAGCATCATCGGCAGCGTGGAGCGGGCCGTCGCCCATCTGATCGAGGCACACGGCGGGGCCTTTCCCGCCTGGCTCGCCCCCACCCAGCTGGTGATCCTCCCGGTCTCCGGTGCCGAACTGCCCGAGGCCGAGGTGTTCGCCCGGCGGTGTGCCGGCCTGGGTCTGCGGGCCGGGATCGCCGGACCGGAACGCGGGTCCCTGGGTGCCCGTGTCCGGGAAGCCCGCCTGGTGCCCGGTCAGGTGGTCATCGGGGCCAGGGAAGCGGCCGAAGGGCTGGTGGCGCTGCGCCTGCGCGACGGAACCCGGCTCGATCCACGGCCCGCGGACGAGGTTCTCGCCCGGATCGCCGCCCTGGTGGAGGCGCGCAGCATCGAACTCCGGGCGTAGGGACGCGAAAGGCGGCGGCGGACCCGGGCCCGCTGCCGCCTCCCGCGGGGTGATCGTTCAGGCCGGGCCCAACAGTGCGGCGGACAGGCGTAGTTCCCCGGCGCGGCGGGCGAGAGCCGCGTCGTCGCCGCGGTCTGCGGGTGCCGAGGCCACAAGCGCGAGCCGGTCGCGCCAGCTCGTACCCGCCAGTGGTACGGCCACCGTGTGCATGCCCCGGACCGACTCCCCGCGGCTCACCGCGAATCCACGGACGCGGATCTCCGCCAGCTCCGTGAGCAGCGCGGAGCGCGAGGTGAGGGTGGTCGGCGTGACCGCGGGCAGCTTCTCGTACGGGTAGAGGGCGCAGACCTGTTCCGTCGTCATCCGGGAGAGCAGCACCTTGCCGCCAGACGTGCCGTGGGCGGGGCGCGTGCCGCCGACTTCCGGCATCACCCGCACCGGATGCGGGCACTCGCGGCCGTCGGTGACGATGATCCGGTCGCCGATCAGTGCCGTGCTCTGTACCGTCTCGCCGGTGCGCCGCAGCGCGTCCTCCAGTACCGCTCCCAGTCGTTCGCGGACGGCCGTGCCGAATCCCGCCGGGCGGCCGAGCCGGACCAGCTCCGGACCGGCCGAGTAGCCGCGGCCGGAGGAGCCCCGGATCGCGAAGCCGCGTCCCTCCAGGGTGCTGAGCACCCGGTGGGCCGTGGACCGGCCCACGGAGAGCAGCCCGGCCGCCTCGGAGACGGTGAGCGTGTCATGGGTGAGGAAGAGGCGCATCAGCCGGAGCCCGGTGTCCAGCGACTCGATGGTGTAGTTCCGGTTCGGCCCCGAGGGGTGTCCGCTCCCTTTCGCTGCCGAAGTCAGTCCGGCGACCGGGTCTTCCACTCGCCCATCCGACATGAATGCGCTCCTTTCGGTCTGGTTCGATCGCGTGTGCGACTGTCCCGTTCTGCGGAGCAAGTCGGAATGGCCGACCTGGTCGGATCGCGCCGTGTCACCTTCGTAACCACCGTACGTGATCGGCGGGATGGTCTGAACGGGTGCCGCGATCGGCCCGCGATTGATCCGGCTGTCATCCCGTTCCCCGGTACGGACGTCCCCTTTCGCTGCCGGATCGTGCTGAGTGTCACTGCTTGTGCACGCGTGACGGCGGTGCGTGCAAAAACTCGTGAGTGTATTACCGCCGGAGCGCTCGCGCAGGGGGTTGGGTGAATGTGCCGAAGCACTGATTCGATCTGACTAAGCTCACGCGCAGTGAAGTCGAGTTGATATGAATTCGAGCGCTTGCTCCCGACTGCCCTGCAAGCGTGCATACCTCCCGAATCAACGCCAGAGGTCCTAGATGGTTCGTGTTGAATCACCGCCGATCGACCGAGAAACCTCCGTCGCTCGTGCCGTGTTGCTGCCCGTGCTCCTGATGGGCGGCGCCACTGCCGCCGCGGCAGCAGTGGTTTCCGCGGCCGCGCGGATACCAGTCGTATGGTGCGGCGCCGTCGCCACGGTCGCGGTCGTCGCGCTGAGCGTCCAACTCGCCCGCCGGGCGCGCGATCTGCGCAGCCAGCGCGCGGTGTACGAACGGCGCTTCGCCGACCTGGAGCGGCGCATCGCCACCCACGACGACGAGACCGTCCGGCTCAGCAAGGAGCTCCTGCCGGCCGCCATCCACCGGCTGCGCGTGGGCAATTCGCCCGAAGAGGTGCTCCGTGACGTCGTCGACGCCGACGAGATGTACCGCGAGCTTCCCGACGCCCAGCGCACCCTCGTCTACACGGTGCTGAACATCATTGACAACGAAGAGGCGATGCGTGACTCCGCGCAGCGCGCCTTCGTCAACGTCGCCCGGCGCGTCCAGGCGATCGTCCACCGCCAGGCGAGCGAACTGCGCGAGATGGAGGAGCACCACGGGCGCAACCCCGACGTCTTCGACGACCTGCTCCGCATCGACCACGGCACCGCGCTGATCGGCCGCCTCGCCGACTCCATCGCGGTACTCGGCGGCGCCCGGCCCAGCCGTCAGTGGCCCAAGCCCGTCCCGCTGTTCAGCGTGCTGCGCGGCGCCATGTCGCGCATCCTGGAGTACCCCCGCGTCGATCTGCACTCGATCGCCAAGGTCGCCATCATCGGCACGGCCGTCGAACCGCTCATCCACGCCTGCGCCGAGCTCCTCGACAACGCCACCCGCTACTCGCCCCCGCAGACGCGGGTGCACGTCACCGCCGTCGAGGTGCAGACCGGCATCGCCATCGAGATCGAGGACGGCGGCGTCTCGCTCAGCGAGGAGGCCCGCGCACGGGCCGAGAACATGCTCGCCAGGGCCCAGGCCGGCTCCAACATGAACGACCTCGGCGAGTCCCCGCGCCTCGGCATGGCCGTCGTCGGCCGGCTCGCGCGCATGTACGACCTCCAGGTCTCGCTGCGGCAGTCCGCGTACGGCGGTGTCCGCGCCGTGCTCATCGTGCCCCGCGCCATGATCACCACCGGACCCGCTCCCGGTATCGCCCACGGCATCGGTGCCACGTCGAGGCCCACCAGCGACATCGACCAAGAGGCCATGAAGCACGTCGTGCCGGCCCGCCGCAAGCCGCGCACCCCCGTGGCCCAGCGACCCGCCACCGGGCCGGTCGCGCCCGCCACCCGGCCGGTCGTGCCCGCGGCCGCCATGGAGGACGACGTCCCCGTGGTGACCGAGTGGACCGCGGGCGGGCTCCCGCAGCGGCGCAGCCGCGGCCGGGCGCCCCTAGGCTCGCACAACCTCCCGGCCCAGCCCGCCGACCCCACCGCGGGCCAGCGCAACGGCTACGCCAACGGCCACGCCAACGGCCACGGACCCGGCGGGCCCGGCGGCAAGGAGCAGCCCCCCGGACTCTGGCTGGAGGCCTTCACCAACGCGGTCAACGGCGTGCCGCAGGACCCGAAGACCGACGAAGACTCTGACGATGCGTGGGACAAGGGAGACCTGAAGTGATCCAGCAGCGGGGAAACATGGACTGGATGCTCAAGGAACTGGCCGACGACGTACCGGACATCCACCAGATCGTGGTGCTCTCCGCCGACGGTCTGCGCATCGCCCGGCACGGCGGCGACCCCGATGTCGCCGACCGCCTCGCGGCGGCCTGCGCCGGGCTGCAGAGCCTGGCCGCCGCCGTCGCCTCCGAAATCCCGTACAGCGACGGCGTCATGCGACTGGTCGTCATTGAAGTCACCGGCGGCTTCTTCTACTTGATGGCCGCCGGAACCGGCGCGTACCTCGCGGTCCTCGCCGGCGAAACGGTCGACGCGGGACTGGTCGGATCGCGGATGCGCGACATGGTCGTCAGGATCGGTGCCCACCTGACGAGTCCGCCGCGCCACGACGGGCAGACCGGATGAACTCTCCCCGACGAGAACGCCGAACGGCCGATCCGGCACTGAGCGATCCGGAACGGCTGTACGTGATCACCGGCGATCCCGACGGCAGCGAGCGGGCACAGCTCGACCTGGTCACGATGATCGTCGCGCAGGCACAGCCGACGCCGACGGTCCAGCCCGAGCAGGCCGTGATCCTGCGGCTCTGCCAAGCGCCGTTATCCGTCGCCGAGATCTCGGCATACCTCGGTCTGCCCTTCAGCGTGGTGACCTCGCTGCTCACCGAACTCCTCGCTGCCGGACTCATCGAATCGCGCGCGCCCATCGTCCGCGCCACTCTCCCGGACAGGTCCCTTCTCGAAGCGGTGATGCATGGACTTCAGAAGCTCTGACACGATCACCGGCCCCCGGCGCGAGGACGTCCTTCCCACCACGGCGACTGCCGCGGTGAAGGTCGTGATCGTCGGCGGGTTCGGGGTCGGCAAGACGACCATGGTCGGTTCCGTCAGCGAGATCCGGCCGCTGACCACCGAGGAGACCATGACCCAGGCCGGTGTCGGCGTGGACGACAACTACGGGGTGGAGAGCAAGACCGCCACCACCGTCGCCATGGACTTCGGCCGGATCTCCATCAGCGAGGAGCTGATCCTCTATCTGTTCGGCACCCCGGGCCAGGAACGGTTCTGGTTCCTGTGGAACGGCCTGTTCGAAGGTGCCCTCGGTGCGGTGGTCCTCGTCGACACCCGGCGTCTCGAAGTCAGCTTCGACGTCATCGGGAGACTGGAGGAGCGCGGCGTGCCGTTCGTCGTCGCCATCAACACCTTCCCCGACGCCCCGAAACACCCCGTCGAGGCGCTGCGGAGCGCCCTGGACCTCCCCGAGGAGGTCCCGATGATCGACTGCGACGCCCGACTGCGCGGCTCCAGCCGCGACGTGCTGATGACCCTGATGCGCTATCTGCACAGTCTGGCTCTCCCGCTCGCCTGACCGCAGTACCAACCCCCCGCGCGCATCCCCATCAGTCCGGTACCTGGAAGCCTGATCCCTGGAGCGATCGTGACAACCCCATTCCACTACGAGCCCGGAGCGGCCCGGGGGCCGGTTCCGCCCCCCGAATGCCCGGCCCATGGCCTCGGCATCGGCCCCGGCGGACTGCGCCGGTTCTACGGCCCGGAGGCCGAGCGGGACCCCCACGGGCTCTACGACAAGCTGCGCGCCGAACACGGCACCGTGGCCCCCGTGCTGCTCCACGGGGACGTGCCCGCCTGGCTGGTACTCGGGCACAGCGAGAACCTGCACCTGACCCGTACGCCCTCGCAGTTCTCCCGCGACTCCCGGCGGTGGCGGGCCCTGCAGGACGGCAGCGTCGCCCCTGACCACCCGCTCGCCCCGATCTTCACCTGGCAGCCGATCTGCGTCTTCGCCGACGGTGCCACCCATGAGCGCCAGCGCGGCGCGGTCACCGACAGCATGGCCCGCATCGACACCCGCGGCGTCCGCCGGCACGTCAACCGCTACAGCAACCGGTTGGTCAACGAATTCTGCCAGGAGGGCCGCGTCGACCTGGTCAGCCAGTTCGCCGAACGGCTGCCGATGATGGTGATGTGCGCGATCCTCGGCATGCCCGAGGAGTACAACGACCGGATGGTCCAGGCCGCTCGCGACATGACCCGGGGCACGGCCACCGCCGTCGCGAGCAACGCCTACGTCCTTCAGGCCCTGACCCGGCTCGTCCAGCGCCGCCGCCGCGAACCCGCGGACGACTTCGCCACCTGGCTCGTCGAGCACCCCGCGCGGATGAACGACCAGGAGGTCAGCGAACACCTGAGGCTGATCCTCATCGCCTCCTACGAGGCGACCGCCAACCTGATCGCCAACGTCCTGCGCATGGTGCTCACCGACCCGCGCTTCCGGGCCAGGCTCAGCGGCGGGCACATGACGGTGCCCGAAGCAGTCGAGCAGACGCTGTGGGACGAGCCGCCGTTCACCGCGGTCTTCGGCCGCTGGGCGGTCGGCGACACCGAGCTCGGCGGCAAGCAGATCAAGGCCGGCGACGCCTTGATCGTCGGCATCGCACCGGCCAACACCGACCCGCTGGTCCGGCCCGATCCGACCGCCGACATGGCGGGCAACCGCGCCCATCTGGCATTCAGCGGCGGCCCCCACGAATGCCCCGGCCAGGACATCGGACGCGCCATCGCGGACGTCGGTGTCGACGCCTTGCTGATGCGACTGCCCGACCTCGAACTCGCCGTCGAGGAGAGCGAGCTGAGCTGGATCGGGAACATCATGGGCCGGCACCTGGTGGAGCTCCCGGCGGACTTCGCCGCCCGTGCCCCGCAGGACGACAAGGAACCGCCGTCCATGGGGAGGCCCAACCCGCCGCGCCAGGACTGGGAGGTGCAGTCGGCGGTCCGGCACACCGCACCCACCCCCGGGCGCGCCCCGGCCGCCGCGCCCCTGGGTACGACGGCAATGACCACGGCCGTCGACGAACCCGAGGGCACGGCCTCCGTGCCGACCGCGGTCGGCCGGATCCCGCAGCAGCGCGGTGAATCCGCGCCCGCGCGGCTGTGGCGCGCCGTTTCGCGCTGGTGGAGCGGCAACTGACCCGACCCGCACCTCGGCCGGAGACAGGACCGGCACCCGGCCCGGCGGCCACGGACCCCCACGTCCGCGGCTGCCGGGCCGGGCGCGTTCGGCGGGCGCGGCCGTCCGGGGCCGCTCGGCCCCGGACGGGCCCCGCCCCCGTACCATGCACAAGCGTGAAGCTGACAATTCTGGGCGGCGGCGGATTCCGGGTTCCACTCGTGTACGGGGCGCTGCTCGCCGATCACGCCGAGGGCCGCGTATCGGCGGTCACCCTCTACGACACCGACGCGGACCGGCTCACCGCCGTGGCCCGGGTGCTCGGCGAACAGGCCGCCGGTGTACCGGACGCGCCCGCCGTCACCGCCACCACCGAACTCGACGAAGCACTGCGCGGCGCCGACTTCGTCTTCTCGGCGATCCGCGTCGGCGGTCTCGAAGGCCGGGCGGCCGACGAGCGGGTGGCCCTCGACGAGGGCGTACTCGGCCAGGAGACGGTCGGCGCCGGCGGCATCGCGTACGGCCTGCGCACCGTGCCCGTCGCCGTCGACCTCGCGCAGCGCATCGCCCGGCTCGCCCCCGAGGCCTGGGTCATCAACTTCACCAACCCGGCCGGCCTGGTCACCGAGGCCATGTCCCGCTACCTGGGCGACCGGGTCATCGGTATCTGCGACTCCCCGGTGGGCCTCGGCCGCCGTATCGCCCGGGTGCTCGGCGTCGACCCCGACCGGGCCCGGATCGACTACGTCGGGCTCAACCACCTGGGCTGGGTCCGCGGGCTGTACGCCGACGGCCGGGACGAACTCCCGAGGCTGCTCGCGGACCCGGAACTGCTCGGTTCCTTCGAGGAGGGCAGGCTCTTCGGCACCGACTGGCTGCGGTCGCTGGGCGCCGTCCCCAACGAATACCTGCACTACTACTACTTCAACCGGGAAGCGGTACGCGCCTACCAGGACGCCCGGCAGACCCGCGGCGCCTTCCTCCGCGAGCAGCAGGAGGGCTTCTACGCCCGGATGAAGGACTCCGCCACCCCCGCCCTGTCCACCTGGGACCGCACTCGCGCCGAGCGCGAAGCCACCTACATGTCGGAGAACAGGGAGGTCGCCGGGGTCGGTGAGCGGGAGGAGAGCGACCTGGAGTCCGGCGGCTACGAGCAGGTGGCGCTCGCTCTCATGCGGGCCGTCGCCCGCAACGAACGGACCTCGCTCATCCTCAACGTCCGCAACCGCACCACGCTTTCGGTGCTCGACGCGGACGCGGTGATCGAGGTGCCGTGCCTGGTCGACGCCAACGGCGCCCGTCCCGTCGCCACCGACCCGCTTCCCCACCACGCCGTCGGACTGGTCACCGCGGTCAAGGCCGTCGAGCGCGCGGTACTGGACGCGGCGGACAGCGGCTCCCGGACCGCCGCCGTGAAGGCCTTCGCACTGCACCCGCTGGTCGACTCGGTGACCGTGGCCGGCCGCCTCTTCGACGGATACGTCAAGGTCCATCCCGGCCTTGCCTATCTGAACCGGCCCTGAGGCCCTTCAGGCACCGGACTCCGCTGCGCAGGAGCGGAGTTCGCTGCTGACCAGGAGGTGGAGCTGGGCCCCCAGCCAGGCCCGGGAACGTGCGACGAGGGCCTCCTCGTTCGGCGCGGCCCCGTCGTCCAGGGTCTCGACGAAGGCGCGCAGCAGGGTCGCGGCTCGGCTCAGGCCGGTGCGGGACAGCGTGGTCGCCGCTTCGTCGATCCGGGCGCGGGCAGGGACGTTCAGATGACGCAGCCCGCTGTGCGGTACCGCCGACATGGCGGATATCGCCTCGTCCAGCGCCGCCGTCAGCGGGTCCAGCGGGCGTCGCCCCACCGCTGCCAGTGCCGTGGAGCCGTCACCGGCGGCGAGATCGGGCAGGACCGTCCCCGCCGGGGTGAGCACCGCGAGCGGATCGATCCGGACCCCGCCGCCCCACCGGTGCAGCGAACCGCTGATGTGTGTGGCGCCGCCCTCCAGCGCGTCGGCCAGGGCGTCCAGCGCGCCGGGGCACTCCGGCCGGTACTCCGACGCCACCACCGCCCGGGTCCCCGCCGCGTCGCGCACGACGGCTTCGAGGCGCTGCTCGGCGGGGTCGTACCCGACGCTCTCCACCTCCGACATCGCGACGACATGGACCGTCTCCGCCTCGACCCGCGGCCGGATCAGCCGGGGCGGCCTGCTGTCCCAGCCCGCCGTCAGGGCGGTGAGATCCCGTACGAGCAACGGGTCGGGGAGTTCCGTCCAGGCGGCGCCGACCGGGGTGATGGTCGTCGTGCCGAGCCTGCCCCGGGCGACGGCCAGGGCGCGGCTCGGGGTGCGCCGGACGCTCTCGCTGACCAGGCTTCCGGCGGCCAGCGAGCCCAGCGGTGTGCCGAGAACACGGCGGGGGGCCAGCTGGTGCGCGGAGAGCTCCTTGCCCTCGGCGGCCGTCCAGGTCTTGCGCAGCACGAGGACGGTGCCCGCGCCGGGATGGGCGAAGTACACCTCGGAGACCAGGGACTGCGCGGTGCCGTGGACGCGGCAGCCGAGCGAGACGAGCCGGACCCGGCGCAGCGGGGTGTCCCCGGCCTCGCGGGTGCCGAGCACGCCGGCCTGGGCGGCGGCCCGACGCCGGGCGTGCACCTCGGTGAGCAGGGCGGCGACCGACTCCGGGCGGTAGTGGGCATCGCGGTCGGCGTACGCCGTGAGCTGGTCCGTCAGCTCGGCGATCGCACCAGCCGGCCAGTGCATCGATGCGGCGGTCAGTGCCGCACCGGCACGCGCCAGGGCCGCGCCGTGCACCGGCCCGACGTGGGCCACGCCCTCCGCCAGCAGCTCGTCCACCAGCCCCACGGCCGTGTCGAGCGCGGGCAGGGACGTGGCCGGTGCGGTGGGGCGGCCACCGACCTGGACGGATACCGAACGCTCCGCGGTGTCCGTGGCGTCGGCGGCCCGGAACGCCCATACCGCGAGCGCCACCACCTCGCCACGCAGCGCGGCCGTCGCGTCCGTCAGCGCGTACGCGATCTCGCCGGGGACCGGGAAACGCACCGCACAGGTGGGGAGATCGACCCGGGGCTCGGGACGACCGGGGGAGGGGCGGTGCACCACGGCGGCGTAACCCCGCTCGAAGGTCCGTCGGGCCGCGGCGACCGGGCGGGCGCCGACGGCCTCGGTCAGAGCCGCGTCGTCGGTGCGGCCGGGGGACCAGTCGGTGAACGTGGCGGGGGCGCTCTCCGGGTCGGCGACGGCGCCGCGTTGATGGGCCAGCACCAGGGCGATGAGGTGGCGGCACACACCCGGTGCGGCGCAGCTGCAGTCGCCCTCGTCCAGGCCGGTGCCGGGTGGCAGCGCGGTGGTGGTGCCGTCGGCGAACCGGGCGCGCACCGTGGTGTCCGGATCGGTGGTGAGAGCGGGCACCGTCCCTGCGTCCAGTTCCTTCGTGGCGCGTTTGACCAGGCCGCGGTTGGCCAGGGCGGCGAGCGTCTCCGGAGTGAGGGCGAGCAGATCGGGGCGCGCGGCGGCGCTGGCCCTCGGGTCGGTCATCGGCCCAGCCTCTCGGCGACGAACTCGGCGAGCCGGCCGGGTGTCATCGCCCCGACGTGTGCCCCGGCCGAGGCGAGCTGCCCGGCCGTCAGCCGGTCGTAGTCCGGCTCGGCGTCCTCGTCGAGTGCGGCCAGCCCCAGCACGGTGGAGCCCTGCTCCACCAGCCCTCGCACTGCCCGCACCAGCCGGTAGGGGTCCCCGCCCTCGTAGAAGTCGGTGATCAGCGCGACGATCGTGCGCCGGGGGTTCTCCACCAGGCCCGCGCCGTACTCCACGGCCCGTGCGATGTTGGTGCCGCCGCCCAGCTGGACCCGCATCAGAAGCTCCACCGGATCGGTCACGTCGGCCGTCAGGTCCACCACCTGGGTGTCGAAGGCGACCAGATGCGTCTTGAGGCCGGGCAGGCCCCACAGGCACGCGGCGGTCACCGCGGAGTGGATGACCGATCCGGCCATCGAGCCCGACTGGTCGACCAGCAGGATCAGCTGCCACTGCGTCACCTGGCGACGGGTACGGGAGTGGAAGTGGGCGCGCTCGATGAGCAGGCGCCGCTCGGCCGGCTGGTAGTGGGCCAGGTTGGCCTTCACGGTCTGCCGGAAGTCGAAGTCCCTCGCGAGCGGGACCCGGCTGGGCCTGCGGGAGCGGGTGCCGTGGAAGGCCCGGCGGATCTCCGGCCGGAGCCTGGCCATGAGCTGTTTCACCACCGACTCGACGATGCGCCGGGCCAGCCGCAGCACCTGCGGGTTCATCAGATGCTTGGTGCGCAGCACGGCACGCAGCAGGGTCTGGCTGGGCTCGACTCGTTCCAGCACCGCAGGGTCGGTGACGATCTCCTGGATCCCGTACTTCTCGACGGCATCGCGCTCCAGGCGCTCGATGGTCTCCTTCGGGAAGAGCCGGTGGATGTCGTCGAGCCAGTCGATCGCGGTCACCGCGGACGGGCCGTCGCCGCCCTCCCGAGGGGTGGTGCCGGAACGGCGCACCCCCCGCCGGGCGAGGTCGGGGTCGCGGCCGTAGAGCCAGTCGAGGGCGGCGTCGCGGCCGGCGTTGCCCGGCCCCAGCGGCCCGGTGTGCCGCTGGGCGGCGGAGCCGAGGATCAGCCTCCAGCGCTCCAGGCCGGCGTCGGGAACCGTGCCGGGGCCCTCTCCGGGCACGGGTGCCCGGCCGGGGGCTCGTTCGGGCGTGATCATGGGGTGGCTTCCAGTTCGTAGCGGGCCAGCAGTCGGGAGGCGGATTCCTCCAGGGCGCGGGCCCGGGCGATCAGCAGGGGGTCCGCGGTGGTCCGCAGCAGGGAACGCGAAGAGCCGCGCACCCCGCGCCGTTCCAGCAGGCGGCCGGCGATCCGGTCCCGCTCGCGCGGCGGGAAGAACGCGAAGGCCTGCCGCAGCGCGGGCAGCCCGGACAGGAACTCGTCGTCGGGCAGGGCGCAGACCAGGCCGTCCAGCACATCGATCAGCGAGTCGGCCCCCTCGCCGTCGTCGCTGACCACCGCGCCCGTCACCTCGTCCCGGGCGAGCGCGAACAGCCCGGCCAGCCAGTCGCCGAGGGCGTCCGTACCGGCTCTCGCCACCGTACGCACCGACTCGGCCGGGTCCCCGGCCGCGCCCGGGACCCGCACGATGGAGCGGTGCAGGCCGAACGCGGCCCCGCGCAGATCGATCGGCGCCTCGGGGTCACCGGCGATCCGCCGGGCGATACCGGCCGCGGTCTCCCGGGTCACGGAGAGCAACTCCGGTGCATGCAGCACCGCGTCACGCGCCGCGACCACGGCCCGCAGACGAGGGAAGTCCACCCCCGACGAGCCGCGTGCACCCTCCAGGAGCCACAGCAGCCGTTCTGTCGCCCCTTCGATCACGGTGCCGAGCAGTGGACCGTGCGCCATGCCGAACACCCGGTCGTGCCGCCACAGCCCGAGCGCCGTGGCGAGCACCTCCCCGAGGGGGCCGGGCGTGGGCAGATCATGTACGCGGGCGGTGAGTTCGCCGAGCAACTGGTCCGAGAGGCCGTCCATCCCGCACAGCACGGCGTCGAACAGCGCCTTTGCCAGGTGATCGGCCTGGGCCGAGCCGGTCCGCGTCCGCTCGGCGAGCGCGACAGCCGCCGCCTCGGCCAGAGTGGCTCCGTACGCCCCCGCCTCCACCAGCGCGGCCTCGCGCCCCGCGACGGACTGCGCCTCCCAGCGTTCGGTGAACACCGGGTCCGCACCGTGGGCGGGACCGGCGGTCCGCACATGGCCGGGGATCGCCAACACCCGTAGCCGGTGGAGCGTCCGGCTGCGCTCCAGACCGGCGGCGTCCGTGAGATCGAGTCGGTACGTGGCCTCGGGGCCGCCGTCCAGCGCCAGCCCGGCGAGCTGCGCCGCGACGTCGTGGACCAGGGGCGGCGCCGGAGTGGCGGGATGGAGCCGCCCGGTGCGGTCGCCGCCGCAGGCCGCGACCATCTCGACCACCGCGGGATGGGCACCCGCCGTCATGGTGCCCCGGCCCGTCCACGGCAGCGGGCGGTCCAGGTCGTCCGTGATCAGCGCGCCCGCCAGGCCGTCCAGCACGTCGATCCTGGCGGGGCGCGGATGGCCGCGCAGCGCCGTGAGCCCCTGGGCCAGGCTCCGGGCGGCGATCAGATCGGCCGTGGACACAGGGAATCTCCGTGCCCGCAGCCGCTCGACGACCGCCCGCAGCAAACCGTCCGCCGCTGCCTCGGGACCCGTCTCCCACACCTGCTGGTAGTACTCGGGCGACGGCATCCCCGACTGGTACCCGGCGAACGCGTCCAACTGCCGGAAGGAGTACGGCACGAGGAAGCTCCCGGCCAGGGCGCCGTCCGGCGGCGAGGGCACCCGCGGCCAGCCGTCCTCGCCCCGCTCCCAGCCGCCCGCGCCGCTCCGCCCACCGGATTCGGTGAGCGCGCGGAGCGCGGGCCGGTGGAAGCCGCCGGTGACCACCAGAACCGGCCGGTCCCCGGCGGACTCCACCGCCGCGCGCACCCACGCGGCCATGTACGTCTCCCGCGCCCTGTCGCCCGCGTCGGCCTCCGCGTCACCCCGGACCAGCGCGAAGTATGCGTCGAGCCGCTCGGCGAGACCCTCGTCCGGCTCGACCTCGAACAGGCGGTCCCACAGCGCGTCGGAGGAGTCCACCGCGAAGTGCCGGCACAGCCGCTCCGTCGCCTCGGCATAGCGCGCCTCCGCGTCGGCGTAGCGGTTGCTGCGCTCGGCGAAGGCCGGATGCCAGGCCGGCAGATCGATGAAGCGGACCTCCGCCCCGGCCGCCCGCCCCGCCCGCAGCGCGACCCACTCCGGCGAGTAGTCGCACAGCGGGGCCCAGGACGTCGCCGCCCGCTCCCCGTCGCGGTAGTGGCTGAACACCGCGACAGGCAGCTCGTGCCCGAGCAACAGCTCGTCCAGCCGGCCGTTCATCTCGGCGGGACCCTCGATCAGCACCTGGGCGGGCCGGAGCTCGTCGATGGTCCGCTCCACCAGCCGTGCGCAGGCGGGGGAGTGGTGACGCACCCCCAGGAAAACCGCGGGCATCAGTCGGCCAGCAGATGGCGCGCGTCGTGCAGGGCCTTCCAGTGCGGACCGGGACGGTGCGGCACCTGCTGCTCCAGATAACGGCGCAAGCGGGCCAGGTCCTCCGGGCTGTCCTTCGCCGCCGTGCCCGCCAGACAGGCCACCACGTCGGCGGCACTGCCCGGCTCGCCGCGCAGGAACCAGCCCCGCACCCCCACGGCATGGGCGACGGACACGGCCTCCGCCGTGCTCATCACCGCCGAGGCACGGTCCGGGCCGGCACCGGAACCGCCCTTCTCACCGGCCCCCGCACGCAGCTCCCGGAACGTGCCGACCAGGACCTCCAGCACATCCCGGTCCGGCGGCGGCTCCACTCCGGAGCGCCGCAGCAGAGTCGTCACCTCGGCCTCCACCAGCGCCAGTTCGGTGTCCAGATCGGGGATCGGGAAGACAGTCTCGAAGTTGAAACGCCGCTTGAGGGCCGCGCTCATCTCGTTGACACCCCGGTCCCGGGTATTGGCCGTGGCGATGACATTGAAGCCCTGACGGGCGAAGACCATGCCGTCGGGGCCGGTCAGCTCGGGGATGGCCACCACCCGCTCGGAGAGCAGTGACAGCAGCGAGTCCTGCACCTCCAGCGGACAGCGGGTGATCTCCTCGAACCGGACGAGCCTGCCCTCCGCCATGCCCCGCAGCATCGGGGCGGGCACGAGCGACCGGGTGGAGGGCCCCTCGGCGACCAGCAGCGCGTAATTCCATCCGTACTTGATCTGGTCCTCGGTGGTGGCCGCACCGCCCTGCACCGTCAGCGTCGAGTCCCCGCTGACCGCGGCCGCGATCAGCTCGGACAGCAGTGACTTGGCGGTGCCCGGCTCTCCGACCAGCATCAGCCCGCGGCTCGTCGCCAGCGTCACCAGAGCCCGGTCCACCAGCGAAGGGTTGCCGACGAACTTCCGGCTGATGCCCGTCTCCACGTCACCGATGACGAACCGGCGCGCGGCACGCAGGCTCAGCTCCCAACCGGGCGGACGCGGATCGCGGTCGTCCGCCCGCAGGGCGGCCAGCTCCTCGGCGTACCGCACCTCGGCCGGGGGCCGCTGCACCGGTGTCGCATCACCGTCCGGCGCCCCGGCACGGATCTCGTCCCTCATGGTCACGACGCCACGCCCTCGGTGAGTTCGGCCAGGTCGACGAGGAGTTCGGACACGGTCACCGCGTCCATCCCGGCGAACCGGAGCGCATGGTCACGACGAGTCCAGTGGTCATCGGGCTGATCGTCGAGCCAGACCGTCTCCAGAACCTGCTCGGGGAACATGTCGACCACACCGACCGCGATGCCGGGGTCCAGTGCGATCACGAGGTAGCAGCCGTCGCTCAGCCGCTTGGAGATCCAGCGCTCCACCCCGGCGTCCTGGGGGATGCCGCGCTGCCATCCGCGCCGCTCCAGCCCGAGCACCTTCCCGATCGGCACCTTGAGGCCCTCGAACCGGGTGAGCCGGTACTCCCCGGCCTCCTCCTCGGACAGCGTGAGCACGGTGCGTCCGAGCTGCGGGAACGGCTGCAGGATCTCGTAGTCGGCGAACACCTCGGACCAGGCGTTCAGTCCGTCACCGAGGTGCAGCGGGTGCGCGAGCCGCACGGTCGCGTCGTCGGGCAGGGCGAAGACATCGTCCTCGACGTCGGCGAACGTACGGTCCTCCGCGACCCGGAACGCGGTGCGCGCCGTACCGTCCG
Organism: Streptomyces gelaticus; assembly: GCF_014649535.1. GTDB lineage: Bacteria > Actinomycetota > Actinomycetes > Streptomycetales > Streptomycetaceae > Streptomyces > Streptomyces gelaticus. Next base: position 173,241 of record NZ_BMTF01000001.1, read on the forward strand.
TCTCGCTCAGCCACACCAGCCGGCGCACCAGGTGCCACATCAGCGGGTGGCCGACGAACAGCTCCTGGAACTCCTGGGCCGTCCAGGACCGTCCGGTCACCATCGCGGCCTCCAGACGCCTCACCTGGTCCGAGGCGACCGTACGGACGTCCTTCTTGAGCATCATGAACCGCTTGCGTTCCGCAGGAGCGAGCTCCGCGTCGTCCCGGGCGCCCGGCTTCGGGAGGTCCTTGCGGCGCTTGCCGTCACCGTCCAGCACGTAGGGCCGCAGCTGCTCGTCGAAGCCGACCGTGAACGAACGGGTGCCGTAGTCGACGACGGTCGAGCCGTTCGCGTCCAGGCCGAAGTCCGGAACCAGACGGTCGGAGAGCTGCTCCCCGGTCAGCCCCAGCCCCGCGGCGACCTCGGCGATCTTCTCCTGGGCCCGTACCTTGAGCGCCTTGAACTTCACCCGCTGCGAGATGCCGTGCAGATGCAGAAGCGCCACGTCGCTGCCGATGGACGCCAGCACGTCGAGCCCTTCCACGGCCCGGTGGTGCGCGCCCTCACCGGGCCAGGAACGCAGGACCGGCGTGAGCCGGCGCACCGTCTCGTCGTCACCCAGCAGCCCCAGGGCGTGCAGGGCCCACGACTCCTTCGCGGGCATGTTCGCCAGGCGCCACTGCTCGAACAGGGCCCAGGCGAACTCGGCGAGCGAGTCGGCCGTGGCCGTTTCGGTCAGCGAGGCGATTCCCGGATACACCTCGCCGGGCTTCGAGAGCGCCAGCATCGTCAGGGCATGGCGCGCCGACGCCACCGGCAGCGCGCCGCCGGACCGGACCAGGATCTGCGGCAGCACCGAGGGCTCCGTCCAGCCCGGCAGTTCCGGCATCCTGGCCGGCAATGCCCGCTCCAGCGGGTCCGCGGCCAGCAGCCCGTCCACCGCGGCCGCCGCCTCCGCGCCGTACGCACGGGCGGCCTCGCGCACCACCGCGTCGCCGTGCACCGTGGCGATCAGCGTCAGAGCCTGCTCGGCGGAGCGCCGTGCGATGCCCGCCTTGCCCACGGCGTCCGGCACCAGCAGCGGGGCGGCCGCGACGCCGTGCCGGGTGAACCAGGAACGGGCTGTCGTCGCGGTGGACTTCAGCCGGACCGCCCAGTTGGCCATGTACCGGGCGACCTCCACATCGACGAATGGGAGGAGCAGCGGGGCGAGCGAGCTCGGCTGCCGGGGCACGGCACGCAACAGCAGCGGCAGTGCGGCCAGGCCGAAACGTGCGGCGATCGGCCTGAGCGTGTCCTCGCCGTCCCACAGATCGGTCGGATCCCAGGTCGCGAGCAGTGGGGCGACCACTTCCTCGTCGGCGTGGACGAACACCCATGCCGGTCGCAGACCTTCCGCGGCCGGGCTGTGGCGCAGGACGTCGAGGTGCTCGTTCAGATCGCCCTTGTTGCGCTCGGTGGTGTACCAGGAGGAGGTGGCCGCCCAGGCGGCCTGTTCCCCCGGCAGCCACTCCAGGGCGGGTTCGGACACCGCGGTCAGGCCCGTCACCGCCTTGGTCCGGACGGTGGTGCGGGGCCGGGACCACGGCGGGGCCGTCAGCACGGCAGGCAGGGCGTCCACCGGGGCGTCGGCGATCAGGTCCGCCGGATTGAGCAGCGGTTCGACAATCTCCACGACCTCGGGACCGAGATCGCCGAGCGCCAGCGACACCACCTCCCGGTGGGCGCCGACATGGCTCCCCAGCAGCTGCAGCGACCGGGACGCGGCGGCCGAACCGCCGCCCGCCTCGGCGGCCAGCAGGCGCACCGCACGTACCGGATAGCGGCGCATGGCTTCCAGGAGCGAGGGGCGGACATGCTTGGAGTCCGCGTGCGCCAGCAGGCCCAGAAAGGCCTCGTCGGTGGGCAGCTCCGCCAGGGCGTCGGCGGCTTGCTTCACGCCGTCCGAGTAGTAGTGGTTGCCGTCGAGCGTGGCGGCCAGCGGCTGAGAGACGGCAGATCCGATGCCCTCGGCCACCGTGGCGATGGTCGCGACACCGAGGGTGAAGTCCGGGCGGTAGGGGAGCAGTTCCAGCTGGTGGGCCGAGTACAGCGAGCCGAACACCATGGCGCGCAGCGTGCGGTTCTGCTTCGCGCCCACCGCGGGATCCGCGCAGAGCTCGTCCACCCAGTGGGTCTCGCTCGGCACCAGGTAGGAGACGATGATCTTGCGCAAGGTGTCGGTGCGGCACTCGGCCAGCGCCTCGACCGCCGCCCGGTAGGTCTCTTCGTCGGCCGCTGCGAGCAGCGCACGGACCCGGTCGATCGGGGCCCGGTGCTGCCGGGCCCAGTGCGCGTGGCGGGGGCCGGGGAGAGCCATCAGCCGGGCTGCGCCCCGCTTGAGTCCGCTCTGCCGCCAGTAGGCCTCGACCGAGAACACCTCGGTCGCGGTCCGTGCGGCGAACGGCAGGCCGTAGCGCTCGGACCAGAAGTCCGCCCACCCCGGGCCACCGGCGATCGCGGCCAGCGCGGCCGCGCCGGCCGGTGAGGGCTCTCCGCCGAGGTGGGCCCGCAGCGACGCGGCCACCGAGGCGTCCGAGTCCGGCGAGTCCACGAATTCCCGGATCCAGGCGGCGTCCTCCACGAGCCTGGCCTCGATCGCGTCGAACGCCTCCCGCCGGATCCTGGCCGGCCCGCGGTGCACTCCGCCGCGCCGGGGATGGAGCACTCGCTTCCAGCTGGCGGGCAGGGTGAAGGTGTCCTCGTCCGGGAGAACGACGGTGCCGACGGCGGTGTCCCCCTCCGGGACCCCACCGGGGGCGGTTGCGGCCGTCGTGGCGTCCGGAGTGGGAACGGCGGGGGCCGAGGCCGACGCCGCGACCTCGCGGTACCCCTTCTTCTCCTTCTCCGCGATCGTCCTGACGACCTGTGCCGCCGCTGCCTCGGCCGACGCGTACTCCTTGGTCTGGGTGCGTCCGTCGCTTCCGCACCGCCCGTAGCGCACCGTCACCACGGCGCCTTCGGCCTCGGTCTCCCAGAACTTCGACGCACTGCCCTCGACATATTCCCAGCGGCGCACGGCTCCGCCCCTTCCCGCCCGCAGCCCGCTCCGCCGCGGACTTCTCGATCAGTGGTGCCACAGTAGAACGGGCCACTGACAACGCTGCGTGACCGGGATGTCCGGTGGATGAATCAGCAGGTCAGGGGGCGGAGACGGCACGCTCGCCGCCGGACGGCGCCCACGACGGTGCCACGCCTGTCACCTGGCACACCATCAGGAAGAGCGGGATGGGCGGGGTGTACGGCGTCCGGTTGTCCGGCTGGTGGATCAGCCGGGGCCGCACCGCGGGGACGAACGCCCCCTTCGCGTAGGTGACCTGCGGGGGCCAGTCCAGATCGAGGTCGGAGCCGGCGGGCACGATCCACCACCAGCGGTCGGCGTCCGCGAAGACGCAGCCGGTGCGCGGCAGGTGCGACATCAGCCGGAAGCCGTACCGGGCCGGTACTCCCACCGCGTCGCAACCCAGGCTCGCCGACAGCGCGGGCGGCATCGGCAGACGCACGGTGCCCGCCGCACCGACGGCCGGCCGGGGCTCACGGGTGCGTCGTGCGCCGAGCAGATGGGACATCGCGTTCTTCAGCATGAGCGCTCCGGGCCGTGCGGCAGTTCCGCCCAGACGATGCGGCCCGTGCCGTTGCCCGCGTCGCGGGAACCCCAGGAGCTGCACATCGCGTCGACGAGCAGCAGGCCGCGTCCGTGCTCGTCGTCGGCGGTCCGGCGCAGCTGCGGCCCGCCGGACTGGTGTCCTTGGTCCTGCACGGCTATGCGCAGCCGTCTGTCGAGGCGGCGCAGCTCGCACACGACACGAGAGCTCATGGTGTGCACCACCGCGTTGGTGACCAGTTCCGAAACGATCAGGAGCGCCGAGTCATGGGCGTCCGCGTCCAGCCGCCACTTGTCGAGCCGCGCCCGCGTCAGCCTGCGTGCACCGGCCACCGACTCGGGGTGCGCAGGCAGGGCGAAGCAGTACCGGAGCGCCTCCGTCCCGGGACTGAGATCCATGAGCCGGGGGATGAGCGCACTGCCAGGTGCCACAACCGATTCCTCACAGTGGGGGCTGCGTCACGCTCCGCGTTCCCATGCGAATGAGGGCGGGCGAGACATCGTGAACTGGTTCACTCAACAACTCTCCCCCTGTCGTGAACACTTGGCAAGGGGCACTCTGAAATTTTCAGAGTGGCTGTGTTCTGGTCGGCCCGTGCATGGCACACTGCTCGCAAACAGCGCATGGGGAGGTCTGAAGTGAGCGAACCGCGGTCCGCCCCGACCGTGGGTCAGGTCGTTCTCGGCAAGCGCCTGCAGGATCTGCGGGAGCGCGTCGGCCTGAGCCGTGACCAGGCTGCCAAGGTGCTGCGGGTCGCACCTGCGACGATACGCAGGATGGAGACCGCGGAGGTCGCTCTCAAGATCCCCTACGTGCAGATGCTGCTGAAGGCGTACGGGGTCTCGGACGACGAGACCGAGGCCTTCGTGGAACTCGCCGAGGAGGCCAACAAACCCGGCTGGTGGCAGCGGTTCCACGACGTGCTGCCCGACTGGTTCAGCATGTACGTCAGCCTGGAGGGTGCCGCGAGCCTCCTGCGCATGTACGAGCCGCACTTCGTCCCCGGACTGCTGCAGACCGAGGACTACGCGCGTTCGGTGATGCGCACCGGAGCGGTGGGCCAGACCAGACCCGAGGACATCGAGCGCCATGTGGCGCTGCGGATGCAGCGCCAGTCCCTGCTCACCAGACCGGACGCCCCGAGGCTGTGGGTGGTGATGGACGAGACGGTGCTGCGCCGCCCCGTCGGCAGCGTCGAGGCCATGCGGGCGCAGATCGACCGGCTGCTCGAAGCGACCGAGATGCCGCATGTGACGCTCCAGATCGCGGAATTCTCCACGGGACACCACCCGGGTACCTACGGCCCGTTCGTCCTCTTCCGCTTCGGCGTCCCCGAACTCCCCGACATGGTCTACAGCGAGTACCTGACCGGAGCCGTCTACTTCGACGCGCGCCCCGAGGTGGCCTCCTACCTCGAAGTCATGGACCGCATGGCGGCTCAGGCCGCAACTGCACAACGCACGAAGGAAATCCTCCGGGACTTCCGCAAGGAGCTGTGATGGATCCCATATACAACGGCATGCCGGCCGCCGAACTCGGCTCCGAGGGCTGGCACAAGCCGTGGAGCGGTGGGAACGGAGGAAATTGCGTCGAAGCGATGAAGCTGTCCGACGGCAGGATCGCCGTACGCCAGTCCGCCGATCCCGACGGCCCCGCCCTGATCTACACCCCCCGTGAGATCGCGGCGTTCATCCAGGGGGCCAAGTCGGGTCAGGCGGACTTCCTGCTCACCTGAGTCCGCGGCCCGACCGGGCCGGTCCGCCGGCCCGGATCCGTGGTGCCGGAGCCGACCCGGCCCCACACTCTTGTTTGTTCGCCGACCTATGGACCCATGGAGCGCGCTATGACCGGGCACGAATCCCCAGGCATCGATATCGACACCACCAAGCCTCATCCCGCCCGGATGTACGACTGGTTCCTCGGTGGCAAGGACAACTACCCGGTCGACGAAGAGATGGCCCGCCAACTGCTCGCCGTCGACGCGCGGGGGCGGGACATGGCCCGGGTCAACCGTGCCTTCATGCACCGGGCCACCCGATGGCTGGCCGAGAACGGCATCCGCCAGTTCCTCGACATCGGCACGGGCATACCGACCGAGCCGAATCTCCATCAGATCGCCCAGCGGACCGCCCCGGACGCGCGCATCGTCTACTGCGACAACGACCCCATCGTCCTCGCACACGCGGCGGCCCTGCTGCGCTCCACCCCGCAGGGCGCCACCGAGTACGTCCAGGCCGACGCCCGAAAGCCCGAGGCCATCCTCGAAGCGGCCGGCCGGGTTCTCGACTTCGGCAGGCCGATCGCCCTGTCGATGCTCGCCCTGCTGCACTTCCTGGACGACGAGGACGGCGCAGCCGAACTCGTCGGCCGCCTCGTCGAGCGGCTGCCCTCCGGCAGCTACCTGGTGCTCTCGCACACCACGGGGGACTTCGACCCCGAGGGCGCGGCGCAGGCGTCCGCCATGTACCGCGCACGGGGGATGACGCTGCGCCTGCGCTCCCACGCCGAGATCACCACCTTCTTCGACGGTCTGGAACTCGTCGAGCCCGGGGTCTCGCTGTCCGCGGACTGGCACCCGGAGCTCGGTGAGGTCATCGAGGTCCCCGGCGACGAGCCGATCCCGGGCTACGCGGGCGTGGCCCGCAAGGTCTGACCGGGCACCGCCGCCACCGGCGGCCGGCCGGTCGGCCACGGACCCCGGCTTCCAGAACCGGCAGCACCACGGGTCACAATGGACGCATGTCACGACGCACCACACGACCGGCCCGGCCCGCCGCCGGAGTACGGACCCCCGCCGTCACGGGGGAATCGCCGTGCCCCTGCGGCCTCCCCGCCGGCTACGCACAGTGCTGCGGCCGCCTGCACGCCGGGACCGTCGCCGCGTCGAGCTGCGAGTCGCTGATGCGCTCCCGGTACGCCGCCTTCGTCGTCCGGGACGAGGCGTATCTGCTGCGCACCTGGCACCCCGACACCCGGCCGCCCGCCGTCGACTTCGACCCCGCGATGCGCTGGGTGCGCCTGGAGGTGCTGGAGACGACCGAGGGCAGCCCGTTCCACACCGCGGGCACGGTCACGTTCCGTGCGCACTACACGGACAACGGGCGGCCGGGCTCGCTGCACGAGAAGAGCCGCTTCGTCCGTCACGAGGGCGCCTGGGTGTACGCGACCGCCGTCTTCGTCGACTGACGCGGCCGACCGACGCGTGGGTCCGGCGGTCGGACACTCAGTCCGCCGCCCCCGCCGGGACCTTCTCCGGTGACAGCTGCTGCGCCAGGTCCTCCGCCAGCAGCCGTTTGGCGATCACGTCGACCGCCGCCCGCAGCTGCCGGTCGTCCGGCCGCGCCCCGTGCTCGCCCAGGCGCTCGCCCAGCCACCGCGCCCACGCGTCGGTGATAGCCGCGGCCTCCCGGCTCCCGGCGACGGTATGCGTGAACAGACGACCGTCGCCGGTGAGATAGCCCTCCTCGATCATCCGGTCGAAGACCGGCACCAGTACCTCGGGCGGCAGCCGGTGCCGGGCCGCGATCAGCCGCAGACCCGCGTGGCCCACCATCCGCGTGAAGAGCTCGACCTGCATCACCGCCCAGGCGCCCGCCATGTCCAGCCTGGTGTCCGAGTCCGCGACGATCCGCCGGGCCGTGTCCGGCCCCGCTCGGCGCAGGATCTTGGCCACGGAGAATTCGAGGAGCCTGGCCGGGTCGCCGGTGGTGGGCTGGGCGAAGCCCTCGCCCATGTCCGTGGAGCCCGCCCGGGCCGTGTCCCGCAGCTTCACCTCTTTCAGGAAGAGCGCCACGAAGAACCCCAGGACCGCCACCGGCACCGTCCACAGGAACACGGTGTGCAGCGTGTCCGCGTACGCCTGGGCCAGCGGGGCGGACTGCGCGGGGGGAAGAGCGTGCAGCCCCGCCGGGCTCAGCGCGGCCTTCGCGAGCGTCGCGGGGTCGCCGCCGGCCCGCGCCGCCGCCGCGATGCCGTCGGTCAGATTGGGCTTCAGCGCGTTGGCGTAGATCGTCCCGAAGACCGCCGTGCCGAAGGAACTGCCGAGCGTACGGAAGAACGTCACACCGGACGTCGCCGTACCCAGGTCCGCGTAGTCGACCGTGTTCTGCACGGCGATCGTCAGCACCTGCATGGCCAGACCGATTCCGGTTCCGAGTACCAGCATGTACAGCGACTCCAGCCACCCTCCGGTGTCCGGGCCCATCCGGGAGAGCAGATACAGCCCCACCGCCATGACCAGCGAGCCGATGATGGGGAACAGCCGGTACCGGCCCGTCCTGGAGACCACGTTGCCGCTGAAGACCGAGGCGACGAGGAGCCCGAGGACCATCGGCAGCGTCCGTACGCCCGACAGGGTCGCCGAGTCCCCGTCCACGTACTGCAGATACGTCGGCAGGAAGATCATCGCGCCGAGCATCGCGAAGCCCACGATGAAGCTCAGGACCGAGCAGACGGTGAACACCGGATTCCGGAAGAGCCGCATGGGCAGCATCGGCTCCGCGGCCCGGAACTCCACGAGGCAGAAGAGCGCCAGCGCGACGAGGCCGCCCGCGAAGAGGCCGAGAATGACGGGCGAACCCCACGCGTACTCGTTGCCGCCCCAGCTCGTCGCCAGGATCAGCGCGCTCGCGCCGACCGTGACCATCGCGATGCCCAGGTAGTCGATGACGGGCCGGCCCGCGGCCTTGACCGACGGGATCGTCCGGGCCGCGGCGATCACCACCGCGACGGCGATCGGCACATTGACGTAGAACGCCCAGCGCCAGCTCAGATGGTCGGTGAAGAGCCCGCCGAGCAGCGGCCCGATCACCGTCGACACCCCGAACACCGCACCGATCGCGCCCTGGTACTTGCCGCGCTCGCGCAACGGGATCACATCGGCGATCAGCGCCATCGAAGTGACCATCAGCCCGCCGGCCCCGATGCCCTGCAGCCCGCGCCAGACGATCAGCAGCGTCATGTTGGTCGCGAGACCGCAGAGGAACGAGCCGGTGATGAAGATGATCGCCGACAGCTGGAAGATGATCTTCCGACCGAACAGGTCGCCGAACTTGCCCACCAGGACCGTCGCCACCGTCTCCGCGAGCAGATACGCGGTGACCACCCAGGACATGTGGGCGGCGCCGCCGAGATCCGAGACGATCGTCGGCAGCGCGGTGCCGACGATGGTCTGGTCCAGGGCGGCCAGCAGAAGACCCAGCACGATCGTCGCGAAGACGATGTTCCGGCGGCGCGGATCGAGTACGGGCGGCGCGGCGGCACTCTGCGCGGCGGGGGCGGTCTCGCTGGCAGTGGTCACGCTTGCACCTTCACACCGGCCCGGGCTTCGCGCATGTGGGGGACGGCCGGACGTGTCGTCAGGCCAGCAGATCCCGCACGGAGGTCTTCATCCGGGCCACGAACGCCTCCCGCACGGGTGGCTCCAGCACCCACCGCTGCTCCGGGTCCGGTGCGTACAGGGCGTACTGGAAGTCGTGGTCGACGAAGTAGAAGGACACCTCGTAGCGGAAGTCGATCCGGGGCCGGACGAGCAGGGTGCCGTCCTCGCCATCCGGCAGCGCTGCCTCCCGTACGAACCGCGGTCCGGCCGAGTCCGCCCCCAGCTTCTGCTTGACCACGTACTCGGGCGCCTCGGGCAGCGTTCCCAGATCGGCCGCCCGGTCCACCGTGGGGATCACCGGATGTCCGGCCCGGCTCAGATCGACCGGGTACTCGCTGCCCGACATTCTCCCGCCCGCCTTCGCGGCCGATCCCTACGGGGCGTACCGGACCGTCACCAGGCGCTGCCGGGGCGCACCGCCAGCCGGGGGTGGTGGGCGGCCAGCACCTTGTTGGCGCGGGCCAGTTCGGAGAGCGCCTGCTCGCGGTCGGCCCGGTCCTCGTCGCAGAGCCGCGGACCGCGGAAGCTGCGCACCTCGCGCGCGGCGCATGCGGCGTCGAGTTCCGCCTGCAGGACGTGCGGCGGGATGCAGGAGCCGATCAGCGCGGCGACCCGGTCCGGGATCGGCACGGGGACGAGGAGGTGTGAGGCGGTCATGAGGGGTTCCCTCTCGCAATGGTCGGCCAGGAGGCGGTTGTCGGCTCGGCCGCCGGGTGCGGCGGCCGACATCTCCATGTGTACGGGACGCAGTTCCGGGTTTCTCGTTGAGAACGTCTCCGTGTGGCAACCGTTTGAGAGTGACCGTCTATTTCGCCTTACCCATAAGTAAGTTGACTCGTGGTGAGGACCGTGATCCGGCTGGAAGTGGACTCAGAGCGGTGATTCCTCGCCGCGGGCCCGTAACTGGAGCGCCCTCAGCACGGCCTCGGTGGAGAACCGGCTTTCGGGGTCGGTCAGTTGCTCGCCGAAGATGGACTCAAGATTGCGCATCCGGTAGCGGACCGTCTGCGGGTGGACGTCCAGCAGCTCGCCCATGTAGGCAGCGGTGCCGCGGGTGTCCAGCCAGATCCGCAGGGTCTCGACCAGGCGCTCCCGGCGAGTGGCGCTGATTCCGGAGATCGGGGCGAGTTCGCGTTGGGCCAGCTGGTCGACCAGTACCGGGTCGGAGAGCAGCCACAGGGTGATGAGGTGGTCCTCGCAGAGGACGACGGGCGCGTCGTCGATGATGTTCGTGTCGACGAGTTCGAGCACTCGCCGGGCCCAGCGGATCGAGTCCGAGGCCAGGGCGGTGGGCACGGTCAGGCCGATCGCGGCGTGGGTGCCGAGGAGTGCCCCGTCAAGCATCCGTCTGCGGGCGTCGTCGAAAGCTCCGGGGATCAATAAGTGTGGTTGGGGGTCGCTGAGATCGGCCAGGACGTCGCGGTCCGCTGCGGCCCGGTCCAGGGTGGCGGGGGAGCGGACGGCGACCAGGGTGACCTGCTCGGGGAGTGTCCATCCGGTCTGTTCGCAGAGTTCGGCGATGGCGGTACGGGGTGCGGGGCGCCCGGCGAGGATCAGGTGGAGCAGGCGTCGGCGCATGGCCTCGCCCTGTTCGCCGGTCTGCGACTGGACCTCCAGGAAGCCTTCCCGGGACAGGGATTCGAGCTCGTCGATGTAGGCGAAGAGCGCGTCGGCGAAGCTGAGCATGAGAGTCGGTGAGAAGTTGTAGCTCCGGCCGACCTTCTGCGCCCGTCGCAGTGCGATCCGGGCCCCGAGCCGGTAGGCGCCCTGGAGCGTCTCCATCGTGCGCCCTTCGTACGCTTCGAAGCGCCCGAACCGGCGGCACATGTCGTCGCGGAGCGAGGTCGAGGCGGAGGGTTCGGCGACCAGGTCCACGAACGAGGAGAGGCTCTGCTCGACACCGACGCGGATGGCCTGCCCGTTGGGGCCGCTGAGCAGCCGGGCATATTCCGGATAGGCCCGGGTGACCTCCACGCCGATCTCCTTGATCAGGCTCGGGAGTTCGGGCCGCATGATGGCGGCGAATTCCTGGGGGAGCGGCCCCAGCGGATCCCCCGTGTCCGACGGCTGTATGAGTTCTGGCATGACTGTCCCCTTGCTCTCCGGCGCCCGGTGGGGGGTCAGGCGGTGGGGAAAGCGCTCCCACGAACCGACAGGTGCGTACCAAGTTCGCGATGAAGATAGACCAAGTCAGCGGTTGTGCCCACTACTTGGGCAAGATCGGAGTGCAAGGGGCACATATCTTGGCCTCGTTGTGGGGCTTCGGTGCAGGTGGGACGCCAGTGCTCACTTCAGGACAATATTTTTCGGACATCTGCTCTTCCGGCGACAAGAAAGTAACCGTGGGTAACGAATTTTCGTCCGGGTGATTGGTGTGGATTCGCGCGGGTGGTGCGCATTCTTCCGGAGTGCTGCAGTCGCGCCCGGGCGCGGCTGTTCGTCGCCCCGGGCGCCTCTGCATTCGAAGGGGGAGCATATTGTTCGGAGAGGGGAAATTCCTCGGGATTGCCGGGGTGATACAAGAACCGGTCGGCCGTAATGGATAATTCATCCGCGGTTTCTCCGATCCGGTGTGTTCTGTGATCGGGGAACGGGTTCTCGGGCGCCCTGTCCGGTTCGATTCCAGGGCGGGTGAGGGGCGGTGGGGTGTCATTCGGACGCGGGGTGGACGATCTTACCGGCGGGTACGCCTGCGGTCGGCGGACCCGTCCGTCGCCGGTGACTGCGCCCGGGATGAGTGTCCTGGAGGGGGCAGGGGGCATGACACGGCCGTAACTACTCACTTTCGTATAGAAAATCGTGGCGATCTGCTGAGTTGTCGCTAAGGCGGAATGCTTTTGCCGAGAGGGCCGGGTATTTTCTGCGCCGGGTATTGCCGCGTCGGGCTACTGGCTCGTAACGTTCGATCCGCACGGAGTTCGATCACGCAGTCGAGTCCATCGACTTCTGCGTTCCACGATGTGAGCCGCCCTCGTGCCGGGCCCATTCCCGGGGCGTGGTGCGAGGTAATCGGGTACGTCCAACTCCACTTCCCGGAGGTATGTTCCGTGAGAAGCACCCTCAGACGAGCATTGTTCGCCACGACCGTCGCCGCAGCCGCCTTCGGCTTCGCCGCCACGTCGGCCTCGGCCACCGCCCTCGCGCAGTGGACCGTGGTCAACCCCAATGCGAACGGCACCTTCACGGCCTCGCTCAAGGCCGGCACGGTGGCGACCCTGGTCGACACCAGCACCAGCCAGCAGGTGGACTGCTCGGTGGGCACCGCCAGTGGTACCGCTCCGAGCGGAACGTACCCCTCCGGCCTCGGCATTGCGAAGATCACCGCCGCCGCCTGGGGTTCCACGGCCAGCCCGTGCCCCGGACCGCTCGGCTCGAACTTCACGGCCGCACTCGCACCGGGTGCCGTCATCAATATCGACGCGAGCACGTACAGCGGCGGCGTCACCTCGGGGAGCCTGTCCGGGGTCAAGGTCAACCTGACGGGTGACACCATCCTGGGCACCTGCAAAGCCGTGATCTCCGGGTCCGTGAACAAGGTGACCTACACCAACTCCACGGGCGAGCTCAACATCAACACCGGCTCCGGTCTGAAGGTCGACAGCGCCGACAACTGCGCGGGGCTGCTCAACGCGGGTGACTCGGCCACGTTCAAGGCGACGTACAAGGTCGCCGCGCCGCTCACCATCACCTCGCCGTAACCGAACCGGGCCGGCGCCGGTGGCAAGGAAGGGCCGCGGAGCGGAGTTCCACCTCCTCTCCGCGGCCCGCCGTCGGCCCGCCCGTTCGCATCCCATGCACGAGTGCCCGGCACCGAGACGACGGCAGGTATGTCGAGATGAGAACAAGGACCCCGGACCCGCGGCGCACCGCACGCTTCGCCGCGGTCGGTGCGATGGCGCTGGTGGCGGGCTTCATGCCGGGCACGGGAGCCGCGAACGACACCCGGACCGCCGAGGCGGACATCGCCTACACCTGTGACCTTCCCTCCGGTGCGCAGCCGGTCCCGGTGCACATCACGGCGGAGTTGCCGGTGAGCACGAGCATCGGGACGGCGATCCAGCTCCGGGACGTGGCCCTCTCCTTCGAGCTTCCGCGTTCCGCCCTCTCCTCGTCGCCGGAAGCCGAACCGGCGGCCGTCTCGGGATCCGCGCGGGTGCTGACCGAGGTCTCGCAGCGGGGCGAGTCGACGGATGTGCCCTGGCAAGGGCTGGAGATCCCGGAGACTTCCCTCCCCGCCACGGGGGACATCGCGCTCCGGGCGACGGGCGAGGTACCGACGATCACACCGAGATCGAGCGGCGACGTGCTCTTCGCGCTGGGGCAGCTGGACGTGGGCCTCGCCCTGCGGGCCGCTGAGGGAGCCGGGGACGCGCCGCCCCCGCCGGCCTTCTCGTGCAAGGCCGATCCGGACCAGAGCGCGGAGCTGGCCACGGTCACCGTTCCCCCGCAGACCGGAGCCCCGCCCACCGGGACCGCCCCCGAGCCGTCCGGGGACACCACCCCCGAGCGGTCCGGCGGCGCGAAGGCGGGACGGGAGCAGGCTCTGCCGGCCGGGGGCGTGCAGCCGCCCGCCGACTGCACGGTCATGACCGGTCCCATTCCTCAGGTGCCCAAGCCGGCACACGGTTACATGGCGGGGTACTCCAACATCAACAAACTGGCCGGGGCGATCCGGTTCAGCGACCCCGGACACCTCCGCCTCAACCTGAACACGTCCGTCTCCTTCCTCAGGTGCCCGACGGGCGTGAAGAGCTGGCTGACCACCGACGGCACGCTCGACCACAAGGGCAAGGCCCGGATGCCGCCGGCCGAGGCCACCTTCCTCACCTTCGGCTTCATGCCGACGACGGCGAAGGTGGAGCTGATCCTCGAAGGCAGGATCGACATCGGAACGCTGGGCGACTCGGCCCCCGACCCCGATACCAAGAAGTACAAGGAGACGACGACCGCCATCGCCCCCCTGCGCGCGCGCCTCTACGACGTGGAGGTCAACGGGGAGCCGCTGGACGTCGGCCCCGACTGCCGCAGCGTGAGCCCGATGACGCTGAAACTGGTCGGCAAGGGGGCGTCCGGCGCGGGTGGCCCCGAGGGCTACACCGTGAAGACCGGCGGGCCCCTGACCGGCTACGCGGATGTGCCGCCGTTCACCGGATGCGGTGTCACGGAGGACCTCGACAACCTCTTCACCGCCTCGGTCTCCGGAAAAGGCAACTACACGAAGATGATGCAGTCCCCGCTGTGTGTCGAAGGTGTTCCGGCGAACTGTCCCGAGCCGCCGAAGCCCAAGCCCGAACGCTGAGAGAGCTGTTCCGCAAGCGCTGACTCCCGGATCCCCAGAAAGGCTGGACGAATCATGCGAGCTGCCCCGAAAAGTGTCAGACCCGCTCTCCTCGGCGCATTGGTGGCGGTGGCCGTCGGTATTCCGCTGAGCACCTCGCCGGCGAGCGCCGCCTCCGCCCAGGAGATGAACGGCAACTGGGCACCCTTCAGCCGGTGTCCGGTCGACGACCCGGCCATGCTGGCCGCGGACGGCCGGACGGACATCGCGATCTGCGTGGCCTCGCACTCCGGGAGCGGCTCCATCAAGCTCGGCAGCACCCTGGCGACGACCGGTGCCAACGACCTCCAGTTCGGTGTCGTACGGAACACGGCGACGGGTGAGTCCAGGGTCGTGCCGCCCGCGGGCGGGGCGATAGTGGGAGCTGCGACGGAGATTCCCGGCGGGCTGCTCGGCCTCATGTGCCCGAGCGGGATTCCGCTGGTCTCGGACATCTGCAAACAGCTGACGGACAACAGTCTCAACCGGGTCGTCGCCACCGTGCAGTCGGCCGGCACCCCCAGGAACTTCGATGTGGCCGCCGGGATGCAGAGCGGGAAGACGATCGTCGACATCCCGGTCCGCATCCATCTGGAGAACCCCTTCCTGGGGTCGAAGTGCTACATCGGGACCACCTCCGAGCCGATCGTGCTGCGTCCGCAGAACCTCACCCAGCCGGCCGTGGCCAGCAAGCGCTTCGATGCCGACGGCACGCCGAACACCGCCGGTCTGCTCAATCGCATCGAGCTGACCGGGAACGACCAGGGCGACGCGGGCTTCGCCGTCCCCGGGGTGAGCGGCTGCGGGCCGCTGACCCTCGGCGAGCTGAACTGGGCGGTCAACCTCAAGACGGCGCTCCCGTCGGCGGCCGGAAAGAACAACCTGGTGCTCAACAACGCAGCCACGTACACGGGGGGCCTGGCGTCCCCCGGCGCGGCGGCGCCCAACGCCGGCCGGCTGCTGTCGGAGAGCTGGCACGCGGGAGTGGCGCGGTAGGCGTTCCTTTTGGACCTCCTTCCGTGGAGTACGGAGATCCGTGATGCCGCCCGCCCCGCCCGGCGCATTCCGCCGGGCGGGGCGGGCGCATTCGCACCGATGTGCCGGACGGCTCACTTATCGACAAGTGCGCAATACGCAATACTCACTCGCTCACAAAAAGAAAAAGAGCTGCCGGGTGGCGTGCAAAAAGATGACGAACAGTATTGCGAAGCCAGGTTACCGGGTCGTAGCGTCCCGGTTGAGCAGCGGGGAAACGGATCCGCGGCTGCTCGTTCGGTACCTCTGGAGCCCCGCGGATCCGGCCTCGCCGGCCGTGGGGCCCCGGTCCGTGCACCGGATACCTTGCGCAGATTCCGACAAAGCCGCCGCAGGGCTTTGTCACTTGATGACAAGTGATCCGCACCGAGCCCCAGTTCAGTCGATTTCCGCTGTTCAACGGCTTGTCCTGGCGGTTTCGACGGACATAGCGTGCGCCTCCTGGTGCATGTGTGACGAGCCGCCATTGGATTTCTCAGAGCCGGAGCGCTGACAGATGACTTCGTTCACCACAACTTCGAAGGAGGGCCGATGGGAATCGAAGTAGTCGTCGAGGGCCTCACGAAGTCCTTCGGCAAGCAGAACATCTGGCAGGACGTCACCCTCACACTGCCCGCCGGTGAAGTGAGCGTCATGCTCGGACCCTCCGGCACCGGAAAGACCGTCTTCCTGAAATCCATCATCGGTCTTCTGAAGCCCGAGCACGGACGCGTCCTCATCAACGGCGTCGACATGGTGAACAGCCCGGAACGCGAGATCATGGAGACCCGCAAACTCTTCGGGCTCATGTTCCAGGACGGTGCCCTCTTCGGGTCGATGTCGCTCTTCGACAACATCGCCTTCCCCTTGCGTGAACACACCCGCAAGAAGGAATCGGAAATCCGCCGCATCGTCATGGAACGGATCGACATCGTCGGTCTCCTCGGCGCCGAGGACAAACTCCCGGGCGAGATCTCCGGCGGGATGCGCAAGAGGGCCGGGCTGGCCCGCGCCCTCGTCCTGGACCCGCAGATCATCCTCTGCGACGAACCGGACTCCGGACTCGACCCGGTCCGCACCGCCTACATCTCCCAGCTGCTCATCGATCTCAACGCACAGATCGACGCGACGATGCTCATCGTCACCCACAACCTCGACATCGCGGCCACCGTCCCGGACAACATGGGGATGCTCTTCTGCCGCAACCTCGTCACCTTCGGGCCGCGCGAGGTGCTGCTCACCAGTGACATGCCGGTCGTCTCCCAGTTCCTCGCGGGGCGCCGCGAAGGGCCCATCGGAATGGCCGAGGAGAAGGACGCCGCCACCCTCGCCGCCGAGGAGGTGAACGGCTACGGAGTCGGCATCAGCTCCGCCAACGCGCCGCGCACCGTCGTCCCGCAGCTGGAGCCCTCGCCCGGCATGCCCGTGCGGCAGGCCGCGCTGCGCCGCCGGGAACGGGTCCTGTCGATGATGGGCCAGCTGCCCGAGGCCGCCCGCACAGCCATCATGCAGAGCTACGCCCCGGCCGCGGGCGGTGAACGCCTGTGACGGCCCCCATGCCGGTGCTGCCTCCCGAGCCGCCGCCGGCCGACGCGGCGCCGCCGAAGGCACCGGAGCACAAGCCTGCGAGCCGGCTGCTCGCCCCGCTGCGCGAGACCGGGAAGCTGTTCTCCCTCGCCGCGACCGTGAGCCGGGAGGTCTTCCGACGGCCCTTCCAGGTACGGGAGTTCATCGAGCAGTTCTGGTTCGTCGCCAGCGTCACCATCCTGCCCGCCGCGCTCGTCTCGATCCCGTTCGGCGCCGTCATCGCCCTCCAGGTCGGATCGCTGACCCAGCAGCTCGGCGCCCAGTCCTTCACCGGCGGCGCCAGCGTCCTCGCCGTCATCCAGCAGGCCAGCCCGATCATCGTGGCCCTGTTGATCTCGGGCGCCGCCGGCTCGGCCATCTGCGCCGATCTCGGCTCGCGGAAGATCCGCGAGGAACTCGACGCGATGGAGGTCATGGGTGTCTCGCCCGTCCAGCGCCTCGTCGTCCCCCGCGTCCTCGCGACCATGCTGGTCGCCGTACTGCTGAACGGTCTGGTCTCCGTCGTCGGCACACTGGGCGGCTACTTCTTCAACGTGATCCTCCAGCACGGCACCCCCGGTGCCTATCTGGCCAGCTTCTCCGCCCTGGCCCAGCTCCCCGACCTGTACATCAGTGAGGTCAAGGCGCTGATCTTCGGCTTCATCGCGGGCATCGTCGCCGCCTACCGGGGGCTCAACCCGCGCGGCGGCCCCAAGGGAGTCGGCGACGCGGTGAACCAGTCCGTCGTCATCACCTTCATGCTGCTGTTCTTCGTGAACACGGTCCTCACGGCGATCTACCTCCAGATCGTCCCCGCGAAGGGGAGCTGACCGATGCCGATGCTCAGCTGGCTCGACCGATCCGGTGAACAACTCACCTTCTACGTACGCGCGTTGATCTGGGTTCCCCGGACCCTGCGCCGCTATCTGCGGGAGGTCCAGCGGCTGCTGGCCGAAGTGGCCTTCGGCAGCGGCGGACTCGGTGTCATCGGCGGCACCATCGGCGTGATGGTCGCGATGACCCTCTTCACCGGCACCGTCGTCGGCCTCCAGGGGTACGCCGCCCTCAACCAGATCGGCACCTCCGCCTTCACCGGCTTCATCTCCGCCTACTTCAACACCCGCGAGATCGCCCCGCTCGTCGCCGGACTCGCCCTCTCCGCGACCGTCGGCGCGGGCTTCACCGCTCAGCTCGGCGCGATGCGGATCAACGAGGAGGTCGACGCCCTGGAGGCGATGGGGGTGCGGTCCATGCCCTACCTCGTCTCCACCCGGATCATCGCCGGGGTCGTCGCGATCATCCCGCTGTACGCGATCGGGCTGCTCTCCTCGTACCTCGCGTCCCGCTCCATCACGGTCCTGTTCAACGGGCAGTCGGCGGGCACCTACGACCACTACTTCAATCTCTTCCTCTCCCCGGACGACGTGCTGCTGTCGGTGCTCAAGGTGCTGATCTTCAGTGTGATGGTGATCCTCGCCCACTGCTACTACGGCTTCCACGCCACCGGCGGGCCTGCCGGTGTGGGGGTCGCGGTCGGGCGGTCGGTGCGCAACGCCATCGTGCTCATCAGCGTCACCGACTTCTTCCTCTCGCTCGCCATCTGGGGCGCTACCACGACGGTGAAGGTGGCCGGCTGATGAATTCCCACCGGACGCAGACCGTCCGCCGCAGACTCGCCGGAGTCGCCTTCCTCCTCGTGCCCGCCGTGCTCGTATGGATTTCGGTCTCGGTGTACCGCAAGGACTTCACCGACGACGCGACCGTGACCGTACGCACTTCCAGCGTCGGCAACGAGATGCACGACAACGCGGATGTGAAGCTGCGCGGCGTCGTCGTCGGGCAGGTCCGCGGCATCACGGCCGACGGGAACGGGGCCCGGCTCACCCTCGCCATCGAGCCCGACAAGCTCGACCGGATCCCGGCGGACGTGACCGCCCAGATGCTGCCCACCACGCTCTTCGGCGAACGGTTCGTCGCACTCGTACCACCCGAGATGCCGTCCACGCAGCCGCTGCGGGCCGGTTCCGTCATCCCGCAGGACCGCTCCAGCAACGCCATCGAGCTGGAGGAGGTCCTCGACAACGTCCTGCCGCTGCTGACCGCCGTCAAACCGGAGAAGCTCGCCGCCACCCTGGGCGCCGTCTCCCAGGCCCTCCAGGGGCGCGGCGAGAAGCTCGGCGACACCCTCGTCACGCTCGATGCCCATCTGGCGAAGTTCAATCCCCAACTCCCCACGCTCAACGCCGACATCAAGGAACTCGTCAAGGTGAGCAAGGTGTACGGGGACGCCGCGCCCGACGTCCTGGACGCACTGACCGACTTCACCACCACCAGCGGCACCATCGCCGAACAGCAGGCGCAGCTCGCCGGGCTCTACGGGTCCACGACCGCGTCCGCGCGCGACCTGACCTCGTTCCTCCAGGAGAACAAGGACAACCTGATCCGGCTCTCCGCCACGAGCAGGCCGACGCTGGAGCTGCTCGCGAAGTACTCGGACGAATTCCCCTGCACCCTGCGGACCATGGCGGGCTTCGTCCCGGCCATGGACAAGGCGCTCGGCAAGGGCACCGGCCGGCCCGGACTCCACGTCACCGTCAAGCCCGTGAAGTCGAAGGGCAAGTACGTGCCCGGCAAGGACACCCCGGTCTACCGCGCGACCGGCGGACCGCACTGCTACTCCGTGCCGTACGTGGGCAGGACCGTCCCGACCGCCGACGCCCGCACGACGGCGGTCACCCCGTCCGGCACCGCACGCGCCAGCGAACCGGTCGGCGCCACGTCCACCGCCGGGGACTCCGCCCTCGGCATGCCCAACTCCCCGCAGGAGAGCCGGCTCGTCAACGAGCTGGTCGCTCCCTCACTGAAAGTCCAGCCGCAGACCCTGCCCGACTGGAGCAGCGTGCTCATCGGTCCGGCCTTCCGCGGTGCGGAGGTGAAGCTCAAGTGAAGCGCCGCTCTCTCGCCGCTCCGCTGACGAAATCGATCGTCTTCATCCTGGTGACCGTACTGGCCACCACCGTGCTGGCACTGTCCATCGCCAACACCGGCGTCGGTGACACCACCACGTACAAGGCCAGGTTCACCGACGCGACCGGGCTGGTCGTCGGCGACAGCGTCCGGATCGCCGGGGTCAAGGTCGGGCAGGTCGAGTCCATCGAGGTGGCCGACAGGCGGCTCGCCGAGGTCGGCTTCGCCGTCCGCAAGGGGCGCAGGCTCCCCGCCTCGGTGACCGCCTCGATCAAGTACCTCAACATGGTCGGCCAGCGCTACATCGACCTCGACCAGGGGGCCGGACCGGTCGGCAGGAGCTTCGCCGCCGGAGCGACCATCCCGCTCTCCCGCACCACCCCGGCGCTCGACCTCACCCAGCTCTTCAACGGCTTCCAGCCGCTCTTCGAAGGGCTCTCCCCGCCCGACGTCAACCAGCTGGCCGGCTCCATCGTCCAGGTGCTCCAGGGCGAGGGCGGCACCGTCGACAGCATCCTCTCGCACGTCGGCTCACTGACCGGCACGGTCGCGGCCAAGGACAAGGTGATCGGCGAGGTGATCAAGAACCTCAACACGGTCCTGAAGACCGTCAACGACCGCGAGGCCGGCTTCGACGACCTCGTCGACACCCTCCAGAAACTCGTCACCGGATTCGCCGGCGACCGCAAACCGCTCGGTCAGGCGGTCACCGCCATGGGCGCACTCACCACCGTCACCGCGGACCTCCTCGACGAAGGCCGGGCGCCCCTCAAGAGCGACATCGGACAACTCGGCCGGCTCTCCGACCAGTTGGGCAAGGGCACCCCGCAGATCGAGAACTTCCTGCGGAAGACCCCGGCCAAGATGGCGGCGATCAGCCGGCTCACCTCCTACGGCTCATGGCTCAACCTCTACCTCTGCGAGGCCAGGGTCAGCGGAGTGACGACCGAGGACGGCAGCGCCCCGCCCACCGGCATCGTGGTCAGGAAGCCGAGGTGCCAGGCATGAGGATCAAACCCGTACGGGAACGCAACCCCGTCGCCGTGGCCGTCGTGGGGCTGGTCGTCCTCGCCCTCATCGGCCTGGGCGCCTACCGCGCCGACTCGCTGCCCTTCATCGGCGGCGGCACCACCTACAGCGCCGACTTCACCGAGTCCGCCGGACTGAGCGAGGGCGACGAGGTGCGGGTCGCCGGAGTGAAGGTCGGCGAGGTCACCGGTGTCTCGCTCGACGGCGCCAAGGTGAAGGTCGGCTTCAAGGTCGAGGACGTCTGGATCGGCAACGCCTCCACCGTCGGCATCGCCATCAAGGCCCTGCTCGGCGAGAAGTACCTTGCCGTCGACCCGCTGGGCAACGCCCCGCAGGACCCGCACGAGCGCATCGGGGCGAACCGCACCACCTCCCCGTACGACGTCACCCAGGCGTTCAACGGACTCGGCGAGACCATCGGCGAGATCGACACCGCACAGCTCGCCAAGAGCTTCGAGACGATCTCCGCCACCTTCAAGGACTCCCCGCCGGACGTGAAGAGCGCGGCCGACGGCCTCTCCGCCCTCTCCAGGACCGTCTCCGAACGGGACGCCCAGCTCGCCACCCTCCTCAAGGGCAGCAAGCAGCTCACCAAGACCCTCGCCGACAAGAAGAGCAGCTTCGAAACCCTGCTGGAGGACGGCAATCTGCTCCTCGGCGAGATCCAGGCACGCCGCGACTCCATCCACCTGCTGCTCACCGGCACCAAGAACCTGGGCACCCAGCTCACCGGCCTCGTGCGGGACAACAACAAGCAGCTGGGGCCCACCCTGGACTCGCTCGGCCGGGTCACCGCCGTACTGGTGAAGAACCGCAAGAGCCTCGACAAGGTGCTCTCGCTCGCCGGCTCGTACAGCCGGCTCGTCGGCAACACCCTCGGCAGCGGCCGCTGGTTCGACAACTACGTCTGCGGAGTCGTCCCCAAGGAGTACGTGCCCGCGGGCACACCCGCGGGGCCCGAGTGCAAGCCACCCGAGCAGCGAGGCGGCCGCTGACATGAGAATGAAGCGCATCGTCGGCATCGGCGCCGGACTCGCCGTGGTGGCCGCAGCGGCCACCACCGGGGTGATGGCCATGGACGACGGGGGAACGACGACCATCACCGCCTATTTCGACCGGGCCACCGGCGTGTACGCCGGATCGGACCTGCGGATCCTCGGTGTCAGGGTCGGCCGGGTGGAATCGGTCACGCCCCGGGGCAAGGAGGTCGAGGTCACCCTGCGGGTCGACAAGGGCGTCAAGGTCCCCAAGGGGGCGCATGCCGTGGTCGTCGCCCCCAGCCTCGTCGCCGACCGCTACGTCCAACTCGCCCCCGCCTACGACGGCGGACCGCAGATCGCGGACCACGCCGTACTGCCGGCCGCGAACAACGCCACACCCGTCGAGGTGGACCAGCTCTACGACTCCATCACGGAGCTCTCCAAGGCCCTCGGCCCGGACGGGGCCAACGCCGACGGAGCCCTCTCCGGACTCCTCGACACCGGGGCCGAGAACCTCGACGGCAACGGCAAGGCCATCGGCAACTCCATCGAGCAGTTCGGCAAGGCCACCAAGACCCTCGACAGGAGCAGCGGGAACCTCTTCGACACGCTGTCCTACCTCCAGTCCTTCACCACCATGCTGAAGGACAACGACGGCAATGTCCGCGCCGCCGAACAACAGCTCAACTCGGTCACCGGATTCCTCGCCGAGGACAAGGAGAACCTCGGTGCCGCGCTGAAGGAACTGGGCACCGCACTGGGGCAGGTCAAGGGCTTCATCCACAAGAACCGCGGCGCCCTCAAGGCGAATGTGGACGCCCTGGTACCGCTCACCCAGGCCCTGGTCGACCAGCGGGCCTCGCTCGCCGAGTCACTGGACACGCTGCCGCTCGCCGCGGGCAACGTCGTCAACGCCTACGACCCGGTGAACCGCACGCTCAACGGACGTACCAACCTCAACGAACTCTCCATGGGCGGGCCGCTCACCCGGGCCGACGGACTCGCCGGCCTCACCCCGGTGGACGGCGCACGCCGCAAGGAGCTGCCCACCCTGCCGCTCCCGGCCGTCGGCACCGTCTACGGCACCCCGGCGAAGAGCGCCACGGAAAAGAAGGGGGCGAACCGATGAGCCGCGTGCTGCGCAGACCCGGAGCCCGCACGACCGGCGTCGCCGCGGTGCTGGCCGTGGGCGTCGGCCTGGCCCTCGTCGTCACCTCTCCGGGCCTGCCCTCGTT
This sequence comes from Streptomyces gelaticus, assembly GCF_014649535.1. GTDB lineage: Bacteria > Actinomycetota > Actinomycetes > Streptomycetales > Streptomycetaceae > Streptomyces > Streptomyces gelaticus. Next base: position 196,355 of record NZ_BMTF01000001.1, read on the forward strand.
CACCGGGATCGACCAGGTCCCGCTGCCCGGCGGCGCCGACCTCGGCGACCACCCGTACGAGATCACCGCGGAGTTCGCGGACGTACTCAGCCTCGCCCCGCAGGCGTCGGTGAAGGTCAACGACGTCGCCGTCGGCCGTGTCACCAAGGTCTCCCTGGGCTCGGGCAGCTGGAACGCCAAGGTCACCATGCGTGTCAACGGCAAGGTCGAACTGCCCGCCAACGCCTACGCCCACCTGGAACAGTCCAGCCTCCTCGGCGAGAAGTACATCCAGCTCGCCGCCCCCGCGCGCGGCACCGCACAGGGCAGGCTCGCCGACGGAGACCGGATCCCGCTGTCCCGCACCAACCGGAACCCGGAGGTCGAAGAGGTCTTCGGCGCCCTGTCGATGCTCCTCAACGGCGGTGGCGTCAACCAGCTCAAGACCATCACCACCGAGCTCAACAAGGCACTCGCCGGACACGAACCCCAGCTGCGCTCCATGCTCGGCCGGGTCAACACCCTCGTCACCGACCTGGATGATCACAAGAAGGACATCACCGACGCCCTGGACGGGGTGAACCGGCTCTCCGCCACCCTCGCCACCCGCAAACAGGACGTCGGTACGGTCCTCACCGGGCTCAGCCCCGGCCTGAAGGTCCTGGAGAAGCAGCGCGGCTCGCTCCTCACCATGCTCCGTTCGCTCGACACCCTCTCCGCCGTCGCCGTCGACACGGTGAACAAGAGCAAGGCCGACATGATCGCCGACCTCAAGGCCCTCGCCCCCAGCCTCAAGGCGCTCGCCGATTCCGGCCGCGACCTGCCCGACTCCCTCCAGGTGCTGCTCACCTACCCGTTCACGGACGAGGTGCTGCGCGGGGTGAAGGGCGACTATCTCAACGTCTACCTGGATGTGACGGCCATGCCCGGCACACAGATCGTCCCGCCGCTCGTTCCGGCGGTCCCTCCGCAGAGCGGGACCGGAACCAGCGGGACCGGAACCAGCCCGACCGGCCGGACCCTGCCGCTGCCCCTTCCCGCGGTCCCGACGGCGGGCACGGACGGGAGCAGCCGATGATCACCCTCGCCATCCGCCTCAAGAACATCGCCTTCCTGGTCATCGCGGTGCTCGTGCTCGGCTACCTCGGAGTGCGGTACGCCGACCTCGGCCACTACATCGGCCTGCGCAGCTACTACACCGTCAAGGTCCAGCTCCCGCGCACCGGAGGGCTGTACACCCACTCCAACGTCACCTACCGGGGGGTCTCGGTGGGCCGGGTCGGGCCGATCGAGCTCACCGACGAGGGAGTCGAGGCCGAACTGCGCATCGAGAAGGACGCCCCGAAGATCCCGGACGGGCTCAAGGCCGTCGTCGCCAGCCTCTCCTCGGTCGGCGAGCAGTACGTGGACCTGCGGCCCACCCGCACCGGGGGCCCGTACCTGGCGAACGGCTCCGTCATCGACCAGGCCGACACCACCGTCCCCGCCCCCGTCACCGATGTCCTCACCAGCGTCAACGACCTCGCGGGCTCCGTCGACCTGGAATCCCTGCGCACGGTCGTCGACGAGTTCGGCACCGCGTTCGAGGGGCGCGGCGACGATCTCCAGGTGCTGCTGGACACCGGAAGCGAATTCGTCCGGGCGGCGGACGACGCGCTGCCGGTCAACATCCGGCTGATGATCGACGGCCGGACCGTGCTGCGCACCCAGGCCGAACAGGGCGAGGCGCTCAAGGGCTTCGCCTCCGGAGCCAGGGAACTGGCCGCACAGCTCAAGGGATCCGACACCGACCTGCGCAAGCTGATCGCGGTCGCCCCCGACGCGACCGGACAGATCAGCGGACTGCTGCGGGACCTCGACCCGGGCTTCGGCGTCGTCGTCGCCAACCTCCTCACCACCTCCGAAGTCGCCGTCACCCGGCAACGCGGCATGGAGGAACTCCTGGTCAAGCTGCCCGCGGTGGCGGCCGCCGGGGCCAGCGCGATCGACGAGAACGGAGCCCGGTTCGGGATGTCGGTGACCTTCTTCGAGCCGCTGCCCTGCACCGCCGGATACGGCGGCACGGTCTACCGCAGCGGCCTGGACACCACGGCCGGGCCGCCCGTCAACACCAGGGCCCGCTGTACCTCTTCGCCCGGCACCGGCATCAACGTACGCGGCAGCGCCAACGCGCCCAGGGGCGGCGCCGTGCCCGAGCCCGCCAGGCCCGGCTCGATGCTGCTGGGCAACGACGCGGACCGGCTCCCGGGGGCGCTCGGTGTCACCGGCCGGAGCCCGTCGGAGGGTGAGGGCATGGCCGGCCTGCTGGGACTCGGACCGGAGGGCGGCCGATGACGACCCGTACGAAGACCCTGACCGGCTGGGCGGTGCTGTTCGCCGCCGTGCTGGTCTGCGCCCTCGGGGGCTGGTCGTACGCACGGGCGCGCGGCGACGACAGCCTCGCGTACGCGAAGAGCCGGGATGCCGCACTGGCCGACGGCAAGCACCGCCTCGCCGTGCTGAACAGCCTCGACGCCAAGGACGCCAGGAGCGTGGACAGCGGTCTCGGCGCCTGGCTCGACTCCTCGACGGGGCCGCTCCACGACCAGTTGGGGCGCACCCGGAGCAAGGACGCGAAAGAACTGGCCGAGTCCGGTGCCACCGCACGCGGCAAGGTCACCGACGCGGCACTCACCGCGCTCGACGAGCGGACCGGAACGGCCGGGATGATCGCGACCGTCGATGTCGAGGTCACCCCGCGCACCGGAAGGGCCGGCACCGAACGCAAGCGCTTCGAGGCGACGCTGGCCCGCACCCCGGACGGCTGGAAGGTCAAGGCGCTCACGGCGATTCCGGTCGGGAGCGGCGAATGAAGGAGCGGGGAGGGACAGCGGTCGTGAGTACGGACACCGGCACGGACACGGAGACACGGGAGGCGGAGGAGGCCGAGGACGCCGGTGCGCCCGCCGAGGAGGACCTGCCGGATCCGTCCGGGCCCGCCCGGCGGTGGCCGCGCATCGCGGCGGCCTTTCTGGTCCTCGCGCTGCTCGCGACCGGCGTCGCGCTCTTCGCCGAGGGCAGGGCGCTGCGCGACACCCCCGCCACCTCGAACCGCGCGCTGACCGACAGCGAGGCGACCACCCGGGTCGCGGGCGATGTCAGCAACGCGCTCGGCAAGGTCTTCTCCTACAGCCCGCAGGCCACCGCCGTCACCAAGGAGTCGGCGAAACAACTCCTGGCCGGCAAGGCGCTCCAGCAGTACGCGGCCCTGTTCGGGCAGGTCGAGAAGCAGGCCGCGGACCAGAAGCTGACGCTCACCACCCATGTCGTACGCGCCGGAGTGACCCGGCTGACGGACGACAGCGCCCACCTGCTGGTCTTCCTCGACCAGGTCTACGAGCGTCAGGGCAAGCCGGCCACCACGGCGGCGGCCCAGCTCTCCGTCACCGCCCGGCTGCGGGACGGCCACTGGACCGTGGTCGAGATCGCCTCCAGATAGCAGCACCCACCTTCGCGCAACTCGGTACGGATCGGCCGGCAGGGAGACAGCAATGGCACGGGTACGGATGACGGGGAACGCGCTGACGACGGCGGCGGTCGTGCTGGCGGTCGCGGCGGCCGGCGCGGCCGCCTGGGGCGGAGTGTCGTGGTACGACGCCGCGCAGGACGAGTCGGCGGCGTACGCGCAGTCCCGCGACGAGGCGCTGGCTGCGGGCGAGCAGGCCGTACAGAACATGAACACGCTCGACCACCGGAAGCTGGCGAAGGGCCTCGATAGCTGGGAGGACTCCACCACCGGCGAACTGCACCGGCAACTGGTCGACGGACGCTCGGCGTTCGCGAAGCAGATCCAGCAGGCGAAGACGGTCAGCACGGCCCAGATCCTGTCCGGGGCGGTGACCGAACTCGACGACCGGGCCGGCCAGGCCGGAGTCATGGTGGCACTGCGGGTCACCGTGACCGCGCCGAAGGGCAAGCCCGCGGTGAAGGAGAGCCGGATGCTCGGCAAGCTCACCCGTACCTCCGAGGGGTGGAAGCTCAGCGCCCTCGGCCAGGCACCCGTCGGCAACACAGCCGGCTGAGAGGCGGTCGGAGGTCATCCGACCGCCTCTGAAGCCACCGACTCCCACCGCCACCGAGAGGACCCCGGACATGTCGACGACCCGTCACCTCGTCAACCGCCAACGCCGTCTGGCCACCGTCGCCGCCGAACGCGCCACCGTCCCGGTGCGACGGCCCGCGACCCCTGACACGTCCGCGGACGAGACGGCGCGCAGCCGCGACGCGAAGGACACCACCACCGACGACGAGGGCACGGACGACGCCGGTTCGATCGGGGGCCAGGAGAAGACGGCACCGGACGGGGAGCGGCCGTCCCGCCTCCGTGTCCGACTGCCCGCCGTTCTCTGCGCCCTCACCGTGCTGCTCGGGACCTTCGCCGCCTGGGCGTTCACCTCGGCCGGAAGCCTGCGCGACGACCCGACCCGGCAGAACACCGCGCTCACCGACATCGCACGGACCAGCGAGGTGAAGGGCCAGATCTCCGACGCCGTGGGCGCGGTGTTCTCGTACAACTACGCCGCGCCCGGCAATTCCGAGGAGGCCGCCAGGACCCATCTGGTCGGCAAGGCGGTGCAGCAGCACAAGGACATGCTCGCCCAGGTCCGGGCCCAGGGACAGAAGCAGAAGCTCGTGCTGACCACGACCGTCACCGACAGCGGCGTGGAGCTCCTCGACGGCGACCGGGCCCGGCTGCTGATCTTCGCCGACCAGAGCAACACCCGTACCGGCAAGTCGGACGAGACGACCTACGCGGCAGCCATGTTCGCCGTGGACGCCGTTCGCCGCGACGACACCTGGCGGATCGCCGCCATCGACACGTTCACCCGGTGACCCGGGGGAGAGGGGAGCACGCATGAGGTTCACCGGCACGATGCGCCGCGGACTCAGCGGCACGGCGGCCGCGGTCGCCGCGATGGCCGCGCTCACCGCGTCCCAGGCACCGGGACTCGTCGGTCACGAAACGACGCCGCAGAAGCGTCAGGAAGCCGACGAGGTGAAGTGGTCGCACGTACCCAACGACGACTCGTACCACACCGAACTGCCGCCGCTCCAGTCACCGAAGCCGCCGAAGCCCGGTACGAAGCAGAGCCCGGCCGCTGCCCGGTCGTGGGCCGAGGCGGGCATCCCGGCCACCGTGCTCGCCGCCTACCGCAAGGCGGAGAGCGCACTCGGGAGGACCGACCCCGGATGCCGGCTGCCGTGGCAGTTACTGGCGGCGATCGGCAAGGTCGAGTCCGGCCAGGCCGGCGGGGGACGGGTGGACGCCCGCGGCACGACCCTCACCCCGATCCTCGGACCGGTCCTCGACGGCGCGGGATTCGCCGACATCCCGGACACCGACGGCGGCGCCTACGACGGCGACCGGACCCATGACCGGGCGGTCGGCCCGATGCAGTTCATCCCCTCGACCTGGGCCCACTGGGGCAGGGACGGAAACGGCGACGGCCGCCGCGATCCGGGCAACATCTACGACGCCGCGCTCGCCGCCGGGTACTACCTCTGTGCCGGGCCGCGTGATCTGTCGGTGAAGGCCGATCTGGACCGGGCGATCCTCAGCTACAACCACTCGGACACCTATCTGCGCACCGTGCTGTCCTGGCTGGAGTTCTACCGCAGGGGCACCCACCCGGTGGCCGACGGCAAGGGCACCGTCCCGAAGAGCCCCGGCGCGGGCGGCCCGAACAAGCCGAAGCACCCGGTCGGCGGCCCCGGCGCCCCGGACGGCGGCATCATCGTGGGCCCGCAGCCCGGCGGTTCGCCCCACCCGTCCCCCTCGGCCACCCCCGGACCCTCCGGATCGCCGACCGCCTCCCCGGACCCCACCGTCTCCCCGGACCCCACCGACCCGGGCACCGGCTCACCCGATCCGACCGACAGCGGACCGGCCAGCCCGGACCCGGGCACGAGCCCCGACCCCGGTCCCGGCTGCCCGACCGGCTCGCCGTCACCGGACCCGACCGGGACCGCCGGGTCCACCGAGTCCCCGGAGCCCGGGCCGACGACGAGCGAGGACCCCTGTGCCACGCCGTCGGGCTCACCCTCCGCCGGCTGACAGCACCTCCGCCAGGTCGTACCGCACCACCTCCTCCAGCTGCGCGTAGGTGCAGCCGCCAGGGGAGCGGTCCGGCCGCCACCGGCGGAAGCGGGCGGTGTGCCGGAAACGGTTGCCCTCCATGTGGTCGTACGCCACCTCGCAGACCCGTTCCGGGCGCAGCGCCACCCACGACTGGTCCTTCTTGCCGGACCAGCGGCTCTGCGTCCCGGGCAGCCGGGCGCGCTCGTGCGCCTCGGCGTCGGCCCAGGCCGCCCACGGGTGACCGGCGAAATCGACCCGCAGCGGCTCCAGCTCCGCGGCCAGCTCCGCGCGGCGCTGCATCGAGAAGGCCGCACAGACCCCGACGTGCTGGAGCACTCCCGCGCAGTCGTACAGTCCGAGCAGCAGCGAGCCGACGACCGGACCGCTCTTGTGGAGGCGGTACCCCGCCACCACGCAGTCGGCGGTCCGTTCGTGCTTGATCTTGTACATCACCCGGGTGTCGGGGCGGTACGGCAGGTCGAGCGGCTTGGCCACCACACCGTCGAGCCCCGCGCCCTCGTAGCGCTCGAACCACTCCTGGGCGAGGGCCGGGTCCGTGGTCGCCGGGGCGAGATGGACGGGGGCCGACGCGCCGGACAGCGCCGCCTCCAGCACGGCGCGGCGGTCGGACTGCCGGGCGGCGAGCAGTGAGTCGTCGCCCACCGCCAGGACGTCGAAGGCGATCAGGCTGGCCGGGGTCTGTTCGGCGAGCAGCCGCACCCGGGAATCGGCCGGGTGGATGCGCTCGCTGAGCCGGTCGAAGTCCAGCCGCCCGTCGTACACGATCACGATCTCGCCGTCGATCACACAGCGCGGCGGCAGATTCTCCCGGACCGCGGTGACCAGCTCGGGGAAGTAGCGGGTGAGCGGCTTGCCGGTGCGGCTGCCGATCACCACCTCGTCGCCGTCCCGGTGCACGATCGCGCGGAAGCCGTCCCACTTGGCCTCGTACTGCATACCGGGCGGGATCCTGGACACGGACTTGGCGAGCATCGGCTTCACGGGAGGCATCACCGGCAGATCCATGACCCGATTCTCACGCACGACCGGGCGCAAGTCTCCCGATATGCGGCATATGCGGGCCCGGCCTACCGTGACCGTCATGGGTGCAGCGGTGAAAGCAGTGGAGCTCGAAGCCGACGGACGGGCCGTACGGCTCTCCAGTCCGGACAAGGTCTACTTCCCGGAAAAGGGCTACACCAAGAGGGACGTGGCCGAGTACTTCCTGGCTGTCGGCCCCGGTATCACCCGCGCCCTGCACGACCGGCCCACCACCCTGCAGCGCTTCGTGGAGGGCGTCGAGGGCGAGTTCTTCTACCAGAAGCGCGCCCCGAAGAACCTCCCCGACTGGATCCCCACGGCACGGATCGCCTTCCCGAGCGGCCGTCCCGCCGACGAGATCTGCCCCACCGAACTCGCCGCCCTCATCTGGGCGGTCAACCTCGGCACCCTCACCTTCCACCCCTGGCCGGTCCGCAGTGCCGATACCGACCACCCCGACGAACTGCGCATCGACCTCGACCCGCAGCCCGGCACGGACTACGCCGACGCGGTGTGCGCCGCCCACGAGCTGCGGTCCGTGCTCGACGACCACGGGCTGTGCGGCTGGCCCAAGACCTCCGGCGGCCGGGGCATCCATGTCTTCGTCCCGATCGCCCCGGAGTGGACGTTCACCGAGGTCAGACGCGCTGCCATCGCCGTCGGCCGTGAACTGGAACGCCGCATGCCGGACCGGGTGACCACGGCCTGGTGGAAGGAGGAGCGCGGCGAGCGGATCTTTGTCGACTTCAACCAGACCGCCCGCGACCGCACCATCGCCTCCGCCTACTCCGTACGTCCCCGCCCGCACGCCCCGGTCTCCGCCCCGCTGCGCTGGGAGGAGATCGACGACGCCGAACCGGGCGACTTCGACATCAGGACCATGCCGAAGCGCTACGCCGATGTGGGTGATGTGCACGCGGACATGGACGACCACGCCTTCCGGCTCGACGCGCTGCTGGAGCTGGCGGACCGGGACGAGCGGGAACGCGGCCTCGGCGACATGCCGTATCCCCCGGAGTACCCGAAGATGCCCGGCGAGCCCAAACGGGTCCAGCCGAGCCGGGCCCGGAACGACGAGGACACCGGAGGGTGAGCGCCGAGGCCGTGACCACGTGCCTCGGGCACGCGGTCACGGCCACCTGATGCGGTCCGGGCTACAGCTCCTTGATGCGGATGTCGCGGTACGAGATCACGTCCGTGGTGCTGTGGACCTGGAGTCCGATGTAGCCGGAGGCGTACCGCCGGCCGTCGGTGCCCGGGTCGTCACCGCGCGGCGGCTCGAAGACCTGACCGCCGTTGTTGTCGAACTCGTTCAGCAGGACACCGTTGCGGTAGACCGAGTAGTGCTGGTCCACCACCCGGATCTCGTAGTCGTTCCAGGTGCCCTTGGCGGTGACCCCGGCGCCGGCCAGACCGATCCGGTCGAAGCCGTATACCGAGCCGGTCTTGTACATGTCGCCGTCCGGGCGGTCGAGGATCTGCACCTCGTGGCCGTACTTGATGGCGACCCACTCCGGACGCGGCTCCTCCGGGTTGTCGTGGACGTTCGGGAAGCGGACGAACACCCCGCTGTTGGCGTTGCCCGTGCCCGGGGCGTCGTCGCGCCACTGGAGCTTGAGCGAGAAGTCGCCGTACTGCCGGCCGGGGAACCAGAGCATGCCCATGCCGTCCACCGCGGTGGAACTGGTGAGGGTGCCGTCCGCGTTCAGCCCGAACTTCCCGCCGCCGACCTGCTGCCACTTGGCGAAGGACGCCGCGGTGCCGTCGAAGAGCTTCTTGTAGCCCTCGTCCTGGCCCGGCATGCCGATCCCCGACTGCTTGGCCGCTCGGTAGATCTTCTTGTGCTCACGGGCGTCGATCACGCCGGCGGCGAGCAGCTTGTCGAGGACACCGTCGACGTGCTTGAGGAACAGTGCGTGCGACGACCAGTCCTTCTCGTCCTCGATCAGCTCGTTGATCGTGCACCGGTTGCCCGTGATGCGGTTGGGGACCCCGGTGTCGACCGTGCCGACGATGACGGTGAGCCGCTCGTCGAACTCCGGGCAGTTCGGCGCCGGTACGCCCCCGCTCTCCGCGACGGTGAACGACACCTGCCTCGCGACGGAGGTGTTGCCGGCCTTGTCCGTCGCCCGGTGGGCGACGGTGTGGTAGCCGACGCGGTCGACGATGACGGTGGCGGTGTACGCGAGGTACGGGCCGCCGTCGAGCGAGTACTCGACCTTGTCCACACCCGATTCGGCGTCGGTCGCGGTGACGGTCACCTTGGCACTGGTGATGTAGGCGTTGTCGGAGTTCTTGTCGCCCTCCACCTTCGCGGAGGTCTCGGGCGGGGTCTTGTCCTGCGTCGGTGGTGCGACGACGGTGAAGTCGACCGACTTCCCGGCCGCCGCGTTGCCCGCCCTGTCGGTGGCCCGGTAGCGGACTGTGTGCGTACCGGTCTCGTGCACCATCACGGGCGCGGTGTACGGCTGCCAGGCGCCGTCCGCCCCGAGCGTGTACTCGATGGTGTTGACGCCGGAGCCGGTGTCGGAGGCGGTCACGGTGACCGTCGCCATCCCCAGGTACCGCCCCTGGTCGTCCTTCTCGCCGGACACGGTCGCCGAGGTCTCCGGCGGCGTCCTGTCGTCCGTCGGCGGTGCGGCGACGGTGAAGTCGACCGATTTCTCGGCCGCCGTATTGCCCGCCTTGTCGGTGGCCCGGTAGCGGATGGTGTGCGTACCGACCTCGTTCACCACGACCGGTGCGGTGTACGGCTGCCAGGCACCGTCCGCCCCCACCGCGTACTCCACGGTGCCGACGCCGGAGCCGTCGTCGGTCGCCGAGACGGTGACGGTCGCCTGACCGACGTACGCGCCGTCGGCGTTCTTGTCACCGTCCACCTTCGCGGAGGTCGCGGGGGCCGTGGTGTCCTCGCCGCCGGCCTCGGTCACGGTGAGGATGCCCTGCATCGCCTCGTGCCCCGGCATGGTGCAGTGGTAGAAGTACCGGCCGGGGGAGAGCGTGACCTCGGCGGTGTGCTTGCCGCCCTGGTCGTCGGACGGGTTGGCCAGGATGTTCAGCGTGACGTCGTTGTTGAACTCCGGGTCCGAGATGCTGAAGGTGAGGGTGTGCGGCATCCCCGTGGTGTTGCCGGTCGCCGCACTGTTCTCGAAGACGATGGTCGCCTCGCCGGCCACCGCGGTCTTCGGGGCGGACAGATAGCGGTCGATGGGGTCGCCCGCGGTCCAGGTGAGGACCTGCTCGGCCGCCGCCGGAGCGGGTGCCGCCGTACGGCCGTACGCCGCCGTCGAGGTCAGTCCCAGCACCATCAGGAAGGAACCCAGCAGCGCGAGCCACAACCGGGCCGGACGGTACCGCTTTCGGAGAAGGACCGGACGATGTCTCACCGCGCTGCCGCCTTCCTGGCCAGATCACCGGCGGCCGGGGTCGGACCGCCGCCCTTGTACGTCACACGCCACAGCGCGGACTTGGAGTCGGAGGTGAAGAAGCCGCGCCCGTAGTCCAGGACGTACAGCGAGCCGTCCGGGGCGAACTTCCAGTCCATCAGGTTGCGGATGCCGTCCGCCCCGACCGGGATGATCTTCCGCAGGGACTCGGCGTGCGTGGGCAGACCGCCCTTGCCGGCCGTCTTCGGGTCGGTGAGCACGGCGTGCCGGGGCTGGGTGCCGTCGTAGAAGTCACCGACGAACCACTTGCCGTCCCAGTAGGAGGGCCACTTGTCGGCGCTGGTGCTCGCCGCGTCGTACCGGTAGACCGGGCCGTTCATCGTGGCCTGGCCGCCGCCCTTGAGCCACGGCAGCAGCTGCTTCTGCTCCTCGGCCTTGTAGCTGGGGATGCCGTTGGCGTCGCGCGGGTAGTCCACGCCACCGCCCTGCGGCGAGTACCAGATGGTGTTGGAGGTGACCGGCGGCAGATTCACCAGCCCGTCGTTGTTCGGCGACTCGTTCTTCGGGTGGTCGCAGTCGTACCAGCCGAGCGGCTTGGTGGGGTCGGGCAGATTGCGGTCCCGGTAGGGCTGCTTGTTGCCCATGCAGTACGGCCAGCCGTGGTTGCCCGCCTTCGTGATCGCGGCGAACGTGTCGTACTTGGCCGGGCCCCAGGTGGTGGAGGGTGAGCCCGCGTCGGGGCCGACCCAGCCCGCGTACAGGGTGTCGGTCGACTTGTCGACGGAGATCCGGGCCGGGTTGCGCACGCCCATCACATAGATCTCGCCGCGCGTCCTGCCACCGCCCTCGTCGGGCTCCTTGCCGGTGAAGAGATTGCCCTCGGGCAGCGTGTAGGTGCCGTCGTCCTCCGGGTGGATCCGCAGGATCTTCCCGTTGAGGTTGTTCGTGTTGCCCGCGGTGCGGCGGGCGTCGGCGAACGAGACGCCCTTGAAGTTCGGCTGCGGGTTGTTCCCCGAGTAGCCGTCGCTGAAGCCGGAGGAGTTGTTGTCACCGGTCGCGATGTAGAGATTGCCCTTGGAGTCCCAGGCCATCCCGCCGCCCGCGTGGCAGCAGCTGTGGACCTGCACGGGCCAGTGCAGCAGCACCTTCTCCGAGGACAGATCCAGCTTGTTCGTGGACAGGTCCATGGTGAAGCGGGAGACCTGGCGCACCGCCATCTGCTTGTCGCGGTCCAGCTTCGAGTGCGGGGTGTAGTGCAGGTACACCCACCCGTTCTTCTCGAAGTCCGGGTCCAGCTCGATGCCGAGCAGTCCCTCCTCGACCTTGACCAGTTCGTCGCCGCCGCCCTTGTTGCCGAAGATCGTCAGCTCACCGGCGAGGGTGACCTTCCCGGTCCTGGGGTCGTAGACGTGGATCTGCCCCAGACCCTTGCCGATGTCCGGGTCGTTCCAGTCGGTGACGACCGGCCGGCTGCTGTCGGCACCGCCGCGCCCGATGTACAGCACGCGCCCGTCGGGGGCGGTGACCAGGCCGTGCGGCTCGCCGATCTGGTCGTTCTGTCCCGGCTGGTTGGGCTGGGTGACCCGCTCGGCCTTGTAGTTGGCGTCGATCGTGGCCTTGCAGTCGGCCTGCGAGATCCGGGTCGTCCAGTTCAGCGCGCCGCGCAGATGGTCGCGGAAGTCGGTCTCCGCGAAGCTGTCGGCCGTACCGCCCATCGCCGTGTAGAAGGACCGGCCGCCGTCGTAGTCGCGGCACCAGGAGACCGGGTGGTCCCAGCCGTTGGCACTCGCGCCCGGCTTGTAGGTGATCTCGCGGACGCGCGCCACGGTGTGCACGTCGCCGGACGGGTTCTTCGTCCAGTTCAGCCACTTGTCGGGGCGCTTCCACTCCAGCGGGAGGTTCTTGGTCGCCGGGTGCTGACGGTCACCGATCTCGACCGTCGCACGCTGCACGGCGGCCGGGCTGTTCGCCGCCGGGCGGGCGCCGACCAGGCCGGTGAACCAGTCCGAGTACGGTTCGGTGCGCGCGGCGTCATGGATGCCGAGGAAGCCGCCGCCGGCCTCCATGTACGCCTCCAGGCCGGCCTCCTGCTCCGGGTCGAGGACATCGCCGCCGCCGGTCAGGAAGACCACGGCGTTGTACCTGCCGAGCTTCCTGCCGTTGGTGAAGACCGTGGGGTCGTCGGTGGCGACGGTCTTGAACCGGCCGGCCTCCGGACCGGTGAGCCCGATCTTCTCGATCGCCGCGATCCCGGCGTCGACCGTCGGGGACTCCTCGGTGGCCGAGGCGTGGAACACCAGCACCTTGACGTCGGCGCCGCCCGGCGGCGACGGCAGGGACAACGTTGTCGCCAGGGAGCCGGACGGCTCCGGATAAGGCCTGGCCGCGGCCGTGTTGGCGCCGAGCAGGGAAGCGGTCAGTGCGCCGGCCGCGAGGCCCGCCGCGAGTCCGCGTCGCGATCTGGACCTGCGATGTGGTGCGCGCTGCATGTGGTCACCCACCCCTCTTTGGTCACTGCAACAGCGCATGAAGCTAGACCTCTTTTCGTGGTCCGCCAATAGCTATGGCGGCAATTGCACGAACTTTGTCCTGGCTGTGGATAAACGAAGATCCTCCGGCTACGGTGTGGGCCGTCCGGGGCGAGTCGGCGCTCCAAATTCCTTGGCTCAGTGGGGAGTTCGGCATGGACAGAAGGAGCTTCAACCGGCGGATGCTGGTCGGCGGCACAGTGGCGGCCGCGACCGGCCTGACATCGTTGTCCCTCGGTTCGATCGAGGCCAACTCGGCGGAGCCCGCGTCGGCCACCGCCCCGGCGGGCGGTGCGGTCCGCCATCTCAAGCTGTATGCCGAGAAGCTGGCGGACGGCCGGATGGGGTACGGGCTGGAGAAGGGCAAGGCTTCGGTACCGGGGCCGCTCATCGAGATCAACGAGGGCGACACCCTGCACATCGAGTTCGAGAACACGGCCGATGTGCCGGTCAGCCTCCACGCGCACGGTGTCGACTACGACATCGCGAGCGACGGCACCCGGATGAACAAGAGCATCGTCGAACCGGGCGGGACCCGTACCTACACCTGGCGCACCCATGCCCCCGGCCGGCGCAAGGACGGCACCTGGCAGCCGGGCAGCGCGGGCTACTGGCACTATCACGACCATGTCGTCGGCACGGACCACGGCACCGGTGGCATCCGCAAGGGCCTCTACGGTCCGCTGATCGTCCGGCGCCAGGGCGACATCCTGCCGGACAAGACGATCACGATCGTCTTCAACGACATGACGATCAACAACAAGCCGGCCCACGAGAGCCCGAACTTCGAGGCCACGGTGGGGGACCGGCTCGAAGTCGTCATGATCACGCACGGCGAGTACTACCACACGTTCCACATCCACGGTCATCGCTGGGCGGACAACCGGACCGGGCTGCTCACCGGCCCCGACGACCCGAGCCGGGTCATCGACACGAAGATCGTCGGCCCGGCGGACTCCTTCGGCTTCCAGATCATCGCAGGCGAACGCGTGGGCGCGGGCGCCTGGATGTACCACTGCCATGTGCAGAGCCACTCCGACATGGGCATGGCCGGACTGCTGCTGGTCGCCAAGCCGGACGGCACCGTGCCGGGGTACGAGCCGCACCACATGACGTCCCACGGCAAGGCGGCTCCGGGCAAAGCGGTGCCCGGGAGTGCGCCGAAGGACACGGCCGCACACGACCCGTCGGCCCATGGATCCTGACACCACCGGTCGGCAAACGTGCTCCGGCGCCGGACGGCGCCGCTCCGCGGGCCGGGGACACCGCTTGGTCCACGGGCCCCGACCGGCGCTCCGCGGGCCCCGGGCGGCGTCAGCTCTCCGGCACCACTTCTCGGGCCGTCCCGTCCGCCGCGTCCGCCCCAGTGGGCATGGCTGTTGTGGCCGTCGCGGCCCTGGCGGCCGTTCCGGTCGCGAGGCGCAGCTGTTCCTCCTCGACGATGCGTCGGGCCAGAGCCCCGTCCGACACATCCACGGCGTCCGGCGTCGTCTCGGCGACGTCGCTGCGTCGTGCGTACAGGTCGAACAGCCGCTCCTTGCGGGCCAGGATGTCCAGCATCCGTTCGTCGACGCTGTCGGCCGCGAGGAGCCGGTGCACCTGGACGGTCCTTATCTGACCCATCCGGTGGACGCGGGCCACCGCCTGGTGCTCCATGGTCGGCTTGATCTGCGGTTCGCAGATGATGACGACCGACGCCGACTGCATGTTCAGTCCGACTCCGCCCGCCTGGATCTGGCTGAGCAGCACGGCATGGCCGTCCACGGCACCGAAGTCGTCGATCAGCCGCTGGCGGCGGGCAGCTGGGAGGCTCCCCGAGAGCGGGCCGAACACGGGTGATTCCAGGGCCTGTCCGACCGTGTGCAGCACTTCGCGGAAGTAGGAGAACACCACGACCTTCAGGCCGTTGTCCGCCGCCTCGGCCACCAGCTCGCGCAGCCGGTTCAGCTTCCTGGACGTGCCGGGCCGGGCGTACGCGGCCCGGCGCATCCGCATGAAGTGCCCGGCGCCCACCGCCTCGCGATAGGCGTCGAGATCGCCCGGGCTGAACTCCTCCCACTCGTCGACCTGGACCAGCGCCGGGAGTTCGGTCAGCACATCCACCTGGTTGCGCCGCAGATAGGCCGGGGCGACCGCCCTGCGGAAGGCGAGCGAACCGGCGGCCCCATGGGTGGTGTGTATCGAGGGGGCCAGCTCCGGCTGGAGGTGACGGACCAGGCTGCGGAACTCCTCGACGCGGTTCTCCATGGGCGTGCCGGTCAGGAACAGGACCCGTTCGGTGTGCTGCGTCCAGCCGGACACCGCCTGGGACCGGCGGGTGGCGGGGTTCTTGACGTAGTGGGCCTCGTCGACCACCAGCATGCCGGGCCGTAGGCCGCAGTCCGCGGCGGCCGGCAGCGTGTGCAGGGCGTCGAACGTGGTGAGGGCGACTCCGCCGCCGCGACGCCATTCCCCGAAGGCCGACTGCCGCTCGGGGCCGTGCACCGGCAGGGTGCGCAGCGTGGAGCGGGCGCGGATCTCGCGCGCCCAGTTGATCAGTACGCTGGCCGGGCAGACCACCAGGAAGTGCGTCTCGCCCCGCGCCGAGAGATGCGCGAGCGCGGCGATGGCCTGGACGGTCTTGCCGAGCCCCATCTCGTCACCGAGGATCACCCGCTTCTGCGCGAGCGCGAACCGCGCGCCGAACGACTGGTAGCCGCGCAGCGAGACGCGCAGATGGGCGTCGTCCAGCCGCAGACCGCGCACCCGGTCCGCCATCCCGGACGGCAGGAACCCCTCGGCCGCGTCCCGGTCCGGGCCGGTGCCGGACATCTCGGCGAGCAGGCTGTAGTACTCGGCGGACCGCAGCTCGAAATCCACCCACGCCGCGAGGTCCGACTCCGGGGCCCGCAGCAGATCCACCGAGACCTGCCCGAACAGCAGGGGCAGTTCCCGCCGTTCCGCCTCGGTGACGGTGCTCCGCACCTCGGCGACGGCCTCCTGTGCCCGGGAGCGGGCCTCCCGTCCGGTGAGCAGCATGCGCAGCCGGCCGCGCGCGGGCCCGGCGGCGGCCAGCAGGGGTTCGAGGCGCGCGACGAGCCGGCCCGCAGCGTCCACCGCCCGCCGGACGTCGGGACCGGCGTCGACCAGCCGGTGCAGTGCCACGACCAGTGCGGTCGTGGCTTCGTCCGGGGCGTCCACGTCCATCCGGACCGTGACCGTGTCCCGCACCGCGTGCGCGATCTGGCCGGCCGCGGCCAGCACCTGGTCGGCGGTCTGCGCGCCGACCCCGGGGATCTGCCGCAATTCATAACGGTTGGCCGCGTGGACCCGGCCGACGGTGGTGAAACCGGCCTGCTCGACCGCGCCGAGCCGCAGCCTGCCTGCGGTGACGTCCTTGAGCCTGGCGGCCGGGATGGCGGCGAGCTCCCGGCGGACGAGGGAATCGAGCAGCGGCTTCAGCGCGCCGTGCACGGCATTCACGGCGCGGGTGTGATCGGCCAGCACGGTGCGCGCGGTCTCCAGCAGCAGCCCGGCCCGGGTCAGCAGCTCCCGGGCGGCCCTTCCCGTGGGCGCGCCGTCCTCCGCCGCTCCGGCCTGTGTCATGTATGTCCCTCTGTCCGCGCAGCCCGGCTGCCGTCCCGCCCGGCACCTGCCCGGACGATTCCTATCGTGCCACGCGGCTCCGACAGCCCCGGCTGCTCAGGGCTTTGGCGGCCGGCGCTCAGCCGGGGAGAACTTGTCGGACCCGGTTCCGGAACCCGGGGCGCCGAGGCCCTGCGCGGGCTCCGGCTCGCCGTCCCCGTGCACGACATCGCCATCGACTTCTGGCGGGCCATGGCCCTGCGCGGCTTCGAGGGCGCGCCCGCCGCCGCCGGACTCGCCCCGGACGACGACGCGTTGCCGGTTCCGCTTCAACGTCGTCAACGGTTCGACGAAATCCCTCCAGGAGTACGGGCTCCACCTGGAGCACGACGAGCGGTACGAACTGAGCTCCGAGTACTGGTCGATCGTGAAGCGGCTCACCGCCGGTGAGGTCTTCGACCACAAGGACCGGCCGGGGCCCGGCCGTGTGCGCCGCGATCGGGCCGTACGCCGGCACTCCGTGCACATCCCGGAAGACCACCCGCTCGCCATGCCCGGGCCGGCCCCGTACGGCGTACGGCATCGCGGCCGGTGCCCCGGATGCGGGCTGCGGCCGGCAGTGCCCGGTGCGAGACTCGGAACGTCGGGAAGGCTCCCGCAGCCCGGGGCACGGGCATCGTCGAAGGAGCAGGCCATGCTCACCACCCGCTATGCCGACGGAGCGCCCAACTGGACCGATCTGGGCACCCCTGATATCGACCGTGCCGTCGCGTTCTACACCGGCCTGTTCGGCTGGGAGTACAGCGCCGGCGGACCGGAGACCGGTGGCTACGGCACGTTCACCCTGGACGGGAAGACGGCCGCCGGGGCGATGACGGTCACCGAGAAGCAGGGGGAGCCGTCCTGGTCGGTCTATTTCCGGTCACCGGACGCCGACGCCACCGCGCGGGCGGTCGAGAGGGCCGGCGGCACCGTACCGTTCGCCCCGACGGACGTCCTGGACCTCGGCAGGATGGCCGGATTCAGGGACCGGGCGGGGGCCTTCTTCGGCATCTGGCAGCCGGGGCGGAACCCGGGCCTGGGGGCAGTGGGTGTCCCGGGCAGTCTGTGCTGGGCCGAGCTGTACACCCCGGACGTCCCCGCGGCCGCAGCCTTCTACGACGCGGTATTCGGATGGGAGACCGCCCTGACACCGTTCCCCGGCGGAGGCGGGTCCTACACGGTGATCCGGACCAGGGGCGGCGGCCAGGAAGCGGGTTTCGGCGGCCTCGTACCACTCAACGCGGTGGCGACCAGAGCGGTGGCCGGATCGCACTGGCTCCCGTACTTCGAGGTCGAGGACTGCGACGCGGCGGTGGCGCGAGTGGAACGGCTGGGTGGCAAACTGACCCTGGAACCGATGGAGATGGAAGGCGTGGGAGAGTTCGCCCATGTCGCCGATCCGGACGGCGCCGAATTCGCCCTGATCAAGAGTGCATCGGCGTCGCAGAGCTGACCGGAAGTCATCGGCGCGCCGCATTGATGAGGCGTTGATCAGTCGTTTATCGCGGCCGGGCACTGTGGACGCATGCTGATCAACACCGCGGACGACCCCGCACTCGCCTGGCAGGAGACCGCGCTGTGCGCCCAGGCGGGGCCCGAGTTCTTCTTCCCCGCCCCCGGCAGCTCGACCCGTGAGGCCAAGCAGCTCTGCAACGCCTGCGAGGGGCGCGTGGCCTGCCTGGAGTACGCCCTCGCCAACGACGAGCGCTTCGGAGTATGGGGCGGGCTCTCCGAGAAGGAGCGGGAACGGCTGCGCAGGACCGGCCGCGGCTGAGGCGTCCCCGCCGGCCTGGGACGATGTCGGTATGAATGATCAAAGCAGGAACGGTTTGCTCGCGGCGGCCGTGCGGCTGCGCACCGAGGGCCACCGGGAGGAGGCCCGGCAGCGGCTGCTCTCCCTCTCCGTCGACTTCCCCGCGGACGCGGAGATCGCTTACCAGACGGCCTGGGCGCACGATGTGCTCGGTCTGGAGGCCGAGGCGGTGCCGTTCTACGAACGCTCACTGGCCGGGACCGGGCTGTCGGAGGAGGACCACAGGGGCGCGCTGCGCGGCCTCGGGAGCACCTACCGGGTGCTCGGACAGTACGACAAGGCCGTCGAGGTCCTGCGCGCGGGTGCCGGGCAGTTCCCGGACGACGGGGCGCTGCGGACGTTTCTCGCCATGGCCCTGTTCAACACCGGTGAGCACCACGAAGCCATGCGACTGCTGCTGCAACTGCTCGCGGCCGGCAGCACGGACCCGTCTGTGCGCCAGTACCGGGCGGCG
The DNA here is from genome assembly GCF_014649535.1 of Streptomyces gelaticus. Lineage (GTDB taxonomy): Bacteria > Actinomycetota > Actinomycetes > Streptomycetales > Streptomycetaceae > Streptomyces > Streptomyces gelaticus. The sequence goes on from NZ_BMTF01000001.1 coordinate 215,280, forward strand.
ATCGAGCACTATGCGCGGGACCTGAACGAAACGGTGTGAGACAGGCGCGGGGCGTCGGTCGCCGCCCCGCGCCGGGACGGAGCGGGGCGGCGGCCTTCAGGGGTCTCAGACGCCGGCGCGCGCGGCCATCCGGGCCTTGCGGGCCGCCAGCTTCTCGTCGAACTTGGCCGCCTCGTCGTCCAGGCCGCTCATGTACAGCCCGAGCTCCTCCTGCGCCTTCAGGCCCTCGGGGCCCAGGCCGTCGATGGAGAGAACCTTCAGGTAGCGCAGCACGGGCTGGATCACGTCGTCGTGGTGGATGCGCATGTTGTAGATCTCGCCGATCGCCATCTGTGCGGCGGCCCGCTCGAAGCCCGGCATGCCGTGACCGGGCATCCGGAAGTTGACGACGACGTCGCGCACGGCCTGCATCGTCAGGTCCGGGGCGAGCTCGAAGGCCGCACCGAGGAGGTTGCGGTAGAAGACCATGTGCAGGTTCTCGTCGGTGGCGATCCGCGCCAGCATGCGGTCGCAGACCGGGTCGCCCGACTGGTGGCCGGTGTTGCGGTGCGAGACGCGGGTGGCCAGCTCCTGGAAGGCGACGTACGCCACGGAGTGCAGCATCGAGTGCCGGTTGTCCGACTCGAAACCGTCCGCCATGTGCGCCATCCGGAACTGCTCCAGCTTGTCCGGGTCGACCGCCCGTGAGGTGAGCAGGTAGTCACGCATCACGATGCCGTGCCGGCCCTCCTCCGCGGTCCAGCGGTGCACCCAGGTGCCCCAGGCGCCGTCGCGGCCGAAGAGGGAGGCGATCTCGTGGTGGTAGCTGGGGAGGTTGTCCTCGGTGAGCAGATTCACCACCAGCGCGACCTTGCCGATGTCGGTGACCTTGGACTGGTCGGCCTGCCAGGCCTCACCGTCCTCGAAGACACCGGGGAAGTTCCGTCCGTCGGAGAACGGGACGTACTCGTGGGGCATCCAGTCCTTGGCGACCTTGAGATGGCGGTTGAGCTCCTTCTCCACCACCTCTTCCAGGGCGTACAGCAGCTGGGCGTCGGTCCACGCCTTGGGGCTGCCGAGGTGGGGAGCGGTGATCGTCACGGGTGACTCCTGGGGACGGGAGAATTACCTACGGATACGTAGGTTACGAGACCGTAGGTTAAAGCGGCGGTAAGCCCACCGCCAATCCCGCCCTCTCGATGTCCTGTTAGGTGTTGATATGTGCGCATGCCGGGGCCGGCCGGCCCCGGCCACGGGTGCTCCGGGCTGTCGGCGTACTCGGAGCGAACGCTTGCTGGGCGCGGTCGGCCGTGCGGGGTCAGAGCAGATGGTCCGCCGCGCCGGACTTCACCGCGGAGATCAGTGCCCGCAGCGCCTCCAGCGAGTCGCTGACATGGGCGGTGGTGTCCGTGGTGGAGCCGATGTACGCCCTGCCCTGGTCGTCGACCCCGAAGCGGAAGCAGTTGGCGCCCTCGCTGCAGAAGGCCTCGTCCCAGCAGATATCGGTCATGGTCGCTCTCCTCAGAGGTCATGGGCTATGGATCGGATGAAGTCGCGCGATTCCCCGACGGGTAGCGCGAGAGTGCGCAGACGCTCCAACAGACCGCGATGGCGCCGCAGTTGCATTTCGGAGTCCAGCAGCATCGAACCATGCGAGGAATCGAGCTGTACGGTGTCGAGTTGCGGCACCGCGGCGCCCACATAGGTGAACGACTGTCCGGCGCCCGGGAAACCGCCGGCCGCGAACGGGATGACCCGGACCGTGATCCGGTCGCGCTCGGAGTGCTCGACGATGTGGTCCAGCTGGGCCCGCGCCACCTTCGGACCGCCGAACTGCATGCGCAGCGCGGCCTCGTGGATCACCGACTCGTACATCGGCGGAAGGTCCCGCTCCAGCACTTCCTGGCGGCGCAGTCGCAGCGAGAGCCGGGCCGCCAGATCGGGTCCGGGCAACTGTGGATCGGCGGTGTCGAAGACCGCCCGTGCATGCTCCTCGGTCTGCAGCAGGCCGGGGATGTGCGTGGTGGTGGATGTGGTCAACTCCACTGCGTGGTGCTCGAGTTCGGCGATGTCGAGCAGTGCGGGGAGCAGTAGTCCGCGATGCTCCTCCCACCAGCCCCCGGTGCGCTCCTGGGCCATCGCGGCGAGCAGGTCGACGAGCTCGGTGTCCGGGCAGCCGTAGTTGAAGGCGAGGGTGCGGACCCGCTCGGCGCTGATGCCGAACCGTCCCGATTCGATGTTCGGGATGCGGGTGCGGTCGACGCCGAGCAGTGCGGCGGCCTGCTGCGCCGACATGCCCGACTGCTCGCGCAGCTTGCGCAGTTCGTGCCCGAGTCGCTGCTGCCGGGCGGTCGGGGTGCTTCTGGGCGGCAAGGGGCGATTCCTTCCGGGGGAGGGGTCGAAATGGCCGGATCCGGACAAGTAGTAGCACCGTGCTCCAGGGTGCGCTACGGTCGGTAGCGCAAGTCTCACACGGGGCGACCGCGCTTACGTGTGATTGTCGCCATAATTACCGAAATGTGAGCATCTTGATGAAGGGCGCACTGCGTCGTCTCCCAGCCGTCGCATCTGCCGGCCCCCACCCGCCGGTGGCTGACAACCTGAGTTATTCGTTCGCGTTGCCCGGCGGCGCTTTCTGTGCCGGTCTCGCGCGCGGCGCGGTGGGCGATCTCCTCACCCGGCACGGCCTCGCGGAGCTTCGCGAGCCGGCCGTGCTCGCCGCCTCCGAACTGGTCGCGACCGCCTACCGGTTCACCCCGGACCGGGAGATGCTGCTGCGGGTGCACTGGCAGTTCGACGCGCTCCGCATCACCCTCTACGACCAGCACCCCTCCCACGGCTCGGCCGTGAAGTCCGAGACGTGCCGGGAGCGTCGCAGCGCCAGCATGTGGCTGCTGGCCGCCGCGGTCGACGCGCACGGCGGGGACTGGGGGCTGGCGCCCGCGCTGACTCCGTCCGGAGGCTGCAAGGCCTGGGCCTTACTCCACAGGTGATCCCGGCGCCGCTGCCGCTCCCGTCGGAGGCGAGGTCAGCAGGGACCGCCGAGCAACTCGGCCAGACCGCGGTCGAGATCCAGGAACCGGTGCTCGTCGCCGACCGGCACCATGTCCTGCGCCCGGCCCAGGAAACGGCGCAACTCCGCCGTGCGGACGTGCACCATCGCGATTCCCTCGGCAGCGTGGAACTCCAGGACCGTACGGTCGTAGCCGAACGGCCTGACGCGTACGTCCCCGACGCCGGCCGCCCCGTCCATCCCCGCTGCCAGCAGCTCGCGGGAGAACTCCCAGGCGACCTCGGTGCCTTCCAGGGTCGCCGGGGCGGGGAACGCCATGCGGACGGTGAACGGATCCTTCGGGTCGTAATGCAGGGTGGCGGGAAGAGTCTCCATCCGCGGCGCGGACGCGACCATGCGGGCCTGCACGGACTGCTGGATGACGGTGGACAAGACCTGCTCCCTTTCTCGGCCAGATGAACGGTTCCCGGCACTGATGAAGACGACCGAAGTCCCTCATCCGTGCACCGAAAGGTGGCGTGAGCTGTGTCACCGCCCCTTCGCGCGGCCACTTGTCGACGGCGTGCCCTGGACGGGGTGCGACTCGTGGGCTAGCTTCCAGCGCCATGAGGGTCAAGGGGAAGACGAGACGATTGATGTCATGGGGGCTCTGTGCGGCGGCGCTGACCGCGGCACTGGCCACACCGGCAGCCGCGGCCACACCGGGGGACCGGCACCGACCCGGTGAGCGGCCGGTCTGGAAACTCACCGACACCGCAACCGACGCACGCTTCCGCGGTCTTGCGGCCGTCGACCGTCGCACCGCCTGGGTCGCGGGCTCCAAGGGGACAGTGCTGCGCACCTCCGACGGCGGCCGGCACTGGCGCGATGTGTCGCCGCCCGGTGCGGCTCAGGAGGCGCTGGAGTTCCGGGACATCGAGGCCTTCGACGCCCGGCGCGCGGTGGCGCTGGCCATCGGGGAGGGCGAGGCCTCCCGGGTGTTCCGCACGGACGACGGGGGAGCGACCTGGACGGAGTCGTTCCGCAACACCGACGCGCGCGCCTTCTACGACTGCCTCACCTTCTTCGACAGCCGGCACGGACTGGCGATGAGCGATCCCGTGGACGGGAAGTACCGCATCCTGTCCACCGCGGACGGCGGCCGGAGCTGGCAGGTGCTGCCCACCGGGGGCATGCCGCGGGCGCAGGCCGGTGAGGCCGGATTCGCCGCCAGTGGCCAGTGCCTGGTCGCATCGGGCCCCCGGGACGTCTGGCTGGCGACCGGCGGTGCCGCCACCGCACGGGTGCTGCATTCCGCCGACCGCGGGCTGACCTGGACCGCGGCCGAATCGACGATCCCGGCCGGCGACCCGGCCCGCGGCGTCTTCGGCCTGGCCTTCCGCGACCGCCACCACGGCATCGCGGTCGGCGGCGACTACCGGGCCGGGGAGCCGTCGCCCGACGCCGCGGCCGTGACCGGCGACGGCGGACGCACCTGGCGGCAGGCAGGCTCCGCGCCGGCCGCCTACCGCTCGGGCGTCGCCTGGCTGCCGCACAGCAGATCCGGTGCGCTGGCGGTCGGCCCGACCGGCACCGACCTCACGACGGACGGCGGCCGCACCTGGCGCACGGTCGACACCGGGTCGTACGACACCGTCGACTGCACACCGGACGGCGGCTGCTGGGCCGCGGGGGAGAAGGGGCGAGTGGGGCGCGCGGGGCGCTGAACCTTCCGCACATCTTCCCCGGAGCGGGGTCCGCTCCGGGGAAGATGTGTCACTGCGAGGGCAACTGCTGGCGGTACGGGGCGAGTTCGTCCGCGGTCTTCGTCGCGAGGAACTCCGTGATCCGGTACGCGCACACGCCCTGTGCCGTGAACGGGTCCTGTGCGACGATCTTCTTGATCCGCTCGCGGTCGTCACCGACGGCCAGGATCACCCCGCCGTCGCGCGGATTCTTGCGGCCCGACGCGATGAACACCCCGGCCGCGTACTGCGTGTCCAGCCAGGCGACGTGGTCCTGGAGCAGCGCGTCGACGTGCTCGACCGGTGCGGTGTAGGTCAATTCGAGGACAAACATGACCGCCAGGCTACGGGACGGCCCCGGCGGGCCCCGGCCTTAGAATCGGCTGCACCATGACAAACCTTGCGATGCCCGCCGACGAGGCCGAGGCCCGAGCCGTCCAGGACGCCCTGCGTGCCCGCGTGGTGCTCGACGAACCCGGTCCGCCGCCCGGCACCGGCAAGGTCACGGGGGTCGACGTGGCCTACGACGACGAGCGCGATGTCGTCGTCGCGGCAGCGGTCGTCCTCGACGAGGCGACCTTCGACGTGGTCGCCGAGACCACCGCCACCGGCCGGATCACCTTCCCGTACGTCCCCGGCCTCCTCGCCTTCCGGGAGATCCCGACCGTGCTGGCCGCGCTCGAATCCCTGCCGGTCGACCCCGGACTCGTGATCTGCGACGGCTACGGCCGGGCCCACCCGCGCCGCTTCGGACTCGCCAGCCACCTCGGGGTGCTCACCGGTCTCCCGGTGATCGGCGTCGCCAAGAACCCGTTCACCTTCACGTACGAGCAACCGGGCCCGCACCGGGGCGACCAGTCGCCGCTGCTCGACGGCGAGGAGGAAGTGGGCCGGGCGCTGCGCACCCAGGACGGCGTCAAACCCGTCTTCGTCTCTGTCGGGCACCGGACGAGCCTGGACAACGCCTGCGCCCACACCCTGCTGCTGGCCCGCGACTTCCGACAGCCGGAGACCACCCGCAGGGCCGACGCGCTCTGCCGGCAGGCCCTGCGGGAGGCGACCACCTGAGTATGCGTACGGATTCCGTTTGCCGATCATGACCGGCAAGCTGGTACGCATGAACGAACATCGAACGTCCACTCGACCCGGTACCGTCTATCTCGCTCAGCGCCGGGTCGCGGTGGGAATGACACTCGGCATGATCGCGGGAGCGGTCTGGGCCGTTTCGATGATCTGCACGCTGGTGTCCTGGGCGCTCTGAGCCCCACGGCTATGTGTGCTGGTCCGGACCCTGGGCGTTGCGCAGTGCGCCCCGGGTGACCTCGTCCCCGACGCCCGTCACGGGCAGGTTCCCGAACGCCGTCGGCGCGCAGCAGCCGCACCGTACGCGCCTCCCGGGGCACATTGCCCATGCGGGCCAGTGGCCAGTCCGTGCCTTTTGGCAACCGGACCGACACATGCGCCGAGGCCTTGGCATCGCCCGGCTTCCCGGCCGGCGCCGGCCACCACACGGAACAGCCGAGTGCGAGCGGGAGAAGCGACGCGACGGCCAGGGCCGGGAACCCGGCGGGGGAGCGGCCCAGCCGATGGGCCGCCGGATCGCGGTCGTCGGCCGGCCCGGCGGGTGCGGATGCCGGGCCGGGCGCTGCCGCAGGGCGCTTCCCGGCCGCCGCCCGCGCCAGGGCGAGCGCCCGGTCGAGTTCGCCGGCCGGGGCCCGCAGCGCCGAGTGCAACTGCTCGACGATCCGGCACGGGGCGTTGGAGGCGTGAGACGCGTTCAGATAGCGCGACAGGGTGGTCTGGTCGATGCCCAGCCGCTTGGCGAGGGACTGCTGAGTGGGTTTCTCGCGGCCGTCGCGCGCCGACGCTTCCCACCAGTTCCGCAGTAACCCGGCGAGCGCCCGCCCCGGCTGTTCCTCGTGACCCGCCACAGTGTTGTCCGTCATCGTTCTTCCCCGACTCTCTGTGTGCATGGCCGCAGGTCAGCGCCGTGCATCGGGAACATGCCCGGGTGCGTCGGCCTGCGGGACGCAGATCGTAGTGAAAGCGTCGATCCGCGCCGCGCAGCCGAGGAGCCCGCGACGCGGCGCCACGGCCCGCCCGCCCGGGAACGAGGAGACCGGGGCAGGCGTCGGACATCACCCGAACGAGTGCGTGTCGCCCCGGGCTCCGGGTCAGCGGGCGAAGGCGACCTGGAAGCGCAGACCGGCCGCTCGCAGCCGCTCCAGCAGTGCGTCACCCATCGCGGCGGCCGTGGTGACCTGCCCCGATGTCGGCGGGAGCTCGTCCAGGGCAAGGCAGAGAGCGGAATGGGCGAGCATCTTCGCCGTTTCGTCGTATCCGGGTCCCCGCCCGAGACCTCGGTGAAGACCCGGTGCCCGCCGCCCGTACCGACGAACCGCACCAGCGGCAGTCGGAGGGGGCGTGGGCGGCCAGGTATTCGGCGGTGAGGGCACCCACGAAGCCGGTGGCGCCGAAGAGGACCACGTCATAGGGGCGTTGTGCCCCGTTCCGCCCGTCCGCGAGTGCCTCCGCGGGGGCCGGTGCCGATGTGGCACGGCAGAGGCTAGCGGAGGGGTTCGTGGCGGTGTGCGGCAGGGCGGCCCCGGTGAGGGAGGATCCTGGAGAAAGAGCTAAGCGCTTGCTCGTCCCAAGGGCTTGTGCGGAGCACGGCGCATTCTTAGCATCATCGATGTTACATCAGTTGTGTCATACCGCTGGGGGCTTGATGGCAACGACAGAGCACGGCTCGCACGGCCCGCTGGCAGGGGTGCGGGTGGTCGAACTGGCCGGCATCGGACCCGGTCCGTTCGCCGCGATGCTCCTGGCCGACCTCGGTGCCGATGTCGTCAGGATCGACCGGCCCGGCGGTGCGGGGCTGGGCATCGACCCCGCGTACGACCTCACCAACCGCAACAAGCGCTCCGTTCTCGTCGACCTCAAGGCGGAGGGCGGTGCCGCCAGGGTGCTCGACCTGGCAGAGCGCGCCGACATCCTGATCGAGGGGTACCGGCCGGGGGTCGCCGAACGCCTCGGCGTCGGACCCGACGCCGCACTGGCCCGCAATCCGCGGCTCGTGTACGGGCGGATGACCGGTTGGGGCCAGGACGGACCGCTGGCCGAACGGGCCGGTCACGACATCGCCTACATCGCGCTCACCGGCACCCTGTCCATGATCGGCAAGCCCGGCGAGCCGCCCACCGTCCCGGCCAATCTCGTCGGCGACTACGCGGGCGGCTCGCTCTATCTCGTCGTCGGTGTGCTCGCCGCCCTCCAGCACGCCCGCACCCCCGGCGGCCGGGGCCAGGTCGTGGACGCGGCGATCGTCGACGGCGCCGCCCATCTCGCCATGATGATCCATGGAATGCTGGCGGCCGGCGGCTGGCAGGACCGGCGCGGCTCCAATCTCCTGGACGGCGGCTGCCCGTTCTACGGAACGTACGAGACCGCCGACGGGCAGTACATGGCGGTCGGGCCGCTGGAACAGCGGTTCTACGAGGAGTTCGGCAGACTCCTCGGGCTCGGGGACGAAGCCCCGGACCGCGGCGACATCGGACGGTGGGAGGAGCTGCGCACCGTCGTCGCCGACCGATTCCGGACCCGTACGCGTGCCGAGTGGACCGAGGTGTTCCAGGGATCGGACGCCTGCGTCGCCCCCGTCCTCTCGCTCCGTGAGGCGCCCCACCACCCGCACATCGCCGCCCGCTCCACCTTCGTCGAGCACGACGGGCTCACCCAGCCCGCGCCCGCACCCCGCTTCTCCGCGACCCCCGTCTCCGTGCGCTCCGGGCCCACGCGGCCCGGAGCGGACACCGAAGCCGTCGCCGCCGACTGGGGCGTACCCGGCATCGCCAAGCCGTGATCCCCGCCGGCCTCGACCGGCCCGGCCCATCCCCACCGTCAACACCGGCTCCAGGAGGCCCCAGTGCAGCGGCAGATCTTCACCGAAGAGCACGACGCGTTCCGCGAGACCGTGCGCACCTTCCTCACCAAGGAGGTCCTCCCGCACTACGAGCAGTGGGAGAAGGACGGCATCGTCTCGCGCGAGGCCTGGCTCGCGGCCGGCCGGCAGGGGCTGCTGGGCCTCGCAGTACCCGAGGAGTACGGGGGCGGCGGCAACACCGACTTCCGGTACAGCGCCGTACTCGCCGAGGAGTTCACCCGGGCCGGTGCGCCCGGTCTCGCGCTCGGGCTGCACAACGACATCATCGGCCCCTACCTCACCGGTCTCGGCACCGAGGAGCAGAAGCGGCGCTGGCTGCCCGGCTTCTGCAGCGGCGAGACCATCACCGCCATCGCCATGACCGAACCCGGCGCCGGCTCCGACCTCCAGGGCATCCGCACCACCGCCGAGGACAGGGGCGACCACTGGCTGCTCAACGGGTCCAAGACCTTCATCTCCAACGGCATCCTCGCCGACCTGGTGATCGTCGTGGCGAAGACCACCCCCGAGGGCGGTGCGAAGGGACTCTCGCTGATCGTCGTCGAACGCGGCGCGGAGGGCTTCGAGCGGGGCCGCAACCTCGACAAGATCGGCCAGAAGTCCCAGGACACCGCAGAGCTGTTCTTCCGCGACGTCCGCGTCCCCAAGGAGAACCTGCTCGGCGAGCGGGACGGTGCCTTCATCCACCTGATGACCAATCTCGCGCAGGAACGGATGGGCATAGCGGTCGCCGGGATCGCCGCGGCCGAACACCTGCTGGAGATCACCACGCGGTACGTCAAGGAGCGCGAGGCCTTCGGACGGCCGCTCTCCAAGCTCCAGCACATCAGGTTCGAGATCGCCGAGATGGCCACCGAGTGCGCCGTCACCCGTACCTTCCTCGACCGCTGCATCGTCGACCACTCCGACGGGACGCTCGACGCCGTGCACGCCTCGATGGCCAAGTGGTGGGCCACCGAACTGCAGAAGCGCGTGGCCGACCGCTGTCTCCAACTGCACGGCGGATACGGCTACATGGCGGAGTATCCGGTCGCCAAGGCGTTCACCGACGGCCGCATCCAGACCATCTACGGCGGCACGACCGAGATCATGAAGGAGATCATCGGCCGCTCGCTGCTCGCCTGACCCTGTCGCACAACCACCCCCGAAAGGCTGCTGTCTTGAGTACCGAAGCGTTTGTCTACGACGCGATCCGCACCCCGCGCGGCCGCGGCAAGGCCAATGGAGCCCTGCACGGCACCAAGCCGATCGACCTCGTCGTCGGCCTCATCCACGAGCTCCGCAGCCGCTTCCCCGGCCTCGACCCGGCGGCCATCGACGACATCGTCCTCGGCGTGGTCAGCCCGCTCGGCGACCAGGGCTCGGACATCGCGCGGATCGCCGCCATCGCGGCCGGTCTCCCGGACACCGTCGCCGGCGTCCAGGAGAACCGCTTCTGTGCCTCGGGTCTGGAAGCCGTCAACCTGGCCGCGGCAAAGGTCCGTTCGGGCTGGGAGGACCTCGTGCTCGCGGGCGGCGTCGAGTCGATGTCCCGTGTCCCGATGGGCTCCGACGGTGGCGCCTGGGCGATGGACCCGATGACCAGCTTCGAGACCGGCTTCGCCCCGCAGGGCATCGGCGCCGACCTCATCGCCACCATCGAGGGCTTCTCCCGGCGCGACGTCGACGAGTTCGCAGCCCTCTCCCAGGAACGTGCCGCCGAAGCGTGGAAGGACGGCCGTTTCGCGCGTTCCGTCGTCCCCGTCAAGGACCGCAACGGACTCGTCGTGCTCGACCACGACGAGCACATGCGGCCCGGTACCACCGCCGACTCGCTCGCCGCGCTCAAGCCCTCCTTCGCCGCGATCGGCGAAATGGGCGGCTTCGACGCGGTGGCGCTGCAGAAGTACCACTGGGTCGAGAAGATCGACCACGTCCACCACGCCGGCAACTCCTCCGGCATCGTCGACGGCGCCGCGCTTGTCGCGATCGGCAACAAGGAGGTCGGCGAGCGCTACGGACTCACGCCACGCGCCCGGATCGTCTCCGCCGCCGTCTCCGGCTCCGAGCCGACCATCATGCTGACCGGCCCCGCGCCCGCCACCCGCAAGGCACTCGCCAAGGCCGGGCTGACCATCGACGACATCGACCTCGTCGAGATCAACGAGGCGTTCGCCGGAGTCGTGCTCCGTTTCGCCCGGGACATGGGCCTCCCGCTCGACAGGATCAACGTCAACGGCGGCGCCATCGCACTCGGCCACCCCCTCGGCGCCACCGGAGCGATGATCCTCGGCACCCTCATCGACGAACTGGAGCGCCGCGACCAGCGGTACGGCCTCGCCACCCTCTGCGTCGGCGGCGGCATGGGCGTCGCCACCGTCATCGAGCGTCTCTGACCGTCCCCGGCCACCCCTGCCTACGGAGAAGAAAAGCAATGACCGAGAGCACGACCATCCGCTGGGAACAGGACGAGACCGGCGTCGTCACCCTCGTACTCGACGACCCCGACCAGTCCGCCAACACGATGAACCAGGCCTTCAAGGACTCCATCGCGGCCGTCGCCGACCGCGCCGAGGCCGAGAAGGACTCCATCCGCGGCATCATCTACACCTCCGCCAAGAAGACCTTCTTCGCGGGCGGCGACCTCAAGGACATGATCAAGGTCGGTCCCGAGAACGCCCAGCAGGCCTTCGACACCGGCACCGCCATCAAGAACTCGCTCCGCCGCATCGAGACCCTCGGCAAGCCCGTCGTCGCCGCCATCAACGGGGCGGCGCTCGGCGGCGGTTACGAGATCGCGCTCGCCTCGCACCACCGCGTCGCCCTCGACGCACCCGGCTCCCGGATCGGCCTGCCCGAGGTCACTCTCGGCCTGCTGCCCGCCGGCGGCGGCGTCACCCGCACCGTACGCCTCATGGGCATCGCCGACGCGCTGCTGAAGGTCCTTCTCCAGGGCACCCAGTACACCCCGCGGCGCGCCCTGGAGAACGGCCTGGTCCACGAGGTCGCCGCCACCCGGGAGGAGATGCTCGACAAGGCCCGCGCCTTCATCGACGCCAACCCCGAGTCCCAGCAGCCCTGGGACGTCAAGGGGTACCGGATCCCCGGCGGCACTCCGTCCAACCCCAAGTTCGCCGCCAACCTGCCGGCGTTCCCGGCCAACCTGAAGAAGCAGCTCGCGGGTGCCCCGATGCCCGCGCCGCGCAACATCCTGGCCGCCGCCGTCGAGGGCTCCCAGGTCGACTTCGAGACCGCACTGACCATCGAGGCCCGCTACTTCACCGAGCTGGTCACCGGCCAGGTCGCGAAGAACATGATCCAGGCGTTCTTCTTCGACCTCCAGGCCGTCAACTCCGGTGCCAGCCGTCCCAAGGGCATCGAGGAGCGCCAGGTCGACAAGGTCGCCGTGCTCGGCGCCGGGATGATGGGCGCCGGAATCGCGTACTCCTGCGCCCGCGCCGGCATCGAGGTCATCCTCAAGGACGTCTCCGCCGAGGCCGCAGCCAAGGGCAAGGCGTACAGCGAGAAGCTGCTCGACAAGGCGCTCGCCCGGGGCCGCACCACCGTGGCCGAGCGTGACGAACTGCTGGCCCGGATCACCCCGACCGGCGACCCGGCCGATCTGGCGGGCTGCGACGCCGTCATCGAGGCCGTCTTCGAGGACACCGCTCTCAAGCACAAGGTGTTCCAGGAGATCCAGGACATCATCGAGCCGGACGCGCTGCTCTGCTCCAACACCTCGACCCTGCCCATCACCGTGCTCGCCGAAGGCGTCGAGCGCCCGGACGACTTTATCGGGCTGCACTTCTTCTCGCCCGTGGACAAGATGCCGCTGGTCGAGATCATCAGGGGCGAGCGGACCGGCGACCAGGCCCTGGCCCGCGCCTTCGACCTGGTCCGCCGGATCAAGAAGACCCCGATCGTCGTCAACGACTCGCGCGGCTTCTTCACCTCGCGCGTCATCGGCCAGTTCATCAACGAGGGCGTCGCCATGGTCGGCGAGGGCGTCGAACCCGCGTCCGTCGAGCAGGCCGCGGCACAGTCCGGGTACCCGGCCAAGGTGCTCTCCCTGATGGACGAGCTGACGCTCACCCTGCCCCGCAAGATCCGCAACGAGACCCGGCGGGCCGTCGAGGAGGCCGGCGGCACCTGGGCCGGACACCCCGCGGACGTGGTCATCGACCGGATGGTCGACGAGTTCGACCGGCCGGGACGCAGCGGCGGCGCGGGCTTCTACGAGTACGACGAGAACGGCACGCGTACCCGCCTCTGGCCCGGACTGCGGGAGCACTTCACGAAGCCGGACACGGACATCCCCTTCATCGACATGAAGGAGCGGATGCTGTTCTCCGAGGCCCTGGACAGCGTCCGCTGCCTGGAGGAGAACGTCCTCGTCTCGGTCGCCGACGCCAACATCGGCTCCATCATGGGCATCGGCTTCCCGCCGTGGACCGGCGGCGTGCTCCAGTACATCAACGGGTACGAGGGCGGCCTGCCCGGCTTCGTCGCCCGCGCCCGGGAGCTCGCGGAGCGGTACGGCGACCGCTTCCTGCCGCCCGCGCTGCTCGTGGAGAAGGCCGAGAAGGGCGAGACCTTCCACGACTGAGCCCCACGACCGACGCACGCCCCACGGGCCGTGTTCACTCCGCCGTGAACGCGGCCCGCAGCTCTTCCTTCAACGACCGCTGGAACGCGGTCACCAGCGCCTGGATCACCATTGGCTGCATATGGGCCGACAGCGACTTCATCGTCGCCACGTGCTCGGGGTCCGACTCGCGCTCCCGGTACGGACCCCACACCTCGTCCCGGAACAGCCGGGTCAGCTCCTGCGCGGCGGAGCGGGAGTGCTCCAGCAGAACCGTGCGGGCGGCCAGGATCGTCTCGTGCGCGATCGGCACGCCGAGCAGCTCGACCCCGAGCCGCAGCAGCCCCGGGTCCACCCGGTAGCAGCCGGCGACCGGCTCCGCGCGCTCCAGCACCCCCATCGCGGCCAGCCGCGCGATGTCCTGCTCGGTCAGCGCCCGGCCGGCCCGCCGCTCCAGCTCCGCCCGCGTCGCGTCCTCCGCCGAGTCCGGTGCCCAGGACGCCACCAGGGCCCGGTGGATCGCCAGGTCGTGCGCGCTCAGATCCGGTGGCAGCTGCTCCAGGTAGCGTTCGATCGCGGCCAGCGTCATGCCCTGGTGCTGGAGCTCCTCGATGAGCGCCAGCCGGGAGAGGTGGTCGTGCCCGTAGTGCCCCACCCTGCGCGGTCCGATGACCGGGGGCGGCAGCAGCCCGCGCGTGCTGTAGAAACGCACCGTACGCACGGTCACCCCGGCCCGCGCCGCCAGCTCGTCGACGGTGAGCGTGGGTTCCTCGGCCCCGGTCGCCATATGTGCTCCTCGTGTCCGGCCCTGAGGGCGGTCCGCTGTGCGCGTGATCCACCTCGGTGCAACAGTATTGCTGTCTCACCATTGATGTGAAAGAGCCCGGTTGTCAGAGGCGCCCTCTAGCCTGAGGACATGTCCGAGATCAGGTACGTACAGGGGGATGCCACCGCGCCCCTCGGCAAGGGTGTCAAGCTGATCGTCCACGTCTGCAACGACCTGGGCGGCTGGGGCAAGGGATTCGTCCTGGCGCTCTCGCGCCGCTGGCCCGAACCCGAAGCGGCCTACCGCAGGTGGCACCGGGAGCGCGCGGACAATGACTTCTCCCTCGGCGCGGTGCAGTTCGTGCAGGTGAGCCCGTATGTCTGGGTGGCGAACATGGTGGGTCAGCGAGGGATGCGCAGAGGGAGCAGCGGGGCCCCGGTGCGTTACGAGGCGATCGAGGCGGGGCTGGACGCGGTGGCCGGCCGGGCCCGCGAGCTGGGGGCCTCGGTCCACATGCCGCGGATCGGCTGCGGGCTCGCGGGCGGGAAGTGGTCCCGGATAGAGCCCCTGATCGAGAAGCGGCTGACCGACCGGGACATACCGGTGACGGTGTACGACTTCGATTAAGGTGGTGTCCGGCCTCCTGGCGGGTGCCGAGGCGGGGCGCGGAGCGCCGGGACCTCCCGGTGTTGTTGCACCGGGCGGCTCGGTGGGCGGGGCCCTGCTGACCCTGCTCGGTCCCGGAGCGGACGAGGACGCGGTCTGCCACCTGCTGGTGGACCGGCCCGACAGCGAACCGGACGGGTTCACGGGCCCGTTCAGCGGCTCGGCGGTGACGGCGCGCCGTCCGGCCGGGCACGACCGAGGCGGCCACCGACGCGGTGACCCGTGAGACGTTCGCCGGGACCTGCGAGCAGCACCCGCCGCACCGTCGCGCCGAAGGCGGGGCGCCCACCGGACACCGGGGGCGCCCGTTGATACAGGGATACGGGGCAAGTCACTCCGTGTCGGCTCCTATGGTGGGGTGGAAGCGGCGGAACGGGAGAGGGCCCATGACGGCACGGAGCACCGACGAGACACGGCTGGCCCTGGCGCTCCGCGCGACGCCGCCCTCCGACGCGCTGAGCGAGCAGATCCTGGACGCCGCGCGCGAGCAGTTCATGACCTTCGGGCTGCGCCGCTCCACCGTCGACGACGTGGCCAAGCGCGCCAGGGTCTCGCGGGTGACCGTGTACCGGCGGATCGGCAACAAGGACAGCCTCGTCTCCGCCTGTCTGCTGCGCGAGTACCGCCGCTTCGTCGTGGAGGTGGACGAGGCAGTGGCCGCGCTGCCGACGACGGAGGACCGGCTCGTCGAGGGCTTCGCGGCGGTGCTCCGGCATATCCGCGAGCATCCGCTCATCGGCGGTCTGCTGAGGCTGGAGCCCGAGACGATGCTGCCGTTCCTGACCCTGGAGAGCGGAGGGGCCTTCCTCGCCATCCGCGAGTACCTGGCCGACCGGCTGCGTGATGCCCGCCGCGCCGAGGGCCGGCCGGCGAGCGATCCGACTCCGGTCGCCGAACTGATGGTGCGGATCACCGTCTCCTTCCTCCTCAACCCTGTCAGCTGTTTCGAGCTGGACGACGACACCCAGGTGCGGAAGTTCGCCCGTCGCTATCTGGTGCCGCTGCTCGCTGCCGGGTAGAGCCACCGGCATGGTCGTCCGCCTCGTCGGGCAGGGGTTCCACGGGGCGGTTGCGGGCCCAGTGCGGGCCGAGGTCGTCGAGCCGCCAGCCGAAGGGGTACGAACGGGGCTGCGGGCGCGCGGGAAACCTGCGTGGCCGGGCCGGCAGCCTGCGGACGCACCGTGCGCGCAGGCGCAGAGCCGCCGACGCCGACTCCTGCACCCACTGCGGCTGCGGCCGGAAGCCGAGCGCGGCCAGGAGCGGTTCGTCCAGCAGCGCGAGCGCGAATCTCGCCACCAGGGGCCGCAACGGGCGCGGATACCAGCTCGCGATCACGCGGAACGTGGCGTTCGCGACCCGCCGGTTCGCCGGGTCGTACGCGAACATCCGCTCCTCGTAGGAGTCGAGGAGCCGCTCGAACCCCTCGTACGTGTCGGGCGCCCCCTCGATGCCCATCATCGCCGCCGTCTTCCGGCCGGCTTCCACCAGCGCCTGGACCTCCTGGGTGCACAGGGGACGCCAGCCGAACCGGTCGATCCAGCGCTTCGGCCCCACGACCGTGGTCGCAAGGACATAGCGGAAGTCGTCGTCCGGAATGTTGTACTTGCCATGGATCCGGTTGAGGTGACGAGCGGCCGCCCGCCCGCGCTCCGAGTCGAAGCCGTCGGCGGCCATCTCGTACGCGATCAGCACCGTGTCGTCGTACCGCTTCTGCCCGGCCCGCTCGAACTCCTGGGTCCGGTCGAGGAGCGCGGAGATCCGGGGGACGCCGTAGTCCCGGAGGAAGGCGACGCTCACCCCCTGCCGGTAGTCCCAGGGGAACTCGTACTGAGAGATCAGCCGGAGGATCTCGGCGTAGTCGCGCGCCGGATCCATCCGGCGTATCTCGTGCAGGCGGCTGTATCGGCCCATGGTGCGCCCTCCTGTCCGGGTACCGACTCCCTCCGGGGCCGCTCTTGTCGGTTGTCGCTGTGCGACGGACCAACTCCCTTTTCTTGCAAGGGATATGAGGGTCCGTCCGGATGGGGAGTCAAAGTTACAAATACTATCGACTTGTTTCACGAGTCCCGTCAACACCGCCGACTGCACGGCGTGCGACGGGGTCCGGCAGGGGCGGGTGCGCGTGCCTCCCGAAGCGCTCGCATACTGGATCACACAGGGGGCCGGGCGCCGAGCCGGGCGCCCGCCGACCGTCGGGAGCACCGTATGAGCAGCGAACCGGACAGGGGCGTCGACCCCGTACCGCCCCCGCCCGGGGGTGTGCTGTGGAGCCTGTCCGGAGACATCCGGGCCCTGCTGATGCTGCCCGCCGCGCTCACCCTCCAGGTCGCCCACCCGGCGGTCGGCGCAGGTGTCGACGAACACTCCGTCTTCCGCACGGACCCCTGGGGGCGCGGCGAGAGGTCCCTGCGCTCGCTCCAGCTCTGGGTGTACGGGGGCGAGGAGGCGGCCGAGGAGGGGCGCAGGCTGCGCCGGCTGCACCGCACCATCCAGGGCACCGACACCCGGGGACGCCGCTACCACGCGTTGTCGCCCGCGAACTACGCGTGGGTGCACGCCACCGGCTTCCCGGTCTACCAGCACGGCGCACGCTATCTCCTGAGGCCGCTCACCGAGGCACAGGAGCGGGCGCTGTACCGGGAGTGGCTCCAGGTCGGCAGGATCCTCGGCATCCAGGACCGGGACATGCCGCAGACGATCGAGGAGTTCTGGCCGTACTTCCGCAGGGTGCTCGCCGAGGAGATCGAGGCGACCGCGGTCGTCGAGGAACTGGTCGCCACCGATCGTCCCGTTCCGCCTCCGGACCGCGGGCCGCTGCCGCTCAGGCTGCTGCTGAAGGCACTGTGGCCGGTGCTGTTCCCGCCGCTGGCCCGGTTCCGGCGCTTCGTCACCATCGGGCTGATGCCGCCGCAGGCACGCGAGGCGATCGGGCTGGAATGGACGGACGAGCAGGAGCGCGCACTGCTGCGCTTCTGCGGGGTGGTGCGGCGCGTGGTGCCCGTGCTCCCCGAGCGGCTGCGCTATCTCCCGTACGCGCGCAGGGCGCGGGCGGCCCACCGCGCGGCCGTCCGGGGCGGGGGAGGGCTCAGGCGGAAGCCCGGCGCACCAGCCCGGTCGGCGTGATCACCGATGCCGGCTCGTCGCCCCCGGCCTCGCCGTTGAGGCGGCTCATCAGCATCCGCACCATCAACCGGCCCATCCCTTCGATGTCCTGACGGACCGTCGTGAGGGGAGGATCGGTGGCCTCGGCTATCGAGACCATGTCGTCGAAGCCGACCAGGGCCACCTCGTCCGGCACCCCGCGACCGCGCTCGCGCAGCACCCGCAGGGCCCCCGAGGCCATCAGGTCGTTGGCGGCGAAGACCGCGTCCAGGCCGGGGTGGTGGTCGAGCAGTTCCGCCATCGCCCGCGCGCCGCCCTCGACGGTGAAGTCACCTTCCGCCACCAGGGCCGGATCGCCGTCGGGCAGCACATCGCGGTAGCCGTCGATGCGGTCGAGGGCCGAGGTCTGGTCGCGCGGCCCGGCGATGTGCGCGATCTGCCGCCGGCCCAGGGCGACGAGATGGCGTACGGCCTCGGCCGCGCCGCCGCGGTTGTCGCAGTCGACGTACGGGACGGCCGGTCCGGACGCGGCGCCGGGCGGGCCCGGACGGCCGCCGTAGACCGTGGGCACGGGGAACCTGCGGATGATCGCGGGGAGTTCGTCGTCGGTGTGCAGCGAGAAGGCCAGCACTCCGTCCACATGCCCCCCGGCCAGATAGCGGGCGACCCGGCCGAAGTCCCCGCTGCCCTCGACCAGAAGAAGGACCAACTGGGAGTCGTGCAGGATCAGTTCACGGCTGATGCCGCGGATCTGCCGGGAGAAGAACGGGTCGGAGAAGATCCGGGACTCCGGCTCGTCGATGATCACGGCAACCGCGCCGTTGCGCCGGGTGACCAGGGTCCGGGCGGCGTGGTTCGGTACGTAGCCGAGTTCCTCGACCGCCTTGCGTACCTGGTCCACGAGCGGCTTGCGCACCCCTGCCCCGCCGTTCACCACCCGGGAGACCGTCGCCCGGGAGACCCCGGCGCGGGCCGCCACGGCCTCCAGCGTGGGGCGGGCATCGCGAGCGGGATCGTGGGACGGACCGGGCAAAAGACGCTCCTCGTACACGCGGGACCGGGCCGGAAACGGCCGGGGCCGTCCGGGCAGCACCGACGCCCTCAGCCTAACCGGCGCCGCCGGCCCACCGCCGGGCACCACCGCCCCCACCAGGGGAAAACGGGCAGTGGTGCCCGGACCGCTCAGCGGTGGTCGTGCACGGAGTCCGTTGCCGCGATCTTCTTCCAGGAAGCGGGCCGGGAGGGCTGCCCGGCGGCATTCAGGGCGTGCGTCCCGGCCGCCGCCGGGGCCTCGGGCCGCGTCGGTCGGAACAGCCAGGCGTCGAAGAAGGCGGCGAGCGGCTTGCCCGAGACTCGCTCCGCATACGCGACGAAGTCGCTCACGCTCGCGTTCCCGTAGGCGTGCTCCGCGGGCCAGCCCTTCAGCAGCGCGAAGAACGTCTCGTCGCCCAGCTCGTTGCGCAGCGCCTGGAGCGCCAGCGCGCCCCGGTCGTAGACAGCCGCGTCGAACTGGTTGTCGGGGCCCGGGTCACCGGGCTTCACCTTCCAGAAGGCGTCGTCGGCGGGGTGCAGCGCGTAGGTGTAGTCCGCCAGTTCCTGCGCGGTGCCCTCGCCCTCCTTCTCCGACCACAGCCACTGGCTGTAGCGGGCGAACCCCTCGTTGATCCATATGTCCTTCCAGCCCTTGAGGGACACGCTGTCGCCGTACCACTGGTGCGCCAGTTCATGGACGACGACCGAGACGTTCGCACCGTTCGCGAACTGCTTCGGGCTGTAGAACGGCCGGGTCTGGGTCTCCAGGGCGAAGCCGCTCTTCACGTTGGGCGAGTAACCGCCCAGCGCCTCGAAGGGGTACGGACCGAAGACCCCCGTCAGCCACTCGGCGACCTCGGCGCTCCGCTCGATGCTGGCGCGCGCCGCCCCGGCGTTGGCACCGAGGTCCTTGCTGTACGCGTTGACGACCGGCAGCCCGTCCGACGTGGTGTCCGTGGTGATGTCGAACTTCCCGACCGCCAGCGTGGTCAGATACGTCGCCTGCGGCTTGCCGGAACGCCAGTTGAAACGGGTCCAGCCGAGCTTCGAACTCTGCGACTGCAGCGTGCCGTTGCTGATGGCCTGGGTGCCGTCCGGGACGGACACGGAGATGTCGTACGTCGCCTTGTCCAGCGGGTGGTCGTTGCTGGGGAACCACCACGCGGCCGACTCCGGCTCCTGGGCGGCGACCGCGCCGTCCGGGGTGCGGACCCAGGACGTCCAGCCGTTGATCTTCACCTCGGAGGGCTTCCCGGCGTACCGCACCACCACCGAGACGGCCCGTCCCTTCGCCAGCGGGGCTGCCGGGGTGATCTCCAGCTCCTGCTCGCCGTTCTTCACATGGCCGGCCTTCCTTCCGTTCACGCGGACCTCGGAGACATCCAGCCCGAAGTCCAGGTCGAAGCGGGAGAGTTCCTGGGTGGCCGTGGCGAGGATCGTCGCCGTGCCCTCCAGTAGATCGGTCGAGGGCTGGTATTTCAGCCGCAGGTCGTAGTGGGACACGTCGTAGCCGCCGTTGCCGCTGGCCGGGTAGTACGGATCGCCGATGCCCGGGGCGCCCACGGTGCCTTCGGCGGCCGAGGCTGGGACCGCCAGCAGCAGGGAGGCCGCGAGTGCGCTCGGGACGATGAGTCTGCGGTGCACGGATGCTCCAAGTGGTCGGGGCGAATGATCTTTCGAACCGTCACGTCGACCCTATTCAGCGACTACGGCATCAGTCGTGTCCATGCCCGCGGCTGTCACACGATCGCCATCCGGCCGCCACGGCGGCGGTACGCCTTTGCGCCGTGATCACGTCATATGTGCCGCTGATCGCCCTCTGTCGTCCGGGAGTTGACCGGGGTACCTTCCGGCCATGTCGAATCGTGTGCGAAGTCCCCGTTCGAGGTACAGATCGCTGGTGGTGGCCGTCGCCGCCCTGACGGCCGTCCTGCTCGCACCGGCAGGTGCACAGGGCGCGAGCCCCGGTCAGGAGCGGCCGACGGAGAGCAGGCCCGTCTACTCCTACGAGAACGCCGTCCGCGAATCGGTCTGGGTCGACACCGGACTGGACGGCGACGAGGACGGGCGCAGCGACCGCGTCGCCGTCGACATCGTGAGGCCGCGCGAACCCGCCCGGCAGGGCCGGAAGATCCCCGTGATCATGGACGCCAGCCCGTACTACTCCTGCTGCGGGCGCGGTAACGAGAGCCAGCTCAAGACGTACGACGCCGAGGGCCGGCCCGTCCGGTTCCCGCTCCACTACGACAACTACTTCGTGCCGCGCGGCTACGCCTTCGCCGCCGTCGATCTGGCCGGTACCAATCGCTCCGACGGCTGCGTCGACGTCGGAGGCCGCTCCGACGTGCAGTCCGCCAAGGCCGTGATCGACTGGCTGAACGGCCGCGCCCACGGCTACACCACCCGCACCGGCAACGCCCGCGCCACGGCCGGCTGGTCCGACGGCCGCACCGGAATGATCGGCAAGAGCTACGACGGCACCGTCGCCAACGGCGTCGCGGCGACCGGCGTGGAGGGGCTGCGGACCATCGTGCCGATCGGTGCCATCTCCTCCTGGTACGACTACTACTTCGCCCAGGGCGCGCCCCTCTACGACAGCGGCCCCGACTGGCTCTCCGGCTATGTGGAGAGCCCCGAGGCGCGCGGACGCTGCGCCGCTGTCCAGCAGCGCCTCGTCGACGGGGCGCCGCGCACCGGTGACTGGTCCGAGCTGTGGAGCGGGCGCGACTATGTGAAGGACGCCCGCAAGGTTCGCGCCAGCGTCTTCGCCGTCCACGGCATGCAGGACCTCAACGTCCGCACCAAGCACCTCGGCCAGTGGTGGGACGCGCTCGCCGACCGGGGCGTGGAGCGCAAGATCTGGCTCTCCCAGACCGGACATGTCGACCCGTTCGACTACCGGCGCGAGGTATGGGTCGACACGCTGCACCGCTGGTTCGACCACTATCTCCTGGGCTACGACAACGGTATCGACCGCGAGCCGATGGCGGACATCGAACGCCACCCCGACCAGTGGTCCACCGACCGGGTCTGGCCGCCCCGCACTACGCACGCCACCACCGTGCGCCCCGGCGCCGGAAGCGCGCCGGGTGTCGGCATTCTGGCCCTGCGGCCGGCCCGCCCCGGCGCCACCGAGACGTTCACCGACGACCCGGCGCAGAGCGAGACCCAGTGGGCCGCCGACCTGGACCGGACCACGAGTGCCAAGGCCGGATTCCGTACCGCGCCGCTCACCGCCGACCTCAGGCTCTCGGGATCCTCCGCGGTGACCGTCACCGTGACCCCGACCACCCCGACCGCGCACCTCTCCGCGGTCCTCGTGGACATCGGCCCCGACACCATCCGCGACTACGGCTCGTCCGGCGAGGGCATCACCACCCTCACCACCCGCAGCTGCTGGGGCGCGAGCACCACCGGGGACAGCTCCTGCTTCAAGGACACCGCGGCCAGGGCCACCACGGTCGACCGGACCGTGGTCAGCCGCGGCTGGGCCGACCTCGGTACGTATGCCTCCCCCGGGAAAGGCCGCCCGCTCATCCCGGGCCGGGCCGTCACCCTCACCATCGGCCTGGCGGCCACCGACCATGTCGTCCCGGCAGGACACCGCCTGGCCCTGATCGTCGCAGGCACCGACCGCGACCTCATCGACCCGCCCGACTCCACCCCCACGCTCACCCTCGACCTGGCCCGCACCTCCGCGAAGCTGCCGTTCGTCGGCGGCACCGGCGCCTTCGTACGGGCCACCACGGGCTCCGCGTCCGCGACGGCCGCGCCCCGGGCGGACGACGTCCAGGGCGTGGCACCGCCGCGGCCCGCCCGCCGCATCCCGGGAGGCGGCCACGCCTGACGGCACGGCGGAGTCCTCCTGGTGCCCAGCACGGTCAGCCCGGGCCGGTTCGCGATCTTCGGCGGCACGGCGATCGATCAGTGCGCCGGCGACTTCGAGATCCGGATCGGTCCGGGCGGCAGCCGGATCACCACCGAACTGTGCCCCGGCGGGTCCGCCGGGCGGCGGCTGAGGACTCGCAGGCCCGGTCCCGGCGCCGGGACCGGGCCACCGGCGGACCCGGGCCTGTCCGGCGGACCCGGCGGGACAGGCCCTAGGATCGACACCTGATGACTGCCACTCTCGTCGCCAAGGACCTCGCCGCCGGACACGGCGACCGCACACTCTTTGCCGGACTCGACCTCGTCGTCGCGCCCGGTGACGTGATCGGTCTCGTCGGAGTCAACGGGGCCGGAAAATCGTCCCTGCTCCGGCTCCTCGCCGGACTCGACCGCCCGGAGGAGGGCGAGCTGCGGCTCTCCCCTCCCACCGCCACCGTCGGCCACCTCCCCCAGGAGCCGGAGCGACGCGCGGGCGAGACCGTGCGGGAGTTCCTGGCCCGCCGCACCGGCGTCGCCGAAGCCCAGGCCGCGATGGACGCCGCGACGCAGGGCCTCGTCGACGGGACACCCGGTGCGGACGACGCGTACGCCGAAACACTGGAACGCTGGCTGGCCCTCGGCGGCGCGGACCTGGACGAGCGTGCCGAGGAGGTCGCGGCCGAGCTCGGGCTGACCGTCGGCCTCGACCTTCCGATGACCGCGCTCTCCGGAGGGCAGGCCGCCCGTGCCGGCCTGGCCTCCCTCCTCCTGTCCCGCTACGACGTCTTCCTGCTGGACGAGCCCACCAACGACCTCGACCTGGACGGCCTGGAGCGGCTGGAGCGCTATGTCTCGGGGCTCCGCGCGGGAACCGTGGTCATCAGCCACGACCGGGAATTCCTGATGCGTACGGTCACCAAGGTCCTCGAATTGGACCTGGCCCAGCAGCAGATCAACCTGTACGGCGGCGGATACGCGGCCTATCTGGAGGAGCGCGAGCGAGCCCGCAGGCACGCCCGCGAGGAGTACGAGGAGTACGCCGACAAGCGCGCCGCCCTCGAAGGGCGTGCCCAGATGCAGCGCTCCTGGATGGACAAGGGCGTCAAGAACGCCCGCCGCAAGGCAACGGACTCCGACAAGCTCGGCCGCAAGTTCCGCAGCGAGTCGAGCGAGAAGCAGGCCGCCAAGGCCCGGCAGACCCAGCGCATGATCGAACGGCTCGATGTCGTCGACGAACCGCGCAAGGAATGGGAACTGCGGATGGAGATCGCCGCCGCGCCCCGCTCCGGCTCGGTCGTGGCCACCCTGCGCGAAGCGCGGGCCGTGCGAGGGGACTTCGCGTTCGGCCCGGCATCGCTGCAGATCGACTGGGCGGACCGGGTCGCCATCACCGGTGCCAACGGGGCGGGCAAGTCCACCCTTCTCGCCGCACTCCTCGGCCGCCTCCCACTGGACTCCGGCCATGCGGCGCTCGGTTCGGGCGTGGTGGTCGGCGAGGTCGACCAGGCCCGCAAGCTCTTCCACGGCTCGGAGTCGCTCCTGGAAGCGTTCTGCGCGGCCGTACCCGACACCGAACCGGCCGAAGTGCGCACGCTGCTCGCCAAGTTCGGCCTGCGCGCCGACCATGTGATGCGCCCTGCCACGACGCTCTCCCCGGGCGAGCGCACCCGGGCGGCACTCGCCCTGCTCCAGGGCAGGGGCGTCAACCTCCTCGTGCTCGACGAGCCCACGAACCACCTCGATCTGCCCGCGATCGAGCAGCTGGAATCGGCACTGGAGTCGTACCCGGCCACGCTGCTGCTGGTCACGCACGACCGGCGCATGCTGGAAGCGGTACGGACGACCCGCCGGGTCGAGGTGGCGGAGGGAAGGGTGACAGAGATCTGATCCCGGGCTGTTCCGGCCTGGGGGTCGGTCCCAGAGGGCAAGGCGAGCGGGGAGGGGCCACGCTGCGGCGGGCCCCTCCCCGCTCGGTGACCCTGCTACCGCTTCCTGTTGCGGCCGCCCTGGTCCGGGTCCGCCAGCCCGGCCCGCCGCAGGGCGTCGGCCATCGCGCTGTTCACCGGCGCCGGTGCCGGACGGGCGGAGCCGCCGCCACCGCGCCGGTCGCGGTCCTGGCCGCCCTGCCCCTGACGCTGCCGAGGCGGCCGGCCGCCCTGGCCGCCACGCTCGCCCCGCTCACGCCTCGGGCCGCCGCCCTGGGAGCCCGCACCGGCCGCCGCCTCGTCGTCCAGCCGCAGCGTCAGCGAGATCCGCTTGCGCGGCACATCGACGTCCATGACCTTGACCTTCACGATGTCGCCCGGCTTCACGACGTCCCTCGGGTCCTTCACGAACGTCCGCGACATCGCCGACACATGCACCAGACCGTCCTGGTGCACACCGATGTCCACGAACGCGCCGAAGGCCGCGACATTGGTGACCACACCCTCCAGCACCATTCCGGAGGCCAGATCACCGATCTTCTCGACGCCCTCCTTGAAGGTGGCCGTCCTGAACGCGGGCCGCGGGTCGCGCCCCGGCTTCTCCAGCTCCTTCAGGATGTCGGTGACCGTCGGCAGCCCGAACTTCTCGTCCACGAAATCGTCGGCCCGCAGCGACCGCAGCACCCCCGTGTTGCCGATCAGTGAGGCGACTTCGCCGCCGGTCTGCTTCACCATCGCCCGCACCACCGGATACGCCTCCGGGTGCACGCTCGACGCGTCCAGCGGGTCGTCGCCCCGGATGCGCAGGAAGCCCGCGCACTGCTCGTACGCCTTCGGGCCCAGCCGTGCCACGTCCTTGAGCGCCTTGCGGGACCGGAAAGGGCCGTTGGTGTCGCGGTGCGCGACGATGTTCTCGGCGAGCCCCGAACTGATCCCGGACACCCGCGAAAGCAGCGGTGCGGAGGCGGTGTTGACGTCGACACCAACACCGTTCACGCAGTCCTCGACGACCGCGTCCAGCGAGCGCGACAGCTTCACCTCGGACAGGTCGTGCTGGTACTGGCCGACACCGATCGACTTCGGGTCGATCTTCACCAGCTCGGCGAGCGGGTCCTGCAGACGCCGTGCGATGGAGACGGCGCCGCGCAACGACACGTCCATGTCGGGGAGTTCCTGCGAGGCGAAGGCCGAAGCCGAGTAGACGGACGCCCCCGCCTCGGACACCATCACCTTGGTGAGCTTCAACTCCGGGTGCCTGTCGATGAGTTCACCGGCGAGCTTGTCGGTCTCGCGGGACGCCGTGCCATTGCCGATCGCGATCAGGTCGACGTCGTGTGCCTTCGCCAGCCGCTCCAGCGTGGCCAGCGACTGGTCCCACTTGTTCGCCGGGACGTGCGGGTGGATGACATCCGTCGCGACGACCTTGCCGGTCGCGTCGACGACGGCGACCTTCACACCCGTACGGAAACCGGGGTCGAGCCCGAGCGTGGCCCGGGTCCCGGCCGGGGCGGCGAGCAGCAGATCGCGCAGGTTCGAAGCGAAGACGCGTACCGCCTCGTCCTCCGCCGCCGTGCGCAGCCGCAGCCGCAGATCGATCCCGAGGTGCACCAGGATCCGGGTCCGCCAGGCCCAGCGAACGGTGTCGCCGAGCCACTTGTCGCCGGGGCGGCCGCGGTCGGCCACCCCGAAGCGCCGGGCGACCATGTTCTCGTACGCCGAGGGGCCGGGAGTTTCGGAGGGCTCCTCCGGCTCCAGAACCAGATCGAGCACGTCCTCCTTCTCACCCCGGAGCATCGCGAGCACCCGGTGCGAGGGCAGCGCGGTGAACGGCTCGGTGAAGTCGAAGTAGTCGGCGAACTTGGCGCCCGCCTCCTCCTTGCCGTCCCGCACCTTGGCGGCCAGCCGCCCGCGCGACCACATGCGCTCACGCAGCTCACCGATCAGATCGGCGTCCTCGGAGAACCGCTCGGTGAGGATGGCGCGGGCCCCCTCCAGCGCCGCCGCGCCGTCCGCGACGCCCTTGTCGGCGTCGACGAAGGCGGCGGCAGCGGCGAGCGGCTCGACGGACGGGTCGCCGAGCAGGCCGTCGGCGAGCGGTTCGAGTCCGGCCTCCCGGGCGATCTGCGCCTTGGTGCGCCGCTTGGGCTTGAACGGCAGATAGATGTCCTCGAGGCGCGCCTTGGTGTCGGCGGCCCGGATCTGCGCCTCCAGAGCGTCGTCCAGCTTGCCCTGCTCGCGTACCGAGTCGAGAATCGCCGTCCGGCGGTCCTCCAGCTCCCGCAGATACCGAAGCCGCTCCTCCAACGTGCGCAGCTGCGCGTCGTCGAGCATCTCGGTCGCTTCCTTGCGGTAGCGCGCGATGAACGGCACGGTCGACCCGCCGTCGAGCAGCTCGACGGCCGCCTTCACCTGCCGTTCGCGTACGCCGAGCTCCTCGGCGATCCTGCCTTCGATGGACGTCGTCACGGTTCTACCGACTCGCCTTCTCGTACTGGCTCTACTGGCTGTGCATGCCGGGGCCGGGCCCCTTCGCCTGCATTCTGCCGGGTGGCCGGGCACCGTGTCGCCCGACCACCCCAGCGGCCCGCCGTCGGGATCGGGCCGGACGGCGGCTCAGTCCTTGCCGATCAGACCGTCCGGGAACGCGCCCGCCGAGGCCGCCGTGAGCAGGAAGCCGCGTGCGAGCTCGGTCAGCCGCTCCACACCCTTCGCGCCCAGGTGCTCGTACGGGGCCGCGTCCATCCGGTCCGTGGCCTCCTCCAGCTCCGCCCGGAGCGCGGTGCCCGCCTGCGTCAACTCGCCCTCGGCGTCCAGGAGTCCGCGCCCGCGCAGCCGTTCGCAGGCGGCGTCCCAGTCCTCGCGGCGCCAGCCGCGGGTGGCGAGCACCCAGCGCGGGGACATCCCCTTGCCGGTCGCCGTGTGGCTGACCAGGGCCTCCAACGGGTCGAGCCCGGCGGTCAGGAGTGCGGCGAGATGGCCGTCGCCGCGGTGTTCGCGCAGCAGCGTGGCGGCGTGCCAGTACGCCAGATGCGGCTCCTCGGGCATCGGGAGATCGGCATGGGCGGCGTAGAGCGGCCGGGCGTGTCGGGTGCACCCCTCGGCCGCGCGCAGCGCCAGTTCCGCCGCCTCGGCCAGTTCCGGGGAGACGATGATCTCCTCGCCCAGCAGCCGCCGCAGGGTGGCGTCGGCGGCACGCAGCCGGGCGTCCAGGACCGCCTGCGGAGAGGCGACGGACCAGACTGCGGGCAGATGCCGGGCCACCAGGTCGTGGTTGAAGTTGTAGAACGTCGCGGTGACCGCGCCCGGTCCGACGGCCCCCAGCGCGGCCGAACGCGCGACGAAATAGGCGGCGTTCGAGTCGTCGATGCCGAGCTCTCCGAGCTCCTTGCCGAGGTCGGGGGAGAAGTAGACCGTCGAGTGCAGCGGGTTGATGGCGTGGTGACAGTGGCGTCCGGCGCGAGGCGGCAGAGTACTCATGACGGCACATTACCGACCGGTTGGTACGCGCGGTAACCCCGGACGGGGCCGGAACCACGACAACCCTGCCATGGCAGAAAAGGTGGGTTCTTCGTCATTGCGGCCATATGCGGGGGCCGCCAGGATGACAGCCATGACGCAGCGATCCGTACTCGTCGTCCTCTACGACGGCGTCCAGAGCCTCGATGTCACCGGGCCGGTGGAGGTCTTCGCCGGGGCCTCCCGCCTCCCCGGGGCCGGATACGGACTGCGCACCGCCTCGCTCGACGGCGCCCCCGTCCGCACCTGCAGCGGTCTCGTCCTCGTCCCGGACGGTGCCCTGGCCGACGCCGAGCCGCCCCACACCCTGCTCGTCCCGGGCGGTGAGGGCACCCGCGCCCCGGACCCGGCTCTCGTCGACTGGCTGCGGGACCATGCCCCGCAGGCCGAGCGGCTCGTCTCCGTCTGCACGGGCGCGCTGCTGCTCGCCGGGGCCGGACTGCTGGACGGGCACCGGGTGACCACGCACTGGACGGTCTGCGACCACCTCGCCCGCAACCATCCGGCCGTCGAGGTCGACCCGGACCCGATCTTCGTGCGCGACGGCCGGCTGGTCACCTCCGCCGGGGTCACCGCCGGAATCGATCTGGCCCTCGCACTCGTCGAGGAGGACCACGGCAGGGACATCGCGCTCAGCATCGCCCGGCATCTCGTGGTCTTTCTGCGCAGACCCGGCAACCAGGCCCAGTTCAGCGCCCAGCTCACCGCCCAGACCGCCCGGCGCGAACCGCTGCGCGCTGTCCAGCACTGGATCACCGAGAACCCCGGCGAGGACCTCTGCGTGGAGGCACTCGCCGCGCGGGCCCGGCTTTCGCCCCGCCATTTCGCGCGCGTCTTCCGGGCCGAGACGGGCCTCACGCCGGGCCGCTACGTCGACCGCGTACGCCTCGAACAGGCCCGCAGACTGCTGGAGGACACCACCGACGGTGTCTCCGGCGTCTCCCGCGCCTGCGGTTACGGCACCCCGGAGGCCATGCGCCGCGCGTTCGTCAAGGCACTGGGCACCACCCCCGCCGAATACCGCCGGCGCTTTCGTACCCGGCCCGCCGCCGAACCCGGCCCGCCACCGGGTCGACCGACCACCTGACCGACCGGCCGACTGACCACCTGACCGCCGGGCCGACCGACCACCTGACCGCCGCACCGCTCGACCGCCCGACCGAGAAAGGGAACACATGCAGATCGCCATCGTCCTCTTCGACCGCTTCACCGCACTCGACGCGGTGGGCCCCCACGAAATGCTCGCCCGCACTCCCGGCGCCGACACCGTGTTCGTCGCCGAACGGACCGGCCCGGTGCGCAGTGACACCGGCACCCTCGCGCTCGTCGCGGACCAGACCTTCGCCGAGGTACCGGCACCGGACGTGGTGGTCGTGCCCGGTGGGCCCGGCCAGCGCGAACAGATGGAGAACGAGGCGCTGCTCGGCTGGCTGCGCACCGCCGATTCCACCAGCACCTGGACCACCTCCGTCTGCACCGGCTCGCTGCTGCTCGCCGCGGCCGGACTGCTGTCGGGCCGACGCGCCACCTCGCACTGGCTCCTGCTGGACACGCTGAAGGAACTCGGCGCCGAGCCGACCGGCGAGCGCGTCGTCGTCGACGGCAAGTACGTCACCGCGGCGGGCGTCTCGTCCGGCATCGACATGGGGCTCACCCTGGCGGGCCGGATCGCGGGCGACGAACACGCCCTGGCCGTACAGCTGCTGACCGAGTACGACCCGCAGCCGCCCTACGACGCGGGTTCGCCGGAGAAGGCACCGGCGGCCATGGTCGAGAGCTTCCGCGCCCAGCGCCACTACCTCCTCCGGTAGGGCGCGCTCCGTCAGGCGGTCCAGGTGAAGTGCGGCGCGCGCCGCTCCAGGAAGGCGGCGACCCCCTCGGCGGTGTCGCCGCTGCGGCGCGCCTGCTCCGCCCAGTACGCGTCCCGGTCCTCGCGCCCGGCGGCGAACTCCTTCGCCGCCGCCTGCGTCAGCTGCGAACGGGCCGTCAGGGTCATCGCGTACGCCTCGACCCGCTTGTCCAGCTCACCGGCCGGCAGCACCTCGTCCACCAGACCGGTGCGCAGCGCCCGCGCGGTGTCGATCAGCTCGCCGGAGAACAGCAGGTGCTTCGCGGTGGCCGGGCCGGTCAGCGCCACCAGCCGCCGGGTCGACGACGCCGCGTACACGACGCCGAGCTTGGCCGGCGTGACGCCGAAGGAGGCGCCCTCCTCCGCGAACCGCAGATCACAGGCGACCGCCAGCTGGCTGCCGCCGCCCACGCAGTAGCCCCGGACCGCCGCGAGCGTCGGCCTGGGGAACGCGGCCAGCGCCTCCTCGGCCGCCACGGCGAGCGACTGCGGATCGTCCGCCGCCTCCCGCAGCGAGGAGATGTCCGCTCCGGCGCAGAAGGTGTCCCCGGCACCCGTCAGCACCAGCACCCGGACCGCGGGATCGGCCGCCAGCCGCTCCAGCAGACCGGGCAGTGCGCTCCACATCGCGGTCGTCATCGCATTGCGTTTGGCGGGGTTGCTGATGACGACGGTGGCGACGCCGTCCGCGACGGTGTGCTCCAGTCCGGGTTCCGTACGGTCCATGCGCCGGATGCTATCCGTACGGTTCGAACCTATGATCAAGAAGGGGTCGCCGATCCGGTACGTACCCCGAGGAGCTTCCCGTGGCAGATCCCGCAACCGAGGGCAGGCGGCTGAGCCGCAGTTTCGGCTGGCTCACCGTGCTGGGCGCCCTTCTCGTCGTGGCCGGCCTCGTCGGTCTCGTCTACACCGGCGTCGCGACGCTGACCTCGATGATCCTGTTCGGCTGGCTGCTGCTGATCGGCGGGATCGTCGGACTGCTGCACGCCATCGATTCCCGTGGCAGCGAGTACTTCTGGCTGGGTGTCGTGGTGGCCGCGCTGAACATCGCCGCCGGAATCGTCGTCATCCGCCACCCGCACGGCACGGCGGAGGCGCTGACCATGTTCGCCGCCCTGCTCTTCTTGACCGGCGGGGTGTTCCGCCTGGTGGGCAGCGTCGTGGTGCGCGGCCCACAGTTCGGCTGGACGCTGCTGCAGGGCGCATTCGGTCTGCTGCTGGGACTGCTGGTGCTCTTCGACTGGCCGCACAGCAGCCTCTACGTACTGGGTCTCTTCTTCTCGCTGGCGCTGCTCTTCGACGGGCTCGGCCTGATCGCGATGGGCGTGGGCGGACGCCGTATCGTCTCGATGGTCTCGGAACAGAGTGTGACCGGAGAGATTCCCGACTCACCCCGGCGAAACGAGCAGAAGCGGTCCAATGACTGAGTCATTCGCGTCCTGACCGATCAGAACATGTCGATAGAGGTCGATTTCTTTTCAGTGACCCGGCCCGGACCGACTACGCCCCGCACTCTGTACTCGACGTGCAGTCACCATCGAGTGGAGAGCGGGTACCGGACTATGGAGAGCCGCGGCAGTGTCCCCGCCCGGCCCGTGTCGTACGAGGGAGTCTGGCGGTTCACCGCCCCGGCCGTGGACGTCTCCGTACCGCAGGCCCGGCACGCGGTGCGCGACCTGCTCCAGCGCCAGGGCGTGCCGCTGGACGACGACCTCGCCGACGGGCTGCTGCTCATCGTCTCCGAGCTGGTCACCAACGCGGTGAAGCATGCCGCGCTGCTCTCGCCGGAGCTCGCCGTCGAGGTGGCCGTCGGCGAGGAGTGGGTCAGGGTGTCCGTCGAGGACAACCATCCCTACCGTCCGAGCGCCCTGGAGACGGACTACGCGCAGACCGGCGGGCGCGGTCTGCTGCTGGTCCGGGAGATCACCCGGGAAGCGGGCGGAGCCTGCGATGTGGAGCACACCGCAGGCGGCGGAAAGATCATCTGGGTGGCGCTGCCACTGAGCCCGCGGCCCTGAGCACCGGCGCTCGTCGGCGCACACGGTGCCGTCCGCCCGTCACCAGCCGGCGGACGGCCCCGTCAGCTCCCTGATAGCCGGGCGCGCCGCGTCCAGCACCGTCATGAACCAGGCCGAGAACGGCGACCGCGCATGCCGCTCGGCCAGTTCCTCGGCCGTCACGAACGCGGTCTCGCCGACCTCCTCCGGATCCGGGGCCGGCCGCTCCTGTGCCATCCCCACGAAGAGATGGTTGAACTCCTGCTCCACCAGACCGGAGGCCGGGTCGGGGTGGTTGTAACGGACCGTGCCCGCCTCGGCCAGCAGGGAGGGCGAGATCCCCAGCTCCTCGTGGGTGCGCCTCGCGGCGGCGGCGAAGGGCGCCTCGCCGGGGTACGGGTGGCCGCAGCAGGTGTTCGACCAGACACCGGGGGAGTGGTACTTGCCGAGCGCACGGCGCTGGAGCAGCAGCCTGCCCTGCTCGTCGAAGAGGAAGACCGAGAAGGCCCGGTGCAGTCGGCCGGGCGGCTGATGGGCGGCGAGCTTCTCCGCCGTACCGATGGTGGTGCCGTCCTCATCGACCAGTTCGAGCATGATCACTTCTGCTGTGCCGTTCGACGAGCTGTGCGCCGCGGTGGCTGGTGTGGTCGGCATACCCATCCTTCGCTATGGTCCCGGCCCGGTGCGCCGGTCCCGTCGATTCCGGTCAAGTCTGCCGTACAAAAGCCGCTTGTCCGCACCTCGGGGTCTGGCATGTCCGGTCCCGACGCACGGCGGCGTGCGTCGGGACCGGACGGCGCGTCAGACGCCGAAGGCGGCCGGGTAGCGGATCGTGCCCCGCGGAACCGGCACGGATTCGTCCAGCACCAGCGCCATCATGGCCTCGTCCGGGACGTCGAAGCCCGGCCGGATCCCGTACCGCGACGCCGGTACGAAACCGAACCTCGGGTAGTAATCGGGATGGCCGAGCACCAGGACGAGTGACTCGCCGCGCAGCCTTGCCGCGTCGAGCACCGCCCGCACCACGGCCTGCCCCGCACCCCGGCGCTGGTGTTCCGGGGCCGTCGCCACCGGGGCCAGCGCGAGTGCCGGAACGTCCCCGACCCGGCACCGGGTCAGCAGGGCGTACGCCGCGACGTCCCCGTCCGGGCCGTCCGTCGCGACCCGGGAGAGGCCGGGCAGCCAGGCCGCCGGGTCGGCGCGCAGCGCATCGACGAGAGCGGCCTCGTCCGGCGTCGGGAACGCGGCGGCGTTGACCGCGTGGACGGCCGCCGTGTCCGCCGCCGTCTCCGGCCGGGTCCTCCAGCGGGGGCCGGCGGGGCGCAGCACGTAGCAGGCGTAGCCGTACTCCGTGCCGTGGTCGCGCCGCATGGCCAGCTCCTCGCGGGTCGCCGCGAGCGCCCACGCCATGCCGGGAGCCGACGCGTCGGCGGCCTCGACCCGCTCGGCGAGCGGGGTGTAGTACTCGTCCCAGTCGCTGTCGGGCTGCACCAGCGCCCCGAGGACGTGGTATCCGGCCGCGACGGCGGCCGCGGTGTTGCCCGCCACGGGGCGCATCGACGTCTGCTGCTCCCAGAAGGCGCGCGCCTCGGCCGTCGGTGTGTCCGTCGTCCAGACGCACTCGCTGACGACCAGGGAGCCACCCGGGGCGAGCAGTCGCTTCCAGTCGCGCAGTGCGGTGTCGAAACCGATGATGTACGCCGACCCCTCGGCCCAGACGAGGTCGAACGACCCGTCGGGGAAGTCGGGGCCGGACAGCTCCGCCATGTCGGCCCGGACCGTACGGACGCGGTCGCCGAGCCCGCGGGCGTCGGCCGCCTCCCGCAGTTCGTCGAGGAACGGCTGGTGGAGGTCGACGGCGGTCACCTCGGCGCCGGACTCGGCGGCGAGGAGCAGCGCGGCCCGGCCGGGACCGCAGCCCAGATCCAGGACGCGCGGACGGTGCGGCAACGGGCCGACGAGCGCCAGCAGCCGTCGGGCGGTGGCATCGGAGCCGGGGCTCTGCCGGGGCAGGCCGTGGTGCAGGGAGAAGAACGCCTCGGTACGGAAGGCGTGGTCGTTGTCGGTCAACGTGGGAACCCTTGGTGTACGAGGGGCTCCGGCCGGCGTGCCGACCCGTTGCGAGTCGGGGCGCTAGCCGAGAGCCCGGGAGATGAGGGAGGTCCGGATGCTGCGCCGGGCAGGCGCCTTCGCGACGGTCATCAACCTCAGCTCCTCTTTCGCACATGGGGAGGCCGAACGCCTCCGCGGGTACCCTACACGGCCCCGCCGGACGGGATCTCAGTGGCAGAGCCTGGCCTCGTGCTCGGCATGGCCGCTCGGCTCCAGCTGGAAGGTGCAGTGCTCCACGTCGAAGTGGACGCCCAGGCAGCCCTGGAGTTCGTGGAGGAGCTTCTCGTGCCCGATCGAGTCGAGCATGTCCTGGCGCACCACCACATGGGCGGAGAGCACCGGCATACCCGAGGTGATCGTCCAGGCGTGCAGGTCATGGACGTCCAGCACGCCGGGCAGGGCGGTGATGTGGGCCCGCACCTCACCCATGTCGACCCCCTTGGGAGCCGACTCCAGGAGCACATTGAGCGTCTCCCTGAGCAGCTTCACGGTCCGGGGGACGATCATCAGGCCGATGACCAGCGAGGCGATCGGGTCGGCGGCCTGCCAGCCGGTGGCCAGGATGATCCCCGCCGAGATCAGCACCGCGAACGAGCCGAGCGTGTCCGCGAGCACCTCCAGGTAGGCGCCGCGCACATTGAGGCTTTCCTTCTGCCCGCGCATCAGCAGCGACAGCGAGATCATGTTGGCGACCATGCCCACCAGGGCGAAGGCGATGGTCAGCCCGCCCCTGGTCTCCGCCGGGGTGATGAAGCGCTCGACGGCCTCGAAGAGGAGGAAGCCGCCCACACCGAGCAGCAGCAGACAGTTGGCGAGCGCGGCGAGGATCTCGGCACGGGCGTAGCCGAAGGTGCGGTTCAGCCCGGCCGGCCGGTTGGCGAAGTGGATCGCCAGCAGCGCCATGCCCAGGCCGAGGGCGTCGGTCGCCATGTGGGCCGCGTCGGCGATCAGCGCCAGCGAGTCGGCGAGCAGACCGCCGACGATCTCCACCGTCATCACGGTGAGTGTGATGCCGAGTGCGATCCGCAGCCGCCCCTTGTGCGCGGCGGCTGCCGTGCCGGTCGGCGGCGGCCCGCCGTGTGTGTGCCCGTGGTCGTGCCCTGCCCCCATGGGGAAAGCCTCCCGGTCGTCTCGCGGTCCCGGACGCGGTCGGCCCGGGCACTGCCAGTCAACTACGGGTGGGGGGTATCCGGCAACACGGTACTGAACACCGTTGTCATATGCTCTGACCTGCGGAAACGCTTGCAGGTCAGGGCGGCGGCGCGATGGTCGGGAGCGGGTCGCGCCGACGCGTTTTGTCAGGCGAGGCGGCGATCGACGATGATGATCGCGGGCGGCGTCGCATGATGCCGGTCCACCTCGAACAGAGCGCAAACAGGCAGTGAACTCGCGCTTCCGTTCATCCGATAGCCTCTGCCGACGTGCCGCCGGCCCGCCTCCGGGCCGCACTGTCGCGCGCCGACCCCGTCAGCACCAAGGAGTGAGTTCGTCTGTCGACCGCCATCCTCACCGGTGCACCGGTACCCGGATCGTCGCTCGCGGACGATCTGCGGTCACTGGGCTTCGACGTACAGGCCGCCGCCGATGTGTCCGAGGCCGCACGGCTGCTCTCGGCCGTCCCCGCAGACCGCCGCGTCGCACTGGTCGACCCCCGATTCGTCGGGCATGTCCACGCCCTGCGGCTCGGACTGACCGACCCGCGCTTCCCCGCCGCCACCGTGCCCGGCGCGCTCACCGCGCAGCCGGAGGCACGCCCCGCGCTCGTCCGGGCCCTGGACACCACGGCCGAGGCCGTCGGCGCCGGCGTACCCACGGGCAGGCCGGACGCACCGGTCATCGACCGCACCGTGCCCGGCCGCATCGCCGTCACCATGGACGCCGAGGGCACCGCCGTGCAGCGTCCCGAGCTGGGCTCGCTGGTCGCGGCCGTGCCGGTCGACGACGCGGCACGCGAGGCCGCCCTGAGCGACCGCGCCGCGGTCGACGACGAGGCGGTGCGGCTGCGCAGCGCAGTGAAGGCCCACGACGGCTTCTTCACCACGTTCTTCATCAGCCCGTACTCCCGCTACATCGCCCGCTGGTGCGCCCGCCGCGGCCTCACACCGAACCAGGTCACCACCGCGTCCCTGCTGACCGCGCTGATAGCGGCCGGCAGCGCGGCGACCGGCACCCGCGGCGGCTACATCGCCGCCGGGCTGCTGCTGCTCCTCTCCTTCGTCCTGGACTGCACCGACGGGCAGCTCGCCCGCTACTCGCTCCAGTACTCGACGATGGGCGCCTGGCTGGACGCGACCTTCGACCGGGCCAAGGAGTACGCCTACTACGCGGGCCTCGCGCTCGGCGCCGCCCGCGGCGGGGACGACGTATGGGCGCTCGCCCTCGGCGCGATGGTGCTCCAGGCCTGCCGGCACGTCATCGACTTCTCGTTCAACGAGGCCAACCACGACGCGGTGGCCAATTCGAGCCCCACGGCAGCACTCTCCGACCGGCTCGACAGCGTCGGCTGGACCGTCTGGCTGCGCCGGATGATAGTGCTGCCGATCGGTGAGCGCTGGGCGATGATCGCGGTGCTGACCGCGGTGACCACCCCCCGGATCGTCTTCTACGCCCTGCTCGTCGGCTGCTCCTTCGCCGCCTGCTACACCACCGCGGGACGGCTGCTGCGCTCCCTGACCCGCAAGGCCGAGCGCACCGACCGCGCCGCGCGGGCCCTCGCGGACCTCGCCGACTCCGGCCCGCTGGCCGAGACCGTCGCCGCGGTCGGGCCCCGGCTCGGTGGCCGCTGGAGCCCCCCGGTCACGGCCCTGCTCGCCGGGGCGCTCATGATCGCCTCCGCGCTCTCGCAGCCCTTCGGCAGCTGGCACACCATCCTGGCGGCCGTGGTCTGCGCGATGTTCTCCGGCATGGCCGTCTCCCGCCCCCTCAAGGGTGCGTTGGACTGGCTCGTGCCCCCGATATTCAGGGCGGCCGAGTACTGCACCGTCCTGATCCTCGCGGCCCGCAGCGATGTCCAGGGAGCCCTTCCCGCGGCTTTCGGGCTGGTCTCGGCCGTCGCCTACCATCACTACGACACGGTGTACCGCATCCGCGGCGGCACCGGTGCGCCGCCCCAGTGGCTGGTACGCACGATCGGTGGGCACGAGGGCCGCACCCTGGTGGTGGCCGTACTCGCCGCCGTATTCACTCAGCATCCGGCTTTCACCGTGGCACTCACCACGCTCGCCGTGGCGGTGGCCCTGGTGGTGCTCGTGGAGTCCATCCGCTTCTGGGTGTCCTCCGGAGCACCCGCCGTTCACGACGAAGGAGAACCCGCATGATCGGCCTCGTACTGGCAGCCGGTGCAGGACGGCGTCTGCGTCCCTACACCGACACGCTCCCGAAGGCGCTCGTGCCTGTCGACGGCGAGAAGACGGTACTGGACCTCACGCTGGCCAACTTCGCGGAGATCGGCCTCACCGAGGTCGCGGTCGTCGTCGGCTACCGCAAGGAAGCCGTGTACGACCGCAAGGCCGAGCTGGAGGCCAAGTACGGCGTGACCCTCACCCTGATCGACAACGACAAGGCCGAGGAGTGGAACAACGCCTACTCCCTGTGGTGCGCCCGCGAGGTCCTGGGGCGCGGTGTCATCCTGGCCAACGGCGACACCGTCCACCCCGTCTCCGTCGAGAAGACCCTGCTCGCCGCCCGGGGCAACGGCCAGAAGATCATCCTCGCTCTCGACACGGTGAAGCACCTCGCCGACGAGGAGATGAAGGTCGTCACCGAGGACGGCAAAGGTGTGCGGCGCATCACCAAGCTGATGGACCCGGCCACCGCGACCGGTGAGTACATCGGCGTCACCCTCATCGAGCCCGAGGCCGCCGCGGAGCTCGCGGACGCTCTGAGGACGACCTTCGAGCGCGACCCCGACCTCTACTACGAGGACGGCTACCAGGAGCTCGTGAACCGCGGCTTCACCGTCGACGTGGCACCCATCGGCGAAGTGACGTGGGTGGAGATCGACAACCACGACGACCTCGCGAAGGGCCGTGAGATCGCGTGCCAGTACTGACCCGGCTCATCCCGTCCCCGGTCGTCGTCGACATCCGTCGCGGCGCTCTGGACGACCTGGCCGGCCTCCTCGCGGACCAGCGGATCTCCGCCTCCGGCAAGCTGGCCGTCGCGATCAGCGACGGCTCGGGGCGCGCCCTGCGGGAGCGGCTGACTCCCGCGCTGCCCGGTGCCCACTGGTATCCCGTGGCCGACGGCACCCTCGACTCGGCGGTCAAGCTGGCCGACGACATCAAGGGCAACCGCTACGACGCCGTGGTCGGCCTCGGCGGCGGCAAGATCGTCGACGTGGCGAAGTACGCGGCGGCGCGGGTCGGGCTGCCCATGGTCGCGGTGGCGACCAACCTCGCCCACGACGGCCTGTGCTCGCCCGTCGCGACGCTCGACAACGACAACGGCCGCGGCTCCTACGGAGTCCCCACCCCGATCGCCGTGGTCATCGACCTCGACATCGTCCGCCAGGCGCCGGCCCGCTTCGTGCGCTCCGGCATCGGCGACGCGGTCTCCAACGTCTCCTGCGTGGCCGACTGGGAACTCGCCCACGAGGTCAACGGCGAGGAGATCGACGGCCTCGCCGCCGCCATGGCCCGCCAGGCCGGTGAGGCCGTGCTGCGCCACCCCGGCGGGATCGGCGACGACGCCTTTCTCAAGGTGCTGGCCGAGGGCCTCGTGCTGACCGGCATCTCGATGTCCGTCGCCGGGGACTCCCGGCCGGCCTCGGGCGCCTGCCACGAGATCAACCACGCCTTCGACCTGCTGTACCCCAAGCGCGCCGCCAGCCACGGTGAGCAGGTCGGCCTCGGCGCCTGCTTCGCCATGCACCTGCGCGGCGCGCGCGAGGAGTCGCTGCTCATGGCAGCCACCCTGCGCCGTCACGGTCTGCCGGTCATGCCCGACGAGATCGGGTTCACCACCGACGAGTTCGTCCGGGCCGTCGCATACGCACCGCAGACCCGCCCGGGGCGGTTCACCGTCCTGGAACACCTCAAACTGTCCACCGATCAGATCAGGGACGCGTACGCCGACTATGCAAAAGCCATCCATAGCTGAACTCCGTCCGGTCGTGCACCCCCCGGGTGTGAAGGACCGGCGCAGCGGTGAGCACTGGGCTGGTCGGCTCTACATGCGCGAGATCTCGCTGCGCATCGACCGGCACCTGGTGAACACCAGGGTCACTCCCAACCAGCTGACCTATCTGATGACGGTCGCCGGAGTGCTCTCCGCGCCTGCCCTGCTCGTCCCGGGCATTCCCGGTGCGCTGCTCGGGGTGCTCATGGTCCAGCTCTACCTCCTGCTCGACTGTGTCGACGGCGAGGTGGCCCGCTGGAAGAAGCAGTTCTCGCTGGGCGGGGTCTACCTGGACCGGGTCGGCGCGTACCTCTGCGACGCGGCCGTGCTGGTCGGCTTCGGCCTGCGAGCCGCCGACCTGTGGGGCACCGGGCGGATCGACTGGCTCTGGGCCTTCCTGGGCACGCTCGCGGCCCTCGGCGCCATCCTGATCAAGGCCGAGACCGACCTGGTCGGCGTCGCCCGCCACCAGGGCGGGCTGCCGCCGGTCAAGGAGGCCGCCTCGGAGCCGCGCTCGTCCGGGATGGCGCTCGCCCGCCGGGCCGCCGGCGCGCTCAAGTTCCACCGGCTGATCCTCGGGGTCGAGGCATCACTGGTCATCCTGGTGGCCGCCGTCCTCGACACGGTCCGCGACGATCTGTTCTTCAGCCGTCTCATGGTCGCGGTGCTGGCCGGCATCGCGCTGCTGCAGACGCTCCTGCATCTGGTGTCGATCCTGGCGTCGAGCAGGCTGAAGTGAGCAAGCCCATGAAACTCGGCGCGGTCGTCATCACGATGGGCAACCGGCCGGCCGAGCTGCGCGCGCTCCTCGATTCGGTCGCCGGGCAGGACGGCGACCGGATCGAGGTGGTGGTCGTCGGCAACGGCGCCCCCGTGCCGGACGTCCCCGCAGGTGTGCGGGCCGTCGAACTGCCCGAGAACCTGGGCATCCCCGGCGGCCGCAATGTCGGGATCGAGGCCTTCGGTCCGTCCGGCGCCGACGTGGACGCCCTGCTCTTCCTCGACGACGACGGGCTGCTGCCGCTGACCGACACCGCCGAGCTGTGCCGGCAGGCCTTCGAGGCCGATCCCGGGCTGGGCATCATCAGCTTCCGTATCGCCGACCCGGACACCGGTGTCACGCAGCGCCGCCACGTACCGCGGCTGCGTGCCTCCGATCCGATGCGCTCCTCACGCGTGACGACCTTCCTCGGCGGCGCCAACGCCGTACGCACCAAGGTCTTCGCCGAGGTCGGGCCGCTGCCCGGCCGGTTCTTCTACGCCCACGAGGAGACCGATCTCGCCTGGCGGGCACTGGACGCCGGCTGGATGATCGACTACCGCGCGGACATGGTCCTCAACCACCCGACGACCGCCCCCTCGCGGCACGCCGTGTACCACCGCATGGTGGCCCGCAACCGGGTCTGGCTGGCCCGACGGAACCTGCCTGCCCCCCTGGTACCGCTCTACCTCGGGGTGTGGCTGCTGCTGACCCTGCTCCGCAAGCCCTCGGGCCCCGCGCTGAAGGCCTGGTTCGGCGGCTTCCGGGAAGGCTGGTCCACCCCGTGCGGAACCCGCCGTCCGATGAAGTGGCGCACGGTATGGCGGCTGACCAGACTCGGCCGACCTCCCGTGATCTGAGAGGCTCACCTCTGAGAGCATGGGACGTACGTCTTCTCCACGCGACCTGTCCGCTCCGAGCCGCGCCCACGACCGGCTGCGCATCTTGAATACGAGAGTTTCATCTGGTGAGTGACACAACCCACGATGGTGCGGTCGCATTGAGCACCCCACCATACGCCGACGACGGCCTGAGCTCGGCCGAACTGGCCGCCAAGCACGGCCTGACGGTGAGCGGCGCCCGGCCGGGGCTCTTCGAGTACATCCGGCAGCTCTGGGGCCGGCGCCACTTCATCATGGCGTTCTCCAGGGCGAAGCTGACCGCCCAGTACAGCCAGGCGAAGCTCGGCCAGCTGTGGCAGGTGGCCACACCGCTGCTCAACGCCCTGGTCTACTACTTGATCTTCGGGCTGATCCTGGGTACCCGGAAGGGAATGACCCAGGAGGTCTTCATCCCGTTCCTGGTGACCGGAGTCTTCGTCTTCACCTTCACCCAGAGTTCGGTGATGGCGGGCGTGCGGGCCATCTCCGGCAATCTGGGCCTGGTCCGGGCACTGCACTTCCCGCGTGCCTCGCTGCCGATCTCGTTCTCGCTCCAGCAGCTCCAGCAGCTGCTGTTCTCGTTGATCGTGCTCGCGGCGGTGGCCGTCGCCTTCGGCAGCTACCCGAGCCTCTCGTGGCTGCTGATCATTCCCGCGCTGGTCATGCAGTTCGTCTTCAACACCGGTCTGGCGCTGATCATGGCCAGGCTCGGCAGCAAAACCCCCGACCTCGCCCAGCTGATGCCGTTCGTCATGCGGACCTGGATGTACGCCTCGGGCGTCATGTTCTCCATCCCGGTGATGCTCAAGGACAAGCCGGACTGGATCGCCAACGTGCTCCAGTACAACCCGGCGGCCATCTACATGGACCTGGTCCGCTTCGCTCTGATCGACGGGTACGGCGCGGGGAACCTGCCGGCGCACGTCTGGATCGTGGCGCTCGCCTGGGCGGTCCTCATCGGCCTCGTGGGCTTCGTGTACTTCTGGAAGGCAGAGGAACGGTACGGCCGTGGCTGACGACAAGAATCCGGGGCGCGTCCCCACCGTCATCGCCGACGATGTGCACATCGTGTACCGCGTCAACGGCGCCGGCGGCGGCAAGGGCAGCGCCACCGCGGCGCTGAGCCGGATCCTGCGCCGCGGCAAGGGCGAGTCGCGCGGTGTGCGCAAGGTGCACGCCGTCCGCGGTGTCTCCTTCACCGCCTACCGGGGCGAGGCGATCGGCCTCATCGGGACCAACGGCTCCGGGAAGTCGACGCTGCTGCGGGCCATCGCCGGCCTGCTGCCGACCGAGCACGGCAAGGTCTACACCGACGGGCAGCCGTCGCTGCTCGGGGTGAACGCCGCGTTGATGAGCGATCTGACCGGTGAGCGCAATGTGGTGCTCGGCGGTCTCGCGATGGGCATGTCCCGCGAGGAGATCCACGAGCGTTACCAGGGCATCGTCGACTTCTCCGGCATCAACGAGAAGGGCGACTTCATCACCCTGCCGATGCGTACGTACTCCTCCGGCATGGCCGCACGCCTGCGCTTCTCCATCGCCGCCGCCAAGAACCACGACGTCCTCATGATCGACGAGGCGCTGGCGACCGGTGACCGCAAGTTCCAGATCCGCTCCGAGAAGCGCATCAGGGAGCTCCGCAAGGAGGCCGGCACCGTCTTCCTGGTCAGCCACAGCAACAAGTCCATCAGGGACACCTGTGACCGGGTGCTGTGGCTGGAGAAGGGCGAGCT
This sequence comes from Streptomyces gelaticus, assembly GCF_014649535.1. GTDB lineage: Bacteria > Actinomycetota > Actinomycetes > Streptomycetales > Streptomycetaceae > Streptomyces > Streptomyces gelaticus. The sequence continues at coordinate 257,830 of NZ_BMTF01000001.1, forward strand.
GCTGATGGACGGCCCCACGGACGAGGTGCTCAAGGCGTACGAGCGCGAGACCGGCAAGTAGCGGTTCTCCCGGTCCCGCGACGCCCAGGCGGCCTTTGCCGGTACTCCGGCAAGGGCCGCTGCGGTGTCCGGATCGTGGACCGCCGCCGGCACTCTCCACGCCCGGCGGTATGTCCCGCACCGGATCTCGTCCCGACGGATGACGCCAATGGCCTTGTGTGCGGGGAAGGTTGGCGGGGCGGGAAGCGTACCGGCGACGCGCCCAACACCCCGCCGTATGGATGAGCCTTGTACAACGTAAGCTGTACCGGTGCTGATTCGAGGCAAGTGGGGCGATAGCGCCTGGTGCACGGCCCGTAGGCAGCGCTCCGTACTCGGCAGAGCGGGCGGCGTGTCCGGAATGGGATGTTTTGGGTCAGCAGTGTAGAACGGGAGATGTGACGGCCATGACGGAAAATCTCCAGCTCCGAGGTGTTCACGCCGTCCCAGCACCGGGCGGTCCCTGGTGACCCGTACCCGGCAGGCGCACCCCGACGACGTCGCGCCCAGCACCCTCGACAAGGCCGCGGACGAGAATTTCCCCGTAGCCCCCTTCTTCCTGCCCCGCGCCTGGCGCGACGACCTCATGGCCGTCTACGGCTTCGCCCGTCTGGTCGACGACATCGGCGACGGCGACCTCGCCCCCGGCGGCGGGGACGCCCGTCACCTCGGTGTCGATCCCGCACGGACCGACGACCGGCTCGCCGTGCTCGACGCCTTCGAGGCCGATCTGCACCGGGTCTTCGACACCGCGGGCGACGGCCCCCGCCACCCTCTGCTGCGAGGCCTGCGTCCCACCGTGCGGCGCTGCGGGCTCACTCCCGAACCCTTCCTCGGGCTCATCGAGGCGAACCGGCAGGACCAGAAGGTCCGCCGCTACGGGACGTACGAGGAGCTCCTGGCCTACTGCGAGCTCTCCGCCAACCCCGTGGGCCGGCTGGTCCTGCAGATCACCGGGACCGCCAGCCCCGAGCGCATCCGGCGTTCCGACGCGGTCTGCACCGCCCTCCAGATCGTCGAGCACCTCCAGGACGTCACCGAGGACCTCGGCCGTGACCGGATCTACCTCCCCGCCGAAGACATGGCGCGGTTCCACGTCGACGAAACCGGTCTCGCCGCCCCCTCGGGGAGCGCATCGGTGCGTTCACTGGTCGCGTACGAAGCGGAACGCGCTCGGGAACTGCTGAAGGAAGGCACCCCTCTGGTGGGCAGCGTCCACGGCAGGCTCAAGCTGCTTCTCGCCGGATTCGTGGGAGGGGGGCGCGCCGCCCTCACCGCGATCGCGGCTGCCGGGTTCGACGTACTGCCCGGACCGCCCAAGCCCACCAGGCCCGGCCTGCTGCGCGAGGTGGGAGTTGTCTTGCGAGAAGCGCGTAGAGAGGGGTGAGCCGGACCGTGGAGGGACAGACGACGTACATGTCGGCACCGGTACAGGCCGCATACAGTTACTGCGAGGCGGTCACCGGACAGCAGGCGCGTAACTTCGCGTACGGCATCAGACTGCTGCCGACCGGGAAGCGGCAGGCCATGTCGGCGCTGTACGCCTTCTCGCGGCGCGTCGACGACATCGGCGACGGCGAGCTGGACGCGGACACCAAGCGGGCCCGCCTGGAGGGCACCCGCTCCGTCCTGGACCGGATCCGGGGCGGAGCGGTCGACGAGGACGACACCGACCCGGTGGCCGTCGCGCTCGCCGACGCCGCGCGCAGGTTCCCGCTCCCGCTCGGCGGGCTCGACGAACTCATCGACGGCGTACTGATGGACGTGCGCGGCGCGACGTACGAGACCTGGGACGACCTCAAGGTCTACTGCCGCTGTGTCGCGGGCGCCATCGGCCGCCTCAGCCTGGGCGTCTTCGGCACCGAGCCCGGCGCCCCGGGGGCCGACCGGGCCGCCGAGTATGCCGACACGCTGGGCCTCGCGCTCCAGCTGACCAACATCCTGCGCGATGTCCGCGAGGACGCGGGCAACGGACGTACGTATCTGCCCGCCGACGACCTCGCCAAGTTCGGCTGCTCGGCCGGCTTCCACCGGGCCACACCGCCGCCCGGCGCCGACTTCGCCGGCCTCGTCCACTTCGAGGTACGGCGCGCCCGCGCCCTGTTCGCCGAGGGATACCGGTTGCTGCCCATGCTGGACCGGCGCAGCGGAGCCTGCGTCGCGGCCATGGCAGGCATCTACCGCCGGCTGCTCGACCGGATCGAACGCGACCCCGAGGCGGTGCTGCGCGGCCGGGTCTCGCTGCCGGGCCACGAGAAGGCGTACGTCGCGGTGCGCGGGCTGTCCGGCCTCGACGCCCGGTACATCTCCAGGCGCACCACCAGGGGGCGTGTCTGATGCGCCGTGAGGACATCTCGCGCACCATGTGGAACACGGAGACCCGATCCGCCCGGCGATCAACCCTGCGCCGTACCGACGCGTCCCAGACTGAAGTGGCCCGGCGAAAGGAGGACGCATGACGGACGGTGCCCCCCGCTCCTCCCGTGCGGTCGTCATCGGCGGCGGTCTCGCCGGAATCACCTCGGCGCTGCGCCTCGCCGACGCCGGGCTTGACGTGACCCTGCTCGAAGGCCGGCCCCGCCTCGGCGGCCTCGTCTTCTCCTTCCGGCGCGGCGAACTGACGGTCGACAACGGACAGCATGTCTATCTGCGCTGCTGCACCGCCTACCGCTGGTTCCTCGACCGCGTCGACGGGGCCCGTCTGGCGCCCCTGCAAGACCGTTTGGACGTGCCCGTTCTCGATGTCGGACGCCCCTCGGGCCCCCGGCTGGGACGGCTGCGCCGCAACGGGCTCCCGGTACCCTTCCACCTCGCCGCCGGACTGGCCGGCTACCCGCACCTCTCGCTCGCCGAGCGGGCCGGTGTCGGCCGTGCCGCACTGGCGCTCGGCCGCCTCGACCCCGACGACCCCGCGCTCGACACCGTCGACTTCGGCAGCTGGCTCGCCCGGCACGGCCAGTCGCCGCGCACCGTCGAAGCCCTCTGGGACCTGGTCGGCGTCGCCACGCTCAACGCCACCGCGCCGAACTCCTCGCTGGCCCTGGCCGCGAAGGTCTTCAGGACCGGACTCCTCTCCGAGCCCGGCGCCGCCGACATCGGCTGGGCGAGCGTGCCCCTCGGAGAGGTCCACGACACGCTGGCCCGCAAGGCCCTCGACGCCGCCGGAGTCCGTACCCAGCTGCGCACGAAGGCGTCCTCCCTCACCCGTACGGAGCACGGCCGCTGGATCGTGGAGACCGGCGCCGAACGGATCGAGGCGGACACCGTCGTCCTCGCCGTCCCGCAGCGCGAGACCCACGACCTGCTGCCCGAGGGCGCGCTCGACGAGCCCGAGCGGCTGCTCGGCATCGGCACGTCACCGATCCTCAACGTGCACGTCGTCTACGACCGCAAGGTGCTGCGCCGCCCGTTCTTCGCCGCGCTCGGCTCCCCGGTCCAGTGGGTCTTCGACCGTACGGACGCCTCGGGCCTCACCGGACCCGGCCAGTACCTCGCCGTGTCCCAGTCCGCCGCCGACGAGGAGATCGACCTCCCCGTCGCCGAGCTGCGTGCCCGCTACCTGCCCGAGCTGGAGCGGCTGCTGCCGGCCGCCCGCGGGGCCGGCATCAGGGATTTCTTCGTCACCCGGGAGCGTGCGGCGACCTTCGCCCCCGCCCCCGGCGTCGGCCGGCTGCGGCCGGGGGCCCGCACCCGCCTCCCCGGCCTCTGCCTGGCCGGGGCGTGGACGGCCACCGGCTGGCCCGCGACGATGGAGGGTGCCGTCCGCAGCGGGTTCAGCGCGGCGGACGCCGCGCTCCGGGCGCTCGGCCGCTCCCATGAACATCCGCTGCAGGAGGCGGCATGAGCAGTACCACCGGAACAAGAGGAGAGTCAGTGACCCCGGCGAATCCGGCTTTCGACACCGTGGCCGATACCACGGACGTCACCGCGCTTCTGGAGCGCGGACGGGCCCTTTCCACGCCGGTGCTCCGGGCCGCCGTTGACCGGCTCGCACCGCCCATGGACACCGTCGCCGCCTACCACTTCGGCTGGATCGACGCCCAGGGACAGCCCGCCGACGGCGACGGCGGCAAGGCCGTCCGCCCGGCCCTCGCCCTGCTGTCCGCGGAGGCCGCGGGCGCCGCGGCCGAGGCCGGCGTACCCGGCGCCGTGGCCGTCGAACTCGTGCACAACTTCTCGCTGCTGCACGACGACCTGATGGACGGCGACGAACAGCGCCGCCACCGCGACACCGTCTGGAAGGTGCACGGCCCCGCCCAGGCGATCCTGGTCGGCGACGCGCTCTTCGCCCTGGCCAACGAGGTCCTGCTGGAGCTCGGCACGGTCGTGGCGGGCCGCGCGACCCGCCGGCTGACCGCGGCCAGCCGCAAGCTCATCGACGGGCAGGCCCAGGACATCTCCTACGAGCACCGCGAGCGGGTCACCGTCGAGGAGTGCCTGGAGATGGAGGGCAACAAGACGGGCGCCCTGCTCGCCTGCGCCTGCTCCATCGGCGCGGTCCTCGGCGGCGCCGACGACCGGACCGCCGACACCCTGGAGGCGTACGGATACCACCTCGGTCTCGCCTTCCAGGCCGTCGACGATCTGCTCGGCATCTGGGGCGACCCCGAGTCCACCGGCAAGCAGACCTGGAGCGACCTGCGCCAGCGCAAGAAGTCCCTGCCGGTCGTCGCCGCGCTCGCAGCGGGCGGACCGGCATCGGAGCGCCTGGGCGAACTGCTCGCGGCCGACGCCAAGAGCAGCGATTTCGACAGCTTCTCCGAAGAGGAGTTCGCCGCCCGTGCGGCACTCATCGAGGAGGCGGGCGGCCGCGAGTGGACCGCCCAGGAGGCCCGTCGGCAGCATGCGGTCGCCATCGAGGCGCTGCACCGCGTCGACATGCCGCAGACCGTGCGGGCGCAGCTCACGGCGCTCGCGGACTTCGTCGTCGTACGAAAGAGATGATCATTATCTGCTCCATATGACTCGCAGTCGCCGGCCGGTGCCCGTATCAGGCACCGGCCGACGGAGACCCCAGCACAGCAGATGACCGGACTGCACGAAGGGGAAGCCATGACAGCGACGACCGACGGAAGCACCGGGGCCGTGAATCCCCGGGCAGCCTCGGCCAGTGAACCGACCGACACAACCATCGCCGCGGACGACGTATTCACCGCCGCGAGGCGGGCCGCGGAACGCTCGGTGGAGCACCTCCTCGGCAGGCAGGACGAACAGGGCTGGTGGAAGGGCGACCTCGCCACCAACGTCACGATGGACGCCGAGGACCTGCTGCTCCGTCAGTTCCTGGGAATCCAGGACCCGGCCGTCGTCCAGGCGGCCGGCCGCTTCATCCGCGGCGAACAGCTGGGAGACGGCACCTGGGCCACCTTCCACGACGGCCCCGGCGAACTCTCCACCACCATCGAGGCGTACGTCGCCCTGCGGCTGGCCGGAGACCGGCCGGACGAACCGCACATGGCCCGCGCCTCGGCCTGGATCAGGGAACAGGGCGGAATCGCGGCCGGCCGGGTCTTCACCCGCATCTGGCTCGCCCTCTTCGGCTGGTGGAAGTGGGACGACCTGCCGGAACTCCCGCCCGAGATGATGTTCTTTCCCAAGTGGGCCCCGCTCAACATCTATGACTTCGGCTGCTGGGCCCGCCAGACCATCGTGCCGCTCACCATCGTCTCGGCGAAGCGCCCAGTACGCCCGGCCCCCTTCCCGCTCGACGAACTGCACACCGATCCGCGCAATCCGAACCCCCCGAGGCGCCCCGCCCCGGCCGCGAGCTGGGACGGCGTCTTCCAGCGCCTGGACAAGGCGCTGCACGTCTACCACCGGATCGCACCGCGTGGGCTGCGCAGGATCGCGATGAACTCGGCGGCCCGCTGGATCATCGAGCGCCAGGAGAACGACGGCTGCTGGGGCGGCATCCAGCCGCCCGCCGTGTACTCCGTCATCGCCCTGCACCTGCTCGGCTACGACCTCGACCACCCGGTCATGAGGGCCGGACTCGAATCGCTCGACCGGTTCGCGGTGTGGCGCGAGGACGGCGCCCGGATGATCGAGGCCTGCCAGTCCCCGGTGTGGGACACCTGCCTCGCCACCATCGCGCTCGCCGACGCCGGGGTCCGGCCCGACCACCCGGCGCTCGTCAAGGCCGCGGACTGGATGCTCGGCGAGGAGATCGTCCGGCCCGGCGACTGGTCGGTGCGCCGACCCCGGCTCAACCCGGGCGGCTGGGCCTTCGAGTTCCACAACGACAACTACCCGGACATCGACGACACCGCGGAGGTGGTCCTCGCACTGCGCCGGGTCCGCCACCCGGACCGGGCGCGCGTCGAGGCGGCCATCAAGCGCGGAGTCCGCTGGAACATCGGGATGCAGTCCCGCAACGGAGCCTGGGGCGCCTTCGACGCGGACAACACCAGCGCGTTCCCCAACCGGCTGCCGTTCTGCGACTTCGGCGAGGTCATCGACCCGCCGTCCGCCGATGTCACGGGGCACGTGGTGGAGATGCTCGCCGTCGAGGGGCGCTCCGGTCACCGTGCCACCCGGCGGGGCGTCGAGTGGCTGCTCGCCGAACAGGAGGCGAGCGGTGCCTGGTTCGGCCGCTGGGGCGTCAACTACGTGTACGGCACGGGGTCGGTGGTGCCGGCCCTGGTGGCCGCCGGACTGCCCGTGACGCACCCGGCGATCCGCCGCGCGGTCGGCTGGCTGGAGTCGGTGCAGAACGACGACGGCGGCTGGGGCGAGGACCTGCGCTCGTACCAGGAGGAGAAGTGGATCGGGCACGGCGCCTCGACCGCCTCCCAGACCGCCTGGGCCCTGCTCGCGCTGCTCGCCGCCGGACGCCGGGACAGCCGGGCCGTGGAGCGGGGCGTGTCCTGGCTCATCGAGACGCAGCAGGCCGACGGCTCCTGGGACGAGCCGTTCTTCACGGGCACCGGCTTCCCGTGGGACTTCTCCATCAACTACCACCTCTACCGCCAGGTCTTCCCGCTCACCGCACTCGGGCGGTACGTGTACGGCGAACCGTTCGCCGACCGCACGGCCACCCGCAAGGGGGCCTGATGGCCGACGGGCCGGGTACGGTCGGCCCCGTGCCGCTGCTGATCGCCTGCGCGCTCGGCATCGAGCAGTTCGCCCTGCGCAGTGGCCGGGGCAGGGTCGAAACCGCTCCCGGCCCGGTGTCCGTACTCCGTACGGGCATGGGGCCCCGGGCCGCCGAAACGGCCGTCGCACGGGCGCTCGGTCAGGAGCGGGCGCCCGGCACGGCGGTTCTCGCCTCCGGGTTCTGCGCCGGGCTGGTGCCCGGAATGCACCCCGGGGACCTGGTGGTCGCCGACGAGACCCGGGAAGCCGGGGACTCCACGGTCTGCACCGGTTCCGGCCTGCTTGCCGAGGCCCTGGCCAGGGCGGTGCCCGGCCACGCCGTCCACACCGGTCCGCTGACCGGCTCCGCCCATGTCGTACGCGGACATGAGCGGGCCGAGCTGCGGGCCACCGGAGCGATCGCGGTGGACATGGAGTCCGCCGCCACTCTGCGCACCGCTCTGCGGTCCGGGCCGCGCCCGGTTGCCGCCGTACGGGTGGTCGTGGATGCTCCGGAGCATGAGCTCGTCCGCATCGGCACGATACGCGGTGGAATATCAGCTTTCCGTGTTCTCCGTGCCGTCCTGCCGGCTTTCCATGAATGGCACCGATCTTTGCTGCTCCCCAGGAGGTGAGCCAGATGGCCATGCCGCTCCGTCAGTCCATCAAGGTTGCGACGTACCTCATTGAACAGAAGCTCCGCAGGCGGGAGAAATTCCCGCTCATTGTGGAACTGGAGCCGTTGTACGCCTGCAATCTCGCGTGCGAGGGGTGCGGGAAGATCCAGCATCCGGCCGGTGTGCTCAAGCAGCGCATGCCGGTGGCCCAGGCCATGGGTGCCGTGCTCGAATCGGGTGCCCCGATGGTTTCCATCGCGGGCGGCGAACCGCTGATGCATCCGCAGATCGACGAAATCGTCCGGCAGTTGGTGGCACGGAGAAAGTACGTCTTCCTGTGCACAAACGCGATGCTGCTGCGGAAGAAGATCGAGAAATTCACGCCCTCGCCGTACTTCGCATTCGCCGTGCACATCGACGGGCTGCGCGAACGCCACGACGAATCGGTTGCCAAGGAAGGTGTTTTCGACGAGGCGGTGGCGGCGATCAAGGAGGCCAAGCGGCGCGGCTTCCGGGTCACCACGAACTCCACCTTCTTCAACACCGACACCCCGCAGACCGTCATCGAGGTCCTCAATTACCTCAATGACGACCTGAAGGTCGACGAGATGATGATCTCGCCCGCGTACGCCTACGAGAAGGCGCCCGACCAGGAGCACTTCCTGGGCGTCGATCAGACCCGCGAACTGTTCAAGAAGTCGTTCGCCGGCGGCAACCGGTCGCGCTGGCGGCTGAACCACTCGCCACTCTTCCTGGACTTCCTGGAAGGCAAGGCGGACTTCCCGTGCACGGCCTGGGCCATTCCGAACTACTCACTGTTCGGCTGGCAGCGGCCCTGCTACCTGATGAGCGACGGCTACGTACCGACGTACCGTCAGCTCATCGAGGAGACCGACTGGGACAAGTACGGCCGGGGCAAGGACCCGCGCTGCGCCAACTGCATGGCGCACTGCGGCTACGAGCCCACCGCCGTGCTCGCCACCATGGGATCGCTGAAGGAGTCCCTGCGCGCGGCGCGCGAGACCGTCTCCGGCAACCGGTGACGTCATGACGGCCGGCGAGCCGGTCGAACCGGGTCTCCCCGGGCTGCCGGCCCGGCCGCTCGTGATGCGCCGCCACTCGCGGCGCATCCGGGTCCGGTGCCGGTGCAGTCGATGACCACGACGCGGACGTCGGACATGGGCGCGACGTGGCAGCGGATCGCGGAGCCGACGGCGTCAAAGGCTGTCAGATCGTGCGGGTGTCGTCGAGCCGTTGATCGAAGAGCCCATGAGGATCGCCGAGGGCATTGCGGAGGCGGGGTGCCGTCGGGGGTTCCCGCCGTCACCGTGAGCTGAGACAGAACCAGAGAGGGCCCGAACGTGACAATTCTGGAGAGCATCCGGGGGCCGCACGATCTCAAGGCGCTGAATGGGGCACAACTCGGTGAACTCGCTGGGGAAATCAGGCAGTTCCTCATCGAGGCGGTGGCCAGGACCGGCGGTCATCTGGGACCCAACCTCGGGGTGGTGGAGCTCTCCATCGCCCTGCACCGCACCTTCGACTCGCCCGCCGACCGCATCCTCTGGGACACCGGGCACCAGAGCTATGTGCACAAACTGCTCACCGGGCGGCAGGACTTCTCCAAGCTGCGCGGCAAGGGGGGGCTGTCCGGATACCCCTCCCGGGAGGAGTCCGCGCACGACGTCATCGAGAACTCGCACGCCTCGACCGTCCTCGGCTGGGCCGACGGCATCGCCAAGGCCCATCAGGTGCGGGGACGGAGCGACCACGTCGTGGCCGTCATCGGGGACGGGGCCCTCACCGGCGGGATGGCCTGGGAGGCGCTCAACAACATCGCCGCCGCCCGCGACCGGCCGCTGGTCATCGTGGTGAACGACAACGAGCGCTCCTACGGCCCGACGATCGGCGGCCTCGCCGATCACCTCGCCACCCTCCGTACCACCGACGGATACGAGCGCTTCCTGTCCTGGGGCAAGGAGGTGCTCCAGCAGACGCCCGTCATCGGACAGCCGCTGTACGAGTCGCTGCACGGCGCGAAGAAGGGGTTCAAGGACGCCTTTGCCCCGCAGGGCATGTTCGAGGACCTCGGGCTCAAGTACGTCGGGCCGATCGACGGCCATGACATCGCGGCTGTCGAATCCGCCCTGCACCGGGCGAAACGCTTCCACGGCCCCGTGCTTGTGCACTGCCTCACCGAGAAGGGCCGCGGCTACCCGCCCGCGCTCCGGGACGAGAACGACCATTTCCACACCGTCGGTGCGATGGACCCGCTGACCTGCGCGCCGCTCGCCCCGGCCGGCGGGCCCTCGTGGACGTCGGTGTTCGGGGACGAGATCGCCGCGATCGGCGCGGAGCGGCCGGACGTCGTGGCCATCACCGCGGCGATGCTCCACCCCGTCGGACTGACGAGGTTCGCCGAGGCGTTCCCCGGCCGGGTCTGGGACGTCGGCATCGCCGAGCAGCACGCCGCCGTGTCCGCGGCCGGACTGGCCACCGGCGGGCTGCACCCGGTCGTCGCCGTCTACGCCACCTTCCTCAACCGGGCCTTCGACCAGCTGTTGATGGACGTCGCGCTGCACCGGTGCGGGGTGACCTTCGTGCTCGACCGGGCCGGCGTCACCGGACCCGACGGGGCCTCGCACAACGGTGTGTGGGACATGTCCGTGCTCCAGGTCGTCCCCGGGCTGCGGATCGCCGCCCCGCGCGACGCGGGCCAGCTCCGTGCCCAGCTCCGCGAGGCCGTCGACGTCGACGACGCACCCACCGTGATCCGTTTCCCCAAGGAGCCGGTGGGGGAGCCGGTCCCGGCGGTCGGCCGGATCGGCGGCATGGACGTGCTGCACCGGGCGGAGGACCCCGATGTGCTGCTCGTGGCCGTAGGCGTGCTCGCCCCGGTCTGTCTGAAGGCTGCCGACCTGCTGGCCGGGGCCGGACTGCGCTGCACCGTCGTCGACCCCCGCTGGGTCAGGCCCGTCGACGAGGAACTTCCTCCGCTCGCCGCCCGGCACCGGCTGGTCGCCGTCGCAGAGGACAACAGCCGGGCCGGTGGCGTCGGTTCGGCGGTCGGACAGGCGCTGCGGGACGCCGGGGTCGACGTACCGCTGCGGACGTTCGGCATCCCCGAGCAGTTCCTCGCGCACGGCAAGCGTGCCGAGGTGCTGGCCGACATCGGGCTCACCCCGGTCGAGATCGCCGGACGGATCAGCGCAGCACTGGCCGCCAAGGAGGCGGCGACGAGAACCGAGGAGAGCGGGGAATGAAGGACGACGGGCCCAAGGGCTTCGACCTGGCACGGCTCCTCGCGGAGCGCGGCGCCGAACGCTACGAGCTGCACACGAAACACCTCAACCACCAGCTGCCCCGGATGCTCCACACCATCGGCTTCGACAAGGTCTACGAACGGGCCGAGGGCGCCCACTTCCGCGACGCGGACGGCAACGACTACCTCGACATGCTCGCCGGATTCGGCGTGATGGGCCTCGGACGGCACCACCCCGTCGTACGCAAGGCCCTGCACGACGTCCTGGACGCTTCGCTCGCCGACCTCACCCGCTTCGACTGCCAGCCGCTGCCCGGACTGCTGGCCGAGCGGCTGCTCGCGCACAGCCCGCACCTGGACCGGGTCTTCTTCGGCAACAGCGGCACGGAAGCGGTCGAGACGGCCCTGAAGTTCGCCCGCTACGCCACCGGCAGGCCCAGGATCCTCTACTGCACCCACGCCTTCCACGGGCTGACCACCGGCTCCCTCTCGGTCAACGGGGAGGACGGCTTCCGGGACGGCTTCGCCCCCCTGCTGCCGGACACCGCCATCGGGCTCGGCGACCTCGACGCGCTGCGGCGCGAGCTGAAGCGGGGTGACGTGGCGGCACTGGTCGTCGAGCCGATCCAGGGCAAGGGCGTCCACGCCGCGCCTCCCGGCTTCCTGCGGGACGCGCAGGAGCTGCTGCACAAGCACAAGGCGCTGCTCATCGCCGACGAGGTGCAGACCGGGCTCGGCCGGACCGGCGATTTCTACGCGTACCAGCACGAGGAGGGTGTCGAGCCCGATCTGGTCTGTGTCGCCAAGGCCCTCTCCGGCGGCTATGTGCCGGTCGGGGCGACCCTGGGCAAGGACTGGATCTTCCGGCGCGTCTACTCGTCGATGGACCGGGTCCTGGTCCACTCCGCGAGCTTCGGCTCCAATGCCCAGGCGATGGCGGCCGGGCTCGCGGTCCTCGCGGTGATGGAGGACGAGGAGACCGTTGCCCACGCGCGCCGCATCGGCGAGCTGCTGCGTGCCCGGCTGACCGCCCTGGTCGACCGCTACGAACTGCTGCACGAGGTGCGCGGGCGCGGGCTGATGATCGGCATCGAGTTCGGCCGGCCCACCTCGCTCAAGCTGCGCAGCCGCTGGACCATGTTGCAGGCGGCCCGCAAGGGGCTCTTCGCGCAGATGGTGGTGGTGCCCCTGCTCCAGAAACACCGCATCCTCACCCAGGTCTCGGGCGACCATCTGGAAGTGATCAAGCTGATTCCGCCCCTGGTGATCGACGAGTCGGATGTCGACCGGTTTGTCACGGCGTTCACCGCTGTGATGGACGACGCACACAGCGGCGGTGGGCTGATGTGGGACTTCGGCAGGACACTGGTGAAGCAGGCAGTCGCCAACCGCTGAGTGCTTTTGCCTGAGAGGTAAGAAATTTGCCTCTCAGGCAGGATCCTGGCCCAATAGGTACATGAATCCTCCAGACGGAGGGGTGGCCGACGAGCTGCCCGGAGTCGCGCCGCGCCTGCGCGATCTGCGCCGGAGTCGTGGTCTCACCCTGGAGGCCGCCGCTCAGCGGGCCGGGCTCTCACCTGCTCATCTCTCCCGGCTCGAAACGGGTCGCCGCCAGCCTTCGCTGCCGATGCTCCTCGGTCTTGCCAGGATCTACGGTACGACGGTCTCCGAACTGCTCGGCGAGACGCCCCCGGAACGCGACGCGATCATCCGCGGCGGGAAGTTCGAGGGGGCCGAGGCGGACGGCTGGATGTACCAGCAGGCAGGCGGCTCCGGCCGGGCGATGCAGGCGCTCCGTGTCCGGGTTCCGCAGGCCGCGCAGAGCGATCTCGTGCGCGTCCACCCCGGCGAGGAATGGCTGTACGTGCTCGCCGGGCACCTGCGGGTGTGGCTCGGGGAGACCGTGCATGATCTCGCCCCCGGTGACAGCGCGCACTTCGACTCGCTCACCCCGCACCGGATCACCGCTGTCGACCGCGACGGCGCCGAGCTGCTCTTCGTCCACACCCTGCTGCAGAGCCCCGCTGCCGAGCTGTGCCTCGGCAGCGGCATCCATCGCCGCTGAGACCGGTCTCCGGTCGCCAGAGAGGATCGTCATGTCCGATTCAGAGAACTTCGACCCGCTCGGGTCCAGCAAGAAGTACGAGGCCCAGGAGCGGAAGTTTCCGCGCGGTGTGGTGATCCGGCTGTTCGCCTACCTCATCGCCGGACACATCTTCGCGGCCTTCCTCTACCTGCTCTTCGCGGTGGCCGGCAAGGGCTGACCACCGCTGCCGCGCGGCCCCTACGCCTCGTCGAGGAGCCGGTCGCGCAGCCGTTCGCGGGTCTCGGGGGTGAGCCCCAGGCCCTCGGAGAAGTAGCGTTCCGTGCTGCCCCAGGTCTCGTCGATGGTGGCGAACGCCGCGGCGAGGTACTCGGCGTGGGCACCGAAGAGCGGGTTGAGCAGTTCCATCACCTCGGCCGACATGCCCTGCGCCGAGGTGTCGCTGCGGCGCACCTTGTAGCGGCGGTGGGCGTCGTTGGACTTGAGGTAGTCGGCCTCGATGGCATCGCGCTCGACGCCGACGGCGAGCAGGGACACCGCTATCGACAGACCGGCCCGGTCCTTGCCCGCCGCACAGTGCATCAGGGCGGGCACGCTGTCCTCGGCCAGCGCGTGCAGGACCCGGCTGTGCTCGGCGGTGCGGTCCCGGATGATCGAGCGGTACGAGGCGATCATCCGGTTCGTGCCCTTGCCGTCACCCAGGATCGAGCGCAGCTGTGCGATGTCGCCGTCGCGGACCATGTGCCAGAACTCCGAGCCGTCGACCGGGTCGGAGAGCGGGATGCTCACGTTCCGTACGCCCGGCAGCTCCACGTCCAGGCCGTCGAGCCGGCGGTCGGCGTCATTGCGGAAGTCGAAGATCGTGTGGAGACCGAGGCCGCCGAGGAAGGAGGCGTCCTCTGCGGTGGCGTGTGCCAGGTGACCGCTGCGGAAGAGCCGCCCGTGCCGCACCCGCCGGCCGTCCGCGGTGGGCAGCCCGCCCACGTCGCGGAAGTTGCGGACACCCGCCAGCTCGGGTTCCGTCGACGGTACCTGCGGCAACTGCTGGGTCACAGTGACTCCTCGGGTGTCCGGTGCCGACGCGGGTCGCCGGCAAGGCAGCTCCCGCGACCATACGACATTGATTCCTCAGGCAATCATCTCGGCCATTCCCTGTCGATACCCGGGCGAACTCCGTTGCTCCGGCGGCGAATCCGCCCGCCGAATTCCTCGCAAGTCCGTTGCCCGCACCCTGGCGATGGTCGATGATGTGCGGAACTGTTGGAATGTGGGGATGCGATGATCGAGACGGGCAACACCGGCCGGACCTGGCTGCTCACCGGGGCGAGCAGCAGCTACGCACTGCGGCTGACCGAGCAGGACGAGCTGGTCCATCTGCACTGGGGGCCGAGGATCTCCCTCGCGGCGGCCGAGGCGCTGGCCGCGGCACCGGAGCTCCCCTTCAGGGCCTTCGAGTCCCACCTCGACGGCCGGGAGGAGTATCCGGTGGAGGGCGGCCCCCGGTTCGTCCGCCCGGCGCTCTCGGTGCGTACCCCTGAAGTCCGGGGCACCGAGTGGGCCTTCGCCGCCGCCTCGGTGGACGGGGACGAACTGCGGATCGGCTTCACCGACTCCGTGCACCGGCTCGCCCTCACCCTGCACTACCGGATGCGGGACGACTCCGATGTCGTGGAGCGCTGGGCCACCGTCGCCCATGCCGGAGCGGACGGCCCGCCGCTGGAGCTGCTGCGCGCCGACGCGGCCGCCTGGTCGCTGCCCGCCCGCGACGGCTGGCGGCTGAGCCGGCTGCACGGGCGCTGGGCGGCGGAGTCGCGGCTGGCGCGGGCGGAGCTGACCCACGGCGAGAGCGTCATCTCCAGCAGGCGCGGCCACACCGGCCACCAGTACCTGCCGTGGGTCGCCCTGGACGCCGACGGTGCCGCGACCGAGGAGAGCGGCGAGGTGTACGGCTGTGCGCTCGGCTGGTCCGGCTCATGGCGGATCTCCGTGCAGCGGCTGCCCGACGGGCTCGTCCAGATCACCGGCGGCGCCGGCTACGACGACTCCGGACTGCTGCGGCTCGCACCGGGGGAGTCGTACACCACGCCCGTGTTCGCCGGGCTGTGGAGCGGCCAGGGGTTCGGCGGGGCGAGCCGCGCCTGGCACGCCTGGCAGCTGGCCCATGTGATCCCGGACGCACACAAGCCGCGGCCGGTGCTCTACAACTCCTGGGAGGCGACGGGCTTCGACATCTCGCTGGACCAGCAGCGCGCCCTCGCCGAGCGCGCCGCCGCGATGGGTGTCGAGCTGTTCGTGGTGGACGACGCGTGGTTCGGGCAGCGGACCAGCGACCGGGCCGGGCTCGGCGACTGGACGGCGAATCCGGACCGCTTTCCCGGCGGGCTGAAGCCGCTCGCCGACGAAGTGCACGGGCTCGGCATGCAGTTCGGAATCTGGGTCGAGCCGGAAATGGTGAATGCCGACAGTGACCTCTACCGCGCGCACCCCGATTGGGTGCAGCACTTCCCCGGGCGGGCGCGGACGGAGTACCGCAACCAACTGGTCCTCAATCTGGCCCGCCCCGATGTGCAGGAATATCTCTGGGAGCAGCTGGACACGCTGCTCTCCGGCACGCCCGTCGACTATGTGAAGTGGGATTTCAACCGCTGCTTCACCGATGCGGGATGGCCGGGCGAGGAGTACCCGCAGAAGCTCTGGATCGAGCATGTGGACGCCCTGTACGCACTGATCGACCGGCTCAGGGCCGCGCATCCCTCGGTCGCGTTCGAGTCCTGCTCGGGCGGCGGAGGCCGGATCGACCTGGGAATCCTGTCCCGTACGGACCAGGTGTGGACCTCCGACAACACCGACCCGCTCGACCGTCTCGCCATCCAGGAGGGTTTCGGGCACATCCACCCGGCCAGGGTGATGGCCGCCTGGGTCACCGACAGCCCGAATCACCAGCTCAACGGCAGGGTCAGTTCGCTGCGCTTCCGTTTCGTGAGCGCCATGGCCGGGGTGCTCGGGGTCGGTGGGGACCTCACCGAATGGAGCGAGGAGGAGCTGGCCGAGGCGCGGTCCTGGGTGGACCTCTACAAGGAGATCCGGCCGGTCGTGCAGTACGGCGCGCTGTACCGGCTGCGCGAGCCGCGCGGCGGACTCAGCGCGGTCCAGTACGTCCACGGCGAGGAGACCGTGGTTCTGATGTGGCTGGAGGCGCAGCGGTACGGGGAGCGGCCCCCGGCCCTGCGGCTGCGCGGGCTCGACCCCGCGGCGACCTATACCTGCCTGGACACGGGGACGGTGCACCACGGTTCGGCGCTGCTCCACCAGGGGCTGCACACGGAACTCCAGGGGGATCTCGACGCACGGGTGCTGCGGCTGCGGCGGGGGTGACAGAAGGGTCATGTCCGTAATGCGGGCTTTTGTCCGAACATCGCCCGTTTGTGCGGGAGATGGTGGCCGCCTCGTGAGCGGGATCATATCCGTGACGGTGTGTGGCGACAGGTGAGTCGGGTATTCCGTGCGCCGCGCGGAAAGGAAAGATCCTTAATCCACGGAGTGTGACCGGAATTCCGCGCCGATTTCCCCGGCGCGGATTCCGGCACGGAACCCGCGGCTTGTTCTCGTCGTCCCGGCTCGCTTACGGTCACCGTCAATCCGGTCGGACCGCCTAATCCTGCCGCCGCCCGGAATTCGCATCCACTCATCGCGTGGCAGGAGCGGGGGAACCAGGTAAGTCGCCGACCGGAGAATTCCGGCCGGCTCGGGGTGAAGTCGCGCTCAGCGCGGCCGGGCATCTCCAGCCCGAACCCGACAGCTCACCTCGCAGGCGCCGGAGAGGAAATACGTCATGCCCACATCGGGTAAGCACCGCCGTCCGAAGATCGGTCCCGTCGCCCGTGGCATCGCCGCGGTCAGCGCCGGCGGCGCCGTCATCGCACTGCCGCTGCTCGGCGCCACCGGTGCCCACGCCGCGGAGCAGGCCGCCCCGGCCGCCGCCCCGCAGCAGGCCGCCGCCACGCACGCCCAGCCGGTCGCGCAGAAGCAGGCCGCCACCACGACCTACTCCGTCGTCTCCGGCGACTATCTGTCGAAGATCGCCGCCGAGCACAAGATCAAGGGCGGCTGGCAGAAGCTGTACCAGGACAACCGCAAGGTCGTCGGCGAAGACCCCAGTCTGATCTTCCCGGGCATGAAGCTGACCCTCGGCGCCGAGGCGGCCGGCAGCGCCGCGCCCACCGGCGCCGGCGCCGGCTCGGCTCTCCCGTCGAAGGCGCCCTCGGCCGTCGCGTCGGCCGCCGAGAAGTCCGCCCCGGCCAAGTCCGTGACCGCCGCCCCGGAGAGCAAGGCGCCGGCTGCCAAGAGCAGCAGCTCCGGCTACGTCCACCCGGTCCCCGGCAACCACACCACCAACTACCGTGCCTCCGGTTCCAACTGGTCCAGCGGCAGCCACAGCGGGATCGACTTCCCCGTCGCCAGCGGCACCAGCGTGAAGGCCATCACCTCCGGCACCGTCGTCACCGCCGGCTGGGGCGGCGCGTACGGCAACCAGGTCGTCATCAAGCACGCCGACGGCCGCTACTCGCAGTACGGCCACATGTCCTCCCTCTCTGTCTCGGCGGGCCAGAGCGTGGGCGCCGGCCAGCAGGTCGGCCTCTCCGGCTCCACCGGCAACTCCACCGGCCCGCACCTGCACTTCGAGGTCCGTACCGGCCCGGCGTACGGCTCGGACATCGACCCGATCGCCTACCTGGCCTCGCACGGCATCTACGTCTGAGCCGAACGGCCGGACGGCTGAGCAACACGGCATGACCTGAGCAACACAGAAGGGGCGGTGCGCGTCGGCGCACCGCCCCTTCTGCTTATTCCCCCTTTACCGAAACCTGACCGGGTGGTCTATCTCACCACCCGTCAACCCCTTATTACGGTCGCGTAGGTCACATTCCGCGGTGCAGGATAGGCGTTTGTGGCAGACGATTCGAGAAAAAATCAACGTGGCGTCATCAACCGACAGGGCGTCATCGGGTCGTACGCGGCGATCGGCGACAGCTTCACCGAGGGAGTCGGCGACCCCGGCCCGGACGGGACCTTCGTCGGCTGGGCGGACCGTTTCGCGGTACTTCTCGCGGACCAGCTCCCGGACCCCGATGCGGCGACGGGCACCGAGGGCTCCGCGCACGGCCATTTCAGGTACGCCAATCTCGCCGTACGAGGACGCCTCCTCGACCAGATCGTCGAGGAGCAGGTGCCGCGCGCCAAGGAGCTCGCCCCCGACCTGGTGAGCTTCTGCGCGGGTGGCAACGACATCATCCGGCCGGGCACCGACCCCGACGACGTGGCCGAGCGCTTCGAGCGCGCCGTCGCCGAACTGACCGCGGCGGTCGGCACGGTCATGGTCACCACCGGCTTCGACACCCGTGGCGTTCCCGTGCTGCGCCATCTGCGCGGCAAGATCGCCACGTACACCGCCCATGTGCGGGCCATCGCCGACCGCTACGACTGCCCGGTCCTCGACCTGTGGTCGCTGCGGTCCGTCCAGGACCGGCGTGCCTGGGACGACGACCGGCTCCATCTGTCGGCCGAGGGACACACCAGGGTCGCCCTGCGCGCCGCCCAGGTCCTCGGCATCGACGTGCCGGCCGACCCCGACCAGGAATGGCCCCCGCAGGAGCAGCGCGGCACCCTCGAAGTGCGGCGCGACGACATCCACTGGGCGCGCGAGTACCTGGTTCCGTGGATCGGCCGGCGGCTGCGCGGCGAATCCTCCGGTGACCACGTCGAGGCGAAGCGGCCGGACCTGCTGCCGCTCTAGTGCCGCGACCGGCAAGGCCTCGCCGGATGTGTCCGGAGCTCAGGCACGTCCGGCGGGCGGCGGCGGCAGCGACGCCGGTATCCGCTCCAGCACCCCGCCCGCGAAGACGTCGTACAGCGGCAGCGTCTCCAGATGCACATAGCCGATGTGGCAGTCGCAGACCGCCAGCGGACAGGCGCGCGGACCGAGGGCCCGCCGGTAGCTCCCGTCGTAGAGATTGCCGAGCTCGGCCGGGACGAAATGGCAGCGCCGCACCGTGCCGTCACCGTCCACCGAGACGACCGACTCACCGGTCCTGCAAGGCAGTCCGGCCGACCGGTGCGGATGCCGGCTGTACGGGAAGAGCGGGTCGATGGCCGTCCAGCGGTCCGCCTCCTCGTCCGTGTACGTGTGGCCCTCCGCCGCGTTCACCCAGAGATAGACCTCCTCGGGCAGCGCGGCGCGCAGCCGCCGCGCCTCGTCGAGGTGGTCGTCGAGCCCGACGACCCCGACACTGTGCCGGATGCCGAGCGCGGTCAGCTCCCGGCACTTGGTGAGGAACCGCTCGTAGGGTGTCTGCCCCGGGTGGTACGTGCACCACAGCGCGATCTTCTCTCGGCCCGCCTCGCCGGCCTCGGCCAGCCACCCCGTACGGCTGCTGATGTTGGTCTGGATCGCGACCCGACGGATGTGCGGCAGCCGCGCCAGATCGACCAGCGCCCGGCGGTACCAGGAGCGGACCAGCCCCTCGCCCCACGGCGTGAACAGGACCGAGATCCGGTCACCGGTCTGCCCCGCGGCCCACTCCGTGAACCGCTCCAGCGCGGCCCGGTCGGCCAGCAGCTGCTCCCGGCTGTCGCGGCGCTTGGCGAACGGGCAGTACGGGCAGTCGTAGTCGCACGAGGCGAGCGGGCCACGGTAGAGGATCGTCAGGTCCATCGGCGCGCTCACTTCAGCTCGTACGCGGCCATCGCGGCCCGTACACCGGGGGAGAACAGCTCCGGGCCCAGGGCGTCGGAGTGGGCCAGGCCCTCGGGGGAGAGTCGTAGTAGTCCGGCGGCCCCGGCCGACGTGTCGAGCCAGCCGCGCGCCTCGAAGCCGGCCAGCTCAAGGGGGAAGTCGTCGGCCGGCGACGTGCCGAACCGCTCCCGGTAGTCGGCCAGTCGAAGCCCCTCCGCCTGGAGGACCGACTGCAGGAGGTGGCGACGGCGCGCCTCCTCGCCGTCTACGTACCGCCCGACCTGCGCGCGGGAGAAGTCCTCGGTGGCCGCGTAGCCGTCGATGATCGCCCGCACCTCCCGCATCTCCACCGCGTAGTCGAAGGAGTAGTGCAGCTTCGTGGTGTACGAGCGGGCACCGCACCCCAGACCGATCATGCCGTCGGTCTGGCAGGCGTAGTCGTCCGGGCCGTCCGTGCGCGGGGCATCGGCGCGACGGAACATCCGCATCGAAACCTGCTCGTAGCCGTGGGCCAGGAGATGGTCCCGGCCCGCTCGGTACAACCGCAGCCGCTGCTGGTCCCAGGCCGCGTCCGCCGCGGCGCCACCGTCCGCGTCGAGCCGTCCGAGACCGGTCAGCGGGCGCACGTACAGCGGGTAGAGATACAGCTCCTCCGGCCGCCAGCCGAGCGCCGCGTCCAGCGAGGCGCGCCAGCTCTGCTCGGTCTGCCCGTCGATGCCGTAGATCAGGTCGATGTTGAGAACCGGGATGCGGGCATCGCGTATCCGGTCCAGCGCCGCCTCCACATCGGCCCGCCGCTGCGGGCGCACCGCGGCCCGCGCCTCCGCCTCGACGAAGCTCTGCACCCCGATGCTGATCCTGGTCGTACCGCGGTCGGCGAGGACGGCCAGCCGGTCGGCCGTCGCGGTCGACGGCGACGTCTCGACCGACAGCGGAACGGCCCGCAGATCGGCGCCCATCCGCTTCTCCGCGATGTCGCAGAGCCGCTCCAGTTCCGCGGCGGTCAGGAACGTGGGAGTGCCCCCGCCGAACGCGGCCGCGGCGAAACGCACCGGCTCCTCGTCGCCCAGCGCGTCCCGGACCGCGGTGGCCTGCCGGTCCAGCGCGTCGAGATACCGGGTCGTCAGCTCGTCCGGGGCGCCGATGCGGGTGAAGAGATTGCAGAATCCGCAGCGGACCTCGCAGAACGGTATGTGCAGGTAGAGCGAGAGCGCGTCCTTGCGCTCGGCCGCCCACAGCTCGCGCAGTGCCGGCCGGTCGGCGAGCGGCCGGTAGACGGTCTTGTGCGGGTAGGCGTAGACATAGCTCCGGTACGGCCGGACGGCCGGCGCGGCGCTCGTGGTGCTCATGGTGCTCATGGTGCGATGGCCCCCGGTTCCAGGAAGAAGTGCGCGTACGGAACGGTCCAGACGGACTCGTGCCCGAGCCGGTGACCGGTGTAGCCGTCGTCCCCGTACGCCGTGCCGTGGTCCGAGCAGACGATGGCGAAACAGCGACGGCGGCTGCTCGCGGCGGCGAAGAGCCTGCCGATGTGGGCGTCGACGTACTCCAGGGCCGCGGCGTGCGTGTCACGGGAGTCGCCCGCCTCGCGGGTGGCGCCCGGGCGGTGGAACCAGTTGGGCTGGTGCAGGGCGGAGACGTTGACGAAGAGGAACAGCCGCTGCTCCTCGGGGAGCCCGGCGACGACCTCCTCGGCACGGGCCACCTGCGCCTCGAAGGAGGTGGGCGACGCCACGCCGAACTCCGGCTCCCAGTGGCTCTCCTGGAACATGCCGGGCAGCACGGAACCCAGCGGCGCCTGCTTGTTGAAGAAGCCGACACCGCCGATGCACACCGTGCGGTAGCCCACGTCGGCGAGGCCGGAGAGCAGATCCGGCGTGTCGAAGACGAAGGTCCCCGAGGCGGTGGACTCACTGCCCGCGAAACGCGCCGCGAACAGCCGGGGGTGCGGCCCCTGCCCCGCCGGTGTGGGCAGGAATCCCGCGAAGATCGCCTGGTGCGAGGCGTAGGTGAAGCTACCCGGCGCATGCCGCTTCTCCCAGACACCGCCCGGCAGATGGCGCGCCAGATGCGGGATGCGGCCCGCGGCGGCGAGCTCCACCGCCACGTCGTGGCGCAGCGTGTCGAGGGTGACGAGCAGCAGATCGTGGCTGCCCACGATCTCGCTCATGTCCGGGTTCCGGGCGTCCACGGGAGTGCGCGGGGTGTCAGGCGGTGGTGGTTGCACGGTGGTCCCTTGCTGTGTTCATTACGGCGGCGACCTGCGCCGCGTAGGTGTCCAGGCCCTCGGCGCCGCTGCCCGGAAGACCGGTCAGCCGCGGCAGGAGATCACCGAAGGCGTTGACCTCGCCGACGGCGAAGCGCCGCCAGCCGGTCGAGGGCAGCAGATCGACACCCACACACAGGGTGTCCGGGAAGCACGCCGCGGCCCGTTCGCACACGGCCAGGGCCTCGCTCCAGCTGCCGCCCGCAGCCTCGACGGCGGCGCGGACCTCGCCGAGATTCCCGCGCTCGCCGCCGAGATGGAGATTGGTCATGGGGGAGCGGCTGGTGCGCACCACGGCGTGGGTGGCCCGGCCGGCCACCACGACGACCCGCAGATCCGTCGCCCGGCCCCGCCGGGTGGCCTTGGGCAGCCAGCGCTCGATGTGCAGCCCGTCCGGAGCGAGCGCGTCGACGATCGCCGCGACCTCCCGCTCCGTCGTGACGCGGCGCACCCGCAAGGAGTTGAAGAGCCGGCCCGAGGCGTCCCGCTCCACCGAGGTGGTGGCCCTGACCCGGCCGGGCCCGGCCGTCTCCACGGCCAGGACCCCCGAGGCGGACGAGCCGTGCGCGAGCTTCACGAAGAATCTGGGCAGACCGCGGTCCGCCGTCCGCTCCCGTACGTCCGCCCAGTCCCGCACCACGGGCGCGGCGACTCCCGAGGTCGGTGAGGCCGGGACCGGTACCCCTTCGCCGGTGAGCACGCCATGGCAGAGCCGCTTGTCGAACAACACCGCGACATCGCCGGGATCGTCGAGCAGCACGGCACCCGCAGCGGCCGCCGCGCGCTCCACCTCCCGCACGGCCGCGGTGAACCGGGCGTACCAGAGGGCGGTGCCTTCGACCCTTGTCGGATCCCCGACCGCGCGGAGCAGCCGCTCCACCTCGGCGTCCTCACCCGGCGAGTCCATCCGTACGGTGTCACCGGGCAGAAAGCCCGCTTCGCCGCGCAGGACGTCGAGCCAGGACACGACACGCGCCGCCGGCAGCCCGGCGGCGCGCACGGCGTCCTGGAAGAGCGTGACCCGGCGGTTGCCGGGCACACCCACGACGGCGAAGCGCGGCACCGGGCCGGTCGTACTACTCGTCGACGGCGACATAGCGGTGGCCGTCCTCTTCCGGATCCCAGTCCTCGGCCTCGTCGATGTCGGTGTTCACCCGGTCCGGACCGAGCAGGTTCCCCAGGCGTTCCACCAACGGCTCGCTCATGTAGTGGTGGTGCAGGTCCAGCGAGGTCAGGTGGGTGAGCGGCTGGCCCGAGAGCAGCGCTTCGGCGCCTTCGTCGCCCAGGGTCCCCATCGCGAGGGAGAGCGACTCCAGCCGGGCGACGACCGGGGCGGACGCCACGGCGGCGGCGATCTCGTCCTGGATTTCGCTGTTCTGCAGCCCCAGATGGCGCAGGGCGGGGAACGTCGCACCCGAGAGCAGCGGGGCGAGGTCCTCGACCGAGGTGTCACCGCCGTACTCGGAGACACCGAGCCAGAGTTCGAGGCGCTCCAGCGCCGGGAGATCGGAGGCTCCGATCGCCCGCACGATGCCGGACGGAAGCCCGCCCGACTCGAACCGCAGCGATTTGAGCGCCTTGTGCCGTACCGGCTGCAGATCCAGTGACGATCCGTCGGAGCCCGCATCCCCGGAGCCGCGTACCGCCAACTCCTCCAGCTGCCCGAACGCCTCGACCACCGGGGTGATGTCGCACATCTCCAGCCACGACAATTCGCACTCCTCGCTGACGACGTCGGCGAGGAAGAGCGCCCGCAGGGACGGGAAGCGCTCGGCATCACGGACCAGCAGATCGGCGACCGGGGCGAAGGGCTCGTACTCCTGCTGCCACCAGCCGCCGATCACCAGCGCCCGCACCCGCGTCGTGTCGACCGTGTCGACGAAGTGCTGCCACAGCGGGCCGAATGCCAGATCGCCCTGCCAGGCGCTCTCCAGCCGCCATGCGACCGAACCGGCCTCCGGCAGCGGGGTGGCAGGGGTCCGGCCGGGACCGGGAAGGGTGTGGACGGGCAGACCGTGGAACGACTCGGGGTGTTCGATGTCGGTCATGGCACGTCACTCCGAGGCCGAGGTGTAGCGGCCTTCGACGCCGCGGTCGCCCCAGGGCTTCTCGCGCTCCGACACATCGACCCGCACGCCGTGCGGCCTCAGCGCCTCCAGGACCCGGCGCTCCATCGGCTCGGTCATGAAGTGGTGGTGCAGATCGAGCTTTTCGAGATGGGTCAGCGGCTGGCCGTCCAGCAGCGCCGCCGCGCCCTCGTCGCCCATGGTGCCCTCCGACAGGTCCAGGACACGCAGCTGCGCGACGACCGGGGCACTCGCGACGGCCGTCGCGATCTCGTTCTGCAACTCGCTGTTGCGCAGACCGAGATGGGTGAGCCGGGGGAATCGGGTGCCGGAGAGCAGCGGGGCCAGGTCGGCCACATCGGCGTCGCCCCCGTACGCGGACACACCGAGCCAGAGGTCGAGCCGCTCCAGCGCGGGCAGCTCGCTGTCCAGAACACCCCGGATCACCGAGACCGGCAGACCGCCGGTCTCGATGGTCAGTGAACGCAGCCGCTCGTGCTTCGTGGGGGAGAAGACCAGGTCGGTGCCGCCGCGCACGCCCAGTTCGAGCAGACCGGGGAAGGCCTTCAGCAGAGCCGTCACATCCGACTGCTCGATCCAGGAGATTTCGTTCTCCTCCGAGATCATGTCGCCGACGAAGACGGCCTCCAGTGAGGTCAGCCGGTCGGCGGCGGCGATGATCAGATCGATCGGGTAGGACGAGGGCTCCTCGTACGACTCGCCCCACTGGCCGACTATCAGGGCCCGCACCCCGGCCGGGTCGACCGCCTTCAGGAACGCCTGGAAGGCGTCCTCCCAGGTCATCTCGGAATCGTCGTCGTACGGATCGACCGAGATGCGCCAGGCTGCCGCATCGGCGGCCTGCACGGGCGCCTCACCCGTCGCGTGCTGGAAGTCGACAGTGGGCAGGCCGAGCAACTCGTGCAGATGGTCCACACCGGACATGACCGTGGGCTCCTGGTACTGGGGAACGGCTGATGCCCACAAGGTCTATCAAGCCGCACTGACAACGGCGCGACCGGGACCGCCGCGACGGCCCGCCGTTCCGGTCGGACGCCGGTCGATTGTCAGACCCTGCCCGTAGCGTTTTCTCCGTGGTCGGCACAGCGGGTGCGGCCATCGAGGGGAGACGTCTGTGTACCGGCAGGGCGATGTACTGATCGTGTCGTTGGACGAGTCGGCTGTGCCGGCGCATCTCGTGGACGCGCCGGGTGAACCGAGGGACGGCAAGGGCCGCATGGTCCTCGCGCTGGGCGAGGTCACCGGCCATGCCCACGCGGTCCAGGGCCCGGGCCGGCTGATACGCGAGGCGGGGGTGTTCGGGCCGATGCTGCTCCATCTTC
The DNA here is from genome assembly GCF_014649535.1 of Streptomyces gelaticus. Lineage (GTDB taxonomy): Bacteria > Actinomycetota > Actinomycetes > Streptomycetales > Streptomycetaceae > Streptomyces > Streptomyces gelaticus. Next base: position 283,274 of record NZ_BMTF01000001.1, read on the forward strand.
CGGACGGCGGCCGGGTGGTGCACGAGGAGCACGCGGCGATACCGCTCTCGAAGGGCTGGTACCGCGTGGTGCGCCAGCGGGAGTACACACCGGGTGCGGTCCGCATCGTCGCGGACTGAAGGCGGTCCGGGGAGAAGCCCGGCGATCCCGCGGCGCACGGCGTACGACGCACAACGACACGAGGCACAGCGCGCCGCGAACAACACAGCACACGAACACCGATCGCAGAACAACACAGGGGACAGGGAAGACCGATGCAGTACGTGGACTCATGGCGGGCCGTGGCAGCGGCGACCGGCGCGGCCGACCGGTCCGCGGCCGAGGACGGGCTGCGGCTCGCCTACCGCAGCGCAGGACTCGCCGAGCCGGAGCAGATCGTCTGGGTCGACTCGCCGAGGGCCGCGGTGGAGGCCGTGGAGAAGCTCGTCGACGCCGGACGCTCGGTGCGCGACGAGGTGCGGACGCGGCCCTGGGCCCAGGAGCGTCGCCGGATGTACGACGAACTGGGCCCGGCGGGCTGGTCCGCGCTGTGGTCCGCCACGGGCGCACAGCTCTGGGAGACCACCGCGGCACTGGCCGATCGGATCAGGGCCGGTGTCGTCGCCGACCTCGCCGGGCGCCCCGAGGACGAGTCCGCCGTCCGGCTGGTGCTGCTCGACGCGGTTCTGGGCCAGCACGACGCGGCCTGGCTCGCCGCTTTCGACGGCCGGGGCGACCGGCTCCGCGGTCTGGCCGAGGTGGCCAGGCACGCGGGCTGGTGGTGGCCCTATGAGCGCGTCGTGGTGATCAGCGAGCGCCCGGAGGCGCTGTACCGGGACGAGGCGGGCCGGCTCGACCGCGGGGACGGCCCGGCGCTCGCCTACCGCGACGGCTTCGCGCTCCACGCCTGGCGCGGCATGCCCGTGCCCGCCGAGTTCCTGGAAGAGCTGAACTCCCTCACCCCGAAGCGGATACGCGAGGAGGAGAACGCGGAACTGCGCCGCGTGATGCTGGAGTTCTACGGCTACGACCGCTACCTCGCCGAATCCGGCGCCGAGCCGGTCCACCGCGACGAGACGGGCGTCCTCTGGCGCATCGCGATGGACGGCGACGAGGACGTGGTCATGGTCGAGGTGGTCAACTCCACCCCGGAGCCGGACGGCACACACCGCGTCTACTGGCTGCGGGTGCCGCCGAGCACCAGGACCGCGAAGGACGGCGTGGCCTGGACCTTCGGACTTCAGGGCGACGCGTACGAACCGGTGCGCCAGACCTGACCTGACCGCCGGCCATGGATCGCGTTGCCGGACCACCGCCCGGACCGCCGCCGGGGCGGGCGGGATCAGGCCGTCAGCGCCTCGTGGTCGATGCCGAGTTCGCGGGCGAGCGCCTCGTCGGTCCAGGCCAGCATCGTGGCCCGGGAGAGCGGACCCGCGTACGACGTCGTCTGCACGGCCAGGCCGTCCAGCAGGGCGGTCAGCCGCCAGGCGGCGGACATCGGGTCGTCGCAGTGGAACTCACCGGCGGCTGCGCCCTCCTCGATGACCTCGGCCAGTTCCGCCTTCCACTGCTGGTCGAGATCGCCGGCCACATTGCGCAGGGCCGGATCACGCAGCGAGGCGGCCCAGGCCTCGATCCACAGCCGCCAGCCCTTGGCCTGCCCCGTCGGCGCGTACCAGCGCACGGCGGCGCGCAGCCGCCGTACCGCGCTGGTGCGGCGTCCGAGCACCTTGCGCAGATGGGCGAGGTCGGCCTCGGCGGCATGCGCGAACGCTGCCGCGACCAGCTTCTCCTTGGTCGAGAAGTGATAGAGCACGAGTGCGTTGCTCACTCCGAGCACGGCGGCCACATCGGCGATCCGGACCGCCGCGACGCCCCGTACCTCGATCTGTTCGACGGCAGCGCGCAGCAACTCTTCACGTCGTTCCGCCACGCTCAACCGCACTCTTGCCACGGCGTCACCCTAACGAATATGCCCCGCACGGGAAGAGCGGGGGGCGGGGCCGCCCACGACCCCGCCCCCTTGCTCAGCCGGCGCCCTCCGCGCCGGCGCGCGTCGCCGGCACCGGATGTCGGCTCAGCCCGAGTTGTAGGCATCGATCAGCGTCTCGTTCAGCGAAGGATGCGCAGCGAGTTCCGTCCCGGCGTCCGTGTAGCCCGAGGCGGCGAGCGGTCACGTCGAACGGCCGCTGGTCCACCCGGCCGCCGGAGATCCGGCCGAGAACGTCGACCGGGACGGCGTGCTCGTGGCCGTCCGCCCGGAAGCGGGTGAAGCCCATGCCCTCACGGCCGGCACCCGGCACGATCGAGCTGATCTGTACGCCGTTCCCATGGCCGGAGTACGTCACCACGTCGCCGGTCAGCAGGGTGACGGTGCTGCTCCGGCCGGGCGTTGCCGGGGGAACCGGGGCGGACGTGCCGGCCGATTCGCCGGGTCAGCGGTTCGCGGGAGGTTCCACCTCGCACCGGTCCTTGAAGCCCTGACTGGTGAGGCCGAGAGCGGAATTCGTCCGCGAACGCATGTTCTCCACCGCGACCATCGTCGTGAGTTCGACGAACGCCGCCTCGCCGAGCGCGGCCCCCAGTCGCTCCGCCAGCTCGTCCCCGACCTCCGGCGGGGTGAGGCTCATCGCCTCCGCGTACTCCATGACGTCGCGCTCCAGCGGGGTGTACAGCTCGCTCTCCCGCCACACCGGCACATCGCGCAGCTTGCGCGGGTCCATGCCGTGGCGCTGGTTCTCCCAGTAGCCGAAGTCCATGCACCAGCTGCAGCCGATCGTGGCCGCCGACGCCATCACGGCCAGCGCCTTGAGCTGCGCGTCCAGCTTCTTCCAGCGGCCCACCGACAGCTCGAACCGGGCCCCGGCCCACAGCACCCCGGTGTGGTGGGCGGAGGCCCGCAGCGGATCGATGACCTTGCCGTACGCACGGTTCGAGTACCACGACACGGCACGGAAGAGGAGGGAACGGGGCGGGTCGAGCGGGATTCGAGCGGTCATGGCCGGTCTCCTTCGGTACGGCTCCGGTGCCGTCCGGCGGCGTCGGGTGCCACCGGAGGGCTGCTTGCACCGGTGTGACGGACGAGGGGTCCCCGGATGTGACATCGCGATCCTGCCGGATGCGGAATCCTGTGGCGGGCACGGACGTTGGATTCGGCATGACGGGATTCGACGCACGGCAGGAAGCTCTGCTCGGGCTGCTCGCCGAGGAGAACGGCGGAGTGCTCGTGACACTCAGGCGGGACGGCCGGCCCCAGCTGTCCAATGTCAACCACTTCTACTACCCCAAGGAGCGCATCGTCCGCGTCTCGATCACCGACGACCGGGCGAAGACGAAGAACCTCCGCCGCGACCCCCGGGCGAGCTACCACGTCACCAGCGCGGACCGCTGGGCGTGGACGGTCGTGGACGCCACCGCCGAACTGTCCCCGGTCGCCACCGATCCGCACGACGCGACGGTGGAGGAGCTCATCGCTCTCTACCGTGACGTCCAGGGCGAACATCCCGACTGGGACGACTACCGCAGCGCGATGGTCCGGGACCGGCGCATCGTGCTGCGGCTGCACATCGACCATGTGTACGGGCAGCCGCGTGGCTGACGCGGACCGGTCCGGCCGCCGGTCCCGCGGGGCCTTCCGCCCTCGCGCCGTCGTACCCCCTGCCCACAATGAGACGACACCGACTCCCCCAGGAGATGTTGTGACCGGCGCCGACCCCTTGCCACCGCTCCGCACCCGGCTGCGTTCGCTGCGACCCGCCGCATTCGGCGCGGACCCGGACGGCGCCCGCATGGAGCGCATCCGCCGCTCGCCCAACTTCGCCGACGGCGTCTTCCAGAACCCGGAGGGGGCGCGGACCAGGCCGTCCGGATCGGCGCTGGAGTTCGCCAAGGTCTACTTCCGCAAGGAGGAGCGGGCACGCAGGGCACCGGCCGGCACCGTGCCCGTGCACGCCACCACCTACGCCGATCTCGCCGAGACACCCGCCACGGGGCTGCGGCTCACCTGGATGGGCCATTCCAGTGTTCTCGCCGAGATCGACGGCCGACGGGTGCTCTTCGACCCGGTGTGGGGCGAGCGCTGTTCCCCCTTCGCCTTCGCCGGGCCCAAACGGCTGCACCCCGTCCCGCTGCCGCTCGCCGCGCTCGGGCCGGTGGACGCGGTGGTGATCTCGCACGACCACTACGACCACCTCGATCTGCCGACGATCCGGGCCCTCGCCGGCACGGACACGGTGTTCGCCGTCCCGCTCGGTGTCGGCGCCCACCTGGAGCGGTGGGGCGTGTCCGCTGACCGGATGCGCGAACTGGACTGGAACGAGACCACGAAGATCGCCGGTATCGGCCTGACGGCCACGCCGGCGCGCCATTTCTGCGGCCGCGGCCTGCGCAACCAGCAGCACACGCTCTGGGCGTCCTGGGCAGTCGTCGGCCCCGAGCACCGCATCTACCACAGCGGCGACACCGGCTATTTCCCCGGCTTCAAGGACATCGGCGCCGAACACGGCCCGTTCGACGCGACGATGATCCAGATCGGTGCTTATTCCGAGTACTGGCCCAAGAACCACACGGACCGTACGCCGCTGCCCGGTGGGTGGCCCGACATTCACATGACGCCGGCTCAGGGGGTACAGGCGCACCTTGACCTGCAAGGGGGTAAGCCGTACGGCGTCATGATGCCGATCCACTGGGGCACCTTCACCCTTTCCGTGCACCCGTGGGCAGAGCCCGGCGAGTGGACCAAGGATGCCGCGGAGGAAGCCGAGCAGTCGGCCGCATTTCCTCGTCCTGGCGAGCCCTTCGAGCCTGCGGGAGCGCTTCCGCTCGATCCCTGGTGGCGGGCCGTGGCTGGCCCGATTGCACATCCCTGGCGCCGCGGCGAGGCAACGGACGTTACTCAGGGGCAGGGCGACCGCGATCTTGACCTTGCGGGTGAGCGGTGACTCGGGGCAGGGGGGAATGCCTGAACGCAATGACGCAGTCGCGGTGGAGTCTGCCATGCCCGGTGAGGGGTGGTATTCGTTCCCGGACATCTGGGCGGAGTGACCCGGATTGTCACGCCCGGGCTGGTCGATCGGGTGCTTCAGGGTTGCCGTCGGCGCGGCCGACGCAGCCTTCTTCGGGCGCCGCGAAGGCTTGCACGGCCCGGCCGGGTATCCAGTGGTGCGGCTGTTCGCGCCGGTCGGCGATCTCGTAGCCGAGGACCACGCAGATGACGTTCAGGTCCTCCAGCTTGAGCGAGACCGGTTGGTCGGACCACAGCCCAGACATTTTGCCGGCCGAGATCACCAATTGGCTGCGCCGGGAACAGCCGGTGCGGTCGGCACGGTTGCATCGACCGAGGGGCCGGCCGTACGGGCGGGGAGGCGCGGAGGGGGTGTCCGCCCCGCCAGGATCCGGACCCCAGGGTCGCGGTACGCCCGCCGTGCACTCGGACCAACCCGTACTTTCTGCAGGAGGACTGTTTCATGACCGACCGGCCCTTGACGCTCATGGCAGTGCACGCCCACCCCGACGACGAGGCGACCGGAACCGGAGGGGTCCTCGCGCGGTACGCGGCGGAAGGCGTCCGCACGGTTCTCGTGACGTGTACCGACGGCCGTTGCGGTGACGGAACGGGGGGTGTCAAGCCGGGCGATCCCGGGCATGATCCGGCGGCCGTTGCCTTGATGCGCCGCCAAGAACTCAAGGCGAGCTGCGACGTCCTGAAGGTCAGCGATCTGGAGCTGCTGGACTATGCCGACTCCGGGATGATCGGCTGGCCGAGCAACGACGCCCCCGGATCCTTCTGGCAGACCCCCGTGGAGGAAGGCGCTGCCCGACTTGCGGAACTCATGCGGCACTACCGACCCGATGTGGTCGTCACCTATGACGAGAACGGCTTCTACGGCCACCCCGACCACATCCAGGCCCACCGCATCACGATGGCGGCGCTGGAGATGACCGCGCTGACACCGAAGGTTTACTGGACGACGATGCCTCGCTCGATGATGCAGCGGTTCGGGGAGACCATGCGCGAGTTTCATGAGGACATGCCGGAGCCGGATCCTGCCGAGGCCGCCGCGATGGCCGAGATCGGCCTGCCCGACGACGAGATCACCACATGGGTGGACACCACCGCATTCAGCGGCCAGAAGTTCGATGCGCTGGCCGCGCACGCCAGTCAGGGCGAGAACATCTTCTTCCTCAAGATGGGCAAGGAGAGGTTCGGCGAGTTGATGGGCATGGAGACCTTTGTACGTGTCAAGGACGCCACCGGCGCGGCCGTACCCGAGAACGATCTCTTCGCCGGACTGCGTTGATCCGCTGTGTGTCGTCATTACCGCGATGGCGTTGGCGCTGGCGTGGACTGGACGGTGCGCCAGTCCCGTGGCGGCCGAACCCACGGCGCGAACCGTTCCTTCCGAGCCCTGGTGGCGCGAGGTGGCTCCGCAATCGCTGGAGCGCGCAGGCCCGCGGGTGCGGCCCGGATCACGGAGCTGTCGGCCGATGCGGCGGTTGGCAGGGGCCGGGAGCCCGAGGCCGCGGAGGCCGACCATGCCGAGGTGGCGCCGAGCGCGTAACGGCGTACGGATCACACGGGGGACAGCAGGCGGCCCGGCCCGTCCGGCATGACCGGACGGGCCGGGCCGTTTCGTGCGTTCAGGGGTTCGCATCCGTAGGCCGTTCAGGCGCCTGCCGACCGGGGGCCAATGCGGAGTAATCGGTCTACTGTGCGAAAGCTCATACCAGAGCGGGACGGATGGCGGGCAAGTTCGACAACTGCCCGCCGCACTCGTGTGCTTGACGACTACCGTGTGTGGCCGGTGATCAACGGTGGGCTCACAACTTTCGAGCCTTCCCGACCGATGAACCGAGCCTGACCGACCACCGCAGGTGCCACCTCATGAACGCCGATTCCAGGTGCCCCACGTACCGAGGACACTGATGTCTCAACTTCGCGCACCCGAAGCGCGACCGGAACGCCGAGAGGGCGGACGGCACGGCCGACCGGGTGCCCGTTCCCACTCGGCCGCGAGCAGGCCGCGCGCCGCCCAGCCGTCCCCCGAGGCGCGTATACGGCCCCAGATCCTGCGCACCGCGGTGCTGCCGACCCTCGTAGCGGTACTGAGTGGGGCCGCAGCGGTCGTCTTCACCGCCCGCACCACCGGAGCCCGGTCCTCCACCGAACTCTGGATCGCGCTGGGCGCGGCCGGTGCGCCGGCGCTGGCCGCGGTGCTGGCCGCGTACCTCGCCGCAAACCGAGTCGCCACCACCGTCTTCGGCCGCTGTCTGGCACTGCGCCGCACGTGCGCCCAGGGCCAGGCCGAACTGCGGCACGTGGTGGAACAGCTCCGCAACGGCGAACCGGTGAGCGCGCGCAGGGCCACCGAGCCCGCCGCCCCGGGCAGCGACGCCTTCGAGCTGCTCGCCCAGGAACTCGGCCGCCAGCAGGAAGCCGCCGTCGCCGCGGTCGTCCAGGCGTCCCGGCTCTCCGACCACTCCGGCGAGGACCAGAAGGTCGAGGTCTTCGTCAATCTCGCCCGCCGGCTCCAGTCGCTGGTGCACCGCGAGATCCAGCTGCTCGACGAGCTGGAGAACGAGGTCGAGGACCCCGATCTGCTCAAGGGCCTCTTCCAGGTCGACCATCTCGCCACCCGCATCCGCAGGCACGCCGAGAACCTCGCCGTCCTCGGTGGCGCCGTGTCCCGGCGGCAGTGGAGCAACCCGGTCACCATGACCGAGATCCTGCGCTCGGCGATCGCCGAGGTCGAGCAGTATCCCCGGGTCAAGCTCGTCCCGCCGATCGACGGCACGCTGCGCGGCCACGCCGTGGCCGACGTCATCCATCTGCTGGCCGAACTGGTCGAGAACGCGACCGTGTTCTCTGCCCCCCACACCCAAGTGCTGCTGCGCGCCCAGCAGGTCACCGCCGGGCTGGCCCTCGAAGTGGAGGACCGCGGACTGGGCATGCCGGGCAACGAGCAGAAGCGGATGAACGCCCTGCTCGCCGATCCCGACCAGGTCAATGTGGCCCACCTGCTCCAGGACGGCCGGATCGGCCTGTACGTCGTCGCGTCACTGGCCCGCCGGCACGGCATCGCGGTCCGGCTGCAGAGCAACATCTACGGCGGCACACAGGCCGTACTGGTCCTCCCGCAGTCCCTGCTGGGCGTGGACGCGGACGCCCCGGCCGCCGAAGGCGCGACCCCGGTCCCGCCCCCGGGTCCCGTGCACCGCCCACCGTCCGAGGACGGGAGGGGCGGCCACCACAGGCCGAACCCGAGCCTGACCCCCGGTCCAGGCACCGCACCGGGCCCGCAGTCGAACACCGGCCGTCAGCCGTACGTACCCAGCCAGCCGCTGCGCCTGCACCAACCGCCCCAGCAGGCACAGAGCCAGGGCGGAGCACCACCGCTCCCGCTGCGCGCCGAGCGTCCCGACCGCCCCACCCCGGCCGAGGCCCGCCCCGGAATCCGGCCCACGGACGAGGTTCCCGACGTACTCCACTCCGAGCCCGGAGTGGTACGCGGCACCATGGGCCGGCCCCAGTTGCCCAGGCGCGCCAACCAGGAGCACCTGGTTCCGCAGCTCAGGGAGGCACCGGCCCCGCGCACCGAGGACGAACAGGCCCTGCACGACCCGGGACTCATGGCCGCCTTCCGGCGAGGCATCGAGCTCGCCGAGGCCCGCAGCGAATCCGAGGCCGACGCAGCCCCGGAGCCGGACACGGCCCTGGAGCCGGACACGGCCCTGGAGGCGGAGAATCCGCAGTCCTGGCAGTCCCGCACCCCGCTCGAACCGCTGCCGGTACGCGGGCTCACCGCGCCCGCCGCCCCGCACCCCTCGGCTCCGGGCCACGGAGCGGCCCCCACCGACGACCACATCGAAACGAACACCTCCAAGGAGTAGATGCACCATGGCGACCGATATGCCGTCCGGTCAGGTCTCGGACCTCGACTGGCTGCTGAGCGGACTGGTCCAACGTGTTCCGTACACACGCAGCGCGGTTCTTCTCTCCGCCGACGGGCTGGTGAAATCCCTTCATGGCATGGACGCCGACAGCGCCGACCACATGGCGGCGCTGGCCGCCGGCCTGTACTCGCTCGGCCGCAGCGCGGGCGCGCGCTTCGGCGACAGCGGCGAGGTGCGACAAGTGGTGGTCGAGCTCGATTCGACCCTGCTGTTCGTCTCCACCGCAGGGTCCGGCACCTGCCTCGCGGTCCTCGCCGGACGCGAGACGGACGCGGCGGTGCTCGGCTACGAGATGACCATGCTGGTCAAGAGCGTCCGGCCCTATCTGATGACGCCTGTGAGACAGGCGGCCGGAACCCCCGGCGCCACGGGGCTGTGAGGGTGACGCTCCCGCAGGACGGGCCGCTGCTCGACGACGCGGCAGGCCGGCTCATCCGCCCCTACACCGTGAGCAACGGCCGTACCCGTCCGACGGCCGTGCTCGATCTGCTCTCCCTGGTCATGGCCACGGGGACCGAACCGCAGATACATCTCGGTCCCGAGCACTCCGTCGCACTGGGGCTGTGCGGCGGCCCCACCTCGGTGGCCGAGATCGCCGCCCATCTGCGGCTGCCCGCAGTCGTCACCAAGGTGCTCGTCTCCGACCTGGTCGACTGCGGGGCAGTGACCGCGCACCCGCCCGCCTTCCATGACATGCCCACCGACCGATCCCTGCTGGAGGCAGTGCTCGATGGCTTACGACGACAGCTCTGACGGCTTCGGCAGCTCTGCCGCGTACGAGAACAACGCAAGCTCCGAAGGTTTCGGGAGTTACGGAAGCAACGAAAGCAACGGAAGCCTCGGCCCGTTGGAGGGCTTCGGAGGTCCGGAGGGCTACGGGGGCGCGCAGAACTACGGAAACGCGCAGGAGTGCGGAGCCGTGCGGAACCACAGCTACGGGGAAAACCCGGGCTACGGCTACGGTGGCGCGCAGGGCTACGGAGATGCTCCGGGTTTTGAATCCGGGCAGGGTTTCGAAACCGGGGCGCGCTACGAGTCCGTACCCGTCCATGGCGACCCCGCCGACGCCCCGGATGTCTCCGGAGCCGCAGGTCCCGTCGGCTCCGAGGGCTTTCCCGTCGCGCTCAAGGTGCTGGTGGCGGGCGGCTTCGGTGTCGGTAAGACGACGTTCGTCGGGGCGGTCAGCGAAATCGCACCGCTGAGCACGGAGGAACTGCTGACCCAGGTCAGCGCCGCGACCGACAGCCTCGACGGCATCGAGTCCAAGACCGCCACCACCGTGGCGATGGACTTCGGCCGCATCACGCTCGACGAGCAGCACGTTCTCTATCTGTTCGGAACCCCGGGCCAGGAACGCTTCTGGTTCATGTGGGACGAACTCTCCCAGGGCGCGCTGGGAGCGGTCGTGATCGCGGACACCCGTCGGCTCGCCGAGTGCTTCGCCGCCGTCGACTTCTTCGAGCGGCGCGGCATCGGGTTCATCATCGCGGTCAATGAGTTCGACGGCGCTTACCGCTACGCGCCCGAGGAGATCCGGGCCGCACTCGACCTGGGACCGGACGTCCCGGTGGTGCTCTGCGATGCCCGGATCGCCAGCTCGGGCACCGGGGCACTGGTCACGCTGGTCCAGCACCTGATCAACGCCACCTCGGCCCCGTCCCCGCTGACCGGCTTCGGAGCCCACCCGTGACCCGGAACGCCATCGGTCGCATGCTGCTCACACCCGAAGACCGCGATGCCATGTTCCGTACCCAGCGACTGAGGACGCTCGGGCTCGGGGAACGCCCCGACGCTTCGTTCGACAACTTCGACGCCTTCGCCGACCGGGTGGCCGAGGTGACCGAAGTGCCCTTCTCGATGGTCAACTTCATCGACGGCAACCGGCAGTTCTTCGCCGGGCTCCACACCCCGGCCGGCACGCACAAGGGCTCCGACCTGGGCGTCACGGCCGCGGGCAGCAGCCGCAGCGGCCGGTACGTCGCGCTCGACCGCGGCTACTGCCCGCATGTCGTCGTCCGGCGCAAGGCGCTCGTGCTGGAGGACGTCTGCGACTACCCGCGGTTCGCGGGCAATCCGGTGGTCGACGACATAGGCATCCGCTCCTATCTCGGCGCGCCCCTCATCGACCGCACGGGCATTGTCCTGGGTGCGGTCTGCGCCGTCGACACCGAGCCCCGCCCGTGGGGCAGGGCGGGGCTCGACACGATCAAGTCCCTGGCCCTGGAGCTCATCGGGCACATCGACCAACGGGAGGCGAACAGCGTCGGAATCTGACCGGCCGACGACCGCTCGGGCGGCGCCCCGGCCCACGACCGCGATCCGAATCCCGCCGCGACCGTGCTTCGGACACACCGGACTCCGGACGCGATCAGACTTCGACTGTCGTACCGTCCAGGAAGGTCAGCATCACCGAGTCCACACCTGCCCGTACCCGCACCGCGTCGCGCAACGCCTCCGGATACAGGGTGTCCCGGGAGAGGGCGACCAGCGAGACATGGACGCTCCGTCCGCCCGGGTGCGGCCCGCTGCGGAGATACGGAATCGCCGAGTGCGGCCCGTACGCGTTGGACTGGACATCACGCGCCACAGCGGCCCCTTCCTTACCGCCGTCCCAGCCGTGCAGCGCGATCAGGGCGCTGCTCAGACCGTCGGCCGTGCGCGCGAGTGCCCAGTCGGGGCCCGCCAGGGCGAACGGGCTCTGGACATGGGAGACCGCGTGACCGCCCTCCCGCACCACCGCGCCCTCCGGCGCCTCGACCCGGTGCACCCGGATCTCCCACGGACCGTGCAGCACACTCGTCGTCTCGATCCGGTACGGATGGTCGTCACCGGGCAGCCGGGCCGCGTACCAGGACGCCGCGACACGGTCCTCGCAGCGCAGTGGATGGATCCGGCGGCGCAGTGAAGGGGTGCCGTCGGCCGTGACCAGAGCCAGATGGCCGTCGATGGAGCGTGCCACGGCGTGCGGGGCGGCCTCGGGTGCCGTCGCCGTCGAGTACGCGAGCCTGGCGTAGTGCGGATCGTCGGTGCCCTCGGACGGGTCGGCCGACTCGTCGTACGGGGGATTGTGGTCGCTGCCGTGATTGATCAGCCGGACGATGCCGTCGTCACGGGTGCCGTGCAGCAGCCAGCCGGTGGCGGGCAGCGCGGTGTACCGGTCGGACTCCTCGATGGGCAGCGGCAGTTCGCGCTCCGTCCACACGGGATGGCCGGCCGGCAGCAGCAGCCCGAGGAAACCCTTGCTCGCCCAGTACGGCGAGGCGGGACCGGAGTACGGCTGGGTGCTCGGCAGGAACGTCTCGTACCAGCCCAGCGTCAGCAGCCCCCGCTCGTCCGGTACACCGCGCTCCGCGAAGTGCCGCATCGTGCCCGAGGCGAGCCGGCGGGTGAGCCCCGGCGCCAGGGGGGTGCAGTCGGCCAGCGCCCCCATCCACACCGGCGCCAGGGCGGCGAACCGGTAGGTCAGCGAACGGCCCTGGTGGACCGGCGCGCCGTCGGAGCCGAAGAAGTGCGGATAGTCCTCCAGGAACCGGCTCAGCCGCTGCCGGTAGACCTCGGTCCTGCCCCCGTCGTCGGCGCCCGCGATCCGCGACCACAGCAGCGGGTACAGATGCATGGCCCAGCCGATGTAGTAGTCGAAGTTCCGGCCGTCCCCGTCGGTGTACCAGCCGTCACCGACGTACCAGTCCTCGATCCGGTCCAGGTTCGACTCGATGTCCGAGCGGCTGTACGGCGCCCCGACCGAGGCGAGGAACTGCTCGGAAACCACCTGGAAGAGCCGCCAGTTGTTGTCCCAGGTGCGTCCGCCGACGAACCCGGAGAACCAGTCGACGACCCGCTCCTGCACCCGGGCGTCCAGTCGGTCCCAGATCCACGGCCGGGTCTCGTGCAGCGCCACCGCGACCGAGGCCGCCTCCACCATCTGCTGCGAACAGTCCGTCAGCTTCGGCCAGGCCTCGCCGCTACTGGCGTCCGTGCCGGCGGCCAGTCCCGCCGCGTACCGCTCGATCAGCGCGGGGTCGGCCGCCCCGCCCGCGCCCGCGATCCGGCAGGCGGCGAGCAGGAACGACCGGGCGAACCCTTCGAGACCGTCCGAGACGACCCCCGACCAGCTGCTGCGGCCGGGCAGCCGGTACTGGGCGAAGCCGGGGGTCGCGTACGGCACCAGCGCATCCAGCATCCGGTCGGCCGTCGCCTCCCAGTGGGCCCGGGTCCAGCCGGTTCGTGACGACAGGAGCCGGTCGGGCGGCGGCAGGTGCAGATGCGGTGCGACGGACATGGTGGTGGTGCTCCTCGGGTGGTGCGGTGGGTTACCGGTTGAGTTCGGCTCGGTGGGTGTGGCCGCGCGAGCCGCCGACGGCGACGGTGAGTACGGGCCTGCGGCCCGGAACGAGACGGGAGCCGGTACGGATCGACGGTCGGTCAGAAGCCGTCGTTGACCTGCCCCAGGTCGTCGCCTCGGTGTCGGCCGTGTCGAACCCGCCACCGGTGAGCAGGGATTCGGCCCGCTGGAGCAGGGTGTCGAAGCCGGCGGTGGCCGTGGCCGGGGCGGAGGTGACCGCGGCGGGTGAGGCGTGCGCCGCGCCTGCCGGGGTCAGGAGTGCGGTCGCGGCCGTGACGGCGGTGGCGCTGCTCGCCGAGAGGAACGTTCGTCTGCTGAGGATCACGCCGAACTCCCTTGTCACCGTGGTCAGTCGGCCAGTGTGGCCGGGTCGACGGGCGGCTTCGGCAGGTTCAGCGCGGCCAGCTCGGCCCGGCCCGTGGCGTCGATCGGGAAGGCCCAGGTGTTCACGAAGAAGTCCGTGAGGTCGTAGCCCGCGACCCGGCTGGAGCAGGTGGCGAGGGCCCGGTAGCGCTTGTCGGTCTCGGTGTAGTCGGACTGCGGGTTCTCCTCGCGGACCAGCTTGTGCAGCCGGGGCCAGAAGTCGTCGCCGAACGCCAGCTCCAGCTGGCGCAGCGGAACGAGCTTCTCGTACGCGCCGAAGGACTTCTCGTAGGTCAGCCCGGCGGTGCCGAACTTCTGCCGCGCCGACTGGAAGTAGGTGAGCCCTGTCTTCGGGTCGACGGTGAGGAGGTTGGACGGCTGCTTCAGGGTGCGCTGCGTGGCCAGCGAGTAGATGTTGACCGTGACCTCGGTCAGGCCGCCGGGCTTGTAGGCGAACTGCTGGTGGAGATGGCCCAGTTCGTGGTACAGCCCCCAGCCCCGGGTCCGCAGCCCCTCCACGGTCGTGGCCCGGTCGAGATAGGCGCGCGGGAAGCCGTTGTAGCCGTGGGTGGCGTAGGCACCGACGCCGCTGGGCACCTTGCTGACCTCGGTGAAGTGGTACGGCCCGGCCTTGCGCCGGTGCACCGGCTTCGAACCGTCGAGACCGCTGATCCGGGCATGGGAGTCGGTGATCGTCTCGACCAGGTCGAGCAGCGCGGCGTGGTCCTCGTCGCGGTACAGCAGCGCACCCTCGCGAGTGAGCGTCATGGTCGTGTGCGGTGCGTGCAGTTCGACGTACGGCGAGGTGGTGAGCGTGTCCAGCTGCCGCTGGTAGTCGGCCTCCGACGTGCGGCCCAGGGTGAAGACCGGCATGGGTACGGCGCCGGAACGCAGCAGCACACCGGCCCGCTCGCCGCGGCCCGTCAGGGTGAGGTAGACCGGGCCGCCGTGCGGGTCCGTGACGGTGTTCGCCCCCGCGGTCAGCGGATAGCTGCGCGGCTCGGTCATCTCGCCGTAGTAGTCCCAGGTGCCGATCCACAGGGTGGGCAGCAGGCCGTCGTACGGCTGGACGGTGAGGGAGAGCGGGGTGCCGGCCGGAACATACAGGCCGGTGGCCTGGAACTCCGAACCGCGCAGGGCCTGTCCGAGCCGCAGCCGCTCGGCCTCGGCGGCGGGCCGGGCGGTCAGGGCCAGCTCGACCGGGCGGCCGGCCCGCAGCTCCGGACCGGTGGCGGCCGTGGTCGCCCGAGCCGTTCCGGTGGCGGCGCCGAGAGCGACGGCCGCTCCGGCACCGGCGGCCGCGGCGAGAACGGAACGCCGGCCGACGGGTGCGGAGACGGTGGAGGAAGTGGTGGCGGAGCCGGCGGGGTCTGTGGGCATACGCATGCGGAACTCCCTGCGGAAATGAGTGAGGGCGGAGGCGTGCGGAACGGTGCTGCTCGGCGCCAGCATGTAAGCGGTTGCTATCCAGAGGCAAGAGGGGGTACGAAGTTACTGTGATTTTCTATGGCCAACTATGGACGGGCGGGAAGTAACCGGTCACATCCGGGAGGAACGTCCGAGGCTCGGAGCGACGGAATCGCGTACCACGATGTGGGTACCGAGCCGCAGCGCGCCCGTGGTCGGCTCGCGCCAGTCGTCCTCGTCCCCGCTGTTCACGGCGAGCCGGACCGCCTGACGTCCCATCTCCTCCAGCGGAATATGGACGGTGGTCAGCCGCGGCCGCAGCTCCTGGGCCACCGGGACGTCGTCGTACCCCACCAGGGACACGTCCTTCGGCACCCGGACCCCGGCCTCCTCCAGCGCCTGGGCCGCGCCTGCCGCCACCATGTCGTTGGCCGCGAAGACGGCGGTGAAGTCCGGTCCGTCCCGCAGTACTTCGGCCATCTTCCGGTAGCCGAAGCTGCGGCTGAACGCGCCGGGCCGGACCAGGTCGGGATCCGGGTCGATGCCGCGCAGCCGCAGCGCCCGCTGGTACCCGGCCAGCCGGTCCCGGGTGGTGGAGAGCTTGGGCGGGCCGGCGAGGTGGAGGATCCGCTCGTGCCCCTGCATCAGCAGATGGTCGGTGATGGCGAAGGCGCCGCCCTCGTTGTCGTACTCGACCGCGACGGTCGGGGCCTGCTCGCCCAGCGGCGGCCTGCCGCACAGCACCAGCTTCGATCCGCCCGCGTCCAGCTCGCGCGCCCGGCGGGCCAGTTCGGTGGTGTAGCCCCGGTCCGCGATGGAGCCGCCGACCACGACCACCGCGTCCGCCCTGCGCTCGTGCATCAGATCGATGAAGGCCAGCTCCCGCTGCGGGTCGCCCTGGGTGCAGCAGACCAGGCAGAGCCTTCCGCCCAGGGCCGCTTCCCGTTCCACACCACGCGCGATGTACGCGTAGAAGGGATCGACGACCTCGTTGACGATGATCCCGACGGTGCGGTTGGATACGCCGGCCAGTGCGCGGGCGTGGGCGTTGACGACATAGCCCAGCTCGCGCATCGCGGACTCGACCCGCTCCCGGGTCGCCTCGGCGACCGGGTAGTTGCGGTTCAGTACACGGGAGACCGTGGCCGTGGAGACGCCCGCGTGCCGCGCGACGTCGGTGACCGTCGCCCGCCGTTGTCCGTCCCCGGCTGTGCTCTGCCGGCGCATCCGGCTCACCCCCTGGTGGCTGTTGTGTGACGCCGAGCCTAGAGCCTGCGCCGGCAACGGACTCACGCGATCCTCCCCAGGTCGGCCCGGTGCACCGGGTGGTCGAACGGCGTGCCCCGCGCGTACCGTGCCAGCTCCTCCACCGCGAGCGCCCCGAGCCGCCCGACCTCGTTGCCCTGGGCGCCCGCCAGGTGCGGGGTGAGGAAGACGTTCGGCAGGTCCCACAGGGGGTGGCCGTGCGGCAACGGCTCGGGCGACGTCACGTCGAGGACCGCGTCCAGCCGCCCGCTGACCAGGTGCCCGGTCAGCGCCTCGGTGTCCACCAGGCGGCCCCGCGCGGTGTTGACGAGCAGGGTGCCGGGGCGCATCAGGCCGATCCGCCGGGCGTCGATGATCCCGCGGGTCTCCGGGGTGTCGGGGGCGTGGACGGTCACCACGTCGCTGGTCGCCACCAGGGTGTCGAGGTCGGTCGGGGTGACGCCGAGCAGTTCCGCCTCGGCCCGGTCGACGTACGGGTCGTAGAGCAGTACCTCCGCGTCGAGGACCCGGAGGAGTTCGATGACCCGGCGGCCGATCCGGGAGGCCCCGACCACCCCGATGGTCAGCCCGTGCGTGCCGAGCCAGTGCTGCCGGTCGAGGTCGGCGCCGGTGCGGTGGGTGCGCCGGCTGCGGAAGAGTCCGGCCAGCGGGAACACCCGCTTGGCGCCCATGATGATCGCCGCCAGGGTGAACTCGGCGACGGGGACGGCGTTGGCGGCGGCGGCCGACGAGACGACGATCCCGCGATCGAACGCAACCGGGGACAGAAACGTTTTCACCGTGCCGGCCGCGTGGATCACGGCACGCAGCGCGGGCGTCCGGTCCAGCAGTGCGGCGTCGACGGGCGGGCAGCCCCAGCCGGTGAGCAGGACCTCGGCTCCACCCAGTGCCTCGGCGGCCTCCGGGGAGTCGAACTCGCTGATCACGAAAGGCGCGAGGAGATCGGCGGTCTCCTCCAGTCGGGCCCGTACCGGTGGTGGAAAGACGTCGTCCAGCAGTCCGGGGCTCATGACCAGGAGCGTGCGCGGCCGTCGCGGGGACGGTGCCGCGGCATCGCTACCGGAATGCGCCGATGCCTCTTCGGTGGTTCGCACCCTGCCTCCGGACAGTAATCGCGTTCTATGGGATGACCGGCACGCTAAGGAGCGTGATGGCCGACCGTCAAGCTCCAGACCGCTGCAACTGTCCAGTTCAGCTGGATATTTGCGGGTTCGATGCGTCGGATTCGACCGCTGGAGAATCGCGGCTCAATGACTTTTGCCCGGATCTCTTGACGCTTTGGTTAACCGCTTACTAACTTGCGGCCCCAGAAGGCCCACCACGCGCCACCCAGCCGAACAGGACGCACCATGGCTGAAACAGCACCCCCGTTGCCGCGGGAAAAGCGGCGGAAGATGGCTGAAACACCCTCCCCGCCAGCCGCCGGGGCCGTTGTCGCACAGCACCGGCTGAGCCTCTGGCAGCGGATCAAGCGGGACCGGGTGATGCTGCTGCTCACCCTGCCCGGCCTGCTGTACTTCGTCGTCTTCCACTACGTACCGCTGCTCGGCTATGTCGTGGCGTTCCAGGACTACCAGCCGTACCTCGGCTACATGCACAGCGTCTGGGTGGGGTTCGCCAACTTCTCCGCTGCGTTCAGCGAGCCGGCCTTTTGGTCCGCGACCTTCAACACCCTGGAGATCGCCCTCGTCCAGCTGGTGTTCTTCTTCCCGGTCCCGATCGCCCTGGCCCTGCTGCTCAACAGCATCGCCAGCGACCGGATCAGGCGCTTCGTACAGAGCGTCGTCTATCTGCCGCACTTCATCGGCTGGGTCATCATCGTCTCGATCTTCCAGCAGATCCTGGGCGGTGCCGGGCTCCTGCCCGATGTCCTCGGCGGTCTGGGGCTGCCGCGCTACGACATGATGAGCGACCCCGACGCCTTCCCCTGGCTGTTGACCCTTCAGGTCGCCTGGAAGGATGCCGGCTGGGGCACGATCATCATCCTCGCCGCGCTGTTGAACATCGACAAACAGCAGTACGAGGCCGCCGCCATCGACGGTGCGGGACCGCGCCGCCGCCTGTGGCACGTGACCCTGCCGGGCATCGCTCCCGTACTCGTCCTGCTGCTGATCCTCAACCTCGGGCAGATCCTCTCCGTCGGCTTCGAGCAGATCCTGCTCCAGCGCGACGCGGTCGGCCCGAACGCGGGTGAAGTCCTCGACACCTACGTCTACTACCACGGCATCAAGGACAACGACTGGGGCGTCGCCGCCGCCGTCGGACTCGTCAAGGCGGTCATCGGCACCGCACTCGTCCTGGGCGCGAACAAGTTCGCCCACCGGCTCGGCCACGAAGGGGTGTACCGCGGTGCTGACCGCTGAGAAGACGCGCGCCACAACGGAATCCACCGCACCGGCGCCCCGCCCCGCACCCGCAGGGAAGTCCGACGGCCGGCCCCCGTGGATGGAGCGGCCGACCCGCATCGGACAGACCGCCAAGGCCGTCGCGATCGTGGTCGTCGTGCTCGCCGTCGCCTACCCGCTGGTCGGTGTCATCGGCACGAGCTTCGCCTCGCAGACCGACATCATCAAGAGCTCCGGCCTCGTCCTGTGGCCGGACCACCCCACCGTGGACGCCTACCGCACCATCTTCACCGGCGGAGTCGTCACCCGGGCGCTGATCGTCTCCGTGGGCATCACCGTCATCGGCACCCTCGCGAGCCTCCTCGTCACCGTCGGCATGGCCTACGGGCTCTCCCGCCGCGAGGTCACGGGCTCCCGCTTCATCCTGATGACGGCCCTGTTCACCATGCTCTTCAACGCGGGCATCATCCCGAACTTCCTGCTGGTCAAGGGCCTCGGCCTCTACGACACCTACGCGGCGCTCGTCATGCCCACCCTGGTCAGCGCCTTCAATCTGGTCGTCCTGCGGTCCTTCTTCATGAACCTGCCCGAGGAGCTGTACGACGCCGCGAAGGTCGACGGAGCGGGCGACTTCCGGGTCCTGGTACGGATCGTGCTGCCGCTGTCCAAGGCCGTCCTCGCCGTGATCAGCCTCTTCTACGCGGTGACGTACTGGAACGCCTTCTTCAACTCGCTCCTGTACCTCAACGACTCCGACAAATGGCCGCTGCCGATGGTGCTGCGCACCTATGTGCTCCAGGGCCAGAGCCTGAACGCCGCCTCGGCCGGCGAGGTGCTCGCCCCGCAGCAGGCCGTACAGATGGCGGTTCTGGTGATCGCCGTCGTACCGATCCTCTGTGTCTACCCGTTCCTCCAGCGCTACTTCACCAAGGGTGTGCTCACAGGCGCCGTCAAGGGCTGAGAGGTCACCCGAGGACCTCTGAGCGCAACCACCGCCCCCCACACCTTCCTTCCCCGTCTCTCAAGGAGATTCAGGTGTCGAGCTCCACCCCCATCAATCGCAGAGCACTGTTCCGCATGGGTGCGGGCGTCGGTCTGGGACTGGCCGCCGCCCCGCTGCTCGCCGCCTGCGGCGACGGCGGCACGACCGCGAAGGCGGAGGCCAAGAGCGCCTCGCTGCTGCCCAGTACCGCGGTCCGCAACATCGGCCTCAAGCCCGACCTGGCCGGCACCGCGGCCGGTGTACCGCAGGGCTTCTTCAGCTACCCGGCCAAGCCGCTGCGCGCCACCGGGAACACCCCGCTCAAGGGGGCGAAGCCGATCAGCGCGACGATGGAGACGTTCTCCCCGCCGCCGCCCGCGCGTGGCGGCAACGCCGCCTGGCAGGAGATCGAGAAGCTGCTGGGCGGCCAGGTCGACATCACCGCCGTGCCCGCCGACGACTACGGCACCAAGTTCTCCACCATGGTCGCCAGCGACAGCCTGCCCGACATCTTCATGTACCCGGAGAGCGGCGGCGTCGACAACAAGGCCGCCTTCCTCCGGGCCAAGTGCGCCGACCTCACCCCGTATCTCGCCGGGGACAAGATCAAGGACTACCCGAACCTGGCCGCGATCCCGAAGGGCGCCTGGCAGGGCGCGATCTTCGGCGGGAAGCTCTACGGCATCCCGATCGCCCGCACCGGCACCGGCGGCGCCGGCGTCTACCGCCACGACCTGTTCGCGGAGGTCGGCGTCACGAGCCTGGACCAGATCACCGACCTCGACCGGTTCGTCGAGGTCTGCAAGGAGCTGACCCGGCCCAAGAAGGACCAGTACGCCATCATCGCGGGCGCCACCGGCATGCTGGCCATGTCCGCGGGCGCGCCCAACTTCTGGCGGCTGGACGAGAAAACCGGCAAGTTCACGGTCGACCTGGAGACCCCGGAGTACCGCAAGGCCGTCGAGACGGCCCGGCTGCTGTACAAGGCCGGCTGCTACTACCCCGGCACCCTCCAGATGTCCGGGGCGCAGAAGGCCCAGTACACGGACATGTTCAAGAACGGCAAGGGCGCCTACGTCTACGACGGCATGCCCACCTACCTGGCCCCCGGCGTCGGCTACATCGCCTCGATGAAGGCGATCGACAAGAAGTACGACCCGCGCCCCTTCGTGCCGGTCGGCAAGGACGCCGTCGCCTGGATGGACAACATCGCGCTGCAGAACACCCACATCAAGAAGGCGTCCGGGGACCGCGTCAAGGAGGTCCTGGCCCTCGCCGACTTCGCCGCGTCCCCGTTCGGCAGCCAGGAGTACACCCTCATCAACTACGGGGTCGAGGGCAAGGACTTCACCCGCGACGCCAAGGGCAACCCGGCGCTCACCAAGCAGGGCACCCAGGACGTCACCGTGCCCTGGAAATTCCTGGCCTCCGCCGTCCCGGCGATCTTCAGCGCGGACTCGGAGCAGGGCGTCCGCCACGTCCACGACGCCTTCAGCAAGATGATCCCGATGATGGTGCCGGACCCGACCCTCCAGTACTCCTCGCCCACCTGGGACTCCAAGGGCTCCGGCAGCCTCAACACGCTCAAGGGCGACGGGCTGAAGGACATCATCTCCGGCCGCAAGCCCATGTCCGCCTACGACCAGCTCGTCAAGGACTACCTGGCCAAGGGCGGCGAGCAGGCCCGCGGCGAGTTCGAGGAAGCCTTCCAGAAGGGGAAGAAGTGACGACTCGACGCTCGGCCCTCGGACTCGGCGGCGCGGCGGTGGCCGCGGCCGTCGCCGTACCCGCCCTCGGCTCACCCGCCTTTGCCCGGTCGCACGGCTTCGACCCGAAGCCGGGCTCGGACGGCGTCGGCGACCCGCTCTTCCCGACCCTCGGCAACGGTGGCTACCAGGTCGTCCACTACGACCTGACCTTCGACTTCACCCCGGTCAGCTACGACTTCACCGCCGTGGTGCGGATCAACGCCAAGGCCACCCAGGACCTCTCCGCGTTCAACCTGGACACCGACGGCCACACCATCGAATCCGTCACCGTCGGCGGCCGCCCCGCCACCTGGGCGCTCGCGCCCGGCAAGAGCGGGCAGGAGCTCACCGTCACTCCCGCCCGCCCGCTCCACAACGGGCAGGCCTTCACCGCCGAGGTGCGCTACCGGGGCAACGGCAAGGCACCCCGACTCGGCCTGACCGGCTGGAAGTTCGGCACCGACGGCGGCTTCGCCTCCGCCGCCCAGTCCTCCCGCGCCGACACCTTCCTGCCCTGCAACGACACTCCGTCCGACAAGACGACGTGGACCTTCCACATCAGCGCACCCCAGGGCTACGTCGCCGCGGCCAACGGCGAACTCCTCCACAAGACCCCGCGCGCCGACGGCTCCACGGTCTGGCACTTCGCCCTGCGCGAGCGCATGGCGACCGAACTCATCGGCATCGCCGTCGTCAAGGGCACCTACCTCTACGGCACCAGCCGTCGCGGGCTCCCGCTGCGCCACATCGTCCCCCAGGGCCAGGAGGGCAAGTACGCCCCGATCGTCGCCCGTACCGCGGACCATCTGGCCTGGCTGGAGGCGAAGTTCGGCCGCTACCCCTTCTCCGTGTACGGCGTCCACATCTACGACGGCTACACCGACGCACTGGAGAACCAGACCCTCTCCCTGTTCTCCACCAACTGGTTCAAGCTCGATGTCAACGGCCGGCCCGGTTACGAGACGACCATGGTCCACGAACTGGTCCACCAATGGTTCGGCGACTCCGTCACCCCGAACGACTGGCAGCAGGCCTGGCTCAACGAGGGCCCCGCCGTGTACTACGCCGGTATGTACGGCGAGGAGCGCGGCTGGTCGGTCTTCGAGGACAAGATGAAGGCGACGTACGAGAAGCTCGACGCGGTCCGTGCCGTCGACGGCCCGCCCGGACTGCCCAAGGCGCTCGGTGGCACCAACATCTACGACGGTGGCGCACTGGTCCTGTACGCCCTCAGCCTGCAGATCGGCCGGCGGCAGTTCGACCGGGTCATGCGCGAGTGGGTGAAGCGCTTCAAGGACTCCACGTACACCAGCGAGGACTTCATCCGGCACACCGTCGACGTCACCGGCGACAAGTCCCTCGACCCGTTCCTGCGCGACTGGCTCTTCGGAGCCGTGAACCCGCCCATGCCCGGCCACCCCGACTGGAAGGTCTCCGCGTGAACCGCCGTTCGCTGAACGTCGTACGAGGAACCGCCGCTGCCGCGAGTGCCGCTGTCCTGGCCGCCCTCCTCGCGGCCACGGCAGCCCAGGCCGCCCCCGGCGCCCGCACCCTGTACGCGGCCCCGGACGGAGCCGGCACCTCCTGCACCGCCGCCCGGCCGTGCACCCCGGAGGGCGCCCGCGACCGGGCCCGCACCGAGACCGGGCGCGATGTCCGTGTCCTCCTGAAGAACGGCACGTACGAGCTCGACCGGCCCCTGCGGCTCGGCGCCGCCGACTCCGGGAAGAACGGCCGCACCGTCACCTGGACCGCGGCCCCCGGCGCCCGCCCCGTCCTCTCCGGCGGACAGGACATCACCGGCTGGCAGCAGAACGCCGATGGCACCTGGACCGCGGGTGTCCCGGCCGGTGTCGACCCGCGTCAGCTCTTCATCGACGGCAGGCGCGCGACCCGCGCCCGCGGCGAGGCCTGCGCGGCGAGCACCTGCGACGCCACGAAGACCGGCATGACCGGCGCGGCCGCCACGGGCATCGCCCAGTGGCAGCGCCCCACCGACGCCGAAGCCGTCATCCGGATCCGCTGGCGCAACTACCACTGCCGGATCACGGGCGTGAACGGCGATGTCATGACCTTCGCCCAGCCCTGCTGGACCAACTCGGCGAGCGGCACCGACCGCACCGGCCCCGCCTGGGACACCACCACGGTCGACTCCACCCGCTACAGCGGCGTCGCCCACTTCGAGAACGCTCCTGAACTCCTTGACCAGCCCGGTGAGTTCGTCTGGAACTCGAAGGACCGCACCGTCACCTACCTGCCGCGCAAGGGCGAGAACATGCGCCACGTGCGGGCCGTCACCCCGCACACCGAACAACTGCTCGTCGTCGACGGCGCCCACGACGTCACCGTCAGCGGGATCGGCTTCGCCTACGCGGCGTACCGGCAGCCCGGCACCGACGAGGGCTACGCGGGCATGCAGGCCGGTCTCACCCTGACCGGAGCCACCGGCCCCGTCGACCACGCGGGGCGCTTCTACACCAAGCCGTCGGCCGCGGTGACCGTCCGCGGCGGACAGCGCGTCAGCATCGACAACGCCCGGTTCAGCCGGCTCGGCGGGGCGGGCGCGATCCTCGAAGCGGGCACCAAGGACAGCTCGGTGACCCGCTCCTCCTTCACCGACCTGTCCTCCGGCGCCGTCTATGTGGGCGACACCGAACCCTTGCCGTCGGCGGCGCTCGCGGGGGAGCGGAACACCGTCGCGTACAACACCATCACCCGCTCCGGCGTCGAGTTCACCGACTCGGTGGGCATCTGGGCCGGATACGAGGCCGGGCTGACCGTCGACCACAACAGCCTGGACCACCTCCCGTACTCAGGGATCTCGGTCGGCTGGGGCTGGAACCAGCCGGAGTCGCAGAAGTCCGTCCTGCGTGACAACAAGGTGACGAACAACCGGATCACCGACGTCATGGAAGTCGACCGGGCACAGCACGACGGCGGGGCGATCTACACCCAGGGCGCACAGCCGGGCACGGTCGTCTCCGGCAACTACATCAACCGCTCCGCGTTCGGGAACACCGAGCGCGACGGCAACGGCATCTACCTCGACGAACAGTCCTCGCACATCGTCGTCGAGAAGAACGTCATCACCCGCATCGGCTACAAGTGGGTCTCGAACTGGGCGGACTACGGCATCCAGAACACCGCCCGGGGCAACTGGACCGACACCGCCGCGCCCGCCCTCGGCGGCAACGGCTCGCTCATGACCGGCAACCTCACCGGCCTGGACCGGCTGCCGGCCGAGGCCCTCGCCGTCGCACGCAGGGCGGGCGCCCAGGGCGGCCCGGTCGAGCAGCTGCGCACCGACCTGGCCCGCACCGGCACGGCCACCCAGTCCTCCACCGAGGGCACGGCGGGCGCGGCGCTCGCCCTGGACGGCGACACCAACACGGACACCCGCACGCTGTCCGAGGCGGGCGCCTGGTGGCAGATCGACCTGGGCGGCGAGCGGCACATCCGTCAGATCGAGATCTGGAACAACTCCTCGGCCACGACCGCCGACTTCGACGTGGTCACGGACGACGGAAAGGTCCACGTCAGTGGGAAGGCACTGCGCCCGACGGTCCTGGACCTGGACAGCCGCACCCGCACGGTGAGGATCGTGACGTCCGGCACCGGGCGCGTGGCACTGTCCCAGGTGCTCGTCCACCCGTAGGGCCGTACGACCCCGTCCCACGGCAGACCCCGGGGACGCCGCCGGTCGACCGACCGGCGGCGTCGCCGTGCTCGCCCGCACCACCACCTCGCCCGCCACCCGCCGTCCGGCTCGATGTCACCGCTCAGTGTCACGGAGAGCGGCAAGGAGCCGGCTGTCCCGCTCGCGGACACCGCCACCCTCGTCGTCCCCGTCAACGGCGGAGGAAGGCGCCGATCCGCTCCCGCAGCCCGCGGGCGTCCAGGCCGTGTGCGGCGAGGTGCTCGTCCATCTCCCCGTACTTGCGCAGCTCGGCCCGCCCCACCCCGAGGCCCAGCACACGGTGCGGCAGTTCGGCGAGCGCGTCATTGGCGGCGGCCGTGGAGGTGCCCGCCAGATACGGCTCGACGACCACCACATCGGCGACCCCGTGACCACCGGCCGCCCGCCGCAGCCCGGCTCCGTCGAACGGGCGCACCGTCGTCGCGTACAGCACCGTCACATCGAGCCCGTCGGTCGCGGCGAGCACGTTGTCGAGCATCGGACCGACCGCGATCACCACCCCGCCCGTCCCCTCCCGCACCACGCTGAACCCGGTCCCGGAGCCGACCGGACGCGCCCGGTCGTTGGTCTGCACCGACAGACGCACATACACCCGGCCGTCCCCGGCCGCCGCCTCCCGCAGCAGTGCCTCGGCCTCGTCCGGGTGGCCCGGCACATGAACCGTCCAGCCGTC
This sequence comes from Streptomyces gelaticus, assembly GCF_014649535.1. Classification (GTDB taxonomy): domain Bacteria; phylum Actinomycetota; class Actinomycetes; order Streptomycetales; family Streptomycetaceae; genus Streptomyces; species Streptomyces gelaticus. The sequence continues at coordinate 309,028 of NZ_BMTF01000001.1, forward strand.
CAGGGTGTCCAGGAGCGCGACATCGCCCGGCGACATATGGGTGAACCCGCCGGCCGGCCAGTCGTACGACGCTCCCGCGCTCACCAGCACCCCGCCCACTCCCTGGTGGCCGAAGTCCAGCTTGACCTGCTCGAACGGGCGCTCCACCAGAAAACTGGCAAAGGTGTGCACGATCGGCCGCAGCCCGGTGAGCGCCATCCCGGCGCCCGCTCCGACCAGCAGCTGCTCCCTGATGCCCACATTGACGACCCGGTCCGGATGGGCTCGCTCGGCCCGGTCGAAGCCGGCCCGGCTGATCTCGGCCAGGACCAGCGCCAGGCGCGGGTCCTCGTCCAGCAGCTGTGACGTGGTGGCGATGAAACGGTCACGCATCGTGTCCATCTGAAGTGTCCCTCTCGTGTTCTTTTCGGTCCTCGCTGCGTTGCGCAGCGGTCCTTCGGCTCAGTCCCCCCGGTTCATTCCTTCGGGTCGACGCGCGCGACCACGGCTCGCGGCCGTCCCGGGTGCGGAGCCGTGAAGGCCGCGTACAGCGCCTCGTGGTCCCGTCCGTCCACGGTGTCGACCGACCAGCCCGCCGCCTCGAACCGGGCCGCGATCCCGTCGGGCCGGGCGTACGAGGCCGACGCGTTGTCGATCACCACGGTGTGCAGCTGCTCCAGCCCGGCCGGGCCGGCATAGGCGAGCGCCTCGTGATTGCTTCCCTCGTCCAGCTCGGCGTCCCCGATCAGCACCCACACCCGCGGACCGGTGAGCCCCTGCGCCCGGAGCCCGAGCACGCTCCCCACGGCCAGCGGCAGCCCGTGCCCCAACGACCCGCTGCCGATCTCGGCCCCCGGCACCAGCGTCCGGTCGGGGTGGTGCCCGAGCGGCGAGTCGTACGCCCCGAACCCCGCCAGCAGCTCCTCCCCGAAGAACCCGTGCGCCGCCAGGACCGCGTAGTACGCCATCGGCCCGTGCCCCTTGGACAGCAGGAACCGGTCACGGTCCGGCGCATCGACGGTGCCGGGAGTCACCCGCAGCACCCGGTCGTACAGCACCCAGAGGGCGTCCAGGGTGGAGGTCGCCGCGGGGCCGTGCTTCTCGTCCCCGGTCATCAGGCCCATCAGGCGGTTCATGTCGTAGTAGTCGCGCTTCGGCGCGACGGTGGTTTTCGTCATGGAACAAGCGTTGAACATCAAGCTTGGTTGAGGTCAAGCGGCGAAAGGTGTTCGTGACCACCCGCCCGAGTGCGGTATTGTTCTCATGCGCGTTCGGCCAGGGGAAACCCCAGGTCAGACGGGCATCGGGACGTGGCGCAGCTTGGTAGCGCACTTGACTGGGGGTCAAGGGGTCGCAGGTTCAAATCCTGTCGTCCCG
>NZ_BMTF01000001.1:310406-605137 GCF_014649535.1 Streptomyces gelaticus
CATGTGGAAACGCAGGTCGGAGGTCGTTCTCTCATTCGTGAGAGGGCGGCCTTTCGTGCGTCCGGGGGTGTGCCGGTCACGGCCACTGTCCGGCCGGGCTGGCCGGACAGTGGCCGTGACCTGCCCCGGTGAGGCCGCTCCGACGCGCATCTCGTCTACTTCGCCGGTCGCGCGCCCGTCACAAGCTCTTCGTCGACAAACTGACCACGGCCTACTGGAATCGCTGTTCCTGCAGCAGCCACCGCTGTGCCTCAGGGAGGGCCAGGACGCGGTGGACAGTGCGCAAGGGCGTCACCGAACAGGGCGGAGCCATCGGTGACCCGTAGCCCGGCCCGAGGAAGCGGGAGGTCGCGGCGACGGCCCGGCCGGGCCGGTCCCGCCCGTGGACGGGCGGGACCGACACGGCCGTCACCGGGCCGCCGGAGCCCCCGGGGAGACCGGCTTCGGTGCCGGGGCGTAGCCGGTGGGGCGGGAGGTGAACGTTCCCCGGCCCTGGCTCCGGCTGCGCAATCGGGTCGCGTAGCCGAACAACTCCGCCAGCGGCACGGTCGCCGTGATCACCGCCGTGCCTGCCCGGGTGGTGGAGCCCGAGACCCGGCCGCGCCGTGCCGCCAGATCGCCGAGGACCCCGCCCACGGCGTCGTCGGGCACGGTGACGGTGACCTCCGCCACCGGCTCCAGCAGCACCATCGCGCTCGCGCGCAACGCCTCGCGGAGCGCGAACCGGCCCGCCGCGCGGAACGCCATCTCCGAGGAGTCCTTGGAGTGGGTCGCCCCGTCGGTCAGCGTGACCCGCAGCCCGGTCACCGGGTGTCCGCCGAGGGGGCCCTCGGCCAGCGCGTCCCGGCAGCCGGCCTCCACCGCCCGGACGTACTCCTGCGGCACCCGTCCGCCGACGACGGTCGACCGGAAGACGAAACCGGCATCGCCGCCGCTTGCGGCGTCCGGGTCGCCTCCGGCCTCCAACGGCTCCGTGTCGAGGACGACATGGGCGAACTGGCCGGCGCCCCCGTCCTGCTTCACGTGCCGGTACACCAGCCCGGACACTCCGCGGGCGACCGTTTCCCGGTACGCCACCTGCGGCCTGCCGACGCCGATCTCCAGCTCCTGGGCACGCCGGATCTTCTCCACCGCGACCTCCAGATGGAGTTCCCCCATTCCCGAGAGCACCGTCTGACCCGTCTCGGGGTCGGTGCGGACCGTCAGCGAGGGGTCCTCCTCGACCAGTCGCGCCAGCGCCGTCACCAGCCGTTCGGTGTCGGTGCTGCGGCGGGCCTCCACCGCCACGGAGACGACCGGGGTGGCCGAGGCCGGCGGTTCGAGGACCAGGGGCGCCGCGGGGGCGCACAGCGTGGCTCCGGCGCGGGCCGTCTTCAGCCCGATCACCGCGACGATGTCCCCGGCCACCGCCGTGTCCACGTCCGAGTGCCGGCCGGCCTGCACCCGCAGAATCCGCCCGATGCGTTCGTGGCGCCGCGTCCCCGCGTCCAGCACCGTGTCCCCCTTCCGGATCGTTCCCGAGTACACCCGCAGACAGGTCTGCCGCCCCGTGGCCGTCGAGTTCACCTTGAACACCAGCGCGGCGAACGGTGCCGCCGGATCGGCCGCCCGCTCCTGCACCGAGCCGTCCAGCACGCCGCGTACCGGCGGCACGTCCAGCGGCGAGGGCAGGAAGGCCACGACGGCCTCCAGCAGCGGCTCGATCCCCCGGTTGCGATAGGCCGAACCGCACAGCACGACGACGGCCTCACCGGTACGGGTCAGGTCGCGCAGCGCGGCCCTCAGCGTCCGCTCGGAGACCGAGGAATCCGCGCAGAACTCCTCCAGCGCGGCCGGATGGAGCTCCGCCACCGTCTCTTCGAGCAGCCGCCTGCGGTGCCGCGCCTCTTCGTACAGCTCGGCCGGCACCCGACCCTCCTCGCAGGTGTCGCGGCCGTCGGCCCAGACATACGCCCGCATGCGCAGCAGATCGACCACTCCGGTGAAACCGTCCTCGCTCCCGATCGGCAGCTGGACCACCAGCGGGACCGTGTGCAGCCGGTCCCTGATCGACGCGACCGCGGTGTCGAGGTCGGCCCCGGCACGGTCCAGCTTGTTGACGAAGGCGATCCGCGGCACGCCGTGCCGGTCGGCCTGCCGCCACACCGACTCGCTCTGCGGCTCGACACCCGCGACGGCGTCGAACACCGCGATCGCGCCGTCCAGCACCCGCAGCGAGCGCTCCACCTCGTCGGAGAAGTCGACATGGCCCGGGGTGTCGATGAGGTTGATCCGGTGACCGGCCCAGGCGCAACTCACCGCAGCGGCGAAGATGGTGATGCCGCGGTCGCGTTCCTGGGAGTCGAAGTCGGAGACGGTCGTCCCCTCATGGACCTCGCCCCGCTTGTGGACGGCGCCGGTGAGGTAGAGGATCCGCTCGGTGACGGTGGTCTTGCCCGCGTCGACGTGGGCGAGGATGCCCAGGTTGCGGACGGTGGTGAGCGGACTGGCGGGTTGACGGTGGAGTTCGGTACGCACGGCCCATGGCCTTTCGGAACGATCCGGAGCGGGACGGCGCGATTCCCGGACGAACCGGCCTGTCATCAGGCCGGGAGAGGCCCCCCGAAGCGGTGCGGCACACCGGTCGGCTGCCGCACGGTCGTGCCGACGCCGCTCGGTGCGGGGTCAGTTGTTCGTCGCGGGGGACCGGTGCGGGCCGCGCAGCCTGCACCGGGCGTACCTGGACACCAGGATCACCTCGTACCGCGACAGGGGGACGACGGCAGTGGTGCGGTGGCGCACGGCCGGTCTCCCCTCACTCGTCACGGTGCCCGCCGCGGAGCTGCCGCGGCGTGCGATGCGTGGCGAGTGTAGTGAACCCGGGTACGGGCGGGGAACCGGATTTCGAGGCCGCCGTTCATGGGGGAGCGGTACGTGCCGCGCCTCGGATCCCCGTGGCCACTACCCATTCGCGCAGGGCAGACTTGGGCCCATGTGCCTTTGCGGAAAGGGGCGTTGAAGAACCGCGGTGAATGATGAAACGATCCCGGGTACCACAGGGGGCTAGGGAAGGAACCGCATCGATGGACGAGGACCACGGCCTCTCCGCCGCCACGGTGTTCGACGCACTGGGCGCTGACTACGAGCGGGCGTTCGGCGGATCCGCCGCCCACCACGCCTCGTTGCACCGGCTGCTGGGCGACCTCGCACCGCGCAGCCGGATCCTGGACGTCGGCAGTGGAACGGGGCGGCCGACCGCACTGACCCTGACCGAGGCCGGGCACGACGTGCTGGGGGTCGACGTCTCGCCCGTCATGGTCGAGCTGGCGGCCCGGCAGGTGCCCGGCGCGGACTTCGAATACGCCGACATCCACGAACTCCCCCTGGATGAAGGCAGTTTCGACGCGGCCTGCGCGTACTTCTCACTGCTTCATATGTCCCGCGAGGACCAGTCCCGGCTCCTGCGGAGAATCGCCCGTCTGCTGGTGCCCGGCGGCCATCTGGTCGTGGCCACCGTGCCGCTGGACGTCGAGGACTTCGGGGTCGTCTTCATGGGGCACAAGGTGCGGGCGACGAGCTTCGGGCCGGAGGAGTTCACCGAGCTGGTCGCCGAGGCCGGGTTCACGGTGCAGTGGGAGCAGAGTGCCCTCTTCACCCCGGAGTACGAAGCGGCGGTGGCCGAGCCCCATTTGTTCCTGCATTGCCGGCGGGCCTGACACCGGGCCCGCCGGTTCTTCAGCGCGCCACCGGCAGCCGTCCCGGGCGGCGCGGGGGCCGGACCCCGGCCCGCCGCCGGACAAGGGCGCCGGGGCGCCCGCCCGCACGCAGCGGTCCCCTCCAGCGGCGCAGCGCCTGCCTGCCGCATCCGCGCCACTGCGCGGGCGAGACGGGTACGGTCTGCCCGCCCCGCGTGACCAGGGCGTTCACCGGAGTCATCGGATCCGTCGCCATGGTCTTGGCCAGCAGCACGCCGATCACCAGCGGGGCCAGGGACAGCGCCAGGGTCGTGCCGGCGGTGGTGACCTGCCGGATGCGGGGGCGGAGCGGTGCGTCAGGAAGCATGACCGTCATTCGACCAGCGGCGGCCCGCCGCCGGATCGGACGACGTACTCAGCCCGGCCCGCCCTCGTACTCACGCCCGGATGTACGAGGACGGGCCGCCGTGCTCGTACGGCGGAGGCTTCTACGCGTCGGTGCCCGGGCCGGAGCCCGTTCCGGAGGCGGCCTTGATGCCCTTGGTGATGTCGTCCATCACCGAGAGCGCGGGCGCCTCGGAGTTGATGTCGAAGCCGGACCGGACCACGATCAGCAGGTCCTCGGAGCGGGGGGACGGGAACGCCAACGACTGGACGTACCCGTCGTCACCGTTCTTCGTCACCACTTTCCAGCGCACCACATAGCCCTGCTCGCCGGCGACGGTGACCGGCTCGGACTTCAGCTCCTGGTGCGAGGTGATGCCGCCGTAGACCTTCTCGCCGTACGACTCCGTGGCATTGGCGGAAATGTCCTTCAGCGCCGTGTCCTTCGCCGTGGTGGTGTTGAGCTTCAGGCCCTTTGCCGGCATGGAGGACACCCCGCCGCGCACGCACTGCTCGGACGTGTCACCGGGGCAGGGGTACTCTCCCGTGGTCACTCCCGCACCGGCGATCCCGGAGGTGCCCTTCCAGCCGTCGGGCACCGGCAGGCTGATCCCGCTGGCCAGGTCCGTGGCGTAGCCGTCCTCGGTCTGTGGCATCTGCCGCTCGGGCCCGCTGTTCTCGCCGCCGCCTCCGCCGGGACCGGGGTTCTCCGACGGCGCGGTGGACGGATTCGGGGCCGCGCGTCCGTCGGTGTCGCCGGAGCCGTCCGACAGCAGGAAGAGGCCGCCTCCGACGGCGGCGAGGACCACCACACCGGCGGTGATGCCCAGTCCGATGCGCATCCGGCGGCGCCGGACCACGGCGGGCGGTACGCGGAGCTGGTCGGTCCAACGGGTGCCGTCCCACCAGCGCTCGTGGAGGGGGCCGATTCCTGTATGCCCGGGGTCTGGGTGCCAGCCGGGCGGGCTCATCTGGGTCACGCGCCCCACCGTAGAACGGTTGCGTGAGAATCGCATGAGTCAACTGTGCCGACGGGGATCTCTGCCGTCCCCGCGTCAGCCACTGTGGGAGGCCGAACGATGAGTGAACAACAAGCCGTGCGGATCGAGCGCGACGGCGCCGTGTTCACGGTGATCCTGAGCCGGCCCGGCGTCCGCAACGCCGTGGACGGGCCGACCGCGAGCCAACTGGCGGACGCCTTCCGTGAGTTCGAAGCCGATCCGGGCGCTGCCGTTGCCGTGCTGTGGGGCGAGGGCGGTACGTTCTGCGCGGGAGCCGACCTGAAGGGCATCGGTACCGAGCGGAGCAACAAGGTCCTGGCCGACGGCGACGGGCCGATGGGGCCGACCCGTATGCGGCTGGGCAAGCCGGTCATCGCGGCGGTCTCCGGCCACGCGGTGGCCGGGGGCCTGGAGCTGGCCGTCTGGTGCGACCTCCGGGTGGTCGAGGAGGACGCGGTGTTCGGGGTGTTCTGCCGTCGCTGGGGTGTGCCGCTGGTGGACGGCGGAACCGTGCGGCTGCCGCGTCTGATCGGTGAGAGCCGGGCCATGGACATGATTCTCACGGGCCGGCCCGTCCCGGCCGCCGAGGCGTACGCCATGGGGCTCGCCAACCGGATCGTGCCGCCCGGTCAGGCACGCGACGCGGCGGAGCGGCTGGCCCGGGAGATTGCTGCGTTCCCGCAACTGTGCCTGCGCCACGACCGGTTGTCGATGCGCGAGCAGCACGGCCTGAGCGAACCGGAAGCGCTGGCCGCGGAGTACCGGCACGGTCTGGTGCCGCTGACCGTGGGGGAGACGCAGGCCGGGGCCGAACGGTTCGGGAGCGGTGCGGGCCGCCACGGATCCTTCGACGAATGACCGGGACCGACGGCCGTGGCCGGGACGTAAATTCCGACGACGCCGCCCCGCGTGCCACTTACGCTCATCGGATGCCGACCACCCAGTACCCCGCCAAGCCCCGGCCCGGTGACCGTGTCGCCGTGCTGTCCCCCTCCTCCGGCCTCCCCGGCCTCCTGCCTCTGCCCCATGAGCTGGGGCTGCGCAGGCTGCGCGAGGAATTCGGGCTCGAACCCGTGGAATATCCGACGACGCGGAAGATGGGCTCCACTCCGCAGGAACGGGCCGCCGACATCCACGCGGCGTTCGCCGACCCCGACATCAAGGCCGTGATCGCCAGCATCGGCGGCGACGACCAGATCACCGTGCTGCCGCATCTGGACCGCGACCTGCTGCGTGCCAACCCCAAGCCCTTCTTCGGGTACAGCGACAACACCAACCTGCTGGTGTTCCTCGACAACCTGGGCATCGTCGGCTACCACGGCGGCACGGTGATGTGCGAGATGGGGCGGCCCGGCGCGATGCACCCGCTGACCGCCGACTCCCTGCGGGCCGCGCTCCTCACCCACGGCGCCTTCGAGCTCACCCCGTCCAAGGAGACCAACGGCGCGAGCGGCCGGTGGGAGAATCCGCGCACCTTCGAATCCGAACCCGAAATGCGCCCGTGTGACGGCTGGACATGGCACAACGCCGACGGCCGGACCGTGAAGGGCGCGAGCTGGGGCGGAGAACTGTCGATCCTGTCCTGGCTGCTGATGGCCGACCGCGAGATCCGGCCGGTGGACAGCTACGCGGGACGGGTGCTGTTCCTCGAAACGTGCGAGGAGATGCCTTCGGCGGAGGAGGTCTACCGGATTCTGCGGAACATGGGGGAGCGGGGCCTGCTCGCCCAGTTCCCCGCCCTCCTCCTGGGCCGGGCCAGGAACTGGTCGTTCGAGCAGCCGCTCGACGCCGAGGCGGGGGAGCGGTACCGCGAGGAGCAACGGCAGGCGGTCCTGCGGGCGTTGGGCGAGTACGCCCCCGGGACCATGGCCGTGCTCGATGTCGACCTCGGCCACACCGATCCGCAGCTGGTCATTCCGTACGGCGGGCAGATCGAGGTGGACGGAGTGGGCCGCCGCATCGTCGTCACCTACTGAGCCGGAGCGGGGGAGCGGGCGCCGCCCGATCTTTGGTCCGACCATATGCGGTGTGTGACATAGTTGAAGATCGGGCAACAGCAGCGACGGCAACCGGACGATTCCGGCCGAGGCAGGGGGTGACGGATGCCCGTCGAATGGCAACCCGTACGGCAGTCCCGTACGCACGAGCTCGTGCTCCAGAGCATCGAGGAGCGGGTCTTCGCCGGTGAGCTGCGGGCGGGCGACCGGCTGCCGCCCGAGCGTGAGCTCGCGCCGGTGCTCGGGGTCAGCCGGTCCGCGCTGCGCGAGGCACTGAGGGTACTGGAGACCATCGGTGTGCTGGTCGCGCAGCCGGGCCGGGGACCGGACGCCGGGGCGCGGATCGTACGCAACCCCGATGACGCACTCGGGCGGCTGCTGCGGCTCCACTTCGCGCTGGGCAGCTACAGCCTGGAGGACGTGCTGGAGGCGCGCGTCGTGCTGGAGAGGTCCAGTTTCGAGGCGGCCGCGCGACACGCCTCCCCCGACGACCTCGACGAGGCGGAGGCGCTGGTCGTGCGCATGGGGGAGCCGGACGTCGGGGTGCCGGAGTTCAACGATCTGGACACCCGGTTCCATGTGCACATCGCCCGCAGCTCCGGCAATGAACTGACCTCCACCCTGACCTCCGCCGTTCGCGAGTCGGTGCGCCCGCTGATTCTGCGGGCGCTGGAGGAGGCGAAGGACTGGCCGGCCACGGCCGCCGCGCTCAACGCGGAGCACGCCGAGTTGCTGGGGCTGGTGCGCGCCGGCAAGGGCGCCAATGCCGCCGACCTGGTCGAGCGGCACATCCGCAGCCTTCACGGCACGCTGGTCGACGAGAAGTCCGACCGGGCGCGCGGGGATTCCTGACGCATGGACGCGGACTCGGGCCTCCGGCCCGAGCGCTCGCTTATTGTCAGGTGCATGGCGGTCGATGCCCGTGGTGCGCGCCGCGACCTTCATGTTCCGGACCGAGGCTAGTATGGTCGGACCATAAAAATCCAGAAGCGAACGATCGGAGAGACCCATGCGCATCGGACTCTTCGCCACCTGTCTGGGAGACACGCTCTTCCCCGAGGCGGTGAAATCGACCGCGGTCCTGCTCGCCCGTCTGGGGCACGACGTGGTGTTTCCGCCGGGGCAGACCTGCTGCGGTCAGATGCATGTCAACACCGGCTACCAGCGCGAACCCGTCCCGCTGGTGCGGAACTTCGCCGACCAGTTCGGCGACGCCTCGATCGACGCCGTCGTCATGCCGTCCGGATCGTGTGCGGGCTCGGTCCGTCACCAGCACGAGATCGTCGCCGAGCGGTACGGGGACGCGGCGCTGCGCGCGGGTGTCGCCACCGTCAAGGCCAAGACGTACGAGCTGTCGGAGCTCCTCGTGGACGTCCTGGACGTCGAGGACGTCGGCGCTTACTTCCCGCACCGGGTGACATACCATCCCACCTGCCACTCCCTGCGCATGCTCCGCGTCGGTGACAAGCCCCTGAAGCTGCTCCGCGCCGTCGACTCCATCGATCTCGTCGAGCTCCCCGAAGCCGAGTCCTGCTGCGGATTCGGCGGCACCTTCGCCGTCAAGAACGCCGAGACGTCGACCGCGATGCTCCAGGACAAGATGCGCAACATCGCGACCACAGGGGCCGAGGTCTGCACCGCGGGAGACTCGTCCTGTCTGATGCACATCGGCGGCGGACTCTCCCGGATCAGGTCGGGCACCCGCACCCTGCACCTCGCCCAGATCCTCTCCGCCACCCGCACCTCGCCGTACGTCCCCACGGAGGCCGTCCGATGAGCAGCACCTTCCTCGGCATGCCCGCGACCCCGCCCCGCTCCCCGTACGGGACCGGAAATCTGCGCGGCGACCGGAAGTTCCCCGAGGCCGCCCACGACGAACTGCGCAACGAACAACTGCGCCGCAATCTCGGCCGGGCCACCCGCACCATCCGCGCCAAACGCCTCGACGTCACCGGCGAGCTGCCCGACTGGGAAGCACTGCGCGAGGCGGGTTCTGCCATCAAGACCGACACCATGAACCGCCTCCCCGAACTCCTGGAGCAGCTGGAGCAGAAGGTCACCGAGCGCGGCGGCACCGTCCACTGGGCGCGCGACGGCGTCGAGGCCAACGAGATCGTCACCCGGCTGGTCAAGGCGACGGGCAGCAGCGACGTCATCAAGGTGAAGTCGATGGCCACCCAGGAGATCGGCCTCAACGAACACCTCGAATCGGCAGGCATCACCCCGTACGAGACGGACCTCGCCGAACTGATCGTCCAGCTCGCGCACGACAAGCCGTCGCACATCCTGGTCCCCGCGATCCACCGCAACCGCGACGAGATCCGGCAGATCTTCCTCAAGGAGATCCCGGGCGTCGACCCGGGCCTGGACAACGTGCCCGCGCATCTGGCCGCCGCCGCCCGCGCCTATCTGCGTGAGAAGTTCATGACGACCAAGGTGGCGGTCTCCGGCGCCAACTTCGGCATCGCCGAGACCGGGACCCTCGCCGTCGTGGAGTCCGAGGGCAACGGCCGCATGTGCCTGACCCTGCCCGACACCCTGATCACCGTCATGGGCATCGAGAAGGTGCTGCCGCGCTACCGCGACCTCGAAGTCTTCCTCCAGCTGCTGCCGCGCTCCTCCACCGGCGAGCGGATGAACCCGTACACCTCGATGTGGACCGGGGTGACACCGGGCGACGGCCCGCAGGACTTCCATCTGGTCCTGCTCGACAACGGACGCACCGCGGCGCTCGCCGACCGGATCGGGCGCGAGGCCCTCAACTGCATCCGCTGCTCGGCCTGCCTCAACGTCTGCCCGGTGTACGAACGGGCCGGCGGTCACGCCTACGGATCGACGTACCCCGGACCGATCGGCGCGGTCCTCACCCCGCAGCTCGCGGGGATGCACGCGGCCAAGGACGACCCCAACAGCTCGTTGCCGTACGCCTCCAGCCTCTGCGGCGCCTGTTTCGACGCCTGCCCCGTCAAGATCGACATCCCGTCGCTCCTGGTCGAGCTGCGCCACCAGAACACCGAACAGTCCGGGACGACGGCGGAGAAGCTGGCCATGAAGGCCGCTGCCGCCGTCATGAAGCACCCGAAGCTCTTCACAGCCGCGCAGAAGGGCGCGGGGATCGGCCGTGTCATCGGCGGGCGGGACGGCAGGATCTCGCATCTGCCGCCGCCGTTCAACGGCTGGAGCGAGAGCCGGGACACCGCGGCGCCGCCGAAGCAGACCTTCCGCTCCTGGCTGGCATCGGCGGAGGGCGCCGCGACGATGCGGGCCGCCGCGGGCGAGTACGAGAAGAACCGGAAGCAGCAGAAGAAGGAGGAGGAGGAGAAGTGACGACCGCTCGCGAAACGGTGCTGGGCAGGATCAAGGACGCCCTGGCCCTCGCCCCCGCCCCGGACACCACCGTCCCGCGCGCTTACCGCACCGGCCGCACCCTCCCCGACGACGAACGCCTGGCCCTCTTCACCGACCGGCTCGTCGACTACCGGGCGACGGTGCACACCTGCACCGCCGACCGCACCGCCCAGGTCGTCGCCGAGGTGCTGCGGGAGCACGGGGCGCGGCGGATCGGTGTGCCGGCCGGACTCGACCCGCGGTGGCTCGACGCGTACGACGGCGAGGTCCAGCAGGACTCCGGCGACATCCCGGCGCCCCGGCTCGACGCCCTGGACGGGGTCCTCACCGCCTCGGCCGTCGGCTGCGCCGAGACGGGCACGGTCTTCCTGGACGGTTCGCCCGACCAGGGACGGCGGGCGCTGTCCCTCGTCCCCGATCTCCATGTGTGCGTCGTCGATCTGTCCACGGTCGAGGCCGGTGTGCCGGAGGCGGTGGCGCGGCTGGAGCCCCGGCGGCCCACGACGCTGATCAGCGGCCCCTCGGCCACGTCCGACATCGAGCTGGAGCGGGTGGAGGGCGTGCACGGTCCGCGCACCCTGGCCGTGGTGATCAGAACGGACAGGTGACGGACAGGCAGAGCCTTGCCGGCGGGCGGGGTGCGCGGTGCGAAGGCCGCGCACCCTGGCACTCACCCGTGCGTGACCGTCATCGGCTCGAAGCGGATACGGGTCGTCGCCGCATCCTGGGACCAGCGGACCTCCACCGTGTCCCCGTCCACCGTCACACCGCTCACCACCGCGTCGAGCAGCGGCGCGTCGTACTCCGCGGTGAGCGAGGCGAGCGCGACCAGCACCACCGTGCCCTCGGCGGGCGCGGCCAGCCGGGGCACCACCGCCCAGGGCGTGTACGCGGTGCCCTGCGGAGCCCGGACCTCGTCCCGGGACTCCCAGCCGTGCAGGCCGTGCAGGGCGGAGGTCAGGGCGTCGTCCCGCCCGGTCGCCCAGCCCGTCTGCTCCACCCGGGCCCCGTCCGGTGCGCCGACGACCCGGTGCACCCGCAGCTCGTACCGGCCGCGCGCCACCGTGACGCTCTCCACCCGCATCCCCGGCACCATCGGCGAACCCGACGTGAACACCGGACGGTGCCAGGAGGCGGCCCAGCCCCAGCCGTCGCCCCCACCGGCACCCAGCGCACGGACGACCCGGCGACCGCTGCGCACCCCGGCGACCACCACGGCCAGATGGTTGTCCGCCGCGTTCGCCGCGGACGTGGGCCCGGTCACCGTGGAGTACGACTGGCGGCTGTACAGCGGATCGTCCTGGACACCCGACTCGCCCTCGTGCGGCCGCACATGGTCGCTGCCGTGGTTGTGCAGCCGTACGATCCCGTCCGCGCGGGTGGACTGGACGAGCAGTCCCGGGGCGGGCAGCGCGAGCACCCGGTCGGGGCCCTCGCTCGGCGCGCGCTCCTCGGTCGCGGCCCACAGCGGATGGCTCTCCGGGGCGAGCAGCGATACGAAGGCCTTGGACGCCCAGTACGGCGACGCGGGCGCCGAGTAGTTCTGCAGCGACGCCTCGTGCGGGCCGTGCCAGCCCAGGTTCAGCAGTCCGTCCGTACCGGTCGCGCCCCGGTCCAGGAAGTAGCGCAACGATCCGCTGATCACCCGTCGCGAGGCGCCGGGCGTGAGCGGGGTGTGCCCGCTGATCGCGCCGAGCGCGACCGAGGAGGCGGCTGCGAAGCGGTAGGTCAGCGAGCGGCCGAAGTGGATCGGCGCACCGTCACCGCCGAACAGCAGCGAGAACCCCGCCAGATGCTCGCGCAGCCGGGCGCCGTAGTGCGCGGACAGTTCCGCGTCGCCCGACAGATGCGCGTCCAGCATCGGGTAGAGGTGCAGCGCCCAGCCGTTGTAGTGGTCGAAGGCGCGGCCGTCGCCGTCCGCGTACCAGCCGTCGCCCCGGTACCAGCCCTCCAGCAGTTCCAGGGCCCGCTGCTTCGCCCGTGCGGTCCGGGCGTCACCACGGCCCACGGACTCCAGGAACCCGGCCACGGAGTAGGGGAAGAGGTACCAGTTGTTGGGGGAGGGGACGTGCGTCAGCGCGTCGCGCAGCCACTCCTCGGTACGGTCCTGCACCCCGGCGTCCAGCCGGTCCCAGAGCCACGGCCGGGTCAGCCGCAGACCGATGGCGACCGAGGCGGACTCGACCATGGGCTGGCCGAAGACGGAGTGGTCGCGGATCAGCGGCCAGGACTCGGCGTCCTCGCGGCCGGGGGTGCGGGTGCCGGCCGCGAGCCCGTCGGCGTACCGGTCGAGCCAGCCGTGCGGGTCCTTGCCGTCCGCGCCCGCGACCCTGAAGGCGGCGGCGAGGAAGGTGCGCGCGTACCCCTCCAGACCGTCGGAGCGCACTCCGGACGCGGACGGCCTGCCCGGCAGATCCAGCAGCGCGCCGCCCGGGGTGGCCCACTCCCAGGCGGCCCGGAGCAGCCCGTCGGCAGCGGCCTCCCAGTGCGCGCGGGTGTAGCCGGTGTGCGGGCTCAACGCCCGGTCCTCGGCGGGGAGTTCGATCGGAGAGCTCGGGTGGGGAGCGGTCATGCGAGAAATGCCAGCCTTTCGCGTCGTACGGGATGGGCGAAACCGTCGCCCGCGGCCCAGCGGCCTGCCTCGCCTGCCGCCAGATCGACCAGTCGCCGCAACTCGTTGCCCTGCGACCCGGCGAGGTGCGGGGTGATCAGGGCGTTCTCGCAGTCCCACAGGGGGTGTGCGGCGGGCAGTGTGTCGGGATCGGTGACGTCGAGGATCGCCCGGATCCGGTTCTGCCGGAGTACGTCGATGAGCGCGTCCTGGTCGACGACGGCGCCCCGCGCGGTGTTGATGAGCACGCCGTCCGGGCGCATCGAGGTGAGCAGTTCACGGCTGACCAGCCCGCGGGTGGCCGGCAGCAGCGGGGTGTGGACGCTCACCACATCGCTCTGTGCGAACAGTTCACCGAGGCCGACGGGCCGGACGCCGAGCGCGGCGGCCTCCTCGTCACCGACGTACGGATCGTGCAGCAGTACGGGCAGGGCGTAGGGGCGCAGCAGCTCGATGACGCGTCGGCCGATCATGGAGGCGGACAGAATGCCCACGGTGCGGCCGTAGTTCCCGACCCGGTCGGGGGTGGCGAGCCAATTGTCGCGGCGGCGCTGCGTCCGGTAGGCGTGGGCCCGCTCCAGGACTTGTTTGCCGGAGAGCAGGATCATCGCGACGGTGTACTCGGCCACCGGCAGCGCGTTGGCGGCGGCCGCCGACGACACCTCGATGCCGCGTTCCCAGCAGGCCTCGGTGATGTGTCCGCGGATGCTGCCCGCGGTGTGGACGACGGCGCGCAGGTGCGGCGTCGCATCCAGGGCGGCCGCGTCGAGCGGGGGACAGCCCCAGCCGGTGACCAGGAGTTCGACGTCGGCCAGTACGGCGCTGGCCCGGTCGGTGCCGAAGTCGTCGATCGCGGGCAGCGGCGCGAGATCGCACACGGCGTCGAGCGCGGCCCGGGACCGGGCGTCGAGGAGCGCGTCCGCGGCGGCCGGTTTCATGGCGACGGCGGCGCGTGGCCGCTTCCGGGCGGCGGGGGCGGCGGCGGAGGAGGGGTCTGTGCTGGGCATCTGTCTCCTGGTGGGGAACGGGGGCGGTGGACCGGTCACTTCACGGCGCCTGCGGTGAGCCCCGACGTCCAGAAGCGCCGGAGCAGGGCGAGAGCGAGGACCAACGGCAGGACCGCGAGCAGCGAACCGGTGATCACGACGGGGCAGTACGCGGGTGAGACGGTGGCGGCGCTGTTCCATGTCAGGCGACCGCGAAGGCGGATCCGCCGCGGGTGCCGAGCCGGACGTCGTACCGCCGGCTGCCGACCGTGCTCACCACGACCAGGTCCCGGTCGATCATCCGCTGCCAGTACGAGGCGAAGCGGCGGCTCGGTCGGCACGGCCCGGACGGTCCGTGGCCGACGCCGACGCGGGCGCGGGCGCGGGCGCCGAGCGCACCGGCCGACGGTAGGGCGGCGATCGGGGCCGGCACGGACCGACGGCTCTGTCGACCGGCCATGTGCTCCTCCCGCGGCTTCTCAATCGGCTCACGGGGAATCCTGATCGGCTGATCGACACTGGTCAATAGATCGCTCGGAAGAAAATCAAAGCGGTCAAACGATCAATTCCTGGGGAGTGGTGGCCCCTGTGCCGATCCGCGCACCTCGAGCGTGGGCAGCAGCTCGGTCCGGCGCACCGGACCGCCGTCCCCGAAGGCCGCGGACAGCCGGCGGAGCAGCAGCTCGGCGGCGGCCCGGCCGATCTCCGCCTTCGGCGGTGCCACCGCCGTCAGCGGCGTGCTGCCGAGGGCCGCGACCACATCGTCGTACGCCACCACCGAGCAGTCCCGGGGAACCTCGACACCGCTCTCCGCCAGTCGCTGTACCAGCATCAGCGCATCCACGTCGCCGTGCAGCACGGCCCCCGTGGCGCCCCGTTCCCGCAGCAGCGCGGCGAGGTCGAGAGCCGCCCGGCCGTCGGCCGCCGGAGCGGATCCGCGAGGTTCCGCCGCGGCCTCCGGCGAGCTCAGCACCACCGTCCAGTCCTCCACCTCCGGACGGGCCGCCGCGATCTCGGCGAACGCCGCACGGATGCTGCGCGCCGTCGGGCTGTCGTCCCGGGCGGCCAGCACGATGCGGCGGTGTCCCAGCGACACCAGATGGTCCACGGCGAGATGTGTCCCGTACCAGTGATCGGAACAGACGGAGTCCAGTGCGTGCAGTGCGCTGCCCGGCCGGGGCCGCCGCTCCATCAGTACGGTCGGCACCCCCACGTCGGCGAGCCAGCCGTAGTCCAGCTCCTCCGAGCGGGCGCTGGGCCAGCGCGGCGCGATCAGCAGCCCGCGCGCCCCGTCCGCCAGCGCCCGCTCCACCAGCGGACGTTCGGCGCCGGGTGACGGGGGCGCGATGTGCAGGGCGATCCGTATCCCGGAATCCTCCAGGACGGACCGGGCGCCGTGCAGCGTCTCGTACAGGTACGAATGCCGCTCCGGGACGACCAGGGCGACCGCGCCGGCGTCCTCGGCCGCCTCCTCGCCGCGGGGTACCGGGACGGCGGAGGGCGGCACCGGGTCCCGTATCGGCCGGGCCACCCCGTGCCCGCGGCGCAGCCGCCCGACCCGGGCCAGCTCCTCGACGTCCCGGCGGACCGTGACCACCGAGACGTCCAGCTCGGCCGCGAGCACGCTCACCTTGACGGCGCCGCGCGATTCCACCACCGACAGGATTCGCTGACGCCTGAGTTCCACCGGCTCCCGCATGCTGCTGGCCCCCTCGCCGTACCGCCGCGCGTTGTTCGTTTGAACGCTTCCGGTGAGCGTTCGGGTCGCAGCATAGCGATAGGCCCCGGATGTCCACGGGCTACCTCCCGGGCGCGCTGCGCGGCCCGTTCGCCGGCGTGCCGGTCGACCGGGCACGGCTGCGCGCCCCGACCGAGCTCCTCACCGTTCTTCAGGTTCTCGTCTTCGCCTCCGTATCCCTGGCGGCAGCCCTCAGCGGGGTCGCCGACGCGCTCTTCGTGCTCTACGCAACCGGCGAACTCCAGCTCTCCCCTCGGCAGTTGGCCTCTGGTGGTCGTGAGGGGGCTTTTCACGCACTCGGCCCTCCCGGAACGGCCCTGGCACCAGGGCCGTTCCGAGAGGGCCGGGGGGACGAGCCGGGTCAGACGATGCCTTCCTCGATCTCGGCCTGCTCGCGCGCGTTGCCGTACGCCGAGGGCGTGCTGTACGAACGCCGGGCGACGAACCACCACACGGTGGCCAGGACCAGCACTGCGATCAGCGCGATCGACGCGTAGTTCATCGAGTCGACCGTCACCGGGGACGACTGCGGGAGCAGGAACAGCACGGTCACGAAGGCGACCCACACGACGGCGATCCAGCCGATCGGCTTGCTCCAGCGGCCCAGGTGCCAGGGCCCGCGCTCGAACCGGCTGCCGGAGCGCAGCTTCAGGAAGATCGGGATCGCATACGCGGGCGTGATGCCGATGACATTGATCGCGGTCACCGCACCGTATGCGGTGGCGGAGTACAGCGACGGCAGCGCGAGCGCTCCCGCGACGACGACCGACAGCCACACCGCGTTGACGGGTGTCTGGGTGCGCGCGCTCACCTTGTGCCACAG
Source organism: Streptomyces gelaticus (assembly GCF_014649535.1). Lineage (GTDB taxonomy): Bacteria > Actinomycetota > Actinomycetes > Streptomycetales > Streptomycetaceae > Streptomyces > Streptomyces gelaticus. The sequence goes on from NZ_BMTF01000001.1 coordinate 326,969, forward strand.
CGCCGAGCCCGGCAGTGCGTTGTCACGGCTGAACGCGAACACCATCCGGCTGGCGGCGGCGACCTCGGCGTTGCCGCAGAACAGCTGCGCCGCGATGACGATCAGGAGCAGGGCAGTGGCTCCGGAGGTGCCCAGCGCGTCGATCATGATCTGGGCCGGTGGCACACCGGTGGCGCTGTTCTGGGCGCCCGCGTAGTCCTGGATCGCGAAGGTCAGCCCGGCGAGCAGTACGAAACCGGCGACCCAGGAGGCCCAGATCGCGCGGACGATGCCCTTGGCGGCCGTCACCGAGGCATTGGACGTCTCCTCCGAAAGATGCGCGGAGGCGTCGTAGCCGCAGAAGGTGTATTGCGCGAGGAGCAGGCCGATCGCCGCCACATACAACGGGTTGTGCCAGCCCGTGTCATTGACGAACTCGGTGAAGACGAACGACGGCGACTGGTGGTGTGAGGGGACGATCGCGAGCACGGCGACGATCACCGCGACACCGGCGAGGTGCCACCACACACTGATCGAGTTGAGCACGCTGACGAGGCGGACACCGAAGAGGTTCAGCACGGCGTGCAGCAGCAGGATGCAGACAAAGATGATCATTGTCTTGCCCGGTGTGGGAGTGAATCCCCACTGCAGATTCATCAGCGCACCGGTGAACAGTGCCGCACCGTAGTCGATGCCCGCGATCGCGCCCAGCAGACCCAGCAGATTCAGCCAGCCGGTGTACCAGCCCCACTTGCGGCCACCGAGCCGGTCGGCCATGTAGTACAGCGCTCCCGAGGTCGGGTAGGCGCTGGTCACCTCGGCGAGCGCCATGCCGACACAGAGCACGAAGAGCCCGACACCGGCCCAGCCCCAGAGCATCACGGCCGGACCACCGGTCGACATGCCGAAGCCGTACAGGGTCATGCAGCCGGACAGGATCGAGATGACGGAGAAGCTGATGGCGAAGTTGCCGAAGCCCCCCATGCGGCGGGCGAGCACCGGCTGGTAGCCGAGTTCGCGCAGCCGCTCCTCCTCGTCCTTCGGCGGGGTTGCCTCCGCACCCGACTGGGTCGGGGTGGATATGGACATCGGGAAAACCTCCGTGAGCGGGATGGAAAAGGGACGGTCGGGATCGGTTCGGGACGGGAGGAGGCACGGCGGCGCGGCCCTCGCTCAGCGGTGCGGCCCCCGTCCGGGGGTGCGGGGTGCCGAGAGGCAGCGGCTGCGGGCGCGCAGGAAGACGTCCTCGGCGTCTCCCGGGCCCTTGCGGCCGCGCGTGCGGTACACCCATGGAACCGAGGTGAAGTACGGGCCGAGTTCCTCGAACACCGCTGCGGCCTCAGCGAATTGGAGGGCTCCCCACAGGGCGTGGGCCAGGTGGTTGAGATCGAGCAGGGAGTGCGAGACCGGTGCCGTACGGCGGAACCAGAGCTCCAGCGCACGGGCCGCGTCCCGTTCCGCGTCCTCGGTGACCCAGTGCAGGTCCAGGGCCTTCTCGTGGCCCTGCTCGCGGCGGTAGCGCTCGACCCGTACGTACAGGGGCAGTACGTGCAGCGCGGAGCCGTCCGGAGCCGAAGACGCCGCCCACTGCACGAAGTTGAACGCCTCGGAGAGGGATCCGCCGGCTTTTCGTGCATAGACGAACTGGAGCATCCGGTGATAGGCCTCGCGATTGCACGGATCGCGTCTGTCGGCCTCGGCGAGCAGTCCCCACGGACCGGGGAAGAGCATCGGCCCCGGCGGGTGCAAGCGGTGCTCCTCCAGTTGCTGGCGCTCGTCCAGTTGGGACAGGGCCAGCAGGCAGACCCAGGGCACCGGGTCCGAGGGCGAGGCGTTCGCGGCCGTGCGGCAGGCCTGCCAGGCCTCCTGCCACAACTCCTGTGCCCGGTGATGGCCCTCGCGGTGGGCGCGCACCGCCCGCTCGACGACGACGCGCGCCTGCATCACCGTGGCCGCGATGCTCCGGGGGTCCTCGGCCAGCCAGGCCTGCACGGCGTCCGAACCGGCGGCAACGGCCCCCAGCACCTGGGTGCGCTGGGTCCACAGGGTCCAGTCCGGTGTGCTCTCCAGCAGAGTCCGCATGGACATCCAGCGTCCGGTGCGCAGGTCCTGTAACGCGACCCGGAGGTCGTTGTCATGGCCGGCCGGGTGATAGACCGGCCGGAAATCACTGTTGGCCATGAACTCGCCCTGCCCCCGTGTCACAGGCCGGCATGCGACAGTCGGAAGTTCTTCTCAGCACGGCACGCAACCCGGTGGTGACATGGAACCGGTGCAGATGCGGACGGCCGGGTATCCGGTGAGTCGGGGTTCGGGGCAGGGTTTCGGTCTCATCAATCCTCAAGGACGTGGGGGGTGAAGCAGCTGTTGAAAGACGAACTGCTCGAAAGCGTCCGGTTGTTGCTCGGCGGTGAGTGTAAGGCCAGTCACTCCGAACTCCGGACCGATTCGCGGATCTTACTCAAGTCCGATGATTCACCCGGACGTTGAAGGATGTACCGGTTGTTCCGGTCGTGTCCGAGGCGGCCCTTGACGTACGCGGTGGTCTGCACCACTCTGGGCGGCGAGTTCAGTGATCACGATTCCGTTCAAGCCGCAGAGCTTCCGCACCGCTGGAGAGTCGATGACAGGCCCGGTACTCGCCGTGGACCAGGGTACGTCGGGGACGAAGGCGCTGGTGATCTGCCCCGAGCGCGGCGTGATCGGCTCCGCTTCCGTTCCGGTGAAGACCCGGCACGAAGCCGGGGGCGCGGTCGAGGCGGACCCCGCCGAACTGCTCGGCTCGGTTCTCGAAGCGGGCCGCCGAGCCCTGCGGGAAGCCGCCGAACCGGTTTCGGCGGTCGGCCTCGCCAACCAGGGCGAGACCGTGCTCGCCTGGGACCCGGACACCGGTCGGCCGCTCACCGATGCGATCGTCTGGCAGGACCGCCGCTCCTCCCCGATCTGCGCCGAACTCGCTCCGTACGACGAAGAGTTGAAACACCTCACCGGGCTTCCCCTCGATCCGTACTTCGCCGCGCCGAAGATGGCCTGGATCCGCCGGGAACTGACCCGCGAAGGCGTCGTCACCACCACCGACTCCTGGCTCGTGCACCAGCTGACCGGGGCCTTCGTCACGGACGCCGCGACGGCCGGACGTACCCAGCTGCTCGACCTGGACCGGGCAGGCTGGTCACCGCGGGCCCTGGAGGTCTTCGGCCTGGGTGGCGAACGGCTGCCGGATGTTGTCGACTGCGACAGCACGGTCGGTACGACGACCGCCTTCGGCGGTGAACTCCCGCTGACCGGGCTGCTCGTGGACCAGCAGGCCGCCCTGCTCGCGCAGAACGCACTGGACCCCGGAAACGCCAAATGCACCTACGGGACGGGCGCCTTCCTGCTCGCCCAGACCGGGCCCGCCCCGCGCCGCGGCTCCACCGGACTGGTCAGCTGCGTCGCCTGGCGGCTCGGCGGCCGTACCAGCTACTGCCTCGACGGGCAGGTCTACACCGCGGCGTCCGCCGTCGACTGGCTGGCCGGCCTGGGAGTGATCTCCGGCGCGGCGGACCTCGACCCCGTCGGCGCGACCGTCCCCGATTCCGGAGGCGTCACCTTCGTACCGGCACTCGCCGGACTCGCCGCACCCTGGTGGCGCGGCGATCTGCGCGGATCGGTGACCGGTCTCGGCCTCGGCACCACCGCGGGCCATCTGGTGCGCGCGCTGTGCGAAGGCATCGCCGCACAGGTCGTCGAGCTCACCGAAGCCGCCGCGACCGACCTCGGCTCGCCGTTGACCGCGCTCCGCGTCGACGGCGGCCTGACCCGCTCGGCACTGCTCATGCAGACCCAGGCCGACCTGCTGCAACGGCCCGTCGAGGTGTCCGCCCTGCCCGATGTCACCGCGCTCGGCGTCGGAGCAGTCGCCCGGCTCGGCCTCGACGCGCGGCTCCCGCTCCGGCAGGCCGTGCCCGACTGGAAACCCACCGCCGTGTACGAACCACGGATCGGCGCCGACGAGGCCGCCGAACGGCGCGCCGGATTCCGGACCGCCGTGCAGACCCTGCTGGACCAGGCCTGAGACGTACGAGAGCCACACGATGCACCCCACGATCACCACATCCGGCGCACTGACGGCCGTCGGCCTGTCCGGGACCCGGCCGGGCGACGGGACCGGCGCCCCGGTCTACGACGTGACCGTCGTCGGCGCGGGCGTCGTCGGCGCCGCCATCGCCCGCGAACTGGCCCGTTATCGGCTGCGCACCGCGCTCCTCGACGCCTCCGACGACATCGGCAACGGCACCTCGAAGGCCAACACCGCCATCCTGCACACCGGTTTCGACGCCGTACCCGGCTCGCTGGAAGCCCGGCTGGTACGTGAAGGGCAGCACAGACTCCGCGCCTATGCGGCCGAGACCGGAATCCCCGTCGAACGCGTCGGAGCCCTGCTCGTCGCCTGGGACGAAGAGCAACTGGCCGCACTCCCCGCCCTGCTGGCCAAGGCCGAACGGAACGAATACCACGCGGCACGCCTCCTGGACGCCGGTGAACTGCGCGCCCGTGAACCCCATTTGGGCCCCGGCGCCCTCGGCGCGCTCGAAATCCCCGACGAGAGCATCATCTGCCCCTGGACGACGCCGCTGGCCTACGCCACCCAGGCCGTGCGCGCCGGAGTCCATCTGCACCTCAACTGCCGCGTGCGGCACATCGACAGCGGCGACGACGTCCACACCCTCACCACCACCCGGGGAACGCTGCACACCCGCCATCTCATCAACGCCGCCGGGCTGTACGCCGACGAACTCGACCGGGAACTCGGCCACGACGACTTCACCGTCACCCCGCGCCGCGGCCAGCTCATCGTCTTCGACAAGCTCGCCCGCGACCTCGTGGGCCACATCCTGCTCCCGGTGCCCACCGCCGCGGGCAAGGGCGTACTGGTCGCACCGACCGTCTTCGGCAATGTGCTGCTCGGCCCCACCGCCGAGGACCTCGACGACAAGACCGCCACCGGATCGACCGCCGACGCGATCGCCCTGCTGCGCGAGAAGGGCCGTCGCATCCTGCCGGAACTGCTCGACGAGGAAGTCACCGCCGTCTACGCCGGACTGCGCGCCGCGACCGGCCAGGAGGACTACCGCATCCGGTCCCGGCCCGAGAAGCGGTACGTCGCCGTCGGCGGCATCCGCTCCACCGGGCTCACCGCCTCCATGGCCATCGCCGCCCATGTCACGGAACTGCTCGGCGACTCGGGCCTCGACCTCGGCACACCGTCCGAACTGCCGCCCGTCACCATGCCCAACCTCGGCGAGGCCTTCCCGCGCCCGCGCCCGTACCAGGACGCCGGACGCATCGCGGCGGACCCCGCATACGGCACGCTGGTCTGCCACTGCGAACGGGTCTCCGCCGGCGAGATCAGGGACGCCCTGGCCGGTACGGTGCCGCCGCACTCCCCGGACGGCCTGCGGCGCAGGACGAGAGCCGGGAACGGCAGGTGCCAGGGCTTCTACTGCGGGGCCGCGGTCCGCGCGCTGTTCGAGGAGGCCCGCTCATGACCCGCCGCGAGCGCACCGTCGACGTGCTGATCGTCGGGGGCGGCCCGGCCGGCCTCGGCGCCGGGGCCGAACTCGCCGCGTCCGGGGCGGGCCGGGTCGAGATCCTGGAACGCGAACAGACCGCGGGCGGCATTCCCCGCCACTGTCATCACGGCGGATTCGGCGGCCGTGCCATCGGGGGAGGGACGACCGGACCCGCGTACGCCCGCGGCTGCGTGGCCGCCGCCGTGCGCGCCGGAGCCACCCTGCGCACCGGCGTCACCGTCACCGGCTGGGCCGGAGGGCTGACCGTGGACACCACCGCGCCCACCGGCCTCGAACGGATCACTGCCCGCGCGGTCGTCCTCGCCACCGGCGCCCGCGAACGCCCCCGCAGCGCACGCCTGGTCCCCGGCAGCCGCCCACCCGGCGTCTACACCACCGGCGAACTCCAGCAGGCCGTCCACCTGTACCGGCAGCGGATCGGCAGCCGTGCGGTCGTCATCGGCAACGAACCCGTCAGCCGTGCCGCGGCCGACACCCTGCGCGTCGCCGGCCTGGACGTCGTCGCCATGGTCACCGACCAGCCGGTTCCCCGGCTCACGGCCCTGACCCGGCCCGGCGACCGCACCCCGGTCCTCGGCCGCACCACCGTCGCCGCGCTGACCGGCCGGGAACGGCTCACCGGCGTCCGGGTACGCCACCACGACGGCCGGACCGCGACCCTGCGCTGCGACACCGTCGTGTTCACCGGCGACTGGATCCCCGACCACGAACTGGCCCGCCGCGGCGGCGTCCTTCTCGACCGCGGCACCCGCGGCCCCGCGTACGACGCCGACCACCGCACGACCGGGACCGGAGTCTTCGCCGTCGGCAATCTGCTGCACGGCGTGGAGAGCGCGGGCGTCGCGCTCGCCGAAGGCCGGGCCGTCGCCGCACCCGTACTGCATCACCTGGCAACGGGGTCCTGGCCCATCGGGCGGCCGGCCATCGCGGTCGAATCCCCCCTGCGGTGGATCGCACCCAACCTCATCGGCCCCGACGGCGGCCTCCCGCTCGGTGGCCGTTTCACCCTGCGCACCGACCGGAGGCTCCTCTCGCCGCTGCTCCTCGTCCGACAGGACGGCCGGGAGCTCCACCGGCAGCGACTGCTGCTGCCCGCGGTGCCGGGCCACGCGTTCCATCTGCGCGCCGGCTGGGTGGACCGGGTCGATCCACGCGGCGGGACCGTACGGGTCACGGTGAGCTGACCGTACGTCAGGGAATGAGCAGCCAGTCCGATCCGATCGCCGCGACCAGGCCGAAGGCCAGCAGCCAACTGCCGAGCCGGGTACGGCCGTTGCGGCTGAGCTCGATCACGATCCCGCACAGGATGAGCGCGAGCCCGTACACCCCGACCACCAGGACGGAGGACCGGCTGGCGATCCGCAGCGCGAGGACCACCGCCATCGCCGCCATGCCGACCGACGAGAGGACCACGCGCAGCCGTCTCGCCTGGCGCGGTGTCAGCTTCCGGGCCCCGGCAGCACCGTCGGCCGCCTCGGAGTCCGTCCCCGCCACGGCCTCGGGGCCGGCCTCCGGGACGGGTATCGGGGTGTCCACGGCCTGGTCCTGGTCAGAAGTGCTCATGACGCGCGATCGTAATGGCTGCGGACCGCCCTGTTCACCGCTCCGGGTGATGGGCGGCGAATGTGGCGCGGGTCCGACGCGTGCCCGGCCACATCCCGACCCCCGCACCGGACCGCCCGGGGACCGGTCCGGGTCACGGACCCGGGGGCCGCAGACACGGTGCCTCGGCGGCCGCGTCGACGGGCTCGGCCCCTGCCGTCCGTCCACCGGCCGCAACCCTGGCGTCCGCGGCCTGCCCCGCCGCCACCCGTCCGGCCAGCTCCTCGGCCCAGCCGATCAGTCCGTCGACGCCGATCCCGTACGGCCGCAGACCGGCGGAGGCGGCGAGCGCCGCCGCGCCGCGCCGCAACAGCCGCGCCCCGCCCGTCGCGTTGCCCCGGGCCGCGTGGGTCAGCCCCACGGCCAGCTGCGCGAGCCCGCGCCACAACTCCCGCTCCGCCACCGGCCCGGACTTCCACGCGTCCTCGAACACCTCGTGCGCGTGGAACGGCATCCCTGCATCCAGCAGCCGCTGCGCCTCCCGCACGGTCTCCTCGGGGGTGCGGACCACCCCCTCCGGCTGGCGCTCGACCCCCGGAGCCCCGTACGGCAGGGGACGCCCCAGCCCGTCACGCGGGCGTGCGTTGCGTGCCCTGCCCTCGGTGTCGCGGTCCCTGCGCGTCTCGTCCACTCCACGATTGTGCCCCGCACCTGCGGTGAACTGTCCGAAGCACTGTCCGTGGACCCCTGGACACGACTAGTGTCGAAGCCATCCGCACCACCCTGGGGAGGGTAGGCATGAAGCCGTCCCGGCCGCTGTACGAGCGCGAACCGGAACTCGCTGCCGCCACACAAGCCGTGGACGCCCTTTGCGGCGCCCAGGCCGTCGGCGGGCTGCTGATCTTCAGCGGCGAGGCAGGCATCGGCAAGACAGCACTGCTCGGCGAGATCCAGTCGATCGCCGCCGACCGCTGCACGATCTGGTCCGCACGGGGCGGCGAGACGGTCACATCGGTGCCGTTCCACGTCGTACGCCAGCTGCTGCAGCCCGCGCTCGACCGATTCCCGCCCGACGAGGTGCGGGCCCTGTTCGGGTCCTGGTACGAGATCGCCGCGCCGGCCCTCGGGCTGGCCGAACCGACGGGCCCGCAGCCGGACCCGCAAGGTGTGCGCGACGGTCTCGACTTCGTCGTCGCCCGGATCGCGTCCCGGCTGAGCCACCGTCCGCTGCTGCTCATCATCGACGACGCGCACTGGGCGGACGGCGAATCCCTGGCCTGGCTCGCCTCGTTCACCGCCCGCCTCGGCGAACTCCCCGTCCTGGTCGTGCAGGCGCACCGCCCGGAGGAACTGGCCGCGCGCCAGAAGGAGAGCGGGCCGGGCAGCGCCCACCCGTCCCAGGTCCGGGTCGCGCTGCGCGCACTCACCCCGGACGCCACCGCCGAACTGGTCCGCGCGGCCCTCGGCGAACACGCCGACGACCCGTTCTGCCGCGAGGTGTGGGCCGTCACCGGCGGCAACCCCTACGAGGCGGTCGAGCTCGTCGCCAAGGTGCAGGACCGCGAGCTGGCGCCGCTGGAGGAGTCGGCCGGGCTGCTGCGCGAACTCGGCGCCTCGGCGCGCGGCAGCGGCCTCGTCGCCCGCCTCGAACGGCTCGGCACCAACGCCACCCGCTTCGCCTGGGCCGCCGCCGTCCTCGGTACGGACATCTCCCAGGACCTCGCGGCCACACTGGCCGGAATGAGCCCGGCCGAGGCCGCCGACTGTACGGCACGGTTGCGCGAAGCCCGCATCGTCACCGGCTTCGACCCGCTGGAATTCGTCCACCCGCTCATCGCGAGCGCGGTCTACCGGTCCATCCCGCCGGCCACCCGCACGGCGATGCACGGCCGGGCGGCCTGGGCGATCACCCGCGCCGGACTCGGCCCCGCCGCGGCCTCCCGGCACCTGCTCGAAGTGCACCCGGACGACGACCAGGAACTGGTCGAGCAGCTCCGCGAGGCGGCCAAACAGCACCTCGCCGTCGGTGCCCCGGAGGCCGCCCGCCGCTGCCTCGAGCGCGCCCTGCAGGAACCACCGCGCCAGCGCGTGAAGGCCACCCTGCTGTACGAACTGGGCTGCGCCACCCTGCTCAGCTCCCCGGCGACCACCGTCCAGCATCTGCGCGACGCCCTCGACATGCCCGGACTCGACGGCGACCAGCGGGTCGACGCCACCTACCGGCTCGCGGCCGCGCATTCACACAACAACCAGCTCAAGGAAGCGGCGAGCGCCCTCGCCGCGGAGGTCGCACGCACCGCTCCCGGCCCCGGCCTGATGCGGCTCCAGGCCGCCCACTTCCTCTGGGAGGGCATGCAGGCCGGCGAGGAGGACGGCCCGGGGCGCTCAGCCCGCCTCGCACGGAACGCCGACCATCTGCACGGCCGTGACAACGCCGAGCGCGCCCTGCTCACGCTCCGCGCCTTCGACGCCATGCTGCGCGGCGAGAACTCCCAGCTCGTCGTCGACCTCTGCGAACGAGCCCTGGTCGACGGCCACCCCGCCCGGGGGCTCGGCTGGACCGATACGGAGTGGGGCTTCGAGCTGCCGACCCTCGTCGGCATCACCTACGCCTTCACCGACCAGCTCGACCGGGCCGAGGAACTCTTCGGCGAGGCCGTCCGTGCCTTCGAGATCTCCGGCTGGAGCGGCGCGCACCTCGCGTTCGCGCACACCCTGCTCGGACTGGTGCACCGCCGTCGCGGCCGGCTGGCCGAGGCCGAGGGCTTCCTGCGCGAAGGGCTGCGCCTCGCCGACCGGGTCGGCAGCGGACGTGTCACCGAGGCCCGCGAGATCGCCGACCGCTACGCCTTCGGCGCGCCCTACCCCAGCGCGATGGTGCTGCCCGACGGCCCGTGCGTACGCGGCCGACTGCTCCTGGCCGAAGGCCGTACGAAGGAAGCGATCGCCGAACTCGAAGCGGCGGGCCAGTCCCTCGAACCCCGCGGCAGGTTCAACGGGGTGTGGGCTCCCTGGGCCGGGGACCTCGCCCGCGCCCTGGCCGAGGAGGACCCGGCCCGCGCCGAACAACTCGCCATCTCCGCCCGGGTGCACGCCGAGCGCCTCGGTACGGACACCGCGATCGGCGAGGCCCTGCGGTGCGTCTCCCTCTTCGCCGCTCCCGAGGACGCCGTCCACCTGCTGGCCGAGTCGGTCCGCCACCTGGAGGCGTCCCCGTCCGCGTACGAACACGCGCTGGCCCTCGTCGACTACGGCATCGCGATCGGCTCCCCGCGCGAACTCGCCAGGGCACACAAACTGGCCACCGCATGCGGTGCGGAATCCCTGGCGAACCGCGCCCACCAGGCACGGGCGTCGATCCGGGCCTCGGAGTGAGGTAATGTTTGTCCCGCGAAGCCGCCCGGCAACACCGGGAGGAAGCGCATCGGGACGTGGCGCAGCTTGGTAGCGCACTTGACTGGGGGTCAAGGGGTCGCAGGTTCAAATCCTGTCGTCCCGACTCGTGAGAGTCGTGAACAAGAGGCCGTATCGGAAATTCTCCGATACGGCCTCTTGTTCGTTTCCCGGAACCGAGGGACAACTTCCCCCCACCGTACCGACGCAGTCCAACCTGTCTCTTCCCGCACCGAGTTGCCGACGGCGGTCGAGGCCGGAAACGCCCCGAGTGCCGCCGTGGTGCGATCGACCGGCTTCCGGCGCACCGCGGACGAGTTCCTTGCCCGGGAGGCGAAGAGGCGGCGGTACTGCTGCAGACCCGGCGCCACGGGCCAGGCGAACCGGCGCCCTGACCGCGCGGGTCAAGGCCGCCTCGGGCCTCCGGGAGCACTACGCTGGAACGGAACCATGCACAAATGGTTCCGAGAGTGCGAAACCGCGCGAAGACGTGCGGTGGTCTCCGGGAGGCACGATGAGCCAGCAGCCGGTCCTTCTTCCCTACGCCGATCCGGCCTTCGTGGCGGACCCCTTTCCCGTCTACCGGCAACTGCGCGAGGACGGCCCGGTACGGCGTGCCATCATCGCCGGCGGCCTGGAAGCATGGCTGGTCACACGGTACGAGGACGGCCTCGCGGCGCTGTCCGACCCACGGCTGAGCAGCGACGTCCGCGATGCTTCGGATCCCCGGCTCATCGAGCGGCTGCCCGCCACGGACCGTGAGTCCGCACTGCGCAGCATGCTCCGCACCGATCCCCCCGATCACACCCGGCTGCGCCGGCTGGTGTCCAAGGCGTTCACCGCTCACAGGGTGGCCGGGCTGCGGCCCCGCGTCCAGGAGATCGCCGACCGGCTGCTCGACGGGATCGGGCCGGACGGCCGCGCCGACCTCGTCGAAAGCTACGCGCTGCCGCTCCCGGTCACTGTGATCAGCGAACTGCTCGGCGTGCCCGTCACCGACCGGCACGATTTCCAGCGGTGGACCGACGACCTGGTCCTGCGAGGGGCCGAGCCACCGGACCCGGCCCGGATGGACGAGGCCTGGCGGCACATGCGCGGGTACCTGACCGGGCTCATCGGGGCCAAGCGGGACCAGCCCGGGGACGACCTGCTCAGCGGACTGGTGACCGCCCGGGACGAGGAGCAGAGCCTGGACGAGGACGAGCTGATCGCCATGACCTTCCTGCTGCTGGTGGCCGGATACGTCACCACGGTCAACCTGATCGGCAGCGGCATCGCGGCGCTGCTCGCCCACCCCGACCAGCTGCGGATGCTGCGGGAGGACCCGGCGCTGCTGCCGGGCGCCATCGAGGAGTTCCTGCGCTACGACGGACCGGTCAACCCCGGCATCGCCCGGTTCGCGCGCGAGGACGTCACCATCGCGGGCGTGGACATCCCGCGCGGTGCGACGGTGCTCGTCGCATCCGCCATCGCCGACCGCGACCCGGACCACTTCGCCGACCCCGAACGCCTGGACATCTCCCGTCAGCACAATGCCCACCTCGCGTTCGGGCACGGCATCCACTACTGCCTCGGGGCGCCGCTGGCCCGCCTGGAGGGGCAGATCGCCATCGGCACCGCACTGCGCCGCCTCCACCACCTCGCCCTGGCCGTGCCGCCCGAGGAGCTGCGGTGGCGACCGGGAGCACTGCGCGGCCCCGAACGGCTGCCCGTCACCTTCACCGTCGAGGCCCCGGCCTGAAGGCCGGCACCGAGCCGGCCGGCTCAGCCGCGGAGCTTGGCCAGGAACGCGTCGAGATTGGTCATGGTCCGCTCCACCTGTTCCTCCAGCGTCAGGCTTTCCTTGAACCGACTGCCGGGCGCCGCGGCTTTCTTGCCCCGGACGTACAGCGAACAGGCGAGGTCGGTGCAGATGTACAGACCGACCGAATTGCCCTCGCGTCCGGCGGCGCCGGTCTTCCGGGCGGTCATCAGCGAGACGCCGTTCCCCGGGTGTGTGGTGAGGCACAGCGAGCACAGGCTTCGATGGAGGAAGCCGCGCTGCCGGGAGGGGAAGCGGAGCGTCACGCCGATGAGCTCGTCGGCGTGTTCGGTGACGAGGTAGCTGCGTCCGGGGGCGGAGAGATCTCGCCAGCCCAGGAAGTCCAGATCCTCCCAGGGCTGCTCTTCGAGGTCACGCGGCAGCGGCAGGCGCTTGGCCTCCCCCTTGGAACAGTTGATGAACGATGCGCGGATGTCCTGCTCACTCACGGCCTTCATGCGCGGGACGCTAACTCTGCCTATAACGGCTAGGCAAATGGTTAATGGGGCAAGGTTATGCGCCGCCCGCGATGGCCAGCCGGTGCGCGGGCGGATGCTCGATCGAGAGATCGGGGCGCCAGGCCGCGAGCACCTGGGCGGAGGGACCGAACAACGGTTCCGGCAGGGCATCGAGCCCGGTCCACTGCCAGGTGCTGATCAGATGGGGCTCGGTCACCCGCGGGCTCGCCGACCGTACGCTCACCGCGGCGCCCATCGACACCCGGTTGATCCCCCCGACCACGTCGTGGAGCATGGCGAAGACGCGGACGTCCGCCGCGTCGACCTCCAGCCCCGTTTCCTCCCGGAGCTCACGGACGGCGGCCTCGGCGATGGACTCGTGGTTCGGGTCGACCTTGCCGCCCGGCAGCTCCCAGGTCCCGCCGTGGTGCCTGCCGAGGAGGACATGTCCCCGGTCGTTCTGCACGATCACCCCCACACCGAGTGCCGCCTGTGCCTGGGGTGGGCGGGTGTTGCGGGAAGAGGTGTCCGTGGGCGTGGTCTTCATGGTGTTCCCTGTACTTCTCGAAGGTGGGGGAGTGAGGCAGGCACTCCGGTCGTACGGGGCAGCCTACGGACCACCGAGCCGCCGTCCCGCGTACGGGTCGGCCGGGCGTCAGAGGGTCAGCCGCAGCGATGTGGCCGAGATGCCGAGGCGTACCGTCTGACCCCATGTCAGTTCCAGGGCGTCCGTCTCCATTCCGTCGCCGAAGACCACCACCCGGTCGGACTCGACGGTGAGCCTCAGCCCCTGCCCGCGCCCCAGTTCGCCGGCGACCAGCGAGGTGCCGGTGGCGGGGGAGGGCCATGCCTCGCGGACGAACCAGAGGAGGCGCGGGTCGGTGGGCGCCGGGAGGCGGAGCTCGCTGCGGCGCTCCTGCCACAGCGAGCGGAGCCAGCCCGTGGCGCCGGTGCCGGTGCCGACGAGGACGCCGGAAGAGGCCTGCGGCTCGGCGGCGGCGTCGGGTGCGTCCGGGCCGAGCCGGTAGCGGGCGGTCTGATGGCCGGGCGGTCCGAGGTAGATCTCGTTGAGGGCGAGGAGGCGCTGGGTGTCGTCGGCCACCGCCTCGACCATGGTGAGTTCGTCCGCCGTGCCGCCGGGAGACGCGGCCGCCCGGAGCAGGGCGGCCGCGTCGCGGGGCCGGTGGCGGACGAGTACGCCGGGATTGCGCCCGGGGTCGGTGTCGATGCCCACGACGGGCTGGCCGGAGAGGTACTTGGCGGCGTTGGCGACCAGCCCGTCCTGTCCGACGACGGCCACCACGTCCTCCGGCCCGAACAGGAAGCGGTCGAGGTCCGCGCGCTCCACCCGCGACTGCCGCCACTGGAGCGGCACGGCTGCCGCGACATCGGCGAGCGCCTGCTGGGTCCGGCGGTGCCGCCGGACCACCTCGTCGATGGACCGGCCGCGGCTGGAGAGGAAGAAGGCGGCCTGTCCGTGCGTGCCGTGCCGGGCCAGCAACTCCTCGTACTCGGTGGTGCGGTGGACCAGGACCGCGCGCGGGGCGAGGCTCATGCCCGGGTCTCCGGGCCGGTGCTGCCGAGCTTGCTGAGCAGGCCGGTGAGCACGTCGGGGGAGAGGGTGAGGCTGTCGATGCGCGGCAGGTTCTCGGCGAGCCTGGTCGCCGCGAGGGCGTGCAGGGTCGCGTCGCCCACTTCGCCGTGCACCCGCAGCCAGGCCGCCTGGGACTCGGCCCGCGCGGCGCCGACCTCACGGGCGGCTTCGGCCTCGGCGCGGGCCAGCCGCACCTTGCGTGCCGCCTCGGCCTCGGCGCGTACCCCGTCGGCCGCCGCGTGCTCCTCGGCCTCGCGGCGGGTGTTGGTGCCGCGCTGCTCGACCAGTTGCTCCTCCCTGCGGGCCAGTTCGATCTGGCTGGCGAGCTCGTTCTCGGCGATGGCCCGTTCCCGCTCCACGGCCACGGCGCGGCGTTCGTAGGTGGCCCGGTCGGCCTCCTGCTGGATCTGCTCGCGGGCGGGGGTGCGCAGGGCGCGCTCCACCTCGGCCTCGGGGCGGATGGCCACCACCCGTACCGCGACCACGTCGATGCCGGTGGCGGGCAGCCGCGGTTCGGCGGCGAGTCCTGCGGCGACCCGGTCGCGTACCGATGCGACACCGTCGACCAGTGCTTCGGCCAGTGCCGTTCTGGCCAGTACGTCGAGGGTGTGCTGCTGGGCGGTCTCGGTCAGCAGGGTGGCTATCTGCTCCAGCGGGGCGCCGCGCCAGACCCCGGTGTCCGGGTCGATCGAGAAGTCCAGTCGGGCGGCGGCCTCGGCCGGGTCGCTGATCCGGTACGTCACGGTGGCCTGCACGGTGACGTCCTGGAAGTCGGACGTACGGGCGTGGAACGCCATGGCCAACTCCCGGTCGTTCACGGGGACTTCCGAGAGTGCGGCACTCAGTGAGCGGTACCAGAAGCTCAGCCCCGGTCCGTCGTGGGCCAGTCGGCCACGCTTGTGGTGGCGGATGTGTGCGGTGGGTGCGGAGCGCAGATGGCGCCAGCCGAAGCGCCGGGTGATGTCGGCCATGTAGGCCCCTCTCTTCTTCTCGTCGCAAAGACGATAAAGGGAGGCGTGTTTATCTTCAAGACGACGAGAAAGGGGGGTCGCCCGCCTCCGTCGACGCGCCCCGCGCCGTCGCGAGGAATCTGGCCGGCACCTCGCCCCCGCCGTGCACCGCCAGATCGGCGCCGTTGACGTAGGGGGCCAGGTCGCCCGCCAGATACAGGCAGGCGCGGGCCACGTCGTCCGGCGTCGCCATCCGTCGCATCGGGATGACGCCGGCCAGTGCGGCTTCGCCGTCCTCGCCGTAGACCGATGTGGCACTCTCCGTGCGGACGAGTCCGGTCGTGATGTGGTTGACGCGCACCTTCGGTGCCCACTCCAGGGCCAGGGCCCGGGTCAGTGCGAGCAGTCCGGCCTTGGCGGCCGTGTACGCGGCCGTGCCCGGCTGCGGGGTGTATGCCGAGACGCTGCCTATGTTGACGATCGAGCCCCCGGTGCTCTGCTCCCGCATGACCCGGTTGGCGGCCTGTGACACATAGAACGGGGCCAGGAGGTTGAGGGCGACGATCTTCTCGACGAAACGCGGTGACACGGTGGCCGCGTCGGCGTCCGGGGAGCCGCCCGCGTTGTTGACGAGCACGTCCAGTCGCCCGAAGTGTTCCATCGCCGCGTCGACCAGAGCTGTGGCGGCCGCCGGGTCGCGGACGTCGGCCGGGCGGAAGTGTGCCCGGCGGGTGCCGCTCCCGGGAGGCTCGGGCGCATCGCCGCGACCGCAGACGAGTACGTCCGCCCCGGCGGCGAGAAACGCCTCGGCGATCACGGCGCCGATGCCCTTCGTGCCACCGGTGACGATCACGGCCCGCCCCGCGAAGTCGATGGGATTGCCGATGTTCATGTGTCCGTCCCGTCGTCTTCCGTCGTGCACGGTCGGATCAATCTACCAACTGTTTGTTTGGTGGAACAGGTGCGAAGAACTGCGGGCGGCCGGTGGCTCCCCGAGGGGTCACCGGCCGCCCGGATGGTGCGCCGCCCCCGTCCCCACGGTGCGGCGCCGGCGGGCCGTCGCCATCCGCTCGGACAACGGCCCACGACTGGCGGGACTACTGCGCGGGGGCGCTCAGCCCGAGTGAGGGCAGGATCGCGTGGTCCACGAAGCGGGTGAGATAGGCCTCGTCCGCGTTCTCTCCCTCCACCAGCGGCCGGGCGCGCACGACGCCCAGGAGCTGTGCGGAGACGAACTCCGCCGCCGGGTTGTCCGGCCGGATCTCGCCGCGCTCCGCGCCGCGCCGGACCATGGCGTCGATCGCCGCCAGTGCCGGCGCGATCAGTGCCTCACGCAGCGCGCACAGCAGTTCGGGGCTCTGCAGCGCGGCATGGCCGAGTGCGTGCATCAGCGGGGTGTCGCGTCCCGAGCCCGCACCGATCGCCCGCGCCGCCTCGTGCAGATCGCCCGCGAGGGTGCCGGTGTCGATGTACGGAAGCAGGGCCTGCCGGGTGCCGTGGAGTGCGGCGACCACCAGTTCGGGCTTGGAGCCCCACTGCCGGTAGAGCGTGGACTTGCCGCAGCGGGTCCGCGAGGCGACGCCCTCCATGGTGAGGGCCTCGTAACCGGACTCTCTCAGTATGTCGAGCACGGCCGCGTAGAACTCCTGGGCCCGCTCCGGTGTGATCTTCGAGCGGCGCGGCGTGGGCGCCGGTTCCTGGGTGACTTCCTGCGGCGACATCGGGCTTCCCTCTCGGCGGAATGGCGACGAGGTCCTTCGATACGCCAGTGTACCGATACGAGTGTGTACCGATACGTTCGCGTATCGGTACACTGGCGTATCGATACGGCGTGGGCTGGACCATGCCGCCGAAACACCGCTTCGTCAGCAAAGGGGCACCGGGTGATGCACGCCGGTAGCGAGCCGGCAGATCGGGAGCCGGACGGTTCTGCCCGACCGCCCCTCGTCCGCGAACTGCTTCTGGTCGTCGGACTCTTCGTGATCTACAAGCTCGGCCGCCAGGTCGCGAACGGTCATGTGGACGAGGCGTATCGCAACGCCGGACACGTCTGGGACTTCGAGCGCTCCGTGCACCTGCCCGGCGAGGGCGCCGTGCAGAGCCTGCTGCTGCACAACGAGACGCTGATCCGTCTCGCGAACACCTACTACGCGACCGTGCACTTCCCGGCCACGCTGCTCTTCCTCGTGTGGCTGTACTGGCGCCGCCCGCGTCACTACGTCTGGTCGCGCCGCATCCTCGCCGCACTCACCGGCGCGGCGCTCGCCCTCCACCTGCTCTTCCCGCTCGCCCCGCCGCGGCTGCTCGCCGCCGCCGGACTGGTCGACACCGCCCAGGTGTACGGACCGTCGGTGTACGGGGAGACTCCGGCGACCGACTCGATGGCGAACCAGTTCGCCGCGATGCCCTCGCTGCACTTCGGCTGGGCGGTGATGGTCGCCGTCGGGCTGATCGCGGCGACCCGGACGCGGTGGCGCCGGCTGTGGCTGCTTCATCCACTCATCACCCTGCTGGTGATAGTCGGCACGGCCAACCACTACTGGCTCGACTCGATCGTGGTCTCGGCGCTGCTCGCGGTGGCCTTCGCGGCACTGCGGCTGCCGCGCGCGGATCCGGTGCGATCCCGTCTCCCGTGGCCGTCCACGACGGGCGAAGCCGCGCCTTCGGCCGTGCCGTACGCCGCCGCGCCCGGAGCCCCGGCCACGTACACCCCGACCGGAGCGCGGCGATGAATACCACCGTGATCGCCGTCGTGCTGTCGCTGGTCTCCGCCGCGGCCTATGCCTCGGCGGCGGTGGCGCAGGCCCGGCTCGCGGGGCGGACCGAGCCGGATGCCGGGGTGCTGCGGCTGCTCGGGCGAGGCGCCTGGTGGTCGGCGGTCGCGTTGAACGCCGGTGGTGCGCTGCTGCATGTCGCGGCGCTCAAGTACGGCCCGCTCACCCTCGTCCAGCCGCTCGGCGCCCTCACCCTGGTGGCCGCCGTCCCGCTGGGCGCCAGGGCCGCCGGCCGCCGGGTCACCAGGACCGAATGGCGCGGCACGTTCCTCACCCTGCTCGGTCTCGGTGCCCTGCTGTTGACCGTCGGCGGCGCCGCCCCGCACGAGACGCTCAGCCTGCCCGAGGCTCTGGCCGTCGGGGCCGGGACCATGGCCGTCGTCGCCGGACTCAGCAGGCCGGGAGCACGTCCTGGACTGCGGCACGCCGCCGCGTCGGGCATCACTTCCGGAGTCGCGTCCGCCCTCACCCAGACCCTGACCGTCTCCGTCACCGACCACACCCATCCGCTGTTCAGCTGGCGCCTGGTCGTCGTCGCGGTGCTGGTGTCCGCGTTCGCGATGAGCGGGCTGCTGCTCGCCCAGACCGCCTACCGGGGCGGCCTGGGCGCACCGCTGGCGGTCGTCACGCTCGCCAATCCCGTGGCCGCGGCGGCCATCGGCCTGGCCCTGCTCGGCGAACACCTCCGGGGCGGGACGACCAGCCTGTTCCTGGCCCTGCTCGGGACGGCGGCGGCGGTACGGGGCGTGATCCTGCTCAGCCGTGCCCAGGCGGAGGCCTCGGCCGCCGCCGGTCCGGTCACCGCCGGCCGGGCCGGGGGAGAGCCTGGGCCCGGGGCCGGATCGTCGTCACGGGTCGTCATCGCGAGCCGTGGACCGATGGACCCGACGGCGCTGCGACCCGAACTGGGCCGGGCGCCGGTGGGCGGCTCGTAACGCGCGGAAAATGCCGGCCGACCTGTGGTGTGCAGCGGGGCGTGACGTCACCCGCCCGACCAGCACGTTCAGAAACACCCCATCTGCTACCGACCCGGCTTCTCGTCCCGGTCCAGGGCCCGTGTCAGCCAGCCGATCCAGAAGTTCTCCAGATCGATGCCACCGCGCAGCACCAGGTGGCGCAGCCGGTCCTCCTCGGAGTTCCGCCCGGGAGGGAAGTCCCGCTCCTCGATCTCCAGGTACTCCGCCAGCTGCCGGCGATGCAGCCCCAGGTGACGGCGGAGCTCGGCATCCAGACCGGGCGCTCCGACGACCGCCGCGGCCCGCATGCGCAGCAGCAGCGGATCCCGGACCTGCTTGGGGTCCTCGGAGCGGGCCACCCATGCGGAGAGCGCCTCACGGCCCGCCGGCAGCACCTCGTACTCCTTCTTCCGGCCACGGGCGCGCTGCTCCGTCGGCAGCGCCCGGATCTGCCCGGCCTGCTCCAGCTTCCCCAGCTCCCGGTAGATCTGCTGGTGCGTGGCGGACCAGAAGTAGCCGATCGACCGGTCGAACCTGCGGGTCAGCTCCAGCCCCGAGGACGGCTTCTCGAGCAGGGCGGTGAGAATCGCATGCGGGAGTGACATGGGGTGCATCCTATGGACGGCCGGCCGCGGCCCCGTGGCGCAGGGGACGGTCCCGCGCCACGAGGCCGGTGCGTCACAGCGAGGCCGCGAGCTCCGTGCCCTGGCGGATCGCCCGCTTGGCGTCCAGTTCGGCCGCCACGTCGGCGCCGCCGATGAGATGCGCCGTACGGCCTGCGGCGAGCAGATCCTCGTACAGGTCGCGGCGCGGCTCCTGCCCCGCGCAGACCACGATCGTGTCGACCGGCAGGACGTGCTGCTCGCCGCCGACGGTGAGGTGCAGGCCCTCGTCGTCGATCCGGTCGTAGGCGGCGCCCGCGATCGTCGTGACGCCGCGGTGCCGCAGCTCGGTGCGGTGGATCCAGCCGGTCGTCTTCCCCAGCCCCGCGCCGACCTTGCCGGACCTGCGCTGGATCAGGTGGACGGTCCGGGGGGTCTTCGGGCGCTCCGGGGCGCGGAGCCCGCCGCGTTCGCGGTAGCCGGTGTCGACGCCCCACCGCCGGAAGAACACCTCGGGGTCGCGGCTCGCCCCTTCGCCCGGGTCGGTCAGGAACTCGGCGACGTCGAAGCCGATGCCGCCCGCCCCGATGATCGCGACCCGTTCGCCGACCGGCGCCCCGTCGCGCAGGACATCGAGGTAACCGACCACACTGGGGTGGTCCTGACCCGGTATCGCGGGGGAGCGGGGGGTGACACCGGTGGCGAGGACGACCTCGTCGAAACCGCTGAGCGTGCCCGCCGTGACCCGTGTGCCGAGCCGGAGTTCGACCTTCTCCTCCCGCAGCCGGGTACGGAAGTAGCGCAGCGTCTCGTCGAACTCCTCCTTGCCGGGGACCCTGCGCGCCACGTTCAGCTGGCCGCCGATCTCCTCGGCCGCGTCGAACAGCGTCACTCGGTGCCCGCGCTCGGAGGCCGAGACGGCGCACGCGAGGCCGGCGGGCCCGGCGCCCACGACCGCCACCCGCTTCGCGGTGCGGGTCGGCGACAGGGTCAGCTCGGTCTCGTGGCAGGCACGCGGGTTGACCAGGCAGGAGGTGACCTTGCCGCTGAAGATGTGGTCCAGGCACGCCTGGTTGCAGCCGATGCAGGTGTTGATCGCGTCGGCGCGGCCTTCGGCCGCCTTGGCGACGAAGTCGGGGTCGGCGAGGAACGGCCGGGCCATCGACACCATGTCAGCCCGGCCCGAGCCGAGGATCTCCTCGGCGACCTCGGGCGTGTTGATGCGGTTGCTCGTCACCAGCGGCACGGAGACGGCCCCGCGCACCTTCTCCGTGACCCAGGTGTAGGCGCCGCGCGGTACCGACGTGGCAATGGTGGGGATGCGGGCCTCGTGCCAGCCGATCCCGGTGTTGATGATCGTCGCACCGGCCGACTCGATCTCGCGGGCGAGCCGTACCACCTCCTCCAGCGAGGAGCCGCCCGGCACCAGGTCCAGCATCGACAGCCGGTAGATCAGGATGAAATCGCTGCCGACCCGCTCACGGACCCGGCGCACGATCTCGACCGGGAACCGGATGCGGTTCTCGTACGAGCCGCCCCAGCGGTCGGTGCGGTGATTGGTCGCAGCGGCGATGAACTCATTGATCAGATAGCCCTCGGAGCCCATGATCTCGACCCCGTCGTACCCGGCGCGGCGCGCAAGCCCAGCCGCCCTGGCGAAGTCCTCGATGGTCTCCTCGACCTCGTCGTCGGTGAGGGCGTGCGGGGTGAAGGCGCTGATCGGGGCCTGGATCGCGCTCGGTGCCACCAGATCGGGGTGGTGCGCGTACCGGCCGAAGTGCAGGATCTGCATGGCGATCCGGCCGCCCGCCGCGTGAACGGCGGCAGTGACCCGCGCGTGCTCCTCGGCCTCTGCCTGGGTGGTCATCCTGGCCCCGCCGGGGAACGAGCAGCCCCTGGAGTTGGGGGCGATGCCACCGGTGACCATCAGGCCGACGCCGCCCCGGGCGCGCTCCGCGTAGAAGGCCGCCATCCGCTCGAAGCCGCGCTCCGCCTCTTCGAGACCGATGTGCATCGACCCCATCAGAACCCGGTTGGGAAGCGTGGTGAACCCCAGGTCGAGCGGGGTCAGCAGGTTCGGGTACGGGCTCATGCGGCGGCTCCTCGCGCAGTGTCGGTTGCGCCAGTTGTAGACCACCGGAACGCCATTATGCAACAAGTTGCATAATGGCGGGGGTCTCAGTGCTGCGTTCGGGGACGTCCCCCGAACGGCGTAACACGAGGACCCGTCGGCGTCCCGTGCCACGGAGAGTGGAGCTGCGGCATCCGTCCGACGTGGCGGATGCCTCTCGCGCTCACCCGTCGCCGAACCCCTGCGGAGACACCCATGGCCTGCCTCGATCGGCGTGACCTCGGCCTGCTCGTCCTGCGCGTCGGAACCGGCGCGGTACTGGCCGCGCACGGCACCCAGAAGTTGGCCGGCTGGTTCGGTGGCGGAGGCATCCAGGGAACCACCGCGGCGATGGAGGCAATGGGCTTCCACCCGCCGAAGTACAGCGCGGTCGCCGCCGGACTGGGTGAGGCGGGCGGCGGAGCGCTGCTGGCCCTCGGCCTCGCCACCCCGGCAGCCGGCGCGGCTGCGGCCGGGGCGATGGCGGGCGCTGTCGCCGTGCACGCACCCGCCGGTTTCTTCGCGCAGGGCGGGGGCTACGAGTACCCGGCGTTCCTCGGCTTCACCGCCGCGGCGATCGGCCTGACCGGGCCCGGCCGCTACTCCGTAGACCATGTCACCCGGCATCTCTTCAACCAGCCGTGGATGGTCCCCCTGGCCTTCGCGGGCAGTGCGGTCGCGGCGGCGTCCGTGGTCGGCCGGCGCGCCAGGGGGCGGGTCGCGGTCGACCCCGACGCGACCTGACCACCCGGCGGGACAGGGACCGGGCGGCATCCCAGGGAGGGAGCCGCCCGGTCCCGGATCCGGACCCGTTCCGCTGCTTGCGGAAGGTGGGCGGCGCGGCCGGGGAGGCGTTTCCGTACGCGTCGACGGCGACGGCCCGCGCCAGGTACCGGACACCGCGGACGGCGCTGCTCGATCCGCAGCGGACGACCGGGGGAGTGGACGCGGCTGTCGCGGGTCGGGGTCGGTCAACTCGTTCCAGTACGCCGTGCCGTAGAGCGTGCTCCACTCCGGGCTCGCACCGTGGAAGTCCTTGTCCAGCGGGGTGTCCCAGTCCACCTCGGTGACCGGGTCGTACGACAGCTTCGCCGACGAGTCGAGCAGGCGCCGGGCGACATCGTGCTCATCGAGCCGGTCCTCGTCCTCCGGTCGAACGGTGCTGCTTGCCATGGCCGCGCGCTCGACGCCGACATCGACTGTGCGATGGTGCAGGGGCCCTCCGCCCGAGGAGTGAGGGGGCGCCGGACGTGCCTGGCCTCCGGGCCGCATCCTGTGGTCCGTGAAGTCGTCATTGATCAACGGCTCTTGGGCCTTCTAGATTCATGTACCGATCCCTTACCGAAGGCTGTTGGAGGCTCACGGTGGCCGAAGTATTCCTGTTTCATCACGCCCAGGGCCTGACCCCCGGGGTCACTGCCTTTGCCGACGCCCTGCGCGGCGAGGGGCACACCGTGCACACCCCCGACCTGTACGACGGCCACACCTTCGACACCCTGGACGCGGGACTGGCGTACGCGGAGAAGGCCGGCTTCGACGAGTTGCTCGAGCGCGGTGTCCGGGCGGTGGCGGATTCACCGGCGGAGCTGGTCCACATCGGGTTCTCCCTCGGTGTGCTGCCCGCCCAGAAACTGGCGCAGACCCGAGCGGGCGCACGCGGAGCCGTGTTCGTCCACTCATGCGTGCCGAGTTCGGCCTTCGGGGGGTGGCCGTCGCGGCTCCCGGTCCGCGTCCATGCCATGGAGGAGGACCGTCTGTTCACCGACGAGGGCGACGCGGACGCCGCCCGCGCCCTGGTCGACGAGGCCCCCGACGCGGTGCTGCACCTCTATCCCGGCGATCAGCACCTGTTCGCCGACAACTCGCTGTCGTCCTACGACGCCGAAGCCGCCGCGCTGCTGCTCGACCGCACGCTGACGTTCCTCCGTTCCCTGGACAGCGAACACCGGGACGCATGACACGGCCCGCGCGGCGGATCGGGGCATCCGCGGCGATGTTCGTTCCTTCGACGAAGCGTCCCGATGCCGCCTCCGAGTCGTCGGCCGGGCCTTCGATGGCTTTGGCGAAACCGAGTCCGAGCAGTTCCCTGTCGCACCGCATGGCCCGGGTGTGCTCGGCGCGACCGACGCCGGGCGCGCACTGTACGAGACGCCGGGCTGGAAGAAGCACGCGACACTCGCGGAGTGCGTCCACCGGCCCTGAAGCCATGGGTGTCAGCCGTACGGTCGTCGTTCTGTGGCTGACCAGCAACAAGGAGGCCCTGTCCGGCAGTTCGGGCATCCAGAGCTCCGCGAGCCGATCGGGGCGGTGGCATCCACGATGAAGGCATCGACCTGCGCAGAGGAGTTGTGACGACGGCCGCGGCGTAGACGGTCGTGCCCGCCGAGTTGAGCAGGCCACGGCCAAGGGCCGGAAGCTGCGTGAGGCAACTCCCGTTCCAGACCCCGCACGGGGCGCCCCGCGCCGGGACCAGGAGCGATGAGTCAGGACGGTGGCTGGAGGACTGTGTCGATGACGTAGATGGTGGCGTTCGCGGCCTTGATGTTGCCGCAGACGATCTTCGCCTGGCCATTGACCTTGAAGTCGGTACCCGAGCCCGACGTCGTCAGCTTGCTCCCCTCCACCGTCGTGAAGGAGCCCATGGGGAGTTCGTTCGGGGTGATCTGCTTGTCCACGACGTGGTAGGTCAGCACCTTCTTCAGCTTCCCCTGATCGCTGAGCAGTGAGGCGAGCTGCGCCGCGGTGACCTTCTGGAACGCCTGTTGGTTGGGAGCGAAGATGGTGATGTCGGGTCTCCCGTCGAGGTCGCCGTTCAGCCTTGCCCTGACCACGGCTGAGACCAGCTGGCTGAGCTGTGGATATGCGGCCGCGGCCTCTACGGCCTTGTCCTTGGCGGTGTCGGCCTTCTGGGAGAGTGCCGAACAGCCAGGACCGAACGTCCCCGACGGGCTGGGAGATGCATCCTGTGCGTGGCTCTGCGACGCCAGACCTCCAAGCGCGAGCGGGACGGTGACCACAGCTGCCGCGGTGACCCTTGCTGTACGCATGCGAGTGAACCTCATCGCAACCTTCCTCCCGTGGAAGCAGTGAACACTGCAGAGGTTTGGACTGCGGAAGTCTTCGATTTCGCTCGGCTGGGTGGGAGCGGCTGCTGCGCCCGGCCTCGGGCCGTCATCACCCGGCCACCCAGCGAGCGTAACCAGCAGGTGCCGGTGACCGCATCTCGAAGCCCGGAGGCGGTGAACGTCGTCCCTCACCGACCACCACCCGGCGTACCCGGCCCTGGACGGCTCCTGCGGCCGGCCGTCCTCGCGGCGGGTGTGCACGGGGCGGCTTCGGGCCGCCCGGGGCATCGTGCTGCTCGGCCCGCCGTGCCCGGCCGAGCAGTTCATCTCCCGCTGGTCATACGCGCGAGGGTAGGCGCGGCCATCCGCGGAAGGGGGCCCTGCGCACTCCGCGGACCTACCGCGTCGGCTTTCGAGGAGATGGACGTGCACACGTCTTGACGGGTGGCCGCTGCCGCCCGCACCGTTGCTGGGCCGTTCTTTCCAAGGGGGGTACGTGAACAGCAAGTTGCTCGGTGCGTGTACGGTCTTGGCCCTCTTCGCCGTGGTGGGCGCTTTGCCGGCGCCCGCCTCCTCCGAGCCGCGGCCGGGCCCGACGCGTTCCCTGCCGCTGGGCGCCGTCGGCTTGACCGAGACCCGCAGCACGCGGACGTTGCAGCCCGGTGTCACCCTCACCCGGATCGTGCGCGGCGCCGACGCCCCGGCGCTCGCGTGGACGGTCGAGGTCTCCATACCCGGCGGCGCCACCTCTCCGGACCCCGACGCGCCGCCGACGGCGCTGAAGGACCGGGCGAGCGCCGACGAGCTGGCTGCCGACCTGCAGGAGGACGGCTTCGACGCCCGGGTCGAGGAGGTCACGACCCAGGCGGTCGCCGACCACGCCGGTGGAACGCTCGGATGGCGGGTCCGGGTCGGGCAGTTCGACTCGCAGTCCACCGGGACGGCGGAGCGCACCCGGCTGAGAGGGTCCGGGTACGCAGGGTCCGTCGTGTACACCGGCTGGGACGGGAACCCGGCGGACCGTGGTCCGTGGCGGATCGACGTGCTCACCATCGACCCGGACCGGTTCCGCGGCGAGCTCAAGGCGTCGTACGGGTCCGATCTGGAGAACCGCGAGAAGACCAGCGAGCTGGCAGCCGCCGCCGGCGCGACCGCGGCGGTCAACGGCGGGTTCTTCGTCCTCGACCCGAGCGCCGGAGCACCGGGCGATCCGGCCGGCGTCGGCGTCTACGGAGGCCGGCTGCTGAGCGAGCCGGTGAACGGGCGCCCCGGCCTGGTGACGCGCGACTCCGGTCGGCACAACGGGGTTGCCCGGCTCACCTGGAAGGGACGGGTCGTCGGCCGGGACGCGTCGCAATCCCTGGACGGCGTCGACCGCGTACCGGGCTTGATCAGGAACTGCGGCGGTACCACCGACGACACTCCGACCCGGCTGCCCCTGCACGACGTGACCTGCACCGACCAGGACGAACTCGTGGCGTTCACGCCGGACTACGGACGGCGGACGCCACAGGGCGACGGCCTGGAGGCCGTACTGGACGTGCGCGGGCGGGTTCTCGAACTCCGTTCACCGCGCGGCGTATCGCTGCCGGTCGGTGGCAGCTCCGTGCAGGCGACCGGCACACGCGTCGCCGAGCTGGCCACTCTGGCGCAGGTCGGCCGACGCCTGCGCGTCGAGGGGACCTTGCGGGACGGCAGCGGTCACGAGGTCTCCCCGTCACCGGCGACCAGCATCGTCAATGGCGGCCCCGAACTGGTCCGCGACGGGCGGCTGCACATTACACCTGCCACCGACGGAATGGTGCAGCCCGGCAACCCGAGCTTTTACTACGGCTGGGTGCACAAGCGCAACCCACGCACGCTGGCCGGGGTGGACACCGCCGGCAGGACCGTGTTCGTCACCGCCGACGGACGCAGCACGGACGCGCTGGGGCTGAGCATCCCCGAGAGCGCCGCCGTCGCCAGGGCACTGGGCCTGCGCGACGCGGTCAATCTCGACGGCGGCGGGTCGACCACCATGGTGGTCGGCGGAGAAGTGATCAACAACCCGTCCGACACGGCCGGTGAACGCCCTGTCGGGGATGCATTGCTGATCCTGCCGGACCAGGGCTGACCCGGCCCGTTCCGAGAACACCAGAGCCAGTGACCACCGACCGCCGGGAGCCGTCATGACCGCTGTCCCGATCCGCCGACCCCGCTTCCTGCTCGTCCTTGCCGTGCTGCTGTTCGCCCTCGCATCGACGCCGTCGGCTCTCGCCACCGCCTCGACAGCGTCACCTGCCCGGGAGACGGGCGGGTCAGGGGCCCCGGCCCGGGGTGCCGAGGTCGTCGCGGTCGCCCAGGTCGCCGACCGGCAGGTCGACTTGTCGGTCCGCTCACCGGCCCTCGGCGGCCGGACGGTGAACGTACGTCTGCTCACGCCCGATGGCTGGGACCCGGGCGACCGGAGTCGGCACTGGCCGACGCTCTGGCTGCTGCACGGCTGCTGCGGGGACTACACGTCGTGGACCGCCCGGACCGACGTCGCGCGGACCGACAGCCTGCGCGATGTCCTCGTGGTCATGCCGGAGGCCGGCTGGAACGGCTGGTACAGCGACTGGTGGAACTACGGCCGGGGCGGTGACCCGGCGTGGGAGACCTTCCACACCAAGGAACTGCGCCTGCTCCTCGAGCACGGCTGGGGGGCGAGCACGAACCGGGTCGTGGCGGGACTTTCGATGGGCGGTCAGGGCGCCCTGCTGTATGCCGCCCGGCATCCCGGAATGTTCGATGCGGTCGCGGCGTACTCCGGTTCCGTGCACCCGCTGCTCAACGACGAGTCGACGAACCGCATCATGGGATTCTTCGCCGGTCAGGGCAACGACCCGCTGAGGGTCTGGGGCGACCCGGTCGCGCAACGTGACGTCTGGGCGGCCCACGACCCGTTCCACCTGGCCAAGCGCCTCACACCGATCCCCGTCTACCTGTCGTGCGGTGACGGTACCACCGGTCCCCTGGACCCGCCGGGCAGCACGAGTGCGCTCGAGGCGGACTTCAACAGGCAGAACCAGGCCCTTGCGAGCGAACTCGAACGCAAGGGCGCGAAGCGCGTAATCACCAACTTCTACGGACCGGGGACTCACGGCTGGCCGTACTGGCAGCGTGAGTTGCACTCCTCGCTACCGATGCTGCTCCAGGCCTTGAGGGCCGACGGCTGAGGGCCGGCGGCCCCCTCCGCCGACGGTCGACAGCACTGCTCAAGTGCCTCCGAAGTCCTGGCAACGCGGAAGAGTCCTGGCAACGCGTGTAAGAGTCCCGGCAACACGTGAACCCTGCCTGGCTGTTGCGTCGTCGACGCGGGCCGCGTCAGGCGGACCCGTTCCGGCAGTTGGTGATCGGGAGCCGATTCCTTGCGGAGATCTTGGGCGAGATCTGCGTACCCGGGGGACACTGCCGCCGCTGCTACTCCGTCGGCATCCGCCATCTTCAGCACCCGTACCACCAGTTCGGCGTCGTGGCCCAACCCGGCCCGGCTTCTGTGGGGTTCGGCGAGATCTCAGCCCGTGGACCGGCCGGACGTGCCGGCAGTCGCGTATACGCGGCTCGCGAACTCGGCGATCTGTTCGTCGCTCAGATTCTTCGCAAGATTTGCCTCCGTGATCATGCCGACCAGACGGTGGCCGCCCTGGACGTCGATCACCGGCAGTCGCTTGATCTGGTGTTCCTCCATGGTCGTCAGGACATCGCCGGCGTCCGCTTCGGCATCGATCCAGTGCACCTTGGCCTTGAGTGATCCGGCCTGCACGGTTGCCGGGTCGATTCCCTCGGCGCAGCATTTCACGACGATGTCACGGTCGGTGATCAAGCCTGTGAGCTTGTTGTTGTCGCCGCAGATGGGCAGGCAACCGACGTCCAGATCGCGCATCATCTTCGCCACGTCGAGAAGCGACTGGTGCGCACCGATGCACTGCACGCCGCCGGACATGATGTCTCGTGCTCGCAGTTTCTCAGCCATGATTTCCTCCCGTTCCGACAGGCGTTCCTCCTCCGTCATCGATCACAACACGAATGGCTCAACACCGCTCCTCGGAAGCGTCAGCGATACAGGGATCCCGAGCGTCGCACCGACCGCTTTGGCCCCGAGCGGCCGAGGCGGACACCGGAAAGGATCGTGCGCGGAGGCGTCCCGGCTTGCTGACCCGGTGACCGCCGCTGCGGGACCTGAGCGCAGCGGCCTGGCTCCCGCTCAGAAGGTCTGCTTCGTGGCTCGACAGCTCGCTCGCGGTACGGGGTCCTTCTGCAAGGACTGTGAATGTTCCAAGCCGACCCGGCGTCCTCGTCCGTACACGCTCCGGTTGGGAAACCTTCCTCTCATCCACTCCATTCCCCTGCCCATTGGCATTCCGGGACCGCGAAGTGCGACAAGCCCCCGACCACGAGAGCCATGGCCCGTTCATGCGGGCGCGGCTGAATGGGTGCACGCGAGCCCGCTGCGCCTGACCGGGGATCGGAGGACCGCGGCCGGATCCTGGTATGGACAACTGCCGGGCTGAGACGGAATACGCAGGAGGCGGTGAAGTCAGGAGAGCCAGTCGGCGTAGCGGGTGGCGGCGAGGTGGGCGTTCTTGTCGGTGAGGACGTCGCCCTTGACGGCGGCGAACATGCCGGCGGTGGGGTCGGTGACGACGGTGCGGTTGTCGCCCTTGTGGGACAGGGTGATCCGGCCCAGCTCGTCCAGGGTGAAGATCTCGGGGCCCGCGATGTTGCGGATGCCGTTCAGCGGGGCGCCCGCGGCGACCTCCGCCACCGCGGCGGCCACGTCCTTGGAGGCGATCGGCTGGATCGGCGTGGCGGGCAGCCGGACGGTGCTGTCGTCGGCGGTCCAGGACAGGACGGCGTCCATGAACTCCATGAATTGTGTCGCCCGGACGATCGAGTAGGGGATCGTCCCGGCGGCGAGGAGCGTCTCCTGAAGCGCCTTGGCGCGGTAGTAGTCCAGCTCGGGTACCTGGTCCGTGCCGACGATCGAGAGGATGACGAAGTGGCCGACGCCGCCCTTGCGGGCCGCCGCCAGAAGGTTGTCCATCGAGGTCTGGAAGAAGGCCGGGGAGGCTTCGTCGAAGGTCGGGGAGTTCGTCAGATTGACGACGACGTCGGCTCCCGCCACCGCCTCGTCCAGCCCCTGGCCGGTGATGACGTCGACTCCGGTGGACTGCGAGTGAGGTACCGCCTCGTGCCCGGCGGCGATCAGGTTCTTGACGACCTGCGACCCGATCAGTCCAGTACCGCCGATGACTGCGATCTGCATGACGTACCTTTCGTGGAGGTTGTATGCGGAATATGACATATGTTTGGTTACGTGGGCGGGGCAAGAAACGGCCTCTTGATCGCCTGAGGGGCGGCGTCAGAGGCCGCCGATGAACGTGCCCCTCTCGTCGGGCGGCGCCCGGCACGTGCGGGCGTCGCCTGCGGTGACCCCCTCTGAACCGCGCCTCGACCACGAGCCCACAAGCGGCTGAGCGGATCTCGAAACGGCTCCGGTTCCCGCTGATGCCTCACTCGTCAAGGAAACGCACCGACGGCTTTGAGGCCCGCGACGAGGACACGGCCCGCCCCTGCTCGTCCGTCCGCTGCCACAACCATGCTCGGCCGGTACTCCATGTCCGACTCCCAGGCTGTCGGCGGAATACAGCCCCTGCGCGACCAAACGCGCCCCCGAGGGTGCGCTGACCACCCCGGCCGGGGCGCCGTCGCCGGCCACAAGCAGCCAGGTGCCCCGGACACACCGGCGGCGATCGAGGCGACGAAGCGCTATTTCACCGACTTCGGCCGGTGCAAGGAATCTGCATCCAGCGACCGTGAGCTGTTCGAGGCCATGGCCCAGCTGTACCCGGACCGGGTCAGCCACCAGGCGTGGCTGATGTTCGGTCTGTGACTCGCTGAAAGCGCACCAGCCAGCCGGGAGATCCACCGGGAGGCGACAACCTTGCAGGTCCACCGGCATCGA
Organism: Streptomyces gelaticus; assembly: GCF_014649535.1. Taxonomy (GTDB): domain Bacteria; phylum Actinomycetota; class Actinomycetes; order Streptomycetales; family Streptomycetaceae; genus Streptomyces; species Streptomyces gelaticus. The sequence goes on from NZ_BMTF01000001.1 coordinate 357,755, forward strand.
TCCCAAGGTCCCCGGGGGCAAGGTCGGGAAGGGCGCCACAGCGCCCGGACGACGGCCGACGGCACGGCCAGGAGGCCGCTGTCCCTTCCTTTGTGCTGCCAGCCGACGAACTGCTGGCCCCCGTCGATGTCGTGGGTCGCAGCACCATGTGCTCGCTGATCGCCCCGCGCGCCTGATCACGATCCATGTCCAGGAGGCGCCCGTAGGTCGAGGTCCGGCCGTGACCATCATGTGGTCGATCGGCCTGGGCAATTCCTGGAAGAACTACGAAGCTGCACCGTGTCGTTGAGGGTCTGTCCGAGCAGGGCCGGCTCACGGATTGTGCGCCTCGGAGACTTCCGGACTCATCCATCGCTCCCCGGCGGTTGCGGCAGGGCGTGTTTGACCTGCCTGGTCCGCTCGTCGGTGAGGACCTCCACCCGGTCATTCGCCAGGGCTTCCATGGTCTGCTCCGCGACGTCGGCCGCGTCGATCTTCGGCGCGTCCGTAAAGGAGCTGAGTTCCGTCTCCACGAAACTGGCATGGACGCCGATCACGAGCGTCCCCTGTTCGCGCAGACCGTCTCGCAGGGCGCCCGTCAATGACCACTGGGCGGCCTTGGAAGCGGCATATCCCGGGTAGTCCGGCCGCGAGGCCCAGGAGGCGGCCGACAGCATGTTCACCAATGCGTCGCCACCATTGCGGGCAAGGACGGGAGCGAAGGCGCGGGAGACGGCCCAGGTGCCGAAGAAGTTGACGTCCATCGCCAGGCGTGCGTCGTCGAGGGAGCCTGTCAGCAGCTTGGTGCTGAATCCTCCGACGCCTGCGTTGTTGATAACAATGGTGACGTCCCTTGCGGCGGCTGCTGCCGCGGCAATCTCCTGCGGCCTGGTGACGTCCAGACGCATCGGAGTCAGGTCTTCATCGCTCACGTCGGCCGGATCGCGGACGGCGGCGTAGACCTTGGCTGCTCCGTGGTCGATCAGCGCGCGAGCGAATGCGAGGCCGATGCCACGATTGGCTCCTGTCACCGGAGCGACCGATCCCTTGATCTCCATCGCGCATCCTTCCTGCCGGTGCCTGCCGTACCTGGTGGGCACCCCCGGGCGATGCAAGCCGGGCGCGGAGCACGTCATTTTCTGCCAGCCTGCACCGGATGCCGTGGTTGTGCATGTGAACGGGTTCTTTGCAGCTCAGGAAGGGTCAGAGATCAGAGCCAGTCCATGGCGCTCACACACGGGTCGGATACTCGGCGTCGTCCGACAGGCCCGGGGATCACGAGGCGCCAGACGTGGTTGATCCCGTTCCCGCGGCCGGTGTCAACGGGCCAGAAAAGTCAGCAGTTCGTCAGCGTGAGTTCTGAAGAACCTGGGGAATGCTGCCCGTGCATGCGACTCGCTGTAGGGTAAGGAATCCGCCCTTGACCTGCAAAAACGCAGGCAGGGAGCCTATGTCCAGGAGTACCTCGATGATGCGCACCATGTTCAAGTCCAAGATCCACCGGGCCACCGTGACCCAGGCCGACCTGCACTACGTCGGTTCCGTCACCGTCGACGCAGAGCTGATGGAAGCAGCGGACCTGCTGCCCGGAGAGCTGGTGCACATCGTCGACATCGACAACGGCGCCCGTCTGGAGACGTACGTCATCGAGGGGGAGCGCGGCTCCGGTGTCATCGGCATCAACGGTGCCGCCGCCCACCTCGTCCGCCCCGGTGACCTGGTCATCCTGATCAGTTACGCGCAGGTCGACGACGTCGAGGCGCGCGAGCTGACCCCGCGCGTCGTGCACGTCGACGCCGGAAACCGTATCGTCGCGCTGGGATCCGACGCCTCCGCGCCCGTACCCGGCGCCGCCACCGAGCGGAGCCCGCACGCCGTGCCCGCGGTGCGCTGACCCGGTTCGACCACACAGGGAGCACCCGCCATGGCGGGCCGCGAGGGCGTCCCCGTCGTCCCGCTCTGTCCGTATTGCCGCGCAGTGGGCGGCGCGCCACCCCGACCGGGCGCCCGAGGCCCCCGTCGGGCTGGTGGAACGGGCGAAGGTGCAGACCAAGGCGCGCCCCGAGCTGTACTGACCCGGGTCGGCCGGGGGCTGTACCGTTTGGCCGGTGACGCTCGCCCTGCTGCACACCTCCCCGGCCCACATACCCGTTTTCGACGCGCTCCGGGACGCCGGCCACCCTGGACTCGCCCTGCGTCATCTCGTGCGCGAGGACCTGCTCACCAGGGCCGGGGAATCGGGCCCCGAAGCGGTGTCGGGCGAGATCCGGGACCTGCTCGCGGGAGCCGTCGCGGACGGTGCGCGCGCCGTGCTCTGCACCTGCTCGACGATCGGTGCCGTTGCCGAGTCGGAGTCGGCGGGGCTCGGTGTCCCGGTGCTGCGGGTCGACCGGCCGATGGTGGCCGCCGCCGCGACGCAGGGGCGCGTGGCCGTGCTCGCCGCGATCACCGGCACTCTGGCGCCGACCCTCGCCCTGCTCGCCGAAGAGGCGGGGGACCGGCGCATCGACGTACGTACCGTCGTGGTGGACGGTGCCTGGGCGCGATTCGAGGCCGGTGACCGGGAGGGCTACCTGGACCTCGTCGCGGCCGCGGCCGACGCGGTGACGGACAGCGACGTGATCGTGCTGGCGCAGGCGTCCATGGCGGACGCGGTCACCCGGACGGTCACCCGCATCCCGGTGCTCTCCAGCCCCCGATCGGGTCTCGCGGCCGCGGCCGCCGCCTCGCGCTGACCCCCGCACGGCTCCCGCCGGCAGATCATCCGGAACCTGGGCGCACGGACTCACCAGGCGCGGGCAGCCGCTCCGGGAGACGGTGGAAGGAGATCCACCCGAACCGTTCGGAGGCCCCCGATGAAGGATCCGTACCCCGACCCGGTTCCGCCGGCCCCCACCCCCGGACCGATGCCCGGCCCTCCGTCGCCGCTGCCGGAACCTCCACCTCCGCCACCCGGCCCCGTCCCGCCGGGTCCATCCCCGGACCCGATCCCACAGCCGCCCCCACCGCGCCCTGAACCGGTCCCGGAACCGCAGCCGTCGCCCCGGCGGGCCGGTCGCTCCTAGATGTCCGCGCCGTCCGTGTTGCCCGGGGGAGTCAATGCCGGCCCGTCCCGGGACGCGTCGCTCATGCCGGACGGTGGGACGTTCTGGTGGGCCGGACGCTGAGCCGATGCGGCCGGCCCGAATCAGGCGGTGGGTGGCCGGACCGGTGACGGGCCCAGTGTGGTGGTGCCGGGGGAGGCCCGGTGGCCGAGGCCGGTTCGGTAGGCGTCCATCGCCGCCTCGGTGCGGCCCACGCGGCGCAACAGATCGCCCAGCAGCCGGCAGATGTCCGCGAGGTCTCCGGCGGCACCGGCCCGTTCGAGCAGGGACAGTGCGGTGACGTAGTGCTCCTCGGCGGATTCCAGTTCGCCCCGGTCCTCGTGGATCAGGCCGAGCAGCCGGTGTGCGCCGCCCGCGTGGACCGAGCCGCGGTCCGGGTGCAGTTCGCCGAGGAGTCTGTGCAGCAGCTCCTGGGCCCGGGTGGTCTCGCCGCGGCGGCGCAGTACGTCGGCCAGCTCCACCTCGACCTGAGCCGTGTACAGGGAGGCCCGCTTGGACGCCAGCATGTCGCGGGCGGCGCACAGTTCGCTCTCGGCGCCGGACAGGTCGCCGTCCTGGGCGCGTACGTAGCCGCGCATCCAGTGGCAGTGCGCGAGCTCCGTACGGATCTGGAGCTGCTGGTAGATCTCGGCGGCCTTGGCCAGTGAGGCGTCCGCCTCCGCGGTGCGGCCCGCCGCTATGAGGGTACGGGCGACGCTGCGGTGGAGACCGGCAACCAGTTCCGGATCGGACACCCGGGGTGCGAGGGCCAGCGCCAGCTCGCCGGCCTGGGCGGCGCGGGCATGGGCGCCCATGTCCATATAGGGGGCGATCGCGGCCGTGTACAGCAGCAGGAGCGCGCCGGGGTCCTGGAGGCCGGAGGTGTTGAGTTCGTCGATGGCGCTCTCCAGCAGGTAGCAGGCATACCGGAGTTCGCCGGCCAGGAGGTGGGCGACGGCTCTGCCCCGGACGGCCGGGGCACGCCGGGGGAGGGGAGCGTCGGCGAGCAGTCCCTCCGCGGCCTCGAAGTGCTCGCGGGCCGCAGGCAGATCGCCTGTCTCCAGGGCGCAGTGGCCGAGCCCGAGCAGGGCCGTGGCGCGTTCCTCTTCGAGCCCGTCCCGGTCGGTCTCGGCGAGCAGCCGGAGGTAGGCGGCAGCGGCGTCCTCGGCGGCTCCGGTGGCCAATGTCCGCTGTGCCTCGACGAGTTCCAGCCGAAGCGCGGTCGCGAGACGGGCGGGGCGCCCGGTCGCCAGTTCCTCGTACGTCACGCCGAGCCGTTCCGCGAGATGGCGTACGGCCGCTTCCGGTGGGCGTACCCGGCCCGCCTCCGGCGTGGAGATGTACGCGGGGGTACAGGCGGGTTCTGCGAGCTGGCGCTGCGTCAGACCGCGTTCATTACGCAGATTTTGGACGCGGCGGCCGAGGTCGCCGGGTTCCTCCTCCGGCCCCGCGTTCCGTCCCGCTGTGCGCTTCGCTCTCATCGCGCCGCCCCTTCTGCCTCGCCCGCTTCGAATGCGGTCCATGCATCGTAGATGCCTGGATGTGAGCCTCGACCAAGCGGCGTCCGGGCCTTGTTCACGGTGCGGACGCCGCTAGGCCAAGCATCGCATTGAGCCAACTCAACTCACTGCCTACGCAATGGTCGTGCCCGGGCGACCGGCGAAGTCCGCCTGGATGTCAAGGAGTTGTCCACGTTCGTACGCTCCCGCACGCGCCGAGCGGCAGGAGTCACGGCGGGGCTCGCCCTCGCCGGCCTCCTGGCGGCGACCGTCGTCACCGCACCGGCGTCGGCCGCCCCACCGGCACCGGTAGCCGTGGCCACGAGGTGACCGCCGAGGCCGTCGACCGTACGGACGTCATCCGTGTCCCCGCCGTCCGCGCCCTGGCCACCGACACCCTGACCTGGAGCGTCAGGGCGGGCACCGCGGGAAGCGCCTCAGGCGATGATCGGGACCACGGCCTCGGGCGTCAGCATCCGGAAGGTGAACGCCTGGTGGAAGTAGAGCCGGATGCTGGTCGCGTCGTGGTCCTGATAGCCGATGGAGAGGTCCTGGCCCAGGCGCAGCTCGAAGTCGCCGCCGCGGGTGGACAGCAGCACACCGCCCCTGACGGCGGGCGCCCACAGGATCTGGTCGTCGAGCAGCCGGGCCAGATGGGTGGCCACCGGGTACCCGTGGTCGGAGGTCTCGGTGGCCTCGGTGAAGGCATCGGCTCCGAGCAACAGCCGGTAGGGGCCGTCGACACCGGCCAGCCGCAGCTGGGTCAGTGCCTGGCTGACCGTGGTCGGGTAGTCGCGGGCGTCCGCGGGCAGCGTCAGCGGCGAGTGCGAGGAGCCGTCCCGGAGCCCGGTGATCCCGGCCGAGGCATAACCGTCGATGATCGACATGTCCTCCGCGAACGCACAGGTACGGGCGGCGTCCTTGACGGGCTGCCAGTCGCTGTCGTCCGAGCCGCGCTCGACATCGTCCACGGCCGACCGGGTCACGGTGAACGGCGCCCGCCACTCGATGACCGGCACCGATGTGCGGGCGCGGGCGAAGACGTCCGGAGTGGGCGGATCGATGTCGCGCAGATGGCCGTCGCCGATCGCGGCCAGTTCGGGGCCCTCCGGGCCGGTGACGTCGACGACGCGGCGGCCCGCCACATGGCGGCTGAAGGTGCGCCGGGCCTCTTCTTCGATCTGGTCCCAGGCGGCTTCCGTGACAGGGGCGAGTTCGCGGTGGAGATTGTTCATCACTGGGTGCTTTCTTGCAGGCTGCCGATGTGCAGCGAACCGTCGGCCGGACCGGCCGGGGCCGTCGCCGGCGCCGACACGGGCTCCGGCAGGGCGTCGGTCCCGGCCGACGAGGGGGCGGGTGGCGGGGCGTGGAGGAAGTCGGCGCTGGGTGCGTAGAACGTCGTGCCGGTGACCGCGGTGGAGAAGTCGAGAATGCGGTCGTGCGTGGCGGGCGGACTGCCGAGGAACATGTTGCGGAGCATCTGCTCGGTCACCCGCGGATCGGCGGCGTAACCGATGAAGTAGGTGCCGAACTCGCCCTCTTCGAAGCTGCCGAACGGCATGTTGGCGCGCAGGATGTCGCGCGCCGTGCCGTCCGGGTCGGTGATCGTGGTGAGGGCGATGTGCGAGTCGGCCGGTTTGATGTCGTCGGCGAACTCGATGTCGTCCAGCTTCGTGCGGCCGATGACCCGCTCCTGCTCCTCGGTGCTCAGTGCGGTCCAGGACGCGAGGTCGTGCAGGTACTTCTGCACGATGACGTAGCTGCCGCCCGCGAACGGGGGATCCTCGGCGCCGACCAGGGCCGCCGACCGCGCGTCCGCTCCCACCGGGTTCTCCGTGCCGTCGACGAAGCCGAGCAGATCCCGGTGGTCGAAGTAGCGGAACCCCTGCGTCTCGTCGACGAACTTCACCGCCCCGCCGAGCCGGTCGAGCAGTCGGGTCGCCCATGCGAAACACACATCCATCCGCTCGGCCCGGATGTGGAACAGCAGATCCCCCGGGGTGGCGGGTGCGTGGTGCCGGGCGCCGTGCAATTCCGGGAAGGGGTGCAGCTGTGCCGGTCGCGGCCCGGCGAACAGCCGGTCCCAGGCCCCGGAACCGAAGCCGGTCACACAGACGGGGCCGGACTCGGGGAACCGGAAGCCGATGGAGCGGGCGAAAGCCGCGAGATCCGGCAGCACCTCGCGCACGGCGGGTTCGCCACCGGGCTCGATCGTGGCGACCAGGATCAGTGCGGCGCTGGTCAGCGGTGCGACGACCGGCTGGACCGCGACCGGCTCCGGGGCGGTGTCGGGCATACGGGGGCTCCCTGGGGCGGCAACGGACGGCAATGGGGTCGTGCGGTGGGTGGACGAAGGGGGCTCGCTGCTACTTACGCACAGGCAGGGAACCCCCGCACCCCGGGGCACCCGGACGGGCGAGTCCGGCGGTCCGCACCGCCCTCTCCGCATCAGCCCGCGGCGACCTCGGACCGGTCGCCGCCCCAGAGGGTGTGGAAGGAGCCCTCGCGGTCGGTGCGGCGGTAGGTGTGCGCGCCGAAGAAGTCGCGTTGGCCCTGGGTGAGCGCCGCGGGCAGCCGGTCGGCGCGCAGGCCGTCGTAGTACGTCAGCGCGGCGGCGAATCCCGGTGTGGGCACCCCCTGGCGCACCGCTTCGGCGACCACCGCGCGCCAGTCGTCCTGGGCCGCGCCGATCTCCTCGGCGAACCTCTGGTCGGACAGCAGGCTCGGCAGCTCGGGGCGGGCGTCGTACGCGGCCCGGATACGGTCCAGGAACGCGGCCCGGATGATGCAGCCGGCCCGCCAGATCGCCGCCACCGCACCGAGGCCGATCTTCCAGTCGTATGCCTCGCTGCCCGCCCGGATCTGATGGAAGCCCTGCGTGTACGAGACGATCTTGGACGCGTACAGGGCCTGCTCCACCCGGTCGGCGAAGGCCGCGGCCGCCTCCTCGCCGAGCGGGGACGCCGACGGGCCGGGCAGGCCCCGGGCCGCCTCGCGCAGATCCGCGTGCCCGGACAGCGAACGGGCGAAGACGGCCTCCGCGATGCCTGATACGGGCACCCCCAGATCGAGGGCGATCTGCACCGTCCAGCGGCCCGTACCCTTCTGCTCGGCGCGGTCCTGCACGATGTCGACGAAGGGCTTCCCGGTGGCCCCGTCCGTGTGGGCGAGGACCTCCGCCGTGATCTCGATCAGGTACGAGTCGAGGCGGCCGGTGTTCCAGCTGCGGAAGGTCTCGGCGATCTTCGCGGGGGAATAGCCCGCCACGGCGCGCAGGAGGTCGTACGCCTCGGCGATGAGCTGCATGTCCGCGTACTCGATGCCGTTGTGGACCATCTTGACGAAGTGGCCGGCCCCGTCGGGGCCGATATGGGTGGTGCACGGGGTGCCGTCCTTCGCCTTGGCGGCGATCTTCTCCAGCAGCGGCCCCAGCGACTCGTACGACTCGGCCGAACCGCCCGGCATGATGCTCGGCCCGTTCAGCGCGCCCTCCTCGCCGCCCGAGATGCCGACGCCGACGAAGTGGATCCCCCGCTCGCGCAGTTCCCTCTCCCGTCGGCGGGTGTCCTCGAAGTGCGCGTTGCCGCCGTCGATGACGACGTCGCCCGCTTCGAGGAGCGGGGCGAACTCCTGGATCACGGCATCGGTGGGTCCGCCCGCCTTCACCATGATGACGAGCCTGCGCGGACGTTCCAGCGCCGCGACGAATTCCTCGGGCGTGTGCGCGGCGACGAAGGTGCCCTCGTCGCCGAACTCCTCCACCAGGGCGTCGGTCCTGGCGGTCGTCCGGTTGTGCACCGCTACCGTGAATCCGTTGCGGGCGAAGTTGCGCGCGAGGTTGCGGCCCATGACCGCGAGCCCTGTGACGCCGATCTGTGCAGTGCCGCTCATGTGTGTGCTCTGCAATCTGTCTCGGGGGATGCCCGGCTGTCCCGGAGCGCCGGGATCCACAGCAATTCCGGGATCTCCAGTATGGATACGGGCGCGGGAACGGTCTCTTCGGCATCGCCCGGACGGGTTCTCCTGTGTATATTAGGCGCCTGCCTAGGGGGTCTAGGTAAGTTTTTCGATGGAGGTGGCGGATGGTGCGCGCGGGTCTCACGGCCGAACGCGTGGTGGAGGCGGCAGCCGATCTGGCAGACTCCACCGGCTTCGACAAGGTCACGATCTCCGCGCTGGCCCGTGGCTTCGGGGTCAAGGACGCCAGCCTGTATTCGCACGTCAGGAATCTGCACGATCTGCGGACCAGGGTCGCGCTGCTGGCCGCCGGGGAGTTCATCGACCGGATCTCCGCCGCAGTGGCGGGCCGGGCCGGGAAGGACGCCCTGGTCGCGTTCGCCGACGCCTACCGGGCCTTCGCCCTGGAGCGGCCCGGACGGTACGAGGCGACGCAGATGCGGGTCGACCCCGCCGTCGTGGCCCAGTCGTCCGCGTACCACCGCACCATCGAGACCACGGGCGCGATGCTGCGGGCCTACGGCCTGGCCGAGCCCGATCTCACGGACGCGGTACGACTGTTGCGCAGCACCTTCCACGGCTACTGCGCCCTGGAGGCGAGCGGCGGCTTCGGTGCGCCGCGCGATGTGCAGAGGTCCTGGGAGCGGTCCGTCGAGGCGCTGCACTTCCTGCTGGAGCACTGGCCGTCCGCGACGGACGAGGGGGAGACCGATCATGGCTGACCGTACGGTGCCGGAGCGCACCGGACATCTGAAGGTGCCCGGGGCGACGCTGTACTACGAGGTGCGCGGCGAAGGCCCGCTGCTGCTGATGATGCCCGGCGGGAGCGGCGACGCGGGGCTCTACGACCGGATGGCGGAGCAGCTGGCCGACCGCTGGACCGTGGCAGCCTTCGACCCGCGAGGCTACTCGCGCAGCCTGCTCGACGGTGCGCCCGAGGGCCAGCAGGTGGCGGTGCAGAGCGAGGACATCCGCCGGCTGATCGGGCTGCTGTCGCCGGACGGCGGACCGGTGACCGTCTTCGGCTCCAGTTCGAGCGCGGTCGTCGCCCTGGACCTGCTCGCCCGCCATCCGGAACGGCTACACCAAGTGGTGGCGCACGAACCGCCGTTGGTGGAATTGATGCCCGATCCGGAACGGGGGCGGAAGCTCTTCGCCGCGGTGCGCGAGTCCTTCCGCGAGGGCGGGGTGGCCGCGGCGATGACCACCATGACCGAGGGCCTGACGGACCCGGAGGCGGAGCCGCCGGCCGGGGGCGAGCGAAGGGCCGCGCCCGAGCCGACCGTGCGGGAGGCCGAGGCGTTCCAGCGGATGCGGGACAACCTGCCGGTGTTCCTGGAGCATGTGCTGTGCTCGTTCAGCGGCTGGGTACCGGACCTGGCGGCGCTGCGCCGTGCTGCAGGGCAGCTGGTCATCGGAGTCGGGCGGGACTCCCGCACCCTGCTCACGGCGCTTCCCGGTGCCCGGCTCGCGGACGAGACGGGCGGCAGGCTCGTGGAGTTCCCCGGTGGGCACACCGGTTGCGTCGAGGACCCCGAAGCGTTCGCCGAGCGGCTGCGGGCGGTACTGCTCGACCGGACGCTCCAGGGGGCACACGGGCGACCGCTGGACAGCGGCCGATGACTCTCGCCCCCGCGAACACTCCCGGTGGCACGGCGGCAGCTGCAGTGAGGTGTGCAGGCGCCCGGATTCCGGCAGCCCGCGGTTGCCGCGCACGTGGGACGGGACGGCCGGGCGTCCCGTCCCACGTCCGCCCACTGTCTACAGCGGTGTGACGTAGGCGCCGGTGAGCCCGCCGTCGACCAGGAAGTCGGTGGCGTTGACGAAGGAGGAGTCGTCGCTGGCCAGGAAGGCCACGGCGGCGGCCACCTCGGTGGGCTCGGCGAACCGGCCGGCCGGGATGTGCACCAGCCGGCGCGCCGCCCGCTCCGGGTCCTTGGCGAACAGCTCCTGGAGCAGCGGGGTGTTGACCGGGCCGGGGCACAGTGCGTTGACCCGGATGCCCTCCCGCGCGAACTGCACGCCCAGTTCGCGCGACATGGCCAGTACGCCGCCCTTGGACGCCGTGTAGGAGATCTGCGAGGTGGCGGCTCCCATCCGGGCAACGAACGAGGCCGTGTTGATGATGGAGCCCTTGCCCTGACGGCGCATGTAGGGGATGGCGGCCTTGCAGCACAGATAGACAGAGGTGAGGTTGACCTCCTGCACCCGGCGCCAGGCGTCGAGGCCGGTCTCCAGGATGGAGTCGTCCTCGGGCGGCGAGATCCCCGCGTTGTTGAAGGCGATGTCGACCGAGCCGTAGGTGTCGAACGCGGCCTTGAACAGGGCCTCCACCTGCTCGGCGTCCGTGACGTCGGTACGTACGAAGAGGCCGTCGGCCTCCTCGGCGGCGGCCTTGCCGCTCGCCTCGTCCACATCGGCGCAGACGACGTGCGCGCCCTCGGCGGCCAGGCGCCGGACGGTGGCCAGTCCGATGCCGCTTCCGGCTCCGGTGACTACGGCGGTGCGGCCGACCAGGCGGCGGCAGACTGCGGTGGTGTCGGTCATGGTGCTCAGGCCTCCGTGCTGATGAAGACGTTCTTGGTTTCGGTGAAGGCGGCGAGTGCGTCGGGGCCGAGTTCGCGGCCCAGTCCGGACTGTCGGTATCCGCCGAAGGGGGTGGCGTAGCGGACGCTGGAATGCGAATTGACCGAGAGGTTTCCGGCCCGCAGACCCTGACCGACCCGCAGGGCACGCGCCACGTCACGCGTCCAGATCGACCCGGCCAGGCCGTACTCCGTCGCGTTGGCCAGCCGTACGGCATCCGCCTCGTCGTCGAACGGAAGCACCACGGCGACCGGCCCGAAGACCTCGTCGACGGCGACCGGGGCGTCCGGCGACACCCCTGCGAGGACGGTCGGCGGATACCAGAACCCCGGGCCGTCGGGCGCCGAGCCGAGGACGGTCCGTACGCCGTCGGGCAGAACGTCCACGAACCCGCTCACGCGCTCCCGCTGGACGGCCGAGATCAGCGGACCCATCTGGGTCTTCTCGTCCGACGGGTCGCCGACCACCACGGCCGCGACGGCCGGTGCCAGCAGTTCGAGGAAGCGGTCGTGGACCGTGCGCTCGACCAGGATCCGGGTCCGGGCGCAACAGTCCTGGCCGGCGTTGTCCAGGAAGGACATCGGAGCCGCGGCCGCCGCGGCCTCCAGGTCGGCGTCGGCGAAGACCACGTTCGGGCTCTTGCCGCCGAGCTCCAGGGTGAGGCGCTTCACGCGTTGGGCGCAGCGGGTCATGATGTGCTTGCCGGTCCGCGTGGAGCCGGTGAAGACGATCTTGGCCACACCGGGGTGGTCCACCAGGGCCGCGCCGGCCACCGGGCCCTCGCCCGGCAGCACCTGGAACAGTCCGGCGGGCAGCCCGGCCTCCAGAGCCAGTTCCGCCAGGCGCAGTGCGGTCAGCGGTGTGGTCTCGGCGGGTTTGAGCAGGACGGCGTTGCCGGCGGCGAGCGCCGGAGCCGTGCCCCAGGCGGCGATCGGCATCGGGAAGTTCCAGGGAGCGATGACGCCGACGACGCCGAGTGGCTCCAGGACGGTGAAGTCGATCCCGCCGGCCACCGGGATCTGCCGGCCCAGCAGGCGTTCGACGCCGCCCGCGCAGTAGTCGAGGAGGTCGCGCACATTGCCCGCCTCCCAGCGGGCGTTGCCGAGGGTGTGCCCGGCCTCGCGGACCTCCGACAGAGCCAGTTCCTCGATGTGTTCGTCGACGACGGCGGCGAACCGGCGGAGCAGCCGGGCACGGTCGGCGGGTGCCGCCGCGGCCCACACGCGCTGGGCGGTGGCGGCGCGTGCGACGGCCGCGTCGACATCGGCGGCGGTGGCGGCAGGGACGGTGGCGATGACCTCGGCGGTGGCGGGGTTCAGGATGTCCAGGCTGTGCGGTGCGGACTGTTGGGACACGTACGGGCCTCGATCGGGAGTGGGGGACGGGGCGGAGGTCACAGGCGCTCGAAGGAGCGTCGCAGCTCCCAGTCGGTCACGGCGGCGTCGTAGGCGGCGAGTTCGACACGCGCCATGTTCAGATAGTGCGCGACGACCTCCTCGCCGAACGCCTCCTTGGCGATGGGGCTGGCCTCCCAGAGGTCGGCGGCCTCGCGCAGGGTGGTCGGAACCTGTTCGTACTCGCAGGTGTAGGCGTTGCCCGTGCAGACCTCCGGCAGCGCCAGCTCGTGCTCCACGCCGTACAGCCCCGCGGCGACCAGTCCGGCGGTGGCGAGGTACGGGTTGACGTCGCCGCCGGGCAGCCGGTTCTCGAACCGCCGGGAGCGGCCGTGGCCGACCACGCGCAGCGAGCAGGTGCGGTTGTCGTGTCCCCATGCGACGGCGGTCGGTGCGAAGGAGCCGGGCTGGAAGCGCTTGTAGGAGTTGATGTTCGGCGCGTACAGGAGGGAGAAGTCGCGCAGGGCGGCGAGCTGGCCGGCCAGGAAGTGCCGCATCAGGTCCGACATGCCGTCCGGGCCGTCACCCGCCATCGCGTTGTCACCGTTGCCGTCGGTGAGCGAGAGGTGGATGTGACAGGAATTGCCTTCGCGTTCGTCGTACTTGGCCATGAAGGTGAGTGAGACGCCCTCCTGCGCGGCGATCTCCTTGGCGCCCGTCTTGTAGATCGCGTGTTGGTCGCAGGTGACCAGCGCCTCGTCGTAACGGAAGGCGATCTCGTGCTGGCCGAGATTGCACTCGCCCTTGGCCGACTCGACGGTCAGCCCGGCCGCCTGCATCTCGTTGCGGATGCGGCGCAGCAGCGGTTCGACGCGGCCGGTGCCGAGGATGGAGTAGTCGACGTTGTACTGATTGGCCGGGGTCAGCCCTCGGTAGCCGCGGTCCCAGGCCTGTTCGTAGCTGTCCTTGAAGACGATGAACTCCAGCTCCGTGCCCACCTGGGCCCGGTAGCCGAGTCCGGCCAGCCGGTCCAGTTGGCGGCGCAGGACCTGGCGCGGTGCGGAGACGACCGGGCTGCCGTCGTTCCAGGCGAGATCCGCGACGAGCAGCGCGGTGCCCTCGTGCCAGGGCAGCAGGCGCAGGGTGGCGAGGTCCGGGAGCATGGCGAAGTCGCCGTAGCCGCGTTCCCAGGAGGACATCGCGTAGCCGTCGACGGTGTTCATGTCGGTGTCCACGGCCAGCAGGTAGTTGCAGCCCTCGGTACCGTGCTCCAGAACCTCGTCGAGGAAGAACCCGGCGGCGAACCGCTTGCCCTGGAGGCGCCCCTGCATATCGGGAAACGCCAGGACGACGGTGTCGATGGACCCGCTCGTGACGAGTGCACGCAGCTCCTCGACGGCGAGCGGGGGTGTGCGGTCTGCCACGGGATTCCTCCTTGGGTGCACCGAGACCCGTAAGGTATGACAGGGAACCATTGCTTGGGAAGAGGGCTGCCCGGTGACGGCGCATCGGCTTCTGTGAGGTGTCTGGTTCGGTCATCACCAGTACGACGCACATCAGTAACCACTGCCCGGCGCGTGCCTCTTGTGTTTCCCTCGACGTTCCACAAAGGTGTGTCGGTGAACCTTTGCTGAAGGCCCGCTTCGCCTCCCACGCCTCGACGCGGCGCCGTCGACCCACATCTGGAGCGTCCCCATGGCCCAGGGAACCGACACCCCCACCAGCCCGCCCGGCGGCGCGGCGACCGGCACGGACGAGTACCTGCACCGCCGCACCCTGCGCCGGGGCAGCGCCGGCTGGTTCCTGCTGACCGGACTCGGCGTCGCCTATGTCGTGTCCGGCGACTACTCCGGCTGGAACATCGGTCTGTCCAAGGGCGGCTTCGGAGGGCTCGCCGCGGCCACCGTGCTGATGGGCCTGATGTACGCGTGCCTGGTCTTCGCGCTGGCGGAACTCTCCGCCATCCTGCCCACGGCCGGCGGCGGCTACGGCTTCGCACGCCGCGCGCTGGGCACCTGGGGCGGCTTCCTGACAGGTACGGCCATCCTCATCGAGTACATCCTCGCCCCGGCCGCCATCTCGCTGTTCATCGGTGACTACATCGAATCCCTCGGCCTGTTCGGGCTCACCTCCGGCCGGCCCGTCTATCTCGCCTGCTTCGCCGTCTTCATCGGCATCCACCTCTGGGGCGTCGGCGAGGCGCTGCGGTTCAGCCTGGTCGTGACCGCGGTCGCCGTCGCCGCTCTGCTGGTCTTCGCCATCGGCGCGTTCACCGACTTCGACGCGGCCCGTCTCGACGACATCCCGGTCGACACCGACGCGTTCGGCTCCTCGTCCTGGCTGCCCTTCGGACTGCTCGGGATCTGGGCCGCCTTCCCCTTCGGCATGTGGTTCTTCCTGGGCGTCGAAGGCGTGCCGCTCGCCGCCGAGGAGGCCAGGGACCCGGTCAGGTCGATGCCGAAGGCGCTCGCCATTTCGCTGACCGTGCTGGTGGGGCTGGCGGTGCTGACCTTCCTCTCCGCCACCGGCGCCCAGGGCGCGAAGGCCATCCAGGAAGCGGGCAATCCCCTCGTGGTCGCCCTGGAGGGCGAGGGCGGTCCCACCGGTCTGAGCCGCTTCGTCAACTACGCCGGCCTGGCGGGCCTGGTGGCCTCGTTCTTCTCGCTGATCTTCGCCGGGTCCCGGCAGTTGTTCGCGCTCTCCCGGGCCGGCTACCTGCCGCGCTTCCTCTCACTGACCAACCGGCGCAAGTCCCCCTACCTCGGCCTGCTGATTCCCGGCGCGATCGGCTTCGCCGCCTGGATCGGCAACGGGGGACGGATGCTGAACGTCGCCGTCTTCGGCGCCACCATCAGCTACGCGCTGATGGCGCTCTCCCACATGGTGCTGCGCCGCCGAGAACCACACCTCGAACGGCCCTACCGCACGCCCGGCGGCGCGCTCACCTCGTCCGTGGCATTCGTGCTGGCATGCTCGGCGCTGGTGGCGACCTTCCTGGTGGACCGCGACGCGGCGTTCATCGCCCTCGGCGTGTACGGGGCGGCGCTGGCCCACTTCGCGTTCTACAGCCGCCACCGCCTCGTCGCGAGCGCCCCGGAGGAGGAGTTCGCCGCCCTGGCCGCGGCCGAGGCCGAATTGTCACGGACCTGAACAGGACCGCGACACAAGGGCGTTGTCCCTGTGCCCGCACCTGCCACGTCCGTACGAGGCAGGAGCCGCACCACGACCGAGCAGCCAACGAACCAGAGGAGGGGCTCCATGACCCGGCCCGTCATCGGCATCAGCACCTATCAGGAACCGGCCCGGTGGGGTGTGTGGGAAATGCCGGCCGCCCTGCTGCCCGCCTCCTACCCGCGCCTGGTGCGGGCGTCCGGCGGCCTGGCGGTGATGCTGCCGCCCGACGACACCGCCGAAGCGGCCCGGGAGGCCGTGGCCGCACTGGACGGTGTGGTGATCGCGGGCGGCGCAGACGTCGAGCCGGCACGCTACGGGCAGTCGCCCGACCCCCGCACCGGTCCGCCCGCCCCCGCACGCGACGCGTGGGAACTCGCCCTGATCGAAGCGGCGATCGACCAGCAGGTCCCGCTGCTGGGCATCTGCCGGGGCATGCAACTGCTCAACGTCGCTCTCGGCGGCACCCTGCACCAGCACCTGGACGGCCACACCGCAGGCGCAGGCGTCTTCGGTGAACACACCGTCACACCCGTCCCCGGCACGGTGTACGCGACGGTCGTGGCGGGTGCGGCCGTGGTGCCCACCTACCACCACCAGGCCGTGGACCGCCTGGGATCCGGCCTCACCGCGAGCGCGCACGCGTCCGACGGCACCGCGGAGGCCATCGAGCTCACCGGCCACGAGAGCCTGGTGCTGGGGGTCCAGTGGCACCCCGAAATGGGTGAGGACATCCGGGTCATGGCCGCGCTCGTGGACGCGGCTGCCCGGCGCCGCTCGGCCACCCGGCCGGGCGCGGCCGTACTGTGACCGCCGGACGGGGCGGCGCGGGGGAGACGAGACCCTCTCTTGTCATCGGCCTTTGCCTGCACATAAGTTGGGCGCTTGCGACGTGTCCTATTGCCAGTGGGGGAGCCAAGTCATGGCCGGGAACGGACGGCACCGCAGATATCAGCCCAGCCGGATCAACCGTGCCTCGCTCACGGTCACCGCGGGCGGTGCGGGCCTCGCGCTCCCGCTCATCGCAGCCGCCTCGGCGGGCGCCGCGTCGACGGATGTCTGGGAGAAGGTCGCCGCCTGCGAGTCCACCGGCAACTGGCACATCAACAACGGCAATGGCTACTTCGGCGGACTGCAGTTCAGCCGTTCGACCTGGGCGGCCTACGGAGGCACGGTCTACGCCCCGCGCGCCGATCTGGCCACCAAGGGCGAGCAGATCGCCATCGCGGAGAAGGTGCTCGACGCGCAGGGACCGGGCGCATGGCCGGGCTGTTCGACAAGGGCGGGGCTGACCAGTGGCGGGGAAACCGCCGACATCAACCCGCAGTCGCAGCGGACCGGTCAGCCGCAGGCGCCCGGCAAGGCCGCACCCGGCAAGAGCGCCGAGGGGAAGCCGACGACGAAACGCATGTCCGTCCCCGCCACGCCGACCACCGTGCCCGGCAAGCGCGAGTCGTACACCGTGGCACGCGGCGACTCGCTCTCCGCGATCGCGGCGACCGAGCACGTCCGGGGCGGCTGGCAACACCTCTACGCTCAGAACCGCGAGGTCGTCGGCGACGACCCGGACTTCATCCTGCCCGGTCAGCGCCTGAGCCTGGACACGACCCGCTCGCCGAGGCCGGTACCCCGGACGGGCACGCCCGCGCAGGCCGAGCCGAAGCCCCGGAAGGCCACCGCACCGAAGCAGCGACCGGCCGCGTCGCAGCACCATGAGGCGAAGCCCCAGCACCAGGCCGCGAAACCCCGGCACCAAGCGGCCGGGGCCCATCACGACACCGCCAGGCCGAAGCCGAAGGCGCACCCGAAGAAGACCGAGAGCCATCGGCCGAAGGAGCGGACGGAGCAGCACTCCGGCCTCGTCGCCCCCGTCGCGGCCGGCATCGGCACCCCGTACCACCAGGCCGGTTCCTGGGCCAGCGGCTATCACACCGGGGTCGACTTCCCTGTCCCGACCGGCACGTCGATCAGGGCGGTTGCCTCCGGCACCGTCGTCTCGGCGGGCTGGGGCGGGGCGTACGGCTATCAGGTCGTCATCCGGCACAGCGACGGCAAGTACAGCCAGTACGCGCATCTGTCCGCACTGCATGTGCGGGAAGGCCGGCATGTCTCCGCGGGCCAGCGGATCGCCCGCTCCGGCTCCACCGGGAACGTCACGGGCCCGCACCTGCACTTCGAGATCCGCACAGGCCCCGGCTACGGATCGGACATCGACCCGCTGGCCTACCTCAGGGCGGGCGGCGTCAGCGTCTGAACGGCCGCGTCGTCGGGACCGGCGGACCCCGCGGACATGCCGTCCCGCCCCTCCGCGCCGGTGTACGACGACGGCCCCGGCTCGAACGACACCCGGCCCAGACAGTCCAGCGGCATCAGCGTGGGCAGCGGACGCGCCGAGGAGAACGCTTCCGGGACCGTCTCGACGGCCCCGGCGGGCGTCGGGACCACAAGCACCCGGAGGGTGGGCACCGCGTCCCCGCCCTCCGCGTCCGCCCCGGCCGCCGACGCTTCCGGGAGCCCGCTGCACGCCGCCTGCGCGGCGCGGTGCTCCGCGCCCAGCCGTTCCGTCGTCAGCAGTATCAGGCCGCCCGCGGCCAGCACCGCGCAGGCCGACGCGACCATCGTCCCGGCCGTGCCGTGCCGGAACTGCTCGCCGAACATCGTGATGCCGACGACGGCAGCTATCACCGGGTTCACCACGGTCACCGTCGCCAGCGGCGCGGTCAGCCCGGCACCCCGGTACGCGGCCTGGGAGAGCAGCATTCCCGCGGCCGCGAAACCGGCGATCGCCAGCAGCGCCGGGAGCCCTGCCGTCACCGCACCGGAGGCCCACCCCACCGCCACTGTCTTCACGAACACCGACGCGATGCCGAACGCGATGCCGGCCGCCCCTGCCAGAACCACGCTCCGTACCACCGGCCGGCGCACACCCGTGGAGATCAGGGCGAGCAGCGCGACCGCACCGAGCGTCACACCGGCGACGATCAACTGGTCCGTGCCGTTCAGGGAGTGCGACTCGGCGTGCCCCGTGAGCGCGAGCAGGCCCGCCAGACCGACGGTCGCCATGACCGCGCCCCGCCACGCCGTGGCCCCGGCCCGGCGGCGCACGAAGAGCGCCGCCATCGGCAGGGCGAAGACGATGGTCAGTGCGCCGAGCGGCTGGACGAGACTGAGGGGGCCGTAGGCCAGGGCCACGACATGGAGCACCGCGCCGCCGCCGTTCAGCGCCACGGCGGCCCACCAGACACGGTTGCGCAGCGGTGCGAGGGAGCGGGCGTCGCCGGTCGCCGCCACGCGCTCCTGGACGATCGCCCCGGCCGCGTACGCGACCGCGGAGAGCAGTGACAGCAGCACGGACAGCGCAAGGGAACTCATGTACAACACAATGTCTCTTCGACGCGGCTGCGTCGTCGTCCTTGAGGCGGCGATTCGGCGTACTGCTTTGGTAGTACGGCCGTGGCCCCATTGTCCTCCTGGGGAGGGTAGCTCTCCCTCCGGAGAGCTCAGGCCCTCGCGCAGCCCTCCACCCGTGGGGGGTACGGTGCACGGCGGGCCGTGGCATGTCAGGGGCCGAGCGGTCCGGGCCGAGGACCGGAGAGCCGAGAGGGAGCGCAATCGATGGACGGGTCCGCGGCGGCCTCGGTGGGCGGATTCTTCGCGCTGCGGACCACCGCGCCGCCCGATGCGGCGCACCGCCCGCTGGCACGGTTGTACGCGGGGGAGCAGGCCCCGCTCACGGCCCGGATCGACACCGTCGCCGCCCGGCTGGGCACCCCCGAGCGCCGAGTGGCCGCCTCCGTCGCGCACCTGGGACTGGCTTCCCGCTTCTGGTCGGTGGCCCTCGGACCGGCGGCACTGACCGGCAGCTTCCCGGGCCTCTCGCCCAGCGCCCTCCACTGGGACCCGCGGCACCCGGCACCCGACGATCTCTGGCTGGACGGCACCGAGTCGCTGCCCGGCACCGCGTGCCGGATCCGGGAGGCCGTCCAGTACGGCCACCTGGTGCCCCTCGCCGGGGCGATCCACCGGGACGGCCCGCTGTCCGACCGGCTGCTCCAGGGCAACGCGGGGTCCGCGCTGGCAGGAGCGCTGCGCCAGCTCCTCGCCTGGGCGCGAACGCACCGCCGCCCCGAGGTGGCCGCGCGGGCCCGCGCACTGACCGCCGAACTCTTCGACCACCCGGACCTGCGGAACACCGGCGCACCGCACGACGCGGCGTTCCGTCGGCGCAGTTGCTGTCTCTACTACCGCACACCGGCCGGCGGCCTGTGCGGTGACTGCGTCTTCGATAGCGTCTGACACCGTGCGCGCATTCTTGACGCCCATCACCGGGACCCGAGAATGACCGCGCTCCAACCAATGTTGTCCAAGGAGAGTTGCGCACCCGGCACCTTTGCCATCGACCGCTGCGTCCAGTCGGCCGGCCTCGACGGTGCGGCGCGCACGCGCACCCATCTGACCACCGATGACGTCCGATCGGCCCGCTCGCTCTCCTTCACGGTCGGCGGAGGGCCGTCGGCCTGGGGCACTTCCGCCTCGGACGCCCCGCCCGCACTGGGCCGACCGTGGTCGTGGGGCGGGCGGCGTCCCGCCCGCCCCACAGCTCAACTGCTCAGTTCGAACTCGGCCCGGATGCGCTTGCCCACCGGCACGCGCTCGGCGGTCAGCCGGTCGCACAGCGCCACCACGATCTCCATGCCGTGGCCGCCCGGGCGTGCCGGGTCGGGGGAGTAGAACAGCGGCAGCGCGGTGCTGGAGTCGTACACCGTGACGCTGACGCGCTCCGCGGTGCCCTCCAGCTCCAGCAGATACGGGCCCTGGCTGTAGCGGTCGGCGTTGGTGACCAGCTCGCTCACCGCCAGCAGCAGATCGCTGCGGGTGTGCTCACCGAAGACCGCGAGCCACTCGGCGGCCAGCCGGACCAGAAAGCGGTCGGCCAGTTCCCGGGCCTGCGCGATGCAGCCTGGCTCGCCGTCGAACACCTCGGCGCTGTGCAGAACCTCCGTGGACCGGTCCGGGCAGGGGCAGTCGGCCGGTCGCGGGGTGACCTGTTCGTTCATGTGCTCCAGCCAGGGCGACGCAGGGGTGTTCGGTGACAGCTTCTCGACGTCCGCCTACCCGCGACGAACGGTCCCACTCCGGGGAGAACCCAGCAGTTCTCAGCCAAGAACGGGCCGCCCGGCCATGGTGTCCGTGACGAGCGGTTCCGCCCCGGCGCGCACGGGCACGTCGGGGGAGGCCGGCAGCGTGAAAGCGGATGCGGGTGCCTTCGGAGGTCTCCTCGTCCAGCCAGATCCGCCCCCACCGTGGAACTCCACGATCTTCCGGCACGGCGCCAGACCGATGCCCGTTGCCTCGTACGCGTCCCTGCCGTGCAGACGCTGGAAGATGACGAACACCGGCCGGAGAGCCGCCCGAGGGGAGTCCGGCCACGCTCCACCCCCTGGTACGCACGCCCCTGGTACGCACGGCACGGCCCGGCCCCGGCCGTCCGGCAGCGAAGCATATGGGGACAGGCCGGTGGAGGAGCGCCGGGGCAGGGGCGGCGCGGTCGTCGGGGCCGAGCCCGGGAACGGCGCCGAACGGCCGTGAAGTCACGCGAACGGAGCAGCATCAGGTGCATGGCAGACTTGATCGGGGCGTTCGGCCCGGCAGAAGCAGGTACGGCGGTCGGCGCCACGAGAGACGGACGGCAGAGGAACGGCAATGACGGTGACAGAGGACAGCGCGGAGCTCGCTCCCGGAACTGAGGAGTTCGGTCCCGGAATCGACCCGGAGCGGCTGGCCGTCTGCCTGAGCGTGCTCGACGAACTCGACACCATCGAGATCGATCACCCCGACGCCATCGCCGTGCGCCGTGCCACGGCCGGTATCTACCGGACGGTGAAGCAGCGCCGCCGCCAGGAGCGCCGTGCCGCCAAGACCGCGCACGACAAGGCGGTCACCGAGGCCACCGCGACCGGCTCGGCCGACCGGATCGACGACGAGACCCAGGGGGTCCTGCCGTCCTCGTCCACCCGTGGTGAGATCGCGGGTGTGCTCCAGCGGCCCCGGTCCTGCTACATCTGCAAGACCAGGTACGTGGAGGTGGACGCGTTCTACCACCAGCTGTGCCAGTCGTGCGCACGGGAGAACCGCGCGCGCCGCGACGCACGGACCGACCTCACCGGCCGGCGCGCGCTCCTGACCGGCGGCCGCGCCAAGATCGGTATGTACATCGCGCTGCGGCTGCTGCGCGACGGTGCGCACACCACCATCACCACCCGCTTCCCCAATGACGCGATCCGCCGCTTCAAGGCGATGCCGGACAGCGACGAGTGGATCCACCGGCTGAAGATCGTCGGCATCGACCTGCGCGACCCCGCCCAGGTCGTCGCGCTCGCCGACTCGGTCGCCGCCGAGGGCCCGCTGGACATCCTGATCAACAACGCGGCCCAGACGGTGCGCCGCTCCGCGAACGCGTACAGCGAGCTGGTCAACGCCGAGTCCGTACCGCTCCCGGCGGGCGAGCTGCCCGCCGCCGAGGTCATCGGCACCTTCGGCAGCGGCACCGTCGACCGGGTCGCGGCCCTGCCGTCCGCCCGCAAGGAAGGTCTGAGCGCGCAGGACGTCACCGAGCTCGCCCTGGTCACCGGCTCCGCCTCGCTGGAGCGGATCGCCGCCGGGACGGCGATCGACGCGGGCGGACTGGTGCCCGACCTGCACCACACCAACAGCTGGATCCAGACCGTCGAGGAGGTCGAGCCGATCGAGTTGCTGGAAGTCCAGCTCTGCAACTCCACCGCCCCGTTCATTCTGATCAGCCGGCTCCGCCCGGCCATGGCGGCGACGGCAGCCAAGCGTGCCTACGTGGTCAACGTATCCGCGATGGAGGGCGTTTTCAGCCGCGGCTACAAGGGCGCGGGTCACCCGCACACGAACATGGCCAAGGCCGCCCTGAACATGCTCACCCGTACGAGCGCCCAGGAGATGTTCGAGAAGGACGGCATCCTGATGACCGCCGTCGACACCGGCTGGATCACCGACGAGCGCCCGCACCCCGACAAGATCCGGCTTGCAGAGGAGGGCTTCCACGCCCCGCTCGACCTGGTCGACGGCGCCGCCCGGGTCTACGACCCGATCGTGCGCGGCGAGGACGGCGAGGATCTGTACGGCTGCTTCCTCAAGGACTATGCGCCCGCCAACTGGTAGGCGAGCGGTGATGCGGCGTACGTGAGGTGCTGAGGATCCGGTCGGGAGTCGCTTCCGGCCGGGTCTTTTGCCTATGCGGTGGCTGAAAGTGGCCTAGAGCACACGTTCCATCGAGCGCGGAGGCGCTCATTTGGTTACCCTGATGTGAACGGACGTAATCGAGGAGTCCACAAACCTTCCTCGACCGTCCCGGGACAGGCTTTCAACCAAGTCGCCGTCCCGCCCCCGTACCCGGCGCCACCGCGACCGAACTGTTCTTGCCCCTGCCCCACCACGGGCGGCCGACGTCCGGCAATGAGGCCGGGACATCGGCGATGCCCGGGGCTACGTGACACAAAGGAGTGCGCGGTGACGACACCGGAACTGACGAAGCACGAGAAGCGACCGGCCGAACGGCACGGAGACCGGGCCCGCGAGCCCGAGAAGCTCCGGAACATCGAGGTCTGGGCCAGGTCCGCACCGATCCGTCTGGCCGGCTACGAGGACGACCTCGCCGAGCCGCACATCCTGCCGGGAATCGACTGACTCCGCTTTACCCCGGCATCACCACACCGAGCTCCGGACCGCCGCACCGTGCGGTCCGGAGCTCGGTGTGGTGGTGTCCTCGGAATGACGTGGCACCGTACCCGCTGCGCGGCGGCAACTTCGACGGCTCGGGCTGCACCTTCCCGGCCGGGGAACTCCCGGCCGGGAACGGGAGATAGGCGGCACCGCCTTCCTTTTCCCCTGCTCCGCGCCGGGCAAGCCGTCCCTGCGCATCTTCGCGCTCTCGCTCCAACCGGCTGCGCGCGGCAGGGCGTTGGAAGCACGCGTGGGTGTTCAAGATCGCCTGGTCGGGCTGATCCAAGAGGGGCCGAGCGAGACGGGGCGCATGAAGTCCCGCACATAGGTCCGGTGCCACCAGCACCCGGTGGCCCGCAGTTCGCGCCAGGACGTGTACCGGTAGTGGTACACCCTGGCACGGACGTGTGCGGGCGGAACGCCGGGGAACGGGTTGTGGCGCAGCAGCCGCAGGGTGTCCCGGTCGTTCTCCAGCAGCCTCTCCACGAACGGGCCGAACCACGGACGGGCGTACACGGGGGACAGCGCCGCGAACCACATCAGCCAGTCCAGCCGCAGATGGTACGGGGCGAACTGGCGGGGCATCCGGCGCAGATCGCCCGGCTTGCCGCGGAAGCCGTACTCCCGCCAGACGGTGCCGTCGTGGAGCACCTCCTCGTCCGTGCCCTCGACCACCACCTCCAGCCGGACCCGGCTGATGCTGCCGAACGCGCCGTAGGTGTTGACCAGGTGCAGCGGGTCGAACGAGCGGTTCATCACCTGGCGGCGGGAGACCAGATTGCGCGCCGGACGGTAGCTGAGGAAGACGACCAGCGCGAAGGCCGCCAGGACGACGATCTCGTACCAGAGCGGCGGAGCGGACTGGGCCGGCGGCGTGGCGAACAGGGACCAGTCCACGGCCGGCAGCGCCAGGGTGATCGTCAGCCAGTTCAGCCAGGCGAAGTTCCCCGAGAAGACCAGCCACAGCTGGGTGACGATCATCAGCCCCGCCGCCGCGCTCGCCACCGGCTGCGGAGTGAACAGGAGCACCGGCACCAGGAGTTGCGTGACGTGGTTGGCCGCCACCTCGGCCCGGTGCACGGACTTCGGCAGCCGGTGGAAGAACCAGCTCAGCGGCCCCGGCATCGGCTGGGTCTCGTGGTGGAAATACAGACACGTCAGCCTGCGCCAGCACTCGTCGCCGCGGATCTTGATCAGACCGGCACCGAACTCGACCCGGAACAGCACCCAGCGCAGCAGCCACAGCACCAGGACCGGCGGAGCCGTGTGCGCGTTGCCGAGAAAGACGGCGAGGAACCCGGTCTCCAGCAGCAGCGATTCCCAGCCGAAGCCGTACCAGGTCTGGCCGACCTGGACGATCGACAGATAGAGCGCCCAGGGCAGCGCCCAGAGCACCATCGCAGCCCAGAGCGGAAGGTGCGAGTCCGCGCCCGCGAGCAGGGCGACGGCGATCGCGCAGCCGGTCCAGGAGACGGCGGCGAAGAAACGGTCGCTGTAGTGGAGCCTGAAGAGTCCGGGGGCGCTGCGCCAGTCCGTGCGCCGCAGGAAGTCGGGTACGGGCAGCATGCCGCGTTCGCCGATCAGCGCCCGGAACTGGAGCGCGGCGGTGAGGAACGCGAACAGGTAGATACCGGCGAGAGCGCGCTGGAAGACCAGCCGGCTGAGCCAGTACCCGTCTGCGGTGAACCACTCCATCGCTTCCAGTATCGGCCCACCGGCTCCGCTCAGCCCTTCAGCCCGGCACGCTCCTCGGCCACGATCCGGCGCAGCGTGGCTCCGAGCCGGCGGGCGTACCACCGCTGCGCCACCGGCACGAGCGGGCCCGCGAGGCGGGTGTACCAGGCATCCGGGCGGCTGAACGCCGTGACGGTGAACCACACCGTCCCGTCGTCCGCCGACTCCACCACGAAGGACTCCTCGCCGCACTCGGGGTGTTCGTCCAGCGTCCCGTACCCGAATCCGATGAGGTGCTGCTCGTACGCCGCCCAGACGACGCGGCAGGGGGCGGCGAACCGGAACGGGCCGACGCCGAGGGACACCCGGACGGACACCCCGGCCTCGGCGCGGTCCGCCGACGCCCGGACTTCGGCTCCGGAGGTGCGGTGCATGCGCCAGCCGGTGACGGCGGCGCCCGCCGCCTCGAAGTCGGCCCGGCCGCGGCCGACCCGGGTGCGGTGGTGGAGATGGTGGTAACCGTCCGGAAGCGGGCCGAGGCGGGTGGCTCCGACCTCGGGGTAGGTGAATGCGTTCATGCGGTCCTGCCTTCGTGGTCGGTGCGGTTCTGGAGCCTTCGCCAGGCGAGCAGCGAGCAGAGCGCGAAGCCCAGCGCGTTCCCGAGGCCATGGGTGGCGGCCATCCAGGCCAGTGTGGGGTGGGGGAGCCCGGTGGCCTCGCCGAGCGCCCAGCTCAGCGCGAGCAGCATGGTGACGGCGAGCACGGCGGACGAGACGCAGAGCAGTGCCCGGGTGACCCGGTCCCGATTCCGGTCGCGGATCGAGCGCCAGGTGAGGAGGGCGACGGTCCACATACCGGCGGTCAGTACGACCGTGCCGGCCAGCTCGGCCCAGTCCCCGACGAAGTAGCCGGTCAGGACGAGCAGGGTGCCCAGTGGCACGCTCAGTGCGGCGAACCTTCCCGCACGGCCGTCGGCGGTCCGGCAGACGAGCCCCGCGATCAGCGCGGCGGCGAATCCGGCGAAATGGAAGTGCGGCACGGTCAGTGCGAGGATGCCGAGCCCGAAGCCGAAGAGCGGGTGCCCCGAGCGTTCGGCGACCAGGGCCGTGGCGGCGATCGACGGCGCGATCAGGGCGGTGAGCAGGGCGAGCTCGGCCGGTGCCCGGGACGTGGGGAGGTGGCGGAGCAGGAGCAGCCGGCGCGGTGCGTGCAGGGCGAGGAGTACCGCCCCGACTGCGTAGCAGGCCGCCAGGGCGGTGGCCGGGTCGCCGCGCGGCAGCCAGAGGGAGATGGCGCCGGGCACGGCGAAGAGCGGCCAGAGACGCCGTATCCGGTCCAGCCCAGGGATTCCGGCCAGCCGCAGCCCCACCGGGACCACCACCAGCATGCCCAGCATCACGATCGGACCGACCAGTACCGCCATCACGACCCCCTCGACTTGAACGTGTTCAAGTGTGTGCGGGGGTGACTCTACGGCCCTTCTTGAACGTGTTCAAGAAGGGCTGTGGGAAGGGTGTGCGCCGGATCGGGTCACGGCGGGGCGGCGTCCGGTGCCGGGCGTCACAGGACGCCCCGACGCCACTCCCGTACCAGCAGATATCCGAGATAGGCGCCCCCGATGGCCATCGTGCAGATGCCGACGGGCAGGTTGTCGAGGAGCGGCAGTTGCTGGGCGCAGAGATCCGCGAGCACCAGCAGCAACGCGCCGGTCAGTGCCGACAGCACCAGGTGCGGGCCGGATACCCGGGTGATCCGCTTTGCGATCTGCGGCGCCGTGAGCGAGACGAACGCGATGGGTCCGGCGACGCTGACGGCGCCGGCGGAGAGCACGATGGCGAGGACCACGGCGACCGTCTTCGTGTGCCGGGGCTCCGCTCCGAGCGCGCCCGCGATGTCGGCGCCCATCTCCCCGATGTCCAGCCGCCGCACGATCAGCGCGGTGAGCGGGGCAACGGCCAGCAGCACCAGCCAGATCGTGGTCGCGTCGTCCCAGGACCGTGCCGACAGGCTGCCGTTGACATAGGCGGTGAGCACGGCGGCCCGGTCGCGCTCCATGGCATAGACGACGTACTGGGTGATCGCGGTGCCGATCGCTGCGACCCCGATGCCCGCGATGACGAGCCGGGCCGGGTTGCGGAATCCCGTCCCGGTCGACACGTAAACCAGCACCATGGCGAGCGCGGCGCCGAGCAGCGCGCCAAGTGCCACCGGCACGGTGTCCGGGAACAGCAGCGCGGCGATCGCGGCGCCGGCTCCGGCGCCGGACGCCAGCCCGATCACATCGGGGCTGCCGAGCGGGTTGCGGGTGACGGACTGGAAGAGCGCCCCGGAGAGCCCGAGCGCCCCGCCGGTACCCACGGCGACCACCAGACGCGGCCCGCGCAGCCGTTCGATGACGAACGCGTTCTTGCCCTCGGCCCCGCCGGTCAACGCCCCGGCGAGTTCGGGGAGCGGAATGCCCAGCCGCCCGAGCGACAGCGTGGCGACGGCGCCCGCCACCAGCAGCACGAACAGCACGAATGCCGTCAGTACGGACACCCGCCGGATGGGCAGGGCCACCCTCCGGCCGGCCGTCAGGACCTTCCTCGGCGAGGCGGTACGGACCGCGGCCTGATGCGACGTCATGAGTTGCCCCTCATCCTGCGTACGGCCATGAGCAGTGCGGGCGCCCCGATGAACGCGGTCACGACACCGACCATCAGCTCCTGCGGGCGCATCACCACCCGCCCCACGACATCCGCCAGGAGCAGCAGCGCCGGGCCGGTCAGCGCCGAGAAGAGGATCTGCATCCGGAAGTCGACCCCGACCAGCGCCCGCACCACATGCGGAACGGCCAGTCCGACGAAGGCGATCGGGCCGACGGCCGCCGTGGCCGCCGCGCTCAGCAGCGTGGCCGAGAACAGCGCGCCCGCCCGCACCAGCGCCGGACTGGCCCCCAGGGACGCCGCCGTCGAGTCACCGAGGGCCAGCGTGTTGAGGCCGGGACCGAGCACCGCGGCCAGCACCAGTCCGGCCACGGCGAACGGCAGGACCGACCAGAAGACGTCGAAGTCCCGTCCGCCGAGCGCACCGACCACCCAGTACCGGTAGCTGTCGAACACCTTCGGGCGGCTCAGCGTCACCGCCTGGATGAACGCCATCAGCACGGCGGAAAGCACCGCACCGGCGAGCACCAGCCGCACCGGCCCGCTGCCCGAACCCGCCGATCCGATCGTATGGACGAGCAGACCGGCGACCAGGGCACCGGGCAGCGCCCACCACATGGTCTCCGTACTGCCCGAGGCCCCGAGGAACGCCGTCGCGGCGACGATGCTCGCACTGGCGCCGGCGTTGATCCCGAGAAGGCCCGGATCGGCGAGTGGATTGCGGGTCACGCCCTGCATGAGAGTGCCCGCGACGGCCAGGCAGAGACCGGCGAGCAGACCGAGCGCGGTCCGGGGGCAGCGGCTCTCGACGATGGCGGTGACATTCGGGTCGGCGGTCCCGGACAGCACGTCCAGCACATCGCCGAACGAGGTGGTCCGGCTGCCGAACATGATGCTCGCGAACACGGCGAGCACGAGGAAGGCGACCGCGAGGGCGACGGAACACACCCGCCGGGCGGTGCCGGCACCGCCCGGCGGCGCGTGCGTGGTGGTGGCCATGTGTGTGACGGCCGGTCTCAGCCGTTGTCGGCGGCCTTGACGGCCTCGTCGATCAGCGGCAGGTAACGGTCGATCACCCACGGCACGGTGAGCGGGTTGATGATCGAGGAGGCGGTGACGAACGAGTTGTCCTCGCCGGCGACGACGGCGCCGCTCCTGACCGCGGGGATCGCAGCGTACAGCGGCTGCGCCTCGATCTCCTTGCGGGCCTTGTCGTCCATGTAGAAGGTGAAGACCAGGTCGCTGTCCTTCAGCTTCTCGGCGTTCTCCAGACCGATGAGCGCAGAGTCGGTGCCCTTGGTCTCCTTGAAGGTGTTCACCACCGGGTCGACCGTGAGCCCCAGTGAGGAGACCATCTTGACACGCTGCTCATCGGGCTTGAACACACCGAGGGTGCCGGGGCCGGTGTTGTAGATGTACGAGAACGTGTGCTTCTTGTACTCCGGGCGGGTCGCCGCGGCGTCGGCCAGCTGCTTCTCGATCTTTGAAGTGAGGGTCTTCGCCTGGTCGGGCTGACCCAGCGCCTTGGCGATGATCTCGATCTGCTGGTCCCAGTCGGTGCTCCACGGCAGGTCGGGATAGGCGACGGTGGGGGCGATGTCCTTGAGGATGTCGTAGTCCTTCTGCGTGATCCCGGACCACGGCGCGAGGATGACGTCCGGCTCCAGCTCGGTGATGGCCTCGAAGTCGATGTCCTCACCGCCCGTGAACTGGGTCGGCAGCTTGTCGCCGGACTTCTTCACCGCCTCGTGGATCCAGGGCAGATAGCCCGTCTTGTCGCTGCCCCACTCGTACTTCTCGATGCCCACCGGAGTGTGGCCGAGCGCGATGGCGGTCTCGGCCGAGCCCTGGCCGAGGGTGACGACCCGTTCGGGCTGCGCCTTGATCTCCGCGGTGCCGAGCGCGCTCTTGACGGAGACGGGGAACGCCCCGCTGTTCTTCCCGGAGGAGCCGGAGGCCGCCTTGCCGTCGTCGCTGGACGAGCAGCCGCCGAGGGCGAGAACGAGGGCTGCGGCTGCGGCAGTTGCGGCGAGCGTCCGGCGATGCGCGCGGGTGAACCGGGACATGGATGTTCCTCATGTTTGACGGATGGTGACAGGACTCCGCGACTGCGGGAGGGCATGCCGAAGGCAGGGCCGTACGGAGTACGACGGGCGGCCCCGATGCAGATCGCAAGGAGTTAGGCAAGCCTAAGCTAAGTCTTTGCGTGGCGACAACTGGCCCCTGGTGGGCGTGGTCGGCCCGGCGTTGCGCCGGGGTCGACCGCTGCGCCCGGGTGGCTTCTTTGGTCCAGACCTATTGACGGACGGTCCGGGTCTCCCTAGCGTGTGGCGAGCTGTGAGATGAGGGACTGGATTGTCATGCGCATGCCATCCATGCCAACTCGCCCTGCGCCGGGCTGCCTCGGGCATCGGTACCGCCCTGGCGCCCGGCCGCGACAGGAAGGAAGACGAGCATGTTCGGTCGGACATCGCGCCTGCTGGGGGTCGGCCTCGCGGCGGCATGTGTCGTACAGCTGCTGGTGGGCGCGACGCCGAGCGCCGCCCAGGACGAGACGTGCGCGGTCAAGTCGAAGCCCACCGGAAAGGTGCTCCAGGGGTACTGGGAGAACTGGGACGGCGCGTCGAACGGTGTGCACCCGCCGCTCGGCTGGATCCCGGTCACCGACAACCGCATCACCCAGCACGGCTACAACGTGATCAACGCGGCCTTCCCCGTCATCCTCTCGGACGGCACCGTCCTGTGGGAGGACGGGATGGACTCCACCGTGAAGGTCCCGACCCCGGCCGAGATGTGCCGGGCGAAGGAGTCGGGACTCACCACCTTGATGTCCATCGGGGGCGCGGCCGCAGGCATCGACCTGAGCTCCGGCGCGGTCGCCGACCGGTTCGTCGAGACCGTGGTGCCGATCCTGAAGAAGTACAACTTCGACGGCATCGACATCGACATCGAGACCGGTCTGACCGGCAGCGGCAACATCAGCCGGCTGTCGGCCTCGCAGGCCAACCTGATCCGCATCATCGACGGCGTACTCGCGCGGATGCCCTCGAACTTCGGGCTGACGATGGCGCCGGAGACCGCCTATGTCACCGGCGGGAGCATCACCTACGGCTCGATCTGGGGCGCGTACCTGCCCATCGTGAAGAAGTACGCGGACAACGGCCGTCTGTGGTGGCTGAACATGCAGTACTACAACGGCAGCATGTACGGGTGTGCCGGCGACTCGTACTCCGCGGGCACGGTCGAGGGGTTCACCGCCCAGACCGACTGCCTGGACAAGGGGCTCGTCGTCCAGGGCACCACGATCAAGGTCCCGTACGACAAGCAGGTCCCGGGTCTGCCGGCCCAGCCTGGCGCGGGCGGAGGTCATATGTCGCCGGGTCAGGTGTCGCAGGCCTGGAACCACTACGGCAACGCGCTCAAGGGCCTGATGACCTGGTCGCTCAACTGGGACGGCTCGAAGGGGTGGACCTTCGGCGACAACGTCAAGGCGCTCCTGGGCCGCTGAAGCCCGGGGGCATCGCGGACCGGGCGGCTCCGCCGAGGTGGACGGAGCCGCCGTTGCGGCCGTCGCGATCGCGGCCGGCCGGTGGGCCGTACGTTCAGGAACGCGGCTCGGAGGCGTCCAGCATGGCCTCGCGCTCCACGACCTTGATCCGCTCGCGCCCCTGCTCCGCGCCCAGGGCCTTCTCGTGCGCGTCCAGGCGGTGCCAGCCCTCGCGGGTGGTGTACCGGACGCCGCGCTCCTCCAGGAAGGCGGTGACGGCCTCCGGCTCGGGCTGCACCGGGGCGGGCAGGCGGCCCGCGGCCCGGTCCTCCAGCAGGCAGGCCACGGTCTCGTTGGCGTCGCCCTTGGTGTGGCCGATCAGGCCGATCGGGCCGCGCTTGATCCAGCCCGTGACGTACACCGAGGGCATGTGCTCCCCGCCCTCGACGACCCGTCCCGCCGCGTGCGGGACCGTTCCGGAGGCCACGTCGAACGGGAGCTTCGGGAGCTCCTGCGAGTAGTAGCCGACCGCGCGGTAGACGCTCTGCACATCCCAGTCGGTGAAGTTCCCGGTGCCCTTGACGTTGCCGGTGCCGTCCAGCTCGGTCCGCTCGGTGCGCAGGCCGACGACCCGGCCGTCCTCGCCCAGGATCTGCGACGGGGACTCGAAGAAGTGCAGGAACAGCTTGTGCGGCCGGTCGCCGACGTCACGGATGGCCCAGTTCTCCAGCGTGGAGGCGACCATGTTGGCCTGCTTGTTGCCGCGCCGGGTCTCGATCGAACCCGCGTCGTACTCGATGTCCTCGGGGTTGACGATGACCTCGATGTTCGGCGAGTGGTCCAGCTCGCGCAGCTCCATCGGGCTGAACTTGGCCTGCGCGGGACCGCGGCGCCCGAAGACGTGCACCTCGAGGGCCTTGTTGGCCTTGAGGCCCTCGTAGACGTTGGCGGGGATCTCGGTCGGCAGCAGCTCGTCCGCCGTTTTGGCGAGGATGCGCGCCACGTCCAGGGCCACATTGCCCACGCCGAGCACGGCGACCTTCTCCGCCTCCAGCGGCCAGGTGCGCGCCACGTCGGGGTGGCCGTCGTACCAGGACACGAACTCCGCGGCGCCGTGGGAGCCGTCCAGGTCGCTGCCCGGGATGTCGAGTGCGCGGTCCGCGTCGGCGCCGGTGGAGAAGATCACGGCGTCGTAGAAGGACCGCAGGTCGTCCAGGTCGATGTCGTTGGGATAGTCGACGTTGCCGAACAGCCGCAGCTGGGGCTTGTCGAGAACCTGGTGGAGAGCCTGGACGATGCCCTTGATCCGCGGGTGGTCAGGGGCCACTCCGTAACGGATCAGGCCGAAGGGGGCGGGCATCCGCTCGAACAGGTCGATCGAAACACCCGGGTCCTGGGCGGCCTCGGATTTCAGCAGCGCGTCCGCTGCGTAGATGCCGGCGGGGCCGGCTCCGACTATGGCGACGCGGACGGGGCGGGTCATCAGGTGCTGGTCCTTAGAACGGGCTGATGCGGGCAGTGCAGCTCAGGGTAAAGGTAAGGCTGGGCTTACCGTGACCCCCGGGACACGGTATCCGTTGCCTGTCCGAGACCTTGGGGCGGTTCGCCCTGCGAGACGTCCGGTCCCGCCGTCCGGTCCCCGGAACAGGCCGGGTGGTGCGAGGGGTGATTCGCCCGAGCGTGCGGGATTCGCTCGAAGAATCGGACAAATAATGGCAGAGTGGCCCACATGGATGATCGGGTAGCGGGTGCCCTGTCACTCCCGGACGACTGGCCCGCCCACCCGGATCTCAGTCTCGCCCTGAACCGAATGGGCAGCTTCGACTGGGACCTGGACAGCGGCCTCATGCATATGGACCGCCCCGCGCTCGACGTGTTCGACCTGCGGCCGGACGAGTACGACGACCGGCCGGAGTCGCTCGCGCGACGGGTGCCCACGGACGAGGGGGTGCGCCTCGACGCCATGGTGGCGCAGGCGCTCAAGAGCGGACAGGGCAATTACGGGGCGTACTTCAGGATCAGGAAGCGCGACGGCGGCCTGCGCTGGACCCATACCCAGGGCTTCATCCGGCGGGACGGGACCGGCCGCCCGCACCGCATCATCGGCATCGTCCGTGATGCGACGCAGGAGCTCGCAGACTCCACCGCCCGCCACGAGCTGGACCAGGAGCGGCGACGCCGCACCAGTCTGGTGGACGGCACCACGGCCGCGCTGGCCCACGCCCGCACCGTCGGCGACGTCATCGAGGTGCTGAAGAACTCCCAGGGTCTGGCACACCTCGGGGCGACCAGCCTGGTGATGGG
Source organism: Streptomyces gelaticus (assembly GCF_014649535.1). GTDB lineage: Bacteria > Actinomycetota > Actinomycetes > Streptomycetales > Streptomycetaceae > Streptomyces > Streptomyces gelaticus. The sequence goes on from NZ_BMTF01000001.1 coordinate 391,223, forward strand.
GCTCATAGAGGCCGGACGCATCCATCTGGTGGCCGACGGCCCGGAGGACTCGTTCGTGCCCGGCACCCGGTACACCCGGACGGACGAGCAGTACCCGATGAGTGAGGTCGTCCGGACACTCTCGCCCCGCTTCATCGAGTCCGCCACGGACTTCGCCACCTCGTACCCGATCCTGTGGCCCCACATCAGCCACCTCGGCATCACCTCGGCCGCCTATCTGCCGCTGATCGCCCAGGCCAGGCCCATCGGCGCGCTGGGCCTGCTCTACAGCGACAAGGATGGCTTCACCGGCGACGAACGCAATCTGCTGGTCGCACTCGGCAGCTCCATCGCGCAGAGCCTGCAGCGGGCCATGCTGTACGAGCAGGAGCACGACCTCGCCGAGGGCCTCCAGCAGGCCATGCTGCCGCGCAGGATCCCGGACGTACCGGGGGCGCAGATCGCCGTCAGGTACCGCTCGGCACGGCTGGGCCGGGACATCGGGGGCGACTGGTACGACGTCATTCCGCTGCCCGGCGGCAGGGTCGGGGCCGTCATCGGGGACGTGCAGGGCCACGACACCCATGCCGCGGCCGTCATGGGGCAGCTGCGCATCGTGCTGCGGGCCTACGCGGCCGAGGGGCACAGCCCCGCCACGGTGATGGCACGGGCCTCCGTCTTCCTGCACGAGCTGGACACGGAGCGCTTCGCGACCTGCACCTACGCCGAGGTCGACCTGACGACCGGTGTGGTACAGCTGGTCCGGGCCGGTCATGTCGATCCGCTGGTGCGCGAGAGGGACGGCAACTGCCGCAGGCTGCCCGTGGAGGGCGGGCTGCCGCTCGGGCTCTCGGCCGAGTTCGGGCGGCTCGAATACCCGGTCAGCACCGTCGAGCTGGACCCCGGCCAGACCCTGGTGCTGTTCACCGACGGTCTCGTGGAGGTGCCGGGCGCCGACCTCGACGAGGGCATGCAGCTGCTGACGGCCATGGTGCGAGGCGGCCCGCAGGACCTCCAGCGGCTGGCCGACCGGCTCTGCCAGGAGGTCGACGAGCGCGGCGGCCAGGACGACGTCGCGGTCCTGCTGCTGCGCCGCAAGGCCGCTCACGCGCCCCAGCCCGGAGGCCGACTCCAGCAGCATGTCGCACAGAGCGACCCGGAGGCGCTGAGCTCCGCGCGCCACATGATCAGGGCGGCGGTACGGGCCTGGGGTGCCAAGGCGCGGGCCGACGAGGTCGAGCTGGCCGCCGACGAGCTGATCACCAACGCGCTCATGCACACCGACGGCGGGGCCATCGTCACGATCCGGGTGCTCACCGGTCCCGAGCGGCGGCTGCGGGTCGACGTCGAGGACCGCTCCAGTGCGCTGCCCAGGCGCCGGGACGCGGGTGAGGCCGGGGTGTCCGGGCGGGGGCTGATGCTGGTGGACCGGCTGGCGGATCTGTGGGGCGTGGAACCCCGGGGCGGCGGCAAGAGCGTGTGGTGCGAATTCGTCATCCCGGCACACGAGTGACAGAAACGTGCTCACCCACTGAAAGTAACAGAACGTAACATGTCTGTACTTGACCGTAACCGACCGGGAGCGATTGACTGCGACTCCGTCAGTCTTTGTCTTCGATGACATGAGGATCCGTTGGGAACCGATCTGCTGGCACCGCTCGATCTGGCCTTCTGGCACCTCGAATCCGATGCCCACCCGATGCATCTCGGCGCGCTCGCCGTCTTCTCCCCGGCCCCCGACCCGGCGCACGGCGCCGACGCGGAGACCGTGCTCGAACTGCTGGGCACCCGTGCCGCTGCCATTCCCCGGCTGCGGATGCGGGTCAGGGACGTACTGCTGCCGGTCGGTGGCGCTGCCTGGTTCGTGGACAAGGACTTCGACGTCGACCGGCACATCCGGCGGGTGCGGCTGACCGGGGCGCAGTCGCGGGACGAGGGCGGCGGGTTCATGGCGGGCGCCACCCGGCTCGCCGGTGAACTGATGGAGCGGCCCCTCGAACGGGGGCTGCCGCCCTGGCAGATGTACGTGATCGGCGGCGTCGGCGGCGGTCCCTTCGCGGTGCTCGTCAAACTCCACCACGCGTTGGCCGACGGGATGCGCGCGGTTGCCATCGGTGCCGGGATCTTCGACGAGATCGCCGCCGCCGGCCGTGCCCGCGGCGGGGTGTCCGTCCGCCGCGCGCGGCCCGTGCCACCCCGCTCGTGGATGCCGGGCCCGCGCCAGGTGGCCGGCCTCGCGCTCGGCCGGATCGAGGATCTCGGGCGGGCGTTCGGTGTCGGAGCCTCCATGGTGCGGGCCAGCCGCCTCGACCTGCGCGGGGCGCCCGCGCTCACCGCGAGCTCCAGCGGCACCCGGCGGCTGGCCACCGCGGATCTGGATCTCGAAGCCGTCCAGCGGATCCGCCGTGCGGCGGGCGGCACCACCAACGACGTCCTGCTCGCCGTCGTCGCCGGAGCACTGCGCCGCTGGATGCGGGAGCGCGGCGAGGAGCTGCCCGACGAGGACCCGCGCGCCCTGGTGCCGGTCTCCCGCCGCAGACCGGGCCAGGCGGCGGCAACCGGGAACAAGCTCTCCGCCTATCTGCTCGGGCTCCCCGTCGGCGAACCCGATCCGTGGAAGCGGCTCGACGCCGTCCGCGTCGCCATGGACCGCAACAAGGCCGCGGGGCCCCTCCGCGGCGCCGGGGCGGTCGCCGTGCTCGCCGACCAACTGCCCTCGCTGGCCCATCGCTTCGGTGCCCCGCTGGCCGGGAACGCGGCCAGGATGCTCTTCGACGTCCTGGTCACCAGCGTGCCCCTGCCGCGCTCGGCACTCTCGCTCGGCGGCTGCCCGCTGCGGGCGGTCTACCCGATGGCCCCGCTGGCCCGCGGCCAGTCCCTCGCCGTCGCGCTGTCCACGTACGGCGGCCGGGTGCGGGTCGGGCTGGTGGCCGACGGCAAGGCGCTGCCCGATCTGGACCGGCTGGCGCGCTGCGCCGACGAAGAGGTGGCGGAGCTGCTCGCGCTGGTGTCGGCCCGTTGAGCGAGCGGCGCCCCGATCGGTTATAGGTCGGACAGATTTCCGGGAAAGTGTCGCAGTCGGGGCGACCGAGGTGTTGACGCGTCCAAGTGATCCGATGAATATTCGCTGTGTGCAGGAAGCGATCACCGGGGAGGGCGGCGGAAGCATGCGGCGCAACAGGCTGGGAAGCAGCACGGTCGAGGTCACCGAGCTGTCCTTCGGAGCGGCCGCCATCGGCAATCTCTTCACCGCCGTCGAACCGGCGCGGGCGGCCGCCGCCGTCGACGCCGCCTGGGACGAGGGCGTCCGCTACTTCGACACCGCGCCGCACTACGGACTCGGCATCTCCGAACGGCGGCTCGGCGAGGCCCTGCGCTCCCGCCCCCGCGACTCGTACGTGCTGTCCACCAAGGTGGGCCGGGTGCTCGACCCGCTGCCCGTCGGCGCCGCCGGATCCGGGGACGGTCCCGGCGGCCTCTCCGAGGGCTTCGCCGTACCCGCCACCCACCGCCGGCGCTGGGACTTCAGCGCCGACGGCGTACGCCGCAGCATCGAGGACAGCCTGGAGCGGCTGGGCCTGGACCGCGTCGACATCGTCTATCTGCACGACCCGGACGACCATGCGCACGCCGCGTTCCACGAGGCCTACCCGGCGTTGGAGAAGCTGCGCGCCCAGGGCGTGGTGGGGGCCATCGGCGCCGGGATGAACCAGACCGCGATGCTGACCCGGTTCCTGCGCGACACCGATGTCGACGTGGTGCTCTGCGCCGGGCGCTACACCCTGCTCGACCAGTCCGCGCTGACCGAACTGCTGCCCGAGGCGGCCGCCCGCGGCCGCAGCGTGGTCGTCGGAGGAGTCTTCAACTCCGGGCTGCTCGCCGACCCGCGCCCCGGAGCCACGTACGACTACACGGCAGCACCCCTCTCCCTCCTGGACCGGGCCCTGCGCATCAAGTCCGTCACGGAGGGGCACGGCGTCCCGCTGCGGGCCGCCGCACTCCACTACCCGCTCGCCCACCCGGCCGTCGCCGGGGTGCTCGTGGGCACCCGCTCCCCGGACGAGGTGCGCGACGCCGCCGCCCTGCTCCGCCGCGACATCCCGGACGAGCTCTGGGCGGAGCTGCGCGCCGAGGGCCTGCTGACCGAGAACGGACACTGACATGAGAATCGCCCTGCACACCAAGGTCCGCGCCGACCGCATCGAGGAGTACGAGGCCGCGCACCGCGAGGTCCCGGCGGAGCTCACCGCCGCGATCCGTGCGGCGGGCGCCACCTCCTGGACGATCTGGCGCAGCGGCACCGACCTCTTCCACGTCATCGACTGCGAGGACTACGCCGCACTCCTCGCCGAGCTGGAGCAGCTCCCCGTCAACGTCGCCTGGCAGGCCAGGATGGACGAACTGCTCGACGTGGCCCACGACTACTCGGCCGACGGCGCCGGAGCAGGTCTCCAGGTCGCCTGGGAGCTGTGACATGACCGGTCAGGAACGGATCGTCGACGCCCACCACCATGTGTGGGACCTGTCGGTACGCGACCAGGACTGGATCACCGGCGAAGAACTCGCCCCGCTCAGACGCGACTTCACCCTGGCCGACCTGGAGCCCGAGGCGCGCGCCGCTGGGGTGCGCGCCACCGTCCTGGTCCAGACCGTCACCGTCGCGGAGGAGACCCCCGAGTTCCTGGCCCTCGCCCATGACAGCGGCCTCGTCGCGGGCGTCGTCGGCTGGTGCGACCTCACGGCCCCGGACGTCGCCGACACGCTGGCCGCGCTGCGCGAACTCCCCGGCGGCGACCGGCTCGTCGGCATCCGCCACCAGGTCCAGGGCGAACCCGACCCCGCCTGGCTGCTGCGCCCCGACGTCCTGCGCGGACTGCGCGCCGTCGCCGACGCCGGGCTCGTCTACGACCTCGTCGTCCAGGCGCGTCAGCTGCCCGCCACCGTCCAGGCCGCGGCACTGCTGCCCGAGCTGACCTTCGTGCTCGACCACGCGGGCAAGCCACCCGTCGCCGCTGGTGAACTGCGCCCCTGGGCCGACGACGTCAGGGCGCTGGCAGCCCGCCCCAACACCGTCTGCAAGCTCTCCGGACTGGTCACCGAGGCCGATCCGCGCTCCTGGACCGTGAGCGACCTGCGCCCGTACGCCGACACCGTCCTCGACGCCTTCGGCCCCGACCGGCTGATGTTCGGCTCGGACTGGCCCGTGTGCCGGCTGGCGGCGACGTACGAGGAGGTCGTCGACACGGCCCGCACCTTGACCGACGCCCTCGGCAAAGACGAACGCGCCCGCATTCTCGCCACCACGGCCGAGCGCGTCTACGGTCTCCGATAGGCACCGGACCGACGCTTCCGGCAGTCTGGAACCATGCCCGAACTGCCGGAAGTCGAAGCCCTGCGGGTCTTCCTCGACGACCACCTGGTCGGCAAGGAGATCGACCGCGTCCTGCCGCTCAACGTCAGCGTCCTCAAGACGTACGACCCACCGCCGGCCGCCCTGCACGGCGCCGCGGTCACCGCCGTCGCCCGGCACGGCAAGTTCCTTGACATCGCGGCCGGACAGCTGCACCTGATCACCCATCTCGCCCGGGCCGGCTGGCTGCGCTGGAACGAATCCTTCCCCACCGCGCCGCCACGCCCGGGCAAGGGGCCCCTGGCGCTGCGCACCGTGCTCACCGGCGGCGACGGCTTCGACCTCACCGAGGCGGGCACCACCAAACGCCTCGCCGTGTACCTGGTGCACGACCCGGCCGAGGTGCCCGGCATCGCCCGGCTGGGCCCCGACCCTCTCGACGAATCCTTCGACCGCGACGCCTTCGCCGCACTGCTTGTCGGGGAACGCCGCCGGATCAAGGGCGCGCTGCGCGACCAGTCCCTGATCGCCGGCATCGGCAACGCCTACAGCGACGAGATCCTGCACGCCGCGAAGATGTCGCCGTACCTGCTCACCACGGACCTCACCGACGACCGGATCACCCGGCTCCACACGGCGCTGCGCACCACGCTCCACGACGCGGTCGCACGCTCCAGCGGACTGGCGGCCGGAAAGCTCAAGGCCGAGAAGAAGAGCGGGATGCGGGTCCACGGACGCACCGGCGAGCCCTGCCCCGTCTGCGGGGACACCATCCGCGAGGTGTCGTTCAGCGACTCCTCGCTCCAGTACTGCCCGACCTGCCAGACCGGCGGCAAGCCGCTCGCCGACCGCCGTCTCTCCAGGCTGCTGAAATGACCCGCCGCCGTGCGCGGGCGGGCCGGTGCACGCAGAAGCGGTGAAGCACCCCCGTGCGCGCCCTACACTCCGGCCCATGCTGCGCGTACTCGCCGTCGACGACGAAGAACCCGCCCTGGAGGAACTCCTCTACCTCCTGCGGGCCGATCCCCGCATCCGCAGCGCCGAGGGGGCCACCGGGGCCACCGAGGCGCTGCGCCGCATCGGCAGCGCCGTCGAGGCGGGACCGGACGACCCGGCCGCCATCGACGTGGTGTTCCTGGACATCCACATGGCGGGCCTCACCGGCCTCGACGTGGCCCAGCTGCTGGCAGGCTTCGCCGCGCCTCCCCTCATCGTCTTCGTCACCGCGCACGAGGGCTTCGCCGTCCAGGCCTTCGACCTCAAGGCCGTCGACTACGTCCTCAAACCCGTACGCCGCGAGCGCCTGGCCGAGGCGGTGCGCCGGGTCGCCGAACAGGTCGGCGACCGCTCCGCGCCCGTGCTCGACACCGCGGGCGACCAGATCCCGGTGGAGCTCGGCGGAGTCATCAGGTTCATCCCGATCGACGACATCGCCTACGCCGAGGCCCAGGGCGACTACGCCCGGCTGCACACGGCCACCGGCAGCCACCTCGTCCGCGTCCCCCTCACCACCCTGGAGGAGCGCTGGCGCCCCCGCGGCTTCGTACGCATCCACCGGCGCCACCTCGTCGCCCTGGGACGGATCGACGAGCTCCGCCTCGACGCGGGCAGCATGAGCGTCCGCATCGGCACCGCGGAGCTCGCGGTGAGCCGCCGCCACACCCGGGCGCTGCGTGATCTCCTGATGCGCCGGACCGGCCGCTGACCAGGGCCTTGCGGGGGCCGGCCCTTCCCACGGCGGTCCGGTGCTGCGTACACTCCGGGCCCATGTCCGCAGAGCCAGCGCCCCGGCGCGAAGTGGTGACGGGGGAGCCCCGGCGGGTGCGCCCGCTGCCGCGCTACCGCACCCAGTCGGAGATCGACGAACAGACCGCACTCGGCGGCGCGTACGTCCGGTCGCTGATGCGCAGCCAACTGCGGGCCGGGCTCACCGCGTTCACCGTCCTCGCCGTGGTCGCCGGGACGCTCCCGCTGGTCTTCGAGGCCCTGCACAGCGCCGCGCTGGTCTGGGCCGTCCTCGGATTCGCCGCCTACCCGCCCCTCACCCTGATCGCCTGGTGGTACGTGCGACGGGCCGAACGCAACGAACGCGACTTCGCCCGGCTCGTGGAAGGCCGCCCCGCGCCGTGAGCCGTACGTACGCGGTGGCGGCGGTCGCCGCCGTCGTCCTCGCGACCGTCCTCGTCGGCGGTTTCGGACTGCGCATCTCCCGCACCACCTCCGACTTCTACGTCGCCTCGCGCACCGTGCGGCCCCGGCTCAACGCCGCGGCCATCAGCGGCGAATACCTCTCCGCCGCCTCCTTCCTCGGCATCGCGGGCCTCGTGCTGGTCCACGGCCCGGACATGCTCTGGTACCCGGTCGGCTACACCGCGGGGTATCTGGTGCTGCTGGTCTTCGTCGCCGCACCACTGCGGCGCTCGGGCGCATACACCCTGCCCGACTTCGCCGAGGGCCGGCTGGAGTCGCGGCAGGTGCGCAGGCTGGTCAGCGTCTTCGTGGTCGCGGCGGGCTGGCTCTATCTCGTACCGCAGCTCCAGGGCGCGGGGCTGACGCTCAAGATCCTCACCGGGGCACCCGGCTGGCTCGGCGACGTGCTCGTCGCGTCCGTCGTCGTCCTGGCCGTCGCCGCGGGCGGCATGCGGTCCATCACCTTCGTCCAGGTCTTCCAGTACTGGCTGAAGCTGACCGCACTCCTGGTCCCCGCGATCTTCCTGGCGCTCGCCTGGCACGACGACGGACGCCCACGGGTCACCTTCGACGAGCAGCTCTCCGTCTTCCGCGCCGACCATCCGCTGTACGCCACCTACGGACTGATCGTCGCGACCTTCCTCGGCACCATGGGCCTGCCGCACGTCGTCGTCCGCTTCTACACCAGCCCCAACGGCCGCGACGCCCGCCGCACGACGGTCGCCGTCCTCGCCCTCATCGGCGTGTTCTACCTGCTGCCCCCGGTCTACGGAGCGCTGGGCCGGCTGTACGCCCCCGAGCTGATCCACGGCGGGGACGGGGACGCCGCCGTGCTGCTGCTGCCCGGCCGGCTCCTCGACGGGCTCGGCGGGGACCTGCTCGGCGCGCTCATCGCGGGCGGCGCCTTCGCCGCGTTCCTGTCGACCGCGTCCGGGCTCACCATGGCCGTCGCCGGAGTCATCACCCAGGACGTGCTCCCCTCGCGCGGGGTACGGCACTTCCGGCTGGCCACCCTGCTCGCCATGTGCGTACCGCTGGCCTGTTCGCTGATGGTCAGCCGGGTGCCGGTCGCCGACTCCGTGGGCATGGCGTTCGCCGTCTCCGCTTCCTCCTTCTGTCCGCTGCTGGTCCTCGGCATCTGGTGGCGGCGGCTCACCCCGCCCGGCGCCATCGCCGGCCTGCTGCTCGGCGGCGGCTCCGCGTTCCTGTCCGTCGCCATCACCGTCAGCGGCGCGGTACGCCCGCCGGGCTGGCCGCACGCCCTGCTCGCCTGGCCCGCCGTCTGGTCGGTGCCGGTCGGCTTCCTAGCGATGGTCCTGGTGTCCCTCGCCACGCCCGGCCGAATACCCTCCGGCACCAATGCCGCCATGACCCGCTTCCACCTCCCCGAAGCGCTGACATCGGGGAGGCACCGATGACCGGAGCCGGATACGCCGTACTGGTCCTGCTCGCCCTCCTGCTGCTCGGCGCGGGGGTCCTGCTCGGCCGCCGCACCGCCCGCCCCCTCCGCACCAGCGACATCGGAACCCCCGTCGAGCACGCCACCTTCGAGACGCTGCACACCGCCTCGCTCGCCGCGCCCCCGCTGCGCGCCGGGCTCACCGAGGAGAGCGCCCGCAGATCCGCCCGCAGGCTGCGTTCACTGCTCGGCACCGACGCGCTCTGCCTCACCGACCGCGAGCGGGTGCTCGTCTGGGACGGCGAGGGCGAGCACCACGGCCGTCACGTCATGGACCAGGTACAAGGCCTTCTCGCCAGCGGCCGGGACACCGCCTTCCACAGCGACTGCGACGACCTTGACTGCCCGCTGCGCTGGGCCGTCGCCGTGCCGCTCACCGTCGACAACCGGGTGCTGGGCACCCTGATCGCCTACGCGCCGCGTGAATCCGCGGTGCTGGCGAGAGCCGCCGGAGAGGTGGCCCGCTGGGTCTGCGTACAGCTGGAACTCGCCGAACTCGACCGCTCCCGCACCCAGCTCATCGAGGCCGAGATCAGAGTGCTGCGGGCCCAGATCTCCCCGCACTTCATCTTCAACTCGCTGGCCGCCATCGCCTCGTTCGTCCGGACCGACCCGGAACGAGCCCGCGAACTCCTCCTGGAATTCGCCGACTTCACCCGCTACTCGTTCCGCAGCCACGGCGACTTCACCACCCTCGCCGACGAACTCCACTCCATCGACCAGTACCTGGCACTCGTACGGGCCCGGTTCGGCGAACGGCTCGCCGTCACCCTCCAGATCGCCCCCGAGGTCCTGCCCGTCGCCCTGCCGTTCCTCTGCCTCCAGCCACTGGTGGAGAACGCCGTCAAGCACGGCCTCGAAGGAACCGTGCCCGCGCCCCGGGACCCCGGCGCGGTACCGGCGGGGGAGACCCCGACCCGCATCACCATCAGCGCCTTCGACGCCGGCTCCGAGGCCGAGGTCGTCATCGAGGACAACGGCACGGGAATGGATCCGGAACGCCTGCGCCACATCCTGCGCGGCGAGGGCGGCCACTCCACCGGGATCGGACTGCTCAACGTCGACGAACGGCTGCGCCAGGTGTACGGGGACGACTACGGACTCGTCATCGAGACGGGCATCGGCGCCGGGATGAAGATCACGGTGCGGCTGCCGAAGTACCGTGCCGGGGTGCACGGTTCCTGACCGGCGGGCCGGAGCCGGTTCAGTGGAGATGGATCGCCAGATGTCCCAGCGGCAGGCCCAGCTGCCAGGCCGGCGTCCACACCTGGGCCGCCTCCTCCGCGTCCGGTCCGTCACCCACCGCTTCCCGGGCCGGCGCACCGATCGCGTCGAGGTCGGCCGCGAGCAGTTCGGTCTCCTCCAGCCAGCGCCAGGCCGCGCGGGCCAGCGCCAGATCGGGATCCGCCCCGGCCGCCGGGACCGTGCCGAGCACGCCGAGCCGTTCCCGGACCCAGCCGCACCACTCCGCCCCGTACGCCGTCAGCACGCGCAGCTCGTCCAGCCGGGCCGCGGGCAGCGCATCGGGCACCGCGCCGTCGGAGAGGAAGACGGTGAGCGCGAGGGCGTCGCGGCCCGCGCGGTACTCCAGCGTGGACGGCTCCATCAGATCGCCGGTCCGCAGCATTTCATCGGCGATGTACTCCGCGTACATCCAGGCCATCGGGACCAGCAGGCCGTTCCCACTGGTTCCGTCCTGACGCTCCGGGCGCATCGCGTCTCGCCTCTTTCTCTGTTCGGCACCGCGCTTCACGGAGCATTGAACCGGGGGAGTGCCGCCCGCGTGGCCAGAAGGACAGGATCCGTTCACGACACGAGGATGCGATGACCGCCGATCCCGGGGAGGGCCCGCACATGCGGCATGTGCTCGGCGCCTACGTACTCGACGCGCTCACGGCCGGCGAGACCCGCACGGTCTCCTGCCATCTGCAGAGCTGCGACCGCTGCGCCGCCGACTACGTGGAGGCCGCGGAGGCCGTCTCGCTGCTCGCCCTGCTGTGCGAGGAGGACCTGCTGGAGTAGCCGGGCAGGTTGCGGGCGAGCCGGCGCAGCGCGTAGTAGGACCGGGACTTGACCGTGCCCGCCGGGATGCCGAGCACCCGGGCCGTCTCGTCGACGGTGAGCCCGCGGAAGTACATCTGGACCAGGACCGCGCGGTGCTCCGGGCTGAGGGTGCGCACCGCGTCGCGCACGTCGAGGGCCGAGACCGCGGCTTCGGCGGGGTCCTCGCCGGTCGCGGCGGTCTCCAGTACCGCGTCGCCGACCTCGGCCGGCCGGGCCTGCCTGGAGCGCCGCGCATCGATGGCCAGCCGCCGTGCGACCGTGAAGAGCCAGGGCCGCATCGATTCGTACGGGGCGTCGAAGGCCTCCGGGTGCTGCCAGGCCCTCACCAGGGTCTCCTGGAGCAGGTCCTCGGCCCGCTGCCGGTCGCCGAAGGTCAGACCGAGCAGGAAGTGGAGGAGCGCGGGCCCGTGCTCCCGCTGGAGCTCCGCGAGGGCCCGCTCATCGGTCGTCGTGGTGGTCATCGTGAACGCCCTTTCCGCCGAGGTCCTGCCGATTCGCTGCAGACTGGCGTATACGAACGCATCGCGGCGCCGAGGAACAGGCGGTGGGCGGCTCCGTGCGACGAGCGGTCGCACAGTGCGGCGAATGGTGCGGTGAACGGTCGGGCGGCGGCCGAAGCGGTGGGCGCACGGGCGCCGGACAGCCGCCGCCCGACCACCCGGTCAGCCCGTTCCCGTACCCGTTCCCGGCGTCTTGGCCATCTCCGACTTCCGGTACGAGTAGCCGAAGTAGATGACCAGGCCGACCAGGAACCACACCACGAACCGCACCCAGGTCTGCCACTGCAGGAAGGTGATCAGCCAGACCGAGAACACCACCCCGAGGGCCGGGACGAACGGCATGCCGGGGGTGCGGAAGGTGCGCGGCAGATCCGGCTGCTTGTAACGCAGCACGATCACCGCGATGCACACCACGACGAACGCCAGCAGAATGCCGATGTTCGTCAGCTCGGCCGCCTCGCCGATCGGCAGGAACCCGGCGATCAGGGCCGAGGCGACACCGACGATCCAGGTCACCCGGGTCGGCACGTGCCGGGTCGGGTGGGTCTTGGCGAACCACTTCGGCAGCAGCCCGTCACGGCTCATCGAGAACCACACCCGGGTCACGCCGAGCATGAAGGTGAACATCACCGTGAGGATTCCGATGATCGCGCCCACCGCGATCACATCGGCGAGCCGGTCGAGCCCCACCGACTTGAAGGCCGTGGAGAATCCGGACTCCGGATCGATGTCCTCGTAGCTCTGCATCCCGGTGAGCACCAGGCACGCCGCCACATAGAGCACCATGGAGATCCCGAGGGAGTACAGGATCGCCTTCGGCATGTGGCGCTGGGCGTCCTTGGACTCCTCGGCGGCCGTCGACATGGCGTCGTACCCGAACACCGCGAAGAACACCGTGGCCGCACCGGTGAAGGCCCCGCTGATCCCGAACGGGAAGAACGGGGTGTAGTTGGCGGTGTCGATGTGGAACACGCCGACGCCGATGACCAGCAGGACGACCAGGACCTTCAGGACGACCACGACCGTCTCGAAGCGGGCCGCGTTCTTGATCCCGAGGGTCAGCAGATACGCGACGAGCAGGCAGAGCAACGCGGCGAACAGGTCCACCTTGTGGCCGTCGCCGGTGCCGGGCGCGCCCAGCATCCACTTCGGCACTTCGAGCCCCATCTCCCCGAGCAGGAAGCTGAAGTAGCCGGAGATACCGATCGCGACCACCGCCACGATCGCCGTGTACTCCAGCAGCAGGTCCCAGCCGATGAACCAGCCCACCAGCTCGCCGAGCACCGCGTAGCCGTAGGTGTAGGCGGAGCCGGCCTTAGGGATCAGGCCCGCGAACTCCGCGTAGCTGAACGCGGCCGCCGCGCTCGCCACACCCGCGATCAGGAACGAGATCAGGACGGCGGGACCGGCGGTGCCGTTCGCCACCGTGCCGGCGAGGGTGAAGATGCCCGCGCCGATGATGCCGCCCACGCCGATCGCGGTGAGCTGCCACAGTCCGAGCGTTCTGGTGAGCTGCGTGGTGGCTTCTCCCACGGGCCCTTTCTCGTCGATCTGCTCGATCGGCTTGCGGCGCAGCACACCTTCGCCCACTCGGAGCCTTGCCATGAGTCACCTCTCCGCTGACGGCTGTCCCTGACGGGCGCTCATGATGGCTCAGGCGCAGTCGGTGCGGAAGACGGCGAGCCGTCCGGCGGAGCGGAGAATTCCGGGACGCCTACGGGACCACCGTGACGGGCCAGCGCCCCGCCTTCACCAGCCGGATCGCGACCGATCCGATGAACCGGTGCCCGGCCGACTCCGAGGCGCCCACGACCACGGCGTCCGCTTTCAGTTCGTCCGCCGCGGTCACGAGGCCGTTGTACGGGTCGCCGCGGAAGGTGTGGAACTCCCAGCGCACATCCCATATGTCCTTCATGCGCTGCGTCGCCTCCCGGATCTCGCTCACCAGCCCCTCCGCGACCTCGCCGGTCGTATCGGCGACCGGGGCACCGAGAGCGGCTCCCGCGGGCAGCACGGGCTGGACGTAGACGAGGGCGAGCATGGCCCCCTGGCGGCGGGCCAGCCCCGCAGCGTAGGCCGCGGCACGCATGGAGGAATCGGACCCGTCCAGGCCTGCGACGATCACTTTCGGGCCGTCTGTGCCACGTTCGAACTTATGAGGCTGCGGTTCTGTCACGGCAGTGAGGCTATCCGCTGCCCGGTCCGCCCCCGTAGCGGGCCGCGTCACGGCCTCGCCCGAAGCTGCCGGATGGCGTGCCGGAGATCCCTCCAAGGGGTGCAAAACCCTCGGCGGCCGGTGTCGGTGACGGGGGCGGAACCACCGCTGTGCGAGCAGTTGGTCATGAAAAATGATCAGAGGCTACCGCGGCGCAGGGCACTGCTGCGACTGGCCGCCGGACTCGGTGCGGCCGCCGCCGTGCACGTGATCGCAGCGGATCCGGCCGGAGAACAGCTCCCGGCCACCGCATCGTCCTCGGCCGGGGCGGCCGGACCGCCGGCCTTCCGGGCGCAGTCCACTGCCTACCGGCTCCAGCCCATGACCGCGGGCGCCCCGCCCCGCTTCCGGCCGGCCGTACCGCCGGTCCGCACGAGGCCCTTCGAGGAGCTGCCCGGTATCGGGCACGCCATGGTGCTCTCCTTCGACGACGGCCCCGACCCGCTCTACACACCGGACATCCTCGCGACCCTGCGCGAACACGACGTCCGTGCGATGTTCTTCGTCTGCGGAGAGATGGCGAACGACAACCAGGACCTGGTGCGCGCCATCGCCGACGACGGCCACACCATCGGCAACCACTCCTGGACCCATCCCCTGGTCACCGGTCTCTCCCGGGCCGGCGTCCGTGACGAACTGGGCGCCACCAGCGAGGTCATCGAGAGGATCACGGGCGCTCCGCCGCTCTGGTACCGGGCACCGTACGGGGCGTGGAACCGCAACTCCTTCGAGATCGGTGCCGAGATGGGCATGGAACCGATGGCCTGGACCGTCGACACCTTGGACTGGACCGAACCCGGTGTCGGCACCATCGTCCGCCGCGTCCGGGACGGGGCCGCGCCCGGCGTCGTCGTGCTGGCGCACGACGCGGGGGGCGACCGTTCGCAGAGCGTGACCGCGCTGCGCAGGTACTTGCCCGAACTGCTCGACGACGGCTACCGGATCACGGTGCCGCAGCACCGCTGAGCGGCGTCGCCCCGGGGCCCGTGACAGGACCCGGGGCGACTTCTCGTCCGGTCGGCGCACTGCCCCTGCTCTCAGTGCGTGCGGCTCTGCCCGCGACGGCGTGCCAGACACGCGGCGCCGGTGGCCGCGACCACCGCCAGCGCCGTTCCGGCGGCGGTCTTCATGGCGTTCATCGTGCCGATGCCGCCGCCGAGCCCGCTGCCCACTCCGGCCGCGGCCACCGTGGCACCGGTGGTGGGTGCGTGCGAGAGCGCGGCGATCGTGAGACCGGACTTCGCCGGGGAGTCGGGCAACGTGTCGCAGATGAACGTCACTTCGTAGGAGGCTCCGGGCTTCGCGTCCCAGTCGACCGTGGCCGTGACGGAGCGGCCTGCGGGAAGGGTGACGGTGTCGAAGACGGCCGAGCCGGCGGTTGCGGTGGTAGGGCACCCCCGGGCGACCAGGGTGACCTGGTTTCCCGGCGTGATCACCGACGGAGTGACGGTGAATCCGGTCGCGGAGGACGCGCCGCCCGACATCGCCGTGTCCGCGAGTGCGGCCGGAGCGGTCAGGGCGAGTGCGACGCCGAGCAGGGCGACGGGTGCGACACGTATTGCGGCGCGCATGGGTGAGTCCTCCGGGTCCCCGAGGAGCACTTGCGGAACGAGTTTCCGCAAAGTGTCAGAAATGCACCTCGACCCGCCAAACGCTAGGAGTCGCGCATTTCGCCCGCGATCGGAGTGCGCCGCTCGGGGCACCGGCTTCGCCCGAGCGGCGCACCACCTGTGTTCCGGCGGATCGCTATCCGCCCGCGGCGTGCGGGAACAGATCGAGGAACGGTGCCGCGGTGGCCGAGATCCCTCGCCCGAAGGGGGAGTCGAAGTCCCAGATCAGGAAGAGCAGAAAGGCGATCAGGACACTGAAGAGGCCGGCCAGCAGCAGTTCGCGGAAGGTTCTGCGGATCTGCAGCGCGAACAACAGCCCGACGGTCACCAGGGCTCCGACGACGAGGCCGAACCAGACCACGCCCGGCATGGTCGCACCGGCGCTCTGGCCGCGTGCGCTGCGTGCGTCGTCGGCCGCGGCCACCTCGTCGACCAGTGGCTGATATGCCTGCCCCTCGTGGTCGTTCGCCGGCCGGTAATGGGTGACGTCGGTGCGCACCCGGTCCAGGAGACGGGTCCCCTCGGCGGTCAGGGTGCCGTGCTCACTCATCGCCCGCCACTCGTCGTGGACGACGTGGTGGACATAGGCGTCGACATCGGCGCGGATGCGGGAGCGCACCTCGGCCGGGTAGACGGCGGAGCGGACCTGCACCTCGTGCAGGGCCTGGGCCTCCTGGCGTACGTACTCCTGGGCGGCGCCGCGGCCCTCCCAGACGCCCGCGATGGCGAGGCCCAGCACGATCGCGTAGACCACGCCGATCATCATCGTCATGTACTCGATGACGTCGGGGGTCTCGGACGGGTCGTCGTCCTCCCCGACCCGGCGGTTGTTGAGCACGGCGACGGTCAGGACGACGGTGCTCGCCGCGACCATGGCGAGGGCGAGAACAAGCCATTCCGACATGGTGATCCTCCGGAGGTCAGCGGGAGCGTGGGCGCAGCACGGCGACGGCGAACACGGCGGGCGCCGTGATCACCAGGGTGAGGGTGACCAGGGAGGTGCCGTGCCGTACCGCTTTGCGTGCCGGCTTGCGGTAGGTGGGCAGGGCCACGGGACGGGGGGAGGGCGGTGCCGGGCGTGCGGAGTGCGAGGGGGAGGGTGCCGGAGTGGGCGTAGGCGTGGGTGTCGGAGTGGGCGTGTGCGTCGGCGCAGGCGGTGAGGATAAGGTCGCCGGCTCCGGTCGCGGTGGTGGGGGAGGGGGCGACGGAGGCGGGGGTGGAGGTGGAGGTGGCGGGGACGGCGGTCGTGGTGTGGGTGGTGGCGTCGGCTCGGGCACCGGGCCCGCGTAGCAGTGGCCGTCGCCCGACGTGGCGACCGATGAACTGCCGCCGTTCTCACCGATGGAGGCGTATGCGCAGCTGTCCGCAGCCGCGGGCGCCGGGGTGCTCAGCAGCCAGAGCAGGGCGACGGCCGCCGTGAGCCGTCCTATGAGTGATCCGTACACGACCGGGAGCATGTTCCGGCCGCTCGCGGGACACGCGGTGCGGGCGTGGGATTCGCCTGATGGTGGGGACCTGGGACGGCGGGTGTTTGCCGCCGGAGAAGAACGTGCGGCCCTGTTGAACCAGGTGGGCGCGCGGCCCGTGTGCAAGGTGGCGGTTGAAGCGGGTGCCATCGGCAACCGGGCTGTCCGGTAAGGAGGTTGACGCGCTCTCCAGGCGGAACCGCGCGCTTGCGATGCGGTGGGCGGCGTTTCGGGGAGGTCGTCGTGCGGCTGATGAAGCGGGCCGGTGCGGACGTCTTCGCCTTGAAGCGAAGGGCTAATGCCTCATTGGTAAAGAATGCTGTCAATTACTTCAGTGCCAAGGGATTTGCCGGTTGCAATCGGTCCGGCGGAGTCAAGTGGCAGGGCAGCAGCCGCCATCCGGTCCAGACCTTTATTCCGCGATGTGAAACCGGTTGTGCCGCCGGATACTTCAACGGCCGAGGTGCGGGCGTTACGGAGGCTCTGGCGTCGCGCGGCACCTCCCCGGAGCGGAGAGGCGCCGAATGTCACCCGTAGCGACGGGTTGGTTGCACATGCCACTGGTGTGTGACCAATAACGGACGGCTAATTTCCGTTTCCGCTCGCTCTCTTGGCGGACGATCAGTAGCCTCTGGACCACACTGACCATGAGCATGGCCGGATCGCCGTGTCGACTTGTTGGAGACATTGATGGAGCGTCCCGCCTGGGCACCGCGAGGCATAGACATTTCGGTGCCGAGCGTGTCCCGCATGTACGACTTCTATCTGGGCGGATCGCACAATTTCGAGGTGGATCGGGAAGCGGCGCGCAAGGCCATGGAGTTCATGCCTGGACTCCCCAAGATCATGCAGGCGAATCGCGCGTTTATGCGCAGAGCCGTGCGTTACGCGGTGAGTGAGGGCATCACCCAGTTTCTGGACATCGGTTCCGGAATACCGACCTTCGGCAATGTTCACGAAGTCGCCCAGGCCGCCGACCCCGAGGCCCGGGTGGCGTACGTCGACCACGACCCGGTCGCGGTCGCGCACAGCCGGGCGGTACTCGACGGAAACGGCCGGGCGGTGATCGCCGCCGCGGATCTGCGCCGCCCGCTGGAGATCGTGAAGAGCCCGGAGGTCTCCGGACTGCTCGACCTGGACCGTCCGGTGGCCCTGCTGCTCGTTGCGGTGCTCCACTTCATCGAGGACTCCGACGACCCGCAGACCGCGGTCGCCGAATTGCGCGAAGCACTCGCCCCCGGCAGCCTCATCGTCCTCACCCACGCCTCGTACGAGGGCATTCCGCTCACTCGGGAGGAAGCAGGTGGCACGGTCGAGGTCTACAAGAGCATCCGCAACCCGCTGGTCATGCGGTCCCGCGAGGAGATCGCGAGCTTCTTCGAGGGGTACGAGATGATCGAGCCCGGACTCGTGTCGATGCCGCACTGGCGCCCGGACACCCCGGTGATGGCGGAGCAGGAGGACCCATTCGCGTTCTCGGGCTTCGCGGGAGTGGGACGCAAGGCGTGAGCATTCCCGCCCAGTCGTCCGGTACGCCGGACACGGAGCTCGACGATCCCGAGGACCGGCTCCGGAGATTCGCCACGATCTGGAGCCGGGCCATCTTCCCCTCGACGGCCACCTCCTTGACGCGCGCGGAGTTCGAACAGCACCTGCTGCCGTTGGCCCGCGGGCTCAGCGACATCCTGCACGCCCGGCCCTTCGACGCGGCGCCCGCGGCCGAGGTGGGCGCCGCCCTCGTCGCCGCCCACTGCACGGACCCGGACGCGCTGAGCAGCACGCTCGGTGTCGTCGACTCGTACCTGGTCCTCTACTGCGGAAGCAACGGCGTGACACCGTTGCCGACGGAGGACAGCAGGGCCCGCTGCGCCCGGATCCAGCACGCCCTCGCGAGCGGCTTCACCCGGGCCCTGCGCGAGCGCACCCTGTCCGAGCAGGAGGCCATAGCGCGCTCGGCGCTCACCGCCCGCTCCGACGCCGAACGCGCACTGCACGCGACCGAGGCGCGCTTCCGCGCCGTGTTCAAGGACGCGGCCATCGGCATCGCCGACCTGGACGGCAATGTGCTGGAGGTCAACGACACCCTCACCCGGATGTTCGGCGGACTCGAGCACCATGTGCGCAGCCACAAGGTCAACGAGTGGGTCCACCCGGAGGATTCGCCGTACGTGTGGAAGTACTACGAGGAGCTGGTGCGTGGCGAGCGTGAGCACTATCGGGTCGAGAAGCCGTACTACCGCAATGACGGCACCGTGCTGTGGACCAATCTGACGGTGTCACTGCTGCGTGACGCCGAGGGCAAGCCGCAGTATCAGCTGGCGCTGATGGAGGACACCACCGAGCGCCGGCTGCTCAATCTGCGGCTGCGGTACGAGGCAACGCACGACGCGCTCACCGGCCTGCCCAACCGGACGCTGTTCTTCGAACGGCTGGAGAAGGCGCTGGCCGCCGACGACAGCAGCCGATTCGGTCTGTGCTACCTCGACCTGGACGGCTTCAAGGCGATCAACGACAGTCTCGGCCACGCGTCCGGGGACCGGCTGCTGGTCGAGGTGGCCGACCGGCTGCAGAGCTGCGCGACCGCGCCCGGCGAGATGGTCGCGCGGCTCGGCGGCGACGAGTTCGTGGCCCTGACCACCGGACCCGACACCGAGACGGAGGTCGCCGAACTCGCCTGCCGCATCCTCGGTGTGCTCGGCACCCCAGTACGTCTGGACGGCCGCGAGCTGACCGTACGCGGATCCATCGGGGTCGTCGAAGGGCCGGCCGGCGAACGCAATGCCGCCGAGGTGCTGCGCAGCGCCGACATCACGATGTACCGGGCCAAGTCGGCGGGCGGCAACCGCTTCGAGCTCGCCGACGACGAGGCGGACGCCCGCGCCATCACGCGGCACGGGCTGACCACCGCGCTGCCCGCCGCCCTGGAACGCGGCGAGTTCTTCATCGAGTACCAGCCGCTCGTGCACCTCGACGACGGCACGGTGCACGGTGCGGAGGCGCTGGTGCGCTGGTGCCACCCGCAGCACGGGGTGCTCGGCCCGGACAGGTTCATTCCGCTCGCCGAGCACACCGGGCTGATCGTGCCGCTGGGCCGCTGGGTGCTGGAGGAGTCCGTACGGCAGGCCAACTTCTGGCAGGAGCGGCACACCGACGGCGGTCCGCTGCGGATCAACGTCAACCTCTCACCCACCCAGCTGCACCATCCCCGGCTGGTCGCCGAGACGGTCGACGTGCTGGAGCGCTCGGGGCTCGAACCCGGGGCGCTCTGCCTGGAGGTCACCGAGTCCGCGCTCATAGGCGCGGACGAGGACCTGCTCAAGCCGTTGCGGCAACTGGCCGAAATGGGCGTCGACATTGCGCTCGACGACTTCGGCACCGGGTACTCGAACCTGGCGAATCTGCGTCGGCTGCCGGTGAGCGTCCTCAAGCTGGATCGTTCCTTCACGCTGGGCATGCAGCAGCACCCGGCGGACCCGGTCGATCTGAAGATCGTCGAGGGGATCGTCTCGCTGGCGCACAGCCTGGACCTCGCGGTCACGGTGGAGGGCGTGGAGACCGGTGCCCAGGCGGAGCAACTGCGCAAGCTGGGCTGCGACACGGCTCAGGGCTGGTACTACGCCCGGCCGGGTGCGCCCGACCGGATCCACTCGCTGCTGCTGGCCGACGCGGTGTGAGGGAGGCGGGGTGCGGGGGCCTGCCCGCACCCCGCCTCGGGGCGGTCCGGCTCAGGCCCGGCCGGCGGTGAGCAGCACCTTCTGCAGCTCGCGCGCGGCGCGCGGCGGAGCCACGTCGCTGCGGTGTGCGAGCGCGATCGTGCGCCGCAGGCCCGGCCGGGCCAGCGGCGTGGTCCGCAGGCCGTGACCGGACCGGTCGGCGACCATGCTGGGCACCACCGCGATCCCGAGACCCGCCCGGACGAAGCCGAGCACGGCGTCCATCTCCCCGCCCTCCACCGTGAACGAGGGCTCGAACCCCTCCGCCCGGCAGGCGGCGACCGTCAGCTCCCGCAGGTCGTAGCCGTGCCGGAACATCACCAGGGGCTCGCCCTGGAGGTCGGCGATCCGTACGCTCCCGCCCCGGCCGGGCCGCGGTGCCTGCGCCGAGGACACCACGACCAGGTCCTCCTGGAGCAGCTCGACCGTCGTGAGCGCGGGGGAGGCGGCGGGCAGCGGCAGCACGACCAGGGCGAGATCGAGTGCGCCGCGCGCCAGCTCGCGCACCAGGTCGAGCGAGCCGCCCTCCTCCAGCAGCAGCTGGATCCCCGGATGCCGGTCGTGGAAGGCGCGCAGCACCTCCGGGAGCAGGCCGGTGCAGAGGCTGGGTGTCGCACCGAGCCTGACCCGGCCGCGGCGCAGCTGCGCCAGCTCCTGCACCTCGTGGCGCGCCGTGTCCGCGTCCGCGAGGATGCGACGGGCCAGCGGCAGCAGGGCCTCGCCCGCGTCGGTGAGCGTGATGTTGCCGCGCGCCCGGCTGAACAGCTCCGCCCCCAGCTCGCTCTCCAGCGCCCTGATCTGCTGGGAGAGCGAGGGCTGCGAGACATGCACCTCCTCGGCGGCGCGGGTGAAGTGACGGGTCTCGGCCACGGCCACGAAATACATCAGCTGCTGGAACTGCATGAACCCACTCTAGCTAGGACGATAGTCAAAGCCTATGAACATGAGCCATTCCATGTCTTGGACTGATGAGGTGGTCCGGCCCTAGCGTCGTGTCCATGGCATTGGCAACCCGGACGGACCGACGGCCGTCCATGACGCGTACGCTCTGGGACTCGTCCGTCGGCAAGAAGACGGTCATGGCCGTGAGCGGCTTGATCATGCTGCTCTATCTGGTCGTCCATATGATCGGCAACCTGAAGATCTTCTTCGGGTCCGGCGAGTTCAACCACTACGCGCACTGGCTGCGGACCATGGGCGAGCCCTTCCTGCACTACGAGTGGGCCCTGTGGATCGTCCGCGTCGTGCTCGTCGCAGCCGTGGTGCTGCACGCCACCTCCGCGTACCAGCTGAGCCGCCGCGACATCCGGGCACGCCCCGCCACGTACGTGCACAAGAAGCCGCGCGCCAGTTATGCCACCCGCACCATGCGCTGGGGCGGGATCATCCTCGGCCTGTTCATCGTCTGGCACATCCTCGACCTGACGACGGGCACCGTGCACCCCGGCGGATTCCAGTCCGGACACCCGTACCAGAACGTCATCGACACCTTCTCCACCTGGTACGGCAACACCGTCTACATCGCCGCCGTGCTCGCCCTCGGACTCCACGTCCAGCACGGCTTCTGGAGCGCAGCCCAGACCCTCGGCGCCGGCAGCGCGACCCGCGACCGCGCCCTCAAAACCATCGCCAACCTCCTCGCACTGGTGCTGACGGTGGGCTTCATCTCCGTACCCGTCGCCGTCATGACCGGAGTCGTGAGCTGACATGACCGACTACACGCACTACCGCACGGGCGCGCCCGTCGTCGACACCAAGGCCCCCGAGGGCCCCGTCGCCGAACGCTGGGACACCCGCCGCTTCCAGGCCAAGCTGGTCAACCCGGCCAACCGCCGCAAGCACACCGTCATCGTCGTCGGCACCGGCCTGGCCGGCGGCTCCGCCGGCGCGACCCTCGCCGAACAGGGCTACCACGTGGTCCAGTTCTGCTTCCAGGACTCCCCCCGCCGCGCCCACTCGGTAGCCGCCCAGGGCGGCATCAACGCCGCCAAGAACTACCGCAACGACGGCGACTCGATCCACCGGCTCTTCTACGACACCGTCAAGGGCGGCGACTTCCGCGCCCGCGAGTCCAACGTCCACCGGCTCGCCCAGATCTCCGTGGAGATCATCGACCAGTGCGTCGCCCAGGGCGTCCCCTTCGCCCGGGAGTACGGCGGCCTCCTCGACAACCGCTCCTTCGGCGGCGTCCAGGTCTCCCGCACCTTCTACGCCCGGGGCCAGACCGGACAGCAGCTGCTGCTCGGCGCCTACCAGGCGCTGTCGAGGCAGATCGCCGCGGGCAATGTCGAACTGCATGCCCGTACCGAGATGCTCGACCTGATCGTCGTCGACGGCAAGGCCCGCGGGATCGTCGCCCGTGACCTCGTCACCGGGAAGATCGACACCTACTTCGCCGACGCGGTCGTCCTGGCCAGCGGCGGCTACGGCAACGTCTTCTACCTGTCGACGAACGCGATGAACTCCAACGCCACCGCCGTCTGGCGCGCCCACCGCCGCGGCGCGTACTTTGCCAACCCCTGCTTCACCCAGATCCACCCCACCTGCATCCCGCGCACCGGTGACCATCAGTCCAAGCTGACGCTGATGAGCGAGTCGCTGCGCAACGACGGCCGGATCTGGGTCCCCAAGGCCAAGGGCGACGACCGCCCCGCCGACGAGATCCCCGAGGACGAGCGCGACTACTACCTGGAGCGCATCTACCCCGCCTTCGGCAACCTCGTCCCGAGGGACATCGCCTCCCGCGCAGCGAAGAACGTCTGTGACGAGGGCCGCGGCGTCGGCCCCGGCGGCCAGGGTGTCTACCTGGACTTCGCCGAAGCCATCCAGCGGATGGGCCGGGACAAGGTCGAGGAGAAGTACGGCAACCTCTTCGACATGTACGCGCGGATCACGGCGGAGAACCCGTACGAGACCCCGATGCGGATCTACCCCGCCGTGCACTACACGATGGGCGGGCTCTGGGTCGACTACGACCTCCAGACCACCATCCCCGGTCTCTTCGCCATCGGCGAGGCCAACTTCTCCGACCACGGCGCCAACCGGCTCGGCGCGTCCGCGCTGATGCAGGGGCTCGCCGACGGCTACTTCGTCCTCCCGTCGACGATCAACGACTACCTGGCCCGCAATCCGCACCACGAGGCGGTCGACGCCTCGCACCCCGTGGTCGAGGAAGCAGTCGCCGACACCGAGGACCGGCTGAACCTGCTGCTCTCCGTGAACGGCGACCGCACCCCCGACTCCTTCCACCGCGAGATCGGTGAACTCATGTGGGAGTACTGCGGCATGGCCCGCACCGAGGACGGGCTGCGCACGGCACTCGACCGGATCCCGCGGATCCGCGAGGAATTCTGGCGCCGCATCAAGGTCCCCGGCACCGGCGACGAGTTCAACCAGTCGCTGGAGAAGGCCAACCGCATCGTCGACTACCTGGAACTCGCCGAGCTCATGTGCCTCGACGCACTGCACCGTGCCGAGTCCTGCGGAGGCCACTTCCGGGAGGAGTCGCAGACCCCGGACGGCGAAGCCGCCCGCCGGGACGAGGAGTTCTCCTATGCCGCGGCCTGGGAGTTCTCCGGCACCGGCGAGGCCCCCGTCCTGCACAAGGAAGACCTCGTCTTCGAGTACGTCCACCCCACCCAGCGGAGCTACGCATGAAGCTCACCCTGCGCGTCTGGCGCCAGAAGAACGCCGACGCCCCCGGCGCCATGTCCACCTACGAAGTGGACGGCATCTCGCAGGACATGTCCTTCCTGGAGATGCTCGACACCCTCAACGAGGAACTCATCCTCGCCGGAGACGACCCCGTCGCCTTCGACCACGACTGCCGCGAAGGCATCTGCGGCGCCTGCAGCCTCGTCATCAACGGCGATGCCCACGGCCCCGAGCGCACCACCACCTGCCAGCTCCACATGCGGTCCTTCGAGGACGGCGACACCATCGACATCGAACCGTGGCGCGCCTCCGCCTTCCCGGTCGTCAAGGACCTGGTCGTGGACCGCTCGGCCTTCGACCGGATCATCCAGGCGGGTGGCTACATCTCCGCCCCGACCGGCACCGCCCCCGAGGCGCACGCCACCCCGGTACCCAAGCCGGACGCGGACTTCGCCTTCGAGCACGCCGAGTGCATCGGCTGCGGCGCCTGCGTCGCGGCCTGCCCCAACGGCTCGGCGATGCTCTTCACCTCCGCGAAGATCAACCACCTCAACGTCCTGCCGCAGGGCGCCCCGGAGCGCGAGACCCGGGTTCTCGACATGGTCGGCCAGATGGACAGCGAGGGCTTCGGCGGCTGCACCCTCACGGGCGAGTGTGCCACCGCCTGCCCGAAGGGCATCCCGCTGCCGTCGATCTCGGCCATGAACAAGGAGTGGCTGCGGGCGACGCGCAAGGTGCGCCGCTGAGCGAAGCGCGAGTTCCCGGCCCCGGAGGCCGCCCAACCCCGGGGCCAGGAAGTCCGATCCGCTCCGGCGGGTCTCAGCTTGATCACCTTGTTGCGGCGGTCGATCCCGGCGCTGTTCTCCGGACAGGGAAGTCGAGGTGACTGAGCGGTCAGTGGAGATGGAGTGCGGTCCGGAGGTACGGAGCCGTACGGCTCCCCGCCACCCGGGCCACGTCCACGGGCGTTCCCGCCGCCACGATCCGGCCGCCCCGGTCACCGCCGCCGGGGCCGAGGTCGATCACCCAGTCGGCACCCGCCACCACCGCCATGTCGTGCTCGACGACCACCACCGTGTCGCCCGCGTCGACGAGCCCCTGCAACTGCCGCATCAGCACGTCGACATCGGCGGGATGCAGCCCGGTCGTCGGCTCGTCCAGCAGATACAGGGTGTGGCCCCGGCGGGTGCGCTGAAGCTCGGCTGCGAGCTTGATCCGCTGGGCCTCACCGCCCGAAAGCTCCGTCGCGGGCTGCCCGAGCCGCAGATAGCCGAGCCCCACGTCGAGCAGCGTGCGCAGACTGCGCTCGGCGGCAGGCGTTCCCGCGAAGAACCCGGCCGCCGACTCCACCGTCAGGTCCAGCACCTGCGCGATGTCCAGTCCGCGCAGGGTGACCTCCAGCGTCTGCGGGTTGTACCGCGCGCCGTGGCAGTCCGGGCAGGGTGCATACGTGCTGGGCAGGAAGAGCAGCTCCACCAAGACGAACCCCTCGCCCTGGCAGGTCTCGCACCGCCCGCCCGCCACATTGAAGGAGAACCGCCCTGCCTTGTAGCGGCGCTCCCGGGCCGTGTCCGTACCCGCGAACAACTTCCGTACGACGTCGAACAGCCCGGTGTACGTGGCCAGATTGGACCGGGGCGTACGGCCGATCGGCCGCTGGTCGACCTGTACGAGACGGTCCAGCGCCTCCAGTCCCCGCGCCGACGCGCACCAGGGCACGGGGCGCTCAAGGGGCGGTTCCGCGGTGGCTGAGGTCTGCCGGTCGGCAAGCGCACCGGCCAGCACCTGCCCGACCAGCGTCGACTTTCCCGACCCCGAGACCCCGGTCACCGCCGTGAACACGCCGAGCGGGAACGCGGCGTCCACGCCACGCACATTGTGCCGATAGACCCCGTTCAGCCTCAGCCACCCCGACGGCGTACGCACCTGACGGGCCGGCGCCGGCCCGTCGTCGAAGAGGAAGCGCCGGGTGGCCGACTCCGCCACCTCCGCCAGCCCCGCCGGGGGACCGCTGTGCAGCACCCGGCCCCCGTGCTCACCGGCGAGCGGTCCCACATCGACCAGCCAGTCCGCCCGGCGCACCACATCCATCTGGTGCTCCACGACGAAGACGGAGTTCCCGGCCTCCTTCAGCCGGCCCAGCACCCCGAGCAGCGACTCGGTGTCCGCCGGATGAAGACCGGCCGACGGCTCGTCCAGCACATAGACGACACCGAAGAGTCCCGAGCGCAACTGAGTGGCGAGCCGCAGCCGTTGCAGCTCGCCGGAGGAGAGCGTCGGGGCCGTGCGGTCGAGGCTGAGATAGCCGAGGCCGAGCTCGGTGACGGTCTCGATCCGGCCGAGCAGGTCCGCCGTCAGCACCCGCGCCGTGTCGCTGCCACCCGCGGCGCGCAGCAGCTCGGCGAGCGAGGTCAGCGGCAGCGCCGCCAGTTCCGCGATCGTGCGGCCGGCGAAGGTGACGGCCAGCGCCTCCGGGCGCAGCCGGCTGCCGCCGCAGACCGGACACGGGGCACTGGTCAGGAACCGCTCGGCCTTCGCCCGCAGGGTGCGGCTCTTGGAGTCCGCGAAGGTGTGCATCACATAGCGGCGGGCACTGGTGTACGTGCCCTGGTAGGGACGCTGGATACGCCCCGCCTCCCGCACCGGATGGACCGTCACCACCGGCTGCTCGTCGGTGAACAGGATCCACTCCCGCTCCTCGGACCCCAGCTCGTGCCACGGCCGGTCGATGTCGTACCCCAGCGCGTCCAGCACATCGCGCAGGTTCTTGCCCTGCCAGGCCCCCGGCCAGGCGGCGATCGCACCGTCCCGGATCGACAGCGAGGGGTCGGGGACCAGCAGCTCCTCGGTGGTGCGGTGGACGAGGCCGAGCCCGTGGCACTTCGGGCACGCCCCGGCGGCGGTGTTCGGCGAGAAGGCGTCGGAGTCCAGCCGTTCGGCACCGGCGGGATACTCCCCGGCCCGGGAGAACAGCATCCGCAGGAAGTTGGAGAGCGTGGTGACCGTGCCGACGGACGAACGAGCGCCGGGCGCCGAACGGCGCTGCTCCAGGGAGACGGCGGGCGGCAGCCCGGTGACCTCGCCGACCGCGGGTGCGCCGACCTGATGGATCAGCCGGCGGGCGTACGGGGCGACGGACTCGAAGTAGCGGCGCTGGGCCTCGGCGTAGATGGTGCCGAACGCGAGGGAGGACTTCCCGGAACCGGAGACGCCGGTGAAGACGGTGAGGGTGTCGCGCGGGATGTCGACCGAAACGTCCTGGAGATTGTGCTCACGGGCGCCGCGCACCCGGACGTACGGATCGTGGGGGGTGGACATGCGCGCGGTTCTCCGTACGGATCGGGGCAGGGCCGACGGCCCGGGACGAACACTCCGATTCTAGGCGCGGGGGCAGCGGGCACCGCCCGGTCCGCGACGGCCGGAGGCCGACCCCGCCGGGTCGGCCTCGCGGGTTCGTTCGGACGGAGATCCGACGCAGGTCTAGCGGGAGGGGCGCAGGGCGCGCTTGATGGGCCGGCCCACGACGCTGCGGGCGCGCTGGTACGTCGAGCGCTGGACGGGCAGCGAGGAGTTCTTCAGGAGCTTCCGCTTGAGCTGGTTGTTCTCGGTGGTGAGTTCGGTCAGCTGGGTCTGGAGCCAGTTGAGTCTCGGTGCCATCGCGGCGGCGTCCGAGCCGATCCAGGGGCGGACGCCCGGAGGGAAGGACAGTGTGCTCATCCGGGTCTCGAAGGCCGTGCCGCCGTCGCCGTGGGTGAAGGTGTTCTCCAGACCGTTCTTGTCGAGGAAGTTCAGGAACCGGTCGAAGCGCTCCTGGTGACCGCGCATAAGGGGCCCGAAGTCCGCCGCGGCGTGCAGTTCGGCGGGGTCCAGGTCGGACGGGACCTTGGTGAGCGTCCGGTGCGGGATGTCGAAGTAGCGGCACAGCTCCAGCGTCCGGGAGTCGCCGCAGAGCACGGTGGCCGGCGTTCCGGCCAGCAGCGCCGCGATGTTGCCGTGGATCCGGGAGCCGAAGGAGAAGTCGAAGCCCCGCAGGTCGTCCATCCAGGTGACGGGGTCGATGTAGACCCGGACCTTGTCCTCCCTGTACATGGGGTGGTCGGGATGGGTGGGGATGTTGGTCACCGCGGCGTTCTGATGGGACAGGTCGCGCCAGTGCAGCTGGCGGGCGTCGGAGAGGTTCTGGCCGATGAACCGGAGGTGGGGGTAGCGCGCGTGGGTGCGGTTGATGATCTGCCCGAGCTTGTGCTTGCGCACCGCGTCGTGCGAGCCGTTGACGGCGATGCGCGAATCGGGCCCGAGCGCCCGGCCGTCCTCCCGGATGACGAGCCGGTTGCCGTGGAGGAACATCGAGGGGCAGCCGATGACGTCCACGTCGCGGAAGCCCATGTCCCGCAGATACCGCTCGGTGAACTCCCCGCGCACCCCGATCGAGGCGCTGTGGTCCAGCACGGCGGAGACGAACTCGTACACCGTGGACTGCATCGGCTTCAGCCGGTCCGCGGAGTAGTTGATGCCGGTCTGGGCGCCGACGCCCGGGACGACCACCGGGATCTTCAGCTTCGAGATGAGCTGGGTCAGCCGCTTCAGCTGCTGTTCGAAGGACGGCCGGAAGGCGTTGGCGAGCGGGATGACGAAGACGTCGAACTCACTGTTGATGCGGTCCGCGTCGGCGACCCTGGTGGCGATGCCGTTCGACACCACCTCCGAACGTGGCGTCTCGAGGATCTTGTGAGCGGCGTCGCTGAAGATCAGGTTGCCCGAGTTGGTTGCGAACACGTCCTCATGAAGAGCGCGCTCGACAGGGACGACGTCGTAGGGGCTCTTCCCTGAACGCAGGAGTATTCGCTTCACATCGTTAACGTTGGATGCCACAAACCTGAATATAGCTTTACAAACGCTTTTGCTTCCACGTGCATCCTGTACAACTTTTGCGATCCTGGCGGAACGTGAGCGGCGGATGCCCCATCCGCGCGCGGGTGAGCGCGCGGGTGGTGTTCAGGGGGCGCCCGGGGCAGGGGCCCGGCTGCGGCGGGCCGGCGCCGGCATCACCCGGCTCCCGATGCTCGACCGCAGCGTCGTGCGTTCGGTTCGGTGCGGACGGTGGGCTGCGGCTGCGGCTGCGGCTGCGGCTGCGACGAAGGCGGGCTGGTGCTGCTGGTGGCCGCGCTGGTCTGATTGGCTGGGGGTGTGAGAAGTGACCACCGGCCCCTGGCCGTATTCGACTTGGACGGCACGCTCGCGGACAGCGGCCACCGGCAGCACTTCCTGGAGGGCCGTCGGCGCGACTGGAACGGCTTCTTCTCGGCGGCCGTCGACGACCCGCCGCTTCCCGAAGGGGTACGGCTGGTGCTGAGCAGCGCCGAGCGCTGTGAGGTCAGGTATCTCACCGGACGGCCCGAGCGGTGCCGCCGGGACACCGTGGCCTGGCTGGCGGAACACGGACTGCCCGAGGGGCGGGTGTACATGCGCCGTGACGACGACCGCAGGCCGGCCCGGCACACCAAGCTGGAGATCCTGCGGCGGCTGGGCCGGGAGCGTGAGGTGCGGATGCTGGTCGACGACGATGAACTCGTCTGCGACGCGGCGGAGCAGGCGGGCTTCGCCGTGGTGCGGGCCCGCTGGGCGAAGCCGTCGGACGCGCTTAAGGACGCGCAGGAGCGCGAGGGCCGTACCTGAACGCTGGTCGCGCCGGACCGGCTGGTCGCGCCGGACCGGTCGTGTCAACTCGTCTCGTCGAGCCGGAAGCCCACCTTCAGCCCCACCTGGTAGTGCTCGATCCGGCCGTCCTTGATCTCGCCGCGTACCTGCGTGATCTCGAACCAGTCGAGATTGTGCAACGTTTGCGAAGCTCTTGCGATGCCTCTGCGGATGGCGTCGTCGACGCCCTCGTGGGAGGTTCCCACGATTTCGGTGACCCGGTAGGTGTGGTTTGACATCCTATGTCTCCTCTCATCCCTACCACGGTGCCCCACCCGGCCCGAGACCGCGAGAGGTCGGCGTGCGGACTGTCCCGTGAACGGGCCTTGACCAAATTCAATGGTCCATACCAAAATCCAGCCACGCCCGTGCGAGCGTTGCCCGCAGTCCCCCACACCGGGTCCCTGAATTCAGTCGTGCTGTTTCGCAGAAGGTGAACCTGGTGAAGAACCGCATACTCGTCGGAGCCGTCGCGCTCGCTTCCGCCTTTGCGCTGGGTGGGTGCGGGCTGGGCTCGGGGCCGGAGGCCTCCGGCAGCAAGAAGGTCACGATCTGGCTGATGAAGGACAGTGTCTCCGCCGATTTCCTGGAGCGGTTCACAGAGGCCTATCAGGCCGAGCACCCATCCGTCGAGCTGGAGTTCAAGTTCCAGAGCTGGAGCGGAATCGGTCCGAAGGTCATCGGCGCCCTCAAGGGCAAGGACACTCCGGACGTCATCGAGGTCGGAAACACTCAGGTCGCCCAGTACGCGCAGAGCGGCGGCCTGCGCGATCTCACCCTGGAGTCCGTGCGCGATCTCGGCAGCGAGGAGTGGCTGCCCGGTCTCGCCGACCCGGGCAGCATCGACGGCATGCAGTACGGAATTCCCTGGTACGCGGCCAATCGGGTGGTGATCTACAACAAGGAGCTCTTCGAGCAGGCAGGCATTGAGAACCCGCCGAAGACCCGGGACGAGTGGATCGCGGACAGTCAATTGCTGAACCGGAACGGCAATCAGGGAATCTATCTCGCGGGCCAGAACTGGTACGTCCTCGCCGGATTCATCTGGGACGAGGGCGGCGAACTGGCCCTGGAGAAGGGCAGCGAGTGGGAAGGCGCGCTGGACAGCCCCGCCGCGCTGCGGGGCATGGACTTCTACAAGGAACTCCAGGCGCTCGGCGACGGTCCCAAGAACGCGGACGAGGAAAAGCCCCCGCAGGCCGATGTGTTCGCCGAGGGGAATGTCGCACAGATCATTTCGGTGCCCGGCTCCGTCGCGCAGATCGAGAAGCAGAATCCCGAACTCAAGGGAAAACTGGGCTTCTTCCCGATCCCGGGCAAGACCGCCGAGGAGCCCGGGGCCGTCTTCACCGGCGGATCCGACCTGATCGTCCCGGCCGAGGCGGACCAGCGCACCGAGGGCATCGAAGTGATCAAGGCGCTCGCGGGCCGCACATGGCAGGAGGAACTCGCCAGGACCATGAGCTACGTGCCCAACAAGCCCGGTCTCGCACGCGTGGTCGTGGGTCAGGAAGGCACCGCGGCCATGGCCCGTGGCGCCACGAAGGGCCGCGCGACCCCCAACTCGCCGCAGTGGGCGGACGTCGAGGCCGACAACCCGATCAAGCCGTACATGACGGCGGTACTCGAAGGCGGTGACCCGCAGCGGGAGGCGAAGAAGGCCTCGGAGCAGATCACCTCCAAGCTCGCAGTGAACTGACCCGCGCGATCCACCGGCCGGCGGCCGTGGGGCAGGTGGCCGTTGTCGGCCACCCCCGGGATTCAGCCTTCGCACATTTCGGCGCTCCCGAGCGGTCATGTCGAATCCAGCCGGTCACGGAAGAAGTAAGGGGCCGGGCCTTCGCACACGGTGCGGCGGTCCGGCGGCCGCCCTTGCCGATCCGCCCCCGGAGATTGTCATGAACGCGCTGCCAGTCACCCCGCTCCCCACCGCCCCCGCCGTTCCCGCGCAGCCCGTCGCCCCCGCCCCGCCGCGCTACCGGGTGTCGCTCGCCACCGACCAGGACCAGGTCCGCGCCGCCCAGCGGCTGCGCCATCTGGTCTTCGCCGGTGAACTCGGGGCGAGGCTGGAAGGACCCGAACCCGGCCTGGACAGCGATGAGTTCGACGCGTACTGCGATCACCTGCTGGTACGGGAGGAGACCACCGGCGACATCGTCGCCACCTACCGCGTGCTGCCGCCCGAACGGGCGCGGATCGCCGGACGCCTCTACGCGGAGAGCGAGTTCGACCTCGGGCGGCTGGGCCCGATCCGGGACGACCTGGTCGAGGTCGGACGCTCCTGCGTCCACCCGGCCCACCGCGACGGCGCCGTCATAGCCCTCATCTGGGCCGGACTCGCCCGCTACATGGAACGCACCGGGCACAACTGGCTGGCCGGCTGCTGCTCGATCTCCCTCGCCGACGGAGGCGTCGCGGCAGCCGCCGCATGGGAGACCGTACGTACGAAGCACCTGGCACCCGAGGACCACTGGGTCACCCCGCACCGCCTCTGGCAGCCCACCGGGGGAGCGGCCCCGGTGCCCACCGGGCTCGCCACGCTCCCTCCGCTGCTCCGGGGCTATCTGCGCCTCGGTGCCCGGGTGTGCGGGGCGCCCGCCCACGACCCCGACTTCAACGTCGCAGACCTGTACGTACTGCTGTCGCTGCGCCGCACCGACCCGCGCTACCTGCGTCACTTCCTCGCCCTCGCCCCGCTGCGATGAACCCCTGGCTGCCCACCGCACCCTGCACCCCGCGCGAGTGCGCCGGCCACGAGGGCCGGGTGCGGGGCCGTCCGGCCGCCGTGGCCCTGCTGCTCGCCGGATGCGCCTGCATCCTGGCCGGCGCACTGGGCGCCCCGTTCGCGGCGATGCTCGGCGCGGCCCGGCGGGAACGGCTGATCCGGCGCTGGGCGTACGGCGTCGTGCGCGCCTTCGGGGTACGGGTGCGGATCGTCGGCACACCCGCGGTGCCCGACGGGTCGACCGCAGCACCGGGCACGCTCGTCGTCGCGAACCACATCTCCTGGCTGGACATCCCGCTCGTCGCGGCCGTGTTTCCCGGCCGGATGCTGGCCAAGAGCGAGATCCGCGACTGGCCGCTGCTCGGTCCGCTCGCCGCGCGGGGCGGCACGCTCTTCGTCGAACGCGACCGGCTGCGCGCGCTGCCCGCGACCGTGCGCACCATCGGGGCGGCGCTGCGCGGCGGATCACGGGTGGTCGTCTTCCCGGAGGGCACCACCTGGTGCGGGCGCGGCCCCGGC
Organism: Streptomyces gelaticus; assembly: GCF_014649535.1. Classification (GTDB taxonomy): domain Bacteria; phylum Actinomycetota; class Actinomycetes; order Streptomycetales; family Streptomycetaceae; genus Streptomyces; species Streptomyces gelaticus. Next base: position 424,364 of record NZ_BMTF01000001.1, read on the forward strand.
GGCCGGTTCGGGCCGGCCGCCTTCCAGGCCGCGATCGACGCGGACGCCACGGTCCGGCCGGTACGCATCAGCTACCGCGCCGCACCGGCAAAGCACACTGCCCCGGCCGGACGCGTCGCATCGGTGGAACACACCGCACCGATGGAACGTTTCGCACCGCCGGAACACAACACCCCGGCCGGCGCGGCCGCGTTCGTCGGCGACGATCCGCTCATCGCCTCACTGTGGCGGGTGGTGACGGCAGCCGGCCTGACCGCAGAGATCCGCGTCCTGCCGCCGATCCAGGCACGCGGCCTCCCGGACCGTCGTGCCCTGGCCCGCCGTGCTCAGACCGCCGTCGCCAACGAGAGCGCGAACCGGTCGCCGGAATCCGTCCACCACTGATCCAGCCGCAGACCGGCCGAGCCGAGTTCCGCCCGGACCCCGTCCCGGCGGAACTTGGCCGACACCTCCGTACGCAACTCCTCACCGGCCTCGAAGGGCACCACGAGATCCAGGTCCGGGATCTTCACGGTGTGCGCCCGACGGGCCCGCAGCCGCATCTCGATCCATTCGTGCTCCGGGTTCCACAGCGCCATGTGGTCGAATCCGGCCGGGTCGAAGTCGGCGCCCAACTCCCGGTTCACGACCCGCAGTACGTTCCGGTTGAACTCCGCGGTCACCCCGGCCGCGTCGTCGTACGCGGCGACCAGCACCTTCTCCTCCTTCACCAGATCGGTGCCGAGCAGCAGCGCGTCACCCGGGGAGAGCAGCGACCGCACGGACTTCAGGAACACCGCTCGCTCGTCGGGCAGCAGATTGCCGATCGTGCCGCCCAGGAACGCGATCAGCCTGGGCCCCGGCGTTCCCGGCAGCGCCAGTCCGCCCGTGAAATCGGCGATCAGGGCGTGCACGGAGAGCCCGGGCCGCTGCGCGAGGAGTGCCTCGGCGGCGCCGTGCAGTGCGCTCTCGCTCACATCGACCGGCACGTAACTGTGCAGTACGGGCAGTGCGTCCAGCAGGTGCCGGGTCTTCTCGGACGAGCCGGACCCCAGCTCGATCAGGCTCCGAGCCCCGGACACCCGGGCGATCTCGTCGGCGCGGTCGATCAGGATCTCGCGCTCGGCGCGGGTCGGATAGTACTCGGGCAACCGGGTGATCTCCTCGAACAGTTCGCTGCCGTGGGCGTCGTAGAACCACTTGGGCGGCAGTGTCTTCGGGTGCCGGGTCAGACCTTGCAGGACATCGGCGCGCAGCGCCGCGTCCGTCGCGTCCACCGGCAGGGTACGGGTCAGCAGAAAGGGACTCACTCAGTGGGCTCCTTGAGCGGGGTCAGCAGAACGTCGGTGCGGGTCGCCGTCAGCAACGTGCGGTCGGGGACGGCACGCCAGCGCGGATCGTCGTCGTACGGTTCCGAGGCCACGACCGTGCACAGGCCCGGCTCGGCGAGATACGACAAGGTGTCGCCCCAGGCCGTCGCCACGATCGTCGAGCCGTCGGTCAGCAGCAGATTCAGCCGGGACTCCGGCGCCGCGGCCGCCACGTCGAGCACGGTGTCGGCGACGGCCTGCGGCAGCGCGTCACCGTCGGCCAGACGGTGCCGTACGAGAGCCCAGACGAGGGCCGAGTCGCAGCGTGCGGTGAGGGTGAGCAGTTCGGCCGGGGGCAGCGCCGCGGCGAGCGGGGCCACGGCGTGGGGCCAGCCCTTCACCGCTCCGTTGTGGCTGAACAGCAGGGGTCCGGCGGCGAAGGGTGCGGCCGCCGCCTCACCGTCGGCGCCCGCCTCGGTGGCATCACGGACGGCGGCGAGCAGCGCCGTGCTGCGCACCACCCTGGTCAGGTCGGCGAAGGTCTCGTCGCCCCAGACCGGGCCCCGGCGCCGGTAGCGTCCGGGCACCGGATCGCCGTCCGCGTACCAGCCGACGCCGAAGCCGTCCGCGTTCACGGTCCCGTACCGCTGGTGTCTGGGCGCCCAGGACTGGCGCACGAGCGAGTAAGGCGGCTGCGTCAGCAGTTCGCCCAGGGGCACCGGAGGGCCCAGATAAGCGATATGACGGCACATCAGGCATCCCTCGCGGTGCGGAAACCGGAGAAGATCTGACGCCGCACCGGCAGGTCCCAGTTGCGGAACGTCCCCCGGCACGCCACCGGGTCCACGGCGAACGAACCACCGCGCAGCACCTTGTGGGCCGGCCCGAAGAACACCTCCGAGTACTCGCGGTACGGGAACGCCGAGAAACCGGGATAGGGAAGGAAGTCACTGGACGTCCACTCCCAGACGTCACCGATCAACTGCCCTGCGCCGTAAGGGCACCTTCCCTGCGCGTACGCCCCCGCGGGCGCGGGCCGCAGATGGCGCTGGCCCAGGTTCGCCAGCCCGGGGGCCGGGTCCTCGTCGCCCCAGGGGTAGCGCCGTGAACGTCCCGACACCGGGTCGTGACGTGCGGCCTTCTCCCACTCCGCCTCGGTGGGCAGCCGGCGTCCGGCCCAGCGGGCGAACGCGTCCGCCTCGTACCAGCTGACATGGATCACCGGCTCGTTGCCGGGCACGGCCTCGGTGACCCCGAAGCGGCGGCGCAGCCACTGACCGGCGTCCCGGTGCCAGAACAATGGAGCGGTCAGTTCGTGCTCACGGACCATCGCCCACCCCTCGGGCGCCCACCAGCGCTGCTCGGTGTAGCCGCCGTCCTCGATGAACTCCTGGTACGCACCGCAGGTGACCGGGGCCGTGTCGATGAAGAAGCCCGCCACGTCACACACGTGCGCCGGGCGTTCGTTGTCCAGGGCCCACGGCTCGGTGGACGTCCCCATGGTGAACGGGCCGCCCGGGACCAGGACCTCCGCGGGCAGACCCGCCGCCTCGGGGGGCGCGGGCGGCACGGCTGCGGCCAGCACGGCCGGACCCGACCGTAGCTGATGGGTGATCAGCATCGTTTCGTCGTGCTGCTGTTCGTGCTGGGCGATCATGCCGAAGGCGAACCCGGCCCGCACCAGTGGACGGCAGCCGTCGAGCACGGTGCCGTCGAGGACGTCCAGGGCCCGGCCGCGTACCTCCGCGGCGTACGCACGCGCCTCGGCGGGGGCCAGCAGCGGCAGCGAGGGGCGGGTCGCCCGGGGGTGCTCGAAGGCGTCGTACAGCCCGTCGATCTCCGGGCGCATCGCCTCCCGGCCGGCCACCCCGCGCAGCAGCCACAGCTCTTCCTGATTGCCGATGTGCGCGAGATCCCAGACCAGTGGGGACATCAACGGCGAGTGCTGTGCGGTCAGTTCGTGATCGTCCACGCTGTCGGTGAGCAGCGCGGTGCGTTCGCGAGCGGTGAGCAGCGCCGTGAGGGCGCGTTGCCGCAGCGCCTCGGCGTCGGCCTCATGGGGCGCGCATCCGGAGGGATTGGGGGAGTGGGTCATGAGCGGGACACCTCGCAGTGGTGGCCCGGACCGCCGGGCGGAACCGGCGCCAGCAGTTCGGGAAGGTCGTCGGCCGGACATCGGCCCCGTGCCACGAAGCGGTCGTTGAAGCCGGCCACGGCGTCCTGCACGGCCTTCGAGGCTCCCATCCGGGGCAGCGCCTCCAGCGCGGCCCCGAAGCAGGTGACCGCCGCCGCGCGCAGCTCGGGATCGGCCAGGCCGTCGCGGGCGGCGCCGACCCAGAGCGGATTGCGTGGCGCCCGCTGTGTCCCGGCCGTCTCGGCCAGTGGTTTCACGGTGCGGTAGACGGTCTCGGCGGCCTCCGGGTCGTCGAACAGGGCAGTGGTGACCGCGAGCGGCACCAGCCACCCGTCCGCACCGTGCTGTGCGTCGATCATGCGCAGCTCCAGATGGCCGCGCGGCCGTACCGGCGGGAAGAGCGTGCTGATGTGGTAGTCGAGATCGGCGCGCACCGGTGCTCTGGGCGCGCCGGAGCGGATCCAGTCGCGGAACGTCAGCCCCTTCGGCACGGTCCACGGACCCGCGTCGTCCCGGATGCACAGCACCGGGGTGTCCAGTACATGCGCGGTCCAGGCATCGCGCGGCGGCAGACCGCCGGACGGTGCCAGGGTCCGCCACGGATCGAGGCCGGTCCAGAGCGACTGCCGGGCGGACCGCCACGGCGTCGGGCGGCCGAGCCGCAGGGGCGAGTTCGCGAACGCCGCCACCAGGACCGCGCCCAGCAGATGGCCCAGCTGCCAGCGCCGTCCGTAGCCGAGCGGACCGGGTTCCTCCTCTCCGGCGTCCAGACAGACCTGGACGGACGCGGTGGTGCACATCATGGCGCGACCGGCCGGGCCCGACCGGTCGAACGACGCTTCCATGGCGTCGTACCGGGGCTCGCGCAGCAGCCGGCGCGGGGGGTGCCACGGGTCGACGCCGATCCCGACCGGCGCGAGCCCCGCCCGGTCCAGGGCGTCACGTACCGCGGTGAGATCGGCGGCGGTGGCGTCGATACACGCCATCAGGGAGTCGGCGGGGCGCGAGCTGAGCTCCAGCTGGCCGCCGGGTTCGAAGGTGAGCGCCGCGCTCAGGGGCAGGGCCCGGAGGATGCCGGCGGCCGCTTCGAGGCGGTGGTGCGGGACGGGAACGCGGGGATTGTCCCGGTCGTGGATGAGCCATTCGAGTTCGACGCCCACCTTGCGGGGCGGTCCCGTCTTGAAGCAGATGCAGCGCAGTAAATCCTCGGCCTCGCCCTCGCCCAGGGGCGGGTACTGGCCGGGCGGACCGTGGCCGCCGGGTGTGTCGTACGACATGCCGGGCCTCCTTTTCTCGGTGCCTCCCCACCACCCAAACCCCTGCGGATGGATCGCACAAGAGTGCCGCTTTCCGTCGGAAATCCGGTTGCGCCCATGCCGCAGGAGCGCCGAGCATGCCCCGTATGCACCACACGGGGGAGTACCGATGAGCGCACGACTGCGCGGCATCGCGCGTGACACCGAGGCCATCGTCGAGGCCGGCCGCTACCGTACGAACGACGGACGCGAGGTGAGCATCGAGCGCGCACTGACCACCGCTCTTTCGGGGACCAGGCTGTACGGCCCGGAGCCGGTGCCGGTCGCGGCGCTCGACTCCGACCGCACCCCGGCCGTCGAGGTCACCGGCGAGAGCAGCCTGGAGGCGGCACGCCGGATGACCGGCGAAGGCCCCGGCAAGGTCGCCGTGCTGAACTACGCCTCCGCCCGCAATCCCGGCGGCGGCTACCTCAACGGCGCACAGGCCCAGGAAGAGGCCCTGTGCCGGGGCTCCGCCCTGTACGCCACACTGCTGCGCGCTCCCGGCTACTACGCCCACCACCGCGCCGAACGCAGTGCCTTCTACACCGACCGGGTGATTCACTCACCGGGCGTGCCGGTCTTCCGTGACGACCGGGGGCGGCTGCTCGACACCCCGTACACCGTGGGTTTCCTGACCTCCCCGGCGCCGAATGCCGGAGTCATCCGCAGCCGCACCCCTGACGAGGCCCACCGCATCGCCGCCGCGCTCGCCTCCCGGGCGGAGCGGGTGCTGGAGGTCGCGGCGGTGCGCGGGTATCGCAGGCTGGTGCTGGGCGCCTGGGGCTGCGGTGTGTTCCGCAACGACCCGGCGCAGGTGGCCGGTGCGTTCCGGGCACTTCTCCTCGACGGCGGCAGGTTCGCCGGCCACTTCGAGCAGATCGTCTTCGCCATCCTCGACCGCAGCCCCGAATCCGCCACCCGGTCCGCCTTCGACCGGGTGTTCGGACAGGGTCTTCCGTCCGGATCAGGTGGCCAGACCATGTGAGCCCGGCGTGTTCCGAACGCAGGGCCCTGGTCCGGCTCCGCGGCGCGGGGCCGGTGCCCGTCCCGGACCGAGGGGCACGCACCGGCCACCGCCGGACCGGTCAGAAGGCCGAGCCGTCCTCCTGATCACCCGTCACCGGAATCCGCTGCTTGCACGGTGACGGCTCATTGGCCGGGGACACCCCGTTCACCAGCGGGGCCGCTTCCGCCTGGCCGCCCCGACTCACCGTCGTCGGCAACTGCCGGGCCTGCCCCGGGCCCCGGTCCCTCTCGGAGGCGAAATCCGTCAAGACACCCCGTGCGGGCGTCAACTCCCGTACGCGGGAGCCACATGGACCGTACAAGGCGGCAGATGTTCGAGCACCGTCACCACCGTGCCCACCTCGATGCGCTCCTTCGCCTGGGCCGGATGCGCGAGAAAGCGCTCGGCGCCGCCCCGGATCCGTACCATCACCTGCCCGCCAGTCCTGGCCCGCCGTCCCGGTGACCCGGCCGAGCGGCCCCGCCATCGAGGATTCATCCATGCCCCGGAGCGCACCCACGCACCGCGAGTCTGGAAGACTGCCCGACGCCATGAGCCAGTTACCGAACCAGCCCACCGAACCCCCCGTCCCCACCAGCGCCGACGTCGCACGGCTCGCCGGGGTCTCCAGGGCCACCGTGTCGTACGTGCTGAACAACAACGCCGCCGTACGGATCAGCGAGACCACCCGCCGCCGGGTCAGGCAAGCCGCCACCGAACTGGGCTATGTCCCGCACGCCGCGGCCCGCAGCCTGCGTGCCGGACACACCCGCATGGTGCTGCTGCCCACCGTGAACTTCCCGACCGGCCCGCTCCACCACCACTTCTTCCACGAACTGGAATCGGGGCTGCGCCGACTCGACTACACCGTCGTCCAGTACGGCAGCACCGGGCTGAACCCCGACGACGCGCCCCGCGCCTGGGCCGAACTCCGCCCGGTCGCCGTGATCGCCCCCGGCACGATCGACCTCACCGCGCACGGGATATCCGTGCTCAGGCGGTCCGGGGCCAAGGCCGTGATCACCCTCGGCCCGCGGCCGGTGCCGGGTGCCCACGCGCTGGTCATGGACCAGCGGGAGGTCGGCCGCTGCGCGGTGGGACATCTGCTGGAGAGCGGCAGGCGTCGTATCGGCGTGGTCATGCCCGAGGAGTGCGGCCTGGGCCCGTTCGCCGAACCCCGGCTGACCGGGGCCCGGCAGGCCGCCCGGTCCCTCGGTGCCCGCGTCGAACCGCTGCCTCTGCGGTACGACGAGGAGTCGGCCGCCCGGCTGGCCGCCCGCTGGCGCACCCTGGACCTCGACGCGGTGTTCGCCTACAACGACGAATACGCGATGCTCCTGATGCGGGCCCTTCAGGACGCGGGCATCGAGGTGCCCCGTGAGACCGCCGTGGTCGGCGCCGACGACCTGATGCTGGGCAGGCTGCTGCGGCCCCGGCTCAGCACCGTACGCATGGAGCTGGCCACCGCACAGCCCCTGGCGGGCCTCGTGGACCGGCTGGTGCGGGACCCCGGCGGTGACCCCGAACACCACGACCTGCTGCGGGCCGGGGTGGTCCGGCGCGAGTCCGGCTGAGGCGCCGGTGGCCGGGCGCACCGGCCGGACCGCACTGTGCGGCAGCGCCGCAAGGTGCGTACCGGGTGCCGCTTGCCTAGCGTCATGACCATGAGCCATCCGCAGAGTTACGAGATCCTGCTGGTCCCCCGGTTCGTCGAGGACACCACCGACGCCGAGGACACTGCCGACGCCGCCGAGCCGGGCGGTGCCGTCCGCTCGGCGGTCGTGTCGGCGACCGGGGAGACCGGGGCGTCCGGCTACCCCCGGTACTCCGGCGAAGGCATCGTCGCGGACATCGACCCCGCGACGCACTCGGTCGAGGCCCTTCTGGTCGACGGCGCCGAACTGGCCCTCGGTCTCTCGGCCCGGATCAAGGAGAAGGACACCGGGGCCGACGCCGAAGGCTGAGGCCGCACCGCCCGTCCCGGGGCACCGGCACGACTGAGGGGCCCGACCGGCCGGGGTCGGACCTCTCAGCCTGAGGGCAGGCCCTACTTCTGCCCGTTCTGCTGTTCCTCGATGGACTTGCGGATCTCGTCCATGTCCAGCTTCCGCGCCTGCCCGATCACGTCCTCCAGCGCCGCCTCCGGCAGCGCACCGGGCTGCGCGAACACCGCCACGTTCTCCCGGACGATCATCAGCGTGGGAATGGAGCGGATCTCGAAGGCCGCCGCCAACTCCTGCTGCGCCTCCGTGTCGACCTTGGCGAAGACCAGGTCGTCGTGGCGCTCCGACGCCGCGTCGTAGACCGGGGCGAACTGCCGGCACGGGCCGCACCAGGAAGCCCAGAAGTCGATCAGGACGAAGTCGTTGTCACTGACGACCTGATCGAAGTTTTCCTTGGTGAGCTCAATGGTGCTCATTCTCTGTTACCTCTTCCTGTGCCCGTTCGGACCTGTCGGCACAACGGTGCCTGCTCCTGCGCTATTCCGCCTGCCCATGTGGCCGCCGCGCACACCCGCGACCAGACTGTCCCCATGACTGATGCTTCCCTGAACACCGAGTACGACGTCGTGGTGGTCGGAGCGGGGCCGGTGGGCGAGAACGTCGCCGACCGGGTCCGTGCCGCCGGGCTGAGCGCCGCGGTCGTCGAGGCCGAACTCATCGGCGGCGAGTGCTCCTACTGGGCCTGCATGCCCAGCAAGGCCCTGCTGCGCCCCGTGGTCGCCCGCGCCGATGCCCGCCGCGTCCCCGGTCTCAGCGACGCCGTACAGGGGCCGCTGGACACCGCGGCGGTCCTCGCCCACCGTGACACGTACGCATCGCACTGGAAGGACGACGGGCAGGCCGCCTGGGTGGAGGGCATCGGCGCGGATGTCCACCGGGGCCACGGCAGGCTCACCGGCGAGAAGACGGTGGCCGTGACCGCGCCCGACGGCACCGAGCACCGGCTTACCGCCCGCCACGCCGTCGCCGTCTGCACCGGCAGCCGCGCCGTCGTCCCCGATCTGCCCGGCATCGACGGGGCCCGCCCCTGGACCAGCCGGGAGGCGACGAGCGCCAAGAAGGTGCCCGGCCGCCTCGTGATCGTCGGCGGCGGTGTGGTCGGGGTGGAGATGGCCACCGTCTGGCAGGCACTCGGTGCCCGGGTGACCATGCTGGTCCGGGGCAAGGGGCTCCTGCCGAAGATGGAGCCCTTCGCCGGTGAACTGGTCGGCCGGGCCCTCACCGGGGCGGGCGCCGACGTCCGCACCGGGGCCTCGGTCGCCGCCGTGCGGCGCGCGGTCCCGGACGGCCCGGTCACCGTGGAACTGGAGGGCGGCGAGCAGGTCGAGGCCGACGAGATCCTCTTCGCCACCGGCCGGGCCCCGCGCACCGACGACCTCGGGCTGGAAACGGTGGGCCTGAAACCCGGATCCTGGCTCACCGTCGACGACAGCTGCCGGGTCGAAGGCACCACCTGGCTCTACGCGGTCGGCGACGTCAACCACCGGGCGCTCCTCACCCACCAGGGCAAGTACCAGGCGCGGATCGCGGGCGCCGCGATCGCCGCCCGCGCCGCCGGCGTACCGCGGATGGAGACCGACCGCTGGGGCGCCCACGCCGCCACCGCCGACCATGCGGCCGTCCCCCAGGTCGTCTTCACCGACCCGGAGGCCGCCTCGGTCGGCCTCACCCTCGCCGGGGCCGAGCGGGCCGGCCACCGGGTACGCGCCGTCGACCTGGACCTCGCCGCAGTGGCGGGCTCCGGGTTGTACGCGGACGGCTACCGCGGCCGCGCCCGCATGATCGTGGACCTCGACCGGGAGATCCTGCTCGGTGTCACCTTCGTCGGACCGGGCATCGGCGAGCTGCTGCACTCAGCGACGATCGCGGTCGCCGGCGAGGTCCCGATCGACCGGCTGTGGCATGCCGTACCCGCGTACCCGACGATCAGTGAGGCCTGGCTGCGGTTGCTGGAGGCGTACCGGGACGCGTAGCCCGTCGAGCGGCCGCAACCAGTCGTTGCGGATGCTGTGCCCAGGACTCACCGGCGGCCGTGGTGCGTGGGTACGGCCGGGCCGGCGGCTGGAGGAGGCCGGGACGAGGCGGGTGCGGAGGAGGGCCTGCAGAGCGGGGATGCGAGCGGGCGCCGGGGGAGGCGGGGAAGGACATGGGTGACCTTCCCGTGCGGAACGAAGCGCATCCGACGGCGGGAGGCGCACGGGGGGTGACGGGATCAGCCGACCGGTGCGGGGGAGAGCGGTTGTCCGCATCGCAGGTTCCACCGGCCGGACCGGCCGCTGAGCGCGGTGAGCGTCAGCGGGGCGACATCCAGCCGCCAGAACGATTCCGGCGGCAGGCCGAGCGCCCCGACGATCACCGCCCGCACCACCGCCGGCTCCACGACGCCCAGCACGCGGTGCCCCTTCCCGTCCGGCCCGCCCCCGGCGGAGGCCAGAGTCTCCAGCCAGCGTCCGGCCCGGGAGCAGAGTTCCAGCAGGGACTCGCCGCCATGGGGAGCCGCCGAAGGATCGGTCAGCCATGCCGATACGGCCTCCGGCTCGGCCGCGCTCACCGCTGCCAGCCGTCGACCGCTCCACCGGCCCATGTCCCAACCGCGGACGGCCGGTTCGGGTTCGGCACACAGCCCCAGCGCCTCGGCCGTCCCGGCGCATCGCTCGGACGGTCCGTGCAGCAGCCGGTCGGCCTCGGGCACCGCTGTCGCGGTGGCCGCGGCCCGGCGGACCCCGGCGGCGTCGAGCGGCGCGTCGCCGTCGAAACGCGCCTCGCGCAGCGCGGCGTTGAGCGCCGGTGAGATCAACATCACCCGTACCGTCATGTTCCGGTCAACTCCCTGAACTCCAGCCCCTCCGATCCCACCCTGGCATCAGGGCGGCCCGGCCCGGTCATCGGCACCATGGCGGCGTCTGTCCCCAAGCGGTATCGTCGCGGCGAACATGACGTAGGTGCAACGGAAGTCCGGTGAGAATCCGGCACGGTCGCGCCACTGTGAACCCGTACCCGTGCGGGAAGTCAGACCCGGCGCCCACGTCTCAGGCACCACGATCGGGACGCGTGTTCCCTCAGGAGGTTCTGCCATGGCGCAGTCCGCTGCCCCCGCCACCGCCGTACCGGCGATCACCCCCATCTCCCTGAAGGCCATTGCCCCCTGGGCGGTCTTCTTCGGCATCCTCATGCTCGTCCTGCTGTACTTCGTCGGCGCCGAGCAGGGCGCCACCGCGGTCATCTCCGGCGAAGGTGTCCACGAGTGGGTCCACGACGGCCGCCACCTCCTCGGTTTCCCCTGCCACTGACGTACCGTCCGATCCAGGGGAAGCCCATGAACTCCATATCTGTCAGGGCCCTGCTCGTGCGTGGCATGCTGGCCGGCCTCGTCGCGGGCGTGCTCGCCCTGCTCGTCGCCTGCTTCCTCGGTGAGTCGCGGGTGGACGCGGCCATCGCTCTCGAGGAGTCGCACAGCCATCACCACGACGGCGGCGAGGAACTGGTCAGCCGCACCGTGCAGTCCACCGCCGGACTCGCCACCGGTGTGCTCGTCTTCGGCGTGGCGATCGGCGGCATCGCTGCCCTCGTCTTCTGCTACGCCCTCGGCCGGATCGGCAGGTTCGGTCCGCGGGCCACGGCCGTTCTGATCGCGGGTGCTGCGCTGCTGACGGTGTACGTCGTGCCGTTCCTGAAGTACCCGGCCAATCCGCCGGCCGTCGGCAACCCCGACACCATCGGCCGCCGTACCGCCCTGTTCTTCCTGATGGTCGCCCTGAGCGTGCTGCTCGCCGTCGCCGCGGTCCTCCTCGGCAGGCGGCTGGCTCCCCGACTGGGCAACTGGAACGCGACGACCGTGGCATCCGCCGGTTACGTCCTGGTGATCGGCCTCGCCTATGCGTTCCTGCCTTCGTTCAACGAAGTCGGCAAGGACTTCCCGGCCACCCTGCTGTGGGAGTTCCGGCTGAGCACCCTTGCCGTGCAGGCCACCCTCTGGGTGACCTTCGGCCTTGTCTTCGGACGGCTGACGGAACGGCTTCTCGTGCCAGGAGCCGGCGCCGTCACGGCCGGAGACAGCGGCGTGGGACGGGCGGTCACGTCGGCCGGCTGACCGGCACGCCGTATGCGGGCAGTCCGATGACCTGAAGCCCGCCGGGAGTTCCCGGCGGGCTTCGGGTGTTTGCGCCGGCGACGGGCCGGCCCGGACGCGGCCCCCGCTCCGGGTCCGGGGCCGCCGGCTCACTCCTCGGCCTGCGGGTCCCAGTCGATCCGGTAGTGCTTCAGCTTCTCGTCCTCCTTCACCAGCCGCATGCCGGCAGCTTCCATGACGCGCTGGGACGCGACGTTGTCCAGATCGGTGTCACCATGCACGCTGCTCACCCCCTGGTCCCGGGCGAACCGGAGCAGGGCGCGCAGGGCCTCGGAGGCGTAACCCATCCCCTGGGCCGAGGGGACGAGGCCGTAGCCGATCGTGACGTGCCCGTTCTCATCCGGCGCCCCGTGGAATCCCAACCCGCCGATCACCTGTCCGTCCTCGCGGCGTCGTATCTCGTACGAGCCGAAGGGGCTGGGGTCACCGCTCCTCGCGCAGGTGTCGAGGAAACGCTCGGCCGCTGCCATCTCGCCGGGGGACGGATAGCCGGGCGCCCAGTACGAGTCGTCCCCCGGCGTGCCCGCCACCACCCGCAGGGCATCGGAGGCATCCATCGGGCGGAGCAGGAGGCGAGGTGTCTCAAGATCGGTCATGAGCGAGTGGACTATCACGAGGGGCGGGTGTCCGGCATCCGGATTGAACGGCCCGGCCGGGTCCGCGAAGGACCCGGCCGAACGCCCTGTCGGCGCTCCCCGGCTCACTCGGCCGAAGACTCCCGGGAATCCGTCCGCCCGGAAGCCGAGCCGGAGCCGGCCTCGGAACCGGAATCGGGGCCGGAGTCGAAGTCCCCGGAGAACGCCGCCGCCATCCGCAGATGACCGGCCGCCTCCGCGCTCCGGCCCTGGCGCTCAAGAGTGCGCCCGAGCATCAGCCGCGCGTAGTGCTCCACGGGGTCGCGCTCCAGCACCGCCCGCAGCTCCGCCTCGGCCTTCGTCAGCCGCGCCGAGTGGTAGTAGGTCCGGGCCAGCAGCAGACGCGGCGACACCTGCTCCGGGACCTCCTCGACCAGCCCCTCCAGGATCCGGGCCGCGCTCATGTACTCCTTCGCTTCGAAGAACATCTGCGCACGGTCCCAGCGGTCGGCAGCCGTGCCGAACTCGTAGTAGGTGTCGCTCACTTGACCTTCTCCTTCATGGACTGTCCCCGGACCGTGCCCGGCTTCGTCCAGCCATGGGCCGCAGCTGCCGCTCAGCCACCTTGCACGGGTCGGAACAGTACACAGTCGTTGAATATTCCACTAACTTCTCGGCGTGGGTACGGGCACCCCCGGGTCCGCACGGGAATAGGTTGACGCCATGAGCAATCTCGATCGCCAGGCCGAACTCTCCGTCTGCGGGGGACGGGGCTTCGTCGTCGCCGAGCCGGTACGTGAACTTCTCACCCCTCGCCGTGTCCGGCTGGGCGAGTCCACCGAGGTCCGCAGGCTGCTGCCCAACCTGGGCCGCCGGATGGTCGGCGCCTGGGCGTTCGTCGATCATTACGGCCCCGACGACATCGCGGGCGAACCGGGGATGCAGGTGCCGCCCCACCCGCACATGGGCCTGCAGACGGTCAGCTGGCTGCACGAGGGCGAGGTCCTGCACCGGGACAGCCTCGGCAGTCTCCGTACGATCCGCCCGCGTGAACTGGGACTGATGACCTCGGGCCGGGCCATCAGCCACTCCGAGGAGAGCCCCAGGTCCCACGCGAGGTTTCTGCACGGTGCTCAGCTCTGGGTCGCACTGCCCGACGCCCACCGCCACGTCGAGCCCCACTTCCAGCACCACACCGACCTGCCGACCGTCTCGGCGCCGGGCCTCACCGCCACCCTGATCCTGGGCGAACTCGACGGCACCACCTCGCCCGGCACCACGTACACCCCGATCACCGGTGCCGACATCGCGCTGACCGCCGGTGCCGAGGCCCGGCTGCCGCTCGACCCGGACTTCGAGTACGCGGTGCTGTCCATGTCCGGCCAGGCCGAAGTCGACGGCGTGCCCGTGCTTCCCGGTTCCATGCTCTACCTCGGCTGCGGCCGGACCGGACTTCCCCTGCGCGCGGACACCGACGCGGGCCTCATGCTCCTCGGCGGTGAGCCGTTCGAGGAGGAGATCGTCATGTGGTGGAACTTCGTCGGGCGGTCCCACGAGGAGATCGAGGAGGCCAGGCAGGGCTGGATGGAAACCTCCCGCTTCGGTGAGGTGAGGGGCTATGACGGCGACCGGCTGCCGGCTCCCGAACTGCCGCCCGTCGCGCTGAAACCACGGGGGCGGGTGCGCTGACCTCGTGTGAGCGGATGCCGGTGGCTCCCGTGCTCGGCATGGTCTTTGTATCCGGGAGGTATCGAAGAGCGCTCGGCCGCGCATCGAACCGGACTGTCGGCCGGTGGCTCGGGGCGACCGCCGTTCCACGTCCTGCCGCCGCGAGAGCGGGCCGACCCGGCGTTTCCACCGGGGCAGGAGCCGCGGTTCGGCGCCGTACGGGCCCCGGGCGAAACGGCGGCACTGCCCGCCGTCTGCCGTATCGTTTCGGCGGGGGTGGCTGGGCACGAGTCATGGATGCCGGCCGTGTCTGTGTCCGTACGCCTTGCGAACAGGAGCCCTCCCCGTGTACTCGCCCGTCCAGGAAGCTTCCGCCGCGCGCCTCGTCCGCGTTCTCCTGGTGGAGGACGACGAGCTGATGCGCCGCTCCTTCACGGTCGCTCTGGAGCGCTACGGCTACGAGATGGAAGCGGCGGCCGACGGTCTCGCGGGGCTGGAGCTCTTCCGCGAGAACAGCTTCGATCTGCTGATCCTGGACGTGATGCTGCCCGGCCTGGACGGGATCGGTCTGTGCCGCAGGGTGCGGGAGACCAGCCTGGTGCCGGTCCTGATGACGTCCGCCCGTGGTGACGGACTCGATGTCGTGGCCGGGCTGGAGGCCGGGGCCGACGACTACGTGGTCAAGCCGGTGGAGACGTACGTGCTCGTCGCCCGCATACGTTCGCTGCTGCGGCGCGCGACGTACTCGCCGGCCCCGGGGCCGGAGCAGCCCACGGGCGGGAGCCGGCCGGACGCAGGGGACGTACTGGAGTTCGGGGACCTGAGGATCGACACCGCCGGCATGGAGGTGTCCGTCTCGGGCAGCCCGGTGGCCCTGACCCCGACGGAACTCAAGCTCCTCCTGGAATTCGCCGCCCGTCCCGGCGTTGTGCTCGAACGGCACACCCTCCTGCGGGACGTCTGGGAATACGGCTGGGACGGCGACAGCCGGGTCGTCGACCTGTGCGTGCAGCGGCTGCGCCGGAAGCTGGGCCGGGACCGGATCGAGACGGTCCGGGGCTTCGGATACAAGCTCAGGCGGTGAGGAGTGCGTCCCTTCCACCGGCGCGGGCCGGGCCGCACCTCACTGCGCCGCAAGATCGCCGCCCTCGTTGCCGCCACGGCCTTCCTGGTGGTGGCTGCGGTCGGCCTCCTGGTGCATGTGTGGACCGCGCAGGACATCCGCGGCCGCGGCGAAGCGCGGGCGTTCAACGCCGTGTACGAGGCCATGGACGTCTACCGGCGCACCGGGATGCTGTCGGGAGGCGCCGAACTCGACCCCTCCGGCCTGCCCCCCGAGCTGCGCGCCCCGGCCGACGACAGGCGGCACACGGCCTACGACGGGCGCGTCGAGGGGAATGTGGGGCCGACCGTCTGGGCGGCCCAGCGGACGGGCGGCCCGGACAGCCCGGTTCTCGCCGTCCAGATCAACCTGAGCCCGGACCACGCCAATCTGCCACGGCTCGACGCGGCCATGGCGGTGGCCTCACTCGTCGCGCTTGCGGCAGCCGCACCCGTGGCCGTGTACGGCGCCGGGCTGCTGGCCCGCAGACTGCGGCGGGTCGCCGAGACAGCGGCACGGATCTCCGCAGGAGATCTTGACGCCCGCACGGGGCCCACGAAGGGCCGCGACGAGGTGGCGGACATCGCCGTGACCGTCGACCGCATGGCCGACAGCCTCGCCCAGCGGCTCCGCACCGAGCGCCGGTTCACCGCGGACGTGGCGCACGAGCTGCGCACCCCCGTCGGCGGGCTGCTGGCCGCCGCCGGCCTCCTGCCGCCCGGCGAGACCGAGGATCTGCTGCGGGCCCGGGTACGTGATCTGCGCGGCCTGGTCGAAGACCTCCTGGAGATCTCCCGCCTGGACGCCGGGGCCGAACAGCCGGTCCGCGCTCGGGTACCGCTCGGCGCCGTGGTCGCCGAGGCCGTGTCCCGTACCGGCCTCGACACCGAGGTCACCGATGACGCCGCCACCACGGAAACGGTGGAGACCGACCCGCGCCGCCTGGAGCGGATCGTCGGCAACCTCGTCGTCAACGCCCACCGGCACGGCGCCGCCCCGGTGCGGGTCACCGTCCATGGACGAACGGTCGTCGTCCGCGACCACGGCCCCGGCTTCCCGCCCGAAGTGCTGCTTCACGGCCCGCGCCGCTTCCACACCGGCGCACGGGAACGCGGCTCGGGCCACGGCCTGGGCCTGACCATCGCCCTGGGGCAGGCCCGTGTCCTCGGCGCCGAGCTGCTGCTCGACAACACCGCGGACGGCGGCGCCGTCGCCACCTTGCGACTGCCCGCCCGACCGGAGGCCGGCGACACGACCGGTACGGAGCCGAGCGCGCACTGATACACGGCGGCCCAGACCCCGATACGTTCCCCGGACACCCTTCGACGTACGCGTCTTTCCGTACGAGAAGAGGAGTCCACATGACCGCCGACCCCCTGGCACTGAACCCGGTGACCGGAATCGCGGCCGCCACCACCGACCTGTCGAAGGTCTACGGCAGGGGCGACACCCGGGTCGTCGCCCTGGACCGGGTCAGCATCGCCTTCCGCGAGGGCGAGTTCACCGCGATCATGGGCCCGTCCGGATGCGGCAAGTCCACCCTGATGCACTGCGCCGCCGGGCTCGACTCGCCCACCTCCGGCTCCGTACGCATCGGCACCACCGAACTCGGCGGGCTCACCGACCGGCAGCTCACGCAGCTGCGCCGGGACCGGATCGGGTTCATCTTCCAGGCGTTCAACCTGCTGCCGTTGCTGACCGCGCTCGAGAACATCACTCTGCCGATGGACATCGCCGGACTCCACCCCGACCAGGAGTGGCTGGAACGCGTGGTCTCCATGGTCGGCCTCGCCGAGCGCCTGGGACACCGGCCCGCCCAGCTCTCCGGCGGCCAGCAGCAGCGCGTCGCGGTGGCCCGCGCCCTTGCCTCCCGCCCCGCGATCGTCTTCGGCGACGAGCCCACCGGCAACCTCGACTCCCGCGCCGGGGCAGAGGTCCTCGGCTTCCTGCGCGAATCGGTGCGTGAGCTGGGCCGGACCGTGGTCATGGTCACCCACGACCCCGTGGCCGCCGGATACGCCGACCGCGTCGTGTTCCTCTCCGACGGACGCCTGGTCGAGGAGATGGTCCAGCCCACTCAGGACCGGGTCCTCGACCTGATGAAGAGCCTGGGCGCCCGCTCCCACACCGGCTGAGCCGCGCCCGCGCCGCGCATCCCGCAACTCACGTTCCCGGAAAGTCTCGGAAGCCACCCATGCTGAGAACAGCCCTGCGCAACATCCTGGCCCACAAGGCCCGACTGGCCATGACCGCCCTCGCAGTCTGCCTGGGGGTCGCGTTCGTCAGCGGTACCCTCGTCTTCGCGGACTCCACCGCAGAGGCCCACCGCGCCGCCGCGTCGAAGAACTTCGCCGACATCGCCGTCACCGTGACCGAGAAGGCTCCGGAGCCCGGATCCCCGGCCCAGCGCCGGACCGGCGTGCTCGACGACATGCTCGTGGGGAAGCTGGCCCGGGTGCCCGGCGTCGCCGCAGTACGGCCGTCGGTCGACGGCTCGGCGACCCTGAACGCGGCGGACGGCACCCCGCTGAGGGCCGGCCGGGCCTGGTCGAACCTGGCCGCCGCCTACATACCGGGCAAGGACGGCAAGGACAGCCGCCACCCGCTGGCCGAGGGGCGCCCCCCGTCCCACAGCGGTGAGCTCGCGGTCGACAGCGGCACCGCCGCCGCCGGCCACTTCCGTGTCGGCGACACGATCACGCTGGCCACGGACGGCCCGGTCCTGACCAAGCGGCTGGTCGGCATCGTCACCACCGACGACACCCGGGTGACCGCCGGCGGCACCCTCGCGCTGTTCGACAGGGCGACGGCCCAGAAGCTGTTCTCGACCCCCGGCCACTACACCGGCATCGACCTGTCCGCCGCGCCCGGGACCACCGCGTACGAACTCGCGGACCGGGTCGCGGCCGTGCTCCCGGCCGATCGCGCCGAGGCCACCACCGGTCACGCCCAGGCGGCCCAGCAGGCCGTCCTCGTCGACACCCTGACCCGCGGCTACGAGAAGGTGCCGATGGTCTTCGCCGGGGTCTCGCTCTTCATCGGCTCGTTCCTCATCGTCAACACCTTCACCATGCTCGTGGCGCGGCGCACCCGGGAGACCGCCCTGCTCCGGGCGATCGGAGCCTCGCGCCGTCAGGTGTCGCGCTCCGTCCTCCTTGAGGCCCTGGTGGTCGGCCTGGTCGCCTCGGCTGCCGGCTTCCTGCTCGGGCTCGGCATTGCCATGGTGCTGCCCGGTGTCCTCGGCACCGGCGGGAACACCCTGCCCCGCGGCCCTCTGGTGATCGGCCCGCGCTCGCTGGTGGCGGCGTTCGGTGTGGGCGTCGGCGTCACCGTGCTCGCCGCCTGGCTGCCGTCCCGCCGGGCGGCGAGGATCGCACCCGTCGAGGCGATGCGCACGGCCGAACAGCCGCCTGTGGCAACGCGATTCCGGCTGCGTGGCGCGGTGGGCCTCGGCCTCCTCGTGCTCGGCGTCGGCTGGCTGGTGGCGCTCAGCGGCGCGAAGGACGCATCGGAGGAGAACCTGCGGAACGCGATGGCCGGCTGCGCACTGCTCGTCGCCGCCCTCATCGTGCTCGCACCGCTGCTCGCCGTCCCGGTGATCCGGCTGACCGGGCGGCTGACCGGCGGCTTCGGGATCACCGGCCGCCTCGCCCGCGAGAACGCCCTGCGCGACCCGCGCCGCACCGCCGCCACTGCCGCCACTCTGCTGATCAGCACCGCGCTCGTTACCGGGCTCGCCGTCATCGGGCACTCCACCGGGCAGGCCCTCGACCGCCAGGCCGCCGCCGGCCTCGGCGCCGACTACGTCATCAGCACCCGCTCCACCATGACGGGCATCGACCCCAGCGCCGTACGGCGGGTCGCCGACACCGCCGGAGTACGCACAGCGAACGCCGTCACGGACTCCACCATGTTCACCGGCGGCGGAGTCCGGCAGATCTCCGGAGTCGACCCCGCCACCGTCAACGACACCATGAAGCTCGACTTCGTCTCCGGCTCCGCCGAGAACCTCGCGCCCGGCCGGATCGCCATCTCCAGCACCCTTGCCCGGGAGCTCGCGGTGACCACCGGCGACGTGCTCGACATCGGCCTGGGGCGCAGCGAGCGGTTCACCGAGTACACCGTCGTGGGCGTCTACAAGGACAACCCCATCGCCCGTGACGCACTCGCCACCCGCACCGAAGTCGCGAGGAACAGCCTCCTGCCCGGCTCCGTCCAGCGCGTACTCGTGCGCGCCGACGGCACGGAGCCGAAAACCCTTGAGGCAGGCCTGCACACAGCCTTGGGCAACAACCCGCTGTTGCAGGTACAGGACCGGGACCAACTCGTCCGCGAGGCCGCCGGCACCATGGCCGACCTGCTGAACGTGATGTACGGGATGCTCGGCATCGGCGTCGTCATCAGCGCGCTCGGCATCGTGAACACACTGGCCATGTCGGTCGCCGAACGCACCCGTGAGATCGGCGCGCTGCGCGCCCTCGGCATGGACCGCGCCGGCATCCGCCGGATGATCCGTCTGGAAGCGCTGACCGTCGCCGGCTTCGGAACCCTCCTCGGCCTGACGGGCGGCCTGTTCGGCGCCTGGGCGGTCGGCTCCCTCGCCAACGGCGCGATCGACCAGTACTCCCTGACCCTCCCCTGGGGGACACTTCTCCTCGTCTGCCTGATCTCCCTCACGTTCGGTGCCCTCGCGGCCGCCGTCCCGGCTCGCCGGGCAGCTGCGCTGAACCCCCTGGAGGCCGTCATGGAAGCCTGACGTTCCTTGCCGCACCAGCCGGGGAGACCGAAGAGGCCGGGCAGGGCCGGGACGGGGTACTCCCGCTTCGGCGAGAGGAAGGCTTGCGGCGGCGACCGGCTGCCCGCTCCCGAACTGCCGCCCGTCGCGCTGAAACCGTGGGGACGGGTGCGCTGACCTGCGATGACGATCCTTCCGGCGGGCCAGTCCGGCCCGTCGGCACGGCCCGCACGGTAGGCTCTCGCGCATGCTCCCTGCCGCGATGCCTCCCCGACTCGGCGGACTGTGGCGAGCGACGGATTCGGGTGTCGCCCACGCGCCGCAGCAGCCGGCGGAGCTCCGCCGGGCACGCCGGGGAGCCACCCTGCTCATGGTGCTGGCGTGCCTGCTGGCGATCGCGGCCGTCGCGATGTGCGGCAGCGCGGCGGCACATTGGGGCGACGAGTACATACGGACACCGAACCGGTCCGGAGAACCGGGGAGGTCCCGCCCGATCGTACTGTTCGGGCTGGGCCTCCTGCTGCTCGTCCCCGCGGCCCTCGCCGTAGCCGGTGCGCGCGGCCTGCGCAGGCCCAGGAAGCCGACGGTCGAGCTCACCCCCGCGGTGGTGCGATCGAACATGTACGGCGTCGTCGAGGTGCCGTGGGACGAGGTCCTCGGGGAACGGGCGGCGGACGGACCGCACATCGATCTCGCCGGTCCGGCGGGCAACTACCGGATCACGGGACGACGCCGCAGTGAGGACGACGCGGCATCGCTCCGTCTCTACGCTCCGGCCGGCGAACTGCTCCCGCTGCTGGCGTGGCTGCGGGAGCATCCCGAGTCGCGCCCGACGGTTCTCGCGCCGTGGTCGGACCAGGTGGCTGTCAGGGACAACGACGCGGTGCGGTGACGCGGAGGCACACGGGGCGCGGTCGCGCCGTCGTGGAACTCCTGGCCTACGCTCTCGGGCGCGCCATCGGACAACCGGTCATTCACCGTGGACGACGCTGTCGAGGTTCCCGTTCCCGCGCCCGGTGCGGTCTGGACGGTCGGCGCGGTCGTCCTCAACGGGGAGGGTGCGGCGTTCGCCCAGAAGCGAAGCCCGCACCGCCGCCTCTTTCCCGATTCGTGGGACATCGTGGGCGGCCATGTCGAGGCCGGTGAAACCCTTTTGGACGCTCTCGCCCGCGAGATCGAGGAGGAGACCGGCTGGCGCCTGCGCCATGTGCGGCAATTCCTCGGAACCAGTACCTGGACCGGAGACGACGGCGCCGGTCTCCGTCACGAGGCGGACTATCTCGTCGAGGTCGAAGGGGACTTGGGCAGTCCGGACCTGGAATGGTCCAGGCACTCCGCCTTCGACTGGTTCGGTCCCGGCGACCTCGCGCGTCTCAAGGAGAACCGCGCGCCCGGAGAATTCCTGATCCACGACCTGATCGCGTCGGCCCTGAGGAATCGGGCGGACGGCACGTGAACGTCCGGCCGGGCGGCGACGAGTCGGCCGCGCTTCCCGTCCCCTCGGCAGGCCGCGCGATGATGCCCTCGCGCAAGCGGCGCGGGAGCGGCCGACGGGCCTCCCGGCCTCACGCCGCGGCCGCTGCCGCGGTGTGAGCGAGGCGCAGATGCCCGGTGCGGCGCAGGCCGGTCAGCGCGGCGGCACAGGCGAGGCCGAGCGCGCACAGCGCGGTCCACGGCAGCCAGGGGGCATGCACGCGGGCGGCCAGGTCGAACAGGGCGCCCACAGCGAGGTTCCCGACGGCGACGGCCAGGCCGGCCACGGTGCTGTAGGCACCGTAGTAGGTGGCCATCAGGCGCTGTCCCGAGAGGCGGACCAGTGTGTCCATCTCGAACGGGTACAGCAGCGTGGAACCCGCGGCCAGCAGTGCCGCGCACACCGTCAGCCCCCCGAGCCCGAGCACGGCGGTCAGTCCGTGGACGCGTCGGTGCGGACCCGGCAGCAGCGGCAGGAACGCGGCGGCCATCACGACCAGGCCGAGTGCGATCGCCTTCGGCGGGTCCAGGCGTTTCCTGGCCCAGTCGGTCAGGCGGAGCTGACCGGCCACCGCGACCAGCGCGGAGACGGCGAAGACCGCACCCATCGCGCCGCCGTTGCCGTCGCCCAGCAGGGTGCGGGCCTGGAGAGGCAGGGCGAGGTACGTCTGAAAGGCCAGCAGGTAGGAGCCGGCCATCGCGGCGGAGAACAGGACGAAGGGCCGGTTGCGAAGAATCGTCCGCCAGTCCGTGGCGATGCCCCGCCAGCCGCCTGTACGTTCCGGGTCCGCTGCCGGGCGCCGCGCCGGGAGAGCACGGGCCTGGACGACGGCGAGGGCCCCGAACACCGCCGCGGAGGCGCCGCACACCACCGGGAAATCGAGCGTGAGCAGGGCGAGACCGGCGAGCGGACCGAGCAGGATGCCCGCCTGGTAGAAGACGTTGAAGGCGGCGAACGCCTCCACCCGGCGCTCTCCGGCACCCTGCGCGAGGTAGGCGCGGACGGCGGGGTTGAACAGGGCGCCGGCGAACCCGGTCGCGGCGGAGGCGACGATCAGGGCGGGCAGGCTGTCGGCGAAGGCCAGCACCGCGAACGCACCGGTCCGCAGGGCACAGCCGGCCAGGATCATGGGCTTGTAGCCGATCCGGTCGGCCAGGGTCCCGCCGAGCCAGAACATGCCCTGCTGGGAAAGGTTGCGTACACCCAGGACGAGCCCGACCGCCCAGGCGGCCAGGCCGAGGCCGTGGGCGAGATGGTCGGCGAGGTAGGGCATGAGCATGTAGAAGCCGAGGTTGATGCCGAACTGATTGACCATCAGCAGCTGGATGCCGGGCTCGAAGGAGCGCACCTGGGCGCGCAGCCGCCTCACCGGGCACCCACCAGCGCGGCAGGGGCGACGGCCGGGCCGCTGACCGTACGGCAACGCGTCCAGGACGTCACGGTGCGCTCGCCCGGGTCGGTGATCTCGTCGGGCTCGTCCGGCAGCGGGGCCGGGGGCTCCAGGAGTTTGTGGCCGTGGCACCAGCCGTCGTTGTAGATGGTGTCGAGGTAGCGATGGGGTCCGTCGGGGAAGACCGCGGCGATCCTCGTTCCGGCGGGGTGGGTGCGGGCCGCCCATCCGGCGACCAGCGCGACCGCCCCGACACTCCAGCCGCCTGAGGCGTAGTGGTGGCGGGCCAGCGACCGGCAGGCGCGGACCGCTTCGGCGGGGGCCACCCAGTGGACCTCGCTGAAGGCCGGGTAGGCGACATTGCCCGGATGGATGCTGGAGCCCAGCCCCCGCATCAGGCGCGGTCCGGCCGGTTGGCCGAAGATCGTCGACCCGGTGGAGTCCACGCCGATCAGCGCCAGGTCGGGGAACGTCCGGCGCAGCGCGGCCGAGATCCCCGCGGAGTGACCGCCGGTTCCGACGGAGGCGACCAGGAGGTCGACACGGCCGAGCTGGGCGACGAGTTCGGCGGCCAGGGGGGCATAGGCCGCCACGTTGTCGGGGTTGTTGTACTGGTCGGGGCACCACGCCCCGGGGGTCCCGGCGAGCAGTTCGGCCACCCTCTCCCGCCGGGCCTGCTGCCAGCCGCCCGTCGGGTGCGCGGTGGTGACGGTCTCGACGCGGGAACCGTAGGCGGTCAGCGCCCGGCGGATTCCGGGTTCGAGCCCGGGGTCGGTGACCACGGTGACCGGGTGCCCGAAAGTGATGCCCGCCAGGGCCAGGCCCAGCCCCAGGGTGCCGCTGGAGGATTCGACGATCGGGGCACCGTCGGCCAGATCGCCGCGCTCCCGGGCGCGGGCCACCATGTGCAGGCCGGGGCGGTCCTTGATGCCGCCCGGGTTGGCGCCTTCGAGCTTGGCCCAGAAGCCACGGCCGGCCTCGGCGAAGGGTTCGCCGATCCACAGCACCGGTGTGTGGCCCACCAGTTCGGAGGGTCCACGGGCGGACATCGGGGCAGGGGTGTACGAGGAAATGTTCATGAAGGTGTCACGGCTCCTCGCCCCGGGCCGGCAGCGGCCGTCGGGGCATCGGGGGATCAGGGAGCGGACACACAGCAGCCCGGACCGGGTCCGGCGCGAGGCCGGAGGGCGGCGGCTGTGCGGGGCCCGGTCAGGTCCGCGCCACGCACAGGGCCGTGAGAATGCACCGCCCACCGAGAGAGCCGCGGTCCGGCGCCCGAGCCGCTGTGCCGCCGGACAGGGCAGCCCCGGGCGCCCAGGACCGAACATCCACCGGGAGCGCCCCGCCCGGGGCGGAAGGGGGCGGGGCATCGACGCGAATCCAGTCCGCGGCGTGATCCGGCTCGGGACAGCACGGGGACGGATCGGGAGACAGCGCCGCGGTGGCGGCCCGGCCCTGCGTGCCGGGCGCCGCAGCGGGAGCGGCGTCCGCGGCCATCGAGGTCATGGGGTCGTGATGGGTGCCGAACGCCGGGCCATGGCTGTGTGCGCAGCCCAGGAGGTGGAAGGCCGCCCAGAGCAGTACGAGCAGCACGCCGCTGTTCCACCTGCGGCGATCTGCCGGGGGGAACGAGGCCGCACCGAACATTGACTCAAAGTACCGAAACGGACACCCAAAGTCACACTTGTCGTCGGTGAGGGGCGGAGGGGTGCCGGATGGCGGCGCAGCCGTCAATCACGCGTCACGGGTCATGGGTCCGGGACGGGCGTGGCGCTCTACCGGGTGCTCGCCGTGAAGAGGACCGGCGAGCGGGTCTTCGTGGCTGTGGACGGCGGCATGAGCGACAACCCGCGGGCCGCGTTCGTACTGGTGAGATCCGCACGGAAAGGCACGAGGAGCGCGGCGACAACGGGCGGGCAGACCAGGGCGGCGGCCACAGCCGCACTGTCCCGCAGGGGGAAACCGGACATGCGAGCCTCCTGGGGTCCGTCTTCCACGATTGCTTCGCCGCCCCGAGCGGTAGCCGGGCCCCGGCCCCGTGGTTCCGGGAGAAGCATGGACGGGGCGCCCGGACCGGGATTCGGTCCGGGCGCCCCGCCGGGGGATGGTGATCAGTGGCGCAGGTCGAGACGGTGCACACCGCCGTCGACGGTGCCTACGTAGAGCGTGCGGCCGTCGGGGTCCGCCGCCAGTCTGGTGGTGTCGGTGTTCTGGAGGCCGGTGGAGATGTTCTGCCAGCTCCGGCCGTGGTCGGTGCTGCGCAGCACGCCGCGCCCGCCTTGCGGCAGGCCGCTGGCCCGGGAGCTCGTGGTGGCCGCGTAGAGCGTGTCACCGACCCGGAGCAGGTCGGAGACATGGATCGCCAAAGCGCCGGTGTCCGAGGTGCGGAAGGTCCGGCCGCCGTCGGTGCTGACGCGGACGCTCTCGCCGCCGATGACGAGACGCCGGCCGTCGAGGTCGATCGCGGCCACCGGGCCGTCGGCGACCTTGGTGACGGTCACCCCGCCGTCGTCCGACCGGTAGAGACCGGCGGTGTTGCCGAGCCACAGGCGCCGCGGGTCGACAGGATCGCCCACGACGGTGTTGAAGGCGCGGTCGTGGTAGAGGTTCTTCCATGTCGCGCCGCCGTCACCGGTGGCGAACAGCCCCTGGCCGAGCAGGCTCCGGAAGCTGACCATCACCCGGTCCGGGTCGGCGGGGTGCACCAGCAGCGCCGTCGGTACCTCCGCCGAACTTCCCTTCTTCTCCCAGGTGTTGCCGCCGTCGCCGCTGCGTTCGACGTTGAACGCGCCGTACGCGGTTCGCCGGACCTTCCAGACCACCTTCGGATCCTTCGCCGACACGGCGAGTTGGGGGACGTCGACACCCCGCATGCCCTCGCCGCCCGACCGGCCCCATTCCGGACCGGCGACGGGAAGGGCCGTGCGGTAGACGGCGCTGTCGGTGGCGGCGAGCAGCCGGCCGTCACTGACCGCGAGATCGTTGACGGTCAGCCCCTGGACGCCGATCCGCCGGTAACCGGTGCCGTCCGCGGCACCCCGGTAGAGGCCGTCCTGCTCGCTGGAGACGGTCACGGAACCGTCGGCCCAGCGGTCGTAGTCCACCGCCAGGGCCGCCCGGGACGGCGCGGGCACCTCGGTCCAGGTCTTCCCGTGGTCGCGGCTGAGGCGGCCGCTGCCGAACAGCGTGCTCAGGTGCAGGTCGTCGCCCGAGACGGTCAGGCGGAGGCCGCCTTCCGCCATGGGCAGCAGGGTGCTCCAGGTCTTCCCGCCGTCATGGGAACCGACGACCCCCCGGCCCGGGACGTGCACCGCGACGACCGAGGCGTCGGCGGCCATCGAGCTAACGGTCTCGTCGGCCGGATCGAAGACCAGGCGCGCGTCGCCGGGGTCGCCCGAGCCGATGCCGGAGCGGGCCCAGACACCGTGGTACGTCGTCAGGTAGAGGGTGTCACCGGTGACCGCGGCGGCGGTGACGGCGCCGGTCACACCGGTCGGGTACGTCGTCCAGTGGTCGCCCGCGTCCGTGCTGACCAGCAGCGCGTCCGAGGTGACGGCGACCAGGGTGCGGGTCTGCTCATCGGCGGCGAGTGCCGCGATGCGGGTGTCGGGGACGTCGAGCGTGCGCCAGGTGCGCCCGTTGTCATCGGTGCGCAGGACGGCGCCCCGGCGGCTGCCGTCGTGGACGCTGTTCACGGCGTACCACCAGCGGTCGGGATTCTCCGCGTCCACCACGAGCGGACCCGTGCCGTCCGCGACGGGCAGTCGGCTCAACTGGCGCCAGGAGGCGCCGTTGTCGGTGGTCAGCCAGGGAGCTGCCTTCTGGTACTGGGTGAGGACGGCCTGTTTCGGCCGCCCGGGGGAGAGGGCGAGCGAACCGGCCTCGCTGTGGGGGCCGACCGGCTCCCAGCGGTCGTCGCGGCTGTCGACCGGAGTGACCTCGAAGGCACTGGCGCCGGTGAGCAATTGCCCGGTGCCGGCGGTGCCGCGTACCGAGACCCGGTAGGCGCCGGCCACGCTGCCGGTCACCTGGGACCGGTAGTAGCCGGTGGCGGGATCGAGTGTTGAGGTGAGCTCGACCGGTTTGCCGTGCGGCGGGGTGACGGTGACGACCGGCGGTGCGGCCAGCCGGGTCGGCGCCGCGATGTGTACGGTCGAGTGGCCGTCGCTGGGGTCGGGGGCGGCTTGGACGGCCAGATGCCGGACGGCGAGCAGGTAGGGGACTGTGATCGCCGGTCCCCGGTCGGGGATCGCCGTGACACGGCCGCCGATCTCGGTGTCGGCGGCGGGCCGGTCGACGCGCAGCGAGACCGTGACGGTCGCGGTCCGCCCGGCCGGTACGGTGACCCGCCTCGGCCAGACCTTGGCCGGACCGTCGGTCCGCAGCGAGGTGGTGACCGGCCGCTTGCCGGGGTTGCGCAGGGTCACCTTCGCGGTGCCGGCGACCTGGCGCCCGGACAGGTCGGCGAGTCCGAACGACACCGAGGGTGGTGAGGCGCTGACCGCGGCCGAGGCGGCGGCCGCCACGTCGAGCCGGCCCGCGCCCCGCGTCGTGGGCCCGGTGCCGCTCAGCGGCTTCGCGGTGCCGATCAGCTCCGCCTTGATCTCGGCGGGCGTCCGGCCGGGGTGCAGCTGACGCAGCAGGGCCGCGGCACCGGCGACGTGCGGTGCCGCCATCGACGTACCCGACATGCGGTACTGGCCGGGCCCGTAAAGGGACTTGGGAATGGTGGAGCGGATCTCCACGCCCGGCGCGACCAGATCGGGTTTCAGACCGAAGCCGGGCGTGGGGCCGCGTGAGGAGAAGGAGGCGATCCGGTCGGTGGTGTCGGTGCCCCGCAGTGTCACCGACACCTTCCCGGCGGCGAGCCGGGCGCTCAGTTCCTGGTACTGGGTCGAGTCGATGCCCATGACCACCAGGCGGTCCATGCGCAGCGAGTCACCGGAGGCGTCGATCCGCGCGCGCGACGGCGGCACTTCGGTCACTCCCGGCTCGGCGTTCACCTCCGGCGGCCGGACCCCGTCCGGCGCACCGGCAACGAGCACCGGGCCGTCGTTGGAGGGCAGGCCCGCCAGCACGGCGATCGCACCGCGCCTCTCCGCCTCCCGGGCCCACTCCACGGCGCTCGCCGTCAGGTACTGGGCGTCGGCGGCGACGAGCATCCGTCCCCGCACGATCTTTCCGCGTACGTCGCCGACCCGCTTCCAGTCCTCGGGCGTTCCTTCGCCGACATCGACGAGCGGCACCGTGACCGGGTCCTTCGGCGGGTTCGCGGACAGGACACCGCGGTAACTCTGGATCAACTCGGGTTTCCGGCCCGCCAGATAGGCGGTGGGGAGGCGCAGATTGCTCGTCGACGCGCCGACCGAGAGCACGCCGTCGGCCGTGCCGGGGCTGCTGACCGTACCGGCGCCCGGTCCGTCGTTGCCGGCCGCAGCCACCACGACGACACCGGCCCGCACGGCCGCCGTCGCGGCCCGGCCCAGCGGGTCGGTCCCGTCACCGGGGCCGCCCAGACTCATGTTGATGACATCGGCGCGGTGCGGGTTGGCCGGGTCGGAGGCCGCCTCGATTCCGGCGATGATGTCCGAGGTGTAGCCGGAGCCGTCGGCGTCCATCACCTTGTACGCCAGCAGATTCGCACCGGGTGCGACACCGGTGACGCCGCCCTTCTCGGCGGCCCTGCCCGCGACGATGCCGGCGACGTGGGTGCCGTGGCCGTTGTCGTCCATCGGGTCCTCGTCGCCGTTGACGAAGTCGTGCCCGCCGACGACCTTGTGGCCCTTGCCGAGTCCGCCGCCCAGGTCGGGATGGGTGTAGTCCACCCCGCTGTCCAGGATCGCGACGGTGGTGCCCCTGCCGTTGACGCGGCTTCCGGCGGGGTCCTTGCGCTGCCAGACGCCGGGTGCGCCGATCAGTGGCACGCTCGCGTCCGTCTTCGTCAGGACCCGGGTGTCGGGGCGGACGGCGGTGACGCCCGGCAGCGCGGACAGCCGCCCCACCTCGGACGCGGGCACCGTCATCGCCACGGCATCGATGAGCAGGCCGAGTCTGCGGGTTGCCGACGGGTGCAGGCCGGCGCGTCTCGCCGAGCCGAGAAAGGTGTCCTGCCGCGCGTCGAGCGCCCGGCGGGCGGCACCGACGTCGCGGGCGGCCCCGGCGGACAGCAGTGAGCCACCGGGCGCGGCGGTGACCGCAGGATTCCCGGACAGTTCGACGAGCACTCGTTGTGACGGGGCGTGGGCGGACGCGTCGGCGGCAGCCGGTGTCGCCGCCAGCGTGCCGGCGAGCACGACGGCGGCGAGAGCGGCATGACGCGATCTTCGTGACTTCATTGCCATGCGTAAAGGTCCTAGTGGTGAGGGCACTTGCCGCACAACTGATCTCCGTGGCCCATTGCTGCCGCTGGCACAACTGGGCCACCATCCGTCCATGGATCCCGAAACACCGCAACTCACGGCGGCAGGCATCGACCCGTTCGACGAGAGCGTCTACCGCGCCGTCCTGACCCGGCGGACGGCGGCACCCGCCGAACTCACCGCGGATCTCGGCTGTTCGGCCGAGCGCATCGCCCGCGCGCTGGACCGGCTCCGCGACCACGGGCTGGTCGGCCGGCTCGCCGGCACCCGCCGCCGGTACGCCGCGATCGAGCCGGGGGCCGCCGTGGAGGCCCTGGTGCGGGCCAGGAGCAACGAGCTGGAGAGGGTGCGTTCGGCGGCCGGCGAGCTGTCCCGGCTGTTCGCCGCCGCGCGCACCGGCGCGACCGACGAGGACGAGGTGGAGATCACCACAGGCAGCGAGGCGCTCGGCCGCTGGTTCGTCCGCCTCCAACAGGAGGCCCACGAGGACGTGATGACCCTGGACCGGCCGCCGTACGCCCTGACCACCTCCAACCCGGTGGAGGCGACGGCGCTCGGCCGAGGCGTGCGCTACCGCGCGGTCTACGCCCCCGAGGCTCTGGAGTGGCCGGGAGTCCTTGACGACATCCGCGAACTGGTCCGGCACGGCGAACAGGCCCGCGTCCTGCCCGGACTCGGCATCAAACTCGCCATCGCCGACCGCAGGCTCGCCCTGATGCCGCTCTCCCTCGATCTCGACGACGTCCGCGCCGCGGTGATCCGGCCGTCCACCCTGCTCGACGCCCTCACCGACTACTGGCAGCTGTGCTGGAATCAGGCCCTGCCGCTCGACGCCCCCGCCGAGGACCCCGTCGGCGAGGAGGACCGACTCGTACTCACCCTCCTGGTCAGCGGCCTCAAGGACGAGGCGATAGCCCGCCAGCTCGGCTGGTCCGTCCGCACCATGCGCCGCCGCATCAGCCGCCTGCACGAGCTCCTCGGCGCGGCCAACCGCTTCCAGGCCGGTGTGATCGCGGCCCGCCGCGGCTGGCTGTGACCCGGCGCCGGGCGGCACGCGGGGATATGGTTCCGGCGCGCGCCTCATGCCTGCACAATGCGGTCTGTGATTGATGAAGATCCGTACCTGTGGCTGGAAGACGTCGAGGGCGAGGCCGCGCTCGCATGGGTGGCCGAACGGAACGCCGAGACGGAGGCGGCACTGGCCGCCGACGCCGGGTTCGCACCCCTGAAGGAACGCCTGCGGGAGGTGCTGGACGCCTCGGACCGCATCCCCTACCCCGTGCGCAGCGGGGCGTTCCTCTACAACTTCTGGAAGGACGCCGAGCACGTACGCGGGGTGTGGCGGCGTACGACGCCGGAGCAGTACCGCAAGGACGACCCCGAGTGGGACGTTCTTCTCGACGTGGACGCGCTCGCCGCGGCGGAGGGCGAGAAGTGGGTGTGGGCGGGTGCGCGGTTGCGCCGCCCGGACCACGAGCGGGCACTGGTGTGCCTGTCCCGCGACGGCGGTGACGCCGTCGTGGTCCGCGAGTACGACCTCGTCGCCCGGACCTTCGTCGAAGGCGGGTTCCAGGTGGGGGAGGCGAAGACGGAGATCGGATGGATCGACGCCGACACCGTCTTCATCGGCACGGACTTCGGGCCCGGCTCACTGACCGAATCCGGCTATCCGCGTACGGTCCGCAAGTGGCGGCGCGGCACGCCGCTGGAAGAGGCCGCCCAGGTCTTCGAGGCCGGGACGGGAGATGTGGCGGCCTGGAGCCGGCACGACACCACACCCGGTTTCGAGCGGGACTTCGTAGGCCGGTGGCTGGACTTCTTCCGCAGCGAGAGGTTCCTGCTGACCCCGGACGCCGGGCTCGTCAGGATCGACGTTCCCGACGACGCCGTTGCCTACGCCCATCGCCGGCACCTGATCGTCAACCCGAAGTCCGACTGGCTCGGACAGCCGGCGGGCTCCTTGCTGGCGTTCGACTTCGACGCCTTCCTGGCGGGCGACCGCACCGCGGAGGTGCTGTTCACGCCGGACGGGCGGACGGCTCTGGCCAGGCACTCCTGGACCCGCCACCATCTGGTCCTGGAAACGATGTGCGATGTCAGCACCCGCATCGAGGTCCTCACCCCCGGTGCCGGTGGCGGGTGGGAACGCGGTCCGCTCGCGGACGTCCCGGTGCTCTCCGCCGTCACGGTCGTGGGCACGGACCCGGACGTCTCCGACGAGTACTTCCTGGACGTGTCGGGGTTCTTGCAGCCGTCCACTCTCCACCACGGGCGGATCGGCGCCGACTCGGAGATCCTCAAGCAGGCCCCGGCCCGCTTCGGAACGGCAGGC
Source organism: Streptomyces gelaticus (assembly GCF_014649535.1). GTDB lineage: Bacteria > Actinomycetota > Actinomycetes > Streptomycetales > Streptomycetaceae > Streptomyces > Streptomyces gelaticus. Next base: position 455,858 of record NZ_BMTF01000001.1, read on the forward strand.
CTGGAGGTCGAGCAGTTCTTCGCGACCTCCCCGGACGGCACGCAGGTGCCGTACTTCGTGATCGGCCCCGCCCATTCCCCCGGCGGCCCCGCCCTGCTGTACGGCTACGGCGGCTTCGAGGTCTCCCTGACCCCCTCCTACGACGCGGTGACGGGCCGGGCGTGGCTGGAGCGCGGAGGCAGGTACGTGATCGCGAACATCCGTGGCGGCGGCGAGTACGGACCGGACTGGCACCGGGCCGCGCTCGGCGCGGACCGGCCGCGGGCCTACGAGGACTTCGCGGCCGTCGCCACGGACCTCGTCGCGCGCGGCATCACCACCCCGGCCATGCTGGGCGCCACGGGAGCGAGCAACGGCGGGCTGCTCATGGGCGCGATGCTCACCCGCTACCCGCACCTGTTCGGCGCGATCGTCGTACAGGTGCCGCTGCTGGACATGCTCCGCTTCCACAAGCTCCTCGCAGGCGCGTCCTGGACCGCCGAATTCGGCAACCCGGACACCGAGGCCGATCGTCCGCACCTCCGTGAGCTCTCCCCGTACCACCGGCTCACCGCGGACCGGGCCTACCCGCCCGTTCTGCTGACGACCTCCACCCGTGACGACCGGGTCCACCCCGGCCATGCCCGCAAGGCGGCCGCACGGCTGCGCGAACTCGGTCACCCGGTGCTCTTCCACGAGAACACCGGCGGCGGCCACGCGGGCGCCAGCAACAACGAACAGTCCGCCCACAACGAGGCCCTGGTGCACACCTTCTTGTGGCGACACCTCACCCGGGCCGCGCCGCCGGCCACGGACTGACCGGGCCGGGCCCGCCCTCCGGCCGGCCGGCCGGACCGTGTGACTCGTTCAGGTCAGGACGACCGGGTTGCCGAGTGCCGCCATGCGCCCATCGGGACGGCGTACCTCGACCCGGACGAACGCGGACTCCGCCGTGCCGGTGCGCCACTGCACGGTGCCCGATCCCGATGCGGGCAGCGACGCGTGGTGTGCCCTTCCCCGCTCGGTGTGAAAGCTGACGGTCCCCGAGGGCACACCACGTACGTCCGCCCGCACCCCGACCGGTGCGCCACCTGCCTCCAGCCGTTCACCGATCCCGACGCTCCGGCCACCGGCCGAGACCGTGAACGACAGCTGGACGGCGGCGGATTCGGCGATCCAGCTCCGGCCGGCCCGGATTCCGGCGAGGACGGCGTCGACGCTCAGTTCCTCGGCCAGGACGACGGTGTGCGGGATGCCGATCCGGCCCTCCAGATGCGTGTCGCTGTTACCGAGAATCCGTGTGCCTCGGCGGTGTTGTGTTCGGTGGTCGCCAGGAAATCCAGTCCCGCCGCACGTGCACCGGCCGTGAGCTGTTCCGGCGTCAGCCTGCCGTCCGAGTGCACCGAATGCACATGGCAGTCCCCCCGGTACCAACCGCGACCCCGCCCCGCCACACGTGTGGGCGGAAATTCCGGCCCCGACATCCGTTACCCCCGCCACCTCGATGCGTGCTCGCCACCCCCAGCCTTCCATGCCGCCGGGTCCCGGCATCAAGTCGGCCGGCCTCAACTCCACCGTCAAGGGTCTGGAGCTACGCACGCCGGGACGAGATTGCCCGCCGTACGGACGACGAACAGCTCGCCCGGGTCGCTCTGCGTGATCAGTTCGTGTCCAGTTGCTCGACCGAAGCGGTCGCGGTGTCCGTCTCACCGACGCGGGCGCGGCCTATGTGTACTACGTGCGGCGCGCACCGCGGGAACTGGCGTCCGCCGACCGCGCCGTCCTCGATGTCGCGGACCTCTCCCCCGGGGGCACCTGCGGCTAGCGGTGACGCCGACCTTCACCGCGTACCTCATCGGCCCGCTCGTGGAGGCGCTGCGCACCCGTCATCCCGGCATCACGCTGGACCTGCGGGAGATGATGCAGGACCGCATCGAGACGGGTCTGCTGGCCGACGATCTGGACCTCGGGACCGCCTTCGAGGGATCCCATCCGCCCGGGATCACCGCGACCGCGCTACGGGCGGCAAGCGATGAGAGAATTGAGGACATGACAGGGTCTGGGGACTTCGAGCCCGAGTCGGAACGGGTAACGCGCCGGCTGCGTGACGAAATCATCGACGGTGCGCGTGAGCCGGGCAGCAAGCTCGTCGAGCGCGAGCTCGCCGCGGAGCTCGGTGTGAGCAGGCTGCCCGTCCGAGAGGCTCTGAAGGCGCTGGTCACCGAGGGGCTGGTCACTCCCAGGCCGCGGACCTGGGCCGTCGTACGGGAGTTCACACCGGCGGACGTCGAGGATCTCGACGAGGTCCGCGTGGCCCTGGAGACGCTGACCTTCCGGCTCGCCGCCCAACGGCGCACCCGTGCGGGGCTGGAGAAGCTCCGCGGGGATCTCGAAGCGGAGGTGAAGGCGGCGGAGAAGGGCGATGCCGTACGGGCCCACCGGGCCGCCGCCGACTTCCACGAGACGGTCACCGCGCTGGCCGACAACGAGCTGCTGAACGAGCTCCAGGCCGCCCTTCGCAGCAGGATGCGCTGGCTGCTCGGGCAGCACGACGATTTGACGGGTGTCGCGAAGGAGCACGAGGGCCTGTACAAGGCGATCGCGGATCGTGATGTGGCCCGGGTCGAAAAGCTGGCCGGCGAACACCTGGTGACAGGTCGCAACGCGGCTGCGGCGCGACGCAGGCACCAGGGCTGAGCAGCGGTACGGCCCGGCCGACGGCTCAGCGCCGGACGGGCCCTGGGCCTCGGCGCCCCTCAATCACCGGCGGGTCGCCCACCGGGCCGCCGCTGGGGGTGGTGGTCGGTGTCGTGGGCGGCTCTGCCGTGCCGGCCGTCGTGGCGGAGCGGCGGGCGCTCAATCGGACCGAGTTCCAGGACTTCGCCGTGGTCACGGATCCGGCTGTGCGGGCTGTCTTCCGCAGAGCGGCGTGGGCGCTCGCCGTCGCGGTGCTCCTGTGGGTGGGCGCGTGCGTGTTGTGCGGATTCTCCCTGGTGGGCTCCGCCAGAGTCGGGTCGGGGGCCTTCGGGGTGACGGCGACCGTGTTCACGGCCGTCATCGGGGTCACGGCGAGCACCGGCGTGGCGTTGCGTCGGCTGTTGGGCGGTGTGCCGTCCGGGGCGCGTTGGGGCTCGGGGTCCGCGGGCCTGCTGAGCATGATGGGCATCAGCTATGTCGGTGCGATGGCCGAGGCCGGAGGCGGCGGAGCACAGCAGATCGCGGGGGCCGGTTCCGCGGGGGGCGCGGGGCTGCTCATGCTCGTGCTGGACCGGGCGCACCGTACGGCCCGCAGGGCGCGTGAGGCAGGTGCGTAGACGTCGCGGACGGCAGTCCACACCCGCGATGCGGGGCGGCTCTCCCTCCTGCGGTGCGTCACGCCATGCGCGCTAAGCTGCCAGTGCCCCGCGGGGGAAGTCCGGTCGAAATCCGGCGCTGACCCGCAACGGTGGGCGGAGCACTACACGTGGCTCCGCAAGCCCGATCACCCGCGGCGGTGAAGGCTCCTGTCAATTCGCCGTGGACTGCGAGTGGTGCTGCACAGGGCGCTCCGCGTCCGGGCTGCTGCTTTGATCACGTAGGTGCACGGCCCGAGGCGAAAGCGATCCGCCCGTGGCCACACCCCTCGTCCGTAGACCCGCCGTGCCGTCGCGCACGGCCCGTGCCGCAGCCGGGCCCGCGCCGCCGCGCCGCCGCGTGTCGCTGCCGCTGCTCCTGGCCGCCCTGTGCGCCGTGCTCCTCGCCTCCCTCGTCTGCGGGGCGGGGATCGGGGCGTCGGGGCTCTCCTGGGGCGAAGTGCTGCGCTGTCTGTGGGCCGGGCTGACCGGCGGCCGGATAGCCCCCGACCAGGTCCCGGCGTACACCATCGTCTGGGAACTGCGCTTTCCGCGCGCCGTACTGGCCGCGGTCGTCGGGGCCGGTCTGTCGGCCGTCGGCATCGCCGTGCAGGCCATGGTCCGCAACGCGCTCGCCGACCCCTTCGTCCTGGGCATCTCATCGGGCGCGGCCGTCGGTGCCAACGCCGTGCTCATCTTCGGTGTCTTCGGGTCGCTGGGCATCTGGGCGCTGTCCACCGCGTCGTTCCTCTCCGCGCTCCTCGCCATGGTGCTGGTGTACGCGATCGCGCGCACGCCCCGTGGCCTGACCCCGCTGCGGCTCGTCCTGACGGGCACCGCGATGTACTACGGCTTCTCGGCCGTCACCACATTCATGGTGTTCGCGGCCGAGCGCGGTGAAGCAGCCCGCTCCGCGATGATGTGGATGCTCGGCAGCCTCGGCGGAGCCAACTGGGCCTCGGTGCCGATCGCCGCCGCGGCCGTGCTCGGCGGTCTCGTCCATCTCGCCTGGTCGGCTCGTCGGCTGAACGCCCTGGCCATGGGCGACGAGACCGCGGCCGCGCTGGGAGTGGACGCGGGACGGCTGCGCAAGGAGCTGTTCCTGGTCTCCGCGGCCGTCACCGGAGCGGTGGTCGCGGTGAGCGGTGCGATCGGCTTCGTCGGACTGATGGTGCCGCACGGCGTGCGGATGCTGGTCGGCGCGGACCACCGCCGACTGCTGGCCGTCGCACCACTGGCGGGCGCTGTCCTCCTTGTCTGGGTGGACATCCTCTCCCGTGTGGTGCTCGCGCCCGCCGAACTGCCGGTGGGCGTGCTGACGGCGGTCATCGGCGTACCGTGCTTCGTCCTGCTGATGCGCCGCCGCTCGTACACCTTCGGAGGCGCGTGATGCGGATCGACATCGATGCCCTGACGGTCGAGATCGCCGGTGCGCGGCTGGTGGACGAGGCCACGCTGGGGGCGGGGGAGGGACAGCTCGTCGGCCTGGTCGGGCCCAACGGCAGCGGGAAGTCCACCCTGTTGCGCTGCGTCTACCGGGCCCTGCGCCCCTCGGGCGGCACCGTACGGCTCGGCGGCGAGGATCTGTACGCCATGAGCGCGCGCGAAAGCGCCCGCCGGCTGGCCGCGCTTCCCCAGGAGGCGGCCACCGGATTCGACTTCACCGTGGCCGAGGTCGTGGCAATGGGGAGGCTGCCGCACCAGGCGGCGATGGGCCGGACCACCGACGAGGACCGGCAGGCGTGCGAGACCGCACTGGCGGGCGTCGGCGCCGGTCACCTCGCCGACCGCGGCTTCCTCACGCTCTCCGGCGGCGAGAAGCAGCGGGTGCTGATCGCCCGTGCGCTGGCTCAGCGGCCACGGCTGCTGGTGCTCGACGAGCCGACCAACCACCTCGACATCGCACAGCAGTTGGAGGTACTGGCGCTGGTGCGCGACAGCGGGCTGACCGTCCTCACCGCGCTGCACGACCTCAACCTCGCCGCCCTCCACTGCGACCTGCTCCATGTCATCGACGGCGGCCGGATCGTCGCGTCCGGCGCTCCGCACGACGTGCTCACCGCCGAGCTGCTGGCCGAGGTCTTCGGCGTACGGGCACACCGCGTCCCGCATCCGGAGACCGGCGCCGTACAGCTGCTCTTCGACCGCCTTCGCCCCGCACCGTCCGATTCCTGAGGAGTCACCGCTGTCATGCCGAACCCTGTACGACCTGCCGCCTTCGTCCTCGCCGCCGCTCTGGTACTCACCGGCTGCGGGGCCGAGATGCCCTCCGGCCGAGGAGAGGAGCGCGGCGCCCGGGCCGGTGCCGGCCACTATCCGGTGACCATCGAGAACTGCGGCGAGAAGAAGACCTTCGACAAGGCCCCGCAGCGCGTGGTCACCAACGACGTCGGCATCACCGAGATCATGTTCGCGCTCGGACTCGAGGACCACATGGCGGGATACGTGATGCCCGAGGACAAGGGCGACCTCACGGCCGTGCCCTGGCGGGACGGCTACCGGAAGACCAAGTGGCTCTCCAGGAAGAGCATCAACAAGGAACTGGTCCTCGACGCCCGCGCCGATCTGGTCTTCGCCGGATGGAACTACGGATTCAACGAGGGCGACGGCTTCACCCCCGCCGAGCTGGAGAGAGTGGGCATCGGCTCGTATCTGCTGAGCGAGTCCTGCCGCAACGGCCAGGGCAAGGCGCGCGGGGTGATGGCCCCGCTCGACGCGCTCTACACCGATCTGCGGAACCTGGGGAAGATATTCGACGTGGAGGACCGCGCGGAGGCCCTCGTCGCGAAATTCCGCAAGCAGGTGGCCGAAGCACAGGCGAAGGTACCGAAGGGCGAAGCCCGTCCGCGGGTCTTCCTCTACGACGACGGGCGGGACAAGCCGCTGACCGCCGGCGCCTTCGCCGGGCCGCACGACATCATCACCAAGGCCGGTGGTGATCACGTCATGAAGGACCTCAAGGACAGCTGGGTGACGGTGGGCTGGGAGACCGTCGTCGACCGCGACCCCGAGGTGATCGTGATCAACGACTACGGCGACACCGGCGCGGCGCAGAAGGAGAAGTTCCTGAAGTCCTATCCGCCGCTCGCGAACGTCTCGGCCATCAGGAACGACCGGATCTTCGTCCTCGACTACGCGGACCTGGTGGAGAGTCCGCGCAATCCGGCGGCCATCGCTTCACTCGCCGCATATCTGGGGAACGTCGATCGCTGACCCGTTGCCGCGCGCCGGTGCCGGGGTTCACGCCACCCCGGCACCGGCGCGGGCGACCGGATGCAGCGCGGCGTACTCCAGCGGTGCCGACGGATCGGTGGACACCTCCAGCGGTGCCGGCCGTGCACCCCCGCGGACCCGGTCTCGTCGCACGACGACTCGATCCGCCGGCCGTGCACCCGCGCGGACCCCGGTCTCGTCGCACGACGACTCGATCCCGAGCACCACAGCAGACCCCACACCACACTCCTGCGCTTGACTTTCAATTGCCACTGATATGCAAGAAGACTACGGGGACGGCCACCTGGCCATGGCCCGATCATGGCCGGACAGTAGAGTTCGGCTGCGTCATCCACTGAACACCGAGGTACCGGCCGTGACTCTCGCTCCACCCGAACACCCCGTCCCACCTGCGGTGACCGTCGTGGGAATCGGCGCCGACGGATGGGCGGGACTGACCGACGCGGCGCGTGCGGAGCTCGCCGGCGCACAGGTCCTCATCGGCGGTGCGCGGCAATTGACCCTGCTCCCACCGTCCTGCCGGGGACAACGGGTGCCGTGGCCCTCGCCGTTGCGGCCCGCCGTCCCCGGCCTGCTCGCCGCGCACGCCGGGCGCAGGATCGCCGTACTCGCCAGCGGCGACCCGATGTTCTACGGCATCGGCCGGGCCCTCACCGAAGTGCTCGGCGCCGGTGTGCCGAGGATCCTGCCCCACCCGTCGTCCGTGTCCTACGCCTGTGCCCGGATCGGCTGGCCGCTGGAGGACACCGAGGTCGTCACCCTGGTCGGCCGCCCCGCCGCCCGGCTGGCTGCCGCGCTGCACGACGGCCGACGGGTACTGGTCCTCAGCGCGGACGCCGGCACCCCGGCCGCGGTGGCCGCGCTGCTGCGCGATCAGGGCTTCGGCCCGAGCCGGCTGCGCGTGCTCGAACAGCTCGGCGGAGCGGACGAGGCATGCGTGGAGGGCACCGCGGACCACTGGCCGCACCCACCGGGCGACCCACTGAACGTCATCGCGGTGGACTGCCGGCGCACCCCCGGAGCACTGCGCCTCGGAGCCGTCCCCGGCCTGCCCGACGAGGCGTACGACCACGACGGGCAGCTCACCAAGCGGCACATCCGGGCCGCGACCCTCGGGGTGCTCGCGCCCGCGCCCGGCGAACTCCTGTGGGACATCGGGGGAGGCTCGGGATCCATCGCGATCGAATGGATGCGCAGCCACCCCTCCTGCCGCGCGATCACCGTGGAACGCGACCCGGCACGGGCCGGACGCATCGAGCGCAACGCCGGCCGTCTCGGCGTGCCCGCCCTGCGCGTGGTCACCGGCCGGGCTCCCGGAAGCCTGGCCGAACTGCCCACGCCCGACGCCGTGTTCATCGGCGGCGGGCTGACCGCGCCAGGCCTGCTCGACACCTGCTGGGACGCCCTGCCGCCCGGCGGACGCCTGGTCGCCAACACGGTCACGCTGGAGTCCGAGGCGCTGCTCGCCGGGGCACACCGCAGCCACGGCGGCGAACTGGTCCGCCTCGCGGTCGCGCATGCCGTGCCGGTCGGCGGCTTCACCGGCTGGCGGCAGGCCATGCCCGTCACCCAGTGGTCCGTACGCAAACCCTCAGCCAGTACCGATGCGGAACGCTCGACCGAGCCCGCGCAAGACCCAGGAGACAACAGATGACCGTGTACTTCATCGGCGCGGGCCCGGGGGCCGCCGACCTGATCACCGTGCGCGGCGCCCGCACGCTCGCCTCCTGCCGGGTGTGCCTGTACGCGGGCAGCCTGGTGCCCCGGGAACTGCTCGCCGAATGCCCCCCGGACGCCCGCCTGGTGGACACCGCGCAGCTCGACATCGACCAGATCACCGCCGAGCTGACGGCCGCGCACCGGGCCGGTCACGACGTGGCCCGGCTGCACTCGGGCGACCCCTCGGTGTTCAGCGCGGTCAACGAGCAGATGCGCCGGCTCGACGAGGCCCAGGTGCCCTACGAAGTGGTGCCCGGCGTACCCGCGTTCGCGGCCGCCGCGGCGGCGCTCAAGCGGGAACTGACCGTGCCGACCGTAGGCCAGACCGTCATCCTCACCCGGGTCGCCCACCGCGCGACCGCGATGCCGGAGGGCGAGGACCTGGCCACGCTGGGCCGCAGCGGCGCACTGATCGTGCTGCACCTCGCCGCCAGGTACGCGGACCGCGTCGTCGAGGAACTGCTGCCGCACTACGGGGCCGACTGCCCGGCCGCCGTCGTCGCGCTGGCCTCGCGCCCGGACGAAATCGTCCTGCGCGGAACCCTCGCCACCATCGCCGGGCAGGTGAAGGAGGCGGGCGTGATCCGTACCGCCGTCATCATGGTCGGCCGGACCCTGGGCGCCGAGCAGTTCCGCGACAGCCACCTCTACTCGCCCGGCCGCGAACGCCACGTCTGCTGACCACGCCACCGCACCGGCCGGGCGGCCGGTCAGCGCACGCCGCTGCGCCCGACGACCGCGCCCGCCCGGTCGATGCAGATGACGTCCACGACGACCGGCGCACCCCGCAGCACCGACAGCGCCTGGTCCCGCGCGGCCACCGCCACCAGGTCCCCGAGCGGTACACCCCGTGCGAGACACAGCCGGAGTGCCGCGAGCCCCGTGTTCGCGACCGCCACCTCGGCCGCCAGTGCCTCGTCCGCACCGCCTCGCCGGGCCAGCCCGGCCAGGAAGGGCTTGTCGACCTGGGACCTCGCGGAGTGCAGATCGAGGTGTCCGGCGGCGAGCTTCGACAGCTTCGCGAACCCGCCGCAGACTGTCAGCCGGTCCACCGGGTGGCGGCGCACGTACTTCAGCACCGCACCCGCGAAGTCCCCCATGTCGAGCAGCGCCAGCTCCGGCAGCCCGTACTCGGTCACCACGGTCTTCTCCGAGGTGGAACCCGTGCACCCTGCCACATGGGTGTGCCCGGCGGCACGGGCCACGTCCACACCGCGGCGGATCGAGTCGATCCACGCCGAGCAGGAGTAGGGCACCACGACACCCGTCGTGCCGAGGATCGACAGACCGCCCAGGATGCCCAGGCGCGGGTTCCAGGTGGACCGGGCGATCTCCTCGCCGTCGTCCACCGAAACGGTCACCTCGACATCCCCCGAACCCCGGTGCTCCGCGGCGACCCGCTCGATGTGCTCGCGAAGCATCTGGCGCGGCACCGGATTGATCGCCGGCTCCCCGACATCGAGCGGCAGCCCGGGAAGGGTGACCGTGCCCACGCCGGGACCGGCCCGGAACACCACACCCGAGTCCGGCGGCAGCCGCCGCACGGTCACCCGGACCAGAGCGCCGTGCGTCACATCCGGGTCGTCGCCCGCGTCCTTGACCACCCCGGCCGTCGCCCGCCCCTCGGCCAGCTCCTCCACCGCGAGCGCGAAGGCGGGCGTCTGCCCCTTGGGTAGGGTGATCGTCACCGGGTCGGGGAAGTCGCCCGTCAGCAGGGCCGTGTACGCGGCGGTGGCCGCCGCGGTCGCACAGGCGCCGGTGGTCCAGCCGGGCCGCAAACCGGTGTGTTTCAGCTGGGCGCTGCGCCCGCCCTCAGTCTCACCCATGGATGGATCCGATGCATGTACTCGTACTCGGCGGCACGACGGAGGCCCGCTGCCTCGCCGAGTTGCTGGTGGAAGTGCTCCCGGCCGGTGTCGGGCTGACGAGTTCGCTCGCCGGACGCGTGTCGGGCCCGAGGCTTCCGCCGGGCGAGGTCCGCATCGGCGGCTTCGGGGGAGCCGACGGGCTCGCCGACTGGCTGCGCACGCACCAGGTGGACGCGCTCATCGACGCCACCCATCCTTTCGCCGGGACGATCAGTTTCAACGCGGCCGCTGCCGCCGCTGCCGCCCATGTTCCCCTGCTGGCCGTGCGCCGGCCCGGGTGGGTGCCCGGCGAGGGCGACGACTGGCATGCGGCCGGCTCCCTCGCCGAGGCGGCGGCGGCCCTGCCCGCGCTGGGGCGGCGTGTGTTCCTCACGACGGGGCGGATGGGTCTGGCCGCCTTCGCCGGCCTGGACGAGCTGTGGTTCCTGATGCGTTCGGTGGACGCCCCCCAAGCGCCCTGCCCCGCCAGGATGGAGGTCCTGCTCGACCGGGGCCCGTTCACCCTGGACGGAGAGCGCGAGCTGATCCGCCGTCATCGCATCGACGTCGTCGTCACGAAGGACAGCGGAGGCGCCGCCACAGCCCCCAAACTCACCGCGGCCCGCGAGGCGGGGATCCCGGTGGTGGTGGTGCGACGGCCGCCCGTGCCCGAGGGCATCCCGGTCGTCGAAGGCCCGGAACCCGCCGTGGACTGGCTCCGTGAACACATTCTCCACCGTACGCAGCCGACAGCCGGCCCGGCTCAGACCTCCGGATAGCGGCGGGGCGTCCAGACGATCTGCTGCCCGCCACCGCGCCGCACCCAGCGGGTCTGCGAGGACCCGACGAGCAGGATCGTGCGCATGTCGACCTCGGCGGGGTCGAGATCGCCCAGCCGTACGGTCCGCACGTGCTCGGCGGGCCCGCCAACATCGCGGCCGAGGACCACGGGGGTGTCCGGTGAGCGGTGTTCGAGCAGCAGGGCGCGGGCCTTGCCGACCTGCCAGGTCCGGCTGCGTGAACCGGGGTTGTACAGCGCGAGCACAAGATCCGCCGTCGCCGCCGCGCGCAGCCGCTCCGCGATCACCTCCCACGGCTTGAGCCGGTCGGAGAGCGATATCGTCGCGTAGTCGTGGCCCAGCGGCGCACCCGCGCGGGCGGCGGCGGCGTTGGCGGCCGTCACGCCCGGCAGCACCCGCACCGGCACCTGCGCGTACGCGTCCTGCGAGGCCACCTCCAGGACGGCCGTCGCCATGGCGAAGACCCCGGGGTCGCCGCCGGACACCACGGCCACCCGCCGGCCGCGCCGGGCCAGATCGAGGGCGAACTCGGCCCGCTCCGACTCGACCTTGTTGTCCGAGCCGTGGCGCACCTGCCCCGGCCGGACCGGCACCCGGTCCAGATAGGTGGTGTAACCGACCAGGTCGTCGGCGGCGGCCAGCGCCCCGCGCGTCTCGGGAGTCAGCCACAGCGGCCCGGCCGGTCCGGTGCCGACCACGGTCACCTCGCCGCCCTCCGGGGCGCGTTCGGGACGCGGCGCTCCGATCCTGCTGGGCAGGACCGCGACCGCGAAGTACGGCACCGAGCCGGGGTCGACCTCGGCCAGCTCGCCCACGCGTTCCCCGGCCATCGTGGCGCGCTCGACGTAGCGCGCCTCGGGCAGCCGCCCGGACGTCTCGAAGGCGCGGCGAACGGCGGGGAACGTACGTCCCAGCTTCATGACCACGGCGGCGTCGGTGGCGGCGAGACGGGCGGTCAGCTCCTCCTCCGGCAGCGTGCCGGGCAGGATGGTCAGCACCTCCTCGCCCTCGACTAGCGGGGTCCCGAGGCGCGCGGCGGCCGCGCTGACCGAGGTGACGCCGGGGATCACTTCGGTCGGGTAGCGGTCGGCGAGCCGCTTGTGCATGTGCATGTACGAGCCGTAGAAGAGAGGATCGCCCTCGGCCAGCACCGCGACCGTGCGACCGGCGTCCAGGTGCGCCGCGAGACGGGCCGCCGCCTCGGCGTAGAACTCCTCCATCGCCCCTCGGTAGCCGCCCGGGTGGTCCGTGGTCTCCGTCGTGACGGGGTAGACCAGCTGCTCCTCGACATGGTCGGCACGGATGTGTTTCGCCGCGATGGACCGGGCGATGGACCGTCCGTGCCGGGCGCTGTGATACGCGACGACATCGGCCTCGGCGATGATCTCCACCGCGCGTACGGTCATCAGAGCCGGATCGCCGGGGCCGAGCCCGACCCCGTACAACCGGCCCGTCTGCTGCTCGCTCACGTCTACTGCTCCTCCTCGCTGGCGATCGCGTTGAGGGCGGCGGCCGCGATGGCGCTGCCGCCGCGACGGCCCCGGACGATCAGATGGTCCAGCCCGGAGGGGTGCGCGGCCAGGGCGTCCTTGGACTCGGCGGCACCGATGAAGCCGACCGGCACGCCGATGACCGCGGCGGGGCGCGGCGCGCCCTCCTCGATCATCTCCAGCAGCCGGAACAGCGCGGTCGGTGCGTTCCCGACGGCGACGACCGCGCCCTCCAGCCGGTCGCGCCACAGCTCCAGGGCGGCGGCGCTACGGGTGGTGCCCAACTCCTTCGCGAGTCCGGGCACCGCCGGGTCGGACAGGGTGCAGACCACCTCGTTGTCCGCCGGCAGCCGCTTGCGGGTGACACCGCTGGCGACCATGGCCACATCGCACAGGATGGGCGCGCCGGCCCGCAGAGCGGCGCGGGCGCGCGCGACCACGTCCGGGGTGAAAGCGAGATCACGGACGAGGTCGACCATCCCGCAGGCGTGGATCATGCGGACCGCGACCTGGCTTACATCCGCGGGCAGGCCTGCGAGATCCGCCTCCGCGCGGATCGTGGCGAAGGACTGGCGATAGATCGCCGGCCCGTCCTTCTCGTACTGGTGCACAGTGCTTTCGCTCTCTTCCTCGGGCGTGCAACGTCGGGTACAGGGGAGTGGGTGTACGGGGTCAGCCGCGCGTGCGGCGGGCAGCGGCCACCGCGGCGGCAAGACCGCCAGGGCTCCCGGGGACGTTCACGGGGGCGCCCCGATCCTCGCCCCGTACCAGGGAGATCCGGTGCCCGTCCGGGGTGGCGACGACATCGACCCAATCGCCATGGGGGTGGCCGCAGCGGCGTTCGCATCCGGACCAGTACACCGGCAGCGGACCCACGGCCCCCACCGCGGCCGCCGCCTGGGCCCGCACATCGGCCAGCGACTTCGCACAGCCGGGCCGGCCGATACAGGCACCCACCCCGGTCCAGGGGGAGTCGGGTCCGATGATGAGGCCGGCGGCCCCCAGTTCGTCCAGCAGCCCCGCCGCCCGCTGCCGCTCCACCCCCGGTACGACGACCCCGCGCCACGGCGTCAGCCGCAATTCACCGCTTCCCCGGTGCCGGGCCGTCTCCGTCAGGGACCGCCACTGCGCCGGGCCGACGCGTCCCAGGGGAATGCCGACGGACAGCGCTGCCCCGTCCTGCGGGCCGGTCACGAGGCCGAGTGCGGGTCCGTCGGAGCTGCGGGGACAGGCGCGGTCCTCGGTCGGGACGGTGCCGGGACCCGCCTCCCGCAACCGTCGTACGACCTCGTCGAAGAGGGATCCGGCGCCGCCGGGCAGATCCGGTACACGCCAGGCGCCGGTGCCCGGCGCCCGGTCCAGGAAGGTCCCGGCCGCCAGGAGGGCGGCGCGCGGCGCCTGTGCGCCCGGTATCCGCAGTGTGGTCCGGGCCGTGCCGATGCGCAGCAGCGCCGTTCCGTCGTCCTGCGCCAGCAGCGTCACATCGCCGCCCAGCGCGTCCACGTCGCCACGGCCGTCGTCGAGTACGAACAGGAACCTGCCCGACAGGTCCGCCGTCCTCTCGCCCGCGCACAGCAGCGCGTCCAGCTCGGACAGCCAGGGGCCGACGTCCCGCGCGCCCCGGCCGTCGAGCCCCGAGAGCGGCGACGCCACGATGTTGCGTATCCGTTCGTGGCGCGCGGAGGGCAACAGCCCCGCCTCGCCCAGCCGGTCGGCCAGTTCGGCTCCGCAGTCCGGACCCAGCCCGCGCAACTGGACGTTGCCGCGCGAGGTGAGATGCAACTCACCATCGCCCAGACTCTCCGCCAGCGCCCCCAGGGCGTCCGCCTGCACCGCCGTCAGCAGACCGCCGGGAACCCGGACCCGGGCCAGCGCACCGTCGTCCGCCCGGTGCAGCCGCAGCGTGCCGGGGCAGGCGTCACCGCGGTCCCGGGCAGACGCGTCTCCCGGTGGTGAAGGCGAAGTGGCAGGTCGGGGCATGGCGGCGAGCATACCGACCATCCGACCGGATCCGTATGTCCTCCATGAGTTGACCGGCCCTTACTATGCCTAGTGACGGGCCATCCGGCACGTCGTCGCCACAGACGGCGACAGGGGAGGAAGTCCGGTGTGATCCCGGCACGGTCCCGCCACTGTGAGCCCGGCCACGGCCTGGCAAGTCAGGAACTCCCTTCTCCGAACCTCGAACCCGTTCGAGGCCAGGGGTTCATTCCGACACCGCCCGGGGCGTGGACACCCCGAGGAAGGCCCGACGCCGCATGATCCTGCTCCTGTCGACGTCCGACACCGACCTGCTCAGCGCCCGCGCCTCGGACGGCCCGGTCTCCTACCGCTACGCCAACCCCTCCCGGCTCCCGCTCCAGGACCTGCCCGAGCTCCTGGACGGCGTCGACCTGGTCGTCGTGCGTCTCCTGGGCGGCGTACGCGCCTGGCAGGACGGCCTCGACCAAGTACGCGCCACCGGACGCCCCGTCGTCGTCCTCACCGGCGAACAGGCCCCCGACGCCCAGCTGATGGCCGCCTCGACGGTGCCCATCGGCATCGCCGCCGAGGCCCACGCCTATCTGGCCCACGGTGGGCCCGCCAACCTGGACCAGCTCGCCCGCTTCCTCTCCGACACCGTGCTGCTCACCGGCCACGGCTTCGCACCGCCCGCCCCGGCACCCTCCTGGGGCCCGCTGGAGCGCACCGGCCGGCGCACCGACGGCCCGGTCGTCGCCGTGCTCTACTACCGCGCCCACCACATGAGCGGCAACACCGCGTTCGTGGAGGCACTCTGCCGTGCCGTCGAGGACGCGGGCGCCCGCGCGCTGCCGCTCTACGTCGCCTCGCTCCGCACCCCTGAGCCCGAACTCATCGAAGAGCTGCGCGCCGCCGACGCGATCGTCACCACCGTCCTCGCCGCCGGCGGCACCCGGCCCGCCGAGGCCTCGGCCGGCGGCGACGACGAGTCCTGGGACGCGGGGGTCCTCAGCGGCCTCGACGTACCCATCCTCCAGGCGCTCTGCCTCACCGGTTCACGCACCGACTGGGAAGGCAACGACGAGGGCGTCTCCCCGCTCGACGCCGCCAGCCAGATCGCGGTCCCCGAGTTCGACGGCCGCCTGATCACCGTGCCGTTCTCGTTCAAGGAGATCGACGAGGACGGCCTGCCCGCGTACGTCGCCGACACCGAGCGCGCCGCCCGCGTCGCCGGGATCGCCGTGCGCCACGCCCGGCTGCGCCACATCCCGGCAGCCGATAAGCGGATCGCGCTCGTCCTGTCCGCGTACCCGACCAAGCACTCGCGGATCGGCAACGCCGTCGGCCTCGACACCCCGGCCAGCGCCGTCGCCCTGCTGCGCCGACTCCGCGCCGAGGGATACGACTTCGGCACGCAGGAGGTCCCCGGACTCGTGTCGGGCGACGGCGACGAGCTGATCCGCGCGCTGATCGAGGCGGGCGGTCACGACCAGGAGTGGCTCACCGAGGAGCAGTTGGCCCGCAACCCGGTCCGTATCCCGGCCGCCGACTACCGGCGCTGGTACGCGACCCTCCCGGCCGAGCTCCGCGAAGCCGTCGAGCAGCACTGGGGCCCCGCCCCGGGCGAGATGTTCGTGGACCGGTCGAGCAACCCGGACGGCGACATCGTGCTCGCCGCCCTGCGCCACGGCAATCTGCTCGTTCTCATCCAGCCGCCGCGCGGCTTCGGCGAGAACCCGATCGCGATCTACCACGACCCCGATCTGCCGCCCTCGCACCACTACCTGGCCGCCTACCGCTGGATCGCCGCACGCGCCGACGACAACGGCTTCGGCGCCGACGCGATGATCCACCTCGGCAAGCACGGCAACCTGGAGTGGCTGCCCGGCAAGAACGCCGGGCTCTCCGCCGCCTGCGGCCCCGATGCCGCCCTCGGCGACCTCCCGCTGATCTACCCGTTCCTGGTCAACGACCCGGGCGAGGGGACACAGGCCAAGCGGCGCGTCCACGCCACCCTCGTGGACCATCTCGTTCCGCCGATGGCGCGCGCCGACAGCTACGGGGACATCGCCCGGCTCGAACAACTCCTGGACGAGCACGCCCAGATCGCGGCGATGGACCCGGCGAAGCTCCCGGCGATCCGGGCACAGATCTGGACCCTGATCCAGGCTGCCAGGCTCGACCACGACCTGGGACTCGAAGACCGCCCGGAGGACGAGGGTTTCGACGAGTTCATCATGCATCTCGACGGCTGGCTCTGCGAGATCAAGGACGTGCAGATCCGCGACGGCCTGCATGTCCTGGGCGGCGCCCCGACCGGCGCCGACCGGGTCAACCTCGTCCTCGCGATCCTGCGCGCCCGCCAGATCTGGGGCGGCACGGCCTCCCTGCCGGGTCTGCGCGAGGCGCTGGGACTCGACGAGTCCGCCGCGACCCGCGTCACCGCCGACGAGGCCGAGGAGCAGGCCCGCACCCTGGTCCAGGCGATGGAGGACGCGGGCTGGTCCCCGGAGGCCGTCGCCGAGGTGGCCGCCGGGCACCCGCGGGCGGTCGCCGACATCCTGGGCTTCGCGGCCCGCGAGGTGGTGCCGCGGCTGGCCGCCACGACCGACGAACTCGACCACGCCCTGCACGCGCTGGGCGGCGGATTCGTTCCCGCCGGACCCTCCGGCTCCCCGCTCCGGGGCCTGGTCAACGTCCTGCCGACCGGCCGCAACTTCTACTCCGTCGACCCCAAGGCCGTACCCTCGCGCCTCGCCTGGGAGACCGGCCAGGCCCTGGCCGACTCGCTCCTGGAGCGCTACCGCACCGACAACGGCGACTGGCCCACCTCGGTCGGCCTGTCCCTGTGGGGCACCAGCGCGATGCGTACCGCCGGCGACGACGTCGCCGAAGCCTTCGCCCTGCTCGGCGTCCGCCCGGTCTGGGACGACGCCTCGCGCCGGGTCACCGGCCTGGAGGCGATCCCGCCGGCCGAACTCGGCCGCCCGCGCATCGATGTCACCCTGCGCATCAGCGGTTTCTTCCGCGACGCCTTCCCGCACACCATCGGCCTGCTCGACGACGCGGTCCGCCTCGCCGCCTCCCTGGACGAGCCCGCCGAGCAGAACCACGTACGCGCCCACACCCAGGCCGACCTGGCCGCCCATGGCGACGAACGACGCGCCACCACCCGTATCTTCGGCTCCCGTCCCGGTACGTACGGCGCCGGTCTGCTCCAGCTCATCGATTCCCGGGACTGGCGCACCGACGCGGACCTCGCCGAGGTCTACACGGTGTGGGGCGGCTACGCCTACGGGCGCGAACTCGACGGCCGCCCGGCCCGCGAGGAGATGGAGACGGCGTACAAGAGGATCGCGGTCGCGGCCAAGAACACCGACACCCGCGAACACGACATCGCCGACTCGGACGACTACTTCCAGTACCACGGCGGCATGGTGGCCACCGTCCGCGCGCTGCGCGGCACCGCCCCGGAGGCGTACATCGGCGACTCCACCCGCCCCGAGACGGTCCGCACCCGCACCCTGGTGGAGGAGACCTCCAGGGTCTTCCGCGCCCGGGTGGTCAACCCCAAGTGGATCGAGGCGATGCGGCGGCACGGCTACAAGGGCGCCTTCGAACTGGCCGCCACCGTCGACTACCTCTTCGGTTACGACGCGACGACGGGTGTGGTCGCCGACTGGATGTACGACAAGCTCACCGAGACGTACGTCCTGGACCCGGCCAACCGCGAGTTCCTCCAGCAGGCCAACCCCTGGGCCCTGCACGGCATCGCGGAACGCCTCCTGGAGGCGGAGTCCCGCGGTATGTGGGCCAAGCCCGACCCGGCGGTCCTCGAAGCCCTGCGCCAGGCCTACCTGGAGACGGAGGGCAGCCTGGAGGGCGAGGACTGACCCCCCGGCCGGCACCGCACCATGCGACAGCGGCACATGACCGGGCCCGGGCCGCAGCACCGGCCGGGGCCCGGACACCCGTCGCACGCCACGTGACGTGGATCACATCCAAGTGCGGGGATGCTGCTCGCGAGCGCGGTCCGGCCCTTCCCGGGGAGGGGCGCGACGACGAGGGTGTTGCCGAGCGGGGGCCCCGACCGGATCGCACCTGGCCGCCTTCGTGAACCGGTACACGGGCGAGCCGCGAGATCGTGCTCGCCGCGCCGGCCCTCGTGCTGATGGTGCCGATCGTGCCCGGCCGCCGCATGCGGTGGCAGCCCGGATGCGGAGACACGTCCGGTCACCGGCTGCCGCGCGGCGCCCGGCGGCATGGGCCCTTCCGCATCGTTGTGCCACTGATGGCGGCGACCGCCGCACTCGGCTGATTCCTGCCGCCGCCCGGGATCCCGTCGGCGGTCTTTCTTCTCACCGACAGCGTGTGGGGTCGGGTCGCCCGGCGGAGGGGAAAGAGTGTGTACGAGTGACAGGGCGCCGAGGACACCGCTGCCGGGCATAGTGTCGGCCGTGACGTGGAAGCGATCTACGCATGACCGAAAGTGGCAGTCCTCATATCTCGACGCCTCGGATCACCGTGCTGAGCGTGCAGCCGGGTGATCCGCCCTTCCGCCTGGTGGAGATCGACGGGGAGGTTGTCAGCGCCGCAACATCGATGATGGATGTGCTCGCCGCCGCCTCGGCCGCAGGAATCGCGGTCCACGACCTCGACGACCCCGGAGTGGTGCGGTGGGTGGGCGGTGGCAAATACCACTGGAGGCCGCGCTGACAGGTTCTTCCGCAGCGACCGTGCGCTGCACGGCCGAGGGCAGGTCCTTCGTCCGGACCGCGAAGGGACCGATCCGGACGAAGGACCCAGTGGCCCGGCCATCGGCGTGCCCGGCCACTGGTCAGCCCCGGTACGGCTCCCAGTTGTCCGACCAGGCGCCGCTGGGATAGCTGTAGCGCACGCGTTCCCACCGTCGGCCGTCGGTGCCGGTGACGACGATGGAGAAGGTGTCGTGGGGGAGCGGCTCCACGGTTACCCTGCTCGTCGCCACTCCGCCCAGGGACGACCAGGCGGTCCACTTCCCGGCGGTGTCGTTCCAGCGCGTCCACACGGCCCGATCGGTACCGATCGCGAATTCCTGCCGGGTGCCGTTGGCGAATGTGTAGACGCTGACGCCGTACTCGCAGATGATGGAGCCGCCGCCCACCTCGCACACGCTCGCGCGGGCCGGCGCGGCCGCCACGGCGACTCCCGCCACGGCGGCGGTCGCGACGACGGCGGCCTTGAGTTTCCGCAGGTTGATGGCTGACTCCTTCAACGTCGGGCCGACGGCCGACCCGCCGGTGCACATGAGCACACCGATGTGCGGACACACCGACACACCAACACACCGACAGGCGAACCCGGGCGCGCCGTCATCAGCCGGAGCCGACGGCCCGACCGGTCCCGAACTCTCCTGCCCCGCGCTGACGTTCCACGCACGTTTCGCTGACGTTTCGCTGACGTCGCAGGTGCGGCCCCGCCGCCCCCGTTTCGCACCTGCGACGACCTCCTTCGCGGCCTCAGGCCAGCGATGCGGCGTGCTCGGGGTCTATGGCGTACTGGAGAGGCTGGTCATGTATAAAGCGTCGGAGTTCGTCGAGCACAAGCTCTCCGAGACGATGACGTTCGGCCCCGAGGGCACCGCCGAGGTGGGGTGTCAGGACCACGTTGGGAAGGGTGAAGAGTGGCGAGTCGTGGGCGGGAGGCTCCGGGTGCGTGACATCGAGTACAGCGGTGAGGTCGGGTCTGGCGCGCAGGACCTCCGCCGCGGCGGTCTCGTCGATGAGCGCGCCACGCGCGGTGTTGATCAGCGTCGCGCCCGGCCCCAGGGAGTTCAGCAGCCGTGCCCCGATCGTGCCGCGGGTCTCGGGCAGGAGTGGGGCGTGGAGACTGACGACATGGCTGGTGGCGAACAGTTCCTCGATGCCGACGAGCCGGACGCCCGTCCGCCGGGCGGTGTCCGGGGAGGCGAGGGGATCCGTGGCGAGGACCTCGACGTCGAAACGGCTCAGGTGCGACGCGACGAGACGGCCGATGTGCCCGAGCCCCAGCAGGCCCACGCGTGACCGGTAGGCCCCCGGCACCCGGGGGTTGTGGGGGAAGCGGCGGCTGCTCGTCACCTCCCGGGTGATGCGATGCACCTGCTTCAGCCCGAGGAGGACCTGGGCGAGGGTGAACTCCGCGACCGGGACCGCGTTGGCCGGGGCGGCGGAGACGATCGGAATGCCACGGGCCCAGAACGCGGGTGTGGTCAGATGCCGCACGGAGCCCGCGGCGACGAGGACCGCCCGCAACCGAGGGGCGTGCGAGAGGAGGGCGGCATCGAGTACCGGCGCACCCCAGCCCGTGAGCAGGACCTCCACCTGCCGCAACACATCGGGTTCCTCGTCGAGTTGCTCCCGCGTGAGGGGCGGGCCCTGCAGGTGTACGAGACGTTCGACCTCGGCCAGGACCTCAGGGGGATAGACGTCCGCCCTGCGTTCTTCCTCCATGACCAGCAGGGCGGTCGGTCTGCGTGCCGGCTCGTTCATGACGTAGCGCTCCTCAGCTCCTCGCTGACAGGCCATCAGCGAATCGACCCATGAACCCTGATCGGGCGCGTGGGGAAATGTCCGACCGGATGTTGGAGATTGGCTCGGCTTGTTCATTGCCTTGGTCGGTGTGCATGCAGCACGATACATCGGATGATTGAAAAGGCTTCGGATAAAGATCGGTCGTCCGATGCCTGCCGCCTCGATGGCTGTCACGTTCGGGTGTGATGGGTGTGGGGTCGGTCGATCGTTGTCACGTGCAGTCAAATGGCTGGTTCATCAGGTGATTTCGCGATGTGGGGGATCCTCTTGCGGGGCATCGAGGGGTGACGGTCGAGTGCGGCGCACGTCCTGTGAGCCATCACGAGATTTTTGCATTCATCGGACTATTGACCGGGGATTCGGACACCGTTAGCGTCCCAGCAAGCGCTTTCCAGGTCAGCTGTGATGCGGCGAAAACAGGAGTTGTCATGCAGAGATCGCGGTGGATCGGTGCGGGAGTTCTCGCTTCCGCACTGGTCCTCACCAGCTGTACATCAGGGCCTGCGGGAGTCGATGCCAAGCAGAACTCGAAGGCACCGCTCGAACTGTGGACCCGGACCACGCCGGGCGGACCGGGTGAGAAGGGAGCGGTCAGACTCGCTGCCGCCTTCGAGAAGGCCACGGGCTACAAGGTCGAGGTCACCGCGATCTTCGACGACTTCGAGACCAAGCTGCAGCAGCGCGCCGCGCAGAAGAACCTGCCCGACATCGTCATGAACGACGTGACGCAGCTCGGTGCCATGCACAGCCAGGGCCTGCTCCGGGAGATCGACCTGGACAAGATCAAGAACGGCAAGCAGGCCATCGGCCAGGGGCTCGACTCCGGCAAGAGCGTGGACGGCAAGCAGTACGGCCTGCCCTACTCGGCACAGGCGTCCGCGCTGCTCATCCGCAAGGACTGGCGGGAGAAGCTGAAGCTCGAAGTCCCCAGGAACTGGGACGACTTCGCCACGATGGCCGAGGCGTTCACCATCAAGGACCCCGACGGCGACGGCAAGAAGAACACATACGGCCTCGCCGCCCCGCTGTCCACCAAGCGCGGATACGCCTCCTGGTACTTCTCCAACTTCCTCTGGGCCGCGGGCGGAGACTTCATCACCGAGACCGGCGACGGCAAGTACAAGCCCACGATGACCACGGAGGAATCCGTCCGGGCCGTCCAGTGGTTCCGTGACCTCGGCTGCAAGTCCAAGGTCATCCAGCCGGGCGCCGTCACCATGGAGACCCCGCCCACCAACGAGACCTTCGAGGCCGGCCGGACCGGCATGTTCGTCGTCGGCCCGTACCTGCTGCCCCGCTTCGACGAGACCCTCGGCAAGGACAAGTACGAGGTGGTGCCGATGCCCAAGGGGGCGAAGGACGCCACCGTGCTCGCCGAGGGCGGGTCCGTCTACCTGATGGCCGGCTCCGAGAACATGGCGGGCCAGGACGCCTTCGCCGACTTCGCCATCTCCGCCGAGGGCCAGAAGACCGGGATGGAGGGCGACACCGGCTTCACCGTGCAGCTCCCCGTCAACAAGACGGTGGACATCTCCGAGGTCCGTCCCGACCCCCGCTGGAAGACCTACGCCGAGATCTACCAGAACTCCGGCCGGTACGCGCCGTCCGTCCCGAACTGGACCCCGGTGCGGCAGACGACCGCCGAGACCGTCAACGCGCTGATGGCCGACTGCGGCCTGGACACCGGAACCAAGCTCAAGGAGCTCGACAAGCAGCTCGCCGACATTCTCAAGGAACAGGGAATCGCCGCGTCATGAGTCTTGACCAGGCGGATCCGGCCGCCCTCCCGGCGGCCGGGCCCGCCACCCGGAAAGCGGGCCGCGCGGCCGGCGGCGCCGCCGGCCGCCGGGGGCACAACCGCCGGGCGGGCCGGTGGTGGACGCCGTGGCTGTTCCTGGCCCCGGCACTGCTCCTCTTCCTGTACTTCAAGTTCATCCCCATGGTCAGCGCCCTGACCATGTCCTTCCAGGAAGTCCAGCCCTACCTCGGCAACAGGTGGGTCGGTACCGAGAACTACTCCACGGTCCTCCAGTCCGACGGCTTCCGCGACGCCGCCTGGCACACCGTGGTCCTCGCCGCCGGGCAGACGGCCGGCTCGATGGCCCTCGGCCTCGCACTCGCGCTGCTGATGGAAGGGCAGGGCCGCCGGCTGGGATTTGTGCGATCCGCGGCGTTCCTGCCGGTCGTGGTGCCGATCGCGGTCGTCGCCGAACTGTGGCGGATCATGTACCACCCGACCGCGGACGGCATGCTCAACTCCCTCCTCGGCCTCGTGGGGCTCGGCCCCTCGGGATTCATCAACGACCCCGACACATCGATGGCCTCCATCATGATCACCGGCATCTGGCGGGGCGCCCCCTACGACATGATGATCTTCCTCGCCGGCCTCACCGGTGTGGACCGCGGTCTGTACGAGGCCGCGAAGGTCGACGGCGCCTCCAGGCTGCAACGGGTCTGGCATGTGACGGTGCCCGGCCTGCGGTCGGTCTTCTCGATCCTGTTCATCCTCGCCGCGATCCGCGGACTGCGCGTGTTCACCGAGGTGTTCCTGCTCACCAACGGCGGTCCCGACGGTTCCACCGAGGTCGTGATGACCCTGATCTACAAGCTCGGGCTGGAGCAGAACAGACTCGGCGTCGGCGCGGCGGGAGCCGTCCTGCTGTTCATCGCGACGCTGGTCCTGACAGTCGTCGTCCACCTGCTGCGACGGAGAGAGAGCAAATGAACGCGCCGACCGAGACCGCGCTGGGCCTCACGGAAAGCAGGAGTCCGGGCGGGCGGATCCTGAAGGCCGTCACCTATCTGCTGGTCCTGATCGTCTTCGCCGGGCCCCTGCTGGCCCTGCTG
Source organism: Streptomyces gelaticus (assembly GCF_014649535.1). Taxonomy (GTDB): domain Bacteria; phylum Actinomycetota; class Actinomycetes; order Streptomycetales; family Streptomycetaceae; genus Streptomyces; species Streptomyces gelaticus. Next base: position 479,619 of record NZ_BMTF01000001.1, read on the forward strand.
GTCAGCGCCTTCAGCCAGGTCAAGGACCCGACACAGCTGAGCGTCATCCCCTCGGGCGCCACCCTCGACAACTTCCGGATCGCCTTCGACCAGGGAGTGCTCGCGTACCTGCTGAACTCCTTCTTCGTGGTCGGCTTCGGCCTGCTGCTCCAGGTGGCCGTCTCCGTGCTGGCCGGATACGCCCTGGCCAGGAAGGTCTTCCCAGGGATGACGCTGGTGCTCGTCGCCGTCCTGGCGACGCTGATGCTGCCCGAGGAGATCCTGGCACTCCCGCTGTCCGTGATCCTCTCCGATCTGCCGGTCGTCCACTTCAACCTCATCGGCACCCTGGCCGGAATGATCGTCCCGCTGGGCGCCTGGGGATTCTCCATCCTTGTGATGACCGAGTTCATGAAGGACGTGCCCCGGGAGCTCGAAGAGGCCGCCCGCATCGACGGCGCCGGTGACCTGCGCATCTTCGCCCAGATCATCCTGCCGATGTGCAAGCCCGCACTCGGGGTCATCGGAGTCTTCGGCTTCACCATGATCTGGGACCAGTACCTGCTGCCCCTCCTGGTCTCCACCGACTCCTCCTCGTACACGCTCCCGCTGGCGCTGCGGACCCTGCGGATCGACCCTGCCGTCACCCCCGGAGTGGTGATGGCCGCCTCCCTGCTGGCTCTGCTCCCCTCCGTGATCGTCTTCCTGTTCTTCCAGCGTTCTTTCGTGCACGGCCTGTCCTCCGGCGCCCTGAAGGGCTGACCGGCAAGCCGCACCCACAGAACCCCTGCCACCAGCCCTCCGCAGCGCACCGGACACGCCACCGGACGCCGACGAAAAGGAACGATGCCCCATGCCCCAGAGCGCCGAGACCCCGGCTCCCGCGCCCGCCCCGGACACGACCTGGTTCACCACCGACCGGTTCGGGATGTTCGTCCACTGGGGCCTGTACTCGCTCGCCGCACGGCACGAGTGGGTCAAGAACCGCGAGAAACTGACCGACGAGCAGTACCAGGTCTACTTCGACCACTTCGACCCCGACCGCTACGACCCGGTCCGGTGGGCCAGGGCGGCCAGGGCGGCGGGCATGCGCTACGTCGTCCTGACCACCAAGCACCACGACGGCTTCTGCCTGTGGGACAGCGCCCTCACCGAGTACAAGGTCACCAACACCCCGTACGGCCGCGACCTCGTCGGACCGTTCGTCGAGGCGTGCCGCGCCGAAGGGCTCAAGGTCGGCTTCTACCACTCCCTCATCGACTGGCACCACCCGTCGTTCCCGGTGGACGGAACCCATCCGCAGCGCGACGACGAGGAGTTCAAGGCCGCGGCCGCCGACCGGGACATTCGCGACTACCAGCGCTATCTGCACGGCCAGGTCCGCGAACTGCTGACGTCCTTCGGCCGCGTCGACTACCTGTTCTTCGACTTCTCGTATGCGGGCCGCACATGGTGGGGCGGCAAGGGACCGGACGACTGGGACTCCCCGAAGCTGCTCTCCATGGTCCGCGAACTCCAGCCGCACGTCCTCGTCAACGACCGGACGGGCCTGCCCGGGGACTTCATCACCCCCGAGCAGTACCAGCCCTCGGGCCCCATGACCAAGGACGGCCGGCCCGTGCTCTGGGAGGCGTGCCAGACGCTCAACGGGAGCTGGGGCTACGACCGCGACAACCTGGACCACAAGAGCGCCGACCTGCTGATCCGCATGCTCGTCGACGGGGTGTCCAAGGGCGGCAACCTGCTCCTCAACGTCGGCCCGACCGGCCGCGGCGACCTCGAACCGCGCGCCGTCGCCGTCCTCGGGGAGATCGGCCGGTGGATGGAGCTGCACGAGCGGTCGGTCCGCGGCTGCGGCCCGTCCCCGTACACCGCGCCCGCCGAATGCCGGTACACCCAGCGCGGCGACCGGCTCTACGTCCACCTGTTCGCCTGGCCGCTGCGCCATCTGCACCTGCCGGGGCTCGCCGGCCGGGTGCGCTACGCCCAGTTGCTGAACGACGCCTCCGAGATCACCCGGGTCCACATCGATCCGGACCGGGCCGCGCTCAACACCGAGATGGGCGGGCAGCCCGCCGGAACGCTCACGCTGGAGCTCCCCGTCCAGCGCCCCGACACCGCCGTGCCCGTCATCGAGCTGTACCTGGACACTCCGGCCGACCACTGACCCGGCCGCCGGGTCAGGCCCGGCCCCCATCCACCACACTCACGGAGGCATCATGCAACGCCGCACGTTCCTCAGGGCCACCGCGGCAGGGGCGGCGCTGACCGTCGTCCCCACCGGCGGTCTCCCGACCGCGAGTGCGACGGCAGCCCCGGCCACCGTCGGTTCGCTGGACGAACTCCGGGCCGCGATCGACCGGGCACGGCCCGGTGACCGCATCGTCGTGGCCGACGGCAGATACACCGTCCCCTCGGACCGCCCCCTCACCATCCGGAACAAGCGGGGAACCGAGCACGCGCCCATCACGATCGCCGCCCGGTCCCGCGGTGGCGTCGTCCTCGACGGCGAACGGAGCTTCGTCCTCGACGCGTCCAGCCACATCACCGTCAGCGGCTTCTCCTTCCGCCAGAGCAGCACCCTGGACATCCCGCCGAACTGCTCGCACATCAGGCTGACCCGCAACGACTTCCAGCTCGCCGACATCGAGGGCCTGCACTGGGTGATGGTGCGTGCGGACGACAGCAAGGTCGACCACAACCACTTCCACGGCAAATCCACGCTCGGCATCTACCTGGGCATCGAGGGCGCGGGTACCGACGAGATGGCGCAGCGCGTCCATGTGTTCAGGAACTACTTCTCCGACCACACCTTCACCGGGTCCAACGGCGGAGAGCCCATCCGGCTCGGTGTCAGCCCCCGGGCGCTGTCGAGCGCCCACGCGGTGGTGGAGTACAACCTGTTCGAGCGCGCCAACGGCGACCCGGAGGCCATCTCCGTCAAGAGCTCGGACAACGTCATCCGGCACAACACCATCCGCGACAGCCTCGGCGGGATCGTCCTGCGGCACGGCAACCGCAACCGAGTGGAGGCCAACCATCTCGTCGCCGGCACGGAGGGTGTGCGGATCTACGGCAACGACCATGTGATCGTCAACAACCACCTGGCCGGCCTGTCCGGGCGGGCCCTGGTGATCGGCAGCGGTTCGGAGCGCGACCACCTGCCCGGCGAGACGCCCGAGGCGCGCCGCGGCAACGACGCCCCCGACCGGGTCCTCATCGCGTACAACACCCTGGTGAACAACAAGGGCACACTCTCCGGCGAGAGCCGGCGACCCCACGAGCCACGCGATGTGACCGTCGCGGACAATCTGCTCGTCGGGGACTCGGGCGAGCTGGTCGCGATGGCGAACACCGTACGGTTCACCTGGTCCGGCAACATCCTGTGGGGTGCCGCAGCCGACGGCAACATCCCCGCCGGTGGGTACACCCGCGTCGACCCGAAGCTGGTGACGGGCCCGGACGGGGTGGCCCGGCTCGCCGCGGGCAGCCCCGCGATCGGCGCGGGCACGCTCGGGCGGTCACCGGTCACCCACGACATCGACGGGGACCCGCGCGGCCGGTACCGGGACGTGGGCGCGGACGAGTACGCGGAGCGGGCGCCCAGGCACCGGCCGCTGACCCCGGCCGACGTCGGTCCGCACGCCCGCTGATCACACTCCCGGGAGGGACAGCCGGTCCGGTCCGCCACCGGCTGTCCCCACCACCGGCCGACCACGTCCAGCGCGGGGGCTGTACGGACCGGCCCGTCACGTATTTGTCGCCACAGGAGGCATCATGCAACGACGCACGTTCCTCAGGGGCACCGCGATAGCAGCCCTCGCCACCGTGCCCCTCAGCACCTCGATGTCCGTCGACGCCTCGGCGGCCGACACACCGGTCGGCTCCCTGGCCGAACTCCAGAGCGCGATCAACGGCGCCGCACCGGGCGACCGGATCGTCGTGGCCGACGGCACCTACACCGTTCCGGCGGGCGGCGCGATCATCGTCTCCGGCAAGAACGGCACCGGCGCCGCGCCGATCACGATCGTCTCGAAGACCCGCGGCGGCGCGGTGCTGCGCGGCGAACGCGGCTTCGTCTTCGCCAATTCGAGCAACATCACCGTCAGTGGTTTCGCCTTCCGGCAGAGCACCACGACGGAGATCCCGGCGAACTGTTCGTCGATCCGGCTGACCCGCAACGACTTCCAGCACGCGGACACCGGCGACCCGTACTGGCTCGTCGTGCGGGCGAACGACACGAAGATCGACCGGAACCACTTCCACGACAAGACCACCGCCGGCATCTTCCTCGTCGTCGACGGCCCCGGTTCGACCGACATGGCCCAGAACATCCACATCTTCAAGAACCATTTCTCCGACCACAGTTTCTCCGGGGACAACGGCGGCGAGTCGATCCGCCTCGGTGTCAGCGGGCGGGCGCTGTCGGGCGCCCATGCGGTCGTGGAGTACAACCTGTTCGAGCGTGCCGACGGTGACCCCGAGGCGATCTCGGTGAAGTCCTCCGACAACACCATCCGATACAACACCATCCGCAACAGCCGTGGCGGAATCGTGCTCCGCCACGGCAACCGCTCCAGGGTGGAGGGCAATTACCTGATCGGTGGCATCGAGGGCGTGCGGCTCTACGGGAACGACCACCTGATCGTCAACAACTACCTCAGCGGGCTGTCGGGCCGGGCTCTGGTGGTCGGCAGCGGCACCACCCGCGACCACAACTCGGGCGAGACGCAGGACGAGCGGCGGGGCAACGACGCCTGCGACCGCGCGGTGATCGTGCACAACACGCTGATCGGCAACTCCGGCACGCTCTCGGGCGAGACCCGCACCTACGAGCCCCGGGACGTGGTCATCGCCGACAACCTGCTGGTCGGCGACTCGGGCAGCCTCGTCGCGATGGGCGTGACGACCGGCTTCACCTGGCAGAGCAACATGGTGTGGGGTGCGGCGGCCAACGGCAACATTCCGTCCGGTGGTTTTACCCGCGTCGACCCGAAGCTGGTGACGGGCCCGGACGGTGTGGCCCGGCTGTCGGCGGGCAGTCCGGCGATCGGCGCCGCCACGCTGCCCGACCCGGGCGTGGCCGACGACATCGACGGCGACTCGCGGGGCACGACGCGGGACATCGGTGCCGACGAGTACTCGACCGCGGCCGCGCTGCGCCACCCCCTCACGTCCGCGGACGTGGGGCCGAACGCGTCGTGAGGTCTCACCGGTGATCCGGTCCGCCCGCCCACGCCGGGCGGACCGTTCGCAACCGCACGGCAAGGGCGGCGGGAAGCGCCGCCACGAGGCTGCCGAATGAGAAGGGAATGTGGTGACGGGCAGGGAAAGCCATGGCCGCGAGGAACGAGGGAGCCGAGCGGCGGACAGCGCGCCGGGCGGTCCACCGGCCGGGCCGGGGCAGCCGGTGATCAGGCCGGGGCTCTGCTCGGTCACCTTCCGGCGGCTGCCCGCGGCCGAGCTCGCCCGCCGTGCCGCCGACGCGGGCCTGGAAGCGGTCGAGTGGGGAGCGGACGTGCACGCGCCCCCGGGCGACCCCGACACCGTCCGTGCTGCCCGCGAGGCCTCCGACCGCTACGGGCTCACCTGCTGCTCGTACGGCTCCTACTTCCGCGCCACACCGGACGAGGCGGCCGCGTTCCCCGCGATCGCCCGCGCCGCGGTTCTCCTCGGGGCGCCGCGGGTGCGGGTCTGGGCGGGCGGGGTCGGCTCCCGGGCCGCTGCACCCAGGGAGCGCAGCGCGACCGCCGCCCGCCTGCGGGAGGCGGCGCGGACCGCGGCCGACCACGGGCTGGAGCTCGCGCTGGAGTTCCACTCGAAGACCCTCACCGACACCGTGGAGTCCACCGTCCGGCTGCTGGACGAGGTGGGCGCGGACAACCTCCGCACGTACTGGCAGCCGCCGCAGGACGCTCCCGACGAGGATGCGCTGGCGGGGCTCTCCGCGCTCGTCGACCGGATCAGCGCGGTGCACGTCTTCTCCTGGTGGCCGGGCAATCACCGACTGCCGCTCGCAGACCGAGAGGACCTGTGGGCCGGAGTCTTCGGCCTGCTGAACGGACGGGGCGTCCCACTGGAGGCGCTCCTGGAGTTCGTGCCCGGCGACGACCCGGCCGTGCTCCCGCGCGAGGCCGATACGCTGCGGCGCGTCGCGGCTCACCGCTGAGCGGCTCCCCTCCCGACATCCGACACCAGGACGGCAGACATGCACATCAAGGAAACCGACACACTCCTGTTCATCGGTGACTCCATCACCGACGCTGGCCGCGACCGCGGAGACTTCGCATCGCTCGGCGACGGGTACGTCAACGAGATCGCCCGGACCCTGCGCGCGAGGGCGGGCGACGGACCCGTGCCCGCTGTCATCAACCGGGGCATCAGCGGCAATCGCGTCTACGACCTCGAGGCCAGATGGACCACCGATGTCATCGAACACGGGCCCACCGTGGTCACGGTCAAGATCGGCATCAACGACACCTGGCGGCTCTACGACAGCCGACTCGCCAGCCCCGTCGACGAGTTCGAGGCGTGCCTCGCCCGCCTCCTCGCGGACACCGTACGGGAACTCTCCGCTCAACTGGTCGTCATCACACCGTTCCTGCTCCCGGTCACCCCGGAACAGGAAAGCTGGTTCGAGGACCTGACGCCCCGTACCGATGCCGTCCTTCGCGCCGCGGCGGCCAACGGAGCCCAGGTGGTCCGTGCGGACCTCGCGCTGCGTCGCGCCGCGGAGACGAAGGAAGCCGCGGAGCTGGCCCGGGACGGGGTCCATCCGACGCCACTCGGCCACCGGATCGTCGCCGAAGCCTGGCTCGCCGCGGTGGACTCCGCCGCCGTCGCCCCGGACCCGCAACGCTGAGGGCTGTCCCGTAGTCCCTGGGCCTCCTCTGCTCGGAGAGCAAGGGGAGGCCCACCTGCACGTCCTTTGATTCCGCGCGTCGGTCGACCCGTGTCGCACCGCGCGCGAGGGCCTCGCCCACCCCGCGAACTCCACGGGAGGGGCGGAACCGAGCCGGCCGGTTCCCGGGCGGCCCGGAAGCGCCCTCTGTCGCCGAATCCGTGGCTGCGCATTCCCGAACTGCGCGACGGCACAAGGCCGGAGCCCGGGAGGTGAGGCGGATCACTTTCCTTCCTGATCGGCGCATGGTTCTCCGGACCCGGGGCAGGCGGCCAGATCGCCGGGGTGCGACCGGCGTGAAGAGCAAACCGGAACCGAAGGGCCAATCACGACGTGTCGGCAGTACAACAGACCATCCACGTGGGCGGAGAGTGGCGTTCGGCCGCCTCCGGCGCCACGCGCGAGATCATCGACCCCGTCGACGCAGGAGTCTTCGCCGTCGTGTCCGAGGGCGGCGTCACCGACACCGATGACGCCGTCGCCGCGGCGCGTGCCGCCTTCGACGAAGGTTCCTGGCCGCGTACGCCCGTCGCCGAACGGGCCGCCCTGCTACGCCGCGTCGCGGCACTGCTGGAGCGGGACCGGGAGAAGATCGGCGCCCTGGAGAGCCGGGACGCGGGCAAGACCCTCGAAGAGGGGCGCGTCGACGTGGACTGTGTGCGCGACGCCTTCGTCTACTTCGCCGACCTCGTCATGAACGAGAGCGGCGGGCGTGTCGTCGACGCCGGGTCCGACGAGATCCACAGCGTCGTCGTACACGAGCCCGTCGGTGTGTGCGCACTCATCACCCCATGGAACTACCCGCTGCTCCAGGCGAGTTGGAAGATCGCCCCGGCCCTCGCCGCCGGGAACACCTTCGTGATCAAGCCGAGCGAGATCACCCCGCTCACCACCGTCGCACTGATCGGGCTCCTGATGGAGGCCGGACTGCCGCAGGGTGCCGCCAACATCGTCACCGGCCCCGGTGCCACCGTCGGCGCCCGTCTCGTCGAACACCCGGACGTCGACCTCGTGTCGTTCACCGGCGGGCTGGCCAGCGGTACGAAGGTGGCCCGCGCCGCCGCCGACACCGTGAAGAAGGTCGCCCTCGAACTCGGCGGCAAGAACCCCAATGTCGTCTTCGCCGACGCCTGTGCCACCGAGGAAGGCTTCGACACCGCCGTCGACCAGGCGCTCAACGCCGCCTTCATCCACAGCGGCCAGGTGTGCTCCGCCGGCTCCCGCCTCATCGTCGAGGAGTCGCTGCGCGAACGCTTCGTCGCTGAACTCGCCCGCCGTGCCGCGAAGATCCGCCTCGGCCGCGGCACCGACCCGGGCGTCGAGTGCGGACCGCTCGTCTCCGCGCGACAGCTCGCGAGGACCGAGGACTTCGTCGCGTCCGCCCTCGCGGAGGGCGCCGTGCTCCGGACCGGCGGCGAACGGCCCGAAGGCCCCGGCTACTTCTACCGCCCCACCGTCCTCGACCGGTGCGACCGCCGGATGCGCGTCGTGCGCGAAGAGGTCTTCGGCCCCGTCCTGACCGTCGAGACCTTCCGTACGGAGGACGAGGCCGTCACCCTCGCCAACGACACCGAGTACGGGCTCGCGGGCGCCGTGTGGACCTCCGACGCGGTCCGCGCCCGGCGCGTCGCGGGCCGGCTGCGCCACGGCACCGTCTGGATCAACGATTTCCACCCCTACCTCCCGCAGGCCGAATGGGGCGGTTTCGGGAAGTCGGGCATCGGCCGTGAACTGGGCCCGACCGGCCTCGCGGAGTACCGCGAGGCCAAGCACATCTACCAGAACCTCGCTCCGCGCCCCGTGCGCTGGTTCGCGGGCTGAGACGCAGACGAAAGACGCGACGCACAGACCACGCGTGACGCAAGACGCACAGGCACGGGACGCAGCAGACGCGACGGACTCGACGCTGCCGACCGGCGCAGCACAGCCGACCGGTGCAACGCAGTCCACCGACGCAACCGCGCGCAACGGAGCAGAGGGAAGCGAGCACATGACCGAGAACCACCTCTACGACTACGTCGTCATCGGCGGCGGCACGGCCGGATCGGTGATCGCCTCCCGGCTCACCGAGAACCCGGACACCACCGTCGCCGTCATCGAGGGCGGCCCCAGCGACGTCGGACGGGACGACGTCCTCACGCTGCGCCGCTGGATGGGCCTCCTCGGCGGTGAACTGGACTACGACTACCCGACGACCGAGCAGCCCCGAGGCAACTCGTACATCCGCCACAGCCGCGCCCGGGTACTCGGCGGCTGCTCGTCCCACAACACCCTCATCGCCTTCAAGCCGCTGCCGGCCGACTGGGACGAGTGGGCCGACGCGGGCGCCGAAGGCTGGGACGCGGCGTCGATGGACCCGTACTTCGCCAGGCTCCGCAACAACATCGTCCCCGTCGACGAGGCCGACCGGAACGCCATCGCCCGCGACTTCGTCGAAGCAGCGCAGGCCGCTCTGGACGTGCCGCGCGTCGAAGGATTCAACAAGCAGCCGTTCCACGAGGGCGTCGGTTTCTTCGACCTCGCCTACCACCCGGAGAACAACAAGCGCTCCTCGGCCTCCGTGGCGTATCTGCACCCGTTCCTGGACCGTGCGAACCTCCATATCGCCCTGGAGACCTGGGCGTTCGGGCTGGAGCTGGAGGGGACCCGGGTCACCGGTGTGCGGGTGCGCACCAAGGACGGCGCGGAGCACGTCGTACGGGCCCGGCGCGAGGTGCTGGTGTGCGCGGGCGCCGTGGACACCCCCCGGCTGCTGCTGCACTCCGGCATCGGGCCCCGCGCCGACCTGGAGAAGCTCGGTATCCCCGTCGTGCACGATCTGCCGGGTGTCGGCGAGAACCTTCTCGACCACCCCGAGTCGGTCATCGTCTGGGAGACCGACGGGCCGATCCCGGAGAACTCCGCGATGGACAGCGACGCGGGCCTGTTCGTACGCCGGGACCCGGAGGCCGACGGGCCGGACCTGATGTTCCACTTCTACCAGATCCCGTTCACCGACAACCCCGAACGGCTGGGCTATCGGCGGCCCCCGCACGGAGTGTCGATGACCCCCAACGTCCCCAAGCCGCGCAGTCGCGGGCGGCTGTATCTGACCAGCGCCGACCCCGGGGTCAAACCCGCCCTCGACTTCCGGTACTTCACCGACGAGGACGACTACGACGGCCGCACCCTCATCGACGGCATCCGCATCGCCCGCCGCATCGCGGAGCAGGAACCGCTGGCCGGCTGGCTCGGGCGCGAGGTCTGCCCGGGGCCCGAGGTCACCTCCGACGAGGAGCTCGGCGAGTACGCGCGCAAGGTCGCGCACACCGTCTACCATCCGGCCGGGACCTGCCGGATGGGTGCTGCGGACGACGAACTCGCCGTGGTGTCACCCGATCTGAGGATCCGTGGCCTGGACGGCATCCGGATCGCCGATGCCTCCGTCTTCCCGACGATGCCGACCGTCAACCCGATGATCGGCGTGCTGATGATCGGGGAGAAATGCGCGGACCTTCTGGGAGGCAACGCCTGATGAACACCGAGCCGCCCGCCCCTTCCGGGCCTTCTGTCCCTTCCGGGCCGCCCGTGTTCTCCGTACGCGAGCTGTGGAAGGTCTTCGGTCCGAAGGCCGACCGGGTGCCGGCGGATCCGGATCTCGCCGCACTCGGCCCGGCCGCGCTGCGTGAACGCACCGGCTGCACCGCCGCCGTGCGCGATGTGTCGTTCGACGTCCGCAAGGGGGAGGTCTTCGTCGTCATGGGCCTGTCCGGCTCCGGCAAGTCGACGCTCGTGCGCTGCCTGACCCGGCTGATCGAGCCCACCTCCGGCTCGATCGCCATCGATGGCGAGGACGTGCTGTCGATGGACGCGTCCCGGCTGCGCCAACTGCGCCGCCACCGCGCCGCGATGGTCTTCCAGCACTTCGGGCTGCTGCCGCACCGGTCGGTCCTGGACAACGTCGCGTACGGGCTGGAGATCCAGGGCATCGCGCGCGCCGAACGACGTGAGCGGGCGGCCGAGTTCGTCACCAAGGTCGGCCTCGAAGGCATGGAGCACCGCCGCCCCGCCCAGCTCTCCGGCGGCCAGCAACAACGGGTCGGGCTGGCCCGTGCCCTCGCCGTGGACCCCGAAGTATTGCTGTTCGACGAGCCGTTCAGCGCACTGGACCCCCTGATCAGGCGCGACATGCAGGAGGAGGTCGTACGGCTGCACGGCGAGGAGGGCCGCACGATGGTCTTCATCACGCACGACCTCGGCGAGGCGCTGAAACTCGGCGACCGGATCGCGCTGATGCGGGGCGGCCGGATCGTGCAGCTCGGCACACCCGAGCAGATCGTGGGTGCCCCCGCGGACGACTACGTACGCGACTTCGTCCGCGACGTGCCGCGCGAACAGGTGATGACCGTGCGCTCGGCGATGCGCCCGGCCGGGCCCGCCGAGACGGACAGCGGACCGGCACTGGCCCCCGACGCGACGGTCCACGAGGCCATCGAGGCCGTCGTCCGCAGCGGCGGGACCGCCCGTGTCGTCGAGGACGGCCGCTGCCTGGGCGTGGTCGGCCACGCGGACCTGCTCGGTGTGGTGGCGGGGCTCGCCCCGCGGACGGAGGCGGCCTGATGCCCGCGCACACCACCTGGGGCTCACCGGGCCCGCGTCCCGCGCATCCGGCCGCGACCGTGCGCGCAGCGGACACGACGAGGAGGCGGACCCGATGAGCACCACCGCCACCCCTGCCGCCGAGGCGGGCGCGCCGCTGACCGGTGGCGTCGCCCGGCACCGCACCGCACTCATCGGGGGCGCCGCACTCGTGGCGCTCCTCCTCGGCACCGTGCTCCTGGGCGGTGGCGGCTGGCCCGCACACTTCGCCGTCGATCTGTCCGGACCGATGGGCGACACCAGCGACTGGATCACCGACAACCGGGACAGCCACCCGCTCTTCCTGTACTTCTTCGGCCACATCAGCAACGTCGTCGTGCTGTCCGTACGCGCCGTCTACCTCGTCCTCCTCGCCATCGGCTGGGCCGGGGTCACCGCCGCCGCCGGCCTCGTCGCCGGGTGCCTCGCGGGCCTCCGACCGGCACTCACCGCGGTCTCCGCCTTCGCCCTGTGCGGGCTGCTCGGCATGTGGGTCCCCACCATGCAGACCCTCGCCCTGATGGTCGTCGCCGTCGCGGCGTCCGTGCTGCTCGGCGCGGTGCTCGGGCTTGCCGCCGGACTCTCCGGCCGTGTGCACCGGGCCCTGCGCCCGGTGCTCGACACCATGCAGGTGCTGCCCGCCTTCGCATATCTGCTCCCGGTCGTGCTGGTCTTCGGCATCGGCGTGCCCGCCGCGGTCCTCGCCACCGTCGTCTACGCGGCTCCGCCCATGGCCCGGCTGACCGCGCTCGGCCTGCGCGGCGCGGACGCCGGGGTGATGGAGGCCGCCGCCTCGCTCGGCGCGACCGGCCGGCAGCGGCTGCTGACCGCCCGGCTCCCGCTGGCCCGCAAGGAACTGCTGCTCGGCGTCAATCAGTCGATCATGATGGCGCTCTCGATGGCCGTGATCGCGTCCGTGATCGGCGCGGGCGGTCTCGGCGACCGGGTGTACCAGGCCCTCGCCTCCGTCGATGTGGGCGCGGCGCTCGCTGCCGGCGTGCCGGTCGTACTGCTCGCCGTGGTGCTCGACCGTGTCACCGGTGCGGCAGGGGAGCGGATCGGTGCCGCGCCTGCCCGGGGCACCGGCCTCGGCTGGGCCGTCGCCGCGGCCGGTACGGTCGCCGTCGCACTCGTCGGCCGCTGCACCGACCGGCTCTCGTGGCCGGACGCCTGGACCGTGGACATCGCGGGTCCGGTCAACAGCGCCGTCGACTGGATGACCGCGCACCTGTATTCCGGGATTCCCGTCGTCGGCGGCACCGCGGACTGGGCCGCCCGCTTCACCACCTGGGTCCTCGACCCGTTGCGTGACGGCCTGCAGTGGCTGCCCTGGTGGGCCGTACTGCTCCTGGTGGGGGTCGTCGCCCAGCTCATCGGCAGCTGGCGCACCGCGCTGACCGCCGTGCTCGCGATGGCCGCGATCGGGGTGCTCGGGGTGTGGGACCCGGCGCTGGACACCCTCTCGCAGGTGCTGGCCGCGGTCGCCGTCACACTCCTCGCCGGTGTCGCCATCGGTGTCGTCGCGGCCCGGAGCCCCCGCCTGGAGCGGGTGTTGCGGCCCGTGCTCGACGTATTCCAGACGATGCCGCAGTTCGTGTACCTCATCCCGGTGGTCGCGCTGTTCGGCGTCGGCCGGGCACCCGCCACCGCCGCGGCCGTGGTGTACGCGCTGCCCGCCGTCGTGCGTATCACCGCACAGGGCATGCGCGCCGTGGACCCGGTCGCGATGGAGTCGTCCCGCTCGCTCGGCGCGACGGGCTGGCAGCAGCTGCGCCAGGTCCAACTTCCCCTTGCCAGACCCGCGTTGCTGCTGGCCGTCAACCAGGGCGTGGTCCTGGTCCTGGCCGTCGTCATCATCGGCGGCCTCGTCGGCGGTGGTGCGCTCGGCTACGAGGTGGTGTTCGGGCTGGCCCAGGGCGACCTGGCGACCGGTCTTGTCGCGGGCGCGGCGATCGTGTGCCTCGGGCTGATGCTGGACCGGGTCACACAGCCTGTCGGAAGGGAGAGCCGGGATGCGTAGACGTGCCATCGCCGCGGCCGCGGCCTTCGCGCTGCCGGTCCTGACGGGCTGCGGCGCCGCGGACATGACCAAGCAGTCCTCCCCGTACGCCGACGCGCACGGGGCCAGGACCGTGACCCTCTCCGTCCAGTCGTGGGTGGGCGCACAGGCGAACGCCGCGGTCGCCCAGTACCTGCTCAAGCACGAGCTGGGATACCGCGTCGACACCGTCCAGATCGACGAGGTCCCTGCCTGGGACGCACTGAGCCAGGGCCGGGTCGACGCGATCCTGGAGGACTGGGGCCACCCGGAGCAGGAGCAGCGGTACGTCGCGGACAAGAAGACCATCGCGCCGGGCGGCGAACTCGGGGTGACCGGCCACATCGGCTGGTTCGTACCGAAGTACTTCGCCGATGCCGAACCGGACGTGACGGACTGGAAGAACCTCGACAAGTACGCCGGCCTGCTCCGCACCGCGGAGAGCGGCGGCAAGGGCCAGCTCCTGGACGGCTCGCCCTCGTACGTCACCAACGACAAGGCGCTCGTGCGGAACCTCGACCTGGACTACCAGGTGGTGTTCTCCGGCTCCGAAGCGGCGCAGATCACGCAGATCAAGCAGTTCGCCAAGGAGAAGAAGCCGTTCCTCACCTACTGGTACAAGCCGCAGTGGCTGTTCGAGCAGGTCCCGATGACGGAGGTGAAGCTGCCCGCGTACAAGGAGGGCTGCGACGCCGACCCGGAGAAGGTGGCGTGTGCCTACCCGCACACTCCGCTGCGGAAGTTCCTCAACGCCCGGTTCGCGGACGGGGGCGGCAGGGCCGCCGAGTTCCTGAAGAAGTTCCACTGGACGACAGAGGCACAGAACGAGGTGGCGCTGATGATCGCGGACCGGAAGCTGTCGCCGGAGGAAGCCGCGGAGCGGTGGGTGCGGAAGAACGAGTCCACCTGGCGGGCGTGGCTGCCGGACTGAGCACCGGGACCCGCTGATCGGGTGGATGCGGTGCCGGCCGTCGGTGTGGCATCCGCCCAACGGCGCATCAGGTCCCGGTGCCCGGATCAGGCCCTGGTGTGAAGCGGCACGGTCAACTGCTTGAGCCAGGTGCCGGTGGTGAAGTCACGGGCCTTGATGACGACGGAGTGGGGACCGACCTCGACCTGCAGCCCCTGGTTGAAGGCACCGCCGAGGGAGACCTCGCCGCCCTTGCCGTCGTCCATCCAGCCCACCTGGACGGCCGAGGTGTTCACCACGGTGAACCCTTCGAGGTTGCCGGTGCCCGGGACGACCCGGCGCACCACCCAGTCGGACAGACCGAGGTCCCAGTGGGTGTGCCCGGAGAACAGGAACACGTCCTTGTGGCGGCCCAGGACCGACAGCAGCCGGTCGGCCTGGAGGTAGTCGTTGAGGTAGAGCTTGTTGTGCGTGCCCGACACCGTGTTGGGCAGCGGGTGATGGGTCAGCACCATGACGGGCCTGCGGCGGCGCGCCCAGTACGCGAGCCGGTCTTCCAGCCAGGCGAACTGCTCGTCGCTGATCCACACTTCGTCCCACAGCTTCGCGTCGTGGTAGTGGGAATAGCGCTCGGTGCCGAGGCTGAGCACGGGGACGCCGCCGAACGACGTCTCCGCGTACACCTTGTTGCGTTCCGCGAAGTTGTAGAAGCTGCGGAAGAGGGAGTCCTCGGTGGTGCCGTTGGGCCAGGTCGCCTGGGCGAGAGTGTTCGGGTCGCTGTACTTCGGTACGTAGAACTCGTGGTTGCCGATGGCCCACGCGATGTTCTCGGGGTGCGAGTGCTGTTCGAGGGTCCGGCGGACCGCCGCGTACTCGAAGTCGTAGCCGCGCGGCGTGATGTCGCCGGCTATGCCGAGGCCGGCACTTCCGGGATTGATGCGGTGCAGATCGTCCAGGGCCCTGCCGAAGTCGGCGAGGTCGCCCTGGATGTCACTGATGACGTTGAACCGGACCGTCCGGCCCTTGTCGGGCCGGTGCTCGGTGGCCTCGGCCGCCGGAGCCGTCAGCCCCGCGCCGGCGGCGAGCGCACCGCCCACCAGCGACGCGGTGCCTGTGGTGGCCATGAACGATCTGCGATCCATCGGTACTTCCTTCGTCGGTGCGCACCCGTGCGAATGGGACGCGGGGAGTGTCGCCGCTCAGGGTGGCCCGAGGGGATACCGAGGATGACCGTGGCCTGAACTGTCCGGCCCGGGGACGGTGAGCCCTTGACGGTCCTCAGCCAGGAACTCCCGGCGGTGGAATCACTCCGTGCGGTACGCGTCGACGACGGTCTGGGT
Source organism: Streptomyces gelaticus (assembly GCF_014649535.1). Taxonomy (GTDB): domain Bacteria; phylum Actinomycetota; class Actinomycetes; order Streptomycetales; family Streptomycetaceae; genus Streptomyces; species Streptomyces gelaticus. Next base: position 495,404 of record NZ_BMTF01000001.1, read on the forward strand.
GAGAGTGCGCCCGCCGGTGTCGGTCAGCTCCGCACGCAAGCAGACGCCGGTGCCCGCGCCCGGGTTGTGGACGGTGACGGCGTCGCGTTCGACCGGCACCCGGGTCCACGAGGAGCCGTCGTCGACGGAGACCGACACGGCCAGCGAGCGGACGTTTCCGTCCGCGGCGGCGCCCTGCACGGTGACCGGGACACGGAAGAGCGCGTCCGCCGGCGCGGTGCCGGTGGGGCTGAGCGCGGGGGAGAACCGTACGGCGCTCACCGGGACCGGGGCCGGACCGGTGGTCGTGTCCGAGTCGAAGGTCCACACCGCGGTGACGCGAGTGGCGGCGCCCGGCGCACCGGTGCGCTTCACCGTGCTGGTGAGCCGGTACGCCGCCTGCTCCGGCGCCACGGTGAAGTCGGCCCGCCCGGGGGCGTCGGCACGCGTCCCGACGAGCACACCGTTGCGGTGCAGCGTGGTCGAGGCCGAGGCGTACGGCGGCGAGGACGGCGCATGGCCGCCGCCGTCCATGAGCAAGGGGACGTCGAGGGCGATCCTGTCGCCGTCGCGCACCACTCCGGGCCGGTCGGTGAGGCCGGGGCCGAAGACGGCGTTGTCGAAGACGTGGGTGGTGGTACCGCCGGCACGCACGACGACACCCTCCGCGAGATAGCGGTTCGGCTCCGCGCCGGAAGCACGGGGAGCCATGTAGGTGATGTCCCAGGCGCCGCGTTCAGGCGTCACGAGATAGGTGGCCGTGCCGGGAGTGGTCAGGGACCGGGAGGCCCCGACGGTCAGTCCGGTACTCGGCTGCAGGCTGACGAATCCGGTCCCCGCGGTGCCCGGCAGGGCCGCCCCGAGGACCTTCACGGTGGCGAGGTCCTTGGCGGAGGGGTGACGGGTGAGCCCGGTCAGGGCGCGGGTGCCGGTGACGAGGTAGCCGAGCCCGTAGTCCGCGCTCGCGGACGTCCAGTACGCGTCGAACCACTGCTTCACCGATCCGGCCTCGGCGGCGGGGCCCAGGTGGGCGACGCGCAGGTTCGCCGTGGACGAGATCAGGTTGACGAGCCGTTCGGCGCCCTGGTGCCTGACCTCGACGACCATCGCGCTGTGCAGGAATCTCGCCGAGCGGTCGGGCGGTCGTACGTCGACGGCGGCCGTGGTCCGGGCGTCGACGGTGACGGTGGTGTCGCGGTCCAGGTCGAGGCGCGGCTGCACGATCCAGTCCGTGCCGGCCGAGGCGTCGCCGGAGCTCAGTGAACTGTTCAGCAGATAGCGGCCCTTGGGAAGCCGCACGGTGACCGTGCCGGAGGCGTCGTACGGCTGCACGACCTCGTCGGCACCGGCGCCGGAGATTCCGGTGACGGTGGTCTCGTACGTCCCCGTCGGCCGGCCGGTGCGGTCGAGGTGTCTGATCGTGAGGGCGTACGTCTGCGGCTCCGCGGCGAAGGCGGTGGCTTCCAGGGCGGGCGTCGCGGTGCCGGCCACGGCCACGGCGAGCGCCATGGTCCGCAGCACGCTGCGGCGGGGCAGGGAAGAATTGTTCATGACCTGCACTGCGCCACCGAGCGCCGGAGTTCCAGTGATCCGCGTCACATCGGTGCGGGGGCGCGAACCCGGGACAGGGCATGTGGTGCACGTCACGGGAACCGGCGCAATGGACGCGGCAGAGCAGAGTGTGGAATCACTCATGAGGAATCGCCTCCGCCGCGGGGACCGCGTCGCCCTGGGAGAGCTGTACGACGAGCACTCCCAGGTGCTGTACCGCTATGCCCTTCGCGTGACCGGTGACTGGGCGGAGGCCGAGGACGTCGTCTCGGCGACCTTCCTGGAGGCCTGGCGCAGCCGGGAGAACCTGCACCCCGATGGGGACAGCCTGCGCCCGTGGCTGTTGGGCATCGCCACCAACCTCATGCGCCGCAACGCGCGTTCACGCCGGCTCCGGGACGTCGCGCTCGCCCGCGTCCCGGAACGCGGTTCCGTGCCCGACTTCGTCGACGACCTCGTCACACACCTCGCTGATTCCGAGCAACTGCGCGCGGCGCACACCGCACTTGCCCGGCTGCGCCGCCACGACCGGGAAGTCTTCACCCTCGTGGTGTGGGAGGGCCTGGACTACGCGGCGGCGGCCGAGGCACTCGACGTACCGGTCGGCACCGTCCGGTCACGTCTCTCCAGGGCCCGCGGCCGACTGCGCCAACTCGCCGACGCCGAGGCGCGGTCCACACGCCCGCGCCCCGGGCGGCCCGAAGCCGGCCGGCCGGCCGCGGCGGGCGGCGAACCCGGTGCCACCCCCGACAAGCCCGTACCGGGCCGCATTCCCGCGGTCCGCTCGTCCCGCCAGGAGAACCACGGATGAACGCCACCCCGCGTCACACCACGGACCACCGGTCCGAGGAGAACGAACGCCTTGCCCTCACCGGTCTGCTGCCCCCGCCGCCGGTCCCCGGCCTCACCCCCGACCGTGAACTGCTGCTGAAGCAGGCACTGCTGGCCGAGGCCGCCCGCACCGTACCGTCCGGCACGCCCGCCCGCCGGGCCGGACGCCCGCGCCGACAGCTGCTCCGAATTCTGGCGCCGGCCGTCGTCTGCGCCCTGACGGTCGGCGGCGTCGTGGTGGTGAACCTCCCGGACGCGCCCCGGCGCAGCCCCTCCGCGGTGGTGGGCGGCGCCCCCCGCGCGACCGAAGCGACACGCCTCCTCGGCCGCATCGCACTCGCCGCCGCCGCGGAGCAGCGGACTGCGGTCCGCGCCGACCGGTTCGTGTACATCGAGAGCAAGGTCGCCTACGCCGCGCAGAGCGCCGGGGGAGGCCCCGTGACGATGCCTCCCGTGCACACCCGGCAGGTGTGGCTCTCCGCCGACGGCAGCCGCCCCGGCCTGCTGCGCGAGGAGGGCCGGCCCGACACCCGGCTCGGCACCGACGGACCGGCCGGCACCCTCGACGGCCCGGGGGCGACACCCCGTCCGGGTACCCTGCACTCTTCCGGCCCGTCGGTCAGCAATCCCACCCACACCTACGTCGCCTCGCTGCCCACCGACCCCGACGCCCTGCTGAAGCTGATCCGGGACGAGACCCGGGGGCAGGGCCAGGACCCGGACCAGCGGGCGTTCGGCGCGATCGGAGACCTGCTGGCCGAGACCTGGGCGCCACCGGAGGTCGGCGCCGCGCTCTACCGGGCCGCCGCGAAGATCCCCGGGGTCACGGTGATCCGCGCGGCCGACGATGCCACGGGACGCGAAGGCGTCGCCGTCGCCCGTACGGCGCAGGGGCAGCAGACGCAGTGGGTCTTCGACCGGAGCACCTACGCGTTCCTCGGCGAGCGCACGGTCCTCGCCGAAGCCGACGACGCCGGCCCGGCCGGAACCGTCGTCGGCACCTCCGCGGTCCTCACCAGGTCCGCCGTCGACCACGCGGGCGAGGCGCCCTAGCTGTTCTGCCCTGTGCTTTCCCGGGCCGCCACAGGGCTTCGGCCAGGCTCCTCGGAACTTGTCGTGTGCACGGTTACGGTACTCGGCAGGTGCAAGGAGCGGTTCCGGCGGCCGGGTTTCTCGCTCGCCGCACGGTTCGCCGACTTCGTACGCGACTCCTTCGGCGAGTACGTTTTCCGGCGCTCCCCGCCGGGGCCGACGCGAGCCGTGCCGACCGCTTCCTCGCTTCACCGGCCGCTGCCCGCACTGGAACGCCGACTGCGCCGGGCGCCGGAACGGGCCTTTGCCGCCAGGACGTTTCGGGCACTGCCGAACTGTTGCGGCTCTATCGTCGGGGTCATGACGCAACCGACGCCTCCGACGCCCGAGCAGCCGCTGACCGCCTTCGCCCGCCTGCACCACCGGGCGGACGCCCCGCTGCTGCTGCCCAACGCCTGGGACCATGCCTCGGCCACCGCTCTGGTGGCGCAAGGGTTCGCGGCCGTCGGCACCACCAGCCTCGGCGTGGCCGCGGCCGTCGGGCTGCCGGACGGGGCGGCCGCAGCCCTCGACGCCACCTTGGCACTGGCCCGCCGGCTCGGACAGGACTCCTTCCTGTTCACGGTCGATGCCGAAGGCGGATTCAGCGACGATGTGGCGGAAGTGGCCGAGCTGGCCCGCAAGCTGTACGAGGCGGGCGCGGCGGGGATCAACCTTGAGGACGGCCGTCCCGACGGCACCCTTGCCCCCGTGGAGTTGCACGCCGCGAAGATCGCGGCGGTGAAGGCCGCCGCGCCTGCTCTGTTCCTCAACGCCCGTACCGACACCCACTGGTCGGGTGCCCGGGAGGAGGAGACCACGACGCGGCTGGCGATGTACGAACAGGCCGGTGCGGACGGCGTGTTCGTGCCGGGACTGTCGGACCCGGTCCGGATCGCCGAGCTGACCGCCCTACTCGCCGTCCCGTTGAACATCCTGTACGCGCCCACCGGCCCGACCCTTGCCGAACTGACCGAACTCGGGGTACGCAGAGTCAGTCTCGGTTCGCTGTTGTACCGCAGGGCCCTGGCGGCAGCGGTCGACGCCGCGACCGCCGTCCGGGACGGGCGGCCGACGGACCTGAGCGCCCCGTCCTACGCGCAGGTGCAGCGGCTGGCGATGCGCGACGGCACGACGCCCGGCGGAGCCGGTCCGGGACTGCCGACGTGGACGGCCCCGGACCCACTGGGCCCGGCCGACTGACCGGTCCGCTCACCGGCAGGGAAGAGGCGGCGTGCGGGTGCCGTCCGTGTCAGGTCTCCTCGTCCTCCGCGCGGCGCTCGCCCTCCGCCTGGGACGGCTGGGTGCGCATGGTGGCGGGGTGCCGCTCCTCGGTGGGATCCCTGTCCTCGTCCAGCCTCTCGCCCTCGGCCTGGGACGGAGTCGAGTACTCGATGTTCTCCCTCATGGCAGCCTCCGTGATCGGAACGCGTGCCCTACACAACGAGCCTATCGCTTGCGTCCGGCCGGTGGCTCGCGAGCGGGATTCGCGATCCGTGGGCCCGGCAGGTGCCGGTGTTTCCGGGGAGCGGCTGCGGCCGGGCTGCGGCGCATCGGAACGGCGTGGACGGTGGCGGCGACCTGCTCCGGCGTGTGGAACGATCGCGCGAGGTGCCGGGAAGACCACTTCGTGTGCGGGACGGGTCGGGGTGCGATGGGGGATCGCTCCGGGGCGGCCCCCGATGTCCGGGCACGCCGCTGTCGGCACTGTGAGTGACATGACCTCAACGCACATGTCACGAAGGACCTTTGCCGGCATCGCCATGTCGGGTGCGGCGGCGCTGGCCGCCGGAGTGGTGCTGCCCGCCGGTCGCGCCGCCGCAGCTCCCCTGCCGCTCCCACCACTGGATCACGCGGGCCTGCGGGCGGCGATCGACGACCTGGCGCACCCGCCCTCGACCGCGGCCCAGCTGCGGGTCGGTGGCACGGGCGGGCACTGGTACGGCACCTCGGGTGTGGCCTGCATCAGGACACGGCGGCCGGTGACGGCGTACGACAAGGTCCGGATCGGCAGCGTCACCAAGGTCTTCGTCGCCACGGTGATGCTGCAACTGGTGTCCGAGGGCCGGGTCGCGCTGGACGCCTCGGTGCGGCACGTCCTCCCGGGTCTGCTGCCGGCCCGGTTCGCCGGTGTCACCGTGGCGCACCTGCTGAACCACACCAGCGGTCTGCCCGACCACATCGGCATTCCCGAGCCGGATACCGCGCAGGAGGTGTTCCGCCACCGCTTCGACCACTGGACACCGCAGGAGTGGGTGGCGACGGCGACGCACGGACCGCTCAAATTCGCTCCGGGCACCCGACAGGAATACCGCGGCATCAACTACGTACTGGCCGCACTGATCATCGACAGGGTGACCGGCCGCCCGTACGGCGAGGCCGTCGCGGCCCGCATTCTGCGTCCGCTGGGCCTGGCACACACCGTAATCCCCGGCGACGACCCGGGCATCCACGGCCGTCATGTGCACGGCTACCTGGCCATGGCCGACGGCGGCCTGCGGGACATCACGGCATACGACCAGTCCTCCAGCCGGGGCGAGGGCGACATGATCTCCACCACGGGAGACCTCGACCGGTTGCTTGCCGCGCTGTTCTCCGGCGAGCTGCTCCCACCGGAGTTGCTTCAGCTGATGTTCACCCTGCCCCCGGACGGCGTGCGGATGCTGGACGGCTCCCCGGCCCGCTACAGCACCGGATTGCAGCAGGCCGTCGTCAACGGTGTCACTTTCTGGGGCAAGACCGGCGAGACGTACGGCTACGAGAACGCCGCATTCTCCACCCGTGACCAGCAGCGCCGCTTCGTGCTCGCGTACCATCCGACGACCGTCCGCGACGGCGCGGAGAACCAGATGATTGCCCGGGTCGCGGACCTGCTCACCCGCACCGCCGGTACCGGAGGTCCGTGACCGGCTCCCGCGTCCACGACCTGGGCGGTGCAGAAACCGCCGACCCTCCGGGCCGCCTCGACCTCCAGGGCGAACCGCCGCCAGAATTCCGCTTCCGGCCAGTTCCGGGTTCACCAGCTTCACCGCGACCATGCGGCCGCCCTGCGACCGGCCGAGGAACACCTGCCCCATGCCGCCGCGCCCCAGCGCGGCCACGAGCATCGATTCGTTTGTTCTCGTGGTCGACGCAGCAGAATAGGCTCCTGACTGTTTTTCAGGAAGTGGCGATCAGGGGTGTGTGGAGCATGAACGGGCATGCGCCCCCGACCGGCCGCCGCCGCGGTCAGGGGGCGCTGCCGCCCGGATCGGCAGCTCGTCCCGCCTCAGGGCTCGATCGTCAGCACCTCGGCCACGGGGCGGCGCGGTGTGCGCGGTCCGTCGGGTCCGTAACCGAGGCGCACGATCATCTGCGGGTGCCCCGTGCCGAGGGCCGGGGCGCGCAGGAGGCACCGGAGCTCCGGCCATTCGAGGGGCTGGGTCGCGAAGGAGGCGACCAGCCCGTGCAGTACGGCGGTGAGCAGGACACGTTCCAGGGCCTGACCGGCACGCAACCAGTCGGCCGGGCGGTCGCGCGCGGTACGGAGCAGGGCGAGTTGCGGCCGGTCCTCGAAGCGGACGCGGGCCCGGCCCGGGATGATGTCCGTGCCCGCGAAATCCCGGTTGATCGCTCTGTCCGACGCGTCGATGGGGCCGAAGGCGTAGTCCGGGACGCCGTCGACCGGTGCCTGCGCCTTCGTGTCCCGGGTCCAGTAGCGCTGCTCCGCGTCCCTCGCCGGGTCGTGCAGATCGAACCCCTCGGCGTCCCGGATCAGCAGGAGCACGACCTCCAGGTGCTGTGGCGGCAGAAACGCGAAGTCGGCCCCTTCGGCACCGGCCGCTTCGGCGAGGAGAGTGCGGACGGTGTCGGGAATCACCCGGTCGTCGAACGGACAGCGGCTGGTGTGACGGCGCGGGATCGCGGGGTACAGAGCGGCGAGGGTCCTATCATCCGCCGGCCGCTCGGCGCCTTCGGCGCGTTCCTCCAGGCGGACCGTCGCCAGGACGGCGGGGTCGACGGGCACCGGAAGCAGTGCGGTCACCGCATCGAGGCCCCGGTGGGTGGCCGACACCCGCAGATTCAGCAGGGCCGCGCCGCACCCCACGTGCAGGGCGCGAGTGGAGGGGTCGGCCTCGGGCATCTCACGGTCGAACTCCGCCCGGAGCGTAAGAGTCCTGCTGGAGGACCGGTACCGGAACCGCCATGGCTGGGCGTTGTGCATGGACGGGGCGGCGATGGCATCGGCGACCAGCTCCTCCAGCGTCGTCCCGTCGAGCGGCTGTGCAGGCATCCGGGACCTCCCTCATCGGAGCGCATGGTGTCCTTCCACGGTCGCATGTCCGGCAGGGGCCGGCGCGAATGATCCGCATCGCCGCATCGCCGCATCGCCGGTCGCAGGGCCGGGCGAGCCTTCCGTGCGGCCGAATCAGCGGGAGCACACCGCGCCCGAGCAGCGCAATGTCCGAATAGCGCCGGACTCGATGCCCGGGGTCGGCCAGCATCGATCGCAGGGGCCCCGTCGCGACATCGATCCGGGGCCGTGGCCGGAACCAGGAATCGAAGCCAGGACATGAGCAACCAGCACCAGTACCAGCACCAGGAACCAGGAACCAGAGCCGTGATCGACACAACGTCCCCGACCGGAACCGTGCGCGAGCTGGTCGATGCCACCGACTGGACCGCGCTCACCGCAGAGATCGCCGCATACGGCAGCGCGCCGACCGGGCGGCTGCTCACCCCCGCCCAGTGCCGGGAGATCGCCACGCTGTACGACGAGGCCGAACGCTTCCGCTCCACCGTCGACATGGTCCGCCACCGCTTCGGCTCCGGCCAGTACCGCTACTTCACCCACGATCTGCCCGAAGTGGTACGGGAGTTGCGCGCGGCGTTCTATCCGCACCTGCTGCGCATCGCCCGTGACTGGTCCGCGAAGCTCGGCACATCGGCGCCATGGCCCGACGAGCTGGCCGAGTGGATCGCCCTGTGTCACGCAGCGGGACAGTCCAAGTGCGCCCAGATCCTCCTGCGCTACGGTGCCGGCGACTGGAACGCGCTGCACCGCGACGTATTCGGCGACATGCTCTTCCCGCTCCAGGTCGTCATCGGCCTCGACGTGCCCGGCACCGACTACACCGGGGGCGAGTTCGTCATGACCGAACAGCGCCCCCGCGCACAGTCACGCGGATCGGCCACCACTCTGCCCCAGGGCCGCGGGCTGGTCTTCACCACCCGTGACCGCCCGGTCGCCGCCAGGCGTGGCTGGTCGAAGGCGCCCATGCGGCACGGCGTCAGCACCGTCCGCTCCGGCCGTCGCCACACCCTCGGCCTCGTCTTCCACGACGCGCGATGAACGACGGTCACCCCTCGCGGCCCTCCTCCCTGCGGGCCACCCCCTGAACACCGGCGTTCCCTTTTGTTTCTTCGGCCTCGCCGACGCCTGTTTCTTCGGTCTCGCCGACGCCCACCGGATCGACGCCCCCCGACATCGCCGTTCCCGTCGCCCAGCCGCGGCCCCGCCTGGTCCATCGCCCCGAGGTGCTCCACCCCGGGGCCCCGCGGCCGTCGCGGGGGAGTCCATCTCCGGGCTCACCGGCTGACGATTCGCGGACGGCGGGACCGGCCACCGGTCCCGGGGCGGCGGGGTCAGCGGGTGCGGTCGATGAGGAACGGGAGCAGCGTGAGGATTTCGTCGAGTGCGGCCGGGGTGAGCGGAACACTTTCCAGGCTGTGGCGGGCGTTGTCGAGGTGGTGGTGGGCTTCGGTCAGGGTGGCGGTGCGTCCGCCGGCTTCTTCGATGAGTTCGGCGGCGTGTTGGATGTCGGTGGCGTCGAGTGGGTTTCCGGTGGCGAGCAGTGTGGCGAGCTGTTGTGCGGCGGGCTGGTCCGTGGCCAGGGCCGAGAGGACGGGGTAGGTCTTTTTCAGTCGGCGTAGATCGCTGTGTACGGGCTTGCCCGTGATCTCGGGGTCGCCCCAGATGCCGAGGAGGTCGTCCACTGCCTGGAATGCCATCCCGAGGTGGCGGCCCGCCTGGGTGAGTGCGTCGACGGTCGGGGCGGGGGCGCCCGCGAGTACGGCGCCCAGGCCGGTCGCGCAGCCGAGCAGTGCGCCGGTCTTGTGTTCGGTCATTCGCCGGTACTCGTGCGGCTGGACTGCTTGGGGGCCGTTCCACGGCCGGGACTCGAAGAGGAGGTCGTCGGCCTGGCCGCGGACCAGGTCGGTCAGTGTCGCGGCGAGGTGCCGGACTGCTGTTGCGCTGTATTTCCCGGGTGAGTCGGCCAGGGTCTGCACGGCCAGTGCGAAGAGCGCGTCACCTGCGAGGATCGCCGGTCCGGTGCCGTATGCCTTCCACACGGTGGCGCGCTGTCTGCGGGTCTCGTCGCCGTCCATGATGTCGTCGTGGAGGAGGGAGAAGACATGGATCAGTTCCACGGCGACCGCGCCCACCACCGCGTTCTCGGCCGGTGCGCCGGCGGCCTCGGCGCTGAGCAGGGTGAGGGCCTGGCGGAGCCCCTTGCCCTGTGAGCCCGGGGCGGGGCTGCCGTCCGCCGCGCTCCACCCGAGGGAGAAGGCGGCCATCTCCGCGTGCCACGGATGCAGCCGCCGTACGGCCTGTGCGAGCGCGGGGCGCACGAGGTCGCGGCAGCGGGCGAGCACCTCCGGCGCCGCGGACTGTTGCTGGGTTGCGGGCGGTGGCGTCATCGTCGTCGGCTCTTCCCGTCCGTGTCGCCGTCGACCGGTGCCACACCGAGTTCGGCGTACGCCTTGTCGACCATGTCCCGGGCATTGAGCAGGCCGATCCGGTCCAGGGTGCGGCGCAACTCGTGCAGATCGGCCGCGGTTTCGCTCCGGTCGCGGCCCAGCCGGGCGAGCGATTTGACGAGGCCGAGCCGGGCCAGCGCCTGGCCCCGGGGTTCGGTCATGGCGCCGAACTCCGCGAGCGCCTCCTCGTACATCGCGCGCGCCTCCTCGTACCGGCGGGCGCGGAAGAGGACATTGGCCCGCATCTTGTGGTTGTAGGCCAGTGCACTGGACAAATTCATCTCACGGCAGGTGAGTTCGGCCTCCGCGAGCAGCGCGAGGGCGCGCTCCGGATCGTCCCGCAGGGAGATGATGTCGGCCATGCCGCGCAGCGCCCACGCCCGGCCGCGCCGGTCGTCCGCGTTGCCCGCCAGCTCGGCCGCCTCCTCGAACATGGCCAAGGCCGTGTCGAGCGAGCCGGTGTTGCGGTGGATCTGTGCGATCCCCTCCAGCGCCCACACCGTGTGACGCGCCTCGCCGCGCGCGCGTGCTTCTGCGAGCAGCTGTTCGTGCAGCGCGGCGACGGTCCGGTAGTCGCCCTGTATTCGGCCGGTCTCGGCAAGACCGGCCAGGGAGTAGCCCCGGGCAACGACGTCCCCGCCCCGCTTGCCCATATCCGCCGCAAGCCCCAACAACCGGAAAGCAAGCCTGAGTTCACCCCGCTGCCTGGCCAGCGTCCCACCACTCCACAACGCCCAGGCCATCGCCCCGAGATCACCCGCCGAGCGAGCGGACCGATAACTCGCCTTCCAGGCCCGATCGGCTTCCACCACATTACCCAGCCGACGGTGCGCCTCGGCGACGGCGAGCCCGCACCGGGCCACCTCCTGCGGCGAACCGGAGAGCTCGGCCTTCCTCAAGTGACGTACTCCTTCTGCCAGTACGTCGGTGAGAGAGGAGTTCACGGACATCTTGGTGAGAGCACCCTGGTACTCGGGCGCCAGTGCCTTGCTGTGCATGAGGGCCTTTCGTGCGCGGCCGGATCGAATCGGGACGGACAACAACTATGCACTCCATGTATACATTCAATGCATAGACACCTCACGGGTGGACCCGGGTGTTCGTGAGGGGGCGGACGTGGCTCGTCGCTCGCGGCGAACCGCTTCGCTGTGGATCAAGACGGCGCTCGCGCGCCCGAGGTTGCTCCGTGATCAACAGAAGTCGACATTGCCGGTACGGCCGCACTGCGGTCCGGTGGTCAATCCACCGTCATCCACCCTCATCCGGCCGAAACCCCTCCGGTGTCACCGACTCCGCCCGTCGCCCGGAAGCCGGCCGGGCGCCCCCTCGCAGACCATGAGCGGGGAACAGCGGGTCGCGGTGGTGGGCAACGCGGAAGCAACCCCTGCGGACTGAATCATTGAATTCGGAACCATGGCTCGTCCGATGCCCTGGACCTGGCCCGAGTGCCTGATTCACGGAGGATCCGGCGGACGGCGCGACGCCGGGCCCGCGGCGGGGCTCCTTCCCGCGAAGCGCCACCGGCGCCCACTGGCTAAGCTCGACGAGGGGCCCGGTACAGGACGGAGGCTCCCATGACGACTTTCCAACTGCGTGACGTGCCCCCTCGCCTCGCCATTGGCGCATTCATCCTGAACACCGGCCTGGGCAAGCTGAAGGCCGACGCGGAGACGGCCGAAGGTCTGCACGGCATGGCCTGTGTCGCCTACCCGTTCCTGAAGAAGATCGAGCCCCGGCGATTCACCCGGCTGCTCGCCTGGACGGAGATCACGGTCGGCGGAACGCTGCTCGCGCCCATGGTGCCGACCCGGCTCGCCGGGCTGGCGCTGACCGGGTTCTCCAGCGGCCTGATCGGTCTCTATCTGCGGGTTCCCGGCATGCGGGAGCCCGGAAGCCTCCGGCCCACCGAGGCCGGCACCCCGCTGGCCAAGGACTTCTGGATGATGGGCATCGGCCTCGGATTCCTGAGCGCCAGGCCCCGCTGGTCACGCGCGCAGGCGTCCAGGTGCCCATGGCACCGGTCCCGGGGCTGACCCAGCGGCCGAGCGCTGGACGGGCGGGCCCGGGTCCGTGACGGGGCCGGCACATACAAGGAGTGATCATGAGTGATTCCGACGAACTCCGCAGTCGCGTGCGGCAGATGCGGGCCAAGGTGAAGGACCTGAAGGCCGAAGCCGAGCGCACCACCGACCCCGAGGAACGTCGGCGCCTGAAGGAGAAGGCCCGCCGGATCGAATCGGAGAGTGAGCAGGTCAGCGGCATGGCGAGCGGGGACATCTACCCCATGGAGTGAGCCCGGGAGGGGGGCGCTTCCCACCCCCCGGCCCCGTACCGGCAGGACGCGGTACGGGGCCGGGGGAATCCTGACGAGCTCGGGCGTCGCACAAGGAACGCCGCTTCCACGAGAACGGGCTGACCGGCCACTCCACGGCACGGAGGACGAAGTCGTCACCGAGCTCGAAAGGGCCATCGAGGAGACCGGCGCCGACGAGGTGCTCGTCACGACCAGTACGTTCGACCGCATGGCGCCGGTCGAATCGTTGCGTCGCCTGGCCCGGGTCACGCGACTGCCCCCTCGGCGGGGACCGGCGGTCACACTCCGATGACCGTGCGGTCAACCATGCAGGTGGCTGAGCACCCATCAAACCCAGGCGATGACTGCGACCGGAATGAAAACGGCCACCGAGTCGAGAGTTCGACGAGGTGCGCAGGCAGTACACCATGCTGTAGGCCGTGGCCGCGAAGCCGTCTCCCGGACCGGACGGACCCCGGCGGTACTGCCCCTGCCTTCATCGGCTCAACAGGACTCTGGCAATGGTGACTTGGGCCGGTTCCAGGGCGGTCTTCCCGTCCTCGATGTCCCACAACGCGTTCTGCAGGACGCGGCCCAGTGTCCAGCCGGTCGCCCGCCGCCGGTCCAGGTCGAGCACCTCCGTCAGCTGGTCGAAGCGGCGGAGCACCGTGCCTGTCACATCGCCGGTCGCCACCACCTCGGCCCAGCGGTTGTCCATGGCCGGCAACAGTTCGAACCCGGGGTCGCCGGCCAGGGGCTCGGGATCGATGGCCAGCCACGGTTCCCGTTGTCCGGCGAGGATGTTGTCGTAGTGCAGATCCCAGTGCAGCAGGCGGTCGCCCGGTTCGCCGATGAGTTCGGCCACCGCGGACGCGCAGGTGCGCACCAGTTGCCGTTCGGCCGGGTCATGGAGCATGGGCACGGCGCGCGGTGCCTCGTCGAGCATGGCCGCGGCGATGCCGGCCAGCTGTCGAAAGCCCGGTGGCGCGGGCACCGCGACCAGGCGGGCCAGTAGCTCGGCGAGGATCTGCACGGCGGCCGTGTCGTCGGTCACCGCCGACAGCGGCCGTGCCTCGTCCAGCCGTTCGAGCAGCATGGTGCCGGTGCCCGGATCGTGGTCGAGCAGGCGCACCACACCGTTGCCGTTCCACGCCCGCAGGCCCGGCGCGGCGTCGATGTTGTCCTCGGTGACCTGCTGGAGCTTCAGCACCGCGGGCGCACCGTCCGCGCACGTCACCGGCAGTACGAGCGAAGCCATGCCGTGCGCCGCGGCGCCGTCCAGCCGCAGGTTCCAGCGGTCCAGGAAGTCCGCGGCCAGTCCGGGCAGCGCGGCGATCCAGGCATGGGCCGACGCACCACCGTTCTCGCCGTAGGACGCGGCGAACGCGTCGGGGACGTCGATGGGGCGGGAGGTGCTCATGGGAAGTCTCCTTCGTCGGTTCCGGACCGGTTCGGGTACGAGGGAGGCCATGGCGGCGCCCGGCTTCCGGGCAGGTGTCAGAGCATGCGGCCACCCTACGCGGACGGCGGGGCGCGGTGCGTGTCGATGGCGGGGCGGCGGGCCCGCAGCGGTGATGGTGAGGGCATGAACAGTGCTGACCTTTTGACCGACGCGTTCACCCGCGTCCGGGAGACGGTGCACTCGGCGGTCGAGGGCCTTTCACGCGCCGACCTCCATGCCCGTCCCGACGACAGTGCGAACTCGATCAGCTGGCTCGTATGGCATCTCACCCGGATCCAGGACGACCACGTCTCCGACGCAGCCGGTGTCGAACAGGTCTGGTTCTCCGAGGACTGGGCCTCCCGCTTCGATCTGCCCTTCGCGAAGGAGGCCACCGGGTACGGACACAGCAGCGCTGATGTCGCGGCGGTGCAGGTGCGCTCGGCGAAGCTGTTGCTCGGGTACCACGATGCGGTCCACGACCGGACCGTCGAGTTCGTGCGGGGGCTCGACGACGGGGCCCTGGACCGCATCGTCGACGAGGCATGGTCGCCGCCGGTCACGCTCGGGGTCCGGCTGATCAGTGTCATCTCGGACGATCTGCAGCATGCGGGCCAGGCCGCCTTCGTCCGGGGCACGCTGGGGCATCGATAGGCGGGGGTGTCTTCCGGCCCGAATCCGGACTCCTTTGGTGTGACCGATAGCTTGTCCCGTACGGCTCGTCCGGAGCCCTGGACCTCGATGCCCGGAGGGACAAAGGTGGGAAGCGACGTACGTTCACGCGTCTCGGCGTATGCAATCGCTGTCGCGGAGGGCCGGCTGCTGTTGACACGGCTCTCGGACAGCTCACCGGTCTTCCTGTCGGGGTTGTGGCACCTGCCCGGCGGAGGCATCGATCCCGGCGAGCAGCCGCGTGAGACGCTGGAACGTGAACTCCACGAGGAGACCGGCCTCGAACTTCTTGACGCACGGCTGGTGGACGCCCGGGCGTACACCGCTCACCGGCTCGGAGTGAACTGGAACCTCGTGGGGCTCTTCTACCTGGTCGACCTCAAACCCGGACCGATCGCGGTGACCAGGACCGACGACTCCACCTCTGCCGTCACGTGGATGCCCTTGTCGGGCTTGGAGGAATCGAGGCTGTCCCCCGCGGCGATCGACAGTCTCGGGATGATCGGCGCGGGAGAGATGCGGCAGTAGGCCGCGCTCGTCCTGCCGCTTCTCCCGGCCGTGAGACCCCTGTCGTGTCGACCGGGTCCGGGAGAAACCGGCTACCCCTCGCGCCGGGCGGTGGCGATCACGGTCGAGGTTGCGAGGGCGAGGCACAGCGGCGAGTAGGCGAGCCGGTCCAGGCGCCGGAAGCGGGGCGAGACGGATCCCGGGGCCAGCAGGTCCGTCCGGCCCGCGAGCCCGGCCGCACCGCGCAGAGAGAGTACGCCCGCGACGCCGGCCGCGCCGACCCGGGACAGCGCCGGGCGCCGCCGCGGCCTGCCCGCGACGAGCAGCGCCGCGGTCCCCAATGCGCCCGCCACCGCGAAACACGCCGCCGGGCCAGGTGGGTTCGGGCGGCCGACCACCACGTCGGAGTAGGTTTCCCGGTCGGGCAGCGGCCATGTCGAGCCCAGCCCCCAGGCAACATGCAGACCGGAAAGCACGGTCAACGCGGTGACGGAAATCCGGCCTGCAGCACGCTCGATCGTCATGTCACTCACGCTATCGCCCGGCCGAACGGCCGGGGGAGCGGGGCACCGAGCCCGCGAGATCCCGGTCCCGCATCGCCCGGTGCCTCGCCGCGCGCCCTCACCGGAAATTCGGATGAAGGGCCGACCGGCACGGTGGTGGGATGGTGCGATGCGAAGTGACGCGGCGGTAGCGGTGGACCGAGGACAGTACCCGGACGCGGTGACGCCCTGGGCACAGGAGGACTGGCGGGCGGAGGCCCTCGGATGGGCGGAGCGCGGGCTCGCCGCGCACGGGCTGCGCGAAACCGGGCCACGCAAGGTGAGGCTCCGGCCGTGGTCCGTGCTGGTGCGGATGTCCGTCGCGGGCGGCGACGCCGTGTGGTTCAAGGCCAATCCGCCCGCCAGCGCCTTCGAGGCGGGGCTGACCGAGGCGCTGGCCTGTTGGGTGCCGGCGTACGTCTTGCGGCCGCTCGCCGTCGACGCGGCCCGGGGCTGGTCGCTGCTGCCGGACGGCGGCACGCTCTTCCGCGACGCACTCGACTCGGCCGCGGCCCGTAGCGCGGTCGATCCGCGTGCCTGGGAGGAACCGCTGCGGCAGTACGCCGGGATGCAACGCGCCCTCGCTCCGTACGCCGACGAGATCGAACGGCTCGGTGTCCCCGGTGCGCGCACCGCCGCGCTCCCGGAGACCTTCGACCGGATCGTGGCCGAGAACACCGCGCTGGAGCCCGCCGACCGCCGGGCCCTGGCCGAGCTGCGCCCCCGGCTCGTCGAGTGGTGCGAGGAGCTCGCGGGAGTGGGCGTCGCGGACACGCTCGACCACTCCGACCTGCACGACGGCCAGCTCTTCGCACCGGAGCCGGGCCGGTTCACCTTCTTCGACTGGGGCGACGCGGTCGTCTCCCACCCCTTCTGCAGCTTCCTCGTCCCCGCCCGTGCGGCCCGCGAGCGGTTCGGGCCCGAAGCGCCGGCCCGGCTGCGGGACGCCTACCTGGAACCGTGGACGGACGACGGCCGCACGACGGCCGAGCTGCGGCGTGCGCTGAGTCGGGCCTGGCGGCTCGGGGCGATCGGCCGGGCCTGCTCCTGGGGGCGGCTCTTCCCGGGTGCGTCCATCGGCGGCGGCCGGGCCGGCAACGCGGAGGGCGCGCGCTGGCTGCTCGAACTCTTCGCCGAGCCACCGCTGTAGGGGGTACAACGGACGCGGTACCGGTGCCCCGCCGAGGACGAAGCCGCCGCCGTAGCGCCCGGAGCGGCCTGCCCGCGGCCGTAGGAGTCCACGCGGATCACCATCGGCCGCGGCTGCACCGTGCACGCCTACGTCTGCGAGCAGTCCTTCGCGCGCACTCCGCTCACGGCGATGGCGGGCTCGCGCGCGCACCGGGCGGGCCCGGTCTCAGGAGTCGATACGAAGGTTCTTCGCCACGACCGGGGGCACCGGACAGACCCGCTCGGGCGGCAGCAGCCGCTGGGCCTGCGCGGACCGGCCGTTCTGTCTGAGCGCCGCGATCTTCTGGACGCGGGGCGTCACGTCGGTGAGGTCGACGACCCACTCCTCGGCGAACGTACGGATCAGACCGCGTCCGACCCCGACCTGGATGCTGTAGTGGTTGAGCGCGGCTCCCCGCAGCGAGCGCTCGGGATCCCACTGGACATGCACGGGAGACCGGGCGACGGCTGACGGGTCGGCCGTCGTCAGCACGGCCTGCGAGAGAGCCTCCTCCCATCCGGCCCGGGTGATCCGTACCGCGAGGATCCGTTCCTGGCCCGGCTTCTGCGCCCAGTTGCTGCGGTGCATGAGCCAGAGGAACGACGGCTTGATCCAGGTCATCCGGCGGAACGAGAACGGCGGCACGAAGCGCTGCGCCCGCAGGGCCGGTTCGGCAACCGCCGGTGAGTACGCCTGGTAGACGACGATCGTCCGGGCGTCGAAGTCGGCCCGTATCTGGCGCTGGGGGGTCATGCGCCACAGGTTTTCACGCGGCGGGTCTCCCTCGCGATCGGATTTCCCACTGCCGGAACCCCTTCGTCCGCGATCATTGGGGCCTCGGGTCCGTCTTCGGTGCGGCGCACCGTCGGGGGGCCCGTTTTTTGTGCGGTGCCACCACTCGGAGCCGGTGCCGCGCTGCCTACTGTTCCCTCACTCGGCGGCGGAGTGCCGCTCCCTCGGAGGTGACCATGGCCAGCACCGCAGGCACGGAGACCAGGAACAGAACGCCCCGCAGGACCCGGGTGGCGGCCGCGGTGGTCACGGTGCTCGGCCTGGTCGGTACCACGACCGCGTGCGGCGGCGGCACCTCCGCCGGCGGTGTCGGCGCTTCGACGGTGGTGGTCGCCGTCGCCGGTGATCCCGGCAGCCTCAGCCCCACCACGGCACTGGTCAGCACCGCACTGGCGATGAACTCCTTCGCGTACGACACCCTCGTGCACTTCGACGCCGACGGCTCGCCGATTCCCGGAGTGGCCGAGAAATGGTCCGCCACGACCACCTCGGCGACGTTCACCATCCGGTCCGGGGTCACCTGCGAGGACGGCTCGGCGCTCACCGCCGAGGACGTTGCCGCCGAGTACAACCACATCGCCGATCCGAAGAACCAGTCGCCGATGCTCGGCCTCTCCGTCCCCGTCACCGCTGTGGCGAAGGCCGACAAGGCGGCCCGGACAGTCACCGTCACCACGACGAAGCCCGCCCCGTTCATCGTGCAGATGTCCCGGCTGCTGCCGCTGCTGTGCAAGAACAGCCTTGCGAAGCCGACCGCACTGGCCAGGACCACCAACGCGAGCGGCCCCTACCGACTGACCGAAGCGGTTCCGGGCGACCACTACACCTACGTCAAACGGGACGGCTACAGCTGGGGGCCACGCGGATCCACCGGTGCCGGACTTCCCGGCAAGGTGGTGGTCAAGGTGGTCGCCAACGAGTCGACCGCGGCCAACCTCCTCATGGCCGGGCAGATCAATGTCGCCCTCATCAACGGCGCCGACCAGGACCGCCTCGACGCGGCCGGGGTGACGTACCGGGGCCTGGAGGCGCTGTTCGGACAACTGCTGTTCAACCAGGCCGCCGGCCGCCCGACCGCCGACGTCGCGGTACGCAGGGCCCTGGTCTCCGTACTCGACCTCGAACAGCTGGGGAACGTCGCCACCGGCGGGAAGGGCCGGCCGGCGACCCGGATAGGCGAGATCGCCCCCACCCCCTGCTCCGGCGACACCGTCAAGGGCAACCTCCCCGCCCATGACACGGCGAAGGCCGCCGCCGCGCTCACCGAGGCCGGCTGGACGAAGAGCGGCGGCACCTGGACCAAGGACGGCAAACCCCTCGCGGTCGGTCTCAGCTACGCGACCAACCAGGGCCCGCAGGTCGCCTCGGCGGTCGAACTGGCCGTCCAGCAGTGGACCGCCTTCGGCGTGAGGGCGACGGCGAAGCCCAGGGGCTCCGGCAGCATCGTCAGCACCCTCGGCGGCGGTGACTGGGACATCGCCTGGGCGCCCATCGGAGTCACGCTCCCCGACCAGCTGACCCAGTTCTACGACGGTCCGCCACCGCCGAAGGGCAACAACTTCGGCTCCGTCTCCAACCCCGAGTACCACCGGCTGGCCGCCCAGGCCTCGGCCAAGCCCGGCGCCTCCGGCTGCGCCCTGTGGGACGCCGCCGACGCCGCCCTGGTCAAGAATGCCGACATCGCACCGATCGTCAGCAAGGCGAACCGGTACTACGGCAAGGGCGTCACCTTCGAGGTGGACGGCAGCGGCATCGTCCCGAGCACCCTGCGCCGGAGCGCCGGCTGATGGCGACGATCACCCTGAACTCCCTGGGGGCCAGGGTTCGCAGCCCCTGGGCCGGATTCGTCCTGCGCCGCACATGGCGGCTGCTGGTGTCGATCGGGGCACTGGTCACGGCCGCCTTCGCGATGATCCACCTGATCCCCGGCGACCCGGTACGGGCGGCACTCGGCACCGCCGCCGACCCGGCCCTGGTCGCCGCCCGACGGGAGTCGCTCGGCCTGGACCAGTCGCTGCCGAAGCAGTACGGCGACTTCGTCGGAAATCTCCTCCAGGGCAGGCTGGGCGAGTCGATCGGTGCCCGGATGCCGGTGTCGGAGATCATCTCCGGCCGGCTCCCGGCCACCTTGCAGATCGCCGTTCCCGCATTCGTACTGATCCTGCTGATCGCCGTCCCCGTCGGCATGACGGCCGCGGTGCTGACCAAGGACGGCCGCAGACGGCGCGGCGAACTCGCGTTCACCGGGGTCACCGGCTTCCTGGGCGCGGTGCCCGAATTCCTGCTGGCGGTGGGCCTGATCGCGGCGTTCGCCGTGGCGTGGCCGCTCTTCCCGGTCGCCTCGCGGGGCGGCGTGGACTCCTACGTACTGCCGGTGCTGGCCCTGACCGTCGTACCGGCGGCGACGCTGTCGCGCATCGTCCGGGTGGAGACCCTGCGGGTGCTCGGCGAGGACTACATGCGGACCGCGCGGGCCAAGCGGCTCCCGGCCCGGCTGCGCTACCTGCGGCACGCCCTGCCCAATCTGCTGACCTCCTCGCTCACCCTGAGCGGCCTGCTGTTCAGCTCGCTGCTCGCCGGTACCGTGCTGGTCGAGAACGTCTTCGCCTGGCCCGGCCTCGGCACCACGATCGTCCAGGCGATCACCGAGAAGGACTACCCGCTGGTCCAGGGCGTCGTGCTGGTCTACGGGGCCGCCGCACTGCTGATCACCTTCGCCGTCGACGTGGCCGTGGCCGTCGCCGACCCCCAGTCCACCGTCCGCGGGAGTTGACGATGTCTCATCAGGACCATGACGGCCCGCTGCGGAACCGGCTCGGCCGCACCCTCCGGACGCCGATCGGCGTCACCGCGGTCGCCGCCTGCCTGCTGGTCGCGCTCGTCGCCGTCCTCGGCCCCGTGCTGCTCGGCGACCGTGCCGCGCAGATCGACACGGACGCGATCAACCAGGGCAGCAGCGCCGCCCATCTGCTGGGTACGGACCAGCTCGGCCGGGACATCGCCGCCCGTGTCGTGGTGGCGACCCGGCCGACCCTGCGACTCACCCTGCTGGCCGCCGTGATCGGAGTCGGCGGCGGGCTGCTCCTAGGCGTCGCCCCGGCGGTCGTGGGCCGGCGCCCGGGCCGGCTGATCACCGCGACGGTCGGCGTACTGGTGGCCTTTCCGGGGCTGCTGTTCCTGCTCTTCCTCGCCACGATCTTCGGGGTGGGCACCACCGGAGCGGTGTTCGCCGTGGGGCTGGCCATGGTCCCGCCCATGGCCCGGCTGGTACAGAACCTGACGGCGTCGGTCGCGGGCTCCGACTACGTGGCAGCGGCACGGATCCTCGGTGTGGGCCGCTTCAACCTGGTGGTACGTCATCTGCTGCCCAACATCGCCGAACCGTCCGTGCTGTTCGCCACCCAGGCCGCCGGTGGCATTCTGGTCGCCTTCTCCGGCCTCTCGTTCCTCGGACTCGGCGTACAGCCCCCGCAGTACGACTGGGGGCGGCTGCTCAACGAACAGCTGAACCGCATCTTCGTCAACCCGGTCGCAGCCCTGGCGCCCGGCGCGGCGGTGATCCTGACGGGGCTGATGTTCGGTCTGGTCGGTGAGGTGCTCGCGCAGGCCGGTGGCCGGCGGGCGCCGCAGGCACCGGAGCCGGCGCCGCCGCAGCCGTCGAGGACGTCCGGGGACACGGCTGCCGACACCGACACCGACTCCGACACCGACTCCGACACCGACACCGACGCCGACGGCGGGGCCTTGGTCCGGGCGCGCGATCTGCGGGTGACGTTCCCCGGCGGACGGCAGGCCGTACGCGGCATCTCGCTGGACATCGGCGCGGGCGAGGCCGTCGGCCTGGTCGGTGAATCGGGGTCCGGCAAGAGCCTGAGCGCGCTGGCACTCGCCGATCTCGTTCCGTATCCGGGCAGCGTCTCGGCCGGGACCCTGCGCTTCGACGGGAACGACCCGCGGGCGGACCCGCGGCTCGGCACCGAACTGGCCATGGTCTTCCAGGACCCGATGGCCTCGCTGAACCCCGCCCTGCGCGTGGGCCGGCAGCTCGCCGAGGTGGCAGAGGTGCACCTGGGGGCGGGCCGCGCACAGGCCGCGGCGCGCGCCGTCGACCGGCTCGGCGCCGTCCGCATCCCCCTGCCGGAACGCCGTGCCCGGCAGCGGCCGCACGAGTACTCCGGCGGGATGCGGCAGCGGGCCGTCATCGCGATGGGACTGATGGGGAAGCCGAAACTGATCATCGCGGACGAGCCCACCACCGCACTCGACGTGGCGGTCCAGCAACAGGTCCTCGGCCTGCTCGCCGAGGTGCGCGCGGACTCCGGCGCCGCGCTGCTGCTGATCTCCCACGACCTCGCCGTCGTCGCCCAGGTCTGCGAACGGATCCTCGTGATGTACGCGGGTGTGATCGTCGAGAACCTTCCGGTCACCGAACTGCTCGGCGGCGCCGCCCACCCGTACACCCGGGCACTGGTGGGGGCGGTCCCGACCATGACCACCGACCCCGGCATGGAACTGGCCACCATCCCCGGCCGGCCGCCGGAACCGGGGGAGACCGGCACGGGATGCCCGTTCGCGCCGCGCTGCGAACGCGCCCGGGACCGCTGCCACGAAGCCGCCCCCGAACTGACCGGCTTCGGACCGGGCAGACAGGTCGCCTGCTGGTACCCGGTCGGGACGGAAGCGGCCGGCGGACCCGTCGCGGCCACGTCGTACGCAACGGAGGCACGGTCATGAGCTCACTCGAACTGCGCGGGATCACGGTGCGCTACGGCCGGTTCACCGCCGTGGAGAACGTCGACCTGCTGGTGCCGGAAGGAACGGTGACCGGACTGGTGGGCGGGTCGGGGTCGGGGAAGTCGACCCTCGGCAGGGCCGTCGTGGGGCTGGCGCCGACGCAGTCGGGGCGGGTGCTGGTCGACGGGACCGAAGTCGCGCGCCGGCGCGGGCGCAGCCCCGTACAGCTGGTCTTCCAGAACTCGTACGCCTCGCTCGACCCGCGTATGACCGTCGGCGCGTCCGTGGCCGAGGCGCTGTCCGGCGGGGCGCCCGGGCGCCGGGCACCGGCCCGCGAACGCCGCGCCGCGCGCGACGCGGAAGTGGCGCGCTACCTCGAACTGGTCGGCATCGACCCCGCCCGCGGCGCGCGCACCCCGGACGCCCTCTCCGGCGGACAGCGCCAGCGGGTGGCCCTCGCCAGGGCCCTGGCCGCCCGGCCCGCCGTGCTGATCGCGGACGAGATCACCTCGGCGCTGGACGTCTCCGTACAGGGCGCGGTGCTCAATCTGCTGCGCCGCCTCCAGCGCGAACTGGGTTTCGCGATGCTCTTCATATCCCACAACCTCGCGGTCGTCCGCTACCTCTGCGACCAGGTCGCCGTGATGGACGGCGGACAACTCGTCGAGCGCGGCCCCACCGGACGGGTGCTGGAGCACCCGGAGCACCCGGTCACCCGCGACCTCATCTCCTGTGTACCGGACCTTGCCCTCGCCGAGGAGGCGTCATGACCCGACCGCTGACGATCGACGACTTGTACCGGTTCGAGATTCCGGGCGATCCCGCGCTGTCGCCCGACGGCGAGCGTGTCGCGTACACCCTGACCACCCAGGACGCCGGAAATGACCGCGTGATCCGCTCGATCTGGGAGGTACGTGGCGGGGGCGGCCCGGCCCGGCGCCTCACCCACGGACCGGCGGACACCGCGCCACGCTGGTCCCCGGACGGGACACGGCTGGCCTTCTTGCGCGCCGGGCAGCTCCAGCTGCTGCCCGCCGACGGGGGAGAGGCCGTGGCGCTCACCACGCCCGCCAACTGCCCGGCCGGGGCGGGCACACCGGTCTGGAGCCCGGACGGGTCACGCATCGCCTTCGCCGCCCCCGAGGCGTACCGGGAGGACAGCGCGCCGGTGGTCATCGACGCCCTCGGCTGGAAGGCGGACGGGGCGGGCCTGATCGGCTCGCTCCGGAGTCAGCTGTTCGTGGTGGAGGTGGACTCGGGCGAGGTCGTACAGCTCACCGAGGGCGACCGGCACGTCGGCCCGCCGAGCTGGTCGCCCGACGGCACCCGGCTCGCCTACCCGGCGCAGACCACTGCGGACGCCGCCGTGTTCGGTCCCTCGGCCGCCCATGTCGTGGGGGTCGGGGAGAACGCGCCCGAGCCCCGCCGGGTCGGACCCGCCGACGGCCTCGCCGGTCCGGTGGGCTGGTTCCCCGACGGGTCAGCGCTGCTCGTCGTCGGCCGGACCTCGTTCGGCGTCGGCCACGCGGAGCTGCTGCGCCAGCCGATGGACGGCTCCGCGCCGGTGTCCCTCAGCGCCGCCCTGGACCGCAACGTCATGGGCGGCGGCCCCGGATACCCGGGCGCAATGCCGCAGTTCCACGGCGACGACATCCTGTTCTGCGCCAGGGACCGGGGCGCCACCCGGCTGTACCGGCTGGGCGCGGACGGGATCAGCGCCTCCCCGCTGCCCGCCGGCACCGGGGTCAGCGGATGCTCGGTCGCCGCCGGGGCCGGCCGGGCGGCGGTCGTGGTCTGTGACGCGACGCGCTTCGCCGAGGTCGTGCTGCTCGACCTGGACGCCTGGACGTCCGGGGAACCGGAGCCCGCGTCGGCCGGGCCGCAGCCCGCGCGGCTCACCGACCACATGGCCCGGTCACTGCCCGGGATCACCCTCCACCCGTTCACCGAACGCGAGTTCACCGTCGCGGACGGCACGGCCGTGCACGGCATGATCACCCGCGCCGCGGACACACCCCCGGGCGGCCCGCTCCTGGTCGATGTGCACGGCGGCCCGCACAACGCCTGGGCCCCGCACTCCGACCCGGTCCACCTCTACCACCAGGAACTGGCCTCGCGGGGCTGGACGATCCTGACGCTGAACGTCCGCGCCAGCGACGGCTACGGCGAGGCGTTCTACACGGCCGCCGTGGGCGCCTGGGGCGAGACGGACGAACAGGACATCCTGCAACCGGTCGCCACCCTCGTCGACGAGGGGCTCGTCGACCCGGAACGGATCGCCCTCACCGGCTACAGCTACGGCGGCTACCTGACCTGCTGGCTCTCCACCCGCAGCGACCTGTTCGCCGCCGTCGTACCGGGCGGCGTCCTGGTCGACCTGAAGAGCATGGCCGGCACCTCCGAGGAAGGCCATCTGATCGCCGGTCACGAGATCGGCGGCCCGGAACGGCTGACGGAACTCTCGCCGATCAGCCATGCCGACGCGGTACGCGCCCCCACCCTGATCCTGCACGGCGGCGCGGACGACACCTGCCCGGTGGGCCAGGCCGAGCAGTGGTTCCACGCGCTGCGCACCCGGGACGTACCGGCCCGCCTGGTCGTTTACCCCGGCAGCTCCCATCTCTTCCTCCTGGACGGCCGGCCCTCGCACCGGGAGGACTACTCCCGCAGGCTTGTCGACTGGGTCACCACGCACACCAACCGCTGAACGAAACGGAATCGGAGCACGACATGACCGACACCACCGAGCTGTCAGCCCGCTGGACCACCCGGCTCACCGAACTCGCCGCCCGCCACTGCGTCCCCGGCGCCGGCCTCGCGATCCTGCACCGCGGTGAGATCGTCGCGGAGACCGCCGTCGGCCTGGCCAACACCGAGGCCGGGATCGAGGCGACCACCGACACCCTCTTCCAGATCGGCTCGATCTCCAAGGTCTGGACCACGACGGTGGCCATGGCCCTGGTCGACGAGGGCCTGCTCGAACTGGACGCCCCCATCAGCTCCGTACTGCCCGAACTGCGCCTCGCGAGCGAAGAGTTGACGCAGGGGGTGACACTCCGGCACCTGCTGACGCACACCAGCGGCATCGACGGCGACCTCTTCACCGACACCGGCCGGGGCGACGACTGCCTGGAGAAGTACGTCGCCCTGCTGGGCGACGTCACCCCCAACCACCCGCTCGGCGCCACCATGTCGTACTGCAACGCGGGCTTCACCCTGCTCGGCCGGGTGCTGGAGGTCGTCACCGGCGTCCAGTGGGACGAACTGATGCGCGAGCGCCTGTACCGGCCGCTCGGCCTGACGCACACGGCGACCCTGCCGGAGGAGGTGCTGCGCCACCGCGCCGCCATCGGGCACGTGGGGAGCCCGCCGGAGCAGGCCCCGGTCTGGGGGCTGATGCGCTCGGCCGGACCGGCCGGACTGATCTGCTCCACACCGCGCGAAGTACTGGAGTTCGCCCGGCTGCACCTCGACAAGGGCGTCACCGGCAACGGCACCAAGCTCCTCTCGGAGGAGTCCGTGGCCGCCATGCAGACCCCGCAGGTGAAGATCCCCGACCCGCACATCCTGGGCGACGCCTGGGGGCTCGGCTGGTTCCTCGACACCTGGGACGGGCACCGGGTGTACGGACACGACGGCGGCACCATCGGGCAGAGCGCCTACCTGCGGATCCTGCCCGAGGCCGAGCTGGCGATCTGTCTGCTCACCAATGGCGGCGACACCTCGGCCCTCTACCGGGAGGTGTACGCGGAGATCGTCCAGGAACTGGCCGGGGTGACGATGCGCACCACCATCGAGCCCGCTACCGAGCCGGTGGCGGTGGACCCCGCCGACCACGTAGGCGTGTACCAGCGGCTCTCCAGCCGGGTGGAGATCGTGGAGCGGGACGGCGGCCTGGTGATGCTGGACCGGATCACCGGACCACTGGCCGAACTGGCCCCCGACACGGAGAAGGAGTACGAGCTGCACCCCGTCGAGCCGGGGCTGTTCGTCGTGCGGCGGCCGGGGTTCGATCTCTGGGTACCGGTCGTCTTCTACACGCTCGACGACGGCACTCCGTACATCCACCACGGTGGCCGCGCCACTCCCAAGGTGGGCTGACGTGACCGCGATCGTTCCCGCGCTGGAGGCCGGGCTGCCGGGCCTGCTGGCCGACATCGAGGAACTGGTCCGCACCGAATCGCCCAGCGAGGACCTGACCGCGGTCACCGAGTGCGCGCGCGTCGTCGCCGGGATCGGCACCCGGCTGACCGGAGCGGCGCCCGAGTGGATCGACGGCTCGGGACGGCCCGCCCTGCGCTGGCGTTTCGGCTCCGGCGACCGGGTGCTTCTGCTCGGCCACTTCGACACGGTGTGGCCGGTGGGCTCCCTGGCCCGCCACCCCTTCGAGGTCGCCGGGGGCCGGCTCACCGGCCCCGGCTGCTTCGACATGAAGGCAGGTGTGGCGCAGCTGTTCCACGCGTTGTCGGCGCTGGACGAGCTGGACGGGGTCTCGGTGCTGCTCACCGGCGACGAGGAGATCGGCGCCCCCACCTCGCGCGCCCTGATCGAGGCCGAGGCCCGCCGGACCCGGGCCGTACTCGTCCTGGAGGCGAGCGAGGGCGGCGCGCTGAAGACCGAGCGCAAGGGGATGTCCGGCTACGGGCTGACCATTGCCGGACGCGCCGCGCACGCCGGTCTGGAACCCCACAAGGGCGTCAACGCCACCACCGAACTGGCCCACCAGGTCATCGCGTTGTCCGCGCTCGCCGACCCGGCGGCGGGCACCACCGTGACACCGACCGTGGCCTCCTCGGGCACCACGCGCAACACAGTGCCCGATGCGGCCCGGCTGATGGTCGACGTGCGCGTGGCGACGCCCGCCGAACAGGACCGGGTGGACCGTGCCGTGCACGCCCTCCGGCCGGTGCTCGACGGCGCCTCGCTCACGCTGTCCGGCGGCCCGGACCGGCCGCCGCTGCCCGCGACCGCCTCGGCCGAGCTGTTCGAACTCGCCCGTGACCACTACGCGGAGCTGGGCTTCGGCGCCCTGCGCGGTGTGGCGGTCGGCGGAGGGTCCGACGGCAACCTCACCGCCGGAGCGGGCACGCCCACGCTCGACGGCCTGGGGGCGGTGGGCGGCGGGGCACACGCCGACGACGAGCATGTGATCGTCGCCGAACTTCCCCGCCGCGCCGCACTCGTGGCCTCCCTGGTGTCCTCGCTGCAGCGGACGTCACCGGCCGGCCCCGGCAAGGTGGGACCGTGAACGCCGCACAGGCGGCTGCCGCTACGGCCGCGGCGGCCCTGGCCGCCGAGCGCGCGGGCGTCACCATCAGGGAGCTGCACGGCCTGGACGAGATGCGCGAGGCGTGCCGGGTACTGGACCGGATCTGGCGCCCCGATCCCGGAAACCCGATGATCACCCCGGAGTTGCTGCGGGTCTTCGCCCACTGCGGCAGCTATGTCGTCGGGGTCGAGCGGGGCGGCCGGATGACCGGGTTCTGCCTGGGCTTCCTGGCCAGCGCCGGACTTCATTCGCACATCGCCGGAGTGGACGACAGCGTCCGGGGACGCAAGGCCGGCTTCGCGCTCAAACAGCACCAGCGGGCCTGGTCCCTGGCCCGCTCCATCACCACCGTCACCTGGACCTTCGACCCGCTGATCGGCCGCAACGCCTACTTCAACCTGGCCAAACTGGGCGCGACGCCCAGCGAGTACCTGGCCGACTTCTACGGGGCCATGCGGGACGAGGTCAACGCCGGGACCGAGACGGACCGGCTGATGGTGCGCTGGGAGCTGACCGACGAGCACGCCGTCGGATCGGCCGCGGGCACACCCCACATCGTCACCGTCGACGGCGCGGGTGACCGCACCGTGGTCGCACTGGACGCCGGACCCGACGGCAGCCCCGTCGTCGGGCGGCAGGACGGCGACACCGTCCTGGTCCGGATCCCCGCCGAGGCCGAGGAACTGCGCCGGACCGACCCGTCCCTGGCCCGCGAATGGCGGTACGCGCTGCGCGAGGTACTCGGCGGGCTGATGGCCGAGGGGCACACCGTCACCGGATTCACCCGGGACGGCTGGTACGTGATCGACAGACGTCAGGAGAGTCAGCCATGAAGCTCGTCGGTGTGGAACTGCGCCGGATCGCGATGCCGCTGGTCGCACCGTTCCGGACCTCGTTCGCCACGATGACCACCCGGGAGATCCTGCTGGTCAGGGTCGAGACCGAGGACCACGAGGGCTACGGCGAATGCGTCACCATGGCCGATCCGCTGTACTCCTCGGAGTACACCGCGGCCGCCGCGGACGTGCTGCGCAGCTACCTCGTTCCCGCCCTCGCCGCCCTGCCGGACCTCGACCCCTGGGCGGTCGCCCCGGCACTGGCCGCGTTCAAGGGCCACCGGATGGCCAAGGCCGCCCTGGAGACCGCGGTCCTCGACGCCTGGCTGCGCTCCCACGACCTGTCGATGGGCCAGTGGCTGGGCGCGACGGCCGAGCGGGTGCCGGCCGGGGTGTCCGTCGGCATCATGGACTCCGTCCCGGCACTGCTCGACGCCGTCGACGGCTACCTCTCCGAGGGGTATCTGCGGATCAAGCTGAAGATCGAGCCCGGCTGGGACGTGGCCCCCGTGCGCGCGGTCCGCGAACGCTTCGGCGACGACGTACCGCTCCAGGTGGACGCCAACACCGCGTACACCCTCGCCGACGCCGCACAGCTGGCCCGGCTCGACCCGTACGGGCTGCTGCTGATCGAACAGCCCCTGGACGAGGAGGACATCAGGGGCCACGCGGAACTCGCCCGGCAGGTGCGCACCCCCATCTGCCTGGACGAGTCGATCGTGTCCGCCCGTTCGGCGGCCGACGCCCTCGCGATGGGCGCCTGCTCGGTCGTCAACATCAAGCCGGGGCGGGTCGGCGGCTATCTGGAGGCCCGGCGGATCCACGACGTGTGCGCCGCAAACGGTGTCCCCGTCTGGTGCGGAGGGATGCTGGAGACCGGCCTCGGCCGGGCCGCCAACGTCGCCCTCGCCGCACTGCCCGGCTTCACCCTGCCCGGCGACACGTCGGCGTCCGGCCGGTACTACCGGACCGACATCACCGAGCCGTTCGTGCTGCGGGACGGCCATCTCGACGTGCCGCGGGGACCCGGCCTCGGAATCTCCCCGGCCCCGGGGCAGCTGGCCGAGGTGACCAGGTCGACGGAATGGATCGGCCGATGACCGGCCCCGCCCCGCACGGACCGCGATCAACTACCTTGTGAAGATGACGGAGCAGCCACGGGCCGTGCTCGGCCGGATCCTCAATGATCTCGGCTCGACGCTGATCGAAGTGGTGGCCGGGGAGGCCGACCCGGCCCGCACCGTCAGCGGGGTACTGATCCAGGACCCCCTGGACGAACCGGCGCGGCTGCCCGGAGCGGTGGTGCTCGGCGTCGGTGTGTACGGCGCCGAGCCGGTCGCCGCCCTGGTCGACAGGGCCGCCGGTCTCGGCGCGGCGGCCGTGGTGGTCCGCTCCCCGGTCCCGGTGGACGGACCCGTGTCCGAGGCGGCCGCCCGCACCGGTCTGACCGTTCTCGGCCTGACGCCCGGCGCGTCCTGGGCCCAGGTGGCCGCGCTGCTGCGGTCGCTGCTCGCCGTCGACGAACTGGGCACGGTGGGCGGCCCCGACGAGGCCGACGGCGCGGAGCCGCTCGCCGGGGACCTGTTCGCCCTGGCCAACGCGACGGCCGGGCTGCTGGACGGCCCGGTCACCGTGGAGGACCGCGGCGGGCGGGTGCTGGCCTTCTCCAGCCGGCAGGACGAGGGCGACAACGACCGGATCGCGACCGTCCTCGACCGCCAGGTGCCCGCCGGGAAATTGCGCGCCCTGGAGGAACGCGGAGCCTTCCAGGCCCTCTACCGCAAGGAGGAACCCGTCTATGTCGACGGCGTCTCGGACAAGCCCCGGGTCGCGATCGCCGTCCGGGCGGGCGGCGAGATCCTGGGTTCGATCTGGGTCGTCGTCGACGGACCACTGAGCGCGGACCGGACGCAGGCCCTGCAGGAGGCGGCGAAGGTGACGGCCCTGCACCTGCTGCGCCGCCGCACGGGCGAGGACGCCGAACGCCGGCTGCGCGCGGATCTGCTCGCCACGGTCCTGGAGGGCGGTGCGCACGCACCGCAGGCCGCCGTACGGCTCGGCCTGGCCGCCCAGCCCGCCTGCGTACTGGCGCTCGCGGTGACCGGCGAGCAGTACGCGCCCGACCGGGTGGCCGCCGGCCTCCGCGTCGCCGAGGCGCTCACCCTGCATCTGGCCGCGATCCATCCCCGTACCGCCGCCGCCACACTCGGCCCGGTCACCTACGCGATCCTCCCCGCCGGCTCGGACGAACAGGGACTCCGGGTGGCCGAGGCGTTCCTCGGCCGCATCGGGGACCGGGTGCCCGCGGTCATCGGGATCGGCAGGCTCGCCGCCCGTCCGGCGGAGCTGCGCCGCTCGCGCGCCGACGCGGACCGTGCGCTGCGGGTCCTCGGCTCCGGCCGGACGCAGCGCAGGGCGGCCCGGCTCTCGGACGTCTACGCCGCCGCGCTGCTGGAGGAGCTGACGGACCGGATGGCCGCCGAGGACGACCTGCCGGACGGCCCCGTCATACGGCTGCGCGCCTACGACGCCCGGCACAACACGGCCCTCACCGACACCCTGGACGCCTGGCTGAGCACCTTCGGCGATGTGGCCGCCGCCGCTGCCGCCGTACACATCCACCCCAACACCTTCCGCTACCGGCTCAAGCGGCTGGCCGTGGTGGCGGGCATCGACCTCGACGATCCGGAGGCACGGTTCGAGGCGATGCTGCAACTGCAGCTGAGACCGCCGAACTCCTGAGTCGGATCACTCCGTCGCCGTGCCGCACGGAGCCACCCGGGCGCCGGGCAGACGGAATGGTGCGAGAGTTTCCCGGAGCAGCGGGACACACCGACACCCGGGTGTCCGGAAGCCGACGATGGGACAGATGCCATGCCTCTGCAGGGAGAGTACGAGCCGAGCCCCGAACAGTGGGTCCGCGACCAGGTCGAGCTGTTCGAGAGCTCCGGCGGCACCGAGGGAACCACGATGCGGGGCATGCCCGTCATCATTCTCACCACCCGCGGGGCCAGGAGCGGGAAGATCCGCAAGACCCCGCTGATGCGGGTCGAGCACGACGGCACGTACGCCGTGGTCGCCTCGCTGGGCGGCGCCCCCAAGCACCCCGTCTGGTACCACAACATCGTGGCCGACCCCCGGGTGGAGCTCCAGGACGGCCCGGTCCGCCAGGACATGAACGCCCGCGAGGCCACCGGCGAGGAGAAGGCCCTCTGGTGGCGGCGCGCGGTCGAGGCGTTCCCCGACTACGCCGACTACCAGCTCAAGACCGACCGGCAGATTCCGGTCTTCGTCCTCGAACCGGCCGGACAGCACTGACGACCGAGGGCCGGCGCTGCCGCCGACCGTCGGGGGAGGCGCGGGCCGGCCCGCCCGCGCCCCGCCCGTGGCCGGGGCACGGTCAGCGGTGCTCCGGATTGGGAGCGTCCGCACGGCAGCCCGCATCCCACGCCGAGCGCTGATTGCCATGGGCCGGGATGCCGCCCGCGCGCTTCAGCATCGCGGCGAGGTGCATCAGGTTCCAGGCCATGAACGAGGTGTTGCGGTTGGTGAAGTTGTTCTCCGGACCACCCGACCCCGGGTCCAGGTACGAGGGGCCGGGCCCCGCCTCCCCGATCCAGCCCGCGTCCGCCTGGGGAGGGACCGTGTACCCCAGGTGCTGGAGGCTGTAGAGCAGGTTCATGGCGCAGTGCTTGACCCCGTCCTCGTTCCCGGTGATCAGACAGCCGCCGACCCGGCCGTAGTACGCGTACTGGCCCTTGTCGTTGAGGATGCTGGAACAGGCGTAGAGGCGTTCGACGACCCGCTTCGTCACCGAGCTGTTGTCGCCCAGCCAGATGGGCCCGCACAGCACCAGGATGTCGGCCGCCATCACCTTCTCGTACAGTCCCGGCCAGGCGTCCAGCTCCCAGCCGTGCTCCCGCATGTCCGGCCAGACGCCCGTCGCGATGTCGTGGTCGACGGCCCGGACCACCTCGGTGCCGACGCCGCGCTCCTCCATCACCGCACGGCTGCGGTCGATCAGCCCCTCCGTGTTGCTGACCTCCGGGGAGCGCTTGAGGGTGCAGTTGACGTACAGCGCACGCAGGTCGTCGAAGCGGTAGGCGTCGTCGGAGGGTCCGGACGGCGGCATTCGGGGCTCCTTGGCGGGCACAGGGAACGCGGGACGTGGACCCGGTCTACCGCCAGGTCCGGCCGTACCGGGCGGTAGACGCGCCGATGCCCCCCCGTACGCAGCAAGTCCGGCACCGGAGCGCCCCGGACAGCCGATCAGGACGCGCGCCCGCGCCGCCCCACGCGCTCCAATGGACGGGTGACCGCGCCCCCGGACGACTGCCTGGCACGCAACGAGTGGCTCTGCGGGGCCTATCTCTCCAGCCGTCGCGAGATCCTCTGGGACGCCGTCGTGCAGCACCTCCAGCTCACCGCCGTCTCCGTGCTCATCGGCCTGGTCCTCGCCGTTCCCCTCGCCCTCGCGGCGCGGCACCGGCGCTGGGCGGCGGGCCCGGTGCTCGCCGTGACGACCATCCTCTACACCGTGCCGTCGCTCGCCATGTTCTCGTTGCTGCTGCCGGTCTACGGACTCTCCGCCTCGCTCGTCGTCGCCGGGCTCGTGCTGTACTCGCTCACCCTCCTCGTACGGAACATCCTCGCCGGATTGCGCGCGGTGCCCGAGGAGACCCGGCAGGCCGCGCGCGGCATGGGGTACGGGCCCCTGCGGCTGCTGCTCGCCGTGGAGCTGCCCCTCGCACTGCCCGCGGCCATGGCCGGACTGCGGATCGCGACCGTCTCAGCGGTCTCCCTGGTCACGGTCGGCGCGATCGTCGGCCACGGCGGGCTCGGCAACCTCATCTACTCCGGGATGAACACCTACTTCAAGGCCCAGGTGCTCACCGCCTCCGTCCTCTGTGTCGTCATCGCCGTCGCCGCCGACCTGCTGCTCCTGCTGGCGCAGCGACTGCTCACCCCGTGGACCCGGAGGCAGTCGTGAACACCCTCGCCGACGCCTGGTCCTGGCTCACCACCGCCGCGAACTGGTCCGGTGACGGCGGCATCTGGCAGCGGCTGGGCCAGCACCTGTTCCTCACCGTCGTCTGCCTGCTGATCAGCTGCCTGATCGCGCTGCCCGTCGCGCTGGTGCTCGGCCATCTCGGCAGGGGCGGCGCACTCGCCGTCAACGTCTCCAACATCGGCCGGGCCGTGCCCACCTTCGCCGTGCTGGTGCTGCTGCTCCTCACCCCGATCGGCGGGCACGGCGAGTGGCCGACCGTCATCGCCCTCGTGCTCTTCGCCGTACCGCCGCTGCTCACCAACGCCTACGTCGGCATGCGGGAGGTCGACCGCGACGTGGTGCGTGCGGCCAGGGGAATGGGCATGACGGGCCGACAGCTGATGCTGGGCGTCGAGCTGCCGCTGGCCCTCCCGCTGATCCTCACCGGGGTACGGATCGCCGCCGTCCAGCTCGTCGCCACCGCCACCCTCGCGGCACTGGCGGGCGGCGGGGGACTCGGCCGCATCATCACGGCCGGCTTCAACCTCGCCTCCACCGCCCAGGTGGTTGCCGGGGCGGTCCTCGTCGCGGTCTTCGCGCTGATCGTCGAAGGGCTCTTCGAGGCGGCCCGGCTGCTCGTGCCCGGCCGGCTGCGCGGCGGGGGATCCGGATGAGGCCATGGGCCACCGTCCCCGTGCTGCTGGCACTGCTCCCGGCGGCCGCGTGCACCACCGGCCCCTCCCTGGAGAACCGGGGCGAGGTCACCGGGCCACCGGGCGACAGCAAGCACCTCACCATCGGATCCGCCGGCTTCACCGAGAGCGACCTGCTCGCCCGGATGTACGCGCTGCTGCTGGACCGGGCCGGCTACTCCACGAAGATCATTTCGGTCACCAACCGGGAGATCTACGAACCGGCGCTGGAGAGTGGTCAGATCGATGTCGTGCCGGAGTACGCCGCCACCTTCGCCGACTGGCTGAACGCCAAGCAGAACGGGGCCGACGCCGCCCCGGCCGGTTCGCCCGACCTCGCCGCCACCATGAAGGCGCTGCGCGCGCTGGCCGCGCCGCGTGGCCTCACCGTCCTCGACCCCGGGCGCGCCGTCGACCAGAACGCCTTCGCGGTCGCCGCCCCGTACGCCGCCGAGCACCACCTCCAGACCCTCAGCGAACTGGGCAGGTCCGGCCTGTCCGTACGTCTGGCGGCCGGTGACGAATGCGTGCGGCGCCCCTACTGCGCGCCCGGTCTGAAGAAGACCTACGGCATCCGCATCGTTGCCGTGGACCCCAAGGGCGTCGGCACCACCCAGGCCAAGCAGGCCGTCCGCAACGGTCAGGACCAGATGGTCCTGACCACCACGACCGACGCCACGCTCGACGATTTCGGCCTTGTCCTGCTCGCCGACGACAAGCACCTCCAGAACGCCGACCACATCGTCCCCGTCGTCAACCGGTCCCGGGCGGGCAGCGAGGGCGTACGCAAGGCGCTCGGCAGGCTCAACACCGTACTGACCACCGCCGACCTGGCCCGGCTCAACGAGCAGGTCGACACCTGGCGGCGGCTGCCCGAGGACGTGGCGCGCAACTACCTGGAGTCCGAGCGCCTCGTCCCGCGCGGATGAGCGTGGGCTGCGGGCGGGTTGTGTGCGGGCCGTGGGTGGGCCGAAATTCCGTTGCCCGCACGCCGGGCGCCTGCGACCCTGCCTGCCATGTCCGACAACGATCAAAGCGGTCCGCACCAGGTCGAGGCGCTCTTCTCGCACGGCCGCCTGACGGCGATCCCCCGGAAGACGGCCCGTCGCGAGCAGTTGCTCGTCCACCTCTCCGAGACGCTCTTCGAGCGGGACCGGAGCTACACGGAGCGGGAGATCAACGACGCGCTGCTCACGGTGCACGAGGACTGCTCGGCACTGCGCCGCTACCTGGTCGTCGCCGGTCTGCTGGTCAGGCCCAAGGACGGCAGCAGCTACCGGCGCGGGCGGTAGCACCGGCTCAGCCCTCAGGCGTCCGCCACCGAGTCGAAGGCCACCTCGTCCCGGGCCACGCCCCGCGCGTCCGCGTCGACCGAGCGGCGCAGCGCCTCGTGGAGCTTGGCCGGGGTCAGCACGCCGAGGAACCGGGACCCGTCCAGTACCGCGATCCACCCCGCGTCGTGCTGGAGCATCTCGCTGAACGCCCGCTTCAGCGGGGCGCCGACCGGCACCCAGGCATCCATCCTGCGGGCCAGTTCGCCGACCGTGCCGTGCTCGCCCGCGATCCGCAGCGCATCCGCCGCCACCCAGCCGTGCAGATCGCCCTCGCCGTTCAGCACCACCGCCCAGCGGGCACCCGCGCCGCTCAGCCGTGCCGCCGCCGCACCGGCCGGCTCGTCCAGGCGGGCGAGCGGCGGCCCCTCCAGATCCTCCGGCTCGATCGTGGTCACCGAGAGCCGCTGCAGGCCCCGGTCGGCGCCGACGAACCGCGCCACGTACGGAGTGGCGGGAGCCCCGAGCACGGCGCCCGGGGTGTCGAACTGCTCGATGCGCCCCGCCCCGTACACCGCGATCCGGTCGCCCATCCGGACCGCCTCCTCGATGTCATGGGTGACCATCAGGACCGTCTTGCGGACCGTCGCCTGGAGGCTCAGGAATTCGTTCTGCAGCCGCTCGCGCACCACCGGGTCGACCGCGCCGAACGGCTCGTCCATCAGCAGCACCGGCGGATCCGCGGCCAACGCCCTGGCCACTCCCACCCGTTGGCGCTGACCGCCGGAGAGCTGCGCGGGGTAGCGGGAGCCGTACGTCTTCGGGTCCAGGCCGACCAGATCCAGCAGCTCGGCCGCCCGCTCCCGGGCCCTGGCCCGTTTCCAGCCGACCAGCGCGGGCACGGTCGCGGTGTTGTCGAGGACGGTGCGGTGCGGGAAGAGGCCGACCTGCTGGATGACGTAGCCGATCCTGCGGCGCAGCCTCACGGGGTCGAGACCGGAGACGTCCTCGCCGTCGACGAGGATCCGGCCCGACGAGGGCTCGATCAGCCGGTTCACCATCATCATCGTGGTGGTCTTGCCGCAGCCGGACGGTCCGACGAGGGTGACCAGCTCCCCCTCGGCGACTTCGAAGGAGAGATCGTCGACCGCGCTCGTACCGTCCGGATACACCTTGCCGACCTGCTCGAACCGGATCATGCCTGCACGGTAGGAGGCACCCGGGCGCCCCGCACACGGGCCGCGACCGACCGGGTCACGGCCGTGTGCTGAACTGTCCGTGGCCCATCTGATTCAGGAGCACCTTGTGAGCAGCTACCGGCAGCCCGGCATCGTCTTCACCGACCGCTATTTCACGGTCCCGCTCGACCACAGTGATCCGGGCGGCGAGCAGATCGAAGTCTTCGGCAGGCAGGCCGTGGCGAGCGGCAGGACCGACGAGGAGCTGCCCTGGCTGCTCTACCTGGAGGGCGGCCCCGGCTTCGGCGCCCGGCGTTTCGTCGGTGCGGAGGCCTGGCTGGGGCGGGCCGTACGGGAATTCCGGGTGCTGCTGCTCGATCAGCGCGGCACCGGCCTCTCCACCCCGGCCAACCGCCAGACCCTGCCGCTGCGGGGCGGCCCCCGCGAGCAGGCCGACTACCTCGCCCATTTCCGGTCCGACAGCATCGTGCGCGACTGCGAGCTGATCCGCCCGCAGTTGACCGGCGGCGAGCCGTGGACGGTCCTCGGCCAGTCCTTCGGCGGTTTCTGCGCGGTCCGCTATCTGTCGGCCGCCCCCGAAGGGCTCAAGACCGTCCTCATCACCGGTGGGCTGCCGTCCCTGGACGCACACGCCGACGACGTGTACCGCGCCGCCTACCCCAGGATCGAGCGCAAGGTCGCCGCCCACTACGCCCGCTACCCGCAGGACATCGAGCGGGCCCGGGAGATCGCCGCCCATCTGCTGGAGTGCCCCACCGACAGCGCCGGACACCGGCTGACGCCCGAGGGGTTCCAGTCCCTCGGCATCATGCTGGGCGGCGGCACCGGCAGCCACCAGCTGCACTACCTGCTGGAGAACGCCTTCGTCCGCACACCGCACGGCACCGAGCTCTCCGACACCTTCCAGGAGGCAGTGCGGACCGCCACCTCGTTCGCCGGACATCCGCTGTACGCGCTGATGCACGAGGCGATCTACGGCCAGAACGAGCAGCCCACCGGCTGGGCGGCCGAGCGGGTCCGGGCCGAATTCCCACAGTTCTACGCCGCCGCGGCGCTCAAGGGCGACGGTCCGGTGCTCTTCACCGGTGAGAGCATCCACCCCTGGCACTTCGAGGTGGACCCGGCGTTGCGCCCGTTGCGCGAGACCGCCGAACTGCTGGCCGCCCGTACCGACTGGGCGCCGCTGTACGACACCGAGCGTTTGGCGGCCAACCAGGTGCCGGTCGCGGCCGCCGTCTACCACGACGACATGTACGTCGATACGGAACACGCGCTGCGCACGGCGGCGTCGATCCGGGGCCTGCGGACCTGGGTGACCAATGAGTTCGAGCACGACGGGCTGCGCGCGGGCGGGGAGCGGGTGCTGGACCGGCTGCTCGCCCTGGTCAGGGACGAAGTCTGACCGCTGCCACGAGCGGGCGGAGCCGGTCACGCGTCGCGCGGCCGGTTCCGCCCGCTCACGGCACCACGGGTGTCAGCTCTGAAGGGCGTGCAGCGCGGCATCCAGGCTCGTGTCCGAGCGAGGGGCCCGGTTGTACGGCAGCTTCGACAGAACCGCGGCCATGCCGCAGGTGTTGGTCACGGCGGAGAACACGAGACCGGAGCCGACACCGGCGGAGATCCAGCGCGCCGCGGGGAAACGCACTCCGGCGAGCAGACCGGCCACCACGAGCGAACCGGCGGCGAGCCGGACCTGACGCTCCATCGGCCAGGTGGCGCGGGCCCCGGCGGGGTGGTCGAGATCGCGGCCCTCGCCCTCCCAGGCCGAGGTGCCGCCGGAGAGCGTCGTGGCCTCGATGTCGGCGGCGGCGAGAATGTCGCAGGCCCGGGTGGAGCGGACACCGGAGGCGCACACCATGAGCAGCGAGCCGCGGGCCGCTGCGGACTTCAGGGCGGGCACGGCCTCGGAGAGGCGGTCCAGCGGGATGTTCAGCGCACCGGGGACATGTCCGGAGGCGTACTCGCCGGGAGCCCGCACATCGATGACGGTGAACTCCGCGAGGCGCGCCGCGGCCTGGGCGGGGGAGAGGGAGACGGGGCTGGTCACGAGCAGTGTTTCCTTTCGTTCACCGGGGCTCGGGACGGACGCGGTCCCGCTTTCCCCGGTCGGGCTAGAATACCCCTTGGGGTATCAGAAGGAGGATGTTGTGGAACTCGACATGGCGGCCGACGAACTGAAATCGGTCCTCAACCGCCTTCGCCGCGCACAGGGCCAGCTCGCCGGGATCATCAGGATGATCGAGGAGGGCCGGGACTGCGAGGACGTGATCACGCAGATGTCGGCCGTGTCCCGGGCGCTCGACCGGGCCGGTTTCGCGATCATCGCGACGGGCCTTCAGCACTGCATGGCCGACGGTGGTCAGGAACCGGCGGACCGCGACCAGATGCGGGCCCGGCTGGAGAAGCTCTTTCTCTCGCTGGCCTGAGCCGGCCGGGGCGACGCCACGGGGCCGGTCACGGACGGTCGGGGTCGAAGCGGATCGAACCCCTGCCCGCGGACCGGCGGCGTGCCCTCGCCGTGGTCGCCCACCCGGACGACATGGAGTACGGCCGCGCGGCGGCGATCGCCGGGTGGATTGACGGCGGGCCCCATCCGCAGGCAACCGCCCCGAGCTGGTCGTGACGCTCGGTCACCGGGACGCCTGGGGCGGTGTGGCGTGGCACACGCCCGACCGCCGGGCGGTCGGGCGCGCCACCCTGACGTAGGACCCGCTGAGTCCGGTCGGGCTGCGTTCGGCATTCCGTTGCGGAATTCCGGCCCCGCATGTTCGGTGTCATGCATGCACGGGTACGGCTTCTGGAGACAAAACCGCAGGTCCGCGTGTTGATGTTGTCCAGACCATTGACATGTAAGCGCCACGCTGTTGAATTCGGTGTTGTTGTGTTGCGCGACTCTGGTGACTTGAGTGATCAATGGAGGACTAGTGACGCCTCGCCCACCCCGTCTCACCGCGCTCGGTACGGCGACAACCCTGCTCGTCGGAGGTCTGCTGACTGCTGTGCCGCCCGCCCAGGCGGTCGGCGGCCCCACCCCGGCAAGAGCCACGGCCGCCCGCACGGCCCCGGCCATCACGCCGACCCCGCAGTCCGTGAAGACGCGGGCCGACCGGATCACCATCAGCGCGACCGTCACCGTGGTGACGGGTAGGACATCCGACGAATCTGCCGTCCAGGTCGTGGAGAGCGCGCTGCGCCGGGCCGGCGCCCAGCGCGTCGTACGCAGCGACAGGCCCGGCCCGAGCGGGCTCACCGTCCATGTCGGTGACCCGGCCGCGCTCGCCGCGCAAGGGATCGAGGGGCCGTCCGCACTGCCCGCCGACGGCTATGTGCTCGGCGTCGGCGCCGGTCGCATCGTCCTCGCGGGCAAGGACGCCACGGGCACGTACTACGCCGCGCAGACACTGCGGCAGATCCTGCCGCACGAGCAGCGTCCGGGCGCCCGGGTCGCCGGCCTCGCGGTGCGCGACTGGCCCGGCACCGCGCTGCGCGGTGTCATCGAGGGCTTCTACGGCACCCCGTGGTCGCACGAGGCCCGGCTCGACCAGCTCGACTACTACGGCGAGCACAAGATGAACATCTATGTGTACTCGCCCAAGGACGACGCGTACCTCCGCGCGAAGTGGCGCGACGCCTACCCGGCCGACCAGCTGGACCGGATCAAGGAGCTCGCCGACCGGGCCGCCCAGCGGCACGTGGAGTTCACGTACGCGCTCTCGCCCGGCCTCTCCGTCTGCTACAGCTCGGAGGCGGACGCCAAGGCGCTGGTCGAGAAGTTCCAGACCATCTGGGACATCGGCGTACGCACCTTCGCCGTGCCGCTCGACGACATCAGCTACACCGACTGGAACTGCGCCGAGGACCAGGCGAAGTGGGGGACCGGCGGCGGCGCCGCGGGCGCGGCGCAGGCATATCTGCTCAACCGGGTCAACAAGGAGTTCATCGCCACCCACCCGGGCGCCCAGCCGCTCCAGATGGTTCCGACCGAGTACTACAACGTCTCCGCGTCGCCGTACAAGAAGGCGCTGTCCGAGCAGCTCGACCCCAATGTGCTGGTCGAGTGGACGGGTGTCGGCGTCGTCGCGCCGACCATGACCGTCGCACAGGCGCGGGCCGCCCGCACCGTCTTCAACCACCCGATCCTGACCTGGGACAACTACCCGGTCAACGACTACGCGACGAACCGGCTGCTGCTCGGCCCGTTCAGCGGGCGGGAGAAGGGCCTGCCCGGCGAGCTGGCCGGGATCACGGCGAACCCGATGATCCAGCCGTACGCCTCGAAGATCGCGCTGTACACCGTTGCCGACTACGCGTGGAACGACGCCGCGTACGACCCCCGCACCTCATGGGGCGAGGGGCTGAAGGAGTACGCGGGCGGCGACCCGCGCACCCAGCAGGCGCTGCGGGCCTTCGCCGACGCGAACTACAGCTCGGCCCTCAACAAGGACCAGGCACCCGAACTGGCGGCGGAGTTCGACCGCTACTGGAAGTCCGGTGACGCCGCCCGGCTCACCTCCGTGCTCGGCGCGCTCGGCTCGGCCCCCGGCAGGCTGCGCGCCGGCCTCCCGGACCACGGCTTCGTCGCCGACGCCGCCCCCTGGCTGGACGCGACCGGGGCCTGGGCCACCGCCGCCCGCACCGCCCTGCGCATGGTCGAGGCGGCCCGCGCCGGAAAGGGTGCCCAGGCCTGGGAACTGCGGCAGCAGCTGCCCGCACAGCTCACGGCGGCGAAGTCCTTCACCTACACGGGGCTCGACGGACACAAGGTGCCGGTGCTCGTCGGTGACGGCGTCCTGGACCGGTTCGTCGACGCGGCGGAGGCCGAGCACGACCGGATCCTCGGCGTGAGCGGCAGGCCCTCGGCCTCGACGAACCTGGGCACATACCAGAGCAACACCCTGGCCCGGATGCTGGACGGCGACGACTCCACCTACTTCTGGAGCGACGGGGCGCCCGCCGCGGGCGACGCGGTCACCGTGGACCTCGGCCGGATCCGGGACATCGGCTCCGTCACCCTCGCGATGGCCAAGCCCGGCAGCACCGAGGACTACCTCCACCAGGGGGTGCTGGAGTACTCCGCCGACGGACAGAGCTGGCAGCAGCTCACCGCCTTCTCCGGGAAGCCGGACGTCACCACGACCGCGCCCGCCGGAACGAAGGCGCGCTACGTGCGGGCACGGGCGACCGCCGGCCAGGACAACTGGCTCGTGGTACGGGAGTTCAGCATCCCGGCGGACGACGGCGCGGTGACCGGAGGACCGCCCGCCGCGGCCGGATCCTCGCTGCGCGCGGCGTTCGACGGGGACCCGGGCACCGTCTACCGGGCGGCCCGTGCCCCGGAGGCCGGGGAGACGCTGGAGCGGGGGCTCGTCGCCGCGCGTGCTGTGCCCTCCGTGACCGTTCTCCAGCCGGCCGGGTCCACGGCCCGTGCCGACATCCAGCTGCGGGGGACCGACGGAACGTGGCAGACCGTCGGCGCGCTCGACGGTCCGTACACCCGGTTGGACACGGCGGGCCGGACCGCCGACGCGGTGCGGCTCGTCTGGCACGCGGGGTCGGCGGCGCCGCAGATCGCCGATGTGGTGGTGGCCGGCCAGGGCTGAGGCCCG
The DNA here is from genome assembly GCF_014649535.1 of Streptomyces gelaticus. GTDB lineage: Bacteria > Actinomycetota > Actinomycetes > Streptomycetales > Streptomycetaceae > Streptomyces > Streptomyces gelaticus. Next base: position 537,592 of record NZ_BMTF01000001.1, read on the forward strand.
CGCCCGGAACCGTCCCGCGCCCGGAACCGTCCCGCGCCCGGTCCGGCCCGAAGCTCCTTCGGGCCGGACCGGGCGCACCCATGTCCGGCCCGGCCGGAACCGGGACCCCGTGGGTTGTTCCCAGCGAGGCAAGCGACCGCTTAGTATGCGCCGCAGCAGTGGTAATGCCGACAGTGTTGTGGAGGCCCCTCATGCAGGCATGGCGAGTGCACCGGAACGGCGAGCCGAGCGAGGTGATGCGGCTGGAGGAGACGGACAGGCCCACGCCCGGCGACGGGCAGGTGCTCGTCGAGGTGCTCGCGGCGAACATCAACTTCCCCGACGCGCTGCTCTGCCGCGGCCAGTACCAGGTGCGGCCACCGCTGCCCTTCACGCCCGGCGTGGAGATCTGCGGCAGGACGGCCGACGGGCGGCGGGTGCTCGCCACCCCGGCCCTGCCGCACGGCGGGTTCGCCGAGTACGTCGTCGCCGACGAGGCGGCGCTGCTGCCCGCCCCGGACACCCTGGACGACGCCGAGGCCGCCGCCCTGCACATCGGCTACCAGACGGGCTGGTTCGGCCTGCACCGCAGGGCGCGTCTCCGGGCGGGCGAGACCCTCCTGGTCCATGCGGCGGCCGGCGGGGTCGGCAGCGCCGCCGTCCAGCTCGGCAAGGCCGCCGGAGCCACCGTCATCGGTGTGGTCGGAGGCCCGGAGAAGGCCGGGGCCGCCGCCGAGCTCGGCTGCGACCTGGTCATCGACCGTCACGGCGAGGACATCGTCACCGCGGTCAAGGAGGCGACCGGCGGGCGCGGTGCCGACGTGGTCTACGACCCTGTCGGCGGGGAGGCCTACGCCAAGTCCGTGAAGTGTGTCGCCTTCGAGGGCCGGGTGATCGTCGTCGGCTTCGCGAGCGGTGTCATCCCCGCCCCGGCGCTGAACCACGCACTCGTCAAGAACTACTCGATCGCCGGACTCCACTGGGGCCTGTACAACGACAAGGACCCGGCAGCCGTCCGCGCCTGCCACGACGGACTCACCCGGCTCGCCGCGCAGGGCGCCATCAAGCCGCTCATCAGTGAACGCGTCGGACTGGCCGGTGCCGCCGACGCCGTTCAGCGGGTCGCGGACGGCGCCGGCATCGGCCGGATCGTCGTCCGCCCGTCAGGAGCCGCCCGATGACCGTGCCCGACGCGGCCGAACTCCGCCGCCGCACCCAGGACCTGCTCGCCGCACACCCCCCGGCCACCACCGGCCGCACCGCATTCCTCCGGGCCCGCTTCGACGCCGGACTGGCCTGGGTGCACTACCCGGCCGGACTCGGCGGCCTCGACGCGCCACGCTCCCTGCAACCCGTCGTCGACGCCGCACTCGCCGCCGCGGGCGCCCCCGACAACGACCCGCGCCGGATCGGGATCGGTCTCGGCATGGCCGCCCCCACCCTCCTCGGCTTCGGCACCGACGAGCAGAAGCAGCGCTTCCTGCGCCCGTTGTGGGTCGGTGAGGAGGTCTGGTGCCAGCTCTTCAGCGAACCGGGCGCAGGCTCCGACCTCGCGGCCCTCGGCACCCGCGCCGTCCGCGAAGGCGAGGACTGGGTCGTCGACGGGCAGAAGGTCTGGACGTCCAGCGCCCATCTGGCCCGCTGGGCGATCCTCATCGCCCGCACCGACCCGGACCTGCCCAAGCACCGCGGCATCAGCTACTTCATCTGCGACATGACCGACCCCGGCGTCGAGGTGCGGCCGCTGCGCCAGATCACCGGCGAGGCCGAGTTCAACGAGGTCTTCCTGACCGGCGTACGCATCCCCGACAGCAGGCGCCTCGGCCTCGTCGGCGAGGGCTGGAAGGTCGCGCAGACCACGCTGATGAACGAGCGGGTCTCCATCGGCGGGGCGCGCATCCCGCGCGAGGGCGGCATGATCGGCCCGGTCGCCCGCACCTGGCGCGAACGTCCCGAACTGCGCACCCACGACCTCCACCAGCGCCTGCTGGCCCTCTGGGTCGGGGCCGAGGTGGCCAGGCTCACCGGCACCCGGCTGCGCCAGCAGCTCGTCGCCGGGCAGCCCGGCCCCGAAGGCTCCGCGATGAAGCTCGCCTTCGCCCGGCTCAACCAGGAGATCAGCGGACTGGAAGTCGAACTGCTCGGCGACGAAGGGCTGTTGTACGGCGACTGGACCATGTGCCGGCCGGAGCTCGTCGACTTCACCGGACGGGACGCCGGCTACCGCTACCTCCGCTCCAAGGGCAACTCCATCGAGGGCGGAACCAGCGAGGTGCTGCTCAACATCGTCGCCGAGCGTGTCCTCGGCCTGCCGGCCGAGCCGCGCAACGACAAGGACGTCGCCTGGAAGGACCTGGCCCGATGACCGCACCGACCGAAGAGACCCAGGCGCCCGATCTGCTGTACTCGGAGGCCGAGGAGGATCTGCGGGCAGCGGTGCGTGCGCTGCTCGCCGACCGGAGCGACGCGCCGGCGGTGCTCGCCCGCGCCGAGTCCGCCACACCGTACGACCCACAGCTGTGGAAGGCGCTCGCCGCCGGCATCGGTGCCGCGGGGCTGCTGGTGCCGGAGGAGTTCGGCGGGCAGGGCGCGAGTCATCGCGAGGCCGCGGTGGTGCTGGAGGAACTGGGCCGCGCCGTCACTCCCGCGCCCTATCTGACCGGCTCGGTCGTCGCCACGCAGACGCTTCTCGCGCTGGGGGCGTCCGAGGGGCCGGTCGCCGCGCTCCTCGGCGATCTCGCCGCGGGCCGCAGGGTGGCGGTCCTCGCGGTGCCGTTCGCCGCCCAGGCGCCCGACGCCGCTCGGCCGGCCGGTGTCGTCGCCGGGCGGGTGGAGGGGACGGTGACCGGAGTCGCCGACGCGGCCGCCGCCGATGTGCTGCTGGTGCCGACGACCGACGGCCTGTACGCGGTCGAGGCCGGTGCCGGAGGGGTTGCCGTGGAGCCGCTGGTGCCGCTCGACCTGACCCGCCCGCTCGCCACCGTCACCCTCGCCGGGGCAGCCGGAACGTGCCTGGCCGACGGTGCGTCCGCGGTCGCCGCGGTGCGCCGGGGACTGCTGGCGGGCGCCGGGCTGCTCGCCTCCGAACAGCTCGGAGTCGCCGAGTGGTGTCTGGCCGAAACGGTCCGCTACACCCGTGAACGGCACCAGTTCAACCGGCCGGTCGGCTCGTTCCAGGCGCTCAAGCACCGCATGGCACAGGTCTGGCTGGAGGTCGTGTCGGCCCGCGCCGCCGCACGCAACGCCGCGGACGCCCTCGCGACCGGCAGCCCCGACGCGCCGCTGGCGGTGGCTGTCGCCCAGGCGTACTGCTCGGGGGTCGCGGTGCACGCCGCTGAGGAGTGCGTCCAGCTGCACGGCGGGATCGGCATGACCTGGGAACACCCGGCGCACCTGTATCTCAAGCGCGCCAAGGCCGACTCGATCGCGTACGGCACGGCCGGGCGGCACCGCGAGACCATCGCCGAGCTCGTGGAACTGCCCGCGCCGTAGCCGGGGGGACGGAACAGCCCGCAGGGTTGCGGGACTTGGGGCGGAGGTGCGTGAGAACGCGCCTCCGCTTCTGTGTCTCCGCGTCCGACGGGGTACCGGGCACCCCTTTACCTGATGTTTAATTGCGAGAGTTTCGCAATAACATCTGATCTTCAATAAGGGATGTGCAGAGTATGACGGCCCGATCGATACGGGGAGCGGTCGCCGCGGCACTGGCGACCGTGCTGTCATTGACCGCAGCGGCCTGTTCCCGGCCGGGTGGCCCGGACGGCGGGGGCTCCGGTTCGGGCGCGGGGGACTCGGCGGTGGTCGGCATCGCCTACGAGCCCGACAGCCTCAGCCCGCTGCTCGGCTACGGCAAGGACGGCAACTCCAAGATCTTCGACGGGCTGCTCGCCCTCGACGCCGGTATGAAGCTGCGGCCCGCGCTCGCTGTCGCCCTGCCCGAGGTGAGCGACGACGGACTGACGTACACCTACAGGCTCCGCAAGGGCGTGAAGTTCAGCGACGGCGAGCCGTTCGGCGCGAAGGACGTGGTCTTCACCTACCGGACCATCCTCGACAAGAAGACCAACAACGCGTCCCGCACCGAACTCGACGCGCTGAAGAGCGTCGAGGCCAACGGTGACGACTCCGTCGTCTTCCGGCTCAAGTACCCCTACGCGCCCTTCGCCCAGCGCACCGTCCTGCCCATCGCGCCCGAACACGTCGCGGGCAGGCAGGACGTCAACACCGGCACCTTCACCACCAGCCCCATAGGCACCGGGCCGTATCTGCTCACCAAGTGGTCCAAGGGCGAGAAGATCGTTTTCAGGGCCAACCCCGGCTACTGGGGCGGCGCGCCGAAGGTGAAGAAGTTCACCATGGCGATCATCAAGGACGACGACGTACGTGCCACCCGGCTGCGCTCCGGTGAACTCGACGGCGCGATCCTGCCGCCCAATCTGGCCAAGGGCTTCGCCCGCGGCAGCGGCACCCGGACGTACGCCGCCACCACGTACGACTACCGCACCGTGACCCTGCCCACCCACAACGAGGTCACCGGCGACCTCGCCGTCCGGCGCGCCCTCGACATCGCCGTCGACCGGAAGGCCATGGTCGACTCGATCCTCAACGGTGAGGGGCGGCCCGCCTACGGGCCCGTCCCCACCGACAGCGAGTGGTTCACCAAGGGCACCGAACGCGCCCACGACCTCGCCGCCGCGAAGCGGATCCTCGACGACGCCGGATGGAAGCCGGGCAAGGACGGCATCCGCACCAGGGACGGCGTGCGCGCCGCCTTCCCGCTCTGGTACCTCACCGGCGACAAGCTGCGCCAGGACCACGCCCTCGCCTACGCCTCCGACGCCAAGAAGGCCGGCATCGACATCACCACCGAGGCCGGGACCTGGGAGGTCATCGAGCCCCGGATGAAACAGGACGCGGTCCTCGCGGGCGGTGGATCACCCGCCGACCCCGACTTCGACCAGTACACCCTGCTGAAGTCCTCGCTCGCGGGCGACGGCTTCAACAACATGGCCTGGTACGACAACGAGGCCGTCGACCGGGCCCTCGAAGCGGGCCGCAGAAGCGGTGACAACGCCGCGCGCAAGTCCGCGTACGACACCGTCCAGCGCGAACTGGTGAAGAACCCCGGCTACACCTTCCTCACCCACATCGACCACCTCTACGTCGTCAAGGACCGCTTCGGCCCGCTCACCACCCAGGTCGAACCGCACGACCACGGACTGGCATCCGGCCCGTGGTGGAACGTCGAGGACTGGACGCCGCAGAAGTGAACCCGCGCCTCCCCTGGGGGCCGATGGGCAGGATGGCGGGACGGCGGGCGCTGTTCGCCGTCCCCGTCCTGGCCGCCGTGACCTTCGGAGTCTTCGCGGTCGCCGCCGCCTCCCCCTTCGACCCGGTCAAGGCCTACGCGGGCACCGCCGGGCTCACCGCGTCGCAGGAGAACCTCGACCAGCTGCGGGCCAACCTCGGTGTCGACCAGCCGCTCGTGAGCCGCTGGTGGAACTGGCTGCGCTCGGCCCTCGGCGGCGACTTCGGCGACTCCGCCGTGATGCGCCAGCCGGTGGCCGATGTCATCGGCGAACGCCTGGGCTGGTCCGTGCTGCTCGCCGCGACCGCCTTCGCCGTCGCCGTTCTCCTCGGCACGGGCCTCGGCGTACTGGCCGCCCGCAGGCCCGGCCGCCTGCTCGACCGGTGCGCCAGTTCTGCCGCGTACACGCTCGAAGCCGCCCCGGCCTTCTGGCTCGGACTGCTCGCCATCTGGTTCTTCGCCGTGGAACTCGGTGTGCTCCCGGCCGGCGGTCTCACCGACGCGGCCAGCGACACCGTCACCTTCGGTCAGGTCGCCGTCCACCTGGTGCTCCCCGCGGCCGTGCTCGGGATCTCCCAGCTGCCGTGGTTCTTCCTCTACGTGCGCCAGGGCGTCGCGGACGCGCTCGGCGAGGACCCGGTGCGCGGCGCCCGCGCCCGCGGACTGAGCGAGCGCACCGTACTGCTCGGCCACGCACTGCGCTCCGGGATGCTGCCGATGCTCACCCTCATCGGCTCCCGCGTCCCCGAACTCATCACCGGCGCCCTGCTGGTCGAGACGGTCTTCAGCTGGCCGGGGATCGCCGCCGCCACCGTGCAGGCCGCCACCTCCGTCGACTTCCCGCTGCTGGCCGCTCTCACGGTGCTGGCCACCGTGGCCGTCGTCCTCGGCAACCTCCTCTCCGACCTGCTGTACGCGCTCGCCGACCCGAGAGTGGGCTTCGATGGCTGAAACCGCCCTCGGGCACCCGCTCCGCACCACCCGCCGCATCCGTGTGACCGTTTCCGCCGGGATCGTCGCCGCGGTGCTGCTGGCGGTCCTGCTCGTGCCGCCACTGGTCCAGCTCGACCAGCAGGCCGTCGACCTCGCGGCCAGGCTCCGCCCACCGTCCTGGGAGCACCCGTTCGGCACCGACGACGTGGGGCGCGATCTGCTGCTGCGCTGCGTCTACGGGCTCCGCGTCTCGCTGCTCGTCGGTGTCGTTGCCGGACTCACCGCGACCGTGATCGGGACCGCGGTCGGTGCGCTGGCCGCGGCGTTCGGCGGATGGACCGACCGCGTCGTCATGCGGCTCGTGGACACCTTCTCCTCCGTACCGCATCTGCTGCTCGGCATCTTCATCGTGGCCATGTTCCGGCCCGGTGTCGGCCCGGTGATCGTCTCCGTCGCGCTCACCCACTGGCTCTCGACGGCCAGGATCGTCCGCTCCGAAGTGCTGTCGCTGCGCTCGCGCCCTTTCATCGACGCGGCGATCTCGGGCGGGGCCTCGCGCGGGCGGGTCGTTGTCCGGCACCTGCTGCCCGCGGTGCTTCCGCAGGCGGGCCTGGCGGCCGTGCTGATGGTGCCGCACGCCATGTGGCACGAGTCCGCGCTCTCCTTCCTGGGACTGGGACTGCCCACCCATCAGGCGAGCCTGGGCAACCTCGTGCAGACGGCGCGCGGTTCGCTCCTGGCCGGGGACTGGTGGCCGACGCTCTTCCCGGGCCTGTTCCTCGTGATACCGACCCTCGCACTGGCGGGACTCGCCGGCGCATGGCGGGAGCGGATCAACCCGCGCCGCCGATCGGAGCTGATGCTGTGAAGAACGACCCCGGCCCGAAGGCGCCGGTCCTCTCCGTCCGCGGCCTCTCCGTGCGCTTCCGGATGCGGGGCGGCCGGCACATTGCCGCCGTCACCGACGCGCACTTCGACCTCGCGGCAGGGGAGTGCCTGGCGCTGGTCGGCGAGAGCGGCTGCGGCAAGTCCGTGCTGGCCTCGGCGCTGCTGGGACTGCTTCCGGGCAACGCGCGGACCTCGGGCTCGGCGCTGCTGGACGACGGCACCGACCTCCTCACCGCCGATGAACGCACTCTCGCCAGTACGGTACGGGGTCGCCGCATCGGACTCGTACCGCAGAGCCCTGCCGCACACCTCACCCCGGTCCGCACCGTGCGCGCCCAGCTGGAGGAGACCCTGCGCGAACTGACCGGCGTCCGCAGACCTGCGCTGCGCCCGGCGGCCGAACAGGCCGCGGCACGCGCCTCGTTCCCGGCCGGGCACCTCGACCGCTACCCGCACGAACTCTCCGGCGGTCTCGCCCAGCGGGCCGCGACCGCACTCGCCCTGATCGGCGACGCACCCCTGCTCCTGGCCGACGAGCCCACCACCGGACTCGACCGTGAGCTGGTCGAGCGGACCGTCGACGAACTGCGCCGCCACACCGACGGGGGCAGGGCGCTGCTGATCATCACCCACGATCTCGCGGCGGCCGAGCGGATCGCCGACCGGGTCGCCGTGATGTACGCGGGCCGCATCGTCGAACTGGCCGACGCCGAGCGGTTCTTCGGGCAGCCCGGACCGCGCCACCCGTACGCGCGCGGCCTCCTCGACGCCCTGCCGGAGCGCGCCTTCGTTCCGATCCCCGGATTGCCGCCCGAGCTCGGGGCGCTTCCCGAGGGGTGCGCATTCGCGGCCCGCTGCGGCCGTGCCGACGACCGGTGTTCCGTACAGCCGCAGTTCGACGGCTCTCTCGCCTGCCACCACGGTGTGCGGGCGGACGGGGAGGAGCCGGTCCGTGCTTGAACTCACCCGCATCACCGCCGGATACGACCGACGCGATCCCGTCGTCCGCGAGGTCTCGCTGCGCCTCGCGCCGGGGGAGTCGCTCGGACTGCTGGGCCCGAGCGGCTGCGGCAAGTCCACCCTGGCCAGGGTCGCGGCCCTGCTGCACCGCCCGTACGCGGGCACCGTGGTGCTCGACGGCGAACCGGTACGTGGCTGGCGCCACCGTGCCCCGCGTGCGCAGCGCACCGCCGTCGGCGTCGTCTTCCAGCAGCCCCGGCTCTCCGCCGACCCCCGGCTCACCCTGCGTGAACTCATCGCCCAGCCGCTGCGTGCGACCGGCCGCCGCTCGGAGGTCGCGGACCGGGTGGCCGGGCTGGCGCCCGCCGTCGGGCTCACGCCGGAGCTCCTGGGCCGGCGCCCGCACGAGGTGAGCGACGGTCAGTTGCAGCGGGCCTGTCTGGCGAGGGCGCTGGTCCTGCGGCCGCGCTGGCTGATCTGCGACGAGATGACCGCGATGCTCGACGCGTCGACGACCGCCGCGCTGGTGGCGGTCGTCGAGGCCTACCGGCGGGAGTCCGGGGCCGGGCTGCTGGCAGTCGGCCACGACCGGGTGCTGCTGGAACGCTGGTGCGACCGCACGGTCGGCTGGCGGGAGTGCTCCGGACCCGCTGCGCCGCAGGAGTCCATGAGCCCGGCCTGATAGGTCCGTGTCCTGTTGCGTGGCCCGCCCGGCCGGGACGACCGCCCTCGACGCCGCCGCCTGCGGGACGGCCGTCCCGCAGGACCGGCCGGCGACCGGCAGCGCCGGCGGCACCCGGCTCGCCATCTCCACCTGTGCCGACGGGGCCGGCCGGCGCCGGACGCTCCCGGCCCGACGGGACAACGGCAGTCGACGGGCGGACGACGACCTGGTCAACTCTTGTGCGGTGCCTGTCCGTTGCGGCAAGAGCCGTCGCATACTCGGTCGCGTCCGCCCGTCCGGTCCACCACTCGCCCCGGGAGAATCCATGGCGTTCCCGACCCGTCGAAGCGTCGTCACCACCGCGCTCGCCACCGTGGCCGCAGGCACGTTGCTTTCCCCGCGGACCGCCGCGGCGTCCGAAGCGGCCCCCACGTCCACCGCCGTACGACGCCACCGTCGGCAGCCGCTGCGCCGGGCCCACGCACACAACGACTACCTGCACACACGACCCCTGTACGACGCGCTCGAACACGGATTCACCAGTGTCGAGGCCGACATCTTCCTGGTGGACGGGGAACTGCTGGTCGCCCACGAGGCCACCGACCTCGACCCCGCCCGCACCCTCGCCTCGCTCTACCTGGACCCGCTGCTGGCCAGGGTCCGGGCCAACCACGGCACGGTCCACCTCGGCCACCACGAACCCGTACAGCTGCTGATCGACATCAAGACGGACGGAGCCGCGGCCTACCTCGAACTCGACCGGCAGCTCCGGCGCTACCGGCGGATGCTGACGTCGTACCACCACGGCCGGGTGCGCCCCGGCGCCGTCACCCCCGTCATCTCCGGCGACCGCGCCGCCCGCGTCCCGATGGAGGCGCAGCAGAGCCGGTACGCCTTCTACGACGGCCGCCCCGAGGACCTCGGAACCTCGGCCACCGCCGCGTTCATCCCGCTCATCAGCAGCAGCTGGAGCGATGGCTTCAGCTGGCTGGGCGCAGGGCCATTCCCCGCGGCCGAGCGGGACAAACTGCGCTCGCACGTGGACCGGGCCCATCGCAACGGTCAGCGCGTCCGCTTCTGGGCCACGCCGGACGCGCCGGGCCCGGCGCGGGAGGCCGTCTGGACGGAGCTGCTGGCCGCCGGGGTCGACCACCTCAACACCGATGATCTGGCCGGGCTCGAAGCCTTCCTCCGCACCCACGACCGGGACGGCCGGACCGGGGCCGCCCAGCCCCGCGGCTGACCGCAGGCGCCACCCCGAGCGTGACAGCCAGTCAACACCCGGATGGCGGACACGCCAGCGCGCCGGGCGGCTCCTCCGCTACGCCACACTGGCGGCCGAATGCCGCATTCCGGCGCGGCGGAGGAGGTTGGCCATGGCTATTTCGATCTCACTGGTGCTGCTTCTGCTGATCCTTGCGGTGATCTTCCTCCGCAACGGGGGGCTGAAGATCTCGCATGCGCTGGTCTGCGCCATGCTCGGGTTCTTCCTCGCGGGTACGAGCATGGCGCCGACCATCCAGGACAGCCTGGCCGCCACGGCCGACGTCGTCAGCAACCTCACGCCCTGACCCCGGAGTCCCGCCGGGCGACCGTTCGCGGCGGGTCAGTCCCCGTCCGGGCCGGCCAGCCGCGAACGGATCAGGAACCGCACCCCCTCCGGGGCCTCCAGCGAGAATCCGCTGCCCCGCCCCTCCACCACGTCGACGATCAGGCGGGTGTGCGCCCACAGTTCGAACTGGCTCCTCGACATCCAGAAGGGGATGCTCTCCGCCACCCCGGCGACGTCGAGCGAAGCCACCAGCACATCGGAGCCACCGGTACGGAACTCGCCGTCCCGGTAGCACATGGGAGCGCTGCCGTCGCAGCAGCCGCCCGACTGATGGAACATCAGCGGCCCATGCACCTCTCGCAGCCGTCGCAGCAACTCCGCCGCCGCGGGAGTGAGTTCCACCGGCGACGCGCCCGACGGGCTCATCGCAGCGGCTCCGGACGGAGATTCGCCCATGCGTAACGGTGCTCGGGGCGGCCCGTGTCGCCGTACTTGAGGCTGAGACTGATCCGGCCCGCGCCCTCCAGATACTTCAGGTACCGCTGGGCGGTGGAGCGGCTGAGCCCCGCCCGCGCCGCCACTTCGTGCGCGGACAGCGGCCCCTCGGCGGCCGACAGGACATGGCGGATGACATCCGCGGTCGGTGCGGAATGCCCCTTGGGCATTCCGGCCGCCGGGCCGGACTCCGCGGTACGGAGGGCACCGAAGATCTGGTCGACCTGCTCCTGTCCGGCCTCGCCGCGGCCGGCGCCCACGCCGTCCAGCGTCCGGCGCAGAGCCGCGTAACTCTCCAGCTTGGACCGCAGCCCGCCGAAACTGAACGGCTTGACCAGGTACTGGAGTGCCCCGTACCGCATGGCGGTCCGAACGGTCGACACATCTCGGGCCGCGGTCACCATGATCACATCGGCCGGGTGACCGAGCTGGCGCAGCCGTCGCACCAGCGTCAGCCCCGTCTCGTCCGGCAAATAGTGATCGAGGAGCACGAGGTCGACATGATCGCGCTCCAGGAAGGACAGCGCCTGAGCGGCGGTGTGCGCACGCGAGATGACCCGGAAGCCGGGGACCTTGGCCACGTACGCGGCATTGATCTCGGCGACCCGGAAGTCGTCGTCCACCACCAGGACATCGATCATCGCGACTCTCCCACTTCTGTCAGCGGCCGGACGGTGAGCGCCTCGGGCAGGACGACGGTGAAGACCGCGCCGCCGCCGGCGCGGGCCGTGACGCGGGCCGCGCCACCGTAGCGCTCGGCCAGCCGGCGCACCAGCGCCAGTCCCAGACCGCGCCCTCGGTGCGCGGGGGACTCCTTGGTGGACCACCCCTCGGCGAAGATCTGTTCACGCATCGTGGGAGGCACACCGGGCCCGTTGTCACTGACCCGCAGCACCGCCGTGCTGCCCTCCGCGAGCAGTTCCACCTCGATGAGAGTGGCGACGTCCAGCGCGTTGTCGATGAGGTTTCCGAGAACGGTCACCAGATCGCGCGGGTCCACCACCACGTCAGGGAGCCGGGTGCCCGGCGAGATGCGCAGCGACGCGCCCCGCTCCGCCGCGATGGCCGACTTGCCCACCAACAACGCCGAGAGCAACGGATCGTTGACGCGCTCGGCGACCTGCTCAGCCGAGGCCCGGTGACCTTCGGTCACCTCCACGACGAATTCCACCGCGGCTTCGTGCCTGCCGAGCTCCAGCAGACCGAGCAGGGTGTGCAGCCGGTTGGCGTGCTCGTGGTCCTGGGCTCGCAGCGCGTCCAACAGCCCGTGGGTGGAGTCCAGTTCACGGCTCAGCAGCTCCAGCTCGGTGCGGTCGCGCAGGGTCACCACGGCCCCGCCGTCGCCGGTGGGCATCCGGTTGGCTATCAGCACCCGGCCCCGGCAGACGGTGATCAGGTCGGCGCCGTAGACCCGCCCCGCCAGCACCTCCGCCGTACGGCCCGGCGGCAGGACCTCGCCCAGCGGGCGCCCGACGGCCTGCTGGTCCAGCTCCAGCAGGCGCTGCGCCTCGTCGTTGAGCAGCCGGATCCGGCCCCGCGCGTCGAGGGCGAGCACCGCCTCGCGGATGCTGTGCAGCATGGCCTCGCGCTCGTCCAGCAGCGCGGAGATGTCGGTGAAGGCGAGCCCGTGCGTGCCGCGCTGGAGCCGCCGCGAGACGGCCAGCGCGGCCAGTACGCCCACCGCGAGCGCCGCACCGGAGTAGAGCAGCAGACCGGGAATGGTTCCCAGCAGCCGGTCATGGACGCTGTCGTAGGCGATGCCCACCGACACGGCGCCCACGATGTGCCGGCGCCCGTCGCGGAGCGGGACCTTCGCCCGTGCCGACCTGCCCAGCGTTCCGTCGTCGATCTGCATGATCTCGCGGCCGCCCAGAGCGGTGCTGGGGTCGGTCGAGACGTGCTTGCCGATCTGTGCGGTGTCGGTGTGCGACCAGCGGACCCCGCGGGTGTCCATGACGACGATGTACAGGGCTCCGGTGGCCCGCCGGATCCGTTCGGCCTCGGCCTGCACCGGGCCGCCGGGGCTGGGGTCGGTGCTCCGCAGATCGCGTACCAGCCCGGGTTCGGCGGCGGTGGTCTGGGCGATGGAAAGGGCCTGGTGCATCGCCTGGTTGTCGAGCTGATGGCTGAGCGGGGCGAGGAAGAGCCCCGTGATCAGCATGATCACTCCGGTGGTGATGGCCACCTGGGTGAAGAGCACCTGGGCGAAGACACGGCGGGGCCAGTGAATGCGCATGTGCTCGCCCTCTGCCTTCCTCCGGCCAGGAACATGATGCTCCGTTTCGTCCTCGTGTGAACGCAACGTAAACGCCGTGGTCGCCGATGACCAGTCCTCGTGTCGCATTCGTTGCCGGAGCGCGAGCAGAACGAGCAGAACCCCGCGTTATGGGCAGAACCCGGAGTTGTGGGCGCAAGGGTGCCCGCGCCCGCGGGGCGCCTCTAGCGTCCCGCCCCATGAACAGCGAAACGAGCCCCGCCATCGAGCTGCGGGGGGCGAGCAAAGCGTTCCGGACTCCGTCGGGGACGCTCCACACCGCCGTACGGGATCTGGACCTGACGATCGGGCGCGGCGAGTTCGTCGCCGTGGTGGGCCCCACCGGATGCGGCAAGTCGACCACGCTGACCCTGGTCAGCGGCCTGGAGGAACCCACCGAGGGCGAGGTGCTGGTGGCCGGGGAGCCGGTGCGCGGCATCGGCGACAAGGTCGGCTTCGTCTTCCAGCAGGACGCGGTCTTCCCGTGGCGGACCGTGCTGTCCAATGTGATGGCGGGTCCCCGCTTCCGCGGTGTGGCCAAGCCCGAGGCGAAGGAGCGGGCCCGGGAGTGGCTCGCCAGGGTCGGCCTCTCCTCCTTCGAGGACCGCTACCCCCACCAGCTGTCCGGCGGTCAGCGCAAGCGTGTCGCGCTCGCGGCCACGTTCGTCAACGACCCCGAGATCCTGCTCATGGACGAGCCGTTCTCCGCGCTCGATGTGCAGACCAGGGCCCTGATGTCGGACGAACTGCTGGAGCTGTGGGCCGGCACCGGCGCCTCCGTCGTCTTCGTCACCCATGACCTGGAGGAGTCCATCGCGCTGGCCGACAAGGTCGTGGTCATGACCGCCGGACCCGCCACGGTCAAGGAGGTCTTCGAGATCGGCCTGCCCCGTCCCCGCAAGGTCGAACAGGTCCGGCTGGAACCGAGGTTCGTCGAGATCTACCGGGAGATCTGGTCCTCGCTCGGCGAAGAGGTCCGCATCACACGCGAGAGGGGTGCCCTCGATGTCGCCTGACACCGTCACGGCGAGTGCCGCCGTCATCGGGACCGATCGGGCCCGGGCAAGGGCGCGGGCCGCCAGGAACCGCACGTACCTGGTGACGGGCAGCCGGATCGCGGTCCTCCTCGCGGTCGTCGGACTGTGGGAATGGCTGGCCCGCACCGCGGTCATCGACCCGTTCAACTTCTCCATGCCGTCGAAGATCTGGGACCAGATCCGGACCTGGGTCGTCGACGGAACCGCCCAGGGCTCTCTCTGGGAGCAGATCTGGTACACGCTCTACGAGGCGCTGCTCGGTTGGGTCATCGGTGTGTTCGCCGGTGTGGTGCTGGGCATCGCGCTGGGCCGTGTCCGGTTCGCCGCCGATGTCCTCGGGCCGTACATCAAGGTGCTCAACGCCTTGCCCCGTATCGTGCTCGCGCCGATCTTCCTGATCTGGTTCGGCCTCGGCCCGGCGTCGAAGGTCGCCTCCGCGGTCGTCCTCGTGTTCTTCCCCGTCTTCTTCAACGCCTTCCAGGGTGCTCGGGAGGTCGACCGCGATCTCGTCGCCAACTCCCGCATTCTGGGCGCCAGCAACCGCCAGGTCACCCTCCAGGTGGTCATCCCCTCCGCCACCTCGTGGATCTTCACCAGCCTGCACGTGAGCTTCGGCTTCGCACTCATCGGCGCGATCGTCGGTGAGTACATCGGGGCCACCAAGGGGCTCGGACTGCTGGTCGCCGCCTCCCAGGGCACGTTCAACGCCGCCGGCGTCTACGCCGCGATGGTCATCCTCGCGATCGTCGCCCTGCTGGCCGAGGGCCTGCTGACCTTCCTCGAAAAGCGGCTCTTCCGCTGGAAGCCGGCCGAGGCCGGCAGCGCGCGCTGACGCCCCGCGGCCCTCCGTATCCCCGCCCCATTCTTCACAAGGACGTGAATCAGATGCGTACATCCACCCGGATCCCGGCCCTCGCCGTCGCCGGCGTACTCGCCCTGACCGGCCTCACCGCCTGCGGCGGCGGCTCCACCTCGGCCTCCGGTGGCAAGGACGACAAGGTCAAGATCATGGTCGGGGGCCTGGACAAGGTCATCTACCTGCCCGCGATGCTGACCGAGCGGCTCGGCTACTTCAAGGAGGAGGGCGTGTCCGTCCAGCTCCTGACCGAGCCCGCCGGCGTCCAGGCCGAGACGGCGCTGGTCTCCGGCGATGTCCAGGGCACCGTGGGCTTCTACGACCACACCCTCGACCTCCAGGTGAAGGGCAAGCAGGTCGAATCCGTCGTACAGTTCTCCCACGCCCCGGGCGAGGTCGAGATCGTGTCCGACCGGGCGGCGGACGACATCAGGTCGGCGAAGGACTTCAAGGGCAAGAAGCTCGGCGTGACCGGCATCGGTTCCTCCACCGACTTTCTCACCAAGTACCTCGCCGTCAACAGCGATGTGCAGACCAGCGAGTTCACGCCGGTCGCGGTGGGAGCCGGGCAGACGTTCATCTCCGCCCTCCAGCAGGGTTCCATCCAGGGCGGCATGACCACCGACCCGACGGTCGCCACCATCCTGGACAAGAAGCTCGGCAGGATCCTCATCGACATGCGGACGCCCGAGGGCTCCAAGGAGGCGCTCGGCGGGCCCTACCCCTCGTCCAGCCTCTACATGCAGACCGAATGGGTCAACAGCCACAAGGAGACCGTCCAGAAGCTGGTCAACGCCTTCGTCAGGACGCTGAAGTGGATGTCCACGCACAGCGCGGAGGAGATCGCCGCGAAGATGCCCGCCGACTACGCCCAGGGCGGCGGCAAGGCTCTCTACGCCCAGGCCATCAAGAGCACGCTCCCCATGTTCACCAAGGACGGCGTGATGCCCGCGGACGGTCCCGCCACCGTCGAGCGGGTTCTGAAGGCCTTCAACCCGAATCTGAAGGACGCCGAGGTGGACCTCTCCAAGACGTACACCACGGAGTTCGTCGAGAAGGCGAACTGACCGCGGCGCCGACGGCACCCGCAACCCGGGCAGCGCGGCTCCGGCCGGAGCCGCGCTGCCCGGTCCCGTTCCCTACTGTTTCCAGTTCGGGGGCTGGGCGGGGTCGAGGGTCCGCCACTGTGCGAGAACCTTGGGGTCCTGTGCGTCGAGCCAGTCGGCCAGTTCACGGAAGGACACGCAGCGGACCTCCTTGCGGGGGCAGACCTCGCGCATCGTCTCCTCGACGGCATCCATGTAGATGCCGCCGTTCCAGTCCTCGAAGTGGTTCCCGATGAACAGTGGGGCGCGGCTGCCGTGGAAGACCCGCTCGAAACCCGCCATGTACGCGTTGCGTGCCTCCTCGCGCCAGGTCGCGTACTTCGCCGGGTCGCCCTCGGTGCTGCCCTTGGACTGGTTGTAGAGGAAGTTGAAGTCCATGGACAGCACCTGGAACTTCTTGCCGGGGAACGGCAGCATCTGGAGCGGGAAATCCCAGACGCCCTCCTTCTTGGACGGCCAGATCTGGAAGTCGCCCGGGGAGCTCGCGTCGTAGCGCCAGCCGAACGGCTTGGTGGCCGACAGCAGGGTCTTCTGGCCCTCCAGACAGGGCGCCCGACCGCCGACGACCTCACGCGTGGGGTCGAAGGGGAGCGGATCGAGGTCCTTGTAGCCGGTGTTGGTCTTCCAGTTCTGCACGAAGGAGTAGAACTGGCCGATCTCGCTGATCCACTCGTTCTTGTTCCAGTCCCCACCGCCCTTCTTCTCGCAGAAGTGGCCGTTGAAATGGGACCCGATCTCGTTGCCCTCCTTCCACGCACCGCCGAGCTGGTCCAGTGTCATCCGGATGTGTTCGCGCGTCGGGTACGAGATCGCGGCGGCTCCGGTCTTGTGCTGGGGCGGCCGGTAGAGGTCCCGCTTGTCCTTCGGGAGGAGGTAGATGCCGGTGAGGAAGAACGTCATGTGGGCATTGCTCTCCTTCGCCGCCCGGCGGAAGCGCGAGAACATGTGGTCGTCGCCCTCCAGCGCGCCGTCCCACGAGAACACCACGAACTGGGGCGGCCGCTCACCCCGCTTGAGCCGCTCGGCCTTCATCCGGCCCGGCTGCGGGCCGGTGTAGGACGTGGAGCCGTCACCCAGGATCTTGATCTTTCCGTCCCAGTCCTCCTCCTCCGTGCTCGCGTCCTCCCCGCGGTGCTCGGTGGCGGTCGGCTTCGGCGCGGCGACGGTGCGTGCGTCCTGCTGCGGAGTCCGGCCGTCCGAGGCTTCGCCGGACAGCAGCGGGACGAGTGCCGCGGAACCGGACACCACGAGGCATACCGTGATCCCGAGGACGATACGGGGCGTGAGCCGGGCCCGTATGCGGCGAACAGGGGTTTTTCCTTTGGTATCTGTCACTTCGTCATGGCTTCCATGTATGTGTTCCAGATCTGGGCCGGGAGCTTCCCGTCGTCCGCCGGACCGCCGGCCAGCCCCTTGAGCGGCAGCGGTGCGAGGCTCTTCGTCAGGTCCATGCGGTAGACGACGACGGCGGTGGACGCGGTGGGGCCGTATCCGACGTACCAGCGCGCGGTGTCGTCCTCGGTGGTGCCGGCCTTGGTGGCGGCCGGAGTGAGGGACACCGCACCGTTCCTGCCGCCGGGCCGGACGAGCGATGCGGTGATCTCGTCGGCGACTTCGGACCGCACGGCGCGCCTGGGGCGCGGCAGGTCGAGCCGGACCGGCTCGCCATTGCGGGTGACCTTGCGGACCGAGTACGGATCCGTGTGCACACCGCGGGCCGCAAACGTTCCGTACGCGTCGGCCATCCGGATGGCGCTGGGCGTGGAGTTGCCCATCGCGAATGCCGGGACGGGCGGGCCGAAACTGGAGGGGAGGAGCCCCGACGCCTCGGCCGTGCTGCGGACCAGCTTCAGGCCCGTGTCCATGCCGAGTTGGAGGAACGGGGAGTCCACGGACTTCGCCATGGCCTCGTGCAGGCTGATGGGGCCGTAGGAGGTGCCGTCGTCGTTGTGCCCCTTGACCATTTTTCCGCTGCGGTCCCAGTAGGGGCCTTCGGGCGTCATGACCGGGATGCCGTCATCGCCGTCGTACACGGTTGCCGGTGTGATGGTGGAGCGCGGACCGTTGCGTTTTTGCGACACCCCGTGCTGGAGCCCGGCGGCGTAGACGAAGGGGGTGAAGGCCGAACCGGCCGGTACGGTACCCGCGTTGGACTCGTTGAACGCCTGCCGCTCGAAGTCGGGCCCGCCGTACACCGCGAGGATCCGGCCGTCCGGGGCAACGGACGCGGCCCCGAACCGGACGAACCGGTCGGCCTTGCGCTGTTCGGGGTCGAGCGCGCGGCGTGCGTCACGGACGGACCGTGTGAGGGCGGTCATCCGCGGCTTCTCGAACGTCGTGTAGATCTGGTAGCCGCCGAGGTCGAAGCGTGCGTCGGAGATGTGTGCGGCCCGCTTGGCGTACGACTCGGCGAGCTGGACGAGATAGCCGTCCTGTCCGCCCGCGCTGTTCGGCCGGTGCGGGGGCTTCGGCTCGGGGAAGGTGGTGTACGTGGCCCGTTCTGCCGGGGCCAGCTTGCCGATCTCCACCATACGGTCCAGCGTCCACCGCCACCGCTCGACGGCGCGCTCACGGTTGCGGGGATTGACGGCGGGGTCGTACAGCGAGGCCCCCTTGAGCAAAGAGGCGATGAACGCGCCTTCGCTGGCGTTGAGTTGGGTGACCTCCTTGCCGTAGTAGGCCTGCGAGGCACGCTGGAGGCCGTAGGTGCCGCGGCCGAACCAGCTGGTGTTCAGATACTCCTGGAGGATCTCGTCCTTGCTCAGGCGGCTGTCCAGCTTGACCGCCATCAGCATCTCGGTGAACTTCCGCGAGAACGACTGGTCCTGTGAAAGATAGACGTTCTTGACGTACTGCTGGGTGATGGTGGATCCGCCCTGGGTGTCACCGTCGCTGACCGTGCGCCACAGCGCGCGGGTGATGCCCTGCGTCGAAATGCCGTGGTCGGAGTAGAAGTTGGCGTTCTCGGCCGCCAGTACGGCCCATCGGACGTGATCGGGGATCTTCGAGAGCGGCATCTCCTGGCGGCTCACCCAGCCGGTCCTGGCCATCGGTGTGCCGTCGGCCCAGTAATAGACGGTGTCCTGCTGGGTGGCGAAGGCGTTGAGGTCCTCGGGTATGTCCGTACGCGCGTAGGCGATCCCCACCACGGTCGCCAGCGTCGCGGTGAACATCAGCACCGAGCCCAGGACCAGCCGCCACGAGGGCACCCACCTTCGCCAGCCCCGCCGGCCCGCGCGCGGGAAGTCCGGTCTGCGCGGCAGGCGGGCGAACGGGCGCTTCGTCTGTTTCCGGCGCCCCGTCCCCGGGACCAGCGCGGTCCGTGCGGCCCGCGCCGTCCTGCTGAATATGTTGTGCTGTGTCATTCCGTCCAGCCATGACAGGCCGGGCCGGCCGCAGACCGCGACCGCGCCCGTGCAGTGGTCATTGCGTCCGCGGCCACGCACCGGCACAGCCGGCCTCCCCCATGGCCTCGCGGACTACTGCTTGCGTCGAGCGGGCGGCGGGATCACTCGTCCCTGCCGGTGTATGCCATGTGTGTCCTCAGGTGCAGGTCAGCCTGTCCGGCTGCTGATGGGGCCGAAACGCCCGGAGTGCGGACGATTCGCTCCGCTCTCGACGACTCCGCCACAGCAAAGGCCAAAGCATGACCGAGAGTTCTGTCGCGAAGTCACGTAAAGATAACAGGCATCCAGGAGAGGTTGTGCCGCCCGGCACCGCTCGTGTCCGACGGCTGGTCGGTGCCCATCCGGCAGACTGGGACACCCGGCATCGAACCGGCCATTCCGCTTCTCGGTGATCGCCCGGATCCGCCGGAACCGGGCCCGGCCGCAGCAGGGCGAAGGGTATGAGGGGGCCGTCAAGAGCCGTACCGGCCAATGGCGGCAGGCACACGAGGCGGCGCCGTGGTGGTACCGGGCGTCGCCCGCCTAAGGTCTGAGCGCGCGCAACCGCCCCGGCCGTTGATCCACCGCCACGCCCGGACGACGCATCGCACAGGGGGGAAGCAGTGCCGCGTGCCGCAACCACCGCCCTCGGCCGACAGCGCCCCGGCTACCGGCAGTTCCTGCCGGTGGTGCAGGGCGCCACACTGATCGAGTGGACCGGGACGGGGCTCTTCCTCGCCGTCTCGACCATCTACTTCGTCAAGGCCGCCCATCTCAGCACCTCGTCCGTCGGCACCGGCCTGACCATCGGCGGTGCCGTCGCCATCGCCGCCGCCGTGCCCGTCGCCCGACTGGCCGCCCGCTTCGGGGCGAAGCCGGTGCTGATCGGTGTGATGCTGTTGCGCGCGCTGGCCACCGTCGGCTATCTCCGGGTGGACGGCTGGTGGAGCTTTCTCCTCGTGGCCGCCGCCATCGCCGTCACCGAGCAGTCCTCACCCCCGCTGGTCCAGTCGTACGTCGGCGCTCGCACCCCGGAGAACCTGCGCGCGAAGGTGATGGCCGTGCAGCGCACCGTCGTCAATCTCGGCATCAGCCTGGGCGGGCTGATCGCCGGAGTCGCCCTGGGCTCCGGCGCACCGGAAGCCTTCCGGCCGCTGCTGATCGGCGGCGCACTCGCCAATGCGGTGGTGGCCGCGGTGTACGCCGTCGCGCCCGGCGGGGAAGCGGCCACCACGGTCGGGAGCGCCCGGATCACGGATCTGCTCAAGGACCGCCGACTGCTCGGCTTCACCGCGTACAACGCACTGGTGTCGCTCTGGATGCCGGTGCTCAATGTGGCCTTCCCGTTGTGGCTCGTCACCGGGACGCAGGTGCCGGAGCGGTACGTCGGCATCCTGTACGCCGTCAACACCGTGCTGTGCATCGCTCTCCAGTACCCGCTCAACCGCTGTTACCGCACCACGCGCCGGGCATGGCTCTCGTACGCGGCCGCGGCGCTGCTGCTCGGCTGCGGCGCCCTGGCCTTCGCCGCCGCGCCCGGCTTCGGGCCCAGGGAGGCGCTGCTGGTGCTCGGCGCGGCCGTCGTCCTGCTGACCTTCGCCGAACTGCTCCAGGTCGGTGCCTCGTGGACGCTCTCCTTCGCCCTGGCGCCGGAAGAGGCGCGCAGCGCCTACCTGGTGCTGTTCAACACCAGCCGCACCGTGGCCAACCGGGTCGCGGGCCCGGTGCTGATGACCGGCGTCGTCCTCGCCCTCGGCACGGCCGGCTGGATCGCGCTCGCCTGCACACTGCTGCTCGGTGCTCTCGTTCCCTTCGTGATGCTCCGCGGTGCATGACCGAGCGGGTCCGCCAGGATCACGATGAAGGCGTGAAGGCGTGAAGGCGTGAAGGCACGGCGCCGGCGACCGAAGGCGCGGGCTCATCCCACCTCGACCCAGTCAAGTGTGCGTTCCACGGCCCTCTTCCAGTTCGCGTAGCCCTCGGTCCGCTGTTCCTCGCCCCACTGCGGCTCCCAGCGCTTCGACTCCTGCCAGTGCTCCCGCAACTCGCTCTGGTCCTGCCAGAATCCGGTGGCCAGACCGGCCGCGTAGGCGGCACCGAGCGCGGTCGTCTCGGCGACGACGGGACGGCTGACGGGAACCCCGAGCACATCCGCCTGGATCTGCATGCAGAGGTCGTTGGCTGTGACCCCGCCGTCGACCTTGAGCACGTCGAGGTGGACGCCGGAATCCTGCTCCATCGCCTCCACCACGTCCCGGCTCTGGTAGCAGATGGCCTCCAGGGTGGCCCTCGCCAGATGGCCGTTGGTGTTGTACCGGGCCAGGCCGACGATGGCACCCCGGGCGTCCGAGCGCCAGTACGGGGCGAAGAGCCCGGAGAAGGCCGGCACGAAGTACATCCCGCCGTTGTCCTCGACCGTCCGGGCGAGGCGTTCGCTCTCGCTCGCGGTCGTGATGATCTTCATCTGGTCCCGCAGCCACTGCACCGCGGACCCGGTGACCGCTATGGAGCCCTCCAGGGCGTAGACCGGGGGGCTCTGCCCGAACCGGTAGGCGACGGTGGTGAGCAGGCCGTGCTTGGACCGGATCAGTTCCGTACCGGTGTTGAGCACGAGGAAGTTGCCGGTGCCGTACGTGTTCTTCGCCTCGCCCGGCTCGAAGCACACCTGCCCCACCGTGGCCGCCTGCTGGTCGCCGAGCACCCCGGTGATCGGGATCGCGGCGCGCAGCGGCCGGGACGTGCGCGACCGGCCGTACGCCTCCGCGTCGGAGGAGGGCCTGATGGTCGGGAGCATCGCCCGGGGGATGCCGAAGATGTCCAGCAACTCGTCGTCCCAGTCGAGTGTCTCCAGGTTCATCAGCATCGTCCGGCTGGCGTTGGTCACATCGGTGGCATGGATTCCGCCGTCCGGACCGCCGGTGAGGTTCCACAACACCCAGCAGTCCGTGTTCCCGAACACAGCATGTCCCTGCTCCGCGGCCGCACGGACCCCTTCGACATTTTCGAGAATCCACTTGATCTTCCCGCCGGAGAAGTAAGTGGCCGGAGGGAGACCGGACTTGCGCCGGATGATCTCGCCGTACCCTCCGTTCTCCAGGGCCTTGGCGATCGAGTCGGTCCGGGTGTCCTGCCACACGATGGCGTTGTAGTACGGCCGGCCGGTGCGGGGGTCCCAGACGACCGTCGTCTCGCGCTGGTTGGTGATCCCGATGGCGTCGAGATCCGTGCCGCTCAGGCCTCCGGTGCGCAGAGCGGTCTGCATCACTGAGTTGGTGCGCTCCCAGATCTCCACCGGATCGTGCTCCACCCAGCCCGAACGGGGCAGGATCTGCTCGTGCTCCAATTGATGTCTGGCCACTTCGTTTCCGTCGTGATCGAAGATCATGAAGCGGCTACTGGTGGTGCCTTGGTCCACTGCGCCGATGAAGTCCGCCATGGCATGCTGCCTCTCCTGAGTCCGGGCCCGGTGATGGACCGGGCGTCACTTCTCCGGGAGTAGGGGGATGGTGCCTTCCGGCTCCTCCTCCGCCGAGGGCAGAAAGCGGCCGATGAAGGTCTTGTAGGCGAACGCCCCCACCAGGCCCCCGACGAACGGGCCCACGATCGGCACCCAGAAGTAGAAGTTGCCGTACTGGTCCCGCCATGCTCCTCCGTAGCCGGTGAGGAAGCTCGCGAGCCGGGGGCCGAAGTCACGTGCGGGATTGATCGCGTACCCCGCGTTGGTCCCGAACGCCATGCCGATGGCCACCACGATGAGGCCCACGATGAACGGGCTGAGGTTGACGCCTGGCGGAGTGTTGAGGAGATCGGTGACTGCGAAGATCAGCAGTACGAGAATGGCGGTGCCGATGACCTGGTCCCGCAACGCCCCCCATTCGTGGACCGGCAGTGCGGGGTTTCCATTGGCGGGCAGGGTGGAGAACACGATCTGTGTCTTGATCGTGTGTCCGGGGTCCGCCTCGGCCAGCGCCTCCGTGTAATTCCAGCGGACCAGCAGGGCCGCGACGAATGCCCCCGCGAGTTGCGCGAGGGAATAGGGTGCGACCTTCTTCCAGGGGAAGTCCTTGAATGCGGCGAGCGAGAGAGTCACCGCCGGATTGAGATGGGCTCCGCTCAGTCTGGCCGCCACGTAGATGCCCAGAGTGACTCCGAGACCCCAGGCCCAGGCGATGCTGTCGTGATTTCCGAGGCCGCCCGGCGGATCGGTGAGCGCACCGCCGGCCACGACCTGGGCCACGACGCCGCAGCCGAAGAGGATCAGAATCATCGTGCCCAGAAACTCCGCCGAGATTTCCCCGACGATTCCGGACTTCTTGAGCCGCTCCATGGGGATCTCGCTTCCTGTCGATCACCGACTCCTGGCGGCATAGATCCAGATATGAGCGTAAGCGGCGGTAATTGGTTCCGCATGCGGTGGCGGATGCGCCGTTTCCGTCGGGTCCCGGGCAGTGCCTCGCGCGGTCTCAGTCCACGTCGACCTGGTCGAAGAGGTCCAGCATCCTGCCGAGTACGCGCAGACAGGCCGTCACCTCGGTATCGGTCAGATCCCCCTCCACCTGACGCAGCAGGGACTGCTCACGGGTCAGGGCCGCGGTGATCGCTGCCCTGCCGCTCCCGGTCAGCCGGACCAGGGACGACCGCTGGTGGGCGGGATTGGGGATGATCTCGACCAGTTGTCCGGCTGCGGCGTCATTGACCATGCGCTGCACGAACTGCCGGCTCAGCGCCTGTGCCCGGCCCATCTGCGGGACCGTCATCGGGCCGTGTTCACGCAGCAGGTCCAGTACGGCGCGTACGCCCACGGACAGGCCCTCGATCGGTGCGGCCTGCTCCACCTTGCGCTGCACGCGCCGGTAGAGCGGGCCGACCAGGGCGAAGACCTCCGTGAGCCGGTGGGCGAGTTCCTCGGGCGCCAGGGGTGCATCGTTTTCGGTCATGCAGTCATCATGACACCTCGGTTGTCAACGTGACGGATGGATGGCACCTTGGTTGTCATGAATGCTGCCTCCGAGCTGAAATCCTTCGAGACCGACGACGGCCGCCTCGTCTACCGCGACACCGGCGACGGCCCGCTTCTGGTGCTGCTGCACGGCGGATTCCTGGACCACGGGATGTGGGACGACCAGGTGCCGGATCTCGCGCGGGGCCACCGCGTGATTGTGCCGGACGCCCGCGGGCACGGCGGATCGTCCAACGCGAGCAGGCCCTTCCGGCACACGGACGACCTGGCCGCCCTCCTGCGTCACCTCGACGCCGGGCCCGCGGTCCTGGCCGGCGTTTCGATGGGGGGTGCCACCGCGGTCGACACCGCGCTCGAACACCCCGGTCTGGTGCGTGCGTTGGTCGTCAGCGGGGCAGGGACGAGCGAGCCCGAGTTCCACGATTCCTGGTCCCGCCAGGTCCTGGCCGAGCAGGCCCGCTCGCTGGCCGCCGGTGACGTAGCGGGCTGGACCGACGCCTTCATGCTCTTCGCGGCGGGGCCGCACCGCACACTCGGCGACGTCGACGGCGCCGTTGTGCGACGCCTGCGCACGATGGCCGAGGGGACGCTGGCCAAGCATGGCGCGGACGAACCCGACTGGCGCGTGCCCGTTGCCGACACCTGGGCGCGGGTGGCGGAGGTCGACGTCCCGGTGCTGGCCGTATCGGGCGGCATCGATTCGGATGATCACCTCGCCATGGCCCAGCGCCTCGCGCGGACGGTCGTCGACGGTCACGAGGCGACCGTCGAGGGGACCGCTCACTATCCCAACATGGAACGCCCGGATGCCTTCGGCGAGATCCTCGGGGACTTCCTGGCGGCCGTATTCGCCCGGGAGGGCGGCGCCGTGTGACGCGCGGCGGGGCTCAGCGCAGGGCGGCCGTCGTGCCATCGGCTCCGGCGGCCCCCTGTCCGGGGGTGTCGTGGAGGCCGAGGCGCAGGTGTTCGACGTGGAAGAGGGCCTGGTCGAGGAGTTCGGCCACGTGGTTGTCGTACAGCGCGTAGATCACCGAGCGGCCCCGGCGCTCGCCGGTGACGAGGCCCAGGTTGCGCAGCAGCCTCAACTGGTGGGAGCAGGCGGACTGCTCCATACCGACCGCCTCGGCCAGCTCCGTCGCGGGGCAGGGGCCTTCCTGGAGTCGGGCGAGGATGCGGAGCCGGGAGGGCGTGGCGAGGGCTTGAAGGGTGGAGGCCACATCGGTGGCTCCCACCGCGTCGAGGCGCTCGCGCGCGGTGGCGGCAGTCTTCGCGTCAACTCCGTGGCCCATGGCCTCATCCTACGGAGAATGATGCATGAATGGGTGTTCATGTGGTCCTGTATGGTGCGGAGGTCGAACCACTCCGCCTTCTCGCGTGAAGGATCACCACCCCATGTCTTCCACCGTCACCCGCCCGGCCCCGTCCACCGGCCCGGTCCGGGGCGCGGGCGCGGCCGAGCGGCGCACCCGGATCCTGGCACTTCCGGAGGCCCGATGGGCAGCGGCCGCGCTGGTGCTGTTCCTGGCCGCGCTCCCGCTGCACCTGCTCGGCGCCCCGTGGTGGGCGTGGGGCCCGCTGTACGCGCTCACCTATGCTGCGGGCGGCTGGGAGCCGGCCCGGGAGGGGCTGAAGGCGCTCGGCGAGAAGACCCTGGACGTCGACCTGCTGATGGTCGTCGCGGCTCTCGGCGCGGCGGCGATCGGGCAGGTGCTGGACGGCGCCCTGCTGATCGTCATCTTCGCCACCTCGGGCGCCCTGGAGGCATTCGCCACCGCACGCACGGCGGACTCGGTACGCGGACTGCTCGACCTGGCACCCGCCACGGCCACCCGCCTCCACGAGGCGGGTACCGAAGAGACCGTGCGCACCGAGGAGCTGACGGTCGGGGACGTGATCCTGGTACGCCCCGGCGAGCGCGTCGGAGCCGACGGCCGGGTCCTCGACGGGGCGAGCGAGGTGGACCAGGCGACCATCACGGGCGAGCCGCTTCCGATGCCCAAGGGGCCCGGCGACGAGGTGTTCGCGGGAACCCTGAACGGCACCGGGGCGCTGCGGGTGGCTGTGGAGCGCGATCCGGCGGACTCGGTGATCGCCCGGATCGTCGCCATGGTCGAGGAGGCCTCCGCGACGAAGGCCCCCACCCAGCTCTTCATCGAGAAGGTCGAACAGCGCTACGCGATCGGCATGGTGGCCGCCACCGTTGTTCTGTTCGCCCTGCCCCTGGCCTTCGGCGCGGCTCTGCAGCCGACACTGCTCCGGGCGATGACCTTCATGATCGTCGCATCGCCGTGCGCAGTGGTCCTGGCCACGATGCCGCCGCTGCTGTCCGCCATTGCCAATGCCGGGCGGCACGGGGTGCTCATCAAGTCCGCCGTGGTCATGGAGCGCCTCGGCCGGATCGACGCCGTGGCACTGGACAAGACCGGCACCCTGACCGAGGGCACGCCGCGCGTCACCGACATCCTTCCGCTCGCGTCCTCGGGCCTGACCGAGGACGCCCTGCTCACCCTCGCGGCGGCGGCCGAGCACCCCAGCGAACACCCTCTCGCCCGCGCCGTCACCGAAGCCGCCCGCGCCCGCGGACTCGCCGTGCCCCCGGTGGCGGACTTCAGCTCCGCCCCGGGCGTCGGCGTCACCGCCACCCTGGACGGCCGGAGCGTCGCCGTCGGCAGCCCGGCCCGCCTGCGGGACGCCCGGACCGGTGCCGACGGAGCGGTCGCCGAGCTCGCCGCCCGGCTGGAGGAGGACGGCCGCACCGCCGTACTGGTCGTACTCGACGGCACGTCCGTCGGTGTCCTGGGCATCGCCGACCGGCTGCGCACCGGTGCCCGGACCACCGTCGCCCGCCTCACCGGACTCACCGGGCGCGCCCCGGTGCTGCTCACCGGGGACAACCCGCGCGCCGCGGCCCGCCTGGGCGCCGACACCGGGATCGTCGACATCCGGGCCGGACTGCTGCCGCAGGACAAGGTGCACGCGGTCAAGGAGATGGAGACCGCCGGGCGGAAGGTGCTCGTGGTCGGGGACGGGGTGAACGACGCTCCGGCACTGGCCGCCGCCCACTCGGGCATCGCGATGGGCAGGGCGGGCTCCGACCTCGCCCTGGAGACCGCCGACGCCGTGGTCGTCCGCGACGAACTCGCCACCGTCCCCACTGTGGTGGCGCTCTCGCGCCGGTGCCACCGCCTCGTCGTGCAGAACCTGGTGATCGCGGCCGTCTTCATCACCGGACTCGTCGTCTGGGACCTGGCCGGCACGCTGCCGCTCCCACTGGGGGTCGCCGGGCACGAGGGCTCCACCGTCGTCGTCGGCCTCAACGGCCTGCGCCTGCTGCGCGACGCCGCCTGGACACGGGTCGGCGGTGACGGCTGAACCGGCCACCGGGCGGCAGCCTGCGGCGGGTCCTGTTCGACATGATCGAGGAGTACGCCCGCCGCGTCGGCCACGCCGACCTCATTCTCGGGAGTCGGTGGACGGTCTCGCCGGCGAGGACCGGCCACCCTGACGCTGCACCCGTCCACCGGCCGCCACCGGAACGGAGGACCGCGCCGCGCCACGGGGAACCCGGTGGGGGTATCGTCGGGCCCGCACCGCACGACCCGTACGACCGAGCATGCGAGGCAGATGTGGATCGCCGACGGACACGCACACCGGGCACGTCCCGGCTGTTCGTGCTGTGTGCGGTCCTGTGCGGACTGTTCCTCATGCACGGCGCGCCGGCGAGCGCCGCGGAGGGCTGTCACGACGCGATGGCCATGAGCGCGGCCGCGCCCGCGTCCATGACGACGGCCCACGGCCACTTTGCCGTGCGGGGCGACGAGGGCTCCGCGCACGTGGGCGCCGTCGCGCCCGCGACGGACGGGGAGTCGTGCGTATTCACTCACACCCGTGACCAGGTGCTGCCGCTGCTGATGGCGCTGGGCCTGGTGCTTCTGGCCGTCGGGGCGCTCATCGGGCACCGTGCGGCCGTACGCGGACCGGCCAGGCGGGGACCGCCGTTCGCCGGCAGGGAACTGCTGCTCCAGGTGTGCGTCGCGCGGACGTGACAGGAATCCGCCGGTCCACGGCCCTTCGGGCCCGGACCGGCCGGACGACCCTGTCCCTTTCGCGCGCCATGGATGTGGCGCGTCCACCTGGAAAGAACCCGAGATGTCCGTTTCCCTGTCCTCCGCCGCCCGCCGCCGCACGCTCGCGGCCGCCGGCACCGTGGCCGCCCTCGCTCTGACACTGGTGGCCTGCGGCTCCTCCGACGGCTCGAAGTCCGACGGTTCGTCCATGCCCGGCATGGACCACGGCTCGGGCAGCGCCTCCGCACCGGCCACCCCCGGCGGCACGTTCAACGACGCGGACGTGAAGTTCGCGCAGCAGATGATCCCGCACCACCAGCAGGCCATCGAGATGGCGAAGCTGGCCGACGGCCGCGCCGCCGACCCCGAGATCAAGAAGCTGGCCACCGCGATCGAGAAGGCCCAGGACCCCGAGATCAACACGATGAAGGGCTGGCTCACCGCGTGGGGCAAGCCGCTGCCCTCGGGCTCGTCCTCGATGGGTGACATGCCCGGGATGGACCATGGGCCGGACGGTTCCGGAATGCCCGGAATGATGTCCGACAAGGACATGAGCGAGCTGTCGGCCGCCAAGGGCAAGGACTTCGACAAGAAGTTCGCCCAGCTGATGACCGGCCACCACCAGGGCGCGGTCACCATGGCCGAGGAAGAGCGCAAGAAGGGTGACAACGCCGACGCGAAGAAACTCGCCGGTGCCGTCGTCACCGCTCAGACCGCCGAGATCGAGCAGATGAGCAAGATCATCGACAGGCTCTGAAATCGCGGCGCGGGTGCGGGCCTTCGCACGACCATCCGCATGGAGTCGTGCGAAGGTCCGCACCCCGGTCCCTCGGCCGGATCAGACCGGGCTCGCGTGCTCCGGCGCCGCGAGCAGATCGCCCACCTCCTGGGCGGTGGTCTCCCGTAGTTCCTCGCCGACGAGCAACCAACGGGTGATGCCGAGCGATTCGAGGAAGGGCAGATCGTGACTGGCGATCAGGAGCGCCCCCTCGTAGGACCCGAGCGCACCGGTCAACTGCCGCACGCTGGCGATGTCGAGGTTGTTGGTCGGCTCGTCCATCATCAGCAGTTGCGGCGCCGGTGCGGCGAGCATGGTCGCCGCGAGGGCGGCGCGGAAACGTTCTCCGCCCGAGAGGGTGCCCGCCGGCTGCTCCGCGCGCTTCCCCTGGAAGAGGAAGCGCGCGAGCTGGGCGCGGATGTGGTTGTCCGTGGTCCCGGGGGCCATCCGGGCCACGTTCGCCGCGACGCTCAGCTCCTCGTCCAGTACGTCGAGCCGCTGCGGAAGGAATCGCGTCGGCACGAACGTCCTCGCCTCGCCGGACAGGGGGGCCAGCTCACCGGTGAGGGTGCGCAGCAACGTCGTCTTCCCGGCGCCGTTGCGGCCGACGAGAGCGATCCGCTCGGGTCCCCGCACCTCGAGGCTGCCCCCGCTCAGGCTCCCGAACCGGGGGCGCAGCTCGTGCAGGCTCAGCACCGTGCGTCCGGCGGGCACCGCCGTGCGGGGAAGGCTCACGCGGATCTCGGCATCGTCGCGGATCGCCTCCGCGGCCTCCTCCCGGCGCTCGCGCGCCTCGCTGAGCCGCTCCTCCTGGACGCCGCGAAGCTTGCCCGCCGACTCCTGCGCGGACCGCTTGCGGCGGCCGGCCAGGATCTTCGGGAGACTCCCCGCGGCCTCGGTCTTCCTGCCATTGCGCTGGCGTCGGGCCAGCTTCACCCGGGCCTCCTCCAGTTCGCGTTTCTGGCGGCGCAGATCGGCCTCCGCGGCCCGCAACGTCCGTCCGGCGGCCTCCTGTTCGGTGGCCACGGCTTCCTGGTAGGCGGACCAGCCACCGCCGTACCAGTTCACGGATCCGGCGCGCAGTTCGGCGATGCGGTCCATGCGCTCCAGGAGTTCGCGGTCGTGGCTGACCACGACCAGCACGCCCGAGCGCCAGGAGTCGACGGCCTCGTACAGTCTCCGGCGGGCGAACGCATCGAGGTTGTTGGTGGGTTCGTCCAGGAGGAGTACGCCGGGACGGTCCAGCAGCAGTGCGGCCAGGCGCAGCAGGACGGTCTCGCCGCCCGACAACTGACCTACGGTGCGGTCCAGTTCGACGTTCCCGAGTCCGAGTGAGCCCAGGGTCGCCAGGGCCCGTTCCTCGACGTCCCAGTCGTCGCCGATCGTCGCGAAGTGCTTCTCGTCGACGTCCCCGGTCTCGATGGCGCGCAGCGCTTCGCGCCGCTCGGCGATGCCCAGGGCCCGGTCCACCCGCAGCGTGGTGTCGAGGGTGATGTTCTGCGGAAGGTGGGCGAGACTGCCGCCGACGGTCACCGACCCCTGGGAGGGGCGCAGTTGACCGGCGAACAGTCGCAGCAGTGTGGACTTGCCCGCGCCGTTGGTGCCGACGAGGCCGACGCGGCCCCGGCCGATACTGAGCGAGAGCCCGTCGAAGACGTTCGTGCCGTCCGGCCACCGGAAGGACAGGGCCGAGCAGGTGAGCGAAGCGCCGGGGGTGGTGGGTGTTGCCATGGTGTTCCTCGCATTCGCAAGCGCGGTGGGTGGGGGCTTCGTATGCGAGCACCACGCGGCGACCGAGCAGCAGAGGAAGGTGCGGCTGTCCTGAGGATCGAGCGGACGGCTCATGCACCGAGGTCGCATCCACGCGGGGTCACGGGCAGTGCGGGGCACTGCTACGGCGTGACGGGCGTACGGGCGGAGCCGTACGGCGTGATGTTCGCGGACCTCAGATGCGCAACGTCCACCTCTATCGGAGACAACAGGACATCAGAACCATAACGGCGGGGAGGGGGGATGGCAACGCCTTTGGGTATCGGGGAGGGGGAGCGGCGATGTGAGCCTCCCATGTCGACACGCTCGGCCCGTTAGGAGTGTTCTGTCCGAATTGCTCTTTTAGTGGTGAGGTGAAATATCCCTTTTGCGATTTCGTGGCGCGAGTCACGTTCGAGTCCCCCTGCGTCGCGTCACGCGATCCGATTCCCTTTCCGCGCAAGGAAGGGGGAGGGGTCGATGTGAGGTGGATTACTGCAATTCTCATGATTCGATCTTGTAAGTGAATTGCATAAGGAAATCAGGGGCTTGTCCCTTTCAGTCCCTCTCGCCTACGGTCACCGTCAATCCGGACGGAACGCCGAATCCTGCCGCTGTCCGGCAATCCGACCCACTCGTGTACGGCAGGAGCGGGGGACCCAGGTAGGCCGCCGGTCCGGTATCCGGAACGGCTCGGGGTGAAGCCGCGTTCGTGCGCGGCCAGGCATCTCCCGCCTGAACCCGACAGCTCACCTCGCAGGCGACGGAGAGGAATCCACCATGCCCGCAACGGGTACGTACCGTCGTCGCAAGTCCACCTCACTGACCCGGGGCTTCATCGCCGTGGGCACGGGCGCGGCCGCCCTACTGCTTCCGCTCATCGGCGCCGGCGCCGCATCGGCGGCCCCGGCGCAGTCCGTCAGCGCCGCGGCGCCGGCCGCGACGTACGCGAACAATCTGGACGGCTGGATCAAGGAGTCGCTGGCCGTCATGGCCGAGCACGGCATCCCCGGCAGCTACGACGGCATCCACCGCAACGTGATGCGCGAGTCCTCCGGCAACCCCCGGGCCATCAACAACTGGGACTCGAACGCCGCGGCCGGGACGCCGTCCAAGGGCCTTCTCCAGATCATCGATCCGACCTTCCGCGCCTACCACGTGCCCGGCACGGCGATGGACGCCTACGACCCCGTCGCCAACATCACCGCAGCGTGCAACTACGCGGCCGCCAAGTACGGCTCCATCGACAACGTCTTCGGGGCCTACTGAGGTACGGAACCCAGCCGCGGGGGCGTCCAGTCGGCATGGCGCAGGATCGTGCGGACGGTGAGGCGGGACGGCGCGAGGCGCAGCGCCGTGTTGCGCAGTGCGACGGCGGCCGGACGGGACAGCTGCTGACCCATCCGTCCGGCCTGGCGGGCGGCCCGTGCGACCGACTGGCTGCGGGGCCGGCGCTCGGCGTCGTAGCGGCCGAGCGCCGACTCGACGGTGGGCCCGGCGGAGAGCGCGGCGGCCAGCGTCGCCGCGTCCTCCAGTGACTGGCAGGCCCCCTGCCCGAGATTCGGGGTCATGGCGTGGGCGGCATCGCCGAGCAGGGCGATCCGGCCCACCGCATAGGACGGGAGCGGGACGACCAGCTCGTTGACGTCGTGGTGCAGGACGGCATCGGGCCTGGTCGACGCGAGCAGCGCCGGAATGGGATCGTGCCATCCGTCGAACCGGCGGCGTACCTCGGCGAGCGGATCCGGATGCCGCACCCCGGCAGGGGAGTTGAGCACCGCGTGCCACTCCGCCCGGCCGTCCGCGAAGGCGATGTGGCCGAACTCGGCCCCCGGCCCCCAGGTCAGCTCGAAGTCCGTGGTCAGGCCGACCGGGGACTCCGTGATGGCCCGCAGTACGGTCGAGCCGCTGTAGGCCGGACCGGGGTGCCCCGGGAACAACTGGGCGCGCAGCCGGCTGCCGATTCCGTCGGCGGCCACGACGAGATCCGCCTCGAAGGCGGAGTCACCGGCGGCGAGGCGGACCCGTGAGGCGTCGGAGCGGTCGACGGACGTCACCTCCGCGCCGACGGTCAGGTGTGCGGGAGGCAGGGCCTCGCGCAGCAGGCGGTGCAGCACGGCCCGTGGGATGCCCACGATCGGGGTCCCCAGCTCGCGCTCCAGCGCGGCTCCGTCCATGCGTGCCAGCAGGCGGCCGTCCGGGGTGCGGGTGCCACCGGTGTACTGCGGCCGCGCGGCCGCCCGCACCGCCGCGCCGACACCGAGGGCGTCCAGCGCACGCAATCCGTTCGCGTGCAGGGAGATGCCCGCGCCCGCGTCGTCGAGGGCGCGGGCGCGCTCGACGACCATCACCTCCCAGCCGATGAGGCGCAGTCCGATCGCGGCGGCCAGCCCGCCGATGCCTCCGCCGACCACCACCGCGCTGCCGCCCATGCGGATCCCCTCTCCTGCGCCGCCTCGGCTTCACATCTGCAGAAGTCTCATGCACTCACAGAAGTTTTCTACAGGTGTAGAAGGAGCCTACTACGCCGGCCCTACAGGTGTAGAAAGGGGGGATGACCACAGACCGACGGACCGTCCTCGCCGATGCCGCCATCGGCGTATTGGCTCAGGAGGGGATGCGCGGTCTGACCCACCGGGCCGTGGACCGGGCGTCGGATCTGCCGCCGGGCACCACCTCGGCGTACTTCCGTACCCGCCGGGCGCTGCTCACGGGGCTGGTCCGACGGCTGGTCGCCCTCGACCAGGCGGAGTTGCAGGCGGCCGGTGAGCAGGCAGGGATGCCGCGCGATGCGGACGAACTGACGGACGGGCTCGCCGGCTTCGTGGAGCGCCGACTGGCCGGAGAGGGGCGGCGGAGATCGCTCGCCCGCTATGCGTGCGCCGTCGAGAGCGTGCGTCACCCGGAGCTGCGCGAGATTCTCGTACCGCGCGAGAACGCAGCACGCGAGACCATGCGGGCCTTCCTGGGCGCGCGAGGCGTGGCCGATGCCGAGGGGCGGACGCTCACGCTGCTGGCCTGCGTGGACGGGTTGGTGTTCGACCGGCTGGTGGGCGGCGGGGGAGTGCTGAGGGACGAGATCGCGGGACTGGTCGCCGCGGCGCTCCGAAGTACGTGACGGTCGCCGTGCAATCACCTTGCGGCACCCGGTTGTCCACGCCTGATCGTTACTCCGGAGTGCGTTCCGCCGGCTTCCCCGTCGCGATGCCGGGCAGGACGGGAACGGTCGCCGCCTCCCCGGCCCGGACCGCCTGCACCACCGCGTCGTGCAGGCGACGGCTGTCCTCCTCCGAACGGCACGCCACGGGACTGCCCGACATGGTGAACCAGTCGATCGCACCGCTGTACTGCACAGTGACCTGGGCCGTGTCATCCGCCCAGGTCGTATGAACGGTCAGATCCCCGGACAGGACACCGACCTCCTCCGTGAGCACGCCACCGCGCCCGGAGAACACACCGCAAGTCGTCCATGACGCCCAAGCCATGACTCCAGGCTGGCATCAACACGCTGGATGCGCGACCCCAAGGGCCGCGCGAACGGCGGCCGACCCGGGCGCCCCGCCCGTGCGGGACGCCGCCCCGCCTTCCGGATGCTGGATACGGGGAAATCTTTCCGTCGGCGCCGGCTGCGGTTCCCGTACACCCCGATCCCCGGGCTATGACGCGTTGTTAACGCCAAACCGTCGAATTGGTGGCTCGAAACAACGAATTCCGAAGGTGAACACCTCTTGACCTGCGGAACACGTCGGGATTCCATATCGCGCTGGGAGCGACGAAACCACTCACCACGTCCTCGTCTGGAGGCGATACCGCTCCCGTGCTCAGACACCGCACCTGTTGATCGGAACCGCACGATGACCGACACGCTCAGCGCTCCCCAGGCGCTTGCCCCAGCGACCGGCCCCATTCCACAGAAGCTCAAGCGTTCCATCGGCGTCGTGGGCGGCACACTGCTCACGCTCTCCTGCGTGACGCCCGCCTCGACCCTCTTCGTGGTCGTACCGGACCTGTTCTCCAGCCTCGGCACGTACACCGCCCTCACCATCGGCATCGGCTCGCTGCTCTGCATCGCGGTCGCCTTCTGCTACTCGGAGCTGGGCACGCTCATCCCCAGCGCCGGGGGCGAGTACGCCATGGTGTCGACCATGGCGGGGCGGCTCGCAGGCTGGCTCGTCTTCGTGCTCTCGCTGCTCGTCGTGATGATCGTGCCGCCCGTGATCGCCATGGGAACAGCCGACTACCTCGAACCCATCGTGCACATTCCGGCTCCCGTCGCGGGCGCCGGCGTCATGCTGCTCGCCACCCTCGCCGGCCTCCTGGACCTGCGCGCCAACGCGTGGATCACCGGAATCTTCCTCGTCCTCGAAGTGATCGCGGCAGGCGTCGTCGCCGTGCTCGGCTTCGCCCACTCCGAACGAGGCGGATCCGCGCTGGTGCACGGGACGGTCGCCTCGTCGGGCGGCACGCACTCGACCGTCACCGCGATGATGGTGATCTCCGGGCTCGCGATCGCGCTCTTCATCACCCAGGGCTTCTCCACGGCCGTCTACCTCTCGGAGGAGCTGGAGAACCCGCGGCGCAACGTGGCCCGTACCGTGCTCGCCACCCTCGCCATCTCCACGGCGGTCATCCTCGTCCCGGTGATCGCCATCACGCTCGGCGCCCCGGACCTGGAGGCCCTGACCTCGGGCGACCTCAACACCATGGTCGCGGCCTGGTCCAACTCGGCCGTCGGCACCTTCGTCAGCCTCTGCGTCGCCCTCGCGATCATCAACGCGGGCATCGTGATGGTCATCCAGAACTCGCGGGTGCTCTTCGCCTCCGCCCGTGACAAGGCGTGGCCCGCCCCGGTGAACAATGCCCTCGCCCGGCTCGGCCGGTTCGGTTCCCCGTGGGTCGCGACCCTGATCGTCGGGGTGCCCGGCGCGGCGCTCTGCTTCGTCAACCTCGACACGCTGTACGGCGTCACCGGGGTGTCCGTCACCGCCATGTACCTGCTGGTCGCCGTCGCGGCGCTGCTCTGCCGCCGCGGCACGCACCGGGAGGCACCTGCCTGGCGCATGCCGCTGTGGCCCGCGGTCCCCGTGCTGCTGATCGCCGTGCTGACGTACATCCTCATCCAGCAGGAGACCGAGTACCTGCTGTGGACCGGTGGGATCACGGCGGTCGCCACGCTCTACTGGGCGCTCTACCTGCGGCCTCGCCGGGACACCCGCTGGCTGGTCAGCATTCCGGAGGACGCACAGCCCTGATCCTCCCCGGACGTGTTCCGTGCGATGTCCGGCCCGTCGGCGAGCTGCGCCTGCCGACGGGCGAGGACACCCCCGATGCCCTCACAGTGGGGTGAGGACGTCGTCGGAACACGGGGAGTCGTGACGGGATGAGTGTCGAACGGGTCGGAGTCGTCGTCCACCAGGGTCACCCCGAAGCCGTGGTCGCGTCGGGAGTCGTACGCGACTGGTGCGCCCGCGAAGGCATCCCGTGCACGGACATCGACGTGTGGCGCGAGGACGCACGCAGACGCGGCGGACGCGAGGAGGCCGATGTCGCCGGCAACCCCGATCTCATCGTGACGCTCGGCGGTGACGGGACGTTCCTGCGCGGCGCCAGGATCGCCGCCAAGAGCGACGGCGCCGTCCTCGGGATCGACCTGGGCCGCGTCGGCTTCCTCACCGAGGTGCCCGCCGAGGACGTCGTCCGGGCGCTCGACGCCGTCCACGGGGGCCGGGCGGAGGTCGAGGAGCGCATGACCCTGACCATGCGGGCCTCCCGCGTACTCGAAGTGCCCCCGGACATCGACGCCCTGATGGGCTACGGACAACGGCCCATGCTCCCGCCTCCCCAGATCGCCCTCGACGAGGAGGCCGCGGCGGAGGGCTGGGGCGTGGCACTGGACGTCACCGCACTCAACGACGTCGTCGTGGAGAAGCTCGCCCGCGACCGGCAGGTGAGCCTCGGCGTCTACATCGGCGGCCGGCTCCTCGCCTCGTACTCCGCCGACGCGGTCATCATGGCCACCCCCACCGGCTCGACCGCCTACAGCTTCGCCGCGGGCGGCCCGGTGGTCTCACCGCGCATGGACGCCGTCCTCTTCACGCCCGTGGCGGCACACATGACCTTCGACCGCAGCGTGGTCGCCGCGGCCGACGAACCGGTCGCCGTGCGGGTCCTGCCGCACTCGGGACAGGGCGCGGTGACCATCGACGGCCAGCTGCGCGGCGTACTGGACGCCGGGGACTGGCTCGGCGTGTACGCGGCACCGCGCCGCCTGCGGGTCGTCAGGCTCGGCCCGAACGACTTCTACGGACGGCTGCGCACCCGCCTCCGCCTCACGGACGCCCCGGCCACCGCGGCCGACGGCGAGAGCGCACCGCTCTTCCGCCCCGGCGGACCGGTCCCGCACGACCTGGCCCATCTCCATCTCTCCCCGGCGGACGGGGCCCAGGGTCTCCCGTTCGGATCACACCGGGCCCGCGGGGGTCCTGATCCGGCCTGATCCGAACGGAAGAACCCGGACGGCGGGTGTCCGACTGTGCCGGGGGAGTGCTGACGACAAGGACTCCGCCTGGCCGGAGTGACGGGGACGAGCAGGTCCCGCGACCTGGCGGAGACGGCATCGGTCGTTATGGTTGGCACCTACAGGAAAGTGACGGTGCAGAGGGGGTGTGCCGGATCAGCGGGTTCGGGCCGAGGTCACGCCGTTCTCTTCGCCGCCCTCGCCGTTCCTCCGCCACCCACGGAAGGGTCACGCGATGCCGGCCGTCCTCGTCCTGCTGCTCTCCGGAACCTGGCTGGTCTCCGGCGCCCTGGTCACCGGGACCGATCCGCTGATCGTCGCCGTGGGCCGGACCGCCGTGTGCTGCGCGGTGCTCACCGCCGTCGCCGCCTCCACCGCGCCC
Source organism: Streptomyces gelaticus (assembly GCF_014649535.1). Classification (GTDB taxonomy): domain Bacteria; phylum Actinomycetota; class Actinomycetes; order Streptomycetales; family Streptomycetaceae; genus Streptomyces; species Streptomyces gelaticus. Next base: position 575,463 of record NZ_BMTF01000001.1, read on the forward strand.
GGCCGGGCCGACCTGCGCCGGGCCGCCGCCCGCCCGGGCACCGTATGGCTGCTGGGCCTGCTCGGATTCGCCGGGTACGCGGCCGGGACCCTTCTCGCCATCCCGCGCATCGGGACCTCGCTCACCAATCTCGTCGTCGCGCTGATGCCGTGCGCCTCGGTGGCGGTCGGCGCGTTGTTCTTCGCCGAACGGTCCGGGCCGCGCAAGGCGGCGGGGGCGGTGCTCGCCTGCGCGGCGGCCGCCGGATACGCGGCGCTCGGCGCGGACGCGGGTGATGCGGACGGGGTGGGGCTGCTGCTCGTGGCGGCGGCGACCGTGGCCTTCGCCGTGTACGGATTCCTCTACCGGCAGCGGCTGTCGGGGCTGCCACCGCTCGCCGTGCTGCCCGTGCTGCTCGCGGCCGCCACCTGCCTGTTGCTCCCGATGGCCCTGCCCGCACTGATCGCCCACCCGCCGACACCCGCCGCGACCGGGGGCATCGTCGTGCTGGGCGCAGCCGTCTACGCACCCGCCTACCTCGTGCAGCACCGGCTCATCCTGCTCCGCGGACCAGTCTTCACGGCCGCCGTGCAACTGGCTGTTCCCTTCACCGTGCGGCTGGGCGACTGGGCGCTTGACACCGCGCCCGCACCTTCTCCGGCCGAACTGCTGCTCCTCGCGGTGTGCTGCGGCGGGATCGCGCTCGTCACCGTCCAACCCCAGGCCCGGCTCGCCGTCGCCGAATGACCGCCAGGCCGTCGGGGCCGGACCGGCTCAGGCCCCGGGCCGCTGCCCGGCCGTCGTCGCGCCGACCACCAGGGTGCACGGCTGGGCGTGCGTCCAGGGGGCGTCGCGCCCGTCGGCCACCTGGGCAGTGGCGGCGGCGCCCAGTGCGGCCAACCCCATGTCCACGGTGGTGAGATGGCGGGTGTGCTGGCCGCTGATCACGTTCTCCCAGTTGTCCACGCCGACCAGTGCGACATCGTCCGGGACCCGCCTCCTCCAACCCGGTGAAGAGCTCGGGAGTTGGGGTGACGACTGGTACATGCTCTACGCCGGTGACACCCTGACTCAGGGACCGGGTGCCTTCGTCGAATCCCTGCCGAAGGACTACCCGGTGGGTTCCGTGGAGGGTGCCGGTGTCCGGTTCGCCCGCGACGAGGAGGCCGGGTCGACGAACTGCCTGGTCGCCGTGCCGTGGCAGCGGATAGCCCTGCAAGGAGAGGGCGAAGTCGCCATGACCCACATCTCCACCGGCACCGACGGCACGGCCGGCCCCCGGCACCGCACCCGGCCGGCTCCACGGCGGCGTTCACGCCCCGTCCGCATGCCGGCTCTCGCCATGGCGCCGGCCCTGGCGCTCTCCCTGCTCGTGGCTCTTCCCCCGTCCGCCCCCGCCGCGACCCACACCCTGTCGGTCACCTCGCCGAGCCTGATCTTCCAACAGGGCCAGGGCGCCGTGGAGTTCGGCTCCTCGGCGACGTCGGTCTCCTGGACGGTCACCGATGAGCAGGGCACCCGGGTGCGCGGCGGCACCAGCTGGCTCTCCGGAGCGAAGGCCGCGATCCCCGTCGCCGACCTGGCCCCCGGGTACTTCGAACTCTCCCTGCACGCGGGCTCCTCCACCGACCCGACCTACCTGCGCACCTCGTTCGCCGTCATCGAACCGGTGCCGGACGACGTGGTCGGCCCGGCCTCGCCGTTCGGTGCCGCCGTGCACACCGGACGGGCCGGCTGGGGCCTGAACGCGCTGGACGAGTCGCGCAGGACAGGCATCGCGCACATCCGCGAGGACGCCTGGTGGGACCGGTTCGAGACCACGAACGGCAGCTGCACCTTCCCGGCGGCCTTCTCCGCCGAGATGGCGCACGCCCGAGCGCTGGGCATCACCCCGCTGATCAACGCCAACGGCGCCAACTCCCTGTACGACGGCGGACGTACGCCGAGCAGCCCCGAAGGCATCGCCGCCTTCCGCAGGTTCGCCGCGGCGCTTCTGAAGCAGTACGGCCAGAGCAACGTCGAGGTGCTGAACGAGTACAACGCAGGCACCTTCAACAACAGCGCCTGCGGGAGAAGCGCAGCCTGCTGCCTGGACGTGCTCCAAGGGGTCTACCAGGCCGTGAAGGCCGCGGACCCGGGCGCATCGGCCGTCGGTCCGGCCACCATCGGCATCGGCAACTACGTGGCCGCCGACGGCACCAAGTGTTTCGCGCCGGACCTGATCGACCGCGGCGGCCTGAAGTCGATGGACGCCTCCAGCGTCCACCCGAACCGCTACCCGGGCGGACCGGAGTGGCTGGGCGGCTCCGGCGACACCATCGCCGGCCTGCGGCAGCGGATCCGCGCTGCAAACGGCGGCAAGGACAAGCCGATCGTCCTCAGCGAGATGGGCCGGCGCCCACCGACACCGGTCACGGCATCACCGAACGCCGGCAGGCCGACGACCTGATCCGGCTCTACGCGATCGGTTCGGCCAACGGTGTGACGCGGGTCTACTGGTACGACCTGGTCGACGACGGCAGCGACCCTGCCGACAAGGAAATGAACTTCGGCATGCTCTTCGGAGCGGCCACGCCGTAGTGAGACCGGCCGGGAAACCGCCACCTGGGCCCGCGGGCGGGGCTGGGCACTGGCCACCGGCCTGAACGCCTGCACCTCGTACGCCGCCGACGACCCCCGGATCGCCGCGCAGACCACCCGCCAGATAACCAGGCCCTCATCGGCCAGGAACCGCCGGGCGATCCTGTCCGGGGTGGGGCCGACCCCACCCCGGACAGCGGGATCGTGCGGATGCGGACCGGGCTCAGAAGGTGACGTCCGAGCAGGCGTAGAACGCGTTGCCGGTGTCGGCGATCGTCCAGACGCCGAGGATCAGGTGCTTGCCCGACTTCTGCGGCAGGACTCCGGCATGCGTCACGGTGGGCGCCGGCAGACGGCCGCCGAAGGGCACGGTCAGGAACGGCTGCGGCTCCAGGTCGGCCCTGGTGAGGGGCTTGGTGGGGTCGTAGCCGTCCTTGGTGATGTAGTAGCGGAAGTCGGTCGTGGCGTGCCGGGCCTCGATGCGCCACCGGAAGGTGTAGCTCTGCCCGCCGGTCACCTGCGTCGGGGGCCAGGCGCCGCCGCGCGGGTCGTCGAGCTCGGAGAAGCGGCCGTTGCCACCGGCGCAGATGGTGCCGTCGACCGGACCGCGGGCGGGGAAGCCCTTCGGGCCCTCGACGCTCGGCGGCTCCCACTGGATCTGGCCGCAATTGCGCACGGTGCCGTTGCCGCAGAGCTGCTGACGGCTGATGGGGGCATCGGTGTAGCCGTGGCTCTGTGCACTGCCGGTGGTGACGAGGAGAGCGGCCCCGGCCATTCCGAGGCCGAGGAGTAACGAGGTGATCCTTTTGCGCATGCTTCGCTCCTGAGGGAGGTGTGGGGGCGCTGCGAGACGAGTGGGGGCGCACTCCACCCCACTAGGTCTAGACCAACTTCGAGGGTAGTCAGGGGGATTGGTCATGTCCATACCGGTACTGCGCCGCCGTGTGACCCGCCGGTAGCCGTTCCGGCGGCACTCAAGGGGTGGCATCGGCACGCTGGGCCAATGGGCAAAGCAGGCGTAGGCTGACAAAAACGCCTGCACGCCGCGAGTGAGTGATGGAGGCGGCCATGACCGACCCGCACGGCTTCCTCGAATTCCCCCGCCGACCCGTCCCGGCACGGCCGGTCCAGGAGCGGCTGGGTGACTGGAACGAGGTCCACGCGGGACAGGTACGGCTCCCCCTCGTGTCCGAGCAGGCCGGGCGCTGCATGGACTGCGGGATCCCGTTCTGCCACAGCGGCTGCCCGCTGGGAAATCTCATCCCCGAGTGGAACACCTATGTCAGGCGGGCCGACTGGCGGGCCGCGGCCGAGCGGCTGCACGCGACGAACAACTTCCCGGAATTCACCGGCCGGCTGTGCCCGGCACCGTGCGAGGACGCCTGTGTGCTGACCATCAACGCCGACCCGGTGACCATAAAGAACGTCGAGCAGGCCATCGCCGACCAGATCTGGGAACGCGGGTACGCCTCACCACGGCCGCCCGAGCGGCTCAGCGGGAAGACCGTCGCCGTCGTCGGCTCCGGCCCCGCGGGCCTGGCCGCGGCGCAGCAACTCACGAGAATCGGCCACACCGTCGCCGTCTACGAGCGTGCCGACCGCATCGGCGGACTGCTCCGCTACGGCATCCCCGAGTTCAAGATGGAAAAGCGCCACCTGGACCGCCGCATCGAGCAGATGCGGGCGGAGGGCACCGAATTCCGCACCGGGACGGACATCGGCAGCGACCTCGACGCCGCCGAACTCGCCGAGCGGCACGACGCGGTCGTGATCGCGGTAGGTGCGCGAGGGCGACGGGAGCTGCCCGTCCCCGGCCGTGAGTTGTGCGGCATCCATCAGGCCATGGACTATCTGACCCTGGCCAACCGGGTCACCGAGGGCGACTGCGATGCGCCTGCCGTCACCGCCGAGGGCAAGCATGTGGTGATCGTGGGAGGAGGGGACACCGGCTCGGACTGCATGGGGACCGCGCTGCGCCAGGGGGCCGCCTCCGTGGTGCAGTTGGACATCAATCCGGAGCCCGGCGACACCCGGCGGGGCAGCGAGCCCTGGCCCATGTATCCGAAGGTCTACCGGATATCCCATGCCCACGAGGAGGCCCGCGGGCGGGAGGGCGCGGATCCACGGGTCTTCGGCTCGGCCACCCTCCGCTTCGAGGGCGACCGGTTCGGGCGGGTGTGTGCGCTGCGTCTCGCGGAAGTGGAACCCGAGACCAGGAGACCCCGCCCGGAGACCGAGCGGGGCATCCCGGCAGACCTGGTCCTGCTCGCCCTCGGCTTCTACGGCCCCGAACGCGGCACGGGGCTGATGGGCCAGCTCGGACTCACGCTGGACGGCCGGGGAAACTTCGCCCGGAACGCGGGCTTCGGGGCCGAGACGACGGAGTCGTCCGGGCGGGCGGCCCGCATTCGGACGGACGGGATCTTCATCGCCGGTGACGCGGGGCGCGGCCAGTCCCTCGTGGTGTGGGCCATTGCGGAGGGGCGGTCCGCCGCCGCCGCGACGGACCGCTATCTGAGCGGCTGCACGGTGCTCCCGGCCCCGATCGCCCCCGATGACCGGCCGATGGTGGCCTGAGGGCACGGGTGCGGGTTCCCACGGGCGGACAACAGGGAGCCGGGCAAGTGGCTCGATTGCGAGGTTCGTTGTACGGGCGTTCACTGTCGGTCCCTGCCGTTGCGGGAACGATGGCCGGAAGAATCGAAAAAGGACGACTGGTATTACTAGTAATTCATATTCATGGCGGATCGGGCGTGCCGGGTGACGGCGGCTATTCTTGCCATGTCCACCACCGGGTATCGCGACGAGGCTTGAATTCGACGGTTGGGGTCGCCGGGTAGGGAAAAATTGTTGGAGCGGCCCCCGGCGAAGAAGCTGTGGGTCCGCGGGGCCCATGAGACGGCTCACACCACACTTCATCCCACATTCCCCGCACGTGACAGGCGGCGTTCGGCGCCCCGGTCCCGTGCGTCCGCAGGTTGTCATCAGTTTCTCCTTCATGGTCCGTGCGCTTTGCTGTGCATGTTTCCGTGATGGTTCCTTTCGTGAAGGTGCTCGAGTGGAAAGTTGTGAGCCGTTGCCCGGCGGTGATCCGGAGGTGAATTCCGGTCGGGTCCGGAGGGAGGGTGCGCCGATGCCCTCCGCGCGCGCTGTCGTGCGCGTATCGGCGTACCCTTTCCTTCTTGCGGGTACGGTTTCGGTGGCCGCAGCAGCGTTGTGTTTCGACTGGGATCCCGGCCGTGTGAGTGCGCTCTTCCTGCTTGGCGTCATTTCCTATCTCGCAGCGCTCGAACGCCTGATTCCGCACCGGCGGTCCTGGCACCCGAACGCCGGTGAATGGCGTTGGTACGGCATTTACTCCCTGCTGACGATGGTGGCCAGTGCCTTTGCGCAATACCTGGTCTCCGCGATCGTCTCCGTGGTGTCGCCGAGCGAAGCGGTACTCAGTCTCTGGGCGGAAATACCCGCAGCTCTGTTGACCGGTTCACTGGCCAGTTATTTGGTGCACAGACTCGGTCACACCAACGCGATGCTGTGGCGGGTGCACGGTGTGCACCATGTGCCGGAAAAGGTCAATGTCGCCAATAACGGCGTCAACCACGTACTCGATATCGTGCTCGCGCAGGGAAGCGTTCAGCTGGCTCTGTCTCTGGTCGGCTTCTCCCGTGACTCGGTGCTCGTCGTGGGCCTTTTCGTGGCTGCCCAGGGCTATTTCGTCCACGCCAACATCGACGTGCGCATCGGCCGGCTCAACCATGTGCTCGCCAGCCCCGAGCAGCACCGTCTGCACCACAGCACCGAACTGTCCGAAGCCGGCCACTACGGCTCGGACCTGTCGATCTGGGACCACATTTTCGGCAGCTACACCTGGCGGCCCGGCCGTGAACCGGTCGCGGTCGGCCTGGGCGATCCCACGTCCTTCCCTCGTACCGGGGAGATCGTTTCCAGCCTTCTCCACCCCATGCGCCGTGCGAAGGGGTCCGGTACCGGTGCTGCCTGAACTGCCTTTCCATGCCGTGCCGCGGCGCCACGACTCTAGGAGTACAGCCTTGCCCGACGTGAACAGTGCCTCTGTGAGCGAAAAAGTAGCGATCATCGGCATGGGGTGCCGACTGCCCGGCGGTGCGTCGGACCACCGCGCGTACTGGAAGAATCTCATGGAGGGCAAGGACTGCATCACACCGACGCCGGCCGATCGCTACGACGTCGGCAGCCTCGGCAGCAGACACAAGGAGAAACCCGGTCGTCTCATCGGCGGCCGCGGGGGATACATCGACGGCTTCGACGAGTTCGACCCCGCCTTCTTCGGCATCAGCCCGCGCGAGGCCGACCACATGGACCCTCAGCAGCGCAAACTGCTGGAGGTCGCCTGGGAGGCGCTGGAGGACGGTGGTCAGCGGCCCGCGGAGCTCGCCGGCAGCAACACCGCCGTGTTCGTCGGTGCCTTCACGCTGGACTACAAGATCCTGCAATTCTCCGACCTGGGCTTCTCGTCACTCGCCGCCCACACCGCCACCGGCACGATGATGACGATGGTCTCGAACCGTCTCTCGTACTGCTTCGACTTCCGCGGACCGAGCCTGTCGATCGACACCGCGTGCAGCTCCTCCCTGGTGTCGGTGCATCTCGCCTGCCGGAGCCTCAACAACCGGGAGACCGACCTCGCGCTGGCCGGTGGGGTCCTGCTGCACATGGCGCCGCAGTACACCATCGCCGAGACGAAGGGCGGATTCCTTTCGCCGGACGGCCGGTCACGCGCCTTCGACGCCACGGCCAACGGCTACGTACGGGCCGAGGGCGTCGGTCTGGTCGCGTTGAAGCGGCTGGACGACGCCCTGCGCGACGGCGACCCCATCCACGCGGTGATCCTCGGCGCGGGGGTCAACCAGGACGGCCGGACCAATGGCATCACCGTGCCCAACGCGGACGCCCAGGTCTCCCTCATCCGGCGTGTCTGCGGCGAAGCCGGCATCACGCCCGGCGACCTTCAGTACGTGGAAGCGCACGGCACCTCCACGCCCGTCGGCGACCCGATCGAGGCGAACGCACTCAGCCGGGCGCTGGCCGAGGGCCGCCGACCGGACGCGCCCTGCTACGTGGGCTCCGTCAAGACGAACATCGGGCACACCGAAGCGGCGGCGGGCATCGCCGGCCTGATCAAGACCGTGCTCTGCCTCAAACACCGTCTCATCCCGCCCCACATCAATCTGGAGCAGCTCAACACCGCCATCGACCAGAGCTCCTCCCCCTACCGCATCCCGACCGAGCCGACCGCATGGCCCCGACACGAGGGACCCGCGCGGGCCGGGGTGAACTCCTTCGGATTCGGTGGCACCAACGCCCACGTCGTGCTGGAGCAGGCACCGGACAGATGCGCACCCCCGGCCACGCCCCGCGAACGGGCCTGGAATCTCCTCCCGTTGACCGCCCGCACGCCGGAGGCCCTGCCGGAGGTGGCGGCCGGCATCCGCCGCGAGCTGGCAGGCGTGGACGGGCCCGGGGTGTCGCTTCCCGACCTCGGTCACACCCTGGCCCACCGCCGCCAGCACCTTGAGTCGCGGCTCTCCGTCGTGTACTCCTCACGGGCCGGGCTGGACGAGGCACTCGCCGCCTTCCTGCGCGGTGAACCGCACCCCGGGGTCGTCCACGGCAGGCAGCTCGAAGCCGAACAGCGAGGTCTGGTCTGGGTCTTCACCGGCATGGGGCCGCAGTGGTGGGGGATGGGCCGCCAGCTGCTGGAGAGCGACGAGGTGTTCCGGGACGCGGTCACCCGCTGCGACCAGGCCATCCGCTCGGTCGCCGGCTGGTCCCTCATCGAGGAGATGAAGGCCGACGAAGCCGGATCGCGCATGGGCGAGACATGGCTCGCGCAACCGGCCAACTTCGCCGTCCAGGTGGGCCTCGCGGCCATGTGGCGCCATTACGGTGTGCGGCCCGATGCCGTGGTCGGTCACAGCACCGGGGAGGTCGCCGCCTTCTACGAGGCCGGGGTGTACACCCTGGAGGACGCGGTGGAGGTGGTGATGCACCGCAGCCGGCTCCAGCAGAAGCTGACGGGCACCGGCACCATGCTCGCCGTGAGCCTGCCCGAGGAGGAGGCGCAGCATCGCGTGGCGGCGTTCGGTGACCGGGTGTCCGTCGCTGCGGTCAACAGCCCCTCGGCGGTCACCCTGGCCGGCGACCGCGACGCGCTGGCCGAGCTGGCGGACGGGCTGCGCGCCGAGCAGGTGTTCACCAAGTTCCTCACGGTGGATGTTCCGTACCACAGCGCCGGAATGGATTTGATCAAGGACGAGCTGCTGGCTTCGCTGGGCGGTCTCGAACCCCGGGCGGCGACGGTTCCGCTGTACCTGACCGGGCAGGAGGGCACGGCGCACGGCAGCGAGCTGGACGCGGGCTACTGGTGGAAGAACGTCCGCCACCGGGTCCGGTTCCGCTCCGCCGTCGACCGTCTCGCCGACGACGGATACGGCCTGTTCCTGGAAATCGGTCCGCACCCGGTGCTCGGGCACTCCATCCGCGAGTGCCTCGAAAGCCGGGGGGCGACCGCGCGGACCCTTCCCTCGATCCGCCGCCAGGAAAACGAACCGGAGCGCTTCGCCACATCGCTGGCGGAGCTGCACAACCTCGGCGTACCCATCGCCTGGGACACCCTGCACCCGGCGGGCAGGCCGGTGGTCCTGCCTCGTTACCCCTGGCGACGCGACCGCTACTGGACGGAGCCCGCACCCGTCGCCCAGGTCCGTCTCGGCCGCGCCGACCATCCCCTGCTGGGCCGCCGCACCGAAGACACCGAGCCGACCTGGCACGCCACGCTGGACACCGAGCGGCTGCCCTACCTCGACGACCACCGCATCCAGTCCACGGTGGTCTTTCCGGCGGCCGGATATCTGGAGATGGCCACTCAGGCGGTCCGCTCCCTGACGGGCGGCACCCATGTCGTGCTGACGGACATCGAGTTCCGCAAGGCACTGTTCCTGCCCGAGGGCGAGGACCGGGCCGTGCGTCTGACCCTCTCCTCGCAGAACGCCGCGTTCACGATCGCGTCGGCGGGGCAGGACGAGAGCAGCCGGGCGGTGCACGCGAGCGGCGTGGTGCGCTCGGGGCAGCCGCGCCCGGCCGGGCCCCCGGCCGACACCGAAGCCCTTCGGGCGCGCACCCGGCGTCGGCTGGCCGGCGACGACTGCTACGCGGCGCTCGCCGATCTGGGCTACCACTACGGCCCCGCGTTCCGGGCCATCGAAGAGGTGTGGATCGGTTCCGGAGAGGTCCTCGCCCGGCTCCGTCCGCCCGCTGTGATCGGTGACGACGCGGCCGGACACCACATCCACCCCGTGCTGCTCGACGCCTGCTTCCAGTCGCTGCTGACGACCCAGCTGCCCGACACCGGAGCCGAAGGCGCGGACGAGTCGGACCGGCACACGACCGGGATCCGCCTCCCCCTGTCGATCGACGAACTGCGCCTCGCGCCGGTGGGGGACCAGCCGATCTGGGTCCACGCGACGGTGACCCGCGGCGACGCGGACGAGCTGGTCGGGGACATGGCCGTCTACGCGGAAGACGGTGAGCCTCTCGGCGGCATCCACGGCTTCCGCGCAGCCGACGTGGAGAAGGCCTCCACCGCGGTCGGCCTCGGCACGATCGATTCCTGGCTCGCCGAGACCGTCTGGGCCGACAGCCCGTTCGAGTCCGCCGAGGATGCCGCCGAGGACGGAGCCGGAGCCGGCCACGGCGGCGACTGGCTGGTGTTCGCCGACCGTCAGGGTGTCGGCGACGCCCTGAGCGACCTGCTCACCGAGCGCGGCGAGCGCTGCCGCCTCGTACGCCCGGGGGACACCTACCGAAGAAGCGGCGAAGGCAGCGAGTTCACGGTCGTCCCGGGGTCCGCCACGGACATGGAGCGGCTCTTCGCCGACCTGGGTGAAACCAACGACGGCGGAGGCGGCAGGAAGCCCGTCGGCCACGTCGTGCATCTGTGGAACCTCGACCTGCCCCACCTCGCCGAAGCCTCACCGCAGGACCTCGTACGGCACAGTGGCACCGGGGCGTACTCGCTGATCGCGCTCGCCCGGACGCTGCTGCGCCTGGAACGGACCGGGCGGCTGCACATCGTGACCCGCGGCGCGCAGAGCGTCGAGCCCGGCGAAACCGTCGAGCCGCTGGGCGCACCCGCGTGGGGAGTTGGGCGGGTGCTCCGACACCAGGAGCTGCTCTCCCACCCCGGCAAGCTGATCGACCTGGACCCCGGCGCGCGGAGCGACGACGCCGGATGCCGGGCCGAGGCGCGGGCGCTGCTGAGTGAGTTCCTGACCGACGACGCGGAGGAGATCGCGCTGCGCGGCGCGGGCCGCCTCACCAGCCGGATCCGGCAGGCCGAACAGCTGACGCACCCCCTTCCGCTGTGCCTGCGCACCGACGGGAACTACCTGGTCACCGGTGCTTTCGGAGCGCTCGGCCGACTGCTCTGCCGAACCCTCGTCCGGCGTGGGGCGCGCAGTCTGATCCTGGTCGGACGCACCGTCCTGCCGGAGCGCTCCACCTGGCGGGCCCTGGACCCGGGCACCGCCGAAGGCCGTGCCACCGCCTTCGTCAAGGAGCTGGAGGCGCTCGGGGCACGGGTCGTCCTGGCACCGCTCGACATCACCGACGAAGCCGCATTCACGTCCTGGCTGGATGCCCACCGGCGCACCGACCCGCTGCCGGTCCGCGGTGTGTTCCATCTCGCCGGTCAGGTCCGCGACACGCTTGTCGAGGACATGGACCGCCGGACATTCGCCGAGGCCCACGATCCCAAGGCCGTCGGTGCGTACCTGCTGCACCGCCACCTCCGGGACGAACCGCTGGACCACTTCGTGCTGTTCGCCTCGATCGCCTCCCTGCTGACCACGGCGGGCCAGACCAACTACGCCGCGGGCAACGCCTTCCTGGACGCGCTGGCCCACCACCGCAGGGCACTCGGGCTGCCGGCGCTGAGCGTGGACTGGGGGCCATGGGCCACCGGCATGATCGAAGAGCTGGGGCTCGTCGACCACTACCTCCACAACCGCGGGATGAGCTCGCTCGCACCCGACGTCGGCATGGCCGTTCTGGAACGTGTCATCGACCAGGACCGCGCCCAACTGCTCGTCGCCACGGTCGTCGACTGGCCGGTGTTCCTGGCCTGGTACGCCTCACCGCCCTCACTGGTCGCCGATCTCGCGGAGGCGGCCCCCGCCGGTACGGCGACCGGGCCGGGCGAGGGCGTACTCGACACCTTCCGCGACGCGGACCCGGCGGAACGCCTGTCCCTGGTGACCGGGCGGTTCATCGCGCTCGCCGCCTCGGTGCTGCGGACCGGTCCCGAACGGATCGACCCGCAGGCGGGGCTCAACGCGCTGGGACTCGACTCGCTCCTGGCGATGGAACTGCGTGCCCGGATCAGCTCCGAACTCGGCGTGGCCCCGCCCGTGGTGGCGCTGCTCAGCGGAACTCCGGTCGTCGAGCTGATCACCCAACTCCACGACGCTCTGGAAGAGTTGGTCGCTCACCAGGCCGGCGGCGCCGACACGGCCGCGGTGGAGGTGTTCGAGGACGAACTCCGCCATCCGCTGACGCAGAACCAGAAGGCCCTGTGGTTCCTCAGGCAGCTCAATCCCGAGGGCTACGCATACAACATCGGCGGGGCGGTCGAGGTCCGGGTCGCACTCGACCCCGACCTCATGTTCGAGGCCGTCCGCTGCATGGTGGCACGCCACCCCGCCTTGCGGACCAACTTCCTCACGGTGGACGGCGTTCCGATGCAGCAGGTGTCGCCGGAGGCGAGCGCGGACGTCGCGCTGTTCGACGTGCAGGACCAGGAGTGGGAGGACATCCACAGCACGATCGTCGCGGAGTACCGCAGGCCGTACGACCTGGAGCGCGATCCGCTGTTCCGCTTCCGCCTCTTCAAGCGCGCCGACGACCGCTGGGTGATCATGAAGGCGGTGCACCACATCGTCTCCGACGCGATCTCCACGTTCACCTTCATCGAGGAGCTCCTCGCGGTGTACGAGGGGCTGCGCCAGGGGCACGCCCCCTCGCTGCCGCCGGTCACCGCCCGCTACCTGGACTTCCTCAACGCGCAGAACCGCTTCCTGGCCGGACCCGCCGCGCCGCGCATGCTCGACTACTGGCGAACGCACCTGCCGGCCGAGGTTCCGACCCTGGAACTGCCCGTCGACAAGCCCCGCCCCGCCGTGCAGACACACAACGGAGCGTCGGAGTTCTTCGTACTGGACACCGAGCTCACCGCCCGGGTGCACACCCTGGCCCGTGAGCACGACGTGACCCCGTTCATGGTGCTGCTCAGCGCCTACTACCTGTTGCTGCAGCGATACTCCGGACAGGACCAGGTCATCGTGGGCAGCCCCGTCACCGGCCGGACCGAGCAGGAATTCGCCTCCGTCTACGGCTACTTCGTCAACCCGCTCCCGCTCCACGCGGACCTGTCCGGAGACCCCTCGATCGCCCGGCTGCTGCAACAGGTCCGTACGACCGTGCTGGGCGGTCTGGACAACCAGGAGTACCCCTTCGTCCTGCTGGTCGACAAGCTGGGGCTCCAGCACGACCCCAGCCGCTCCGCGGTGTTCCAGGCCATGTTCATCCTGCTCACCCACAAGGTCGCAACCGAGAAGTACGGCTATCGCCTCCAGTACATCGAACTACCCGAGGAGGAAGGCCAGTTCGATGTGACGCTGTCCGTGTACGAGGACGAGGCGGAGCACCGATTCCACTGCGTCCTGAAGTACAACACCGACCTGTTCCTGCCGGAGACCATGCGGCGGATGGCATCGCACTACACCGCACTGCTCGACAGCATGACCCGGGCCCCGGCGGACCGTCCCACCTCCAGGCTGGAGATGCTGGATGCCCGGGAGCGCGAGCAGCTGGTCGGCGAATGGAGCAGCGCCGGGCGCACCGCGCTGACCCCGGGGACGGGAGCCGGTGAGGCGGACGGCTTCCGGCCGGTGCACCGGCTGATCAGTGACACCGCCGCCCGATGCCCCGACGCGCCGGCCGTCACGGCGCCGACGCCCCACGGTACGGCCCGGCGACTGACGTACGGGGAACTCGACCGCATCTCCGGGGAGTTGGCCGGACGGCTTCGAGGGACCGGTGTCGGCGCCGGCTCGGTGGTGGCGCTCTGCCTGGACAAGTCACCCGAGCTCATCGTCGCGCTGCTCGCGGTCCTCAAGGCCGGCGGCGCCTACCTCCCGATCCCGGCCGACCATCCCGCCGACCGCGTCGCCCACACCGTACGGGTCGCCGGCGCCACCCTGGTCGTCACCGAGGACGACGCCCGCCGCGACCGGATGAGGGGGCTGCCGGTACCGACGCTGACCCTGCGGGAGCTGCAAGAGACCGCGCCCGTGGCGGACACCCCGAGCGGCACCGGTTCCGGTGCCGAGGACCCGACCGATCCCGACACTCCCGCGTACGTCATCCACACCTCCGGCTCGACCGGCCTCCCCAAGGCCGTGCGGGTCAGCCACCGCAATCTCGCCTCGGCGTACGGGGCCTGGCTCCAGGAGTACCGGCTGGACCGTGACGTGCGGGTGCACCTCCAGATGGCCGCGCCGTCGTTCGACGTCTTCACCGGAGACGTGGTGCGTGCACTGTGCTCGGGCGGCAGCCTGGTGCTGGTCGACCGCGATCTGCTCTTCGACACCGAGCGCCTCTACACCACGATGCGCAAGGAGCGCGTCGACTGCGCGGAGTTCGTGCCCGCCGTCGTGCGCGGCCTCATGGACCACTGCGAACGCCGCGGTCTGAGGCTGGACTTCATGCGGCTGCTCGTCGTCGGATCCGATGTGTGGAAGGCCGGGGAGTACCGCAGGCTGCATGAGATGTGCGGGCCCGGGACCCGCCTGATCAACTCCTACGGGGTCACCGAGGCGACCATCGACAGCGCCTGCTTCGAAGGGCCCGTCGACGACCTGGAACCCGGACGGACCGTGCCGATCGGACGACCCCTGAGCAACAGCACGCTCCATGTGCTCGACCGGCACGGTGAGCCGGTGCCCCCCGGGGTGCCCGGCGAGCTGTGGATCGGCGGCGACGGCGTGGCGCTCGGCTACGCGGGCGATCCCGAGCTGACGCAGCAGCGCTTCGTCACCCGGACTCTGAGCCGGGAGCCGGGCGCGAGCCCCGTACGCCTCTACCGCAGCGGGGACGCGGCACGGTGGGACGCGGACGGCCGGGTCCATCTGCTCGGCCGGGTCGACGACCAGATCAAGCTCCGGGGCCACCGGATCGAGCTCGGCGAGATCGAGGCACACCTCGCCCAGTGGCCCGGCCTGGTCCGTGCGGTCGTCACGGTGCGGGCCGACGCCCGGGGCGAGGACGTGCTCTGCGCCTACTGCGTACCGGCCGAGGGGGCGGCACCGGACCGGCGCGCGCTGCGCCGGCACCTCGCCGACCGACTGCCCGCGTACATGGTTCCGGCGCACTTCGTCACCCTGCCGGCACTGCCGCTGACCGCCAACGGCAAGGTGGACCACGCCGCCCTCCCGATGCCCCGGTTCGACGCCGACGACGAGCCCGAGGAGAAGCCGCGCACACCCTTCGAGGTGAGCATGGCCCGGCACTGGAAGGACCTGCTCGGACTGGAGCGGGTCGGCCTGACGCACGAGTTCTTCGAGGTCGGCGGCAGCTCCATCAAACTGATCGAGCTCATCCACCGGCTGCGCAAGGAATACGGCGTCGGCATCCCGGTCAGTCTGCTGTACCGGGTGACGACCCTGCACGGGATGGCCGCGTCGCTGGAACGCATCGTCACCGGATCGGACTTCGACGACCTGCCCTTCCTCAGCTTCAACAACGACCGGGAAAGGACCGTATTCTGCTTCCCGCCGGCGGGCGGCCACGGACTCGTCTACCGGGAGTTCGCCGCCAGGCTGCCCGAGTACCGGCTGATCGCCTTCAACTACGTTTCCGGCGCCGACAAGGTGGCCCACTACGCCGACCTCGTCGAGACCCACCGCTCCGAGCGCAGGTGCCTGCTGCTCGGCTACTCGCTCGGTGGCAACCTCGCCTTCGAGGTGGCCAAGGAACTCGAGGGCCGGGGACGCCAGGTCGCCCATGTGATCGTGCTGGACTCGCACCGCATCCTCGAACCGTACGTACCCGGCCCCGAGCACATCGAGTTCTTCGAGGCGGAGCTGGCCGAACACCTGCGCAAGCACACCGGATCGGACGCCGTCGCCCGCGAAACCCTGGACCAGGCGGCGGAGTACCTGGCCTTCTGCGGCCGCACACCGAATCTCGGAACGGTGTCCGCGACCGTCAGCGTGGTCACCGACCAGGAGAAGACGGCCCTCTACGCCGCCGACGCCCGCGGTACCTGGCACGGCAGCTCGATCACGGCCACGTCCGTGCTCCGCGGCTCCGGAATCCACGCCGACATGCTCGACCCCAAGCACGCGGCCCGCAACGCCGAGCTGGTGCGCGGCATCCTCCAGGAGGGCGGCACCGATGTCCGATGAGCCGGAGGACGAGTGGAGCGGCCCTGACCCGGTGGGGGACGGCGGCCCCCGGGTCATCGTCATCGGCGCCGGCGTCGCGGGGATGTCCACCGGGTGCTACGCACAGATGAACGGGATGCGCTCCCGCATCTTCGAGAAGCACGTACTGCCCGGCGGCTGCTGCACGGCCTGGTCGCGCGAGGGCTACATCTTCGACTACTGCATCGAGTGGCTGATCGGCACGGCCGCCGGCAACGAAGCCAACCAGGTGTGGCGCGAACTGGGGGCACTCGACGGCAAGACCATCACCAATTTCGAGATGTTCAACCGGGTCGTCGACGAGAACGGCCGCTCGGTGACCTTCTACAACGACCCCGGTCGGCTGGAACGCCATCTGCTCGAACTCTCGCCCGCCGACGCCCGGCTGATCCGCTCGTTCTGCCGGGACCTGCGCCGGTTCACCGACATCGAGCTGTACCCGTTCCTGACCGCCCCCGCCCTGCGGACCGTACGCGAGCGAGTGGCGTTGCTGCGCACCGTCCTGCCCGCGTTCCGGCTGTTCTGGCGCACGGCCTCGACGCCGATGCACGAATTCGCCGACCGGTTCCAGGACCCGCTGCTCCGCCGGGCGTTCCGCAACATCTTCTTCCAGGACCCGGAAGGCTTCCCGCTCCTGCCGTACCTGTTCAACATGGCGGGTGCCCATCACAACAACGCCGGTTTCCCGCAAGGAGGTTCGCTGGGCCTGTCCCGGTCGATCGAGGAGCGCTACACATCGCTGGGCGGCCGGATCAACTACCGGGCACGCGTCGAGCGGATCCTTGTCGAGGACGGGCGGGCCATCGGGATCGAGCTGCGCAACGGCAGGCGGTACTACGCCGACCATGTCGTCTCGGCCTGCGACGGCCACACCACGATCCATGGGTTTCTGGAGGGCCGGTTCACCGGCCCGCGGATCGACAAACTGTACGGCGAACTGCTGCGCAGTCCAGGCACCCTGTTCCCCGCGGTGGTCTCCGCCTTCGTCGGGGTGCGGGGAGAACTGGGCCCCGGGCGGCCCCACAGCACCACCTATCTGCTCGCCCCGGAGGACGCCGCGCAACTGCCCGGCGCGCTCCAGAGCAGCGTGGTGGTGCAGCTGCGCTCCGACTACTCGGACGGATTCGCCCCGCCGGGACGATCGGTGATCCACTGCACCTACTTCAGCGACTTCGGGTACTGGAGGGATCTGAGGGCCGCCGACCGCAAGGAGTACCGCGAGAAGAAGCGCCAAGTCGCCGACTTCGTCAGGGGATTCCTGGAGCGCCGGCTGCCGGGGGTGGGCGAGCGCATCGAGCTGGTCGATGTGGCCTCCCCGGCGACCACCCGGCGCTACACCGGCAACCACGAGGGTTCCATCCTGGCCTGGAAGGCGTTCTCCGAGGCCGACGACATCGCGGCCAAGCTGGTCGGCAAGGACCGCATGCGCCTGCCCGGCCTGCGCGGATTCTCCATGGCCGGGCAGTGGGTCGGCATGGGCGGACTGATCCGCGCCGCGTCCACCGGGCGGTTCGTCGTCCAGTACCTCTGCGACGAACTGGGACGCGGGTTCACGGCGTCCGAGAGCAGGGGCACCGAGCCCTGGCACCCCGGGAAGCTGGGCCGTCTGCCCCAGCTCGACAAGTGGTCCATGCGTGGTGACACCCGCACATGAACACCGAGGAGAACAGGGAAATGCCGCGTACCGAACGAGAGTCGATGATCATCATCGGCGCAGGGCTGGGCGGTCTCTCGACCGGCTGCTACGCCCGGATGAACGGGTACCGGACCCATGTCCTGGAGATGCACGAACTGCCGGGAGGCTGCTGCACCGCCTGGGACCGCGGTGACTTCAGGCTGGATCCCTGCGTCAGCTGGCTCCTGGGCAGCGGCCCCGGCAACGAGATGCACCAGATCTGGCTGGAGCTCGGCGCGTTGCAGGGCAAGGAGGTCCGGCACTTCGATGTGTTCAATGTCGTACGCGGCAGATGTGGCCGGTCGGTCTACTTCTATTCCGATCCGGACCGGCTCCAGGCCCACCTCATGGAGCTCTCACCCGCCGATTCCGGCCTGATCAGGGACTTCTGCAGACAACTGCGCACCTTCCGCAAATGCCTCGCCGTCTATCCGTTCCTCAGACCGGTCGGCCTGATGCCACCGATGGAACGCTGGCGCATGCTGGCCTCCTTCATCCCGTACTTCAACGTCGTGCGCAAATCCATCGGCGTACTCATGACCGACTACTCGGCCAGGTTCAAGGACCCCCTGCTGCGCGAGGCGTTCAACTTCATCCTGTACGAGAAGCATCCGGCCTTCCCCGTACTGCCGTTCCACTTCCAGCTCGCCTCGCACGCCAACCTCTCCGCCGGCGTTCCCGAAGGAGGATCGCTCGGACTGGCCGAGTCGATCGAGCGGCGCTACCGCGGGCTCGGCGGCGAAGTCACCTACAACGCCAAGGTCGAGGAAGTACTGGTCGAGGACGACCGCGCGGTCGGGGTACGGCTCAGCGACGGGCGTGAACTGCGCGCCGACATCATCGTCTCGGCCTGCGACGGACGCACCACGATGATGGACCTGCTGAAGGGCCGCTACCTCAACGAGGCGTACCACCGTCTCTACACCCGGACCATCGAGCAGCCCGGCATGGTGTTCCCCGGGTACTTCACGCTCTTCCTCGGCCTGCGCCGCGAATTCCCCGACGCCGACCCCTGCACCACCTATCTGCTCGACGAGACGGAAGCGGCCGGACTCACCGGCATCCGGCACCCCAGCGTCAACGTCCAGTTCCGCAACAGGCACTATCCCGAGCTCTCCCCGCCCGGGACGAGCGTCGCGTACGTCACCTACTTCTGCGACATCGGGCCCTGGCGCGCCCTGGACGAAGGCCCGGAACAGGCGACCCGGAAGCGAGGCGGGCAGGAACTCCACACGCTTCCGGTACGCCACGGCCGCGGCTACTACGCGGCCAAGCGCCGGGCCCGCGAGACGCTCGTGGCGTTCCTGGAGAGGCAGCATCCCGGCATCGCGGACGCGATCGCCGTACGCGATGTGTCCAGCCCGCTCACCCAGGTCCGCTACACGGGCAACTACGACGGCACGGTGCTCGGCTGGCAGCCGTTCGTGGAGAGCGGGGAAACACTGGAGAAGCTCGTCAAGAAGCACGGACCGGGACTGCCGGGACTGCGGAATTTCTACCAGTCCGGTGTCTGGGCCACCACGGGCGGTCTGATCCGTGCGGCGGCGGCCGGCCGGCACGTCATGCAGTTCATCTGCCGTGACGACGGCCGCGAGTTCACCGCGTCCGTCGACGAGAGCGGCCCGCCGCCGACCCACCGGGTCATCGAGGTGGGGCCGCGGCCGGCGCCACGGCCCGTCACCGAGGGCCGTCCGGTCCTCGTCGAGCGAGAGGGAACGGGATGAGGGCCAGGAAATGGGTGGTGCGCGAGCACATCGAGGGCGTACCCGATGTCGGAAGGGTCTACGGACAGGTCGAGGAGGAGATCGACACCGAACTGGCCCCGGACGAGATGCTCCTGAGGACGCGCTACGTATCGGTCGACCCCTACCTCCAGGGCATCGCGCTGGACACCCCGCTCGGGGCGCACATGGGCGCCGACTCCATCATGGAAGTGCTGGAAGCGGGGCCCGAAGCGGCCCACCGCCCCGGTGATCTGGTGCAGGGCTTCGGCGGCTGGCGCACCCACCTCGTGAGCAACGGCGCGCCCACCCCCTGGCAGACCGGGACGTTCCCGATGGTCTTCCCGGCCTACCGCCGCCTGGACCCCCGCTGGTACGACGAGGCGCTGCCGCTCCCCACCGCGCTCAGCGTCATGGGCGGCCCCGGCATGACCGCCTGGGGCACCCTGACCAAGTTCATGTCGATCAGCCCGGGGGACACCGTCGTGGTCAGCGGCGCCTCCGGCTCCGTCGGCTCCCTGGTGGGCCAGCTGGCCAAGCTTGCGGGCGCCCGGGTGGTGGGCACCACGTCCACGGCGGAGAAGGCGGAGTACCTCGAGCAGCTGGGATTCGACGCGGTCGTCGTCTACCGCCACGGAGACAACAGCGAGGCCGTACGGGACGCCCTTGTGTGGGCCGCACCGGACGGCGTCGACAAGTACTTCGACAATCTGGGCGGCACCGTCACCGACGCCGTGTTCTCCATGCTCAATGTGGGCAGTCAGGTGGCCGTCTGCTGGCAGTGGGCCACCCAGGTCGGCCGTGACGTCAACGGGCCGCGGCTGCTGCCGTACATCATGTTCCCGCGCGCTCATGTGCGGGGCATCTTCTCGCTGGAATGGTTCACCGAAGAGAACTGGCGCGCGCTCCACGACGAGCTCGGCGGCCTCATCCGGCGGGGCGAGGTGCGCTGCGGACACACTCTCCACCACGGATTCGACAACATTCCCGACGCCTATCGGAGCCTCTACCACGAAACCGGGGCCAGCCGGGGCAAGGTGCTGGTCGAACTCTGACCCCGGACCCACCGCACCGCTTCCCGTCCCTACCCGTCCAGCAGTCCGCCGTACCCGTGCAAGCCAGGAGGTCCTGTGTCCTGCCCCGTCGACGCCCACGTCCGCCCCGGGCCGCCGATGCCCCCGCTGCACCGTCTGCCGTTCGACCCACCGGGACCGCCCAGGCCCGTCGATTCACCGGACGGGACACGGGCCTGGCTGGTGAGCCGCTACGCCGACGTCCGCAAGGTCCTGACCGACAGCCGGTTCGGTCGCGCAGGGCTTCACTCGCCGGACACTCCGTCCCTGTCCGGCGAGTCCGGTCTGGTGAGCAGCCTCGACCTGATCTTCAATCAGGACGGCGAGGACCATCTGCGCCTGCGCCGCACCATGCGGCGTGCCTTCACGCCGCGGGCCGTCGCCCGCTGGCGGCCCTGGATCGAGGCGATCGTCGAGCAGTGCCTGGACGAACTCGCGGGCAGCGAACGCCCGGTGGACCTGGTGGCGGGCTTCACGCTGCCGCTCCCGGTCGCGGTGATCAGCAGACTGATGGGGCTCGACACCGAAGCCCGGGAGCGACTGCGCCACTGGAGCCAGTACGCCTTCTCCGACGGCTCCCACTCCGAGGAGGAAATGGCGTCCGCGCTGTCGGAGTTCGCCGTCTTCGGAGCAGAGCTGCTGGCCGAACGGCGCAGCACGCCGGGTGACGATCTGACCAGCATGCTGGTCGGGGCGGCCGACGAGGAGGGAGGCATTCCCGAGGGTCAACTCGTTGACCTGGTATGCGGGTTGATCGTCGGTGGTCATGACAGCACCATGACGATGCTGGGGAATTCGCTGCTCTATCTGCTCGGCGAGCGGCCCGAGGTCTGGCCCCGTCTCGGGGCGGACGAACAGGCCGCCGGGGCTCTGACGGAGCGACTGCTGCATCTGATTCCGCTCGGTGACGACCGGGGGACCGCACGTCACGCCGTTGTCGACACGGAAGTCGGCGGCGTGACGATCCCGGCGGGTTCGGTCGTGCTTGCCGACTGCGGCGCGGCCAATCGCGATCCCGCGGTGTTTCCGCCCCGGCCGCTGGACGACCTCTTCGCCCCCTTGGCGGCGCCCACGCTGGCGCTGGGTGCGGGCGCGCACTACTGCCTGGGTGCCTGGCTGGCCCGGCTGGAGCTCCAGCTCGCCCTGCACCGGATCGCCGCCCGCTTTCCCGGTCTGCGTATGGCCGAGCCCGCCGAAGCGGTCGAGTGGCACCTGGGCACCACTTCCCGCAGTCCGCGACGGATCGCCGTCACCTGGTAGGAGCACCCGTGCGCGGGGTGGGCGTCACTGGGCGGGCTTCGGCCAGTCCTGCGCGTCCGCCCACGCGGCGTACGAGGTCCAGGGGACGGCGGGGAACTGCATCCGCAGCGCCGCCATGTCCACCTGGTAGCCGCCGTTCACAAAGAAGCTGTACATGGCAAACATATCGGGGTTCACGGTACGCAGGTCCTCCAGCGAAGACTGCCGGAACGCGACCGGGCCACCTGCGGCCCGACCGATCTCCGCTGCCATCCGGACCGGCGTGGGATCGTCGCCGGCCAGCTCGATCCGCTGCCCGATCCAGCGCTCCGGATCGGCGACGACCGCGGTCACGACACGGCCCAGATCCTGCCGCGCCACCTGCTGGATCGGGGTGTCGCCGGGGACCGGCATGGTGAGGCGGCCGACGGCCACCTCGTCCATGGCGCCCAGGGCATTGTCGTAGAAGTAGGTGGGCGCCACCACCGTCGCCGGCAGCCCCGAGGCGGCCAGCAGTTCCTCGGTCCTGGCCTTGGTCTCGAAGTGCGGGACACCGGTGTCACGGTCCGCACTGGCGACGGAGGCCATCACCAGATGTGGCAGAGCGGCGTCCGCGGCGGCCCGTACGATCGCCTCGCCCTGGGCGACCTCGGCGTCCAGGCCGTCCTGGAACGGGGTGGTGACGGCGAACGCGGCAGCGGTGCCCCGGAACGCCTCGGCGAGCGAGGCCGCGTCGAACAGATCTCCCGGCACGACCTCCGCCCCGGCCACCGCCAGCGCCCTGGCCCGTCCGCTGCCGGGGTCGCGCACCACGGCGCGCACGGCAGCTCCCGCCTCCAGCAGGGCGGCAGCCACCGCGCCACCCTGGCCACCGGTCGCGCCGAGTACCGCGACGGACATGAGGTCTCCTTGAGCGAGCGACATGTGTCCATGCTTACCAGATCCGGCCGGAGCTGCCACCGGGAGGGGTCAGCTGCCGGAGCCGGCCGCGTTGCGCCAGACGGTGAGGTCCAGAGTCATGTACGTACTGGGCGAGTCCTCGCCGGAGAGCCCCTGGACCGTCACGAGGCCCATGTGCCCGGTTTCCGTCGTGACACAGATCTGCCGGCCCTTCGAGATCGTGTTCAGGTAGATGGTTTCGGTGAACCGGGTCTCGGCACGGCAGGTCGCGAGCGAGCCCTCCTGCCCCGGATCGAGCAGTACCAGGCTTCCGCCCGTGGTCTCCGCGTCGAGGTATCCGCCGGTGTCCTAGGAGAGTTCGTACCCACCGTCCTCGCCCTGCTGGGGCCGGACATTGTCGTCCCCGAGCGTCAGGTGGTAGCCGGCCGTCAGGTTGATGCCCTTGTACTCGGCGGGCTTCGGATCGGGCTCGTTGCTCGGCTTGGAGTCGGTCTCCTTCTTGCCGTCCTTGGTCGCGTCGCTCGTCCGGCCACCCTGCGAGGAGTTGCCTGCGTGCGTCTGCTCGCCCTTCTCCTTGTCGAGCAGGAAGTACAGGGTGCCGCCACCCACCACACCGAAGACAACCGCGGCGGCGATCGCGATGACCGCACGCCGCTTGCCCCTTCCGTTCCGGCCAAGTGCTCAGAACCGGGAGGACGCTGCCGGTGGTGAGCCCGGTTGCAGCTGCGGATCCGGCGGCAGCCTGCGAGCCGCGTACGTGCCCGCGCACGCCGTCAGCACCACTACACAGCCTGCGAAAATCAGCCCGGCCTGGCGCAGCCCGAGCCAGGTGGCCATGGCGCCGACCCCGACCACCGGCAGGGAGATCCCGCCGTAGGCGACGACGAAGAACGCCGAAATGGTGCCGCCGCGATGCTGTGTCGGGGCGGCACCGCTGATCAGGGTGAGCGCGGCACGGAATGCCAGGCCCTGGCCGGTGCCGCCGCACAGTGCGCCCAGGACGAGCAGGAGTAGGGACTCGGCGAGCAGGGATGACGCCACCAGCAGCAGGCCGACGACGAGGACACCGCAGCCGACCGGGAGCGCGAGGCGTGCGCCGACCCGTTGGGTCAGGGACTGCCCGGCGGTCGAGGCGAGGAAGACGGAGAAGACCACGGCGCCCGAGACGGCGGGATTGTGCACACCCAGTGTCCGCGAGGCGAAGCTCGGTGCGACCGCGGTGAAGAGGCCGAGCAGTGCGAATCCGGCGAAGGCCGCCAGCGAGGCGGGCAGGAAGACCCCTTTCACCTCGGATGGAACGGACAGTCCCTGCGGCTTCAGGGGTGGCCGGCGCTTCGGCGCGGCAACGGTCTCCGGCAGAAGCCAGGTGATCCCGCAGGCAAGCGTCACCAGTCCCAGGTGGACCCAGAACGGAAGCGTCAGCGGCCAGGGCGTGTACTGCGCGAGGATCCCGGAGAGCAGTGGTCCGCAGCCCAGACCGCCCATGTTCGCCGCGGTGGCGGCGAATCCCGCACGCGCCCTGTGCTCGGGCCCCGCCAGTTCGATGACGGCTGCCGTCGCCGCGCCGCTCAGCAGCCCGGCCGCGCAGCCGGACAGCAGTCGCCCGGCGAAGAGCAGCGGCAGACCACTTTCCAGCAGGAAACACCCCGCGCTCGCCGCCGAAAACGCCAGGGCGCACAGGAGCACAGGTCTGCGGCCGGATTCGTCGGAATAGTTTCCCACCACCAGCAGCACCGTGATGACCGCGACGGCGTAGACGGCGAACACGACGGTCACCATCAGTTCGGTGAACCCGATCTGTTCCTGGTAAAGACCGTACAACGGGGTGGGCAGGGTGGTGCCGGCCATTCCGATGGCGAACACCAGCGCCGCGGCCACGTACCCCGGCCGCCACCTGTCATCGGCTTTGCGTGTGCATTCGTGAACGTTCACGCGCATCACCTCGCGACCGGCGCTCCGCCGCGGCCGAGTCCGGGGCGGCTCAGTCCCAGAGCTCGTGTGTCACGACCCGCTCCGTGTACGCCGGCCTGCCGTCGGTGTAGACGAGGTGGAGTCGGGTGAACCGCTGCTGCTCGGGGTGGGACTGCCAGGTCTCCGGGTGGTCCAGTTTGACGATGACGGGGTAGGAGTGGAACGTGCCGGCCGCGCAGTAGGGCTGACAGTCGTTCACCGCGTCGAGTGCGGTGCCCGTGGCGGAGTTCGCTCCCCAGTGGGACCAGTGGATGTCGATGAGGCGATTGTTGCCGTCCCCGCAGGCGAGCAGGAAGTCGCCGGGGCGTACCTGCGGGTTCGAGAAGCAGTCGACGGCCACCGTGCGAGCCGGTGGGCGGGACTCCGTGGCTGCGGGGGATGATACGGAGGCGGATGCCGGACCGGGAATCGCCGCTGCGAACGCGGCGGCGGCGCACAGCATGACCGCTGTCCTGAGGTTGTTCGGATGCATATCGGCTCCTCGGCTGCCTCATGTCGGGCCCACGCCGCCGGGGGCGGTCGCCGGGCGTGGTGCCCTTCTTCCAGCCGTCGTTCCTGAATCGACAATATGGCCACACCCACTGATACACCACCCGTAAGAGTGATAACAGTGTAAAAATGGTGCGAAAGGTGTTCGGGCTGTCGCCCGGATGACGTCCGTTACTGGTTGGCGCTGCCTTCCGGTTGCGCCTTCGTCGTGGGCGTGCGGGCGGTGTGGTCCGCGGACCCCGTGGCCGACTCCCACTCCGCACGTGCGGGGCCGTCGAACGCGGGCGTGTAGTCCGGGTGTTCGTCCAGCCAGTGCGCCAGACGGGCGCGCACCTCCTCGGTGCCGTACGCCTGATCGGCAGTCAGGACGAGGTGGCGGACCTTCGCTCGTGCGCGCATGACCAGCGGGTCGTCGAAGGCGCAGGCGGCCAGGGCGGCCCGCTCGCGGCCGGCCGCGGTGGGAGGTTCCGTCGACACCCGTGCGGGCTCGCCGAGTTGAGCCGCATTGGCCCGGTCCGCGGCGACCTGGGCGTCGAACCATGGGCGCAGGGTTCGCACCGCCCATCGGTGGTACGCGACGGCGAACGACGCCGGGTCCGAGGCTGTGCCCGCGTGGTGGGCCACCCACTGCCCCGCCCGCAGGGCCATGGCCACTCCCTGTCCCGCTGTGGGATTGGTGTACGCGAGCGAGTCCCCGACGCCGACGAGGCCGGTGACCACGGGCCCGGCGGCGTCGGCCGGCGCGGCCCAACGATTGTGCAGGCCGCCCATCGCGAGCACACCGGAGACCGGCTCGGGCTCCAGGTCCAGCCACGCCGCGATGGCGGGAAAGGTCCGCGCGACCCTCTCGAACACCGCGGGGTTCCGCAGAGCCGCGCGGGTGGGATCGGCGGTGGAGACCGTCAAGGACGCCGCGAAGATGCCGTTGTCCGACGGGAACACTCCGCCGACCGCGAAGGCCGAGAACGAACCGGGCCTGATGCGTCCGGGATCGCGCGGGCCCTCGGGGCGCAGCCGGTACCAGCGGCAGAAGTATGCGATCGGGACGCGACGGTTCTCCACCGACGCCTCCCGGCAGCCTTCGTTCAGCAGCCATCCCGGCACCGGGGACCGGCGCCCTCCGGCGTCGACCACCAGATCCGCGCGGTGCGCCTGAGACGCGCACCGTACCCCCGTGACCCGCGGGATGTCACCGCGCCGGTCGACGACGAGCCCCTCGGCGGCCTCCCCGAGCCTCACATCGACGCCCGGCTCGCGGTGCACCGCTTCGTGCAGCGCGGCCTCCAGTACGATGCGCCGGGTCTGGACCGTCACCAGGTCCTCGTCCCCCGGGCGGGCGGGCGGCCGCTCGGCGAACCAGTCGAACTCGTTGTGTTCCCGGGCCCCCATGCGCAGCATCGCGCGGTACGTGTCCGGAGCCTCCGCCCGCAGCACGGTTCGGACCGGGGCCAGAAGACCGTGCGGCTGGACCGCCTGCGGCACACCGGGGCGGTGCCAGCCGAAGAAGTCCTCGTCGAGGTCGCGTCCCGGCCGGTGGCCGTCCCGCTCGAACAAGGCCACCTGATGGCCCCGACGGCCCAGGAACAGTGCTGTGGCCAGGCCGCCGATCCCACCGCCGACAATCGCAACCCGTGTCAATGTGGTCCCCTCCACGCCATGTTGCCGACCCACCGTATTCCAGGTTCCCAGGGAGAGGCGCCTGACGGGGTGTCGGAGGGATCGGCCCCGCTCGCCCGGAAGCGGCCAGGCGTCCTTGGCGCACGGGGACGCGGGCCGACCGCGTGGCCACACATGAACCGACGGGTGACGGCCGTCCGTTCCTGAGCGGGTGCGCGGCGGGGTTCCGCAACCGGCCTGCTCGGAGCGGAGGTTCGAGGTGAGCCCAGGGGTGCTCGGCCTCGATCCGGGTGACGAGGGTCAGGAGCGTCCCCTCGCTGACCAACGGGCCGACGAACTGCACGCCGAGGGGAAGTCCGTCGGGAGCGCGGTAGGTCGGGACGCTCATCGCGGGCCGGCCGGTGATGTTGGCCAGCTGGGTGTACGGGGACGCCGAGAGATTGGCGATCATCGCGCGCTCCCACACACGCCCCGGTCCCGGCCAGGGCTCCCAGCAGCCCCAGCCGCATCAGGGTTTGGGCCACGGCTGGTCGTGCCATCCGTCCAGTTCCTCCAGGGCCCACCGGCTGACGCGCTTCACCGCCGCGACCGCGACACCACCGCCACGAGCCGCGGGCAGGAGCCCGGCGCAGCCACGAAGGGCGCCCGACGAGCAGCTGCCCATCGGGCGCCCTTCGTGGCGCGTCCGGATGATTCCCCTCCCGGGACTGGTGTGCCGGCCCGGGAGGAGCGGAGTGTGCCGGATCAGACCGCCGGGGCCGGGTAGGTCGGGTACTCCACGCCGGAGACGTGCTGGACGACGCGGATGACCTGGCACGAGTAGCCGAACTCGTTGTCGTACCAGAGGTAGAGGATCGCGTTGTCGCCATCGACCTTGGTGGCGCCGGCGTCGACGATCGAGGCGTGGCGCGAGCCCATGAAGTCGCTCGACACCGCGTCCGGGGCGGTGGTGAAGTCGATCTGGCGCTTGAGCGGCGAGGTCAGCGACACGTTGCGGAGGTAGTCGAGGACCTCGTCGCGGGTCGCCTCGCGTCCGAGCCGCAGGCTGAGGATCGCGATCGAGACGTCCGGCACCGGAACCCGGATCGAGCTGCCGGTGATCGGCGCCTTGAGCTCGGGCAGCGCCTTGGCGACCGCCGACGCGGCACCGGTCTCGGTGATGACCATGTTCAGCGGCGCGGAACGGCCGCGGCGGTCGGCCTTGTGGTAGTTGTCCAGCAGATTCTGGTCGTTGGTGAACGAGTGGACAGTCTCCACGTGGCCGCGCAGGACGCCGTACTCGTCCGCCATCGCCTTCAGCGGCGGCACGATCGCGTTGGTGGTGCAGGACGCGCAGGACAGGATCTGCTCGTCAGGCTTGATCGTGTCGTGGTTGACACCGTGCACGATGTTGGGGACGTCGCCCTTGCCCGGCGCGGTCAGGACGACCTTGTCGATGCCGGGGCGCAGGTGCTTCGACAGACCCTCGCGGTCGCGCCACTTGCCGGTGTTGTCGATGAGGATGGCGTCCTTGATGCCGTACGCCGTGTAGTCGACCTCGGACGGATCGTTGGCGTAGATCACCTTGATCTCGTTGCCGTTGGCGACGATGGTGTTCTTCGCCTCGTCGACGGTGATCGTGCCCTGGAACTGGCCGTGGATCGAGTCGCGGCGCAGCAGCGAGGCGCGCTTGACGATGTCCTGGTCGCCGCCCCGGCGGACGACGATGGCGCGCAGCCGCAGGCCGTTGCCGGAGCCGGCCTTCTCGATGAGCAGACGGGCGACGAGGCGGCCGATACGTCCGAAACCGTAGAGGACGACGTCGCGTCCGTCACCGCGCTTGATCTTGTTGGCACCCGTGGCGCCGGACACGGCCTCGGCGGTGAACTCCTCCACCGAGAGGCCGCGCTCGTCGGCGGCGTAGGTCGCGGCGAGCATGCCGATGTCGATCTGGGAAGGACCGAGGTCGAGCGTGGTGAGGGCCTGGAGGAACGGCAGCGTGTCGGTGACCGACAGCTCCTCACCGGCGATCTGGCGAGCGAATCGGTGGGTCTTCAGGATGCTGACCACCGACTTGTTCACCAAGGATCGGCTGTGGAGCAGGACCGTTACGTCCCGCTCCCGGTGCAGTTTCCCGATGACCGGGATCATCGACTCCGCGATCTCCTCGCGGTTCTTCCAGCTGGTGAACGAGTCGTCATTGACAGTCACAGGTTTATCTTTCGAGCTAGGCGGCGCTCATATGGTAACCCCTCGCTACTTTGGTCATCCAAGCGGGCCGCCCGGGCCGGTGCTGTCAGGTCGTCTCGCGTACGGCGCGGGCCAGGACGCCCAGGTCCGCGGCCAGTTCGGGCGCGATGGTGAGCGGCGGGTGCCCGTCGCCGCGGCGAGGTGCGCGGCCGGTCGAGGAGCACGGCGCGCATCCACATCCGCTCCTTGGTGCCGTCGTGCGGGCTTCGGGGAGGTGAGGATCTGTTCGCGCGGCAGGGGATCGACCGAGAGGGCGGTCGGGGCGTCGAGGCCGAGCGGATCGGTGTCGACGGGCAAGTCCAGTGGATGGCGGGCAGGCCCGGCAGATGCAGGGCGAGGTGTCCGTGGGTGCGGTGGGCGTGGGCGCAGTCGGCGGGGCCCGGATGAGACCCGGGTGCCGGGGGAGTCGGGTGTCGGGGTCGGTGGTGACCGCGAGGGCGCCGGAACCCGCGTCGACGACCTGGTGGTCGTCGTGCCGAGTCGTCGGTGAACCGGGCTCGAGCGCCTGGAAATGGCCTGGTGGATGTGACGCCACCCATAGGGTCCACATCACATCCTAGGGCGGATAGTAGGCACGGGGTCGCCCGAACGGCACGGAAACAGCCCAGAGCATCTCATTTCGGACATTGCTCCGTATTGGGGTAGTACGTCACATCATTGACCCCCGTCCCGGGCGCCGCTA
>NZ_BMTF01000002.1 GCF_014649535.1 Streptomyces gelaticus
ACGCCCACGGGTACGACACCGACGGGTACGACACCGACGGGTACGACACCGACGGGTACGACGCCCACGGGTACGACGCCCACGGGTACGACACCGACGGGTACGACACCGACGGGTACGACGCCCACGGGTACGACGCCCACGGGCCAGACGCCCACGGGTACGTCCACGGGTACGTCCACGGGTACGTCCACGATGCCCACGACGACGACGGGCAGTGCGCCGACAACGGCCAGCACCATGCCGACGAACCTGTAGCCCGGCGAGCAACCAGATACATGGCGAGAGCCGCTGCCCCGAGGTATGGGGCAGCGGCCCTCGCTGCTGTTCGTGAGATCAAGTCGATCCCATTTCCGAGCTCTGGGGCCGGCTCGGTCGACCCCGCCTTACTAGAACTGTTCTCTGACCTGATCCGGGAGGTGGTCCAGCGGCTATGCGCGGCAGGACAGTGGACGGACGGGGACCTTCCCGTCCTGGTCGTCGTGGATGCCGGTTACGACCTCACCCGTCTGGTCTTCCTGCTCCCCGACCTGCCCGTCGATCACTTGGGTCGGATGCGCTCGGACCGCGTTCTGTACTTCCCGCCACCGCCCCAGCCGCCTGGCAAGCGCGGACGCAAGCCCAAACGCGGACCGGAATTCAAGTTCGAGGACGCCACCACTTGGCCCGCTCCGGCGATCACCACGGTCGCCGAAACCACCCGCTACGGGCTGGCCACCGCCAGTGCCTGGAGTCAGCTGCACCTGCTGCTGGTACGCCGCTCGGCGTGGGCCGACCACCCCGAGGGCGAACTACCGGTCATCGCAGGCGCAGTGGTCCACCTCCAGGCCCGGGGACCGGGACCCCAAGCCGGTCTGGCTGTGGTGGTCAAGCCTTCCGACGACTCCTCGCTGTACGCGGTGATGGTGCGCGCGCTGCGGGATTGCTGACCAGAAACGACGAAGCCCCCGCTGGGGTCCGGATCGCTCCTGGGCGGCGGCTGCGTGTTCGATCAGCGGCGCCAGCGCTCCTGGCCAGGGCCCTTGCGGATAGCCGTACGGTGGGGGGCTGCTGGGGGTAGACGTACCGCCGCAGGTGGCGGTACGTCCCGGTTCGCCCTGATTGTTAGAGGTCGAAGTACAGCTCGAACTCGTGCGGGTGCGGGCGCAGCTGGATCGGGGCGATCTCGTTGGTGCGCTTGTAGTCGATCCAGGTCTCGATCAGGTCCGAGGTGAAGACGCCACCGGCCTGGAGGTACTCGTTGTCCGCCTCCAGCGCGTCCAGGACGGCCGGGAGGGAGGTCGGGACCTGCTGGACGTTCGCGTGCTCCTCGGGAGCCAGCTCGTACAGGTCCTTGTCGATCGGCTCGGCGGGCTCGATCTTGTTCCTGATGCCGTCGAGGCCCGCCATCAGCAGCGCGGAGAAGGCCAGGTACGGGTTGGACGACGGGTCCGGGGCGCGGAACTCGACACGCTTGGCCTTCGGGTTGGAGCCCGTGATCGGGATGCGCATCGCGGCCGAGCGGTTGCGCTGCGAGTACACCATGTTGACCGGGGCCTCGAAGCCGGGGACCAGGCGGTGGTAGGAGTTCACCGTCGGGTTGGTGAACGCCAGCAGCGACGGGGCGTGCTTGAGGATGCCGCCGATGTAGTAGCGGGCGAGGTCCGAGAGGCCCGCGTAGCCCTGCTCGTCGTAGAACAGCGGGTCGCCGCCGGCCCACAGGGACTGGTGGACGTGCATGCCCGAGCCGTTGTCGCCGAAGATCGGCTTCGGCATGAACGTCGCAGTCTTGCCGTTGCGCCAGGCGACGTTCTTCACGATGTACTTGAAGAGCATCAGGTCGTCGGCCGCGGCGAGCAGCGTGTTGAACTTGTAGTTGATCTCGGCCTGGCCGGCAGTGCCGACCTCGTGGTGCTGGCGCTCGATCTGGAGGCCGCTGTTCTCCAGCTCCAGGGACATCTCGGCGCGCAGGTCGGCGAAGTGGTCGACCGGCGGGACCGGGAAGTAGCCGCCCTTGTAGCGGACCTTGTAGCCGCGGTTGTTCACCTCCGACCCGGTGTTCCAGGCGCCGGCCTCGGAGTCGATGTGGTAAAAGCTCTCGTTCGCCGACGTCTGGAAGCGGACGTTGTCGAAGACGTAGAACTCGGCCTCGGGGCCGAAGTACGCGGTGTCGGCGATGCCGGTGGAGGCCAGGTACGCCTCGGCCTTCTTGGCCACGTTCCGCGGGTCACGGCTGTACTGCTCGCCGGTGATCGGGTCGTGGATGAAGAAGTTGATGTTGAGGGTCTTGTCGCGGCGGAAGGGGTCGACACGGGCGGTCGACAGGTCCGCGCGCAGCGCCATGTCGGACTCGTGGATGGCCTGGAAGCCGCGGATCGACGAGCCGTCGAAGGCAAGCTCGTCGGCCGGGTCGAAGGTCCCCGCCGGGACGGTGACGTGCTGCATCACACCGGGCAGGTCACAGAACCGGACATCGATGAACTTGACGTCATTGTCGGCGATGTACTTCTTCGCGTCGTCAGCGTTCTGGAACATCCGTCTCCTCCTACTCCCGGCCCGGGAGGGACGGGGTTGTGGCTCGTGGTGCGGCCGGTGCGGTGGCACACGCTGGACCCGACCATAGGCAGACCGGATTTCTCAAGCATGACCCATTTGTTTCGCAGAAGTTAACCGAGCCGGGCGCGACGGGCACCCCGTGACCGGCTACGGGCCGTGTTCCGGCCGCTCCGGAGGCCTGGAGCGGCACCCGCCCGGCCGGACGGGAGGGCGGGCGCAGTACCGTGTTCGGGTGGACAACAGGCAAGCAATCGGATCGTGGCTCTCCGGGCCTCGCGCGGCCGCCGAGGAGATGGGGGTCGACTTCGGCTACCGGGGCAAGCGGCTCGGCCTCCCCGAGCAGGGGCCGGGTTCGGTCGCGCCGCTCGGCCGGAGGTTCGGCGCGATCTTCATCGACTGGGCCCTGTGCCTGCTGATCGCATACGGGCTGTTCGCTCGCGGTGACCAGCAGGCGGCCGGGAACTGGGCCGTCGGCATCTTCCTCGTACTGAGCCTGCTCACCGTCGGGACCATCGGCTGTACGCCGGGCAAGCGCATCCTGGGCCTTAGGGTCGTCGCCGAGAACGGCGGCCGGCTGGCGTTCGGGCGGGTGGCCGTCCGGAGCGTGCTGCTGTGCCTGGTGATCCCGGCTCTGGTCTGGGACCGCGACGGCCGCGGCCTGCACGACCGGCTGGCCCGCGCCGTCCAGGTCCGTGTCTAGGACCGGGCGCGCACCCGAGGCAAAGAGGCGCAAAGAGGCAAGCAAAGAGGCGGGGCGCGAACCGGATCGGTTCGCGCCCCGCCTCTTCGTACGTCCCATGCCGCTCACATGCGTCCGGCGTCAGCGCATCTTTCCGCCGCGCGGCATCCGCATGCCCTTCGGCATGGGGCCCTTCGGCAGCGGCATGTTGCTCATCAGGTCGCCCATCGCGCGCAGCCGGTCGTTTGCGACCGTCACCTGCGGGCCGGTGAGGATGCGCGGCAGCTTCAGCATCTTGGTACGCAGCTTCCTGAGCGGCACCTGGCCCTCGTCGTTGCCGACGAGGAAGTCGTGCACCGGTACGTCGACCAGGATGCGCGCCATCTTCTTCTTCTCGGCCGCGAGCAGCAGCTTCACGCGGTTCGCGTTGCCCTCGCCGACCAGCACGATGCCCGCCTTGCCGACGGCGCGGTGGACGACGTCCTGGCTGCGGTTCATCGCGACCGCGGGCGTCGTGGTCCAGCCGCGGCCGACGCGGTCCAGCACCGCCGCCGCGGCGCCCGGCTGCCCCTCCATCTGCCCGAAGGCGGCACGCTCGGCACGCCGTCCGAAGACGATCGCCATCGCGAGGAGGGCCAGCACGAAGCCCAGGATGCCCAGGTAGACCGGGTGGTCGATCAGGAAGCCGACTCCGAGGAGGACACCGAAGGTGACGATTCCCACACCCGCGACGACAAGACCGACCTTCGGGTCGGACCGCTTGGCCATCTTGTAGGTCAGGGCGATCTGCTTGAGCCGCCCCGCGTTCTCGGCGCTGTCCGCGCCTTCAGTTTTTGCCTTCCTCGCCATGTACGGAAGTTTACGTGGCCTAGGAACGGTGGTCGGCCGCGGCCTCCAGTACGTGCTCGGCCTCGACCCTGTCCTTGGCCCGGCGCCGGTCCTCCAGGACGGCGGTCCAGGCGTTGCGGCGAGCGGTGCGCTGGCCGCCGGCCAGGACCAGTGACTCGACGGCACGGAGAGCATCGGTGACGGAAGGGATGGCGGTGGCGCGTACCGGCACGGCCTGCATCGTGGAAATCTCCTCGGAGCGGATGTGCGGACTGAGTTGCGTGGACTCAGTTGCCCGGGCCGAACTGCCCGGGACTGCGTTGCGCGAAGCGGGTGGCGTGCGCTGGGGTGCGGGAAACGGGGCGGCAGCAAGGCCGGAGGGCCGCTGCCGGCCACCGCGCCGCGTGCACCCAGCTTCACTGCCCGGTGTTACCAGCGCATGACCGGTCGGTCAAACACCAATGAAACCCTGATACGGCCGCCGCGCACGCCGAAGCGGCCCATACGCGCCCCCGACCTGCGGGGAGCGTACGGGCCGCGGCGAAACGGTCATTACCGGGCGGTAGTCTCTTGTGCCCGAATTCACACGGCGGGCGCGGCGGCGCCGCGACGCTCGATCGCCTGCTGGAAGAGACGTCCCGCACGGTACGAGGAACGGACCAGCGGCCCGGACATCACGCCGGAGTAGCCGATCTCGTCGGCCTCCTCCTTCAGCTCCACGAACTCCTGCGGCTTCACCCAGCGCTCGACCGGGTGGTGGCGCACGGACGGGCGCAGGTACTGCGTGATCGTGATGAGCTCGCAACCCGCGTCGTACAGGTCCTGGAGCGCCTCGCTGACCTCTTCGCGGGTCTCGCCCATGCCGAGGATCAGGTTGGACTTGGTCACCAGGCCGGCTTCGCGGGCCCGCGTGATGACCTCCAGGGAGCGCTCGTAACGGAAGCCGGGGCGGATCCGCTTGAAGATCCGCGGCACCGTCTCGACGTTGTGCGCGAGCACCTCGGGGCGCGAGGAGAAGACCTCGGCGAGCTGCTCGGGCTCCGCGTTGAAGTCGGGGATCAGCAGCTCGACCTTGGTGCGGCCGGCCTCCCGCTCCGCGGTCAGCGCGTGGATCTGGCGCACGGTCTCCGCGTACAGCCAGGCGCCGCCGTCCTCCAGGTCGTCGCGCGCGACGCCGGTGATGGTGGCGTAGTTCAGGTCCATCGTGACGACGGACTCCCCGACGCGGCGGGGCTCGTCCCGGTCCAGCGCCTGCGGCTTGCCCGTGTCGATCTGGCAGAAGTCACAGCGCCGGGTGCACTGGTCACCACCGATGAGGAAGGTGGCCTCGCGGTCCTCCCAGCATTCGAAGATGTTGGGGCAACCGGCCTCCTGGCACACCGTGTGCAGACCCTCGCTCTTCACGAGTTTCTGCAGCTGGTTGTACTCGGGGCCCATCTTCGCCCGGGTCTTGATCCACTCGGGCTTGCGCTCGATGGGGGTCTGGCTGTTCCGGACCTCCAGGCGCAGCATCTTGCGCCCGTCGGGTGCGACAGCGGACACTCCGGCACTCCCCTTTGCTTTCACTGCATTGGATTCTTCGGCGGACACCAGGGTACGCCCGTGGTTCAGACGGCTTTACGAGTGGCCAACCTGTGGCCGGCAGGGCCTATTCCCTCAGGAGTGCTCCGAGCGTCACGCCGTGGCCACGGCATCGTCCGTGCGCGCGATGGTGCGCGGGGCGAGCTCGGCGTTCTCCAGGACGTCCCCGAGGTGCTTCTCGACGACCGGGAGCACGTCCGCGATGGTGATGTCGCGGCCGAGCTCGTAGGCCAGCGAGGTGACGCCCGCGTCCCGGATGCCGCACGGCACGATCCGGTCGAACCAGGTGTTGTCCGGGTTCACGTTGAAGGAGAAGCCGTGCATGGTCACGCCCTTGGCCACCCGGATGCCGATCGCCGCCAGCTTGCGGTCCTCGCGGCGCTGGCCGGCGTTGGACGGGGCGTACTCGGGGCCGTTCAGCCGGGCGTCGAACTCCTCGTCGTGCAGCCGCGGGTCGAAGTCCAGGGAGAGCCCGCCGACCGCCGGGCGCTTCTCGACCGGGTCGCCCAGGACCCAGACGCCGCTGCGGCCCTCGACCCGGGTGGTCTCCACGCCGAACTCGGCGGCGGTACGGATCAGCGCTTCCTCCAGCCGGCGCACATGCGCGACGACGTCCACCGGGCGGGGCAGCTTCTGGATCGGGTAGCCGACCAGCTGCCCGGGGCCGTGCCAGGTGATCTTGCCGCCGCGGTCCACGTCGATGACGGGGGTGCCGTCCAGGGGGCGTTCGCTGTCGGTCGTACGCCGCCCGGCCGTGTAGACGGGCGGGTGTTCCAACAGCAGACAGGTGTCCGGGACGGTGTCCTCGAATCTGGCCGCGTGCACCTCGCGCTGCTTCTGCCAGGCCTCCTGGTAGTCGACGGCTTCCTCGCCGAATCCCAGCCGGACGAACCGAAGCTCAGCCACGACAGATGCCTTCCTACTCGCGGTGCCGGAAGCCGGGGGGCGCCCGGAGCCGCGTCACCATGCACTGAATCAAGCCCCTGGCCACTGTACGACCGGCCCCCGGGCGGCGGCCCGGCAGGTCTTCCCGTCAGCGCCAACCTCAATCCTCACACGATCGGATGAAAGTGAAGCGAAGGTGGCTGTGACCGCTGCGGAGGCCGCTAAATTCGCGCCGTTCCATAAGGGCTGGCCGACCAGCCCCGAAGGCAGGAGACCGTACAGCTGATGTCGGAACGACCTCCGCAGCGCACCCCCAACCGCCGACTCGCCTCGCTCATCACGGAGGCCGGCTTCTCCAACGCCGGCCTCGCCCGCAGGGTGGACCAACTCGGCCTCGAACATGGCCTGGACCTCCGGTACGACAAGACTTCCGTGACCCGCTGGCTGCGCGGTCAGCAGCCCCGCGGCACCACACCCGCGTTGATCGCCGAGGTTTTCACCCGGCGGCTCGGGCGCCGCCTCTCCGCACAGGACCTGGGCCTCGACGCGTGCGCCCCGGTGTACGCGGGCCTGGAGTTCGCCGCCACGCCCGCGGAGGCGATCGACATCGTCAGCGGGCTGTGGCGAAAGGACTCGGGCAGCCACGCGGAACTGCGCAAGATCGCATTCACCCCGGCCGGACTCGTCGTTCCCAGCAGGGACTGGCTGATCGGGCGGGCCGACGAGTGGGTGGGCCGGGGGAGCGACGCCGCGCCCCCGGGGCACGGCGGCGCCGGTGGCGCCCCCGGGGCCGGCGGGATCAACAGGTCCGTCGGGGCCGGCGGGACCACCAGAGCCGCGGCAGTCGCCGAAGCCGGCGGCTCCGTGCGGCCCGGTGGCCCCGGCGGTGCGCGCGGAGCGCCCGGAGCGCCCGGAGCGCACGGCTCGTACGGGGCGTACGGCGGTACGGCGGCGCCCGGTGCCGGTGGCCGCGTCGGGGCCCGTGGCCCCGTACCCTCCCGGCCCTCCGGACCCTCCACGCCTCCCGGCTCGCCCGTACCCCCGCCGGCCTCGGGCGCGGGGCTGCCGGGCGCCCCCGGCGTGCCCCGGCAGCGGCAGTCCGACCGCGTTCCCGGCCAGCGGGTCAGCGGCGGCGACGTCGCGGCTCTTCGCTCGGTCGGCGAGCTCTTCCGCACCCTCGACAACGCCTACGGCGGCGGCCACGCCCGCCAGGCCCTCGTCCGGTACCTGGAGCACGAGACGGAACCCATGCTCCGCGGGACGTACGGGGAGGCCACCGGGCGCCGGCTCTTCTCCGCCGCAGCCGACCTGACCCGGCTGGCGGGCTGGACCTCGTACGACATCGCGGCCCACGGACTGGCCCAGCGGTACTTCGTCCAGGCGCTGCGGCTCGCCCAGGCCGCCGGGGACCGTGCCTACGGCAGCTACGTCCTGATCACCATGAGCCGGCAGGCGGTCTACCTCGGCCACGGCAGGGAAGCCGTACAGCTGGCCCGGGTGGCCCAGCAGGGCATCGGCTCCTCGGCGCCGCCAGTCGTCCAGGCACTGCTGCACGCCGTCGAGGCACGCGGCCACGGGGTGCTCGGCGAGGCCAGGCACTGCACCACCTCGCTGGCGCGGGCCGAACGCGCGCTGGAGATCGCCCGGCACGGGGACGAGGTGCCGCACTGGGCGCGGTACTTCGACGAGGCCCAGCTCGCCGACGAGTTCGGGCACTGCCACCGGGACCTCCAGCAGTACCGCACCGCAGCGCAGTACGCGGAGCGCTCCCTCCAGCTGCGCTCCCCGGCGTACGCCCGCAGCCGGCTGTTCTGCCGGGTGGTACTGGCCTCCGCCCGGCTCGGGCTCGGCGAGCTCGACCAGGCGTGCGCGCTCGGCGCGGAGGCCGCCCAGCAGGCCTCGGAGATGCGGTCGGTGCGGGCGACGGAGTACGTACGGGACTTCGAGCGGCGGCTGGAGCCGTACCGGGATGCCGCTGCGGTACGCGGCTACCGCGAACGGGTCGCCGCGCTGGGGTGAGCCCGAGGCGGCCACCGGCCGCCTCGGGCCTCGCGCCCGGGCGTCGTGGAGAGGCCCTGGACGGCCCTACGCCGCCTCGGGCAGCGCCGTCCCGCTCCCCGGCCGTACCCCCAGGTCGGTGAGGATCGCCTCGGCCGCGCGGCGGCCCGAGAACAGGGCGCCCTGCACCGTGCTGGTGTCGCGGTGGTCGCCGCACACGTACAGACCGGCGAGCAGCCGCACCGGGCGGCGCGGGTCGTGCGGGGCCGGCATCGCGGGGACCGCCTCGGGGTCGTGGTGTGCGGCCAGCAGCTCCCAGTCGTCGGTAGGGGTGCCGTACAACGCGGCGAGATGGGCCCGGACCGTGCGGTCCAGGTCGGGCGGCGGGGTGCCGAGCACCGTCGAGCTGATCAGCGTACGGCCGCGCGGGGCACGCGAGGGGTCGACCGCGCTCATCACCGCGGTGTGCGCGACCGGGCCCGAACGGTCGGCGTCCAGCAGCAGCGCGGCACCGGTCGGCGGGGGAGCGGGGGCGGTGTGGTGCAGGACCGTCACCGGGTGGAAGGACGGCACCCGCAGACCGGGCAGCAGCTCCGCGGCGGCGCCCGCACCGGTCGCCAGCAGCAGGGAACGGCAGCCCAGTTCGCCGTGCTCCTTGGTGCGGACCGAGGTGATGTCGGCAGCCGTGACATGCACACCCGTGCGTACGGTGCCGGGCGGCAGCGAGGCCGCGAGGAGCTCGGGCAGCGTTGCCGCGCCGCCTGCGGGAACGCACAGCCTGCCGCGCGCATAGCCGCGCAGCGCGAGGTCGGCGTACCGGCTGGACGTGCTGAGCCCGGGGTCGCTGAGCAGCGCGGAGAGCAGCGGTCGCAGGAAGCAGCTGACCGTGCGGGAGGGCAGGCCCCGGTGGGACAGGGCGGCGAGCGCCGTCTGCTCGGGCCGGGCCAGGATGCGGGCGGACGGGGTGGCGGCGAGCCGGGACAGGGCGGCGCCCAGCCGGGCCTGGTCGATCGGCCCGCCCATCGGTGGCCGGGGGGCGCTTGCGAGGGCGCGTGCTGCTTTGAATGCGCCCCGAGCGCCCCGTACATCGCCGGTCCGGTACTGCCGTCCCTCGCTGTGGACGAGGACATCCGGGGCGAAGCTGCGCAGCACCAGTCCTTCGAGACCGGGTGTCCTGCGCAGCTCCGGGCAGGAGGTGTTGAGGAGCGGGCCGAGGTGGTCGAGCCGGAAGCCGTCCAGCTCCGCCGTGGTCATCCGGCCGCCGAGCCGGGGGCCGGCCTCCAGGACGCTGACGCTTACCCCTGCGCTGGTCAATCGGTGGGCGGCTGACAGGCCGGCGATCCCGGCCCCGATGATGACGACGTCCGCGTGGTGTGCCGTGCTGAGCACGTGCCCCTCCCCGAGTCGGCGCGACTGCTGGGAGGGTCTTGCCCCCAACAGGCCCCCGGAATGCCCGAGTTCGCAAGGAGGCTAGGAGCGTGGCCGAAGAAGACGCAGTCGCGCGCACCCGGGGCACCGTTGCACGGGGTCGCATGTCTGTCCGATTCCATCGAGGGTGCGCCTTCCCCGCAGGATGTGCCGACCGTTGCGGGGCTCAGCGCAGCGCCGCGCGGATCGCCGCGTCGATGCCCGGGAAGGCGAACACGAAGCCCGAGTCCAGCAACTGCCCCGGCAGCACCCGCTGGCTGGCCAGCACATCATCCGCGAAGTCCCCCAGCGCGATCCGCAGCACCGGCGCCGGGGCCGTGAAGAGCGTGGGGCGGCGCAGCACCCGCCCCATCGCGGCCGTCACCTCGCTGTTGGTGACCGGGTCGGGTCCGGTCAGGTTCACCGGACCCGACAGCGATTCCGTGTCCAGGATGTGGCGCAGCGCCGCAACTTCGTCGTGCAGCGCGATGAAGCTCCAGTACTGGCGCCCGCTTCCCAGCCGGCCGCCGAGCCCCGCCCGGAACAGCGGGAAGAGCCGGCCCCAGGCACCGCCCTCGCGGCCGACCACCAGACCGGTGCGCGCGTGCACCGTCCGTACGCCCGCCTCCTGGGCGGCGGCCGTGGCCGCCTCCCACTCCACGCAGACGGACGGCAGGAAGCCCTCGCCGGCCGGGGCGCTCTCGTCGACCGCGCGGTCCCCGGTGTCGCCGTAGTAGCCGATCGCCGACCCGGACAGCAGCACCTTCGGCGGTACGTCCAACGAGGCGACGGCCTCGGCGATCGCCGAGGTCCCGAGCACCCGGCTGTCCCGGATCTCCCGCTTGTACGCGGCTGTCCAGCGGTGGTCGCCGACCCCGGCCCCGGCCAGATGGACGACGGCGTCGCAGCCGACCAGGCCCGCCACGTCGACGTAACCCCGCTTGGGGTCCCACTCCACCTCGTCGCCGGCCCGCGCCGGGTGCCGTACGAGGCGCACCACCTCATGCCCGTCGGCGCGCAGCGAACGCACCAGCGCCGCTCCGATGAGTCCGGATGCTCCGGTGACAGCGATACGGGAGTGCAGCATGGGGTCCATCCTGCCCCAGTGGCCCCGCCGGGGCCGCCCGACGGGCCCGGAGGCTCCTCGTGTCATCGGTGCGTGCCGAGCGGCAGAACCGGGCTGACCCGGCCGGGGCGCCGTGGCACAGTGGCACGCATGCCCGAGATCTTCACGCACCCGGACTGCCGTGTCCGCCCCGCCGCCCTCTCCGACGAAGCCGCGCTCGGCGAACTCGACCGCGCCACCTGGTCGACGCTGCACGCCGTGGCACCCAGGCCGCAGCCGCCGTACGCGCCGTTCTTCGACGGCCGCCACCGGCCCGAGGACTTCCTGGTGGCCGAGGCGCAGGACACGGCGGGAGAGATGCGCCCGGCCGGATACATCAGGCTGATCCCGCCGACCCCGCTGGCCTGCAACACCCATGTCCGGCAGATACAGGGGCTGGCCGTGGCCGACTGGGCGCGCGGCCGCGGTGTCGCCAGGGCCCTGCTGCGGGCCGCCTTCGCCGCGGCACGCGGCGAGGGGGCGAACCGGATGACCCTGCGGGTGCTCGGCCACAACACGCCCGCGCGCGCCCTGTACGAGTCGGAGGGGTTCGTGGTCGAGGGGGTGCTGCCCGGTGAGTTCTTCCTGGACGGGCGTTACGTCGACGACGTACTGATGGGCCGTTCCCTCGCCCCGTGACATCGAGTTCTACGGCTTGAACAGGCGCATGCCGCCCATGAGTTGGTGCAGGCAGCGCACCGCCAGCTCGGCGGGTGAGCCGGGCCCGGCCGTCGGAGCGTCCGTCTCCGCCCAGGCCT
The DNA here is from genome assembly GCF_014649535.1 of Streptomyces gelaticus. Classification (GTDB taxonomy): domain Bacteria; phylum Actinomycetota; class Actinomycetes; order Streptomycetales; family Streptomycetaceae; genus Streptomyces; species Streptomyces gelaticus. Next base: position 11,777 of record NZ_BMTF01000002.1, read on the forward strand.
CCAGCGCGACCCGTACCGCGTCCGTGGCGGCGGCCGCGGCGAGGCGGACCTCCAGCGGGTCCGCCCCGTCGCCCGCCAGCCGGGTCAGCACCGGCAGCAGCCGCTCCTCCGAATCCTGATTGACCCGGTACCAGACGGCTCGCAGTGCCGGGTCGTCCGCCGCGGCCCGCAGCAGCCCGCGCGTCCAGCCGAGCTGCTCGGCGCCGTCCGCGCCCGGCGCCCGGAGCGCCTCGGTGACCGCCTGTTCCAGGACCGCGGCGAGCGGTTCCCCGGGCTCGGCCGCCTCCAGCAGCGCCCGCCACCGCTCGGCCCCGCCGGAGAGCAGCGGTCCCACCGCGTCCTGCTTGGAACGGAAGTAGCGGTAGAAGGTGCGCAGCGCCACCCCCGCCCGGCCGGCGATGTCCTCCGCCGTGGTGCCGTCGGGTCCCCGCTCGGCGAAGAGCGCGGCCGCGGCGCGCGCGATGTCCAGCTGGGTCGCGGCCTTGCGGCGCTCGGTGAGGGACGGCTGAGTCGGCTCGGTGCTCATTCCCAGGAGATTACCCCGGCAGGATGAAGGCATGCGCGAAATGTCGTCATGGCAAAACGTGCCACCTAGGCGTACGGTGGACATAGGTCGGGACGTCATCGGGGCGCCGCCGAGACGCATCGGGACAGCAGTCACCGGGCAGTCACCGGGATCGGGAGATACAGAAATGAACCGCTACGAAGGCCGCCGCGCACTCATCACCGGGGCCGGCTCCGGCATCGGACAGGCCACCGTCCACCGCTTCCTGGCCGAGGGCGGCCGCGTCGTCGCCGCCGACGTCAACGAGGCCGGGCTGAAGGCCACCCACGAGGCGGCCGTGGCGAACGGCACCGCCGAGCGCCTCACCACCCTCGTCCTGGACATCTCGGACGAGGTCGCGGTCCGGGCGGGCGTCGCCTCCGCGGTGGAGACCCTCGGCGGGCTCGACGTCCTGGTCAATGCGGCCGGAATCCTGCGCTCCGAGCACACCCACAAGACATCGCTGGAGTTCTTCAACAAGATCATCGCGGTCAACCTCACGGGTACCTTCCTGATGATCCGCGAGGCGATTCCGGCCCTGCTGGCAGGCGACGAGCCGGTCGTCGTGAACTTCTCCTCCACCTCGGCGAGCTTCGCGCACCCGTACATGTCGGCGTACGCGGCGAGCAAGGGCGGCATCCAGTCGATGACGCACGCGCTGGCGAGCGAGTACAGCAAGCAGGGGCTGCGGGTCGTCGCCGTCGCACCCGGCTCCATCTCCTCCGACATGACCAGCGGCAACGGCCCGGGGCTGCCCGCCGATGCCGACATGTCGCTCTTCATGAAGCTGTCCCCGGCGCTCGGGGCGGGCTTCGCCAGCCCGGACACCGTCGCCGGCGTCGTCGCGATGCTCGGCTCGCGGGACGGGGCGTTCATCACCGGTACGGAGATCCGGATCGACGGCGGAACGCACTTCTGAGGCGACGGCGCGGCAGCACCGCTCGGCCCGGCCCTCAGCCCGGCCCGAACCGCTCCCAGAGCGAGGGGAAGCGCTCCGCCAGCGCCGAGTCGTCCTCGAAGTTCACGGGGGTGCCCTCGGGCTCGGCGGTCTGGGGCGGCAGGCCGAGGTCCGGGGCGACCACGCCGGTGAGCTGTTCGTAGGCCTCGTCGGCGGCGTAGCCGAGATCCTCGCCGTCCCCGTCGATCTCCTCGTCGAAGTCGTCGAGGAGGCCGGCGAGGGAGTCCGGGTCGTGCACGGCGCCCTCGAAGACCTCCCGGCCCTGGCCGATCAGCCAGCAGCGGAAGAAGTCGAAGGCGTCGTCGCTCGCACCGCCGAGCAGGACGGCGGCGGCGCCCCACAGGTCCCAGCGGTAGGCACGGTTGAAACGGGCCTCGAAGTGCCTGGCGAAATCCAGCACCGCGTCGGGATCGAGCCGCACCAGCCGTTCGACGAGCAGGTCGGCCTGGTCCTCGGGGTCGCCCTCGGCGGCCGCGCGGGTGCTGTCGATGATCTCCCAGAACTCCGTCTCGTCCATCACGGGTCAAGCATCGGCCCTGGCAGGAGGCGACGCACGCGGACGCGGGGAGAAGAAGCCCTCAGCGATAGAGCTCGCGCAGGCGTTCGGCGGCGGCGGCGAAACGGCCGCGCAGGGCGGCCGGCTCCAGGACCTCCGACTCCGGCCCCAGGGACAGCAGTTGACTGTGGGCGACCTCGTCGGACTCGACCGGCAGGGTGACCGTGAGCCATCCCTCGGCATCGGGCGGCCCGGCCGCCTCCAGGGCCTCGCGGACCGCCGAACGGTCCATGACGTGCGGCAGTCGGCGTACGCCCTCGGGTGACACCCGCACCGTCACCACGGTCCGCAGCAGCGACCGGGCGAACTGGGCGGCCCGCTCCTCCCAGAAGCCCGGCAGATCGAACCGCTCGTCGCGCTCGAACCGCTCGCCGGACACCGTCACGGCCGAGAACCGGTCGATCCGGTACACCCGGAAGTCGTCCCCCACGCGGGCGCAGACGTACCAGACCCCGGCCTTCAGGACGAGCCCGTGCGGTGCCATCTCCCGCTCCACCTCGCCGTCCCCGCCGCCCCGGCGGTAGTGCGCGCGGACGATCCGGTCGTCCCAGACGGCCTCGGCGACGGCCGGCAGCAGTTCGGGGGTGACCGGCTCCTGGTACCAGCCGGGAGCATCCAGATGAAAGCGCCGGCCGGCGCTCTCCGAGGCGTCCCGCAGTGAGGGCAGCAGGGCCGCCGACACCTTGAGCCGGGCGGCGGACGCGGCGTCCTCCAGGCCCATCTCGCGCAGGGCGGACGGCAGTCCGGAGAGGAAGAGCGCCTCCGCCTCGTCACGGGCGAGGCCGGTCAGGCGCGTGCGGTAGCCGCCGACCAGGCGGTAGCCCCCGGCCCGGCCCCGGTCCGCGTACACCGGCACGCCCGCCTCCGAGAGCGCCTGCGCGTCCCGGGTCACGGTCCGCTCGGACACCTCCAGCTCCCGGGCGAGTTCGGCGGCGGTCATGGCGGGACGGGACTGCAGGAGCAGCACCATTCTGATGAGACGGGCAGCGCGCATGCGGCCATTGTGGCCGCACGCCGCGTGAGGCGGCCGGGTGTGTGCCCGGCCGCCCTCACCTCACAGCCCGTACCGCTCCCGGGCCTCCTTGACCGAGGACGCGGTCACCTCGCCGCGGCGGGCCAGCTGGGCCAGGGCCGCGACCGTGATCGAGCGGGCGTCGACGCCGAAGTGGCGGCGGGCCGCGTCGCGGGTGTCGGAGAGGCCGAAGCCGTCCGTGCCGAGCGAGGTCCAGTCCTGCTCCACCCACTGGCTGATCTGGTCCGGGACCTGCCGCATCCAGTCGCTGACCGCGACGACCGGACCCGGTGCGCCCTCCAGCGCCTGGGCCACGTACGGCACCCGCTGCTCACCGCGGAGCAGCGCCTCGTCGCACTCCAGCGCGTCGCGGCGCAGCTCGCCCCAGGACGTGGCGGACCAGACGTCGGCCGTGACCCCCCAGTCCGCGGCCAGCAGCTCCTGAGCCTCCAGGGCCCAGTGGATCGCCGTGCCGGAGGCCAGCAGCTGGACCCGCGGGGCGTCGGCCGAGGCCCCGGTGCCCTCCTTGAAGCGGTACAGGCCCTTGACGATGCCCTCCTCGACGCCCTCCGGCATCGCGGGCTGCGGCTTCGGCTCGTTGTAGACCGTCAGGTAGTAGAAGACGTTCTCGGCCTCGGGGCCGTACATCCGGCGCAGACCGTCCTTGACGATCACCGCGATCTCGTACGCGAACGCCGGGTCGTAGTTGAGCGACGCGGGGTTCGTGGCGGCGATCAGGTGCGAGTGGCCGTCCGCGTGCTGGAGGCCCTCGCCGGTCAGCGTCGTACGGCCCGCGGTGGCGCCGACGATGAAGCCCTTGCCGAGCTGGTCGGCGAGCTGCCAGAACTGGTCGCCGGTCCGCTGCCAGCCGAACATCGAGTAGAAGATGTAGAAGGGGATCATCGTCTCGCCGTGCGTCGCGTACGACGTCGAGGCGGCGATGAAGTCGGCCATGGCCCCGGCCTCGGTGATCCCCTCGTTGAGGATCTGGCCGTCCTTGGCCTCCTTGTAGTACATCAGCTGGTCGCGGTCGACCGGATCGTACGTCTGGCCCAGCGGGGAGTAGATACCGGCCGACGGGAACAGCGACTCCATACCGAAGGTACGGGCCTCGTCCGGGACGATCGGAACCCAGCGCCTGCCGGTCTCCTTGTCCCGCATCAGGTCCTTGACCAGGCGCACGAAGGCCATCGTGGTGGCCATCTCCTGCTTGCCGGAGCCCTTCTTCAGCGCGGCGAACGCGCGCTCCTCGGGCTGGGGCAGCGCCACCGCGTGCGTACGGCGGGCCGGCGCGGGACCGCCGAGGGCGGCACGGCGTTCCTGGAGGTAGCGGACCTCGGGGGAGTCTGCGCCCGGGTGGCCGTAGGGCACCAGGCCGTCGGCGAAGGCGCTGTCCGGGATCGGGAGGCCGAGCAGCTCGCGCATGTCCTTGAACTCGTCGACGGACAGCTTCTTCATCTGGTGGTTGGCGTTCTTGGACTCGAAGCCCTTGCCGAGCGTGAAGCCCTTCACCGTCTGGGCGAGGATCACGGTCGGCGCGCCCTTGTGCTCGACGGCGGCCCTGTACGCCGCGTACACCTTGCGGGCCTCGTGGCCGCCGCGCGAGGTGTAGAAGCACTCGGCGATCTTCGCGTCGGTGAGCAGCTTCGCCAGCTCGGCGAGCGCGGGCTCGGCGCCGAAGAAGTGCTCGCGGATGTACGCGACGTCGCGGGTGGCGTACGTCTGGAACTGCGCGTCCGGGACCTCCCGGAGCCGGCGGACCAGCGCACCGGTGGTGTCCAGCCGGAACAACTCGTCCCAGGCGTTGCCCCAGAGCGTCTTGACGACGTTCCAGCCGGCGCCGCGGAAGGCACCCTCCAGCTCCTGGACCACGCGGAAGTTGGCGCGGACCGGGCCGTCGAGGCGCTGCAGGTTGCAGTTGATCACGAAGGTCAGGTTGTCGAGCCGCTCACGGGCCGCGAGGGCGAGGGCGGCGGTCGCCTCGGGCTCGTCCATCTCGCCGTCGCCGAGGAAGGCCCAGACGTGCGAGTTCGACGTGTCCTTGATGCTGCGGTTGGCGAGGTAGCGGTTGAAGCGCGCCTGGTAGATCGCCGAGAGCGGGCCGAGGCCCATCGACACGGTGGGGAACTCCCACAGCCACGGCAGCCGCCGCGGGTGCGGATAGGACGGCAGGCCGTTGCCGCCCGCCTCCTGGCGGAAGTTGTCGAGCTGCTGTTCGCTCAGTCGGCCGTCGAGGAAGGCGCGGGCGTAGATTCCGGGGGAGGCGTGGCCCTGGATGTAGAGCTGGTCGCCGGAGCCGTCCCCCTCCTTGCCGCGGAAGAAGTGGTTGAAGCCGGTCTCGTACAGCCAGGCCGCCGAGGCGAAGGTGGCGATGTGGCCGCCGACGCCGAAGCGGGCGCCACGGGTGACCATCGCGGCCGCGTTCCAGCGGTTCCAGGCGGTGATCCTGGACTCCATCTCCAGATCGCCGTCGAATGCGGGCTCGGCGGCGGTCGGGATGGAGTTGACGTAATCGGTCTCCAGCAGCTTGGGCAGCGCGAGACCGGCGCCCTCGGCGTGCTCCAGCGAGCGACGCATCAGGTACGCGGCGCGGTGCGGGCCCGCGGCCTTGGTGACGGCATCCAGGGAGGCCGCCCATTCGGCGGTCTCCTCGGGGTCACGGTCCGGGAGCTGGTCGAGCTCGCTCGGAAGCTTTCCTACGGGGTCGGTCATGATCGCCGCCTTCCGGAGTGGAGGGGGGTGGAGAAGGCCCTGACTGGCAGGACAGGGCGATGGGGCCGGTGGGCCCGCGGAGTGAACTGTAAGTCGCCGATCGATGATCGATCAAAGGGTGAAGGGCAAAACTTCTCGATCCGAAGAAATTGGCATGCGGTGCCGCGAAACGGGGCACGGAGTGACGGGATTTAGGGCGCAAAAAGGGCGCCCGCCTGCACACGCGAGCGCCCCGCGCGACAGATGCGTACGGCCCTCAGGCGCGCGGCGCGCAGCCGAGCACGTGCGCCTTGACGAGTGCGCCGATGTCCGGGTCCTTGCGCAGGAACGCCTCGATGAGGGCCTCGTGCTCCTCCGCGTACGACTTCTGCACCGTGCCCAGCCACCGGATCGACAGGGCGGTGAACACCTCGATGCCCAGTCCCTCCCAGGTGTGCAGCAGCACCGCGTTCCCGGCGGCCCGCACCATCTCGCGGTGGAAACCCACGGTGTGCCGTACCTGCGCCTCACCGTCGGCCAGCCGGTCCGCCTCGTAGAGCGCCGCCACATGCGGGGTGAGGCGCGAGCAGTCCTCGCCGAGGGCCGGGGCCGCCAGCTCCGCCGCGATCTGCTCCAGACCGGCCCGTACCGGGTAGCTCTCCTCCAGGTCGGCGGCGGTGAGATTGCGGACCCGCACGCCCTTGTTGGGCGCCGACTCGATCAGCCGGAGCGTCTCCAGCTCCCGCAGCGCCTCGCGCACGGGCGTCTGGCTGACCTCCAGCTCGGTGGCGATGCGGCGCTCCACGATCCGCTCACCGGGCTTCCATCGCCCGCTGACGATCCCGTCCACGATGTGCTCGCGGATCTGTTCGCGCAGCGAGTGGACGACGGGCGGGGTCATGAGGGGCTCCTTCGGGGCAAACCGGTGCTGTCCGCACCATCACGATTGCCGGGGCGACCGGTGGTGTCTAGACAATACGGCGGCGCCCCCGCCCGGAAGTGTTCCGGACGGGGGCGCCGCTGGTGAGGCTGGTTACAGAAGCGGTGCTCAGAGGCCGAGCTCGACCTCGAACTCACCGGCCTCCAGGATCGCCTTGACCGACGTCAGGTAGCGGGCGGCGTCCGCGCCGTCCACCAGACGGTGGTCGTAGGAGAGCGAGAGGTACGTCATGTCGCGGACACCGATGACGGTGCCCTCCTCGGTCTCGATGACCGCCGGGCGCTTGACCGTGGCGCCGATGCCCAGGATGGCTGCCTGGTTCGGGGGCACGATGACGGTGTCGAAGAGCGCACCGCGCGAGCCGGTGTTGCTGATGGTGAAGGTGGCACCGGACATGTCGTCCGGCGTCAGGCCGCCACCGCGGGCCTTGCCGGCCAGCTCGGCGGTCTTCTTCGAGATACCGGCGATGTTCAGGTCGCCCGCACCCTTGATGACCGGGGTCATCAGGCCCTTCTCGGCGTCCACGGCGATGCCGATGTTCTCCGAGTCGAAGTACGTGATGGTGCCCTCGTCCTCGTTGATCCGGGCGTTGATGACCGGGTGGGCCTTCAGCGCCTGGGCCGCCGCCTTGACGTAGAACGGCATCGGGGACAGCTTGACGCCCTCGCGGGCGGCGAACGCGTCCTTCGCCTGGTTGCGCAGCTTCATCAGCCTGGTGACGTCGACCTCGACGACCGAGGTCAGCTGGGCCTGCGAGTGCAGCGCCTTCATCATGTTGTCGCCGATGACCTTGCGCATGCGGGTCATCTTGACCGTCTGACCGCGCAGCGGGGACGCCTCCAGCTTCGGCGCCTTCGAGGCGGCATGGCCTCCGGCAGTCACAGCAGGGGCGGCGGCCGGAGCCGGGGCAGCGGCGGCGGCCCTGGCGGCCTCCGCGGCGGCGACGACGTCCTGCTTGCGGATACGGCCACCGACGCCGGTGCCCTTGACTGCGCCCAGGTCGACGCCGCTCTCGGCGGCCAGCTTGCGGACCAGCGGCGTGACGTACGCGCCGTCGTCACCGGAGATCGCGGCCGGGGCGGCCGGGGCGACCGGAGCCGGGGCGGCCGGGGCCACCGGAGCCGGAGCGGCGGGCGCCACCGGGGCCGGAGCGGCCGGGGCCGGGGCGGCGACCGGGGCCGGAGCCGGCGCGGGGGCGACCGGAGCGGCCGGGGCCGGGGCAGCGACCGGGGCCGGAGCCGGAGCCGGGGCGGCGGCCGGAGCCGGGGCGGCCGGGGCCGGGGCAGCGGCCGGAGCGGCACCGGCGGCACCGATGACGGCGAGCTTGGCGCCGACCTCGGCGGTCTCGTCCTCGGCGACGACGATCTCCAGCAGCACACCGGAGACCGGGGCCGGAATCTCGGTGTCGACCTTGTCCGTGGAGACCTCCAGGAGGGGCTCGTCCTCCGTGACCTCCTCGCCGACCTCCTTCAGCCAGCGGGTGACGGTGCCCTCGGTGACGCTCTCGCCGAGCGCCGGAAGGGTGACGTCGGTACCGGCGGCGCCACCGGCCGGTGCGGCGGCCGGAGCCTCGGCCGCGGGGGCCGGAGCGGCGGCGGGGGCCTCAGCGGCCGGCGCCGGGGCCGGGGCGGCCGCGGGCTCGGCGGCCGGAGCCGCGGCGGCCACGGGCGCACCCGTGCCGTCGTCGATGACGGCCAGCTCGGCGCCGACCTCGACGGTCTCGTCCTCGGCGACCTTGATGGCGGACAGGATGCCGGCCGCGGGGGCCGGGATCTCGGTGTCGACCTTGTCGGTCGAAACCTCGAGCAACGGCTCGTCGGCCTCGACGCGCTCGCCCTCGGCCTTCAGCCAGCGGGTGACAGTGCCCTCGGTGACGCTCTCGCCGAGCGCCGGAAGGGTTACGGAAACCGACATGGTTTCAGTTGCTCCTTACGAAAGTGCGGAAGTGGTCGGTCGTCGCGCCCGGTCGACTGGATCAGTCGTGGGAGTGCAGCGGCTTGCCCGCGAGGGCCAGGTGGGCCTCGCCCATCGCCTCGTTCTGCGTCGGGTGGGCGTGGATGAGCTGCGCGACCTCGGCGGGCAGCGCCTCCCAGTTGTAGATCAGCTGGGCTTCGCCGACCTGCTCGCCCATACGGTCACCGACCATGTGGACGCCGACCACGGCACCGTCCTTGACCTGGACGAGCTTGATCTCGCCCGCGGTCTTGAGGATCTTGCTCTTGCCGTTGCCCGCGAGGTTGTACTTCAGAGCGACGACCTTGTCCGCGCCGTAGAGCTCCTTGGCCTTGGCCTCGGTGATGCCCACGGAGGCGACCTCGGGGTGGCAGTACGTCACCCGCGGGACACCGTCGTAGTCGATCGGAACGGTCTTCAGACCGGCCAACCGCTCCGCCACCAGGATGCCCTCGGCGAAGCCGACGTGCGCGAGCTGGAGCGTCGGGGCCAGGTCACCCACGGCCGAGATGGTCGGCACGTTGGTCTGCATGTACTCGTCGACGAGGACGTAACCGCGGTCCATCGCGACGCCGGCCTCCTCGTAGCCCAGGCCCTGCGAGACCGGGCCGCGGCCGATGGCGACCAGCAGCACCTCGGCCTCGAAGGTCTTGCCGTCGGCGAGGGTCACGCGGACGCCGTCCTGCGTGTACTCGGCGCTCTGGAAGAACGTACCGAGGTTGAACTTGATGCCGCGCTTGCGGAAGGCGCGCTCAAGAAGCTTCGAGCTGTTCTCGTCCTCGACCGGGACGAGGTGCTTCAGGCCCTCGATGATCGTCACGTCGGTGCCGAAGGACGTCCACGCCGAGGCGAACTCGACGCCGATGACGCCGCCGCCCAGCACGATCGCGGACTTCGGGACGCGGTCCAGCTTCAGCGCGTGGTCCGACGAGATGATGCGGTTGCCGTCGATCTCCAGGCCCGGCAGCGACTTCGGCACGGAGCCGGTCGCGAGCAGCACGTGGCGGCCCTGGACGCGCTGGCCGTTCACATCCACCGAGGTGGGGGAGGAGAGCCGTCCCTCACCCTCGATGTAGGTGACCTTGCGCGAGGCGATGAGGCCCTGCAGACCCTTGTACAGGCCCGAGATCACGTCGTCCTTGTACTTGTGGACGGCCTCGATGTCGATGCCCTCGAAGGTGGCCTTGACACCGAACTGGGCCGACTCGCGCGCCTGGTCGGCGATCTCGCCGGCGTGCAGCAGGGCCTTCGTGGGGATGCAGCCGTTGTGCAGGCAGGTGCCGCCGACCTTGCCCTTCTCGATCAGAGCGACGTCCAGGCCCAGCTGCGCTCCGCGCAGGGCCGCGGCGTAACCGCCGCTACCACCGCCGAGGATCACTAGGTCGAAAACGGTGCTGGCGTCGTTCGCCACGTCACGTCCTCCATGCATGTGCGCCGTACGCCGGGCCCCGTCGCTGGGGGATGACCGGCCGGTCGGCTGGTGTTCGGCCGCTTTGTTGGTCGGCCCTGTGGTGGGGGCCCTGTCCTGCCGAGAACCCATCTTCGCACTTGTTGACGGTGGGCGGGACGCGGGGCCCGGGTCTGAGGCGGATGATCATCCGTCTCAGGGGGTTACCGCTGCGTAGACCCCTGCTGATTTCGTCGAGAGCGAAACCGGCCGGATCCGTGCGGCGATGCCGTGGGCGTAACACGTACGGCCCCGGGCCTATGCCCGGGGCCGTACGTCATGGTCGGGACCTCAGCCGAGGTCTCCGGCGGCGGTGCGCTCGGCCAGCTTGACCAGCGTGCGGACCGCGGAGCCCGTGCCGCCCTTCGGCGTGTAGCCGTAGGGTGCGCCCTCGTGGAAGGCCGGGCCTGCGATGTCCAGGTGTGCCCAGGTGATGCCCTCGCCCACGAACTCCTGCAGGAACAGACCGGCCACCAGGCCGCCGCCCATCCGCTCGCCCATGTTGGCGATGTCGGCGGTCGGGGAGTCCATGCCCTTGCGCAGGTCGGCGGGGAGCGGCATCGGCCAGGAGGCCTCGCCGACCTCCTCGGCGATCTCGTGGACGGAGGTACGGAAGGCGTCGTCGTTCGCCATGATGCCGAAGGTGCGGTTGCCCAGCGCCAGCACCATCGCGCCGGTCAGGGTCGCCACGTCGACGATCGCGTCCGGGTTCTCCTCCGAGGCGCGGGTCAGCGCGTCGGCGAGGACGAGCCGGCCCTCGGCGTCCGTGTTGAGGACCTCGACGGTCTTGCCGCTGTACATGCGCAGCACGTCACCGGGGCGGGTGGCGTTGCCCGACGGCATGTTCTCGGCGAGCGCCAGCCAGCCGGTGACGTTGACCCGGAGGCCGAGACGGGCGGCCGCGACGACGGTCGCGAACACGGCGGCGGCGCCGCTCATGTCGCACTTCATCGTCTCGTTGTGGCCGGCCGGCTTCAGCGAGATGCCGCCCGAGTCGTAGGTGATGCCCTTGCCGACCAGGGCCAGGGTCTTCTCCGCCTTCGGGTGCGTGTAGGCGAGCTTCACCAGGCGCGGGCCGTGGGTCGAGCCCTGGCCGACGCCGAGCAGACCGCCGAAGCCGCCCTTGACGAGCGCCTTCTCGTCCAGGACCTGCACCTTGATGCCGTGCTCCTTGCCCGCGGCGGTGGCCACGGCGGCGAAGGACTCGGGGTACAGGTCGTTCGGCGGGGTGTTGATCAGGTCGCGGGCGCGGTTGATCTCCTCGGCCACCGCGACGGCGCGCTCGGCGGCCGCCTTGAACGCCTTGTCGCGCGGCTTGGCGCCGAGCAGGGCGACCTCGCCGAGCGGGAGCTTCGCGCCGTTGCCGTTCTTCTTGCCCTTGGGGGCGAGCTTGTTCTCGCCGCCCTGGTACGCGGTGAAGGCGTACGCGCCCAGGAGCGCGCCCTCGGCGATCGCCTCGGCGTCCTCGACGGACGTGACGGGGAGCGCGAAGCCGGCCTTCTTCGAACCGGTCAGGGCGCGGGCGGCCGAGCCCGCGGCGCGGCGCAGCGCCTCGGTGCCGTACGCCTCGTCCTTCTCCGGGACGGAGCCGAGCCCGACCGCGATGACGACCGGGACCTTGAGGCCGTCGGGCGCTGGGAGCTTGGTCACCTCGCCCTCGGCACCCGCGGCGCCCAGGGCATCGAGGACGGTGGCGAGCTTTCCGTCGAACGCCTTGTCCACGGCCTCGGCGCCCGGCGCGAGGACCGGCCCCTTGGCGCCCTTCGCGACGCCGACGACGAGTGCGTCGGCGCGCAGCGTCGCCGCACCGGCAGTGCTGAGAGTGAGAGCAGTCACGGTGGTGAAATCTCGCTTCCGTTGAGTTCGTTGTCGGTCGAGGGGTGGGCCGACCGTGCCCGGCGCATCGTAGACGCCGTCGCAATGTGCCGGGAATGAGCCTACGCGCGCCATTGCTGCGGTATCACGGCGGCGGGCCGTCGGTGGCCTGTTGTGGATCCACGGGAGCGGCCCCGGGCGTCCGCGCCGGGGCCCGTGAGTGCCGAACCGGACGCGGACGTAGGGTCGTTGGCACTGCCGGACCGACAGGGGGAGAACCATGCACGCCCGTGGGGCCGCACGCGTGAGGCGAGCAGGCCGGCCGCCGACCGCCGCCGTACTGATGCTGCTGGTCCTGCTGACCGGCTGCACGTCGGCGCCGGAACCCTCCGGGAAGGGCCGCTGGCGGCCGGAGCCGGGCATCGGCTGGCAGTGGCAGCTCTCCGGCCGGCTGGACCCGACGGTGGACGTCCCGGTGTACGACATCGACGGCTTCGAGCACAAGGCCTCGGCGGTCGCCGATCTGCACCGCCGGGGCCGCAAGGTGATCTGCTACCTCTCCACCGGTGCCTGGGAGGAGTTCCGCCCGGACGCCGGGAAGTTCCCCGCCTCGGTACGGGGGAAGAGCAACGGCTGGGAGGGGGAGTACTGGCTCGACATCCGCCGTACGGACGTCCTGGAGCCGCTGATGGAACGGCGGATCGAGATGTGTGCCGACAAGGGCTTCGACGCGGTGGAGCCCGACAACATGGACGGCTACCGCAACCGCACCGGCTTCCCGCTGACCGCCGCCGACCAGCTGCGCTACAACCGGCTCATCGCCCGGATCGCCCACCGCCACGGGCTGGCCGTCGGCCTGAAGAACGACCTCGGGCAGATCCCGGAGCTGGAGCCGGACTTCGACTTCGCGGTCAACGAGCAGTGCGCGCAGTACGGGGAGTGCGAGAAGCTCACCCCCTTCGTGAAGGCGGGCAAGGCCGTCTTCCACGTCGAGTACGAGCTGCCCGTCGCCCGGTTCTGTGCCGGATCACGGCGGCTGGGGCTCAGTTCGCTGCTGAAGAAGTACGAGCTGGGCGTGTGGCGCCAGGAGTGCCCGAAGGGCCGTACCTGAGACCGACCGGAGCCATGGTGATTGACGACAACGCCGCAGACGCGCGTGCCCAGCCCCGCGACGCCGCCCCCCCCAATTGCCGGTCGGTCTGAGCCGCGCCGAAAGACCCTAACCGAACGTGAGGGCCACCAGAGCCGTCGTCGCCGCCGCCTCGGCCAGCGCGCCGAAGACATCACCGGTCACCCCGCCGAAGCGCCGCACACAGTGCCGCAGCAGGAGCTGGGCGACACCGAGCGCGGCCAGTGCGGCCAGCGCGTGGCGCAGCGCCCCGTACCCGCCGAGGAGTGCCCCGGCACCCGCGCACCCCGCGACCACCACCACCCCGGCCGCCACCGCGCCCCGGACCGTGACCGTGCCCGCCACCGCCGCCCCCAGTCCCTCCGGACGGGCCGGCGGCACGCCCCGGCGGGAGGCCAGGGTGAGCGCGAGCCGGGCGGTGACCGCGGCGACGGCCGCAGCCACCGCGCCCTGCGCCCAGCCCCGCCCGTACAGCTGATGGAGCGCCGCGACCTGCGCCAGCAGCACGAACAGCAGGGTGATCACACCGAACGGGCCGATGTCCGACTGCTTCATGATCCGCAGGGCGTCGCCGGCCGGCTTGCCGCTGCCCAGGCCGTCGGCGGTGTCCGCGAGACCGTCCAGATGCAGGCCCCGGGTGAGCACGGCGGGCACGGCGGCCGAGGCGACCGCGGCGAGCAGCGGCCCCGAGCCGAGCAGCAGCAACAGGACACCGGGCACCGCCGCGAGCAGCCCCACGACGAGGCCGGCGAGCGGGGCGCACAGCATCCCGGCACGGGCGGCCGCACGGTCCCAGCGGGTGACACGGACGGGGAGCACCGTCAGGGTGCCGAAGGCGAAACGGATGCCGTGGCTGTTCAGGGAGGTCACGGCGCGCAGGCTAATCGGTGGGCCCGGCCGATAGATTGCCCGTAACGCGACAAACCATGACAGAAGCGTTCTATCGGGAGTGGGTGGCATGGGTCACTGGTTCGATCAGAACATCGTCGAGCCGGGAAAGCTGCCGCTGCTCCTCGCCCTGGCCGCCTTTGTGCTCACCTTCGCGATCACCCGCTTCGTCACCCGGATGATCCGGGCGGGGAAGGGCCCGTTCCGCAACATCGCACCCGGCGGGATGCACATCCACCACGTGGTCCCCGGTGTGGTGCTGAGCGTCGTCGGCGGCTTCGGCGCGGTCGCCAGCGGACGGCAGGGCGTCACCGCGGGGATCTGCGCCGTGGTCTTCGGTGCGGGCGCGGGGCTGGTGCTGGACGAGTTCGCGCTGATCCTCCACCTCGACGACGTGTACTGGACCGAGGAGGGCCGCCAGAGCGTGGAGGTGGTGGTCCTCACCGCGGCGCTGGTACTGCTGGTGCTGGCCGGGTTCTCACCGCTCGGCGTGAACGAACTGAGCAGCGACCAGCAGCAGGGCAGGCTCGGCGTGGTGCTGACCCTGGTGGTCAACTTCTGCTTCGTGCTGATCGCTCTCTTCAAGGGCAGGACGCGGCTCGCGGTCGTCGGCACGCTCGTCCCGTTCGTCGCGCTGATCGGGGCGATCCGGCTGGCCCGGCCGACATCGATGTGGGCGAGGCGCTTCTACCGCAACCGCCACCGGGCCCGCGCCCGCTCGATGCTGCGCGCCTACCGTCACGACGTGCGCTGGGTGGGCCCGCGGCGCAGGTTCGAGGATCTGATCGGCGGCGCACCGGACCGGGTGCCGGCCTCCGGGCGCAAGCCCTGATCCCGGGACCGGTACCGGCGGGGCGCGCGGACGCAGATCACGAGGACCGCGGCGATCGCCACCAGGTGCTCCTTGCCCGCCAGATTGTTCTTCAGGACCACCTCGACCACCATCGCCGCGATCACCAATGCCCCGGTGAAGCAGGCCCGGTGGATGAAGCAGAGATAGACGGCGAGGCCGACCACCGCCGCCGACGGTCCGGTGTCGACGACCCCGGCGTCCGAGTCCGGCAGCCCCAACAGCCTGTCCGGGCCGAGCGCGACACCGATCCGCGCGTACAGCGTCCCGGCCAGCGTCGCCGTGTACGCGATCAGCAGCGTGCGCCACCGGCCCAGACAGATCTCGGCGGTACCGAACACCACCAGGATCTGCACCAGCGCCCCCCAGACCGGCAGATCCAGTGCCGGCACGAACAGCGACAGAGGCGTACGCAGCAGCGCCGCCCACAACGGATCCTCGGCCCGCAGCGCCCCGAGGCCCTGCACCGCCCCGAAGCCCCACGACTGGTTCTGCACCGCCTGGAGCAGGGCCGTCAGACAGACCGCGGCGATCGTCATCGGGATCGCCCGCAGCTGCTCGGCGGCGAGGGCGCCGCGTACGGTCGTCAGCAGCGGGCCCCACTCCCGGCGAGCCGCCCCGCGCAGCACGGGAGCGGGTCTCATCCCTCGGTCCCGAGGTGCGAGCGGTGCAGCCACTTGGGCAGACCGGGCGCCTCCAGGAACCCCTCGGCACGCCCCGCCGCCACACCGATGCGCAGCAGGTCGGAGCTCTTCTCGAACAGCATGAAACGCGGCTCCCAGATCGGCCGGTACTTGGCGTTGGCGCGGTACAGCGACTCGATCTGCCACCAGCGCGAGAAGAAGCTGAGCAAGGAGCGCCACAGCCGCAGCACCGGTCCCGCGCCGAGTCGCGCACCCCTCTCGAAGACCGACCGGAACATCGCGAAGTTCAGCGAGACCTGAGTGATCCCGATCTCCTCCGCCCGCCGGAGGAGTTCGATGACCATGAACTCCATCAGCCCGTTCTCGGCGTCCCGGTCACGGCGCATCAGGTCCAGCGAGAGGCCGTGCGGCCCCCAGGGGACGAAGCTCAGCACGGCGCGCAACTCGCCCGGCGCGCCGTGCTCCCCGGCCGGGGCGTCCCGGCATTCGAGCATCACGCACTGCCCGTCGGCCGGATCGCCGAGCCGGCCGAGCGCCATCGAGAAGCCGCGTTCGGTCGCTCCGTCGCGCCAGTCGTCGGCGCGTCGCACCAGCTCGGCCATCTCCTGTTGGGGGATGTCGGCGTGGCGCCGGACGGTCACCTCGTACCCGGCGCGCCCGACCCGGTTGTACGCCTGGCGCACGGTGCGCATCGCCCGCCCTTCGAGGGTGAACTCGGCGGTCTCCACGATCGCCTCGTCGCCGAGCTCCAGGGCGTCGAGGCCGTGCCGGGCGTAGACGGTGCCGCCCTCCTCGCTCACCCCCATCACCGCCGGGATCCAGCCGTGCTCGCGGGCCTCGGCCAGCCACGGCCCGATCGCCCCCGGCCACGCCTCTGGGTCGCCGATGGGATCACCGGAGGCGAGCGAGACCCCGCCCACCACCCGGTACATGACGGCGGCCTTCCCGGTGGGGGACCAGACGACGCTCTTCTCCCGGCGCAGCGCGAAGTAGCCCAGCGAGTCGCGCTCGCCGTGCCGGTCGAGCAGCGCCCGCAGCCGGGACTCGTCCTCGGGGGTGATCGGGTCGACCGCCCGGCGGGAGCGGAACGCCACGTAGACGACGGCGATCAGCAGCAGCGTGGAGAGGATGTTGATGGTGACGTCGACCCAGCCGGGGGTGGTGATCCCGGGGAAGGCGGCGTCGTTGTCGGCGACCGAGACCAGCCTCAGTGCCCCGTAGCGCCAGCGGTCCAGGAAGGAGGCGCGGTAGTCGTCGGGCGCGGTGTTGGTGAGGGCGACCAGGCCGGTGGCGATCAGCGAGGTGACCAGCAGCCCGCCGACCGCGACGACGGCCGCCAGTTTCGGGTTGGACCGGTCGCCCTTCGCGTAGAACTCGCGCCGTCCCAGGAGCAGCGCCAGGACGAAGGCGGCGGTCAGCGTCAGCGAGATCCAGTTCTGCGGATACCGCCGGACCTCCGGGAAGACGATCACCAGGGCGAAGAGCAGCAGCAACAAGCCGCTCACCACCATGTTCACGATCCAGGCGGCCCGCTTGCGGCGGCGCATGGTGATGGCCAGGAAGAGCGCGACGACGCCGGAGGAGAAGCCCGCGGTGAGCAGGTAGGGGGTGAAGTAGTTCTCGGTGTTGTGGCGGCGCAGGTCGTTGCCGAGAGTGACCCAGACGGCGCTCAGGAAGTTGATGAACGACACGACGCGCAGGTACCAGATGGCGAATGCCGCGGCGCGCCGTGACCGGACGGTGCTCGGTGGCCGGACGGCGCTCCGCCCGGAATCCTCGGTGGCCAATCGGACCTCTCCCATGAAAAGCGATCATATGGTGCATCGCGCTGCATGAGGGGCTGTGCTGCGGCCGGACTTCGACAACCGCAGCGCCGCCGGTCCGTGAGTCTCAGGTCGCGTCGTCGTACGCGGCGCCTGCCTCGGCTCCCTCGTCGGCGCCGTCCTTCCCCTCGGCGACGGGGTCGCGTTCGGGCAGCTCGGCCGCGAGTGCGGCAGCGGCCCGCACCAGCGGGAGTGCGAGCAATGCCCCGCTTCCTTCCCCCACGATGACGCCGTGGTCCAGCAACGGGTTGAGTGCCATCCGGTCCAGCGCCTTGGTCTGCGCCGGTTCACCGCTCGCCTGCCCCGCCAGCCACCAGTCCGGCGCCCGGAAGGCCGCCCGCTGGCCCACCAGCGCACAGGCCGCGGAGACCACGCCGTCCAGGATCACCGGCAGCCTGCGCACCGCGCACTGGAGCAGGAACCCGGTCATCGCCGCCAGATCCGCACCGCCCACCGTGGCCAGCAGCTCCAGCTGATCGCCCAGGACCGGCCGGGCCCGCCGCAGCGCGTCCCGGACCGCCGCACACTTGCGCATCCACGCCAGATCGTCGATCCCCGCACCACCGCGCCCGGTGACCACCGAGGCGTCGGTGCCGCACAGCGCCGCGATCAGCGTGGCCGCGGCCGTCGTCCCGCCCACGCTCAGATCGCCGAGCACCACCAGATCGGTGCCCGAGTCGGCCTCCTCGTCGGCGATCGCCATGCCGAGCCGCACCGCCCGCTCGGCCTCCTCGGCCGTCAGTGCGTCCTCGATGTCGATCCGGCCACTGCCGCGCCGCACCCGGTGACGTACCACCGGCTCGGGCAGCAGCTCCGGGTCGCAGTCCAGGCCGGCGTCGACGATCCGGACCGGTACGGAGAACTGCCGGGCCAGCACCGCGAGCGGCGTCGCGCCGTCCAGGGTGGCCCGCACCAGTTCGTGCGCGGTGCCGGCCGCGCGCCCGGAGACGCCCAGCCCGGCCACCCCGTGATCACCGGCGAAGAGCACCACGCGCGGCTGCTCGATCGCCCTGACCGGTACGGACTGCTGTGCGGCCGAGAGCCATTCGCCCAGCTCGTCCAGGCGGCCGAGGGCGCCGACGGGAACGGTCAGGCGCTCCCGGCGTTCCTCGGCGTCGCGCCGTACACCGCCGTCGGGGCGTTCGATCAGATCGGAGAAGTCGTCCAGATTCACGGGGGTCTGCCTCGCGGGTCGATGCGTCGAGTGGGCCGGTGAGCCCGGCGGCGGGCTCACTGCGGAACAGTACCCGCCGCCTTTCTGACGCCCGGTCAGTACGAGGTTCTTCCACCGAACCGCAGTTGCGTCATCGCGGGCGTCAGGGCCCGCAGCCCCGGGAGCAGCGACTGGATCCGGATCAGCTCGCCCATCGCTCCCCGCCCCCGCGGCAGCCGCAGCGCGCGCACCTCGGTGATCGCCGGATGCGCGGCGCGCAGCTTGGGCCGCTCGCCGGGGTTCATGGCCCAGCGCATCGGCGGAACGGCGGTCGCACCGACCTTGGACCGGCCGGCCACGGTGCCCCTGGCGAGCCGGCGCGCCATCGTGTCCAGGACCAGGATGCCGCCGGGCAGCCGTTCGGCGCAGGCCGCCAGGATCTCCCGGACCTCCGCGGGACGCAGGTACATCAGCAGCCCCTGCGTCGTGACGACGACACCGCGGCCCTGCGGGTCCTCGATCTCGTCCAGCCAGGAGAGATCGGTCGCCGACCGCGACAGCGTGCGCAGCCGGTCCGAGGCGGGCAGCAGCTTCCGGCGCAGTTCGGCCACCTCCGGAAGATCCACGCTCAGCCAGTTCAGCCGGCCGTTGTCGACCCGCCAGAAGCCGGTCTCCAGCCCGTCGCCGAGCGCGACCACGGTGGCCCGCGGCCGGTCGGCAAGATACTCCTGCACAGCCAGGTCGAAGCAGCGCGAGCGCAGTCCCTGGGCCTGCGAGAGGAACGGGTTCGGCCGTCCGAACCGCTCCTCGAAGGGATAGTCCAGGTCCTCCAGCAGCCGCAGCGCCACCGGATCGTCCAGCACCGGATAGCGCCGGCCCGCCTCGTAGGCCCGGTTGTAGAGCGTCCACAGCAGGGTCTCCGGGACCCCGCTCAGCATCGGTCGCACGCCTGCCATGTCAGCTCCTCCTGTTCCGTGTGTTTCCGGTCAGCCGCGCAGGACCAGCGCCTGCCCGGCCACCACCAGCAGTACTTGTTCGCACTCGTCGGCGAACGCGGCGTTCAGCCGGCCCAGCTCGTCGCGGAACCGCCGTCCGGCGGCCGTCGCGGGCACCACGCCCGAGCCGGCCTCGTTGGTGACGGCGACGACCGTACGGCGCGTTCCGCGCACCGCCGCGACCAGCTCGGCGGTCCGCTCCCGCAGGGCGTCCTCGCCGCCGCCCGCCCACGCCGCGTCGTCCCAGGCGCCCACCCGGTCCATCGCGTCGGTCAGCCACAGCGACAGGCAGTCGATCAGCAGTGGAGGCCCGTCCGACGCCAGCAGGTCCACCAGCTCGCAGGTCTCCTCGGTGCGCCAGGCGGCCGGTCTGCGCTCCCGGTGCAGGTCGATCCGGGCCGCCCACTCGGCGTCCCCCTCCCTGCCGCCGCCGGTCGCCACGTACACCACCTCGGGGAACGTCTCCAGGCGCCGCTCGGCCTCCACGGACTTGCCCGATCTGGCCCCGCCCGTCACCAGCGTGCGCCGCGGCACCTCCAGGGCCTCGTGGTACTCGCCCACCACCAGCGTCGTCCCGTCCGGCACGGCCCGCGCGCCGGCCGCCGCGAGCCGCCGGTCCAGTTCGGCGCCGGGCGGCGCGTCATGGTCCAGGTGGACGGCCACGATCTCGGTGTCCGGGCCGATCGCCGCCACGGCCCGCAGCCGCGCCACCGCGTCCGGCCGCCCCACCACATCGCCGACCACCATGTCGTACGGCTCCGCGACCCGGTCCGTGAGACCGGCGGGCGCGGCCCCCCGCGGCAGGTACAGCAGCCGGGGGCCCGCCGGACCCGTGACCTCGTACCCCGTCCCCGGTGCGTCCATCGGCACCGCCCGCACCCGGTGCCCGCTGATCAGCGTGAGCACCCGCCCGTCGGGCACCCGTCCCGCCGGGGGCAGCCCCGCGGGCAGCTCCACGGCGGGCCCGTCGTGCGGATGGGTGAGCAGCACCTGCCGCACCCCGGTGAGCGAGTGCCCCGCACGGGCCGCGGCGAACACGGCTCCCGGAGTGAGGTCGAGCAGCAGCGCGCCGTCGACCAGCAGTGCGGTCGACGCCCGCGTGCGCGCCCCGCGGGCGGCGGCGCAGGCGGCGCAAGGACATTCGGGCCGCGGCAGCCCGTCGGGGGCTCCGGTGCCGAGCAGAGTCAGTTCCACGCTTCCGATCCTCCCGCGTCCGCGCAACCGGTGCGCGACGTGGGGCAGCCCGGACCGGGGCCCGTACCGGCCTCGCGTACTAGGCTGCGGGCAGCAAAGTGACCCCAGGAGGCGGACATGGCGTGGACGTGGCGGTTCGAGAAGTCCGACGGCACGGAGACGGAGCCGGCCCTGCAGCCGGAGGAATTCACCACCCAGGGCGACGCGGAGTCCTGGATCGGTGAGTACTGGAAGGAACTCCTCGACGGCGGGGCGGACCAGGTGACGCTCTTCGACGACTCCACGAAGATCTACGGTCCCATGAGCCTCCAGGCCGACCAGGGCTGATCCGCCCTCGGGGCGGCGGGGCGCCGCCGTACGGGCGTGAACACGGGCCCGTACGGCGGCGCCCCGGGCCCCTAGATCTCGCCCAGGGTGACCTTAACCGTCTTCTCCGCCCCGTTGCGCAGACAGGTCACGGTGACCTTCTGGCCCGGCTTGTCCGAGGCCAGCGCCTCCGACAGGGAGGTGATCGTCGCGACCGGCTGGTCGTCGATCCCGGTGATGACGTCCCCGGGCCGCAGCCCCGCCTTGTCCGCGGCACCGCCCTTCGTCACGCTGACCAGCGCCACCCCGGCCGGCTGGAGGTTGTCGCCGACGACCGTGCGGCCGGTGATGTTCAGCGCCGCCCGGCCCGAGTCGGTGACCCTGCCGCTCTTGATGATCTGGTCGGCGACGGTCTTCACCATCGACACGGGGATCGCGAACCCGATCCCCGGCGCGGCGCTCCCGCCCAGCTCCGGGTCCGTCGCCGCCAGCGTCGGGATGCCGATCACCTCGCTGTTCAGGTTGACCAGCGCGCCCCCGCTGTTGCCCGGGTTGATCGCCGCCGAGGTCTGCACCATGTTCGCGATCGTCGCGCCGGTGCCACCGCCCGCGCGGCTCTCGCTGACGGTCCGGCCGAGGGCCGAGACGATTCCCTGGGTGACGCTGGAGGACAGGCCGAGCGGCGAGCCCATCGCCAGCACGATCTGCCCCACCTCGACCTTCTGCGAGTCGCCGAACTTCGCGGGTTTCAGTCCGGCCGGCACGTTGGCGAGCTTGATGACGGCCAGATCCTGGTCCGGATAGGTGGCCACCAGCGAGGCATTCTGCACCTTCTCGCCGGTGGCGACGGTCACCTGGAACGTCCTGTCGTTGCCGACCACATGGGCATTGGTGACGATATGGCCCTTGGTGTCGTAGACGATGCCGGAGCCCAGGCCCTCGGAGGTCTGGATCTGCACCACCGACGGCAGCACGTTCTTGATCACGGTCTGGTAGTCGCTCTGCAGATCGTCTGCGGTCCGGGTGGCGGAGGCCGAATTGCTGGGTTCGGTCCCCGGTGAATCGGAATCCGCGTTCGAGCAGCCGCTCACCAGGGCGATCGCGCAGACACCTGCCGTCAGGGGCAGCAGCAGCCGACGGGCACGGCCGCGGAATTGAAATGCGTCCATGTCCGGATTATCGCTTTTAGGCCTTTTCGTGGCCCGTCGGGTTCGGCCGGGCGGGGCGCGCCGCCGGGCAGTCCCGGCGACGCGCCCCCGCCTTTGCTCAGCCCCGCACCCCGCACAGATGCAGCAGCGCGGCGACCCGGCGGTACGGATCGGTCCGCCCGGCCCGGTCCTCCGCGGCCAGCACCTGCTCCAGCTCGGCGGCGGCCGGCAACTCCACGTCGTTGCTCACGTTGTCCGTGAAGACGCGTACCCCGTACCAGGCGTGCAGCGGCGCCGCGATCCCGGCGAGCGTGGACGTCAGGGCGTCCAGCCGGTCGGCCCGTACCGTCAGGCCCAGCCGGTCGGTGTAGGTGTCCGTGTCGAAGGCGGCCAGCGCCGCGCTCCACTCCCCGGCGGTCCCGGGGCGCATCGCCAGCGCGTCCGCGTTCCGTACGAGCAGCGACAGCAGTCCGCCCGGGGCCAGCATCCGGGCCAGGCCCGCCAGCATCGCGTCCGGATCCCGGACATACATCAGCACACCGTGGCAGAGCACCACATCGAAACTACCGGGCAGGAAGTGCACCCCGGTCTCCAGGCCGTTGCCCTCGATCAGCCGGACCCGCTCCCGGATGCCCGCGGGCTCACCGCCGAGTGCCTCCCTGGCCACCCGCAGCATCTCGGCATCGGACTCCAGGCCCGTCACCGTGTGACCGGCCCGCGCCAGGCGCAGCGCCTGGGTGCCCTGGCCCATGCCCACGTCGAGCACGCGCAGCCGCTGGCCGACCGGGAAGCGGGCCGCTATCTGCTCGTCGAGCTGCCGGGCCACGAGTTCCTGGCGGACGGTGTTGCGCAGCCCGCTGAGGCCCTTCAGCCACGCCGAGGAGACGCCGGAGAAGCCGGTGACGGGGACGGCATCGTCCAGCCGGCCGGCGGACGGACCGCCGGTCGAGCCGGAGATGTGCGTACTCAGGGCCGCTCTCCCCGCTTGACCTGCGGCTTCGGGAGCCGGAGGCGACGCATCTGAAGCGTGCGCATCAGGCCGTAGGCGACCGCGCCACGCCTGGGCGTATCGGGGAAGCGCTGGTTGAGCTGCTTCCTGAGGCGGAACGAGAGGCCGACCGAGTCGATGACGATCAGCACGATCACGACGAGCCAGAGCAGCAGCGAGATGGTCTGGATGTTCTGCACCTGGATCACGCTGAGGATCAGAATGATCACGGCGAGGGGCAGGAAGAACTCCGCGATGCAGAAGCGCGAGTCCACGTAGTCGCGGACGAAGCGGCGCACCGGGCCCTTGTCGCGCGCCGGCAGATAGCGCTCGTCGCCACTGGCGAGCGCCTCACGCTGCTTGGCCAGGTCCGCCCGGCGCGCTTCGCGCTGCCGCTTCATGGCCTCCTTGCGGTCGAGCGGCGCGCCACTGGAGGCACGACGGCGCTGCGACTGGGCATCGCTGCGCTTGGGGGTGGGGCGACCCTTGGGGGCCTGCGGGTCGCGGGGCTGCTTGGAGAGGTCCGCCGTCACCTTGTTGGTGGGCGCCTTCTCTTCCTTCGAACGGCTACGGAACACAAGGCCCAAGGGTACGGGTTCGATCGCCGCGACCCCAGGCCGGCCGGGAACGATCCGGCAACGGCCCGCGTCCTGGCTGGTGTGCCGGCCTGTCCGGTACGCCCTGCGGCACCGGGCTTCCCCGACCTCCGCCTACTCCCTGGGCCGGAGTGGTGACCTGGTGCAGTCGTCCTTGGGTAGGAGCACATCCGTGCTCGAACAGTGCGGTAATAGAGGCAGGGCCCGTACTGTGGGTTCTGTTGGAGTGCTGGAGCTCAGTCCGTCAGAAGGGGGCGCGCGAAGCCCATGAGCGGTGTCATGAAGCGTATGGGGATGATCTTCCGCGCGAAGGCAAACAAGGCCCTTGACCGGGCCGAGGATCCGCGCGAGACCCTCGATTACTCGTACCAGAAGCAGCTCGAACTGCTTCAGAAGGTACGCCGCGGTGTCGCCGATGTGGCGACCTCGCGCAAGCGGCTGGAGCTGCAGCTGAACCAGTTGCAGGGGCAGTCGTCCAAGCTGGAGGACCAGGGCCGCAAGGCGCTCGCACTCGGCCGCGAGGACCTGGCCCGTGAGGCGCTGTCCCGGCGCGCCGCACTCCAGCAGCAGGTCACCGACCTGGAGACGCAGCACACCACGCTGCAGGGCGAGGAGGAGAAGCTCACCCTCGCGGCGCAGCGGCTGCAGGCCAAGGTCGATGCCTTCCGTACGAAGAAGGAGACCATCAAGGCCACCTACACCGCCGCCCAGGCGCAGACCCGGATCGGCGAGGCCTTCTCCGGTATCTCCGAGGAGATGGGCGACGTCGGCCTGGCGATCCAGCGGGCCGAGGACAAGACCCAGCAGCTGCAGGCCCGGGCCGGCGCGATCGACGAGCTGCTCGCCTCCGGTGCCCTGGACGACCCGACCGGCACGGCGAAGGACGACATCGCCGCCGAGCTGGACCGGATCTCCGGTGGTACGGATGTGGAGCTGGAGCTCCAGCGCATGAAGGCCGAGCTGGCCGGCGGCTCCACCCCGCAGCAGGCCATCGAGGGCGGCCCGCAGGATTCCGCCCAGCAGCAGTCCTCGCAGTCCCCGCACAGGTTCGACAAGAGTTGAGGCGGCGTCATGATCGTACGGATCATGGGGGAGGGCCAGGTCGCACTGGCCGACAGTCATCTCGCCGAGCTCGACGGGCTCGACGACGAACTGCTCGCCGAGGTGGAGAGAGGTGACGGACCCGGCTTCCGGGCCACTCTCCACGCGCTCCTGGCCAGGGTGCGCGAGCTCGGCACA
This sequence comes from Streptomyces gelaticus, assembly GCF_014649535.1. Classification (GTDB taxonomy): domain Bacteria; phylum Actinomycetota; class Actinomycetes; order Streptomycetales; family Streptomycetaceae; genus Streptomyces; species Streptomyces gelaticus. The sequence continues at coordinate 36,646 of NZ_BMTF01000002.1, forward strand.
GCACTGCCGGACGACTCCCTGGAGCCGTCGGAGCTGATCCTGCCGTCGTCCGACGCGACCCTCGAAGAGGTGCGCGCCATGCTCCGAGACGACGGTCTGATTCCCGGCTGACGCCGGTCGTTTCTCCAGCACCCGCACGAAACCCGTGCCCCGTGTCCGGTCCGCCGGACACGGGGCACGGCCGTGTCCGGGGCCTTTCGCGCGGGGACCCGGTCGGATCCCCGCGCGACACGCCGTAACGTAGCTTGCCGTGACCACCCTCGGAACCGGGGTTCTGCGCGTCCGGCACTGGCTGCGCGACCACCCCCTCGCGCTGGACGCCGCGCTGGCCCTGGCCGTGCTGGTGACCATGGTCATCGGGTCGTTCGTGCACTCGCGCCCGGGGGAGGGGCCGCCCTCCTTCGGCATCGGCCCGCCCGCGATGAGCGGCGTGCTGCTGATGGTGGCCGGTGCCGTGGCGCTCATCTGGCGGCGGCGCAATCCCATGGCGGTGCTCGCGGTCACCGCCGGGCTGACGGTCGTCGAGCTGGTGGGGTCCGATCCGCCCGCGCCCGTGGTCATGAGCACCGTCATCGCGCTGTACACCGTGGCCGCCCGCACCGACCGGCCCACCACCTGGCGGGTCGGTCTGCTGACGATGGCCGTGCTGACGGCCGCGGCGATGCTCTGCGGTCCGGCGCCCTGGTACAGCCAGGAGAAGTTCGCCGTCTTCGCCTGGACCGGCATGGCCGGTGCCGCGGGGGACGCCGTGCGCTCCAGGCGCGCCTTCGTCGACGCGATCAGGGAGCGGGCCGAACGGGCCGAACGCACCCGCGACGAGGAGGCCCGGCGGCGGGTCGCCGAGGAACGGCTGAGGATCGCCCGCGAACTCCACGACGTCGTCGCCCACCACATCGCCCTGGTCAACGTGCAGGCCGGGGTGGCCGCCCACGTCATGGACAAGCGCCCCGACCAGGCCAAGGAGGCGCTGGCCCACGTCCGGGAGGCCAGCCGCTCCGCGCTCGACGAACTGCGGGCCACCGTCGGGCTGTTGCGCCAGTCCGGCGACCCCGCGGCGCCGACCGAACCCGCGCCGGGGCTCGCCGTCCTGGACGAACTGGTCGACACCGTCCGCCGGGCCGGGCTCCCCGTCGAGCTGGCCTGCACCGACCGGCGGCCCCCGCTGCCCGCGGCCGTCGACCTGGCCGCGTACCGGGTCATCCAGGAGGCGCTGACCAATGTCCGCAAACACGCGGGCCCCGGGGCGAAGGCCGAGGTGAGCGTCGTACGCGTCGGGAGGACGGCCGAGATCACCGTGATCGACAACGGCTCCGGCGGGGGCGGCCACGACGACGCCGGCGGCGGTCACGGCCTGCTCGGTATGCGCGAACGCGTCACCGCGCTCGGCGGCACTCTCACCGCCGGGGCCCGCTACGGCGGCGGTTTCCGGGTCCATGCGATCCTGCCCGTCGAGGCCCGCACGGCGGAGTCCGGCGAACCGGGCGCGGCGGGCCGGACGGGGGAGAAGGCATGACACCGCCCATCAGGGTGCTGCTCGTCGACGACCAGGCGCTGCTGCGCAGCGCGTTCCGGGTGCTGGTCGACTCGGAGGCCGACATGGAGGTGGTCGGCGAGGCGTCGGACGGCGCGCAGGCCGTGGAGCTCGCCCGCTCGACCCGCGCCGACGTGGTGCTGATGGACATCCGGATGCCGGGTACGGACGGACTCACCGCGACCCGCATGATCAGCGCCGATCCGGAACTGGCCGGCGTACGGGTCGTCATGCTCACCACCTTCGAGGTGGACGAGTACGTGGTGCAGTCACTGCGGGCCGGGGCATCCGGCTTCCTCGGCAAGGGGGCGGAACCGGAGGAACTGCTCAACGCCATCCGTATCGCCGCGGCCGGCGAGGCGCTGCTCTCACCGGCCGCGACCAAGGGCCTGATCGCCACCTTCCTCGCGCAGGGCGGCAGTTCGGAGGGCGACGGGCCGAGCGCCGCGGAGTACTCCGAGCGGCTGGCCGCACTCACCGGCCGTGAGCGCGAGGTGCTCGTCCTGGTCGCGGGCGGCCACTCCAACGACGAGATCGCCGAGCGGCTCGTCGTCAGCCCGCTCACCGTCAAGACCCATGTGAACAGGGCGATGGCGAAGCTGGGTGCACGGGACCGCGCTCAATTGGTGGTAATTGCCTATGAATCGGGCCTGGTGCGCCCCAGGGTGGAGTGACGGGTGGAGATACGGCGTACTCCACCTGCGGTATGCGCGACATAAGAAAGCGACTCTGGGCCGACGCCCGGGCCCTTGCGGGTGGGCGATCGTATAGACGGGTCGGGGCTGTCCGCTGGTCGCCCGCCCACCTGCCGCGTAAGCCACAGAAGAGAGACCCACCCATGTCCTGGCTGTCCAGATTCAGCCTCGCGCAACGGGCCCTGATCGGACTGATCTCGATCGTCGCGCTCGTGTTCGGAGCGATCGCGATCCCGCAGCTCAAGCAGCAGCTGCTGCCCACCATCGAACTCCCGATGGTGTCGGTGCTCGCCCCCTACCAGGGTGCGTCCCCCGATGTGGTCGAGAAGCAGGTCGTCGAACCGCTCGAGAATTCCATCAAGGCCGTCGACGGCGTCACCGGCACCACCTCGACCGCCAGCGAGGGCAGCGCCGTCATCATGGCCTCCTTCGACTTCGGCAGCGAGGGCACCAAGCAGCTCGTCGCCGACATCCAGCAGGCGGTGAACCGCGCCCGCGCCCAGCTTCCCGACGACGTCGACCCGCAGGTCATCGCCGGCTCGACCGACGACATCCCGGCCGTCGTCCTCGCCGTCACCTCCGACAAGGACCAGCAGGCGCTCGCCGACCAGCTGGAGCGCACCGTCGTCCCCGCGCTGGAGGACATCGACGGCGTCGGTCAGGTCAGCATCGACGGTGTGCAGGACCTCCAGGTCTCCGTCACCCCCAACGACAAGAAGCTCGCCGCCGCGGGGCTGAACGCCATGACGCTCTCCCAGGCGCTCCAGGCGGGCGGCGCGACCGTCCCCGCCGGTTCCTTCTCCGAATCGGGCAAGAGCCGCACCGTCCAGGTCGGCGGCGCCTTCACCTCCCTGAAGCAGATCGAGGACCTGCGGGTCACCGGCCAGGACCCGGCCACGGGCAAGCCGGGCGAGGCGGTCCGCGTCGGTGACGTCGCCACGGTGAAGCAGGAGCCGTCCACCGCGGTCTCCATCACCCGCACCAACGGCAAGCCCAGCCTCGCCGTGATGGCCACGATGGACAAGGACGGCAGCGCCGTCGCCATCTCGGACGCGGTCAAGGACAAGCTCCCCGACCTCCGCAAGGACCTCGGGGCCGGCGCCGAACTGACCGTCGTCTCCGACCAGGGCCCCGCCGTCTCCAAGGCGATCTCAGGTCTGACCACCGAGGGCGCGCTCGGTCTGCTCTTCGCGGTCATCGTGATCCTGGTCTTCCTCGCGTCGCTGCGCTCGACCCTGGTCACCGCGGTCTCCATCCCGCTCTCCGTGGTCCTCGCGCTGATCGTGCTCTGGACCCGCGACCTCTCGCTCAACATGCTCACGCTGGGCGCACTGACCATCGCGATCGGCCGCGTCGTCGACGACTCGATCGTGGTCCTGGAGAACATCAAGCGTCACCTCGGCTACGGCGAGGAGCGCCAGTCGGCGATCATCACCGCGGTGAAGGAAGTGGCCGGCGCGGTCACCTCCTCGACCCTCACCACGGTCGCAGTCTTCCTGCCGATCGGTCTCGTCGGCGGCATGGTCGGCGAGCTCTTCGGCTCCTTCTCGCTGACCGTCACCGCGGCTCTGCTGGCCTCCCTGCTGGTCTCGCTGACCGTCGTCCCCGTCCTGTCCTACTGGTTCCTGCGCGCCCCGAAGGGCAGCACCGAGAACCCGGACGAGGCCCGCCGCAAGGCCGAGGAGAAGGAAGCCCGCAGCCGGCTCCAGCGGCTGTACGTCCCGGTGCTGGGCTTCGCTACCCGGCGCCGTATCACCAGCATCGTCATCGCCGTCGTCGTGTTCCTGGGCACCTTCGGCATGGCCCCGCTGCTGAAGACCAACTTCTTCGACCAGGGCGAGCAGGAAGTCCTCTCCATCAAGCAGGAGCTGACCCCCGGCACCAGCCTGGCGGCCGCCGACAAGGCGGCCAAGAAGGTCGAGAAGGTCCTCGCCGACGACAAGGGCGTCAAGGACTACCAGGTCACCGTCGGCTCGTCCGGCTTCATGGCGGCCTTCGGCGGCGGTACGGGCGCCAACCAGGCCTCGTACCAGGTCACCCTGAAGGACTCGGGCGACTTCGACGCCACGCAGGAGCGCATCGACACGGCGCTCGGCAAGCTCGACGGCATCGGTGACACCACCATCTCCGCGGGCGACGGCTTCGGCAGCCAGGACCTCAGCGTCGTGGTCAAGGCCGCCGACGCGGACGTGCTGAAGAAGGCGTCCGAGAAGGTGCGGGCCGAGGTCGCCGGAATCAAGGACGTCACCGACGTCCAGAGCGACCTCGCGCAGAGTGTCCCGCGGATCTCGGTCAAGGCCACGCCCAAGGCCGCGGAGGCCGGCTTCGACCAGGCCACGCTCGGCGCGGCCGTGGCCGGAGCGGTGCGCGGCACCCCGTCCGGCAAGGCGGTCATGGACGACACCGAGCGGGACGTCGTCATCACCTCCGCCCACCCGGCCACCACCATGGCCGAGCTGAAGAACCTTCCCCTCGGCCCGGTCAGGCTCGGACAGATCGCCGACGTCGAACTGGTCCCCGGACCGGTCTCGATGACCCGGATCGACGGCCAGCGCGCCGCGACCATCACCGCGAAGCCCATGGGTGACAACACCGGTGCGGTCAGCGCCTCGCTCCAGACGAAGATCAACGCCCTGGACCTCCCGGACGGCGCCACCGCCACCATCGGCGGTGTCTCCGAGGACCAGAACGACGCCTTCCTGAAGCTCGGCCTGGCGATGCTGGCCGCGATCGCGATCGTCTTCATGCTGCTGGTGGCGACCTTCAAGTCGCTGGTCCAGCCGCTGATCCTGCTGGTCTCCATCCCGTTCGCGGCCACCGGCGCGATCGGCCTGCTCGTCGTCACCGGCACCCCGATGGGTGTCCCGGCGATGATCGGCATGCTGATGCTGATCGGCATCGTGGTGACCAACGCGATCGTGCTGATCGACCTGATCAACCAGTACCGGGCCCAGGGCATGGGCGTCGTCGAAGCGGTCGTCGAGGGCGGCCGCCACCGGCTGCGCCCGATCCTGATGACCGCACTCGCGACGATCTTCGCCCTGCTCCCGATGGCACTCGGCGTCACCGGCGAGGGCGGCTTCATCTCGCAGCCGCTCGCGGTGGTCGTGATCGGCGGCCTGGTCACCTCGACGCTGCTCACCCTGCTCCTGGTGCCGACGCTCTACGCGATGGTGGAGCTCCGCAAGGAGCGCCGCGCGAAGAAGAAGGCGGTCAAGCGGGCGAAGAAGGCGGGGCAGCCCGCCCCGGCCGAGCAGGCGCAGACCGCCTCCGACGAGGAGCCGGAGCCCGCGAAGGCCTGACGCGCCGGGCATACCGCAGGGCAGGAAAACAGAGGCCCCGGCACCGTTCTCCAACGGTGCCGGGGCCTTTGGCCGTGCACGCCGCCGTTACGGCAGCGCCAGCATCCGCTCCAGGGCGAGCTTCGCGTACTTCTCCGTCTCCGGGTCGACCTCGATCCGGTTGACCGGATTGCCGTCGGCCAGCGACTCCAGCGCCCACACCAGGTGCGGCAGGTCGATGCGGTTCATCGTCGAGCAGAAGCAGACCGTCTTGTCGAGGAAGACGATCTCCTTGTCCTCGGCCGCGAACCGGTTCGCCAGGCGGCGCACCAGGTTCAGCTCGGTGCCGATCGCCCACTTCGAGCCGGCCGGGGCCGCTTCCAGGGCCTTGATGATGTACTCCGTCGAGCCGACGTAGTCCGCCGCCGCCACGACCTCGTGCTTGCACTCGGGGTGCACCAGGACGTTGACGCCCGGTATCCGCTCGCGGACGTCGTTGACGGACTCGACCGAGAAGCGGCCGTGCACCGAGCAGTGCCCGCGCCACAGGATCATCTTCGCGTTCCGCAACTCCTCGGCGGTCAGGCCGCCGCCCGGCTTGTGCGGGTTGTACAGGACGCAGTCCTCCAGCGACATCCCCATGTCCCGGACCGCGGTGTTCCGGCCCAGGTGCTGGTCGGGCAGGAAGAGGACCTTCTCGCCCTGCTCGAAGGCCCACTCCAGCGCCCGCTTCGCATTGGACGAGGTGCAGATCGTGCCGCCGTGCCTGCCGGTGAAGGCCTTGATGTCGGCGGAGGAGTTCATGTACGAGACCGGCACGACCTGCTCGGCGACCCCGGCCTCGGTCAGCACGTCCCAGCACTCGGCGACCTGCTCGGCGGTGGCCATGTCGGCCATGGAGCAGCCCGCGGCCAGGTCCGGCAGCACGACCTTCTGGTCGTCGGCGGTCAGGATGTCCGCGGACTCGGCCATGAAGTGCACGCCGCAGAAGACGATGTACTCGGCCTCCGGCCGCGCGGCCGCGTCCCGGGCGAGCTTGAACGAGTCGCCGGTGACATCGGCGAACTGGATGACCTCGTCGCGCTGGTAGTGGTGGCCGAGGACGAACACCTTGTCCCCGAGCTTCTCCTTGGCCGCGCGGGCACGCTCCACCAGGTCCGGGTCGGACGGGGCTGGCAGGTCGCCGGGGCACTCGACGCCGCGCTCGCTCCTCGGGTCGGCCTCACGGCCGAGCAGGAGCAGGGCGAGGGGCGTCGGCTGGACGTCGAGATCCTGGACGGGGTGGGCCGTGGTCACGTCACGCACCCTTTCTTCTCTGCTGAAAGCTTCTGCGAAAGCCTTTTCGTCTAATTGACGCTATCTATCATATCCGGTTCACGTCACTTTGACGATGGCCATAGTGTCGATGTGACGCATCCCCCGGGCCGACCGGTGTGCGAGCATGAATGGAACAGGCAAGCGCTCGGCCCGGAATGATTCCGCGGTCCCGACGGTTGCAACGTCGGCAAGCAGTCTCCGTACAACCCGGGAGAGAAGCAGATGTCCGTATCGGACGAGACCACCACCGTGAGCGACGGCATCCTCCTGTCCGACGCCGCCGCAGCCAAGGTCAAGAGCCTGCTGGAGCAGGAAGGCCGTGACGACCTGGCGCTGCGCGTCGCCGTTCAGCCCGGCGGCTGCTCGGGCCTGCGCTACCAGCTCTTCTTCGACGAGCGTTCGCTCGACGGTGACGTCGTGAAGGACTTCGACGGCGTGAAGGTCGTCACCGACCGGATGAGCGCTCCGTACCTGGGCGGCGCCTCCATCGACTTCGTCGACACCATCGAGAAGCAGGGCTTCACGATCGACAACCCCAACGCCACGGGCTCCTGCGCCTGCGGCGACTCCTTCAGCTGAGCCCTGAAGGCGGCGCGCACGCCCGAGGGTGCCGCGCCGGAACGGCACGACGGCGGCGGCCCGGATTCCGGGCCGCCGCCGTCGTGTCCGAGGGGCCGGCGCTCAGCCGCGGGGCACGTCACCGCCCGACCCCGCGTCGACCACCGTCCGGTCGCCGAGCGGCGCGTCGAGCGTCACCGTGCGGGTCAGCTCCTCGGCGATCATGATGCAGGTCTTCTTCCCGGGCTGCTTCGACTCCGTCACCTTCACGGCCACCCGGTCCGGGCCCTCGGTCGCGCTCGCGGCGTACGTACTGCACACCCCGCCCCAGAACGTCACCGACAGGGTCCGTCCGTCGGTGCGGTACGACAGCGGCTGCGGCCCGGACTTCTCCGGGTTCCCCGGGGGAGTCGTGGGGGCCGGTGTGGGAACGGTGGCCGAGGGCGCGTTCTGCGCCAGGTACGAGGGGGCCACGGCGACCTGGGGGACCGTGGTGCCCCGGCCGTCGGCGGCCGGCCGCACGGAGAAGAGCCAGGACGGTACGAGCGTCTGCTTGCCCGCCACGTACTGCGCCGCCAGGCCGAACACCGCCTTCTCGACCGTCACCGTCGTCGTCGGCCGCTCCGCCCCGGCCGGCGCCCCGCAGCGGACCCCCGGCGTTTTCCGGCCTTCGTCCAGCGGTACGGGGGAGGCGCATCCGCCGATGTCCGCGCGCGTGTGCGCGCCGGGCGCCGAACCGTTCAGCTGCTTCAGCGCCTCGGCCGCGCTGATCACCGGATAGCTGTCGCCCTTCTCCAGGCCCTTCAACTGCCCGCTTCCACCGACCACTTCGCCGTCCGGGCCCACCTGGATCCCGGTCGACCAGCCGTACGTGGGAAGGCCGTCCACCTTCGGGTCGGCGTTCACCACCCGTACCGATCCCATGAGTTGACGGCTGTCCAGCGCGGCGCCGTCCTGCCCCGCCGCCTTCAGTACCGGTGTCGCGGCGGCCCTGGCGGCGCTCTCGCTCACCGGGGAACCGCTGCCGGCCGGAGCCGGGTTCCCGCCCGAACAGACCGTCTTCTTCTGGCAGTTGTCCGTACCGCCGGAGCCGTACCGGGCGAAGCTCCAGGTGCCCGGGGCCTGCTTCTCCACCCGCAGGACCGGGCCCGAACCGTCGCCGTCGGAACCCACCTTCCAGTACGTGCCCTCCGCCTGCGGCGTGCCCGCAAGGCCCAGCGCCTTCGCCAGCCGGGCCACCTCGGCCGCGGAGACGGTCCCCTCCGCGCGCTGCACGGCGGCCGTGCGCGGCCCCTCGGGCAGCTTGCCGGAGACGCGGTAGACCACCCGGCCGCCGTTCGGGTCGGGCTCGCCCGGCGCAATGCCCCGGGAGGGCGCCTCGGGCGTCGTGGCAGCGCCCGCCCGCCCGTCCAGGGCCAGCGGGGGCGGGGCGGGCTGCCCGTCGCTCTCCGTGCTGCCGCCGGACCTGCCGTCGCCGTCCGCCGCGGTCGCGGCCCAGTACGCGCCGCCGCCACCGGCCAGCAGCACGGCTGCCGCCACCGAGGCCACGGCGAGCGGCGAACGCCGCCGGGGACCGGTCACGTCGTTGTCGGGTCGCTCGGTGCTCACCGGATCGCTCCTTCGCCTGCATTGCCGTCACATGCCGTCGCCCGGCCTGTCCGTCCGCCCCCGGGAACGGGGACGACGGTGTGACGGGGCAGCGGCACGCACGGTTCCCGGCACGCTTTCCATGCGGTTTCCGTGCGGGGCGTCAGGAGCGACCGGTACCGGGCTTCGCCGCCTCTCAGTCGCCGTAGTCGGACATGGCGTCGACCAGCCGGGCGGAGGCGGGGGGCACGGTGACCCCGTGAATCCGGGACGGCTCGACCGGAACGGGGGCAGACTTCGTGGGGGCCACCCAGTGCGGAGCCATCCGGGCGCAGTCCCCGCGCAGCTCGGCCAGGCTGATCTCGGACTCGCGCGTGGCGATGTTGTTCGACATATCCGCACCGTAGGCACCACGGGCACCAGGAAGAAAGCCCTACTATCGGGTAGTTTCCCCCTTCAGGGCGGGTCCGGGGAACCGGTAGCGTGAACTGTCACGCCGCCCCGGGAACACAGCCACCCGTTCCCCCCGATCTCCGCAGGAGCAGTCTCCCCGTGCGAATCGCAGTCACCGGCTCCATCGCCACCGATCACCTCATGACCTTCCCCGGCCGTTTCGCCGACCAGCTGGTCGCGGATCAGCTGCACACGGTCTCGCTCTCCTTCCTGGTCGACAATCTCGACGTGCGCCGGGGCGGTGTCGCCGCCAACATCTGCTTCGGCATGGGTCTGCTGGGCACGAGGCCGATCCTGGTCGGTGCCGCCGGCTCCGACTTCGACGAGTACCGCGCCTGGCTCGACCGCCACGGAGTCGACACCGGCTCGGTCCGCATCTCCGAGGTCCTGCACACCGCCCGCTTCGTCTGCACGACGGATGCCGACCACAACCAGATCGGCTCCTTCTACACCGGCGCGATGAGCGAGGCCCGGCTCATCGAGCTCAAGGCCGTCGCCGACCGGGTCGGCGGCCTCGACCTGGTCTCGATCGGTGCCGACGACCCCGAGGGGATGCTGCGCCACACGGAGGAGTGCCGCTCCCGGGGCATCCCGTTCGCCGCCGACTTCTCGCAGCAGATCGCCCGGATGGACGGCGACGAGATCCGGATCCTCCTGGACGGCGCCACGTACCTCTTCTCCAACGAGTACGAGAAGGGGCTCATCGAGTCCAAGACCGGCTGGAGCGACGAGGAGATCCTGGCCAGGGTCGGCCACCGGGTCACCACCCTCGGCGCCCGCGGCGTGCGCATCGAGCGCGCCGGCCAGGAGCCGATCGAGGTCGGCTGCCCGGAGGAGGAGATCAAGGCCGACCCGACCGGCGTCGGCGACGCCTTCCGGGCCGGATTCCTCTCCGGGCTCGCCTGGGGCGTCGGCCTGGAGCGCGCCGCCCAGGTCGGCTGCATGCTGGCCACCCTGGTCATCGAGACGGTCGGTACCCAGGAGTACACCCTGCGCCGCGCCCACTTCATGGACCGCTTCACCAAGGCGTACGGCCACGACGCCGCCGCCGAGGTCCACACGCACCTGGGCTGAGCCCGCGAAGGGGCTCAGACGAGCCGGCGGACCACATAGGCCGAGCCACGGTCCGCCGGCTCCTCACCCACGTACTCCTGCTCGCGCATCGCGCACCAGGCCGGGATGTCCAGGCGCGCCGCCTCGTCGTCGGAGAGCACCGTCACCGTCCCGCCCAGCGGCACGTCCCCGATCACCTTCGCGAGCTCGATCACCGGGACCGGGCAGCGCTTCCCGAGCGCGTCGACCACCAGGGACGCGGCCGGGGCGGTCTTCCGGGGCGCGGAGACGGGCGCGCCCAGCCGCTGCCTCATCTCCGCCACCACCCGGGGGAGCACCTCCAGGAAACGGTCGACGTCCTGTTCGGCGGTGCCGTTCGGCAGCGACACCCGTACGTTCCCCTCCGACAGCACCCCCATGGCCCTGAGCACATGGCTCGGTGTCAGCGTGCTGCTGGTGCAGGAGGAGCCGGACGACACGGAGAACCCCGCCCGGTCCAGCTCGTGCAGCAATGTCTCCCCGTCGACATAGAGACAGGAGAAGGTCACCAGATGCGGCAGCCGCCGCACCGGGTCGCCGACCACCTCCACATCGGGCACCAGCTCCGGCACCGAGGCCCTGATGCGGTCCACCAGGGCCCGCAGCCGTACGGACTCCGCCGCGGCCTCGGCCCGCACCGCCCGCAGCGACGCCGCCGCCGCGACGACGGCCGGAATGTTCTCGAACCCCGCGGCCCGCCCCGACTCGCGCTCGTCGGCCGGTCCCTGAACGGCGAACCGCACCCCCTTGCGCACCGCCAGCAGCCCGACGCCCGAGGGCCCGCCCCACTTGTGGGCGCTGCCCGTCAGCAGCGACCAGCCGTCCGGCACCGGCTCCCGGCCCAGCGACTGCGCGGCGTCCACCAGCAGCGGCACCCCGGCCGCCCGGCACAGCTCCGCCACGGCGGCCACCGGCTGCTCGGTGCCGACCTCGTGGTTGGCGGACTGGAGACATGCCAGCGCGGTGTCCTCGCGCAGCGCGTCCGCGTACCCCGCCGCGCTCACCGCCCCCGTCCGGTCCACCGGGACCTCAAAGACCGATCCGCCCTGGGCCTCATGGGCGGCCGCCGAATGGAGCACCGACGAGTGTTCGACCGCGGAGACGACCAGGTGGCGGCCGGCACGACGGCGTCCCGCGAGAGCGCCGGAGATTCCCGAGTGGACCGCCCGGGTCCCCGAAGGAGTGAATGTGAGCTCGTCCGGGCGGCAGCCGACGGCCTCGGCGGCGGCCTCCCGGGCGGCGTCCAGCAGCAGCCGGGCTCGCCGCCCCTCGCGGTAGAGCCTGGACGGGTCGGCCCAGCCCTCGTCCAGCGCGGCAAGCAGAGCCTGGCGTGCGACGGGGTGCAGGGGAGCGGCGGATGCGGTGTCGAAGTAGGGCACGCGGCCACGCTAGCCCGCGCCGGGCCCCGGCCCGGGGACGGGCGGCCCGCAGGGTCAGGAGAAGGAGCGTCAGATGGCGCTCGGAGGGCCGTATTCCACCCCTTCGGGGAGTCGGGCGGCGCGTTGGGCACCCTCCCCGCGCGACCCCAAATAGCGTCCAGTAGGGTTTGGTCCGCATAAACATCCAAACCCCTGCCCGCGTCAGGGCGGCGACCGACCAGAACGACGGCCGCGCCGACCGCGCGGGCGAGACTCTCGGGAAGGCGCTACGTGAGTCCCAACGGCTCCGACCGCTCGTCGCGGCGCCCGATGCGGCGGAAGCTGCCGCAGGTGCTGACTGCGGGCCTGATCCTGGCGACCGCCACCGGTTGCACATACAAGGACTTTCCCCGCCTTGGTATGCCTACGCCGGTAACGGAAGAAGCACCACGGATCCTTTCTCTCTGGCAGGGCTCGTGGGCGGCAGCGCTCGTCACGGGCGTGCTGGTCTGGGGTCTGATCCTGTGGAGCGTCATCTTTCACAGGCGCAGCCGCACCAAGGTCGAGGTTCCTCCGCAGACCAGGTACAACATGCCCATCGAGGCGCTGTACACCGTCGTCCCTCTGATCATCGTCTCGGTGTTGTTCTACTTCACCGCGCGCGATGAATCGAAGCTCCTCACGCTCTCCCCGAAGCCTGCCCACACCATCAACGTGGTCGGCTACCAGTGGAGCTGGGCCTTCAACTACATCGAGAACGTGGACGGCTCGGCCGCCACGGGCAGCGAGACCTCCAAGGAACTCGACGCCATCCCCAACCGGTACCGGGATGAATTCCCCAAGGGTGCGGAAGGCGTCTACGACTACGGCGTCCCGGGCACCCGGAACCCGCAGAACGGCAACCCGGGTCCGACCCTGTGGCTGCCGAAGGGTGAGAAGGTCCGTTTCGTTCTGACTTCGCGTGACGTCATCCACTCCTTCTGGGTGGTTCCGTTCCTCATGAAGCAGGACGTCTTCCCGGGCCACACCAACGCCTTCGAGGTGACTCCCACCCAGGAGGGCACCTTCATGGGCAAGTGCGCCGAGCTCTGCGGCGCCGACCACTCCCGGATGCTCTTCAACGTCAAGGTCGTCTCCCCGGAGCGCTACCAGGCGCACCTCAAGGAGCTGGCGAAGAAGGGCCAGACGGGCTACGTGCCGGCCGGCATCGAGCAGACTGGCCCGGCCAGGAATGCGGAGACGAACAAACTGTGAGCATCCTCAACGAACCTCAGGGTGCCGCGGCAGCAGACGACTCGTACGAGGACGAGCTGCCGGTCCGGCGCAAGCAGCCGGGAAACGTCGTCGTCAAGTGGCTGACCACCACTGACCACAAGACGATCGGCACGATGTACCTGGTCACATCGTTCGCATTCTTCTGCATCGGCGGTCTGATGGCGCTCTTCATGCGCGCCGAACTGGCCCGTCCCGGCACGCAGATCATGTCGAACGAGCAGTTCAACCAGGCGTTCACGATGCACGGCACGATCATGCTGCTGATGTTCGCGACGCCGCTGTTCGCCGGATTCGCGAACTGGATCATGCCACTGCAGATCGGCGCGCCCGACGTGGCGTTCCCGCGGCTGAACATGTTCGCGTACTGGCTGTACCTCTTCGGCTCGCTCATCGCGGTGGCCGGCTTCCTCACCCCGCAGGGTGCGGCCGACTTCGGCTGGTTCGCCTACTCCCCGCTGACCGACGCGGTCCGTTCGCCGGGCATCGGCGGCGACATGTGGATCATGGGTCTGGCCTTCTCCGGCTTCGGCACGATCCTCGGTTCGGTCAACTTCATCACCACGATCATCTGCATGCGTGCCCCTGGCATGACGATGTTCCGTATGCCGATCTTCACCTGGAACGTCCTGCTGACCGGTGTGCTGGTCCTGCTGGCCTTCCCGGTTCTCGCCGCGGCGCTCTTCGCGCTGGAGGCGGACCGCAAGTTCGGTGCACATATCTTCGACGCGGCCAATGGCGGCGCATTGCTCTGGCAGCACCTCTTCTGGTTCTTCGGCCACCCAGAGGTGTACATCATTGCCCTGCCGTTCTTCGGAATCATTTCCGAAGTGATTCCGGTGTTCAGCCGGAAGCCGATGTTCGGTTACATCGGTCTGATCAGCGCGACGATCGCCATCGCAGGCCTTTCCGTGACCGTGTGGGCGCACCACATGTACGTCACCGGCGGTGTGCTGTTGCCGTTCTTCTCGTTCATGACATTCCTCATCGCGGTACCGACCGGTGTGAAGTTCTTCAACTGGATCGGCACGATGTGGAAGGGATCGCTGTCCTTCGAGACACCGATGCTCTGGGCCATCGGCTTCCTGATCACCTTCACCTTCGGTGGTCTGACCGGTGTGATCCTGGCGTCGCCCCCGCTGGACTTCCACGTCTCGGACTCGTACTTCGTCGTCGCGCACTTCCACTACGTCATCTTCGGCACCGTGGTCTTCGCGATGTTCTCCGGATTCCACTTCTGGTGGCCGAAGTTCACCGGCAAGATGCTGGACGAGCGGCTCGGCAAGATCACGTTCTGGACGCTGTTCGTGGGCTTCCACGGCACGTTCCTGGTGCAGCACTGGCTGGGCGCCGAGGGCATGCCGCGTCGTTACGCGGACTACCTCGCCGCGGACGGCTTCACCGCGCTGAACACGATCTCGACGATCTCCTCGTTCCTGCTCGGCCTGTCGATGCTGCCGTTCTTCTACAACGTGTGGAAGACCGCCAAGTACGGCAAGAAGATCGAGGTCGACGACCCGTGGGGCTACGGCCGTTCGCTGGAGTGGGCGACCTCCTGCCCGCCGCCGCGGCACAACTTCCTCACCCTGCCCCGCATCCGTTCCGAATCCCCGGCGTTCGACCTGCACCACCCGGAGATCTCGGCGCTCGAGCAGCTGGAGCAGCACCCCGAGGATGACAAGGCCCTCGCCGGTGGCAAGGAGGCGGGCAAGTGAAGATCCAGGGCAAGATGTTCATCTGGCTGAGCGTCTTCATGCTCGCCATGGCCATCACGTACGGCGTGTGGTCGAAGGAGCCGGCCGGTACCACCGCGCTCTTCCTGGGCTTCGGCCTGAGCGTCATGATCGGCTTCTACCTGGCCTTCACGGCCCGGCGGGTCGACGCCATGGCGCAGGACAACAAGGAAGCCGACGTCGCGGACGAGGCCGGCGAGGTGGGGTTCTTCTCCCCGCACAGCTGGCAGCCGCTCTCGCTGGCGATCGGCGGTGCTCTCGCCTTCATGGGAGTCATCTTCGGCTGGTGGCTGCTCTACTTCTCGCTCCCGGTCGTCCTGATCGGTCTCTTCGGCTGGGTCTTCGAGTACTACCGCGGTGAGAACCGCACCCAGTGACACGGCACCACCGCTCCACCTGACGGGGGGCCCGCACTTCTCCACCGAGAGGAGTGCGGGTCCCCCGTTCGCATGCACACCGCGCGCCGATCCGGGCGAACCTCCATAGCTTGGGTTTATGAACCACACGCCGCGCATCCGCCCCGCAGTGGGCTGCACTCTGCTGGCCGCGACCCTGGTCGCAGGCGTGACCGCCTGTGGCGGATCCGGCGGCCATCCGCTCGCGGAGAAGCCCTACGACGCGGTGGACGAGATCTCCTCCAACGCCTCCGACGGCGACGAGAAGGTCGACCCCGGCAAGCCGCTGGAGGTCACCGTCAACGGCGACGACGGCCGGATCACGGACGTGTCGGCCGTCGACGCGACCGGCCGCCACCTGGCGGGCGAGCTCGACGCAGACGGGAAGCGGTGGCACTCCACACTCCCGCTCGCCGCCGGCACCAAGTACACCGTCCGGGTCAGCACGGAGGACGACGACGGCGCGCCGGGCAGCCGTACGCTCTCCTTCGGGACCACTTCCGCCAAGAAGTTCCTGAAGGTCGCCTTCGGCCCTCAGGCGGGCACCTACGGCGTCGGACAGCCCATCACGGCGGAACTCAGCGCTCCGGTCAAGGACAAGGCGTCCAGGGCCAACGTGGAGCGCGCCCTCAGCGTCCGCTCGACCCCCGCCGTGACCGGCTCCTGGTACTGGGTCGACGACAAGACCCTGCACTACCGCCCCAAGGACTACTGGCCCGCCAGGGCCACCATCGACGTCACCAGCGGCCTGGCCGGGGTGAAGGTCACCGACGCCCTCTACGGCGCCCCCACGAAGGCGCTGAGGCTCACCACGGGCGACCGCATCGAGGCCGTCACGGACGCCGCGGCGCACTCGATGACGGTCAAGCGCAACGGGAAAGTGATCAACACCATTCCGGTGACGACCGGCAAGCCCGGCTTCGCCACCCGAAACGGTGTCAAGGTCGTGCTGGGCAAGGAATACAGCGTACGTATGCGCGGGGAGACGATCGGCATCGCGGAGGGCTCCTCCGACTCGTACGACCTGCAGGTCTACTACGCGACGCGCGTCACCTGGAGCGGCGAGTACGTGCACGCGGCGCCCTGGTCCACCGGCTCGCAGGGGAACGCGAACGTCAGCCACGGCTGTACGGGCATGAGCACCGGTCTGGCCGAGTGGTTCTTCAACACCGTGCGGCCGGGCGACATCGTCACGGTCGTGGGCAGCCAGGGCGAGACGATGACGCCGTTCGACAACGGCTACGGGGACTGGAACCTGTCCTGGGCCAAATGGCTGAAGGGCAGCGCCCTGCAGAAGAACACCACCCCGGACCGGACGGACACGATCCAGGCGGCGCGACTGCGCCCCGAGGTCTGACCGGACCGGGGAGTGCGCTGCCCCTCGGAGCCTGTCGGGCTCTCAGCGGGACCGCGGACGAAACCGCGACACGACTCAGGCGTTCACGCAGTCCCTGCTGCGGAGCAGGGCGGCCAGGGCGTCCGCGAACTCGACCGGCTCGACCGGCAGGGTCACCGCGGCGTCCGCACGGCTCCAGGTGGCCAGCCAGGCGTCCTGCGGACGTCCGATCAGCAGCAGCACCGGCGGGCAGCGGAAGATCTCGTCCTTGATCTGCCGGCAGACGCCCATGCCGCCCGCGGGCGCCGTCTCGCCGTCCAGCACGCAGACGTCGACGCCGCCGCGGTCCAGCGCCTCCAGGACGGCGGGCAGGGTGGCGCATTCCAGGAATTCCACCGGTGGCACATCAGCCGCGGGCCTGTGCCCGGCTGCCAGCCTCACCTGCTCACGGGTGTTGGCGTCGTCGCTGTAGACCAGGACCGTGGCGGTCGGCTGCATTGTTCCTCCGTGACATCTGTGTCTTCGGGGCTTTCCGGGCATGAACCGATGCGCGGATCGTACTCCGCCCGACGGCCTGTCAGCACTGCCCGGGACAGCGGTTCCATGGGCCGTTCGGGGAGGACACACCCGGCTGACACACCGAACGGCACCCCCCGGGGTGAGGGCGGGATAAGCGACCGACATAATGTCGGTCGTGGCGACAGCAACGACAGTAGAAACCGGGCACGCGCACCCGTCGGTCAATCGACCGAACCTCACCAGCGTCGGAACCATCATCTGGTTGAGCTCCGAGCTGATGTTCTTCGCGGCCCTCTTCGCGATGTACTTCACCCTGCGATCGGTGACGGGACCAGATCACTGGAAGGAGATGGCCGAGCACCTCAACTTCCCGTTCTCGGCGACGAACACCACGATCCTGGTGCTTTCCTCACTCACCTGCCAGCTCGGCGTCTTCGCCGCGGAGCGGGGCGATGTGAAGAAGCTCCGCACCTGGTTCATCATCACTTTCGTGATGGGCGCGATCTTCATCGGAGGTCAGGTCCTCGAGTACACCGAGCTGGTCAAGGAAGCGGGTCTTTCCCTGTCCTCCGACCCGTACGGCTCGGTGTTCTACCTGACCACCGGCTTCCACGGCCTGCACGTGACAGGCGGTCTCATCGCCTTCCTGCTCGTTCTGGGCAGGACGTACGCAGCCAAGAGGTTCACCCACGAACAGGCGACCTCCGCCATCGTCGTGTCCTATTACTGGCACTTCGTCGATGTCGTGTGGATCGGCCTCTTCGCCACGATCTACATGATCAAGTAACCGGGCTCGCACCCGAACCACATCCAGCATCGACGCAGAAGATCCTGACACCGGGGTAATCCGTGAAAAAGCTCTCCGCACGACGACGCCATCCGTTGGCGGCGGTCGTCGTACTACTCCTCGCGCTGGCGGCCACTGGGGGGCTGTACGCCGCGTTTGCGCCCGCGAGCAAGGCGCAGGCCGACGACACCGCCCAGTCCCTCGCCATCGATGAGGGCAAGAAGCTGTACTCCGTCGGTTGCGCCAGCTGCCACGGAACCGGCGGTCAGGGCACCACCGACGGGCCGAGCCTGGTCGGCGTGGGCTCCGCCGCCGTTGACTTCCAGGTCGGTACGGGCCGTATGCCGGCGCAGCAGCCCGGCGCCCAGGTGCCGAAGAAGAAGGTCATCTACAGCCAGGCGCAGATCGACCAGCTCGCGGCGTACGTCGCGTCGCTCGGCGCCGGTCCGGTCATTCCGACCAAGAAGCAGGTCGACCCTGCGGGTGCGGACATCGCCAAGGGTGGCGACCTGTTCCGTTCCAACTGCGCGCAGTGCCACAACTTCACCGGTGAGGGCGGCGCGCTGTCGAACGGCAAGTACGCGCCCAGCCTTGAAGGCGTGGACCCGAAGCACATCTACGAGGCCATGCAGACCGGCCCGCAGAGCATGCCGTCCTTCCCGGACACGACGATGCCCGAGCAGCAGAAGCGGGACATCATCGCGTACATCCAGACCGTCAACAGCAGCCAGTCGGAGAACCCGGGTGGTCTGAAGCTGGGCGGCCTGGGCCCGGTCAGCGAGGGGCTGTTCGCCTGGATCTTCGGGCTCGGCGCACTGATCGCAGTTGCCATTTGGGTCGCGGCCCACACCGCTAAGGCCAAGAAGTCATGAGTAGCCAAGAGATTCCAGAAGAGAACCTGCCCGCTGAGCAGGAGGCCGCGCACGGCGCGGTAGAGGTCGCGGAAGACCCGTTCGCCGACCCGGGGCTGCCGGCCCACAAGCCGCGCATCCAGGACATCGACGAACGGGCCGCGAAGCGCTCCGAGCGCGCCGTCGCGCTCATGTTCACGCTGTCCATGCTGGCGACGGTCGGCTTCATCGCCTCGTACGTCATCTTCCCGGTCGACAAGATCGTGTACATCTGGCCCTTCGGCCACGTGAGCGCGCTCAACTTCTCCCTGGGTCTGACCCTGGGCGTGGCCCTCTTCACGATCGGCGCCGGCGCCGTCCACTGGGCGCGCACGCTGATGTCCGACGTGGAGGTCGCCGACGACCGGCACGCCATCGAGGCGACGCCCGAGGTCAAGGCGAAGGTCCTGGCCGACTTCGCGGCAGGTGCCGAGGAGTCCGCGTTCGGACGGCGCAAGCTGATCCGCAACACCATGTTCGGTGCGCTGGCCCTGGTGCCGCTCTCCGGTGTGGTGCTGCTGCGCGACCTCGGTCCGCTGCCGGAGAAGAAGCTCCGCAACACCATGTGGGCCAAGGGCAAGCAGCTCATCAACATGAACACGATGGAGCCGCTGCGTCCCGAGGACGTCGCCGTCGGTTCGCTGACTTTCGCCATGCCCGAGGGCCTGGAGGAGAGCGCTCACGACTTCCAGAACCAGATCGCCAAGGCCGCGCTGATGATCATCCGCATCGAGCCGGACAACATCAAGGACAAGCGCGAGCGCGAGTGGGCCCACGAGGGAATCGTGGCCTTCTCCAAGATCTGCACTCACGTCGGCTGCCCGATCAGCCTGTACGAGCAGCAGACGCACCACGTGCTCTGCCCGTGCCACCAGTCAACCTTCGACCTCTCCGACGGCGCCCGCGTCATCTTCGGTCCGGCCGGTCACGCCCTTCCGCAGCTGCGGATCGGTGTGAACAGCGAGGGCAACCTCGAAGCGCTCGGTGACTTCGAAGAGCCCGTCGGTCCTGCATTCTGGGAGCGCGGATGAGTACTGCGACCGACACACAGCGCAAGGCGCCCGCCGGTGAGCGGGTGGCCGACTGGGCGGACGGCCGGCTCGGGATCTACTCCCTGGCCAAGGCCAACATGCGCAAGATCTTCCCGGACCACTGGTCCTTCATGCTCGGTGAAGTCGCCCTCTACAGCTTCATCATCATCATCCTCACGGGTGTGTACCTGACGCTGTTCTTCCAGCCGAGCATGGGCGAGGTCGTGTACCACGGCTCGTACGAGCCGATGCAGGGCATCCGGATGTCCGAGGCCTACGCCTCGACGCTGGACATCAGCTTCGACGTCCGCGGTGGTCTGCTGGTTCGCCAGATCCACCACTGGGCCGCGCTGATCTTCCTGGCCGGCATGTTCGTGCACATGATGCGCGTCTTCTTCACGGGTGCCTTCCGCAAGCCGCGTGAGATCAACTGGCTGTTCGGCTTCCTGCTGTTCGTGCTGGGCATGTTCACCGGCTTCACCGGCTACTCGCTCCCGGACGACCTGCTGTCCGGTACGGGTGTCCGCTTCACCCAGGGCGCGATCCTGTCGATGCCGATCGTCGGCACGTACATCTCGATGTTCCTGTTCGGCGGAGAGTTCCCCGGCCACGACTTCGTCGCCCGGTTCTACTCGATCCACATCCTGCTGCTGCCGGGCATCATGCTCGGTCTGCTGGTGGCGCACCTGATCCTGGTCTTCTACCACAAGCACACGCAGTTCGCGGGTCCCGGCCGCACCAACAAGAACGTCGTCGGCATGCCGCTGATGCCGGTGTACATGGCGAAGGCCGGAGGCTTCTTCTTCCTGGTCTTCGGCATCATCGCCGTCATCGCGGCGATCGCCACGATCAACCCGATCTGGAACATCGGTCCGTACCGTCCGGACCAGGTGTCCACCGGCGCCCAGCCCGACTGGTACATGGGCTTCGCCGAGGGTCTGATCCGAGTGATGCCGGGCTGGGAGATCAACCTCTGGGGCCACACCCTGGTCCTGGGTGTGTTCATCCCGCTGATGGTCTTCGGACTGGTGCTCGCGGTCATCGCGGTCTACCCGTTCGTCGAGTCCTGGATCACCGGGGACAAGCGCGAGCACCACATCCTGGACCGCCCGCGCAACGCTCCGACCCGGACGGCCTTCGGCGTCGCCTGGATCACCGAGTACGTCGTCGTCTTCATCGGCGGTGCCAACGACCTGTGGGCCACGCACTTCCACCTGTCGCTGAACGCCATCTCCTGGTTCGTCCGGATCTTCATCTTCGCCGGCCCGATCATCGCGTTCATCGTCACCCGGCGGATCTGCCTCGGCCTCCAGCGCCGCGACAAGGAGAAGGTGCTGCACGGGCGCGAGTCCGGCATCATCAAGCGCCTGCCGCACGGTGAGTTCGTCGAGATCCACGAGCCGCTCGGCCCCGAGCAGCTGCACACGCTCACCGCGCACGAGCAGTACGAGCCGGTCGAGATCGGCCCGACGGTCGACGAGAACGGTGTCAAGCGCAAGGTGTCGGCCCTGCAGAAGCTGCGGGCCCGGCTCAGCAAGGGCTACTACGGCGAGAACAACCAGATCGCCAAGCCCACCGTCGAGGAGTACAAGGAGATCACCAGCGGCCACGGTCACCACTGATCGCCTGAACTGATCGCCACAGCCGGAGCCCCGTCCATTCGATGGACGGGGCTCTTCGCTGTCTACCGCGCTCGATAGGGTGGAGGTGATCCCTTTTACCGGCTGTGGACCCAGGAGCGGACCATGAACGTTGTGACCCCGATCGGCGGCGACAGCGTGGCGGACCGTACCTGGCCCGGCGTGCTGAACCCCCTGCTGCGCGGCGAGAACCTCACCGCCGACGACACCGCCTGGGCGATGGACCGCATCATGAGCGGCGAGGCGAGCGATGTGCAGATCGCCGGGTTCGCGGTGGCCCTGCGGGCCAAGGGCGAGACGATCGACGAGGTGTCCGGCCTGGTACGGGCGATGTACGAGCACGCCCACACCATCCACGTACCGGGTCGTACGGTCGACATCGTCGGCACCGGCGGCGACCTCGCCAGGACGGTCAACATCTCCACCATGTCGGCGATCGTCATCGCCGGCACCGGCGCCAAGGTGGTCAAGCACGGCAACCGCGCCTCCTCGTCGGCGAGCGGCTCCTCCGACGTGCTGGAGAAGCTCGGCGTCAACCTGGACCTCTCCGCGCAGCGGGTCGTCGAGGTCGCCGAGGAGGCGGGCATCACCTTCTGCTTCGCGGTGAAGTTCCACCCCGCCCTGCGCTATGTCGCCCGGGCCCGCAAGGAGCTCGGCGCACCGACCACGTTCAACATCCTCGGGCCGCTCACCAACCCGGCCGGGGTGCGCTCCCAGGCCGTCGGCGTGGCCGATCCGAAGATGGCGCCCATCGTCGCCGGCGTCCTCGCCGAGCGCGGCAATTCGGCGCTGGTCTTCCGCGGTGACGACGGCCTGGACGAGCTGACGACGACCGCGACCTCGCGGGTCTGGGTGGTCCGGGACGGGGCGGTGCGCGAGGAGGCGTTCGACCCGCGCGACGTCGGTCTGGATCTGGTGCCCGTGCAGGCCCTGCGCGGTGCGGACGCCTCGTACAACGCCGACGTGGCCCGCCGGGTGCTGGCCGGCGAGCGGGGGCCGGTGCGCGATGCCGTGCTGCTCAATTCGGCGGCGGCGCTGGTCGCGCTGGACGCGGCGGACGGCCCGCTGAACGAGCAGCTCGCGGCCGGGATGGCGAAGGCCGCCGAGTCCATCGACTCCGGGGCGGCGATCAGGGCGCTGGAGCGCTGGGTGGCGGCCAGCAACGCCTGAGACAGGCGCAGATGTGGCGAAGGGCGCAGTCCGGATCCTGGACTGCGCCCTTGCGCGTCTTCGTGCGTATGGCAAGATGCAGGACAGGTCATGAGTGACAGCGACTACGGCCCCGGCCCGCTGTCCGGCAACCCTCCGTCCGTGGCGGGGTGCCCCGGGTGAAGACCAGGCCGTAGGCAGCGAGGTCTGCGGCAAGCGCGGGCCCCTCGGCATCTGTGAATGCCAGCCCCCGGGGTCCTGGTCCCTAGGGAGCCTCTTGTGAGCACGCGAATGCGATAGGGCCGTCGGCCCTCCTCCGCACACCCCTCTTTTCTCTTCCGCTGCGCTGCCGCGTATCGCCGGCGCATGCAATTCGCCTGCCTCTTACGGGAGTTCGCCATGTCTGTCTTCACCGCTGCCGCCGACCAGTCGCTTTGTGCCCCTCTGCCGGTTCTGGGCAAGGATGTGACGGTTCCGCTGGTCACGGGCGGTGAGGTCGCCTACGCCGCTCTCGACTACGCCGCCAGCGCGCCCGCGCTCCAGCGTGTCTGGGACGACGTCGCCGCGTACGCCCCGTACTACGGCAGCGTCCACCGCGGGGCCGGTTACCTCTCGCAGCTCTCCACGGACCTCTTCGAGAACAGCCGGGCGACCGTCGCGGAGTTCCTGGGCTGCCGCGCCGACGACCAGGTGGTCTTCACCCGCTCGACCACCGACTCGCTGAACCTGCTGGCCGCGGTCGTTCCGGCCGACTGCCAGGTCTTCGTGTACGAGACCGAGCACCACGCCTCGCTGCTGCCGTGGCGCGACGCCCGGGTGACCTATCTGAACGCCCCGCGCACCCCCGCCCAGGCCGTCGAGACGCTGGAGCGGGCGCTCGCCGACCGCGAACCCCACGGCCCCGCGCTGGTCTGCGTCACCGGCGCCTCCAACGTCACCGGTGAGCTGTGGCCGGTGAAGGAGCTGGCCGCCGCGGCGCACGCGCACGGTGCCCGGATCGTGCTGGACGCCGCCCAGCTCGCCCCGCACCATCCCGTCGACGTCGCCGAGCTGGACGTCGACTGGGTCGCCTTCTCCGGACACAAGCTGTACGCGCCCTTCGGCTCGGGTGTCCTGGCCGGCCGGGCCGACTGGCTCCAGCAGGCCGAGCCCTACCTCGCGGGCGGCGGCGCCTCGCGCAAGGTGGCCCGCCGCACCGACGGCGGCGTGGACGTCGAGTGGCACTCCACCGCCGCCCGCCACGAGGCCGGTTCCCCCAACGTCATCGGCGTGTACTCCATCGCCTCCGCCTGCAAGGCCCTCACCGAGGCGGGTTTCGACGGCCTGGTCGCCCGGGAGCAGCACCTCGTGAGCACGGTCCGGGCCGGCCTCGCCGGCATTCCCGAGGTCAAGGTGCTCTCGCTGTTCGGCGACGACGCCCCGCGGGTCGGCGTCATCTCCTTCGTGGTGGAGGGCTGGAACAGCTCGCACTTCGCCGCCGCGCTCTCCGCCGAGTACGGCATCGGGGTCCGCGACGGACTGTTCTGCGCCCACCCGCTGGTCCGCACCCTGCTGGGCAGCGACCCGCAGGAGGTCGGCGAGTGCGGCGCGCCGGAGGCCGGGCCGGGGGAAGGCTCGCTCAATGCGATCCGGGTGAGCTTCGGCGCGGGTACGCCGGACGAGCACATCGAGCGTTTCGTCCGTGCGGTCAAGGAGTTGGTGAGCAAGGGCGCCCGGTGGAAGTACCGCACCGAGGACGGCCGCTGCGTCCCGGACCGGGGTGCGGGGCAGCGCTGACGGGCGGACAGCGCTTCGGCGGGGGACGGGCAGCCCAGGCCGTCCCCCGCCGAAGCGGCACGCCGTGCAGAAGTCCTACGCGTCGAGGCCGATGGCGAAGGCGGCCTCCAGGTCGTGCTGCGAGTAGGTGCGGAACGCCACGTGCGTGTCGGTGGCCTCGACGCCGGGGATCTTGCTGATCCGGCCGGGGATGACATCGGCCAGATCGTCGTGCTTGGCCACCCGGACCATGGCGATCAGGTCGTACGTACCGGTGACCGAGAAGACCTCGCTGACGCTGTCCAGCGCTGCGATGGCCTCGGCGATCTCGGGAATCCGGTCCACGCTGGTTTTGATGAGCACGATCGCGGTGATCACGGCTGGCTTTCTCCCTCGGTGGCCGTGGCTGGTGTCTTCACTCTATCCGTACGCCGACAACGCCCCCAGGCGTAGACGAAGCCCAGCGCGAAGCCCACCACATGGGCCAGATAGGCCACCCCCGGACCGCCGTCGCCCGCGCCCCGGACCGCCAGCCACTGCAGGACGAACCAGAAGACCAGCACGATCCAGGCGGGGAAGCGCAGCGGCAGGAAGAAGAGGAACGGGAACAGGCTGGTGACCCGGGCCCTGGGGAACAGGTAGAGGAACGCCCCGAGCACCGCCGAGATCGCCCCCGACGCGCCCACCAGCGTCTGGTCGGACGTGGCGTGGGCGGCCGCGTAGGCGACCAGGGCGAGATAGCCGCAGATGACGTAGAAGAAGGTGAACCCGGCCCGGCCCATGCGCTCCTCGGTCATCGCCCCGAAGACGTACAGGAAGAGCACGTTGCCCAGCAGGTGCAGCCAGCTGCCGTGCACGAACAGGGCGGTGAGCGGGGTGAGCAGGGCGTGTGCGGAGCCGTCCCACAGCTCGCTGGGGATCACGCCCCAGCGTTCGAAGTACCCGGCCTGCGCGGCGAGCAGGGCGTCGGCGGTGCCGGGGACGGGGTTGAGGCCGGAGAGCGGGCTGATCACGAAGACCAGGACGCAGACCGCGATCAGGGCATGGGTCACCACTGGTCCGCCCGGGGTGACCGTCCGTAACAGCCTACCGGCCGGTCTGCCGGGCACAGCTCGCTGATCGATCATGAACAGAGCATGACGCAAGCGGAGGGAACGGGACAGACCGCCTCGCCGTGTCGGGGGGATGCGAGGAGGCCGTAGGGTTACGGCAGGACATCCGCAGTTCGACGGCGCACCGCGAGATCCTTGAAGGCAAGGCAGCACGAGGCTCGACGAAAGAGGACGCAACGATGACGACGGTTCCCCAGCCGACCGACGGGACTCGCTGGCGCTGCACGCTCTGCGGAAATCTCACGCGCTTCGACGTGACGCGCTCCTCGAAGGTCATCGAATATGTCCATCTCGACCTGGCCGGTGAGTCAAGCGTCGAGGAACGCGAGGTGGTCAGTGAGACCATCGAGTCGGTCCGTTGCCGTTGGTGCAACGCGGTGGACCAGATCGAACTGGTGGACAGGCCGGGTGCCGACTCCTGACGGAGCCGTGCCCACAGACATTTTGGGGTGACGGCATGGCGGAGCAGCCCGAGAGCGGCGCCGAGTCGGCCGAGGCGGCCGACGGCGCCGTCGAGGCGCTCGACCGCCCGCTGCCCGAAGGTGTACGGCGGCGGGTCGTCGCGCTGGTCTCGGACGCGTTCGGTGGTCTGACGGTAACCGAACTCCCCGCCCAGCTGCGGCAGTACGCACGCTTCACCCCGACCCGTCGGGCCAAGTTCGCCGGGAACGCGATGGCGGCCGCCCTGGAGGGCGACGCGCTGTTCCGGCAGCGGATCGGCGAGCGGCTCAGGGAGGGGCAGCCGGAGCTGGCCGCAGCCCTGGAGGCCGGTGCGCCGCCCGCCGCCGCCGACCCGGTCGACGTGGCCGCGGCGGCCTATGTGCTGCGCCCGGCGGGCTGGGTGAAGCTGGTCGCCGCCGCCGGCGAGGAGGTCCAGCGCGCGGACGCCGAGCGTGCCGACGAGGAGAGCCGCCGCGAACTGGAGCAGCTGCGCGAGGAGCTCGCCCGGGCCCGCTCGCAGACGAAGAGCGAGACGGAGCGGTTGCGCGGCGAGCTGGAGGCGGCCCGCAAGGAGGCCGAATCCCTTCAGCGCAAGCTGCGCAGCGCTGTCAACGAGGTCAGGCGGGGCGAGGCCGCGCTGCGCCGCAGCCGGGCCGAGACCGAGGCCGTACGGTCCGAGGCGGCCGCCCAGGTCTCCGCGGCCGAGAGCGAGAGCCGTCGGCTCAAGGCGCGGCTCGGGGAGGCCGAGGCGTCCGTGGAGGCGGGCCGCCGGGCCGCCAGGGAGGGCCGCTCGGTCGAGGACATGCGGCTGCGGCTGCTGCTGGACACGGTGCTCGACGCCGCGAGCGGGCTCCGCCGCGAACTGGCTCTGCCGCCCTCCTCGATCCGCCCCGCAGACGGTGTCGACGCGGTCGAGCCGGGCCGGATGTCACCCAAGGACATTGCCGCCAGGGCCCTTTCGGAGACCGACCCGGCCCTGCTCGACCAACTGCTCGCACTGCCGCAGGCGCATCTGATCGTCGACGGCTACAACGTCACCAAGACCGGCTATCCGCAGCTGCCGCTGGAGAAGCAGCGGTTGAGGCTGCTGGGCGGGCTCTCGGTGCTCGCGGCGCAGACCGGCGCCGAGATGACCTGTGTCTTCGACGGGGCCGAGCTGGCGGCCCCGGTGCTGCTGGCGCCGCCGCGCGGGGTCCGGGTGCTCTTCAGCAAGCCCGGGGTGACCGCCGATGAACTCATCCGTCAGCTGGCGCGCGCCGAACCTCCGGGCAGGCCCGTCGTGGTGGTCTCCACCGACCGCGAAGTCGCCGACGGAGTGGCGAAGGCGGGCGCCAGGCCCGTTGCGTCCGCCTTGCTCCTGAAGCGCCTTTCACGCGTCTAGTGAGACTTGCCGGTTCTCGTCCCAAATCAGGGAACGGACCGTCAAGTCGCCGCTACGCCCCGTGTGTCGTGGGTAAAGAAGTGCAGCCTGTGACAAGATTTTTCCGGCGAGGATTTGAACTGATCACAACTTGGTCACTAGGGTCAGGCCTCGAACCTTCGCACGGTTGATCACCCATCCGGGGTGACGGTGAAGGCACCGCCGAGTCCGTGACGTGCACGGAGCCGGGGATTCGCATCCCCCCACAGCCCGGTAGGCGGCTCGAGGAAGAAGGAGCTCGCCTCCGTGGCGTCCCACCGTCGTCCCAAGCAGCCGAGCCGTGCCCGCGTGACCGTGCTCACCGCGACCGCCGCCGCGGCCGTGGCCCTGACCTCTCAGGCGGCCCACGCCGACCCGAAGCCCTCCAAGGGCGAAGTCAGGGCGAAGGTCGAGAAGCTCAGCCACGACGCCGGCGAGGCCAACGAGCAGTACTACGGCGCCAAGGAGAAGCAGCAGAAGCTGGAGAAGGAAGTCGGCGCGCTGCAGGACAAGGTGGCCCGCGGCCAGCAGGAGATCAACACGCTCCGCAACGGCCTCGGTTCGCTCGCCGCGGCGCAGTACCGCTCCGGTGGCATCGACCCGTCGGTGCAGCTCTTCCTCTCGTCCAACCCGGACACCTTCCTCGACGAGGCCTCGGCCCTCGACCAGTTGACGGCCAAGCAGACCGAGACCCTGGGCAAGATCCAGGAGAAGCAGCGGGTCCTCGCGCAGCAGCGCAAGGAGGCCCAGGACAAGCTCGGTGACCTCGAGGACGTACGCAAGACGCTCGGCGAGAAGAAGAAGGAGCTCCAGACCAAGCTGGGCAAGGCGCAGCGTCTGCTCAACTCGATGACCGCCGCCGAGCGCGCGGAGATGCGCGAGGAGCAGAAGCGCGCCAGCCGCGACGCGGGCGACCGGGTCGAGCTGGGCAAGGAGGCCCCCGCCTCCGCCTGGGGCGCCGCCGCCCTGAACGCCGCCGCCACCCAGGTGGGCAAGCCGTACGGCCGCGGCGGCACCGGCCCCGGCTCCTTCGACTGCTCCGGGCTGACCCAGTGGGCCTACGCCCAGGCCAACGTCCAGATCTCCCGGGTCACTTACACCCAGGTCAACGACGGCGTCCACATCGGACGCAGCGCGCTGAAGCCGGGCGACCTGGTCTTCTTCAACAACACCGCGCACGTGGGCCTCTACGCGGGCAACAACACCGTCCTGCACGCCCCGTATCCGGGCACGTTCGTCCGTTACGAGTCGATGGACACCATCGGCAGCTTCCAGTTCGGCGTGCGCGTCGGCTGACGACGCCCGAACGGGCGAATTCCCGCGCCCGCGCAGACGGTCCGCCCCGCCGGAGACCACAGGTCACCGGCGGGGCGCCGTCGTTTCCGCCGCCCTCCTTCCGGCGCGGCCGTTCGCCGCTGCGTGATCGCCCGACTACTGTCTGCCTGCCGTGCAGCTCCCGGTCGTCGGTCCGCCCGCCCCGGGCGGCAGGGGCTGCGCACGTCTGCGTCCAGCGGAAGGGAGTGCGGCGTCCTGTGGTGTCCCATCGCCGTTCCACACAGCCCGGCCTCAACCCGAGCGTCCGGGCCACCGTTCTGTCGGCCGCGGCGGCGACCGCCGCGGCCACCCTCGGGACGGCCACCGCGAACGCCGACCCGCATGACGCGCCCCGGACCGCCAAGGCCCGCATCGACCTGCTGTACACCGAGGCCGAGCGGGCCACCGAGCAGTACAACGAGGCCGGGGAGAACGCCGACCGGCTGCGCGGCGAGGTCGGCCGGGCCCAGGACCGGGCGGCCCGCGGCCAGGAACAGGTCAACCGGATGCGTACGGCGCTGGGTTCGGCGGCGAGCGCGCAGTACCGTTCCGGCGGCATCGACCCCGCGTTCGCCCTGCTGCTCTCCGCCGACCCGGACAGCTACCTCGACCGGGCGGCCGTGCTGGAACGTCTGACCGACCTTCAGGCCACCGAGCTGCGGCAGCTCCAGCAGGTCCAGCGCGCTCTCGCGCAGACCCGGGCGGAGGCGACCCACGCGCTGGCCGACCTGGAACGCAACCGGGCGGCCGCCACCCGGCACAAACGGACCGTCGAACGCAAGCTCGCCGAGGCCGGGAAGCTGCTGGGCACGCTGTCCGGCACCGACCGGGCGCAGTTCGAGCGGGCCTCGCGCTCCGGCCGCGACGGCGCGTTCCCGGCGGCGGCCGGTCTGCCGGCCGGCTCCTCGCGCGCGGCGGTGGCCGTCGCGGCGGTCCGGCAGGCGCTGGGCCGCCCGTACATCTGGGGGGCCAACGGGCCGGACGGCTTCGACTGCTCCGGACTGATGCAGTGGGCGTACGCCCAGGCCGGGGTCAGCCTGCCGAGGACCTCGCAGGCCCAGCGGTACGCGGGACACATGGTGCCGCTCTCCGAGGCCCGCCCCGGCGACCTGGTCGTCTACCGCGCGGACGCCGGTCACGTCGCGATGTACGTCGGCAACGGCCAGGTGATCCACGCCCCGTACCCAGGGGCCCCGGTGCGCTACGACCCCGTCGGCATGATGCCCGTCTCGTCGGTCACCCGGGTCTGACCGTACCCTCGACCCGGTGAGCGGCAGGCGGGGACGGAACGCAGGACGGCGCGCGGCGGGGACGCTGCTCGCCGGGCTGCTGCTCGCCTCCGGCTGCGCGGCCCCCGACGACGGCGCGGCCCCCGGAGCCACCGCCCGGGGCATCCGCGCCACGCTGGACCGCCGGGCCGCCGCCGTGCTCGACCACGACACGGACGCCTTCCTGGCCACGACGGACCCCGGGGCCACCGGGCTGCGCACGGCCCAGCGCAGGGAGCTCGCCAACCTCGCGGACATACCGCTGAGCTCATGGACGTACCGGCTGCACGGGGTGACCGGGCGCGGCACCGACCGGGCCACCGCGGACGTCGAGCTGCGCTACCGGATCAAGGACTACGACGCCGCCCCGGTCTCCGCGGACCGGGTGCTCGACCTGAGACGGGACCGGGCGGACGGCCGCTGGTACGTCGTGGGGGAGCGGTCCGGCGGGGACGGCGTCCGCCAGCTCTGGCAGCAGGGCGACGTACGGGTGGTGCCCGGGTCGCACAGCCTCGTGCTCGGCGTCGGCCGCACGGAACAGGAGCTGCGCGCCGTCGCCCGCACCGCGGACCGCGCGGTGCCCGCCGTCTCCCGCGCCTGGCCGGAACGCTGGGCGGGCCGCGTGGTGGTGCTCGTACCCAGGACGGTGGACGACATGGCGGAGCTGCTGGGATCGGCGGCGGACTACCGGGGCATCGCCGCCGTCACCACCGGGCGGACCGGCGGCGCGGGCCGGACCCCCGCGGACCGGGTGATCGTCAACCCGCAGGCGTACGGCACGCTCGGCGGCTTCGGACAGCGGATCGTCCTCACCCACGAGACCACCCATGTCGCCACCCGCACCCGTACTTCCGCCGCGACCCCGGCCTGGCTCTCCGAGGGCTTCGCGGACTGGGCGGCCTACCGCTCGGAGGATCGCGCCCCGGCGCGGATCGCGCCCGAGCTCGCGGACGCGGTCCGGCGCGGGGACCCGCCCGCCGGTCTTCCCGCGGACGAGGACTTCGGTTTCGCGGGCGACCCCGCGCGCCTGGCGAGGGCGTACGAGGGCGGCTGGGCGGCCTGCGAGCTGATCGCCGACCACTGGGGCGAGAAGAAGCTGTTCGCCTTCTACCGGGCCGTCGGAGGGCATCCGGGACGGGACGGAGCGGTGGAGCAGGCCATGCACGAGGTGCTCGACACCACCCCGCAGGACTTCACCACGCTCTGGCGGGAGTATCTGGGCTCCGAGCTCGGCTGAGCCAGGCGCACGGCTCAGGAGCCGACCGGCGCCGCCTCCCGGCCGAGGTCCGGCCGGACGGCGGACCCGCCATCGCCGCGCGCCGCCCCGGGCACCGTCCGCCGCCACAGCCGGCGGCAGGCGAGCAGCGTCGCCGCGACCAGCAGGCCGTTGCGCAGGAACATCAGCGTCACACCGGTCGCGTCGCTGGTCACCACATGCGTGAACCCGAGCGGGAACTCCCACTGGGTGATGCCCGTCGCCAGCAGCACCAGACCGGCCGGCAGCACCATCCGGCTGTCGCGGAACACCAGGCAGACCGCCGCCAGACCGACCAGCCACAGCATGTACTGGGGGCTGATCACCCGGCTCGTCGTCGTGAACAGCAGCACCGCCGCGAACGCCGCGTCCGCCGGGGTGCTCGCGCCGAAGTCACGGGCCCGCAGCCGCCACACCAGCAGCCAGCCGAACGCGAGGACGGACAGGCCGAGGGCGAGCGCGCTCACCAGCGGCACATGCGGCCCCAGGAACTCCATCGAGCCGTAGTGCAGCTCCACCCGGCCCTGCCAGCCGAACTGCCGCGCCACATGGAAGACCAGCGCGCCCAGCGACTCGACCTCGGTGCCCCGGTCGCGCTGGGAGCCGAGGAAGGCCAGCGCCCCGGGCATCGCCACGGTGCACCCCACCAGCAGCCCGGCCGTCGTCACCGCCGCGGCCGTCCACGCCAGCCGGGTCCGCCGGCCGCGCGCCGTACCGGCCAGGATCAGCGCCGGCCACACCTTCAGCAGCGCACCCACGGCGGCCAGCACCCCCATCACCCGCGGATGCCGCAGCCCCGCCAGGAGCGCCGCCACCGCCACCGCCGTGACCATCACGTCGTAACGGGCGTACGCGGTCGTGCCGAGCAGCGGCACCCCCGCCACCCACACCCAGGCGCCCGCCACCGACCGGCCGCCGCCCCGGCCCGCGTACAGCAGCAGCGCCAGCACCAGCCCGTCGCACACGCATGCGAGGACGAAGAAGGCCGAGGCGTAGTCGAGGAACGGCAGCAGCGCGGGGGAGAGGACGGCGAGCGCGGCCAGCGGCGGGTACTGCCAGGTGACGTCGGACGACGGGTACGTGCCGGTCCGCAGGACCTCGGACCAGCCGTGGTAGATCACCGAGACATCACTGGTCACGTCCGGGCCGGGCAGCGTGATCACCTTGGTGACGAAGCACAGCAGCGCGACCCTGGTCAGGGCCCACGCCGCGGCGGCGAGCCGTGCGCCGGTCGATCCCCTCATGAACGCCTCATCCGTATGCGTCGGTCGTAGCTCGGCGGGTACGAGGAGCCATGATGCCCGCACGCCCGGTGCGGGAGCCATCGGGGCCGGACCGCCCGGTACTGTCGGCCGGGATGGACAAGACCCTGATCGTGACCAATGACTTCCCGCCCCGCCCCGGCGGCATCCAGGCGTTTCTGCACAACATGGCGCTGCGCCTGGACCCCGGACGGATCGTCGTCTACGCCTCCACCTGGAAGCGGACCCCCGAGGGCATCGAGGCCACCGAGGCCTTCGACGCCGAGCAGCCGTTCACCGTCGTGCGCGACCCAACGACGATGCTGCTGCCGACCCCGCGGGTCACCCGGCGCGCCGTCCGGCTGCTGCGCGAGCACGGCTGCACCTCCGTCTGGTTCGGCGCCGCGGCCCCGCTCGGGCTGATGGCACCCGCGCTGCGCAGGGCCGGCGCCCGGCGCCTGGTCGCCACCACCCACGGGCACGAGGCGGGCTGGGCGCAACTGCCCGCGGCCCGGCAGCTGCTGCGACGGATCGGCGAGGGCACGGACACGATCACCTATCTGGGGGAGTACACCCGCTCCCGGATCGCCCCCGCGCTCACCCCCGAGGCCGCGGCGCGGATGGTCCAACTGCCGCCCGGCGTCGACGAGAAGACCTTCCACCCGGGGTCGGGCGGGGACCGGGTCAGGGCCGGGCTCGGCCTCGCGGACCGGCCCGTCGTCGTCTGCGTGTCACGGCTCGTGCCGCGCAAGGGCCAGGACACGCTGATCCTCGCGATGCCCGCGATCCTGGCGCGGGTGCCGGACGCGGTGCTCCTGATCGTCGGCGGCGGACCGTACGCCGAGGAGCTGAAGCGGCTGGCCGCTCGGACCGGGGTCGAGAAGTCCGTGCGGTTCACCGGACCGGTGCCGTGGGAGGAACTGCCCGCCCACTACGGCGCGGGCGACGTCTTCGCCATGCCGTGCCGCACCCGTCGCGGCGGCCTGGACGTGGAGGGCCTGGGCATCGTCTTCCTGGAGGCCTCCGCCACCGGTCTGCCGGTGGTGGCGGGCGACTCGGGCGGCGCGCCCGACGCGGTGCTCGACGGCGAGACCGGGTGGGTGGTGCGCGGCGGCAGCGCCCAGGAGGCGGCCGACCGGATCGTGACGCTGCTTGGCGACCCGGAGCTGCGGCAGCGGATGGGGGAGCGGGGCCGGGCCTGGGTCGAGGAGAAGTGGCGCTGGGACCTGCTCGCCGAACGGCTCCGGGCGCTGCTCTGAGCCACGTACGGGAAAGGGCCCGCACACGCCGTGCGGGCCCTGTCGCGGCTGGACGCCGGTCAGCCGTGGTAGATCGAATCGATCTCGTCCGCGAAGTCCTTCGCCACCACGTTCCGCTTCAGCTTCAGAGACGGCGTGATGTGGCCCGCCTCCTCGGTGAACTGCGAGTCCAGGACACGGAACTTGCGTACGGACTCCGCCTTGGACACCGCCGCGTTCCCGTCGTCCACCGCCCGCTGCACCTCGGCCAGCAGCTCCGGGTCCTCGCGCAGCGACCGGGCCGTCGAGCCGGCCGGCCTGCCGTGCTCCTCGGCCCACCGGCCCAGGAACTCCTCGTCCAGGGTGACCAGCGCGCCCACGAACGGCCGTCCGTCACCGACCACCATGCACTCGGCGACCAGGGCGTGGCCGCGGATCCGGTCCTCGATCACCGCCGGAGCGACGTTCTTGCCGCCCGCCGTGACGATGATCTCCTTCTTGCGGCCGGTGATCGCGAGATAGCCGTCCTCGTCGAGCGTGCCGATGTCACCGGTGTGGAACCAGCCGTCGGCCAGCGCTTCGGCCGTCGCCGCCTCGTTGTTCCAGTAGCCGGTGAACAGGTGCTCGCCGTGCAGCAGCACCTCGCCGTCGTCCGCGATCCGCACGACCGAACCGGGCAGCGGCTGGCCGACCGTACCGATCTTCTGCCGGTCCCAGGGGTTGAAGGCGGTGGCCGCGCAGGTCTCGGTCAGGCCGTAGCCCTCCAGGACCGTGAAGCCGATCCCGCGGTAGAAGTGGCCGAGCCGCTCGCCCAGCGGCGCGCCGCCGGAGATCGCGTACTCGCCGCGCCCGCCGAGCACCGCGCGCAGCTTGCTGTAGACCAGCCGGTCGAAGATCTTGTGCTTCAGCCTCAGGCCCAGGGGCGCGCCCTGGGGGGTGCCCAGCGCGCGGCTGTAGGCGATCGCGGTGTTCGCGGCCTTGTCGAAGATCCTGTCCTTGCCGTCGGCCTGTGCCCTGGCGCGCGCCGCGTTGTAGACCTTCTCGAAGACCCGCGGCACACCGAGGATCAACGTCGGTCGGAACGAGGCCAGTTCATCGGTGAGGTGCTTGATGTCCGGTACGCAGCCGAGCTTGATCGGGGCCATCACCGAGGCCACCTCGACCAGCCGCCCGAAGACGTGCGCGGTGGGCAGGAAGAGCAGCACGGAGCACTCGCCGCTACGGAAGAGCGGCTTCAGCCGCTCCACCACGTTGCCGCACTCGGCGAAGAAGCTGCGGTGCGTGAGCACACAGCCCTTGGGGCGACCGGTGGTGCCCGAGGTGTAGACGATGGTGGCCGGGTCGTCCGCCTTGGCGCTCACCGTCCGCAGGTCCAGCGTCTCGTCCGAGACGTCCTCCCCGATCGCCGTCAGCCGGCGGACCGCGTCGTCCTCGATCTGCCAGATGCCCTTCAGGGCCGGCAGATCCGCCTGGACGGAGACCACGGAGGCCTGGTGGGCCTCGGACTCCACCAGGCACAGGGCGGCGCCGGAGTCACCGAGGATCCACTGGATCTGCTCGGGCGAGCTGGTCTCGTACACCGGGACGGTGACCGCGCCCGCGCTCCAGATCGCGAAGTCGAACAGCACCCACTCGTAGCGGGTGCGCGAGAGCAGGGCCACCCGGTCGCCGACCTCGATGCCCGCGGCGATCAGACCCTTGGCGACGCCTCTGACCTCGGCCAGGAACTGCGTGGCGTCGACATCCGTCCATACGCCCCCCACCTTGCGGCTCATCACCGCGGCATCGGGATGCTGAGCGGCATTGCGGCGGATGAGATCCGTCAGGTTGCCGTCCGAGGGGACCTCGTACAGGGCCGGAAGGCTGAACTCGCGCAAGACTGCTGCTCCTCATCGGGCGCCGGTGCCACGGCTCTGTGCGACGCACCGGCTGCGGTCCAAGATTGGCAGGTGCTCAGTGGGGTGAGCACGACTGGACTGCCCGGACGTTACCCACCAGTACTCGGTTCCCGATAGGGGGTTCCGGCCAGATGTCTTGTGCGTCACACACAACGGTGATCCTTGGGCGCACAGTAGTCCACCCGCGTGACCGGAGGGCGATATTCGCAGGTCCGGCGGCCTCTACCCAGGTGACCGACGGGGTTCTAGGGTGATCGTCATGCGAGCCGGAGACAGCACCCGACAGCGCACGCGCATCCACGTGGTCAGTGACGTGCACGGCAACACCGAGGCACTGGCCCGCGCCGGGGAAGGCGCCGACGCCCTGGTCTGCCTCGGTGACCTGGTGCTCTTCCTCGACTACGCCGACCACTCGCGCGGCATCTTCCCCGACCTCTTCGGTGTGGAGAACGCCGACCGGATCGTCGCGCTGCGCACCGCGCGCCGCTTCGAGGAGGCCCGCGAGTTCGGCCGCGGCCTGTGGGCGGGCATCGACCGCGACGCCGCGATCGTCTCGGCGGTGCGCAAGCAGTACGCCGCACTCTTCGCGGCCTTCCCCACCCCTACGTACGCCACCTACGGCAACGTCGACATCCCCGGCCTGTGGTCCGAGTACGCCTGCCCGGGCACCACCGTCCTGGACGGCGAACGGGTCGAGATCGGCGGCCGGGTGTTCGGCTTCGTCGGCGGCGGCCTGAGGACCCCGATGAGGACCCCGTACGAGATCGGCGACGAGGAGTACGCGGCGAAGATAGCGGCGCTCGGCCCGGTCGATGTGCTCTGCACCCATATCCCGCCCGAGGTGCCGGAGCTGACGTACGACACGGTGGCGCGCCGCTTCGAACGCGGCAGCCGCGCCCTGCTGGACGCCATCCGCCGGAACCGCCCCCGGTACGCCCTGTTCGGCCACGTCCACCAGCCGCTGGTCCGCCGGATGCGGATCGGTGCCACCGAATGCGTGAACGTCGGTCATTTCGCGTCCACCGGCAGGCCCTGGGCCCTGGAATGGTGACCGCACCGGCACCGGACCCTGGGACGAGGCGCCGTGGGCACGCGATAGCCTTCTGACGGCAGGGGCCTCTGCCGACGCACCGGTACACCGCACTGGAGGAGCCACGGCGATGGCTGAACACACCAGCTCGAGCATCACGATCGAGGCGGCACCGGCCGACGTCATGGGAGTGATCGCTGACTTCGCCCGTTACCCGGAGTGGACCGGCGAGGTCAAGGAGGCCGAGGTCCTCTCCACCGACGACCACGGCCGCGCCGAGAAGGTCCGCCTCGTCCTCGACGCCGGAGCGATCAAGGACGACCACACGCTCGCCTACACCTGGACCGGCGACCACGAGGTCAGCTGGACCCTCGTCAAGTCCCAGATGCTGCGCGCCATCGACGGCTCCTACGCCTTGGCCCCGCTCGGCGACGGCGACCGCACCCAGGTCACCTACCGGCTGACCGTCGACGTCAAGATCCCGATGCTCGGCATGATCAAGCGCAAGGCGGAGAAGGTCATCATCGACCGGGCCCTGGCCGGTCTGAAGAAGCGCGTCGAGTCCGTCCCGAAGGCCTGACCCGGTGCGTACGGTCCTCGTCACCGGCCCCGGCGGCGCCGGCCGTACCACCGTCGCGGCGGCGACCGCGCTGGCCGCGGCCCGTCGCGGCCGGCGCACCCTGCTGCTGACGGCCGACGGCATACCCGGCTTTCCCGACGGCACCGAACCCACCGAGGTCACCGACGGGCTGTGGTCCGCCCGCATCGACTCCGGCGAGCACTTCCGCGGCGAACTCCTCGCCCTTCAGGACCAGGCCTCCGCCGTACTCGACCTGCTCGGCGGGAACCGGCTGGACGGCGAGGAACTGACCGAACTCCCCGGCAGCTGCGAGCTGGCCCTCCTGCACACCCTGCGACGCGCCGCCGAGGGCGACTGGTCGCGCCGCGGCCACGAGCTCCTCGTGGTCGACCTGCCCCCGCTGCGCGAGGCGATCGCCCTGCTCGCCCTCCCCGGGCAGCTGCGCCGCTATCTGCGCCGGCTGCTCCCCCCGGAACGCCAGGCCGCCCGCGCCCTGCGCCCGATGCTCGCCCAGCTCGCCGGTGTGCCCATGCCCGCGCAGTGGCTGTACGAGGCGGCCGCCCGCAGGGACGCCGAGCTGGCCGCCGTCCAGGCCCTGATCGAGGACCGCAACACCACGCTCCGGCTGGTCGCGGAGCCCGGCCCGGCCGCCGAGGACGCCCTGCGCACCGCCCGCACCGGCCTCGCCCTGCACGGGCTGCGGGTCGACACCCTCGCGGTGAACCGGGTGCTGCCCAGCCACTCGGCCGACCCCTGGTTCGCGGCGCTCGCCGCACAGCAGGAGAAGACCGTCGAGCGCTGGTACGAGGAATGGGTGCCCGGGGCCGCGCTGTGCGAGGTGCCCCACCTCGGCCGCGACCCGCGGGGCCTCGACGACCTCGCCCGCCTCGACACCGCGGCCGCCTGCACCGTCTTCGAGGCGGCGGGCACCGGCGGCGGCCTCTTCGAGGGCGACGGACTGGCCGCGGAACTGGACGCGCGGAGCCCCGGACGGGCCGACGACCCCTGGTGGATCGAGAGCCCCGACGTCCCGGACGGCCTCGACGGACTGCTGCCCGGCGCCCGGATCGTGACCGCCCCGGCGGCCGGCGACGGCGACCCGGTCCTCGTCTGGTGCCTGCCGCTGCCCGGCGCCGTCAAGAAGGACCTCCAGCTGGTCCGCCGCGGCGACGAACTGCTGCTCACCGTGGGCCCGTTCCACCGGATCGTCCCGCTGGAGTCCGGACTGCGCCGCTGCACCGTCTCCGGCGCCGCCCTCACCGACGGGGTGCTCCGGGTCCGGTTCACCCCGGACCCCGGGCTGTGGCCGAGGACGGGCTGAACGGCGCCGCACGGTTCGGGTAACGTCGGTAGTAGGCGCCCCGCATGCCGGGCCGCCGCACACCACGTCGCAGGAGTCCGCCATGAGCGATGCCACCGATCGTCCCGTCGACGACGACGCGTGGGCGAAGGCCTGCGCCGAGGACCTCGAAGAGGAGAAGGCCCGCCGCCGGGCCCAGTACGGCCCGCCGCCCGGCTCCGCCGCCGAGGAGCTGCGCAAGCTGGTCGACGCCGTGGCCGACAAGGTCTCGTCCCTCCAGTCGCCGCTGTTCGGCGCGGCGGCCCAGGGCACCGTGCAGCAGATCATCAAGCAGGCCAGGTCCGCGGTCGAGCCCGTCATCGAGCGCAACCCGGATGTCTTCGACCACATCGCCGCGGCCGGCAGCGAACTCCTCGCCGCCTACCGCTCCGCCGTCGAGGGTCAGGAACGCCGCTGGACCCAGGGCGCCGGGGACCCCGCGGGCGCCGAGAAGAAGGCCGACGACCCCTCCGACCCCCGTGACGAGGGCCCCGCCGCGGGCGAACACATCGACCTGGACTGACCGGCACCGAAAGGCCGGGCTTCCGGCTCGGGTACGGTTGGCCCCAGCGGGGCTCGACCGGAACTGAGGGATTCATGGGACTCACCATCGGCGTCGATATCGGCGGCACGAAGATCGCGGCTGGAGTGGTCGACGAAGAAGGCCACATCCTCTCGACGTTCAAGGTGCCGACCCCGCCGACGGCTGAAGGCATCGTGGACGCGATCGCGGCGGCGGTGTCCGGTGCGAGCGAGGGCCACCGGATCGATGCCGTCGGCATCGGTGCGGCCGGATACGTCGACGACAAGCGTGCCACCGTGCTGTTCGCGCCGAACATCAACTGGCGGCACGAGCCGCTGAAGGACAAGGTCGAACAGCGCGTCGGCCTCCCCGTCGTCGTCGAGAACGACGCCAACGCCGCCGCCTGGGGCGAATACCGCTTCGGCGCCGGGCAGGGCCACGACGACGTCATCTGCATCACGCTCGGCACCGGCCTCGGCGGCGGCATCATCATCGGTAACAAGCTGCGCCGCGGACGCTTCGGCGTGGCCGCCGAGTTCGGCCACATCCGGGTCGTCCCGGACGGTCTGCTCTGCGGCTGCGGCAGCCAGGGATGCTGGGAGCAGTACGCGTCGGGACGCGCGCTCGTCCGGTACGCCAAGCAGCGTGCCAACGCCACCCCCGAGAACGCCACCGTCCTGCTGTCCCTCGGCGACGGCACGGTGGAGGGCATCGAGGGCAAGCACATCAGCCAGGCCGCCCGGCAGGGCGACCCGGTGGCGGTCGACTCGTTCCGCGAGCTGGCCCGCTGGGCCGGCGCCGGACTCGCCGACCTCGCCTCGCTCTTCGACCCGTCCGCGTTCATCGTCGGCGGCGGAGTGTCGGACGAGGGCGAGCTGGTGCTCGACCCGATCCGCAAGTCGTTCCGGCGCTGGCTGATCGGTGGCGAATGGCGCCCGCACGCCCAGGTGCTCGCGGCCCAACTGGGCGGCAAGGCCGGGCTGGTGGGCGCGGCCGACCTGGCCCGCCAGGGCTGAGCCGAACAGGACAGGACCGGACCGGACGCCCGTCGCGCCCCTGGGGGAGCGGCGGGCGTCCGTCGTATCGTGAGCCCCATGGTCCTGACGCCACTGCCCGACTCCCGTACCGAGCCGGATGGTTCGGCCGTCATCCGCGTGCTCAGCTACAACGTCCGGTCGATGCGCGACGACCGCGAGGCGCTGGCCCGCGTCATCCGCGCCTGCGCCCCCGACCTGGTCTTCATCCAGGAAGCCCCGCGCTTCTTCCGCTGGCGCAAGCGGGCCGCCTGGCTCGCGGCCCGTACCGACCTGGTCCTCCTCGGTGGCGGCGCCACCGCGGCCGGGCCGTTGCTGCTCTGCTCGCTGCGGGCCACCGTGGAGCGTACGCAGGACGTGCTGCTGCCGCTCACTCCCGGACTCCACCGCAGGGGCTTCGCCACGTCCGTGGTGCGGATCGCGGGCATCCGGATCGGTCTGCTGAGCTTCCACCTGAGCCTGCAGCGGGACGAACGCCTGGCCCAGACGGAGCTGTTGCTGGAACGGCTGGACGCGATGGGCGTCGAGCACGCCGTCGCGGCCGGCGACCTCAACGACGTACCGACCGGAGCTGCGTTCCGACGGCTGGCCGGGCGGCTCCAGGACTGCTGGGTGGTCCGGCCCTGGGGCGGGGAGAACACCTACACGCCGGACCACCCGCGACGGCGCATCGACGCGGTCTTCGCGACGGACGGCATCGAGGTGCTCGGCTGCGGTGTCCCCGCCGGGCTGCCCGGCGTCACCGACGCGGACCTGCGGGCCGCCACCGACCACCTGCCGGTGCTGGCGGTGCTGCGGGTGCCCGCGGTCAGGCCCTGAGCCGGACCGGACCACCCGCCGCAGCGCCCCGGCCTCAGACCACCGCCCCGCGCCCGGGGTCGTCGTCGTCCTCGTCGTCGTCGTTCATCCGGGCCACCAGGGTGACGAAACCGCCCAGGAAGCCGCCGACGCAGATTGTCGTGAGCCACCAGGTCATGTCCCACCGCAGCAGCACCGCGAGCAGCATCAGCACCGGACCGCCGACGACCGCGAGCCAGGCGAACTTCGCCGTGACATCGGCCTCCGGCAGCGGAGGCGGCTCCGGAGGGACGAAATGCCCCTCGTCGCTGTCGTCGAGGTCGTCGTCCTTCGGCTCCGCGACCTCGTAGTCGCGCGGCCCCGCGACGCCGGGGGCGAACACGACCGAGCTGCCGAGCGGCTTCTCCGGCGGCTTCACGGACTTCTTCCCCAGCCCCTTGTCGGGATCCAGGATGCCGGGCTGATCGTCCTCCAGCAGCGCGAGATCCTCGACCGACCGGAACGGCTTGGTGCCCGGCGGGTCCGGCGGCTCCTCGCCGTACCCCGCGACGATCGCCTGCCACGCCGCGTCCTCGTCGACCGACGGCTCGGACCGGCGGCCGCCGTCGGCGTCCGGCGACGCCTGACGGGCAGCGGCGTCCTGCGGAACCGTGCCGTCGTCGGGCGCGGCAGACCCCTCCGTCGGAAGGGGTTCGCGCTCCTCCTCGCTGCCCGCGCGCTCCGCGTCGTGCTCAGCCACCTGACGTGCTCCCCTTCTTTCCGACGCTCGGGGCGAGGCGGCCGATGAACCGGTGGCTCTCGTCGAAGATCCGCTCCGCATCGTGGTCCAACGTCGCCACGTGGTAGCTCTGTTCCAGCAGGATCTCCTCGACGTCCGTCGAGGACACCCGGCTGAGGATGCGAGCCGAGTCGGCAGGCGGCACCACATGGTCCTGCGGGCTGTGCAGCAGCACCATCGGCTGGGTGACCTGGGGCAGCTCGGCGTCGACCAGGCGGAAGAAATTCCGCAGCGAATGCGCCGCGTGCAACGGCACCCGGTCGTACCCGACCTCCTCGGAGCCGGCCAGGGCGATGTCGCTCACCAGCCCCTTCGTCGTCCGCACCAGATGGCGGGCGACCGGCAGCGCGTGCGCCGACAGGCCGTGCACCTTGTTCGCCGGATTGACCAGCACCAGGCCGCTGATCGCGTCCCCGTGCTTCGCCGCCAGCCGCAGCGTCAGCGCGCCGCCCATGGACAGCCCGAAGACGAAGACCTGGCTGCACCG
Source organism: Streptomyces gelaticus (assembly GCF_014649535.1). Taxonomy (GTDB): domain Bacteria; phylum Actinomycetota; class Actinomycetes; order Streptomycetales; family Streptomycetaceae; genus Streptomyces; species Streptomyces gelaticus. Next base: position 78,760 of record NZ_BMTF01000002.1, read on the forward strand.
CTCCAGCAGGGCGCGCAGCTCCCGGTCCACCTCCGCGTACCAGTCCTGCCAGCCGGTGAGCTGCATGTCCTCCCAGCGGGTGCCGTGCCCCGGCAGCAGGGGCAGCGAGACGGTGAGCCCGCGCTCCGCCAGGTAGTGCGCCCAGGGGCGCAGCGACTGCGGGGAACCGGTGAATCCGTGGCAGAGGAGGACGCCGACCTCTCCGCCCTCGTGGCGGAACGGCTCGGCTCCAGGAAGGACCGGCACCGGGGTCTCCTGTTCGTGAGGCTCGAAGGGGAGCGAAAGGGGGAGTGCAGAAGGATTACTTCACCGTACGCGACCGGGCTGACACCGACCAGGGGCGTCACCGCCCGCGGCCCCGCATCGGCTCCGTGCCGGGCGGGAGCGGGTGCGGCCGACGGGTTAAGGTCTCTCGGACAGCACACAGGAGGCACCCGAGTTGATCTACGGCGCAATGAAGTTCTCCATCGGCGGCTCGCTGAAGCTCGCCTTCCGGCCATGGGTGGAGGGCCTGGAGAACATTCCCGCGCAGGGTCCGGCGATTCTCGCGAGCAACCACCTGTCGTTCTCCGACTCCTTCTTCCTGCCGGCCGTCCTGGACCGCAAGGTCACCTTCATCGCCAAGTCGGAGTACTTCACCGCACCCGGCGTGAAGGGCAAGCTGACCGCGGCCTTCTTCAAGGGGGTCGGCCAGCTCCCGGTGGACCGTTCGGGCGCCCGGGGCGCCGGCGAGGCGGCCATCAAGGCGGGCATCGAGGTCATCGAGAGCGGCGGCCTCTTCGGCATCTACCCGGAGGGCACCCGCTCGCCCGACGGCCGTCTCTACCGCGGCAAGCCCGGCGGGCTCGCCAGGGTGGCGCTGGCCACCGGAGCGCCCGTCATCCCCGTCGCGATGATCGACACCGAGAAGATCCAGCCGCCCGGCCAGGTGGTGCCCAAGCTGATGCGCCCGGGGATAAGGATCGGCAAGCCGCTCGACTTCAGCCGCTACCACGGCATGGACGGGGACCGCTTCATCCTCCGCTCGGTCACCGACGAGGTGATGTACGAGATCATGAAGCTCTCCGGCCAGGAGTACGTCGACATCTACGCGACGGCGGCCAAGCGGCAGATCGCGGACGAGGCGAAACGCCGCGCCGATGCGGAGAAGCACAAGGGCACGGGGTCCGGAACGCAAGGCTGAAGGAACGGTACGGCGCGGGAGCGCGCCGGCACTGTCCGGGGGGTGGGGGGAAGTGGCCAGGCGCGAGCGCGTCGTGAGGATGTCGGTCGAGCAGCCGCTGTGGAGTGCGCTGAGGGCGTACCGCATCCTGACGATGCTGTACGCCGTGCTGCTCTCCGTCTTCGGCCGGGAGAAGTACGACCGGCCGTGGGTGGCCGTCGCCTTCCTGGCGGTGATGGTGGTCTGGACGCTCGCCACCCTTCCGAAGGTCTCGGGCGCCGTCGCCTGCACCAAGCGCTTCCTCGGCGCCGATCTGACCGTCGCCCTGGCGGGGATACTGCTCACCCCGCTCGCCGACTTCGAGGCCCAGCAGGTCGACGGCCCGACGCTGTCGTCGATCTGGACCGCGGGCTCCGTGCTGGCCTTCGCGATCAAGGGCGGCTGGCGCTGGGCGGCCTTCGCCTCCACCTTCGTCGCCCTCGCCAACATCGTCGAGCGCGGCCATCCCAGCCGGGACACCTTCCACAACGTGCTGCTGGTCTGGGTCGCCTCCATCGCGATCGGGTACGTCGTGGAGGTCGCCAGGGCCAGTGAGCGCACTCTCGCCCGCGCCCTGGAGATCGAGGCCGCCACCCGCGAGCGGGAACGGCTGGCCCGGGACATCCACGACAGCGTGCTCCAGGTCCTCGCGATGGTGCAGCGCCGCGGCACCGCGCTCGGCGGGGAGGCGGCCGAACTGGGCCGGATGGCCGGGGAACAGGAGGTCGCCCTGCGCACCCTGGTCTCCAGCGGGCTCGTGCCCACCACCCGGGTCTCCGAGGACGCGGCCGAGGGCGCCGTGGTCCGCAGCGTCGAGGTCGACGACGAACCGTCCGACCGGGCCGACCGCGATCTGCGCTCCCTGCTGGCCCCGCACGCCGGCTCCCGGGTCAGCTTCGCGGAGCCGGGCGCTCCGGTGCTGCTGGCCCCGGTGGCCGCGAGAGAGCTGGCGGCCGCTGTCAGTGCCGCCCTGGACAATGTCAGGGTCCACGCGGGGGAGAACGCCCAGGCATGGATCCTGGTCGAGGACTGGCCGGACGAGGTGATCGTGACGGTCCGGGACGACGGCCCCGGAATCCCGGAGGGGCGCCTCGCCCAGGCCGAGGGGGAGGGGCGGATGGGGGTGGCTCTGTCGATCCGGGGCAGGCTGCGTGACCTGGGCGGCACGGCGGAGTTGGTCTCGGTGCCCGGCCAGGGCACCGAAGTCGAGTTGAAGGTTCCGAAGGTTTCACGGGGGAAGGCGGGATCAGCGAGATGAGCACGGAGAACACCCAGGTCACGAAGGAGCGGGCGATCAGGGTGATGGTGGTGGACGACCACCCGATGTGGCGCGACGCCGTCGCCCGCGACCTTTCCGAGTCGGGCTTCGACGTGGTGGCGACCGCCGGTGACGGACCGCAGGCGGTCCGCAGGGCGAAGGCCGTCACTCCCGACGTCCTCGTGCTCGACCTCAATCTGCCCGGCATGCCCGGCGTCCAGGTCTGCAAGGAGCTCGTCGGATCCCATCCGGGGCTGCGGGTGCTGGTGCTCTCCGCGAGCGGTGAGCACGCAGACGTACTGGAAGCGGTCAAGTCGGGCGCCACCGGCTATCTGCTCAAGTCGGCCAGCACCCAGGAGCTGACCGAGGCCGTGCGCTCCACCGCCGTCGGCGATCCCGTCTTCACCCCTGGCCTGGCCGGACTGGTCCTCGGCGAATACCGCAGGCTCGCCTCCGACCCCGCGCCCGTCGCCTCCGACGAGCCCAAGGCCCCGCAGCTCACCGAGCGCGAGACCGAGGTGCTGCGGCTGGTCGCCAAGGGCCTCTCGTACAAGCAGATCGCCGAGCGGCTGGTCATCTCGCACCGCACCGTGCAGAACCACGTCCAGAACACCCTGGGCAAACTCCAGCTGCACAACCGCGTGGAGCTCGTGCGGTACGCGATCGAGCGCGGCCTCGACGACGCCTGAGAGGCTGTCGGGCGACCTCTGCTCGGGCGGCCAAGGCCGCCCGACAGCCTCTGAGCACCCCGGAGCCGGCCGCCGGCCGCCCCGTTCGGCCGAGCGGCGCGGCAGCGGCACGGGCCGTATATTCGCGCTGACCGGCCCATGCCCCAAATCCGCCGGTCCGTGCGACAAACGGGAGAAGTCGTGGAAATCCTGGCATTCGGTGTGCAGTCCGACGAGAAGCCGCTGATCGAGAAGGCCTTCGCCGGGCAGCACGAGGTCCGTTGTCTGGACGTCTTCCTCAACAAGGACACCGCCCCCATCGCGGCGGGCTACGAGATCATCTCCACCAGCGTCAACGCCGATCTGGGCAGCAGCGTCCTGCAGACCCTGGCGGCGGGCGGCACGCAGATGATCGCCCAGCGCTCCACCGGCTTCAACAACATCGACCTCGATGTCGCCGAGCGCCTCGCCCTGCGGGTCGCCCGGGTCTCCTCCTACTCGCCGTACTCGGTCGCCGAATTCGCCTGGACCCTCGCGATGGCCGTCAACCGCCGGATCATCCGCGCCGCGAGCCGCACCCGCGACTTCGACTTCCGGCTCGACGGACTGCTCGGCCGGGACATGCGCGGCCGCACGGCGGGCGTGATCGGCACCGGCAGGATCGGCGAGGCCTTCACCCGTATCGCCCATGGCTTCGGCATGGAGCTGCTCGGCTGGGACGTCGCACAGAACCCCGCCTGCACCGCGCTCGGCATGAAGTACGTGGAGAAGGAACAACTGCTCGCCGAGTCCGACCTGATCAGCCTGCACGTCCCGCTGCTGCCCTCGACCCACCACATCATCGGCAGGGAAGCCCTGGCCCGGATGAAGGACGACGTGATCCTGGTCAACTCCAGCCGCGGCGGACTCATCGACACCACCGCGCTCGTCGCCGAACTGCGCGCGGGCCGCTTCCTGGGCGTCGGACTCGATGTGTACGAGGCGGAGGCCGGGCTCTTCTTCCTCGACAAGTCGCTGGAGGGCATCGACGACGACACCCTGGCCCGCCTCGTCACCTTCCCGAACGTCATCGTCACCTCGCACCAGGCGTACTACACCGAGGACGCGGTGAAGCAGATCATCGACACCACCGTGCAGAACGTCGCCGACTACCTGGTCGGCCGGCGCAGCGAGAACGTCCTGGTACCGGCGCTCCCGGCGAGCTGAGACCCCGGAGCGCCCCGGGGTCCCGTCCGCATCCTCAGCCGGCCACCGGCAGCCCCGCCAGCAGCTCGGCCACGATCGCCGCACCGCGCAGCGTCAGCACCGATTCCGGGTGGAACTGCACCGAGGCGAAGCCCGGCCCGCGCAGCGCGTGCAGCTCACCGGTCGCCGCGTCCACGCTCGCCTCGACCCCGTGCGCCGCGAGCTCGGTGACCACCGCCTCGTCGGCGCGCGCGGTGAAGCTGTTGTAGAAGCCCACCGTCTCCGGCCGCCCGAACAGCTCGATCCGGGTCTGCGCGCCCTGGTACGGCACGGCCTTGCGGACGATCTCCAGCCCCAGCTCCACCGCGATCAGCTCATGGCCGAGGCAGACCCCGAGCAGGCCGTACCGGTGATCACGGACCAGCTCCGCGGCCAGCCCGCGCAGCAGCCGCATCTTAGGATCGGCGATGTCGCCCGGATTCCCCGGCCCGGGACCCAGCACGACGGGACCCTCGTGCGCCCGCACCAGCTCGCGCAGCCCCGGCTCGTCGTAGCGGCACACCGACACCTCCAGGCCCGAGGAGCGCAGCAGATGCGCCAGCATCGCGGTGAAGGTGTCCTCCCCGTCGATCACCAGCGCCCGCCCGGACAGCTCCTGGGTGCGCTCCTGCATCCGCAGCCAGAACGGTGCGAGACCGTCCCGCCGGGCATCCAGTGCCGCCTGCACCCGGGGGTCGCCCGCCAGCCGGGGCCGGGCCGCCTCGTCCCGCGGCCGGCCGGGCCGCACCCCGAGCGCGGTGAGCACGCCGGCCGCCTTCGCATGGGTCTCGGCGACCTCGCCGTCCGGATCGGAGTGGCGTACGAGAGTCGCCCCGACCGGCACCCGGAGCTCTCCGTCGGCCGAGATGTCGGCGGTACGGATCAGGATCGGTGAGTCCAGGGTCTGCGCCCCGCCCGGCTCCTGCCGCAACAACGCCAGGGCCCCCGCGTAGTAGCCGCGCCCGCCCGGCTCGTACCGCTCGATGACCCGGCAGGCGTTCTGCACCGGAGAGCCGGTGACTGTCGCCGCGAACATGGTCTCCTTCAGCACCTCCCGCACATCCAGCGAGGAGCGCCCGCGCAGCTCGTACTCCGTGTGGGCGAGATGGGCCATCTCCTTGAGCCGCGGCCCGATCACCACCCCGCCCATGTCGCCGACGGTGCACATCATCTTCAGCTCCTCGTCGACCACCATGGAGAGCTCCTCGGTCTCCTTGCGGTCGGCGAGGAAGGCCAGCAGACCCTCTGCGGTCGGGCCCTCGGCGGGATAGCGGTACGTCCCGCTGATCGGGTTCATCACGACGGTCCCGCCGGACATCCGCACATGCACCTCGGGACTGGCGCCGACCAGCACCCTGGCCCCCGTGTGCACGACGAAGGTCCAGTACGCGCCACGCTCGCCGGCCAGCAGCCGCCGGAAGAGGGCCAGTGAGTCGTCCCGGCCGAAGCCCGGGATCTCTCCCCGGAAGGTCCGCCGGACGACGAAGTTCGCGCCCTCGCCCTGCCCGATCTCGTCCTCCACGACCCGCCGCACGATCCCGGCGTACTCCTCGTCCCCGACGTCGAACGCGCCGCCCTCGACCCGCACGTCATGGACCGGCAGCTGGTCCAGCACCTCGGCGAGCGGCAACTCGTACGTCTCGTCCGCGACCAGCACGGACAGCGGTGTCCCGTCGTCGCGCACGTCGAAACCGCGCTCGGCGATCTGCCGGAACGGCACCAGGGCGAGCGAGGGCAGCTCACCGACGGGGAGTCCGGCGAGCCGGTCCACCTCCCGCACCCGGCCGATCAGCACCTCGACGATGTCCTGGTCGCGGCCGGGGGTGCGCCTGCGCAGCAGCGCGAACGGCGGGCAGTCCTCGCTCAGGAGGCGCCGGACGACGGTGGCGGTGCGGTGGGGCATGGGGGTGTTCCTTCCGGATGGAGGAACGGCTCCCGAAAACACGGAAAAGGCCGCCCCTCGGGCGGCCTTCGCGTGTCTGTCGCGCGCGATCGATCAGTGGGCCGCCGGATGAGCGGTCCACCACCAGTTCTGGTTTGTCTGCGCGAACATGTTCCGAACCCTAGCGGACGCCGATGCCGTCCGAGCGCGTGTCTCAACTATTGAGCTTACGGATGGGCCCGCCGCCGGAACCCGTAGTGTTGGGGTTGTGACCGTGAACGCCAATACCTCCGTCGCCGGTGGCAACACCTGGCGAGACCTTCCCGCGGCGCAGCAGCCCGAGTACCCCGATGCCGAGGCTCTGCGCGATGTACTCGCGGACCTCGCGTCGTATCCGCCCCTCGTGTTCGCGGGCGAGTGCGACCAGCTGCGCGCCCGCATGGGAGCCGTCGCCAAGGGCGAGGCGTTCCTGCTGCAGGGCGGTGACTGCGCCGAGGCCTTCGACGCCGTGTCGGCCGACCACATCCGGGCCAAGCTGAAGACGCTGCTTCAGATGAGTGCCGTCCTGACGTACGCGGCCTCCGTACCCGTCGTCAAGGTGGGCCGGATCGCCGGCCAGTACTCCAAGCCCCGCTCCAAGCCGACCGAGACCCGCGACGGCGTCACCCTGCCGACCTACCGCGGCGACTCCGTCAACGGCTTCGCCTTCACCGAGAAGGACCGTGTCCCGGACCCGGAGCGGCTGAAGCAGATGTACCACGCGTCCGCTTCGACGCTGAACCTGGTCCGTGCCTTCACCACCGGCGGTTACGCCGACCTGCGCCAGGTGCACGCCTGGAACCAGGACTTCGTGAAGTCGTCCCCCTCCGGGCAGCGCTACGAGGCGCTCGCCCGCGAGATCGACAACGCGCTGAACTTCATGAAGGCGTGCGGCACGGACCCGGCCGAGTTCAAGGCGGTCGAGTTCTACTCCTCGCACGAGGGCCTGCTGCTGGACTACGAGTCGGCGCTGACCCGCACCGACTCGCGCACCGGCGAGCTGTACGACACTTCCGGCCACATGGTCTGGATCGGTGAGCGCACCCGCCAGATGGACGGCGCGCACATCGAGTTCGCCTCGAAGATCCGTAACCCCATCGGCATCAAGCTCGGCCCGACGACCACCGCCGACGAGGCGCTCGCCTACGTCGAACGTCTCGACCCCGAGCGCGAGCCCGGCCGGCTGACCTTCATCGTCCGCATGGGCGCCGACAAGGTCCGGGACAAGCTCCCGGCCCTGGTCGAGAAGGTCACCGCCGCCGGGGCCACCGTGGCGTGGGTGACCGACCCGATGCACGGCAACACCTTCGAGGCCGCCTCCGGCCACAAGACCCGTCGCTTCGACGACGTCCTGGACGAGGTCAAGGGCTTCTTCGAGGTGCACAAGGCCCTCGGTACGCACCCGGGCGGCATCCACGTCGAGCTCACCGGTGACGACGTCACCGAGTGCGTCGGCGGCGGACACGAGATCTTCGTGGACGATCTGCATCAGCGCTACGAAACGGCCTGCGACCCGCGGCTCAACCGCAGTCAGTCGCTCGACCTGGCGTTCCTGGTCGCCGAGATGTACCGGGACCAGTAGGGATCACCGCAGGTGGCGCGCGTACGACTGTGGGGCACGGATCGATGTGATCCGTGCCCCACAGGGCGTTCGGGGGCTTTCAACGCCTTCCGCGCCGGGTAAGGTTAGGTTAGCCTCACCGGTAGACGGGGTGGCAGTGAACGATCGATCCCGCCGGGAGGTGAACCGCGTGTACGTCTGCTCTTGCTTCGGCATCACGGAGAAGCAGGTCAAGGAGCATGCGGACGCCGGGGCCTGCACGCCCAGGCAGATAGCCTCCGCATGCAAGGCGGGCACCGACTGCGGCGGCTGCGTCCGGGCCATCCAGGCCGTGCTCGGCCGCGGCACCTGTCCGCGCCGCGAACTGCTCGACCGGAAGCGGACGCCCGCCACCGCCGCCGACACCACAGCGGAGGCCGCGTCCGGGACCGGCCCGGGCATCGCTCCTCCCGGTATCGCCCCGGGCGTGGCTCCGGGAATCCCGCTCTCCGACGCGGCCTGACCGTTCCCGCCCGGTCGTGGCCTAGCTGTCCGGCTGCTCGATCTGCTGGGCGATGTAGAGCGGCTCGCCGAGCTTCTCGACCAGTTCCAGCTGGGTGTCGAGATAGTCGATGTGGTGCTCCTCGTCGGCCAGGATCGACTCGAAGATGTTCGCGGACGTGATGTCGCCCTTGCCGCGCATCAGCTCGATCCCGCGCTTGAGGCGGTCGATCGCCTCCACCTCGATCTGGCGGTCCGCCTGGAACATCTCGGTGACGGTCTGGCCCACCCGCACATGGAACAGCCGCTGGTAGTTGGGGAGTCCTTCGAGGAAGAGGATGCGGTCCGTGAGGATCTCGGCGTGCTTCATCTCGTCGAACGACTCGGAGCGGGTGTACTTCGCGAGCTTCGTCCAGCCGAAGTTGTCCTGCATCTTCGCATGCAGGAAGTACTGGTTGATGGCAGTCAATTCGGCGGTCAGCTGCTCGTTCAGGAACTCAAGGACCTCGGGGTCGCCCTGCATCGCAGAGGCTCCTTCCAACCGGTGAACTGGGCAAGTTGGCCGCATCCTGTCATCGCACCCGATGGCCGTCCAGTAAGTACAGGCTTACTCTGAGTTGTCCGAATTCTCCCTGCCCTGGTCGGGACCATACCTGCCTGTCTGTCACCATGGAGTCATGGGTCAGCCGGAAAGCCGGGAACACCGCGCGTCAGAGCAGTCCGAGCTTCCGCCAGGACAGCGACTCCAGCGTGGTTGGCCGGTTACCCACTACGGGCCCGTTCCCAAGTTCAAGCCCGACCGCTGGGAATTCCGGGTCTTCGGGGCCACTGCGGACGGCGAGAAGCACTGCTGGAACCACCAGGAGTTCTCGGTACTGCCGTTCACCTCGATCGTCGCCGACCTGCACTGCGTCACGAAATTCAGCATGATCGGTGCCGAATGGGGCGGGGTCCTGGCCCGTACGGTCCTGGAGTTGGCGCCGCCCGCGCCGAACGTCACCCATGTGATGGTCTGGGCCGAGTACGGGTTCAGCTCCAATCTGAGGCTCTCCGACTTCGCCTCGGACCGAACACTTTTCGCCACTCACAAGGGCGGCGAACTGCTCACCGCCGAGCACGGTTTCCCGCTCCGCCTCGTCGTGCCGCACCTCTACGCCTGGAAGGGGCCCAAGTGGGTCCGGGGCGTCGAGTACATGACGGCCGACCGCCGCGGCTTCTGGGAGGAGCGCGGCTATCACAACATCGGTGATCCATGGAGCGAGCAGCGCTACTCCTACCAGGAAGAGCCCGGGGACGGCCCCGAGCTCTGACCTGACGGCTCCCGGGCCGCTCCGGCCCGTTCCTCAGTGGTGGTACCGGTGCACCATCGCGTGCCCCTTGCCCCGGCCGATCATCCACTTGTTGACCGGTGTGGTGGCGACGAAGGCGACGGCGAGCGAGAGCCCGAGCGAGCCCCAGAACAGCGTGTCGGAGAGGGTGGCGTCCATGGCACCCGGCGACAGGGCGATCACTCCGTTGTCGATCAGCTCCATCACCGCGATGGACAGGGTGTCGGCGGCGAAGGCGACCCGCAGGGCGGTGCCGAAGCCGACGCCCGCCTTCAGGATGGAGCGCAGGGTCAGCGTGTAGCCGAAGAAGAAGGCCAGGGCGATGGCGAGCACCATCGTGGACATGTTTCCCCAGCCGAGTGCCGTGCCGATCACCATGCCGAGGATCTCGCCGATGGCGCAGCCGGTGAGGCAGTGCAGCGTGGCCCGTGCGGCCATGGCTCAGCCCACCTTGCCGGGCTGATGGCCGGCGTGCCCGAAGTGTCCGGCGTTGGTGTCGCCGCCGGCGTGGGTGGAGTGGTCCGCGTGACTCATGTGGCTCACACGGTCGGCGTGGCCCGAGTGGTCCGCATGACCCACGTGGTCCCCGTGGCTCTTCTGGTCCGCGTGGTCCGCGTGGTGGCTGTGCTGCCCGTGGTGCGTGTCGTGCTGCATGGCGATCCCCCAATGCCGAGTGGCGATTCCTGCCGGCAGCAAGAACGTATACCCCTACGGGGTATTCCTCAATGAGGAATCAGTTGTCGCGCAGCCCCTTCAGCCGGGCTACGTCCGCCGCGTGGCCCTCCTTGCCGCCCGGCGTTTCGATGATCAGCGGTACGCCCGCGGTCGCCGGATGCGAGAAGAGGTCACGGAACGGTCCCTCGCCGATGTGTCCGGCGCCGATGTTCTCGTGCCGGTCCTTGTGGGCTCCCACCACGTCCTTGGAGTCATTGGCGTGGATCAGTTTCAGCCGGCCCTCGCCGACCGTCGCCACCAGCAGGTCCAGGGTCTGCCGCATGCCCGCCGGGCCGGTCAGATCGTGGCCCGCCGCGTAGATGTGACAGGTGTCGAGACAGACGCCGAGCCTGGGGTGGGCGTCGAGCGCGTCGAAGTACGGGCCGAAGTCCCAGGTCCGCGAGCAGAGCGAGGCCCCCTGCCCGGCGGTCGACTCCAGCAGCAGGTACGGGTCGTCGTCGTGGGTCAGCTCGTCCAGGAGCGGCCGCAGGTGTGTGCGTACCTGCGCCAGGGCCTGCTCGCGCGGCCGGCCGCCGGTCGCCGAGCCGGTGTGCACCACGACGCCCAGGGCGCCGATCTCGCGGGCCCGGCGCAGCGAGTGGCGCAGCGACTCCACGGACTTCTCGACCGTCGCCCCGGTGTGCGATCCGAAGTTGATCAGATACGGGGCGTGGACGTACGCCGGTATGGATGCGGCGGCGCACTCGGCGCGGAACTGCTCGTCCTGGGCCGGGTTGCCGACGGGCGTCGCCCAGCCGCGCGGGTTGGCGACGAAGACCTGGACGGCCTCCGCCCCCATCTCGCGGGCGTAGGGCAGGCCGACCCTGGCGAGGCCGCCGGCCACCGGAACATGGCCGCCGACTGGGTTGCGCATGTGGATCTAGAGTCCCTTGGTCTTGATGGTGATGGTGCTGCCCTCGGGGGCCTGCTTGCCGCCCTCGACGGACTGGCTCGCGATGGTGTCGCTGAAGGACAGGAACGGGCGGTCGACCTTGACCTCGAAGCCCGCGTCCTCCAGCTCGCCGGTGGCCTCGTCGACGTCCTTGCCGGTGACGTCCGGGACGTCGATCATGCGCGGTCCCTTGGAGACCGTGAGCGTGATGGTGTCGCCCTCGGCAGCCTGGCTGCCCTCGCCCAGCGACTGATGGGCGATGTCGCCGGCGACCTCGGGGGAGTTGACCCGGTCGGGCAGCACCTCGGCCTTCAGCCCCTCCTCGTCCAGCGCGGCGGTGGCGTCCTCGACGGACAGCCCGGTGACATCGGGCACATCGACCGGAGCGCCCTTGTTGACGACCAGGGCGACCGCGGAGCCCGAGTGACGCTCGGCACCCGCCGCGGGGTCCGTACGGATCACCTCGCCCCGTGCCGTCTCCTCGCTGAACTCCTTGGTGACCATGCCGGGCACCAGGCCAGCCTCCTTCAAATCACGCTTGGCGTCGGCGAGCGCGAGGCCTTGGACATCGGGCACCTCCACGATCTCGGGGCCCCGCGAGACGACGAGCGTCACCTCGGCATTGCGCCTGACACGGGCGCCTGACTCCGGGTCGCTGCTGATGACCTTGCCGCGCTCCACGGTGTCGCTGTAGGACCGCTTGACGCCCTTGAGCTCCAGACCGGCGTCCGCCAGTCGCTTCCCCGCGTTCTTCTCGGTCTGGCCGAGCAGCGAGGGCACCCGGGTGAACTGTCCGGAGTTGATGTACCAGACACCGGTGCCGATCCCCAGCGCCAGCAGCACGGCGACGACCACGGTGATGACGGAGCGCCCGGGCCCGCGGCGGCTCCGGTCCGGCCCCGCGGTCCGCGGCGGCTCGGGCGGGGGCATCTCCAGCCGGCTGGTGTGGTGCGAGACGCCCTGGCCGTCCGGAAGCAGCCGCGGGATCACGCTGGTGCGGTCCTCGGTGGCGTCGTGCGTCTCGGCGGTGGCCTGCGGCGGTACGGCGTCCAGCTGGGCGTCGGTGAGGCCGGAGCGGGCCTCACGGGTCTCGGCGAGCAGCGCCACCGCGTCGAACGGGCGGGCCTCGGGGTCACGGGCGGTGGCGCTCGCCACCAGGCCGTCGAGCGCGGCCGGGAGCCCCGGGACGGCGGCCGACGGCGGCGGGACGGCCTCGTTGAGGTGCTGGTAGATGACCTGGGCGGGGGTGTCGCCGCCGTGCGGCTTGGATCCGGTCAGCATCTCGTACAGGACGACGCCGCAGGCGTACACATCGGTGCGGGTGTCCGCCGTGCCGTTCTCTATCTGCTCGGGAGCGAGATAGGAGACCGTGCCCAGGACGGACCCGGTGGTGTTGGTGACGGTGCCCACCGCGCGTACGAGTCCGAAGTCGGCGACCTTGACCCGGCCGTCGTCCCCTATCAGGACGTTCTCCGGCTTCATGTCGCGGTGCACGAAGCCCGCCCGGTGCGCCGCGCCCAGGGCGGCGAGGACCGGCTCCAGGATGTCCAGGGCGGCCCTCGGCTGGAGCGCGCCGCGATCGCGCAGCACGTCGCGCAGGGTGCAGCCCGCGACGTACTCCATCGCCAGGTAGACGTACTGCCCCTGGGCGCCCTGGTCGAACACCGCGACCACGTTGGGGTGCGCGAGCCGGGCCACGGACTTGGCCTCCCGGATGAAGCGCTCGACGAACGAGGCGTCGGTCGCCAGCGCCGGGTGCATCACCTTGAGGGCGAGCACCCGGTCCAGCCGGGTGTCCACGGCCCGGTAGACCGTGGCCATGCCGCCCACGGCGATGCGGGCATCGACGCGGTAGCGGCCGTCGAGCAGCTGCCCGACAAGAGGGTCCTGGAGGGTCGTATCCACGCAGGCGAGTCTACGAGCCGCCACGGACACGGCCCACGGGCCGGGGCACCCCCGGGGCCGTACTGCAGCCGAGCCGTGACAGGGACATGTGCTCCACGCCGTACCGGCGGCTCAGAAGGCCGGGCGCTCCGGGTCCAGCACCGCGCGCCCCTCCACCGGCGAGGACGCCTCGGCGAAGTGGCGGCGCGGAATCCGGCCGGCCCGGTACGCCAGCCGCCCGCCCTCCACCGCGTGACGCATCGCCGAGGCCATCAGCTCGGGCTCCTGGGCCCGGGTCACCGCGGACGCCAGCATCACCGCCGAGCACCCCAGCTCCATCGCGAGCGCCGCGTCGGAGGCCGTTCCGGCGCCCGCGTCGAGGATCACCGGCACCCGCGCCTGCTCGACGATCAGCCGGAAGTTGTGCGGATTGCGGATGCCGAGCCCGGAGCCGATGGGGGAGCCGAGCGGCATGACCGCCGCGCATCCCACGTCCTGGAGCCTGCGGGCCAGCACCGGATCGTCATTGGTGTACGGCAGCACGGTGAAGCCGTCGTCCACCAGGATCTCCGCGGCGTCCAGCAGCTCGACCGGGTCGGGCAGCAGGGTCCGCTCGTCGGCCACCACCTCCAGCTTGATCCAGTCGGTGCCGAGGGCCTCGCGGGCCAGCCGGGCGGTCAGCACGGCCTCGCCCGCGGTGAAGCAGCCCGCCGTGTTCGGCAGCACACGGATGGAGAGCCGTTCGAGGACGGAGAGCACCGAGCCCTGCACGGTCGGATCGAGGCGGCGCATCGCGACGGTGGTCAGCTCGGTGCCGGAGGCGGTCAGGGAGCGTTCCAGCACGTCGAGGCCGGCCGCCCCGCCGGTCCCCATGATCAGCCGGGAGCCGAAGGTGGCGTCACCGAGGGCGAAGAGGTCGTCCGGCATGATTCAGCCTCCCTGGACCGCGGTCAGGACCTCGACGCGGTCGCCGTCGCGGAGTGCGGCGGCGGACCACTGGCCGCGCGGCACGACGGTCTCGTTGACGGCGGCCGCGACGCCGGAGCGCGCGGTGGTCAGGGTGGTGACCAGGACATCCAGGGTGGTGTCCGCGGCGAGGAGCCGGACCTCGCCGTTCACGGACACCGACACGGGCGGGGGCGCGGGCTCGGAGGGGGATGCGGGCTCGGTCATGCGGGCTGCTCCTGACGTACGGAGACGGCGGGGGACGGGAAGCGGTGCGGGGTGAAGGGGCGGGCCGGCTCGGGCGGCTCGCCGCCGGTGAGGAGCTCGGCCATGACGTCACCGGTGATGGGCGTGAGCAGCACCCCGTTGCGGTGGTGGCCGGTGGCGAGGTGGAGGCCGGGCAGGGCGGTGGGGCCGAGCAGCGGGGCGTTGTCGGGGGAGGCGGGGCGCAGGCCGGCCAGGGTCTCGGTGAGCGGCAGCTCGGTGATGCCGGGCACCAGTTCGTGGGCGTCGCGCAGCAGCTCGTAGACGCCGCCCGCGGTGACGGTGGTGTCCCAGCCCATCTCCTCGCTGGTGGCGCCGACGACGAGTTCGCCGTTCTCGCGCGGCACCAGATAGACATGGCTGCCCCGGACCAGGGCCCGTACCGTCCGGCTCAGGAACGGTGCGTACGGCGCCGGCACGGTCAGCCGCAGCACCTGGCCCTTCACCGGCCGGACCGGCGGCACGACCTCGTCCGGCACTCCTGCCAGCCGGCCGCTGAGGCTGCCCGCGGCGAGCACGACCTGGTCGGCCGCGAGCTCCGTACCCCCGGCGAGCACCGCTCCGGCGGCCCGGTCGCCCACCACGCTCAGGCGTTCCACCCAGCCGCGGTGGAAGAGCACTCCGGCCCGCTCGCAGGCGGTCAGCAGGGCGGCGGCCAGTCGGCGCGGATCGATCTGGTGGTCGCCGTCGACCCGCAGACCGCCCCGGACTCCCGGCGCGAGCATCGGCTCCAGACGGCGGCACTCACGTCCGGTGAGCCACTGCGACTCCAGTCCCGAACGCCGCTGCAGGGCGTGCAGGTCCCGTAGATGGGCCCGGTCGTCGGCATCCAGCGCGACGGCCAGGGTGCCGCAGGCGCGGAAGCCGGTCTCCTGCCCGCTCGCCTCCTCCAGCTCGGCCGCGAAGGCCGGATAGCGGGCGGCGGAGGCGAGATTGAGGCCCAGCAGCAGCTGTTCGCCGTAGTGGAGTTCGGTGACGGCGGCCAGCATGCCGGCCGCCACCCGGGCGGCCCCGGTACCCGGTTCGGGATCGGCGACCGCGGTGCGCAGTCCGCGTTGCGCGGCCCGCCAGGCGGTCACCAGGCCGATGATCCCGCCCCCGACGACCAGGACATCGGATCCGTTTCCGTTCCGAGAAGAACGCATGGGCTTCCAGCCCCTCCCTTCGCCGGCATGACCCGGATCAGGTTCGTACGGTCGGAGGCCGCCCAGCCTCCCTCTCAGCCCGGTGCGTCCGGGCTCCCGCGAGTGCTTTACGTTGGCCACCCTAAACCCCGCCCCTCCGGCCCAGTAAGGGAGCAGCCGCCGTGGCCCGTTCGCTCGACGGACTCGTCCTGTCACCGGTGGCCGACCAGGCGCCCGGCCAGGTCGGTACCGGTACCCGCTTCACGTACCACGAGGAGGACGGCCGGATCTGGGCCGAGTACGCGGGCGGCGACGTGGTGCGCGGCCACCTCGTCGGAACCCGGACCGGCGACGTGCTCGACTTCCGGTACGTCCAGCTGAAGCAGGACGGAACGACAGCATCCGGCCACTGTGTCTCCACCGTCGTCGACCTCGCGGACGGCCGGGTCCGGCTGGACGAGCGCTGGGAGTGGGAGTCGCAGGCGGGCAGCGGGACGAGCACGGTCGAGGAACTCGCTCTTTCCTGACGATCTGTCAGGTGCTTAAGGTGTACGGGTGAGCGAGCAGCAGCAGTCAGAGCAGCCGGACCGGCGCCCAGCACGCCGCGTCGTCATCGTCGGAGCGGGCATGGCCGGGGTGCAGACCGCGGTCGCCCTGCGGGAAAAGGGCTTCGCCGGCCCGGTGACCCTGATCGGCGCCGAGCCGCATCAGCCCTACGACCGGCCCCCGCTGTCCAAGGCGGTGCTGCTCGGCAAGGCCGAGGACTCCGCCTTCGACATCGACTTCGAGGCGCTGGAGATCGATCTGCAACTGGGCCGCGAGGTCACCGGCGTGCGCCCCGCGGCGCATGAACTGGACACCCCGTCGGGCCCCGTCCCCTACGACGTCCTGGTGATCGCGACCGGTGCCCAGCCCGTCGTGCTGCCCGGGGCCGAGGGTGTTACCGGCGTCCATCTGCTGCGCACCCTCGACGACGCGGCACGGCTGCGTCCGGTCCTCGACGAGCAGCACGGTGTCGTGGTCGTCGGCGCGGGCTGGATCGGTGCCGAGTTCGCCACCGCGGCCCGCGCCGCGGGCTGCGCGGTCACCGTCGTCGAGGCCGCCGACCGGCCCCTCGCGGGCGCGATGCCCGCGGAGGTCGCCGCCCCGATGGCCGCCTGGTACGCGGAGATCGGCGCCGAACTCCTCACCGGTGCCCGGGTCGACCGCGTCGAGCCGGGCCGGGTGGTCCTCGCGGACGGCCGTACGGTCCCGGCCGGAGCGGTGGTCGTCGGAATCGGCGCCCGGCCCGCCACCGGCTGGCTGGCCGGCTCCGGCATCGAGCTCGGCCCCGACGGCTCGGTGACCGCCGACGGCGCGCTGCGCACCTCGCTGCCCGATGTGTACGCGGTCGGCGACTGCGCCTCCTTCCCCTCCGCCCGGTACGGCGAACGCCTGCTCGTCCACCACTGGGACAACGCGCTCCAGGGCCCGCGCACCGCCGCCGCCAACATCATCGCGGCGCTCGCCGGTGACGGCGCGGAGCCGGTGGCCTACGACCCCGTGCCGTACTTCTGGTCCGAGCAGTTCGACCGCTTCGTGCAGTACGCGGGCCACCACGGGAGCGCCGACACCCTGCTGTGGCGCGGCGATCCTGCCGAGCCCGCCTGGTCGGTGTGCTGGCTGCGCGACGGCGTGCTGGTCGCGGTGCTCGCCGTCGGCCGGCCGCGCGATCTGGCGCAGGGGCGCAGGCTCATCGAGGCGGGGGCGCGGCTCGATCCGGCGCGGGCCGCCGACCCCTCCGTACCCCTGAAGTCGGCGGTCCGGCAGTAGCGCGTGACCCCGCGCACGGCTGGTCTCCGGCGGCCGCCGGAGCCACCGCCGGGCCCCTGACGTGGTCCGCGGGGCCCTGAAGGGCTGAGTCCGGGTATCGGCTGTCGGTGCGGGATGGCAGGCTTGTACTCGTGACCGAGATTGACGCAAAGACCGATGCTCTCGTCCCCGCCTGGCTCCACCTGCCCGACATCGCCGAGATGCTCGATGTCGAGGTGACGCGCGTGCGGCAGCTGGTCAAGGAAGGCCAGCTGATCGCCGTACGGCGTGGTGAGAACCGGACGCTCCAGGTGCCTGCCGCCTTCATCGACGGCGACAAGGTGGTCAAGGGCCTCTCCGGCACCCTGACACTCCTGAAGGACGACGGCTACAACGACGAAGAGATGCTGGAGTGGCTCTTCACCCCCGACCCGACCCTGCCGGGCACCCCCGCCCAGGCACTGAGCGAGAATCGCGGCACGGAGGTGAAGCGCCGCGCCCAGGCGCTCGCCGTCTGACCGCCGGCCGCAGATGAGAGGGACGGGCCGCGCGACACCGCGCGGCCCGCGCCCCCGCACCGTCCGGCGCCGACCGCCCCACGACGCTCTCCCAGGGGGAACCGCACCATGTCCACGTCTCGCGCGCTGCTGTCCGATGCCCGGCTCTATCTGTGCACGGACGCGCGCAGGCGCCAGGGCGACCTCCCCGCGTTCCTCGACGCCGTCCTCGCCTCCGGGGTGGACATCGTCCAGCTCCGCGACAAGGGCATGGAGGCGGCCGAGGAGCTCGACCACCTGGCCGTCCTCGCCGACGCGTGCCGGCGCCACGGCAAGCTACTCGCGGTGAACGACCGGGCCGATGTCGCCCATGCCATCGGCTCCGACGTGCTCCACCTCGGCCAGGGCGACCTGCCGGTGCGCGCCGCCCGCGCCGTGCTCGGCGACGACGTGCTGATCGGCCGCTCCACCCACGCCCGGCCCGAGGTCGACGCGGCCGTCGCCGAGCGCGGCGTGGACTACTTCTGCACCGGCCCCTGCTGGCCCACCCCGACCAAGCCCGGACGGCACGCCCCCGGCCTGGACCTGGTGAGGTACGCCGCCTCTCTCGACCAGGCGCGCCCCTGGTTCGCCATCGGCGGGATCGACGCCGGCAATCTCGACGAGGTGCTGGACGCCGGAGCCCGCCGAGTCGTCGTCGTACGGGCGATCACCGAGGCCGCCGACCCGGCCGCCGCCGCCGCCGAGCTGGCCGGAAGGATCCGGGCACGCACCGCGGTGTGATCCGGCCAAGTGTCCGAAGGGTGGACAAACTACCAGTCAATTCGGGCAATTCGCGCTGGTCCGGTCCTTCGGCCGTCGCGCTCTGGTTAACCTGCCCGTATGGCCCTTGGCACACCATCCACCAGGACAGATCACGCGCGTACGGTGCGTGAGCTTCTCGCGACCGGCAAGACCTCGTACTCGTTCGAGTTCTGGGCACCCAAGACCGAGAAGGGCGAGCGGAACCTCTGGAACGCGCTGCGCCGGGTCGAGGCGGTGCGGCCGAGCTTCGTCTCCGTGACCTACGGGGCCGGTGGTTCCACCCGGGCCGGGACGGTGAAGGCCACCGAGCGGATCGCGGCCGATTCCACCCTCACTCCGGTCGCCCACCTCACGGCGGTCAACCACTCCGTCGCCGAGCTGCGCAACATGGTCGGGCAGTACGCGGACGCCGGGATCCGGAACATCCTCGCCGTACGCGGAGACCCGCCGGGCGACCCGATGGGCGAGTGGGTCAAGCACCCGCAGGGCGTGCGGTACGCGGCCGATCTCGTCCGGCTCATCAAGGAATCCGGCGATTTCTGTGTCGGCGTCGCAGCATTTCCCGAGATGCACCCGCGCTCGACCGACTGGGACACCGACATCCGGCATTTCGTGGACAAGTGCCGCGCCGGTGCCGACTATGCGATCACCCAGATGTTCTTCGATCCGGAGGACTATTTGCGTATGCGTGACCGCGTGGTCGCTGCGGGTTGCGAAACCCCGATCATCCCCGAGGTCATGCCGCTGACCAGCGTCAAACAGCTGGACAGATTTGCGCAGCTCAGCAACGCGTCTTTCCCCTCGTCCCTGAAAGAACGCATCCTCGCCGCCAAGGACGATCCCGCCGCTGTACGCTCCATTGGAATCGACTTCGCAACGCAGTTCTGCGCGAGGCTGCGATCCGAGGGTGTGCCCGGACTGCACTTCATCACGCTCAACAACTCGACGGCGACGCTCGAAATCTACGAGAATCTCGGACTGCACAAGCAGTCGTGACCGGCCGTATCCGCCGCGACCCGGGGCGGTGGCCGTAGGAGGGGGCGGGCATGGGCTGGACGGTCCTCTACATCGCGTTCGGAATAGTCGCGCTGTGGCTGCTCGGCGAGGTGCTCCTGCAGTACAAGGCGCGCCTTCGCTGGCGTCTGCTCGCCTTCGGCGGCTTCGGCTGCGTGGTCCTCGGCGTGCTGATTCCGTCGGTGCTCGTCATCGTCCTCGGCACGATCGCCTTCGCCACCGGCCAGACCTACGTCACGCTCTCCTTCCGGCGCGGCTTCTCCACCGGCTGGGCCATAGGGGGCAAGCCCGGTGCGAGCCGCCGTCGCCGGGGCGGCGGTGAGCGGGAGGGCCGCGGGCCCACGCTCCAGGTGTCGGACCTGGAGATGGCGCCGCACGACGAGCAGACCCCGCAGCGCGCGGACACCGAGGCTCCGGCGACCGCGGTCTACGAACCCGAGCCGATGCCGGACGACACCGGCCAGTACGGCGTCTACTCCGATCATCACCGCGCACAGCAGGAACCGGGCCACGGGGGACAGCCGCAGCACGCCGCGTACGACCCGTACGCCGCGCCCGCCTCCGCCGCGTACGGGGTGCAGGGCCAGGAACAGTACGCCGGTCATGACCCGCTCACGGGGCCGTACGACTACGGCACCGAGCGGCAGCAGTACGCCGCGTACTCCGATCCGTACATCGGGAGCGGCACCACCGGCGGTCCCGCTCAGTACGACACGTACGACAGCTTCGGCAACGGCTTCGACAGCTTCGGCGGCCGACAGGAGTACGACGCCGACCCGTACGCCCAGCAGTACGCCTCCGAGACGCCGCCGGGCGGTGTCTGGGTGCCTCAGCAGCGCGAGGGCGAGCAGTACCCCGTCGCCCCGCCGGAGCCGCCCACGCGGCCCGCCCCGTACCCGAACGGCTACAACAACGGCAACGGCTACGACGAGCAGCAGTACCGCTACTGACGAGGGGCGGACGGCCGGGCCCGGCCGCCGGCTCTCCCGGTCACTGGGAGCCCCGGAAGCCGTCGCCCTCGACGATGAGCCCGGCGACCAGCGCCCCCGACATGCCCGCGTGGGCCAGCCCGCCGCCCGGGTGCGACCAGCCGCCCGCCGCGTAGAGCCCCGGCAGCCGGGTGCGGTTGCCCGGGTGCAGAAGCGCGCCGCCCGCACCGGCCAGCGCGGGCGCGGGCACCGAACCGCCCTCGGCGCCGGTGTCGGCAGCCGTCTCGACCGGTGTCCGCACCTCGGCCCGGAGCATCCGCTCCCGTATCCCGGGCACGGCCGCGGCCGCCGCCTCGATCAGCGCATCGGCGCACCGCTCGCGCACTGCCGGGTCCGTCCAGTCCACCGCTCCGTGCGGGGCGACCGTCGCCATCAGCGTCACCGCCTCGTGCGCGTCGTCGGGGCGGGTCGAGGGGTCGTCCGGGCGCAGCACCGTCACCGTGGGGCGCTCGGCGAGCCTTCCGGCGAACACCGCCTCGCGCTCCGCCGTGCCGTCCTGCGGATGCACCAGCGTCCGGTGCACGGCATCGGCGGGCCGGGCGCCGCGCAACGAGAGCAGAACCAGGAAGCGTCCCGGCACCACCCCTTGCCCGGGCCGGGGCTGCACCGCCACGTCGCCGCCCTGCCACAGCTCCTGACCGGGCACCAGCTCCGGCCGCGGCCGGGCTCCCAGCACCACATGGCCGGCCTCGGCGACCGTGCCGTCCATGAGCTCGACGCCCGCCGCCCGGCCGTCCTTCTCGACGACCCGGGCCACCTCGGCGCCGAAGACGAACTCCACCTTCCGGTCCAGGCACCGCTCGTACACCGCCTGCGCCAGGGCCCGCATCCCACCGGAGACGTACCAGCTGCCGAACGTCTCCTCCATGTACGGCAGCAGCGCCGCGGCCGCCGGGGCGCGCAGCGGATCGAGCCCGTACGACAGGGCGTATCCGTCGAGGAGCGCGGCCAGCCGGGGGTCCGCCAGCTCCCACGCGCCGACCTCCGCGACCGTGCCCGCCTGGCGGGCGGAGCGCAGCAGGCGGCGCCGGCGGAGCGCCGGATACGGATCACGGCCCAGCACCTGCCAGTCGGAGCGCAGCGGCTCCTCCAGCAGCGGGCGCCGGGACCGGTCCCAGGCATCGCGCGCCCGGTCCAGGAACTCGCCCCAGGCCGCGCCCGCACCGCCGCCGAGCGCGCCGTCCAGCGCGGAGACGACTCCGGCCCGTGAGGCGTTCGGCAGCGAGACCGCCGTGCCGTCGGCGAACAGATGACGGCTCGCGGGATCGACCTGCGTCATGGTGACGCACCGCTCCAGCGGCTCCTTGCCGGTCTTCACGAACAAGTCGCGGTAGACGGCGGGCAGATGCAGCAGCGCCGGACCGGTGTCGAAGGCGAAGCCCTCATGGGCATACCGGCCGACCGAACCGCCGAAGGTCTCCGACCGCTCGTACACCGTCACCCGGTGGCCTGCCACGGCGAGCCGGGCGGCCGCCGCCATCGCGCCCATCCCGGAGCCGATCACCGCAATACGTGCCATGTCAGTGACCCTAGCGGCCACCACCGACAGTCACTCCGCCGGCCAGTGCGAACCCGCCCCGGCCAGGCGTTTCTCCTCCCGCCGCTGAGCCCTGCGGCGCAGATAGCGACGGATTCTGGAGGCCAGGAAGGCCACTACGACGATGCCCAGCACCAGCAGCGTCCCCGCGATGACGGCGGCCACCACCGGATGGAATATCGCGAAGGTGACGATCCCGGCGACACCCAGGTCCTCCGCGATGCTCACCACGACATTGCTGAACGGTTCGGGGGAGGAGTTGACCGCCATTCTGGTGCCCGCCTTCACCAGATGGCTCATCAGCGCGGTGGAACCGCCCACCGCCGCGGCAGCGAGCTGCGGCAGCGAGCCGCTCTCGCCGGCCAGCAGCGCGGCCACGACGGCACCGGCGATCGGCCTGACGACGGTGTGCACCGAGTCCCAGACCGAGTCCACGTAGGGGATCTTGTCGGCCACCACCTCGCACAGGAAGAGCACGCCGGCCACGACGAGGACATCGGTGCGTTGCAGCGACGCGGGCACCTCGTCGGTCAGGCCGGTCGCACCGAAGACACCGAGCAGCAGAACCACCGCGTAGGCGTTGATCCCGCTCGCCCAGCCGCTTGTGAACACCAGGGGAAGTACGGACACGGACGCGATCGTAACCAGATGGAGCAACGCCCGGGGCCGGGTCGGGTGCGCAGCTCTGAGTATCCGTACCTAGGCGACGAGATGAGTAGGTGCGCGGATGAGCTTCCACTTGCGCTGACGGGAGAGTGGAACGCACGGAGAGGGGCGCGGCTCCGCACCGCCGGCACGGGGCGGCGGAACGGTCGCGGCGCTCCCTCCGGATCGGGGGAGCACAACGGAGAGCCCGGGGACCACGGGGGAACGAGGGTCACGGGGGAAGGCTCTCCGGCAGTACGGAAGACGCCGGTCCGGCGCGGCTCGGGGGGATCGAGCCTCACCGGACCGGCGTTTTTCTGCGCTGCCGGGCTCTGGTCCGGGACGGTCAGCGCCCGCTGACCCGCCCGTGCAGGAGCAGCGAGAGCGCCGAGTGCACATCGTCGATCGAACGCTCGGGCTGGAACGCCTGCCAGTCCAGGGCGGCCACCAGCACCATGCCGACGAGCGCGGCAGCCGTCAGCGGGATGTCGATCTCCTCGCTGAGCTCACCGTTGCCCACACCCTCGCGCAGCACCTCCTCGACCACCGCGACGGCCTCCTGACGCACCACCAGGAGGGTTCCCTGCCATGCCCGGTTGGTGCGCCACAGCTCCGCCACGTACAGCTGGGTGAAGGCCGGATAGCGGTCGATGAAGACCAGACCGGCCCGGATCATCGCGTCCAGGGCCTCGACCCGGGTGCCGCCGCGCTCGCCGGTCTCCTCGGCCGCGGTGCGCAGCGAGGCCGTGAGCAGGCCGACGCCGTGGCGCAGCAGCTCCTCGAAGAGCTCGGTCTTGCTCTTGAAGTTGTAGTAGACCGTGCCCTTGGCGACGCCGGCGCGCTCGGCGATCTCGTCCACCGTGGTCGCCGAGAAGCCCTTCTCGGCGATGAGGGTCACGGCCGCTTCGTAGAGCCTCTGCCGGGTGGCCCGGCGACGCGTGGTGCTACTGCTTTCCATGTCCCCGATTCTCACAGGTTCCGGCGTGCTCACAGGCTCAGCTCCGGGTGGAGCCGGTCCAGGGTCCACACCTGCTTGCGACGTGCGGCCACCGCGGTCAGGGCGAGCGCACCCGCCGTGAAGGCCAGCAGCACCGCACTGCCCTGCCAGACCGGGCCCAGCCCGCCGCCCGTGATCAGCCGGCGCAGCCCGTCGACGATGTAACTCATCGGCAGGTAGGGGTGGATCGCGTTGAAGAACCCGGGGCTGGTCTGGACGGGATACGTACCCCCGGCCGAGGTCAGCTGGAGCATCAGCACCGCCAGCACGAGGATCCGTCCCGCGGCTCCGAACCGGGCGTTCAGCCACTGCACGATCGCTGCGAAGCAGCAGGTCACCAGCGCCAGGAAGCCGACCGTCCCGGCGGCGCGGGCCATCTGCAGACCGAGCCCCCAGTGCAGTACGGACATCAGGGCGGCCACCTGGAGCAGACCGATGGCGACCACCGGCAGCCAGCCCGCGAAGGCGATCCGCCAGGCGGAGGCCCCGGCGGCGAGCGCGCGCCGGTTGAGCGGCTGGATCAGCATGTAGGCCACCATCGCGCCGACCCAGAGGGAGAGCGGGATGAAGTAGGGCGCGAAACCGGTGCCGTAGTTGGGGGCCGCGTGCAGCGACTGGGAGGCCAGCTGCACCGGGTCGGCCATCACACCGGTACGGGCGTCGCGGTCCTTCTTGTCGTAGTCGGGGATCGCGCCGACACCGTCGTTGAGCCCCTGGGCCAGGGTGGTCGAGCCGTCGCCGAGCCGGATCAGCCCGCCATCCAGATTCGCCGCGCCCTTCTTGAGATTGCCCACGCCGCTGTCCAGGTCGGCGGAACCGGTCCTGGCCGTCACCAGTCCGGTGTGCAGGTCGCCGGCACCCTTCGCGACCTTGTGGGCGCCGGTGTTGAGCGCGTTGACCTTCTTGACGGCGGACCCCAGGTCCTCGTCCAGGCGCGGCGCGTGCTCGGCCAGGGCGTCGGCCTGCCGCTGAAGGGTGGTCAGCTGGGTGCGCAGCTTCTTCAGATCGCCGTTCTGGCTGGTGACCAGTGCGTTCACGTCGTCGGCCACGTCGGCGACATCGGCCGCCGCGGTCGTGGCGCGCTTCAGCGGGGGGCAGACGGTGGAGTCGGGGACCGGCTCCTCCGTGCAGCTGGTGCGGTAGATCCCGGCCAGGTCGTCGGAGGCGGTGCGGGCTGCGGTGGCCGCGGTGGGCGCCGCCTTCACCAGCAGGTCGAGGTTGTCCCGCACGGTCTTCGAGGAGTCGGAGACCAGCCGGGCGGTGTCGCCGATCGACTTGCCGTTGTCCTTGAGGAACGGGCGGACGTCGGCGGCCACCCCGTTCACCTTGTCGGCGAGCTGCTGAGTGCCCTCGGCCACCTGGCGGGAGCCGGTTTCGAGGTCGCTCGCGCCCTTGTCCAGCTTGACGATCCCGCCTGCCAGCCTGTTGCTGCCGGCCTTGGCGTCCTTCAGCCCGTCCGCGAGATCCTGCGAGCCCTTCTTGGCCTTGCCGATGCCGCCCTTGAGGTCGTCGGCACCCTTGGCGGCCTTCGCCGTCGCGTCGTGGAGGTCGGAGAAGTTGATGAAGATCCGGTCGTAGAAGCTGCGCGAGGCGTTGGTCGACGCGGCGGTGCGCACCTCGGAGAAGACCGAGCGGGAGATCTGCCCGACGATGTAGTTGTTGGCATCGTTGGTCCGCACCTGGAGGGCGCCGGCCTCGGGGGAGTCGCCCGAACTGGACGCGATCCGCTTGCTGAAGTCCGACGGCATGGTGAGCGAGAGGTAGTACGTGCCGTCCTCGACCCCCTTGTCGGCCTCGGCGGAACTCACCTCGTGCCAGTCGAAGACCTTGGAGTCCAGGAGCTTGCCGGTGATCTCGTCACCGGCCGCGATGCGCTTGCCGTCCGCGGTGGTGCCCTTGTCGTTGTTGACCAGTGCGACGGGAATCTTGTCGAGGCGGCCGTACGGGTCCCAGAAGGACCACAGGTACAGGGCGCCGTACAGCAGGGGCAGGAGCAGCAGCGCGACCAGCGCGGCGCGCGGGAGCTTTCCCCTGCCGAAACGCCTGAGCTCAAGCGCGGCCAGTCTCGGCGAACGCATCGGCCGTTCCTTCCTCGGTCGTGGTTTCCCCGGTCGCGCTCCTCGCGGCCGTGCCGGCTGCGTCGTCGGTGCTCTCCGTGCGCAGGGTGATCGCGTCCTCGGGCGCCTGGCTGCATACGGCGAGCACGGTCGTGCCGTTGTCCGCGACGGACCGCAGCAGGTCCCAGGCCTCGGTCCGTTCGGCGTCGGAGAGCTTGAGGTCGGTGTCGTCCACCGCGAGCAGCCGGGGGGTGCCGATCAGTGCGAGGGCGACGGAGAGCCGCAGCGCCTCCAGCCGCTCCAGATCCCGTACGGAGGTCCGCCCGGCCTTGGGCAGGGTGGCCGGGTCGAGTCCGGCGGCGTCCAGCGCCGTGTCGATCCGTGCCCGGGCGGTGGCGGCCCGTTCGGCACGCGGGCGCAGCAGGGCGCGCAGCGAACCGTCGAAGCGGCGCTGCAGCAGGGCCCGCTCGCGCAGGTGCTCGTCGACGGTGAAGGCCGCGTCGAGCTCGCTGACGCCGGGGACCGGGCCGAGCGCGGCGATGCGGCGTACGGCGGCCATCTTGCGCGGCAGACGCAGCCCGCCGACCTTCGCCTGGCCCTCGGTGGGGCGCATCCGGCCGGTGAGAGCGAGCAGCAGGCAGGTACGGCCCGAGCCGGACGGGCCCTCGACCGCCACCAGTGAGCCGGGTCCGGCATCGATGCCCAGGCCCCGGAAGGCCCAGCCGCGCGGCCCCTTGAGGCCGAAATTCTCGGCGGTGACGGATGCCCCGTGCGGGCTGTCCACAGACCCTCTCCCATGTTTTGAACTGACTGGTCAGTGCAAAAAGGTAGCCCGAACTGGCGGACGAAGCAAAACGGCAGGTCGGAGGGGATTCGGGTCGATTGTCAGTGGTGCCCCTCACGATGGACACAGACGGCCACGGAGTCGTTACACGAGACAGGAGGTTTCGTCATGGCCCACTCGTCCGCAGCAGCCGCACCCCGGCGCCGCGCAGACGGCCCTGCCCCCTCACTGACCGGCCCGGCAAGCGATGTCCACCCCGTTCTGCGCCGCACCACGGCGCCGCCCGCCGCCCTCGATCTGCTCGCGAAGGCCCGCACCGGCCTCGACGAGGCCGCCGTTCTCGATGTGCCGAACGAACGGTATGCCACCGCCCATCTCGCAGCGCTGCGCACCGCGGCCGCGGTGCTCGCCGCGCGGGGCCGCCCGGAGACGTCCAGGCGGCGCCGGGAGCGCATCCGCAGCGCCTGGGAGGTCCTGCCCGAAATAGCTCCCGAGCTGACCGAATGGAGCGCGCTGTTTGCTGCCGGTGCCCGCCGCAGGGCCCGTGCCGAAGCCGGGATACCCGGTGCGGCCAGCCGGCGGGACGCCGACGACCTGCTGCGCGACGCGGCGATGTTCCTGCGTCTGGTCGAGCGGCTGCTGGTGCTCCAGCCGGTGCTCCCGCAGGCCAGGAGGGAGCGGTCCGACGCGGGATGACGGGCGCGGCGGCGTGAGGCAATAGGGTGGGAAGCGCTCGTACCACCTGCACTGTTCACGCTCCGCCGTCACAGGCGGCACCGTGCCGAGGAGTCATCTGCCGTGTCGGACCAGCTGCGCCCCCGCGCCTCCCTCCGTACCGCCGTGGTCTGGGAGGTCCTCAAGGACGCCCTCGACCGCCGGGTGAAGGCGACCGGCAGGGACGCCCTGGACGTCCTGGACACCGGCGGCGGCACCGGCATCTTCGCGGTGCCGGTCGCCCGGCTCGGCCACCGTGTCACCGTCGTCGACCCCAGCCCCAACGCGCTCTTCGCGCTGGAGCGCCGTGCGTCCGAGGCCGGGGTGGCCGAGCGGGTCCGCGGCGTCCAGGGAGACATCCACGGCCTGTTCGAGGTCGTCGAACGCGGTGGGTACGACGCGGTGCTGTGCCACGGCGTCCTGGAGTACGTGGACGACCCCGCCGAGGGCGTACGCAACGCGGTGGCGGCGCTCCGGCCGTCCGGTGCGCTCAGCCTGCTCGCCGCCGGGCTCGGCGGTGCCGTCCTGGCGCGGGCGCTCGCCGGTCACTTCACCGAGGCCCGGCAGGCGCTCAGCGACCCGGCGGGCCGCTGGGGCGAGGGCGATCCGATGCCCCGGCGCTACACCGCGGAGCAGCTCACCGAGCTGGTCTCCGGGGCCGACGCCGAGGTCGGCGCGGTCCACGGCGTACGGGTCTTCGCCGACCTGGTGCCCGGCGTCCTGGTGGACACGGAGCCCGGCGCCGTGGAGGCCCTGCTCAAGCTGGAGTCCGCCGCGGCCGAACTGCCCGCCTTCCACTCGGTCGCGACGCAGTTGCACGTCCTGGGCACGAAGCGCGCCTGAGCGCCAGCCGGTCCGGTCCGGCGGCTCCGGACGCAGCACGGCTGATCAGCGGTGCAGCGGCAGACGGAGTACGCACCTGGACCCCCGATCGGGTGCTTCGCCCCGTATGATCGGGGGACACCATCCGGCATGACGGATCGGAGGTTGGGGAATCAACGCCTCAGCAGCTGAGCCGTTGTGGCGGCCCGGACTGGCTGATGGGCAAGAAGGCGGGTTTCACGGGGGCGATTCCCTGCCTATCCTGGAAGGGCCGCATACCGGCCGCCCCCCGCGGCCGACGACGAGGAGGACTCCGTGCCGCTCTCGGAGCACGAGCAGCGAATGCTCGAGCAAATGGAGCGAGCGCTGTACGCCGAAGATCCCAAGTTCGCGACAGCGCTCGAGGGAAGCGGGCTGCGTACGTACACCCGGCGACGGGTCTACCAGGCGGTCGCAGGCTTCCTGGTGGGTATCGCGCTCCTCATGGCCGGAATGGTCGCCCAGCTCATCTGGATCAGTGTGGTGGGATTTCTCGTCATGCTGGGCTGCGCGGTCCTTGCGGTCACCGGGTGGCGCAAGGCACCCAAACCGGGCGAGCATCCGGCAGCAGGAGGCGCCGGTGAGCGCGGTCGGCCCAGGCAGCGCCGGACCGTGATGAACCGCATCGAGCAGCGGTGGCAGCGCCGCCGCGACGAGCAGGGCCAGTAGGCCCTCGGACATACTTGGTGAGGGGCGGCCGCGACTTCGCGGCCGCCCCTCATGCGTGCCCGGCACAGGCCGCGGCGGGTGGCCGTCGGCCCGGCTTCCTTGCGGCCGGGCCCTCGCGAGAGGCGTCCCTACGGGCCTTCGCGAGGGCCACGGCCCCGGTCACCCCTGCTGGCGCGACGGCCGCCGGAGCCGTCCCGCCCACCGGTCCCGGCGCCACAGCGCCGTCCACCTGCCGGTGACCGCCGCCCAGCGGTCCGAGGCCGCCCAGATCACCCGAACGGCCGAGCGCGGTGCCACCACGGCCCGGATCCGGGTGATCCGGTCGGCAGAGGCCCGCAGACCGGCTCGTGCCGTTTCCACGTCCTCGGCCAGCCCGGTGCTCGGCCGGGGCTCGGGTGCGTAGAGGACCTGCTCCACCGCCCCGGCGACCCGGTGCACCGCGGCCGCCGCATCGGGTCCCAGCTGCCCGAGCCGCACCACCCGGGCCGCCGCCTTGCGCGGGGTCCGGGAGTCGTCCGGCTCGATGCCGTGGTCCCAGGCCGTGTCGGTGATCTCCTGCCAGGCCGCGAGCGTGCCGGACACCGCGTGCACCGGCGCGCGGCCCGGTTCGGCGCTGCGGTCCGAACCGGTGCCGGCGCCGGTGACACCCTGCTCCGTGGGCGGCGTACGCCGGGCGGAGAGGCCCAGCCTGCGCCTGCGGGCCCGGAGCCGCCAGAGCAGCGGCAGCAGCGGCAGTGCGAGGACCACCACGGCGAGCAGGACCAGACCGACGACGGTGCCCGTCGGTGTCCCGGAATCCGTCGGAGCCGCCACCCCGGGAGCCGCCGTGCTGCCGCACTCGCCCTGCTTGCGCATCTGCGCCGGGCAGCTGTCCGGGACGGACGGTGCGGCCGAGGGAGCCGCGGAGGAGCCCTTCTCCGGCAGGGCCGGGACGTTCGTGTCGCCCGTGGGGGCGGCTTCCTGGGTGTACGAGGGTGTGCTGCCCCGCGTCGGAGTCGGCTCGAAACGGGTCCACCCGGCGCCCTCGAAGTAGAGCTCGGGCCAGGCATGGGCGTCGCGCAGGCCCACCGAGACCGAACCGTCCGACTGGCCGGTGCCGGGGGTGAAGCCCACCGCGACCCGGGCCGGAATGCCCAGCGTCCGTGCCATCGCGGCCATCGCGAAGGAGAAGTGGACGCAGAACCCCTGCTTGTCCTTGAGGAACCGGCTGATCGCCGCGCTCCCGGTGCCCGAGTTCACCGAGGTGTCATAGGTGAAGCCGCCGCCCGAGGCGAAGTAGTCCTGCAGCTTCACCGCCCGCTCGTAATCGTTGGCGGCGCCCTTGGTCACCCTGTCCGCAGTCTCCTCGACCACCTTCGGCAGGGAGGCGGGAACGCGGGTGTACTCGCGCCGCAGAGCGGCCGGTGCGGGGCCCGCCGTGGCGAGCTGCTCGGCGGTCGGCTCGACCACCAGGCTGGAGACCTGGTACTGGGCGCCGCGGGTGGTCTCCCCGCGGTCACCGACGAGCGTGCGTCCCTCCGGTTCGTACCGCCAGCGTCCGTCGACCTTGACCTCGGTCGCCGGATAGGGGAGCGGCAGATAGGTCTGCTGGTAGGAACGGGAGGCGGAGATGTTCGTCCTGATCTCCGTGACCGCCACGTCCGGGCCGAGACCCGCCGGATCGGGGAGCCGCTTCGGCACGTCCTTCAGACGGCGCGTGGAGGGCCGCCACTCGCTCCCGTTGAACTGGTCCAGGGCCAGAATCCGCAGATAGAAGTCCTGCGGGGCACCGGAATTGGTGCGGTAGGACATCACCTGCCGGTTCTCCGGCTGGTTCAGATTGTCCTGCAGCGAGACCAGCGGGTTCACCGCGGAGATGGTGCCGCCGCCGCCCTTGCCGTTCCCGCCGCCGCCCGTCCCGGCCAGCAGCCCGCCGCCGAGCGCCGGAAGCGCCGCCGGGACGACCAGCGCGACGCCCAGCGCCAGCGCGCCGATCCGGCGCCCGGTGCGGACCGGGGCCGTCGGCCGGGTGCTCGACATCGCCGCACCGACCGCCGGACCCCCTGGGGATCTGGCGGCCGCGCCGCTGAAGACCCGCCCCCACTGGGAGAGCCGGTCCCGGCCCTCGGCCAGCAGAAGCAGCAGATAGCCACCGGCCGCCAGCAGGAACCAGAGCCAGTCCGCCCCGCCCTCGGACAGCCCCGCGGCCACCGAGTAGAGGGCGAGGAGCGGCAGACCCGCCGGGGCCGCGCTGCGGAACGTCACCGCGAGGGCGTCCACCGCCAGTCCGACCAGCAGCACACCACCGATCAGCATCAGCCGGATGCCGTCCGTCACAGGGGCCGGAGCGGCATACCTACCGACGTCCTCGGCGCCCGACGTCAGCAGATGCGCGAGCCGCTGGACGGCCTCCGGGCCGGGCAGCAGACCGGCCACCGCCTGCTGCCGGGCGAAGACCACTGTCAGCACGACCAGCGTGACCAGCACCTGCGCCGCGACGACCAGGGCACGGGGCACGGGCGCCCGGCGAACGAGCGCCCCCGCACCGCTCTGGACCGCCAGCAGGAATGCGGCCTGCAGGATCCACCCGGCCGGTTCGACCAGCGGCAGCATCGAGGCCGCCGCCATCACTGTCGCCGCAAAGGCGCACAGCGCCAGCCGACCACGACTGCTCATGACCAACCCCCGGAGAAACCTGTCGTGCCGTCCGCGGCGCCGCCGATGTCGGCGGACTGCGCCGCCACGTCCTGGTGCCCCGCCTGCTGCCAGTAGCGGGCGAGACCGGTCCCGGGTGCCACCGCCACGGCCGTCCAGCCCGATTCCCGCAGCAGCCGCAGCCGCCGCTCGGACGCCTCGCGCGCCGCTGCGCGCGGGACATCGCCCTGCACCCAGTCCGCGCTGTCCAGTACGAAGGCGACTGCGCCGCCGCTGCGCTGCCGCATCCGCGCCGCCACCGCCGCCTGCTCCTCGTCCAGATCACCGAAGAAGGCGACCAGCAGCCCTTCGTTGCCGCCGCGCAGCACGTCGTACGCGCGCGACAGACCACCGCCGTCGGAATGGTCGACCACCGCCAGGGTGTCCAGCATCAGCCCCGCGGAGTCGGCGGACTCGTGTGTCGATCCGGCGAAGCCGCCCTCGCCCTCGCCGGGAACCGCGTTCCCGTCGTCGGTCAGCAGCCGGACGGCGAAGCCCCGCTCCAGCATGTGCGTCAGCGCGGAAGCGGCCCCGGACACCGCCCATTCGAAGGCGGAGTCGGGCCCCGCCCCCTGGTAGGCGATCCGCCGGGTGTCCAGCAGCACCGTGCACCTGGCCCGCTGCGGCTGCTCCTCGCGGCGCACCATCAGCTCGCCGTAGCGCGCCGTCGAGCGCCAGTGGACCCGGCGCAGATCGTCGCCGTGCCGGTAGCCGCGGGGGATCACGTCGTCGTCCCCGGCCAGCGCCAGGGAACGCTGCCGTCCCTCGCCGTACCCCGGGGCCTCGCCGGCCAGCCGCACCGGCGGCAACGGCTCGGTCCGCGGAATGACGACGAGGGTGTCGTACGCGCTGAACGAACGGGTCAGCTCGCACATCCCGAACGGATCGCTCAGCCGCAGCTGCAACGGTCCGAGCGGATAGCGCCCGCGCAGATCCGACCGCACCCGGTAGGACACCTCACGACGGCCGCCCGTCTCCACCCGGTCCAGCACGAACCGGGGCCGCGGCCCGAGCACATAGGGCACCCGGTCCTGGAGCATCAGCAGCCCGGTGGGCATCCGTGACACGTTCTCCATCCGCAGATGAACCCGCGCCTCGGTGCCCGCCGGGACCCGGGACGGCGTGAGCCGCCGGGTGCCCGCGACCCGGTAGCGGGTGCGGACGAGCACCGCCACGCAGACCAGCGGCAGTGCGGTGAGCAGCAGCCCGACCCGCAGCAGATCCGCCTGGCCGAGCACATAGGCGCAGATCGCCGCGGCGATCCCGGCCGCCAGAAAGGACCGCCCACGGGTGGTCAGCCCGCCCAGGGCGGCCCGCAGACCGCCCTTCTCGTCGCCGTCGTCCATCGCGGCCGGACCCCCGGCGGTCATCACACCCGCCGTGTGCCGGGCTGCTGCTGGCCGTACGCCGGACGGCCCGGCTGGTGCTGAACCTGGGTGACGCCACCGTTCGCGGTCGGGACCGGCGTCTGCCGGAGGATCTCCAGCACGACCTGCTCGGCGGTGCGACGGTTCAGCTGGGCCTGGGCCGTCGGCAGCAGCCGGTGCGCGAGCACCGCGACCGCCAGCGCCTGCACATCGTCCGGCAGGCAGTAGTCCCGGCCGCTCAGCGCCGCGGAGGCCTTCGCCGCGCGCAGCAGATGCAGGGTGGCCCGGGGCGAGGCGCCGAGCCGGAGATCGGGGTGGCTGCGGGTGGCCCCGACGAGCTCCACCGCGTACCGCCGGACGGCGTCGGCCACATGGACCGTCCGCACCGCGTCGATCAGCTTCACGATCTCGTGCGCGTGCGCCACCGGCTGGAGGTCGTCGAGCGGCGGGAGACCGCCGTGCACATCGAGCATCTGCAGCTCGGCCTCCGCGGTCGGATAGCCGATCGACACCCGCGCCATGAACCGGTCGCGCTGGGCCTCGGGCAGCGGATAGGTGCCCTCCATCTCCACCGGGTTCTGGGTGGCCACCACCATGAACGGGTCGGGCAGCTCGTAGCTGTGCCCGTCGATGGTGACCTGGCGCTCCTCCATGGACTCCAGCAGCGCCGACTGGGTCTTCGGCGAGGCGCGGTTGATCTCGTCGCCGATCACGATCTGGGCGAAGATCGCGCCCGGCTTGAATTCGAAGTCGCGCCGCTGCTGGTCGAAGATGGACACACCGGTGATGTCCGAGGGCAGCAGGTCCGGCGTGAACTGAATGCGCCGCACCGAGCAGTCGATGGACCGTGCCAGCGCCTTGGCCAGCATCGTCTTGCCGACTCCGGGGACGTCCTCGATGAGGAGATGTCCCTCCGCCAGCAGTACGGTCAGCGAAAGCCGTACGACCTCGGGCTTGCCCTCGATCACGCTCTCCACCGACCTGCGCACCCGCTCCGCAGTCGTGGTCAGATCTGTGAGGCTCGCTCGATCGTCATAGGTGGTCACCCGGCCCTCCTCGGCCCTGCCCCACGCTCACCAGGAGCAGGGGATACCCCATTCACGGGCCGACGCGCACACAGCGGTCCGGCCCACCCCGAAACACGGACACCCCTCCTGGACATGTCCGCGGGATGTCACACGGGCATTCTTGTTGCCGTTACCGCTTCGTGTCACTCGCCTGTGGACAAGTAGGGGCGATATGCCGGTTTCGGGAGGGTTTTCGGTTCCGGGTGGGCGGCATCCGGCCGGTCAGGAGGCAGGGAGGATCTCCCGCAGCAGGCCGGTGGTCACATCGAAGACGAAGCCGCGGACGTCGTCCGTGTGCAGCAGGAACGGCGAGGTGCGCACGCGCTGCATCGACTGGCGTACGTCCTGGTCGGCGTCCTTGTACGCCTCGACCGCCCAGACCGGACGCTGGCCGACCTCGGCCTCCAGCTCCTGGCGGAATTCCTCGGTGATCGACTCCAGGCCGCAATTGGTGTGGTGAATGAGTATGACGCTGCGCGTGCCGAGGGCCCGCTGGCTGATGGTCAGCGAACGGATCACGTCGTCGGTGACCACGCCGCCCGCGTTGCGGATGGTGTGGCAGTCACCGAGCGCCAGGCCGAGCGCGTCGTGCAGGTCGAGCCGGGCGTCCATGCAGGCGACCACGGCGACGCGCAGCACCGGCTTGGCGTCCATGCCCGGGTCTTCGAAATCGGCGGCGTACCGGAC
Source organism: Streptomyces gelaticus (assembly GCF_014649535.1). Taxonomy (GTDB): domain Bacteria; phylum Actinomycetota; class Actinomycetes; order Streptomycetales; family Streptomycetaceae; genus Streptomyces; species Streptomyces gelaticus. Next base: position 113,377 of record NZ_BMTF01000002.1, read on the forward strand.
GTTCGCCTCGACGAGGCGATCGGTGACCGTGTCCCCGGTGCGGGCCCGGTCGGCGGCCGGGGCGGATGGACCGGCGGGGGATTGCGCGGAAGTCGACATGGCTATGACGTTATCCCCCGCACCCGCGTCCGTCGTGCTGTGAGAAGGGACAAAGAACGTCAACGAGACTTGTTGTGAGGTAACCCACAAGCCTCGCAGTCGCGCGTCCGGGCGGGTGAACGGAGGGCGGGGCGACGCGCAGCCGGGCTGATTGATCGGGAATCGATCGAATGGCAGGGTGGACTAAAGTAACGGGAAGTTACCGACACCCTGCACATTCCGTAGAATTCCCCTGTGTGTGCGGCGTACGTACGGGCCCGGCCCTCTCCCGCTCGCCGGTCGGCCGGCGCCCCTTCCCCGGCGCCTGACGACCTCCCCTTCTGAGCGGGCGGGGACCAGGCCGTACGTGCGGCCACCCGGGACCTGAGCCTGAGAGGGCGCATGAGCCAGACCCGACACGTCCCGGTGATGCTCCAGCGGTGCCTGGACCTGTTGGCCCCGGCTCTGGAAGCGCCGGGCCCGCAGGCGCCCGTGGTCGTCGACTGCACCCTCGGCCTCGGCGGGCACAGTGAAGCGCTGCTCTCCGCCTTCCCCTCCGTACGGCTGATCGGGCTGGACCGCGACAAGGAGGCGCTGCGGCTCTCCGGCGAGCGGCTCGCCCCGTACGGCGACCGGGCCACTCTGGTGCACGCGGTCTACGACGAACTGCCCGAGGTGCTCGACAGGCTCGGCATCCCGAAGGTCCAGGGCGTCCTGTTCGACCTCGGCGTCTCCTCCATGCAGCTGGACGAGGCCGACCGCGGATTCGCGTACGCCCAGGACGCCCCGCTCGACATGCGGATGGACCAGACGACCGGCATCGGCGCGGCCGAGGTGCTGAACACCTATCCGCCGGGCGAACTGGTCCGGATCCTGCGCGCGTACGGCGAGGAGAAGCAGGCCAAGCGGATCGTCTCGGCGATCGTGCGCGAGCGCGAGAAGGAGCCGTTCAGCAACAGCGCCCGGCTCGTCGAGCTGATCCGTGACTCGCTGCCCCAGGCAGCCAAGCGCACCGGTGGCAACCCCGCCAAACGGACGTTCCAGGCGCTGCGCATCGAGGTCAATGGCGAGCTCACCGTCCTGGAGCGGGCCATTCCGGCCGCCGTCCAGAGCCTCGCGGTCGGCGGCCGCATCGCCGTCCTCTCGTACCACTCGCTGGAGGACCGGCTGGTCAAGCAGGTCTTCGCGGCGGGCGCCGCCACCACGGCGCCGCCCGGACTGCCGGTCGTCCCCGAGCGCTACCAGCCCCGGCTGAAGCTGCTGACCCGCGGCGCGGAACTGCCCACGGAGGAGGAGGTCGCCGAGAACCGGCGCGCCGCCCCCGCCCGGCTGCGCGGCGCCCAGCGGATCCGCGAGGAGGAACGATGACCGTCCGGCGCCGGGGGACCCGGAAGCCGGCGGCGCGGGGGGCGGCGCGGTGAGCAAACCGGCCGGGCAGTTGAGAGGGCGCGCCGCGCGGCTCGCCCGGCTGATGCCGTCCGGGCCCAGCAATGCGGCCCGTACCCCCTTCGTCCTGCTGGTCGTGGTGCTGCTGGGCGGCGGCCTGATCACGCTCCTGGTGCTCAACTCGGCCCTCAATGAAGGGTCGTTCAGGCTGAGCGAGCTGAAGAAGCGGACCACCGAGCTCACCGACGAGCAGCAGGCTCTCCAGCACGACGTCGACAACTACTCCAAGCCGGACGCCCTGGAGCGGCGCGCCCGCGAACTGGGCATGGTGCCCGGCGGCAGCCCCGCCTTCCTGAACCCGGACGGCACGGTCCGCGGCGTACCCGCCGAGACCACCGCCGACCCCGTCCCCACCCCGCCTCCGCCGAAGAGCAGTACGCCGACGGCGCCCCCCGCCACCACCCCGGCCTCGCCCGCCCCGCCGGCACCGGCCGGCTCCCCGGGCACCGTGGTGCCGCCCTCCAGCGCCTCCGCGACCCCGGCGGCCGGGCCGGGTACCCCGGCAGACCAGTCCCCGACGAGCCCCGGCAGGTGACGCAGTGCCGCCCAAGGATCCACCGCGCCGCCGGGTTCCCGGCCCCGCGCGCCCGCGCAGCGCCGCAGGCGGCCAGGGGCGCCCGAGGCCCGCGGCCCGCCGTCCGCCCTCCCCGGCCCGGCGCCCCCAACCGCCCCGCGGCCGGACCGCCCGCCCGCTGCGGCTCGGCAACCCGCGCCCACGGCTCCGCCTGGTCAGCCTCGCCCTGACGCTCGTCATGCTGGCGTTCGTCGTCAGGCTGCTCCAGGTCCAGGCCGTCGACGCCAGTGCGTACGCGGCCAAGGCCAAGGAGAACCGCTACCTCAGCTACACGATCTCCGCCGAGCGCGGCGAGATCACCGACCGCAGCGGGATCGCCCTGGCCACCAGCGTCGACGCGTACAACATCACCGCCGATCCCTCGATGTTCACGCCCGAGTTCAGCAAGGCCCCCGACGCACCCCAGCAGGCGGCGGCGCTCCTCGCCCCGATTCTCGGCACCGATGCCACCGAGCTGACCCGGAAGCTGTCCCGGAAGGGCCGCTACGTCGTCCTGGCCCGCCGCCAGACCCCGCAGGTCTGGAACCAGATCAAGGACCTCAAGTCCGTCTTCGCCGAGAAGGCGGGCAAGGACCGGGCGGGCGGCGGCCCGGGAGCCAATGTGCTCGCCGGGGTCTTCCAGGAGGCGACCACCAAGAGGGTCTACCCCAACGGGGGTCTCGCCGCCGGGATACTGGGTTACGTCAACGCCGACGGCGAGGGCGCGGGCGGCCTCGAATCGCAGCTGGACAAGGAGCTCGCGGGCGAGGACGGCAAGATCAGGTACGCCCAGTCCGGCGGCCGGCGGGTGCCCACCGCGGGGACCGAAGAGGTCCCGGCCGTCCCCGGGGCCGACGTCGAGCTGACCATCGACCGCGACATCCAGTGGGCCGCCCAGAAGGCCATCACCGACCAGGTGAAGAAGTCCAAGGCCGACCGCGGCTACGTCGTCGTGCAGAACACCCGGACCGGAGAGGTCCTCGCCATGGCCAACGCGCCCGGCTTCGACCCCAACGACCTCTCGCAGGCCGATGCGGCGTCGCTGGGCAACGCCGCCCTCCAGGACGTCTACGAACCCGGCTCCACCAGCAAGGTCATGTCCATGGCCGCCGTGCTGGAGGAGGGCGTCGCCACCCCGGGCACCCATGTCACCGTCCCCAACCGGCTGCACCGCGGCGACCGGCTCTTCAAGGACGACATCGACCACCCCACCTGGTACCTCACGCTCAACGGCGTACTCGCCAAGTCCAGCAACATCGGCACCATCCTGGCCACCGGCGAACTGGGCAGGACCCAGGCCGAGGCCAACAAGGTCCTCTACTCCTACCTGCGCAAGTTCGGGATCGGCTCGCCGACCGGTCTCGACTACCCGGGCGAGACCCCCGGCATCCTCGCCAAGCCCAAGGACTGGTCGACCTCGCAGCAGTACACGATCCCGTTCGGCCAGGGTCTCTCGCTCAACGCCATGCAGGCCGCCTCCATCTACTCGACGATCGCCAACGACGGGCTCCGCGTCGCGCCCACGCTGGTACGCGGCACCAGGGGCGCCGACGGCCACTTCACGGCTGCCGCCCCGCCCGGGCGGACCAGGGTGGTCAGCGCGAAGACCGCCAAGACGCTCGCCGCCATGCTGGAGTCGGTGGTCGGCGACGAGGAGGGCACCGGAACGAAGGCCAAGATCCCCGGCTACCGGGTGGCGGGCAAGACCGGTACGGCCAACCGCGTCGACCCGGTACGCGGCGGCTACCACGGCTACACCGCGTCCTTCGCGGGCTTCGCCCCCGCCGACAAACCGCAGGTCACCGTCTACTGCGCGATCCAGAACCCGACCAAGGGCAGCTATTTCGGCGGCCAGATCTGCGGACCGATCTACAAGCAGGTCATGGAGTTCGCGCTCAAGACGCTCCAGACCCCACCGTCCGGCAGCGGGCCAGCCCGGCTGCCGGTGTCCTTCGATCCCGGCGAGTGAACTCGGGGAAACCATCCAGTGACAACCATCACGCCCGATCCCGGGAACCGGAACGGGAACCACCGGAACCCCGGCCCCTCACTTCGCGAGAGGCCGGGTGCGCCCGGTACGCTCACCGCCGTGCCCCACGCTGATCAGTTCCAAACCACCCAGAAGGCCGCCCCTGTGAAATTCCCGGGAGCGCCCCGCCCGGACCGGATCGGACCGACCTCGCTAGGCGAACTGGCGGCCCGGCTGGGCGTCGAGCCGCCGGGAACCGGAGAGGTCACCGGCATCACCCACGACTCCCGGGCGGTACGCCCCGGCGACGTGTACGCGGCCCTGCCGGGCGCCCGCCTCCACGGCGCCGACTTCGTGGCCCAGGCGGCCGGTCTCGGCGCGGCGGCGATCCTCACCGACCCGGCGGGCGCCGAGCGCGCCGCGGCCACCGGACTCCCGGTGCTGGTCACCGAGGACCCGCGCGGCCGGATGGGCGAGCTCGCCGCCGAGATCTACGGCCGGCCCGGCGCCGCTCTCCTCCAGATCGGCATCACCGGAACGTCCGGCAAGACCACCACCGCCTACCTGATCGAAGGCGGATTCCGCGGCGCCGGGCGCGCCACCGGCCTCATCGGCACGGTGGAGATGCGGATCGGCGACGAGCGCATCAAGTCCGAGCGCACCACCCCCGAAGCCACCGATCTGCAGGCCCTGTTCGCCGTCATGCGTGAGCGCGGCGTCGACTCGGTGACCATGGAGGTCTCCAGCCACGCCCTGGTGCTCGGCCGGGTCGACGGCTGCGTCTTCGATGTCGCGGTCTTCAACAACCTCAGCCCGGAACACATGGAGTTCCACTCCGGGATGGAGGACTACTTCCAGGCCAAGGCGCAGCTCTTCACCCCGGGCCGCAGCCGGCAGGGCGTCGTCAACTTCGACGACGAGTACGGCCGCAGGCTGGTCAGCGAGGCGTCCGTCCCGGTCGTCACCTTCTCCGCCGAGGGCCACCCGGACGCCGACTGGCGCGCCGAGGACGTCGAGGCCGGGCCGCTCGGCTCCACCTTCACCGCCGTCGGCCCCCAGGGCGAGCGGATCGCCGCCAGGGCCCCGCTGCCAGGACCGTTCAACGTCGCCAACACCCTCGCCGCGATCGTCACGCTCGCCGTCGCGGGCATCGACCCGCAGACCGGGGCCGACGGTGTCGCGGCCGTCCCGGGCGTGCCCGGCCGGCTGGAGCGGGTCGACGCCGGACAGCCGTACCTCGCGGTCGTCGACTACGCGCACAAGACCGACGCCGTCGAGTCCGTGCTGCGCTCCCTGCGGAAGGTCACCAAGGGCAGGCTGCACATCGTCCTCGGCTGCGGTGGCGACCGCGACACGACCAAGCGCGGCCCGATGGGCGCCGCCGCGGCCCGCCTCGCCGACACCGCCGTACTGACCTCCGACAACCCCCGTTCCGAGGACCCCCTCAAAATCCTCGCCGCAATGCTCGCGGGCGCCGCCGAGGTGCCCGTCGACGAGCGGGGCGACGTCCTGGTCGAAGCCGACCGGGCCGCCGCCATCGCCGCCGCGGTCGCCCGCGCCGAGCCCGGTGACACGGTGCTGATCGCCGGCAAGGGCCACGAGCAGGGCCAGGACATCCACGGCGTGGTACGCCCCTTCGACGACCGCGTGGTCCTGCGCGCGGCCATCGAGCGCTCCACGGGGCACGAGCGCACCGAGAGCTCCGACCACCGCGCCCACACCCACGAGAACAACAGTCAGGGATGACCAAGTGATCGCCCTTTCCCTCGCCGAGATCGCCGAAATCGTCGGCGGGCAGTCGCACGACATACCCGATCCGGCAGCAATCGTCAGCGGGCCCGTCGTCATCGACTCCCGAGAGGTGGAACAAGGCAGTCTGTTCGCCGCCTTCGCCGGTGAGCGGGTCGACGGCCACGACTATGCGCAGCGCGCCGTCGAGGCGGGCGCGGCAGCGGTGCTGGCCGCCCGCCCCGTCGACGTTCCGGCGATCGTCGTCGACGACGTCGTGGCCGCACTCGGTGCGCTCGCCCGTGCCGTCGTGGGCCGCCTCGGCACCACCGTCGTCGCGCTCACCGGCTCCGCGGGCAAGACCTCCACCAAGGACCTCATCGCCCAACTCCTCGAACGCAAGGGGCCCACCGTCTACCCAGCGGGCAACCTCAACAACGAGATCGGCCTGCCGCTCACCGCGCTGCGCGCCGCCGAGGACACCCGCCACCTCGTCCTCGAAATGGGTGCACGCTACATCGGCGACATCCGCTACCTCACCGGCCTCGTCCCGCCCCGCGTCGGCCTCGTCCTCAACGTCGGCACCGCCCACATCGGCGAGTTCGGCGGCCGGGAGCAGATCGCACAGGCCAAGGGCGAGATGGTCGAGTCGCTGCCCGAGGACGGCGTCGCCGTACTCAACGCCGACGACCCGCTCGTACGCGCCATGTCCTCCCGCACCAAGGCCCGGGTGCTGCTCTTCGGTGAAGCCGCGGAAGCGGACGTACGGGGCGAGAAGGTCCGTCTCACCGACGACGGACGCCCCGCGTTCCGGCTTCACACACCCACCGGGTGCAGCGACGTGACCATGCGCCTGTACGGTGAGCACCACGTGTCGAACGCGCTCGCCGCGGCCGCCGTCGCCCATGAGTTGGGCCTGTCCGCAGACGAGATCGCCGAAGGGCTCTCCGAGGCGGGCACCCTCTCCCGCTGGCGCATGGAGGTCACCGAGCGTCCGGACGGCGTGACGTTCGTCAATGACGCCTACAACGCGAACCCCGAATCCATGAAAGCCGCGCTGCGCGCGCTGGCCGCCATGGGGAAGGGCCGGCGTACGTGGGCGGTGCTCGGCCAGATGGCCGAGCTCGGCGACGCCTCGCTCGCCGAGCACGACGCGGTCGGACGGCTCGCCGTCCGGCTCAACGTCAGCAAGCTCGTCGCGGTCGGGGGCAGAGAGGCCTCCTGGCTGCAACTGGGCGCATACAACGAGGGTTCGTGGGGTGAGGAGTCGGTGCACGTGTCCGACGCACAGGCCGCGGTCGACCTGCTGCGCAGTGAACTGCGCCCGGGAGACGTCGTGCTGGTGAAGGCGTCCCGGTCGGTCGGCCTGGAGCAGGTCGCCATGGCACTGCTGGGGAACGCGTCCGAGGGCGAGGTCGCCGGCCGATGAGGCAGATCCTGTTCGCGGGGGCCATCGGGCTCTTCCTGACCTTGGTCGGAACTCCGCTGCTGATCAAACTGCTGGCCCGCAAGGGATACGGGCAGTTCATCCGGGACGACGGCCCGCGCACCCACGGGTCCAAGAAGGGCACACCCACCATGGGTGGTATCGCCTTCATCCTGGCGACGATCATCGCGTACCTTCTCGCGAAGGTGATCACCGGCGAGTCGATGACGTTCTCCGGTGTACTGGTGCTCTTCCTGATGGCCGGGATGGGCCTCGTCGGCTTCCTCGACGACTACATCAAGATCGTCAAGCAGCGTTCGCTGGGTCTGCGGGCCAAGGCGAAGATGGCCGGCCAGCTGATCGTGGGTATCGCCTTCGCGGTGCTCTCGCTCCAGTTCGCGGACAAGCAGGGCAACACCCCGGCCTCCACCAAGCTGTCGTTCGTCGCGGACTTCGGCTGGTCGATCGGCCCGGTGCTGTTCGTCGTCTGGGCGCTGTTCATGATCCTGGCCATGTCCAACGGCGTGAACCTGACGGACGGTCTGGACGGTCTGGCCACCGGCGCGTCGGTGATGGTCTTCGGCGCGTACACCTTCATCGGGCTGTGGCAGTTCCAGGAGTCCTGCGTCAACGCGGACACCCTGACCAACCCCAACGCCTGTTTCCAGGTACGTGACCCGCTCGACCTCGCGGTCGTCGCCTCCGCGCTGATGGGCGCCTGCTTCGGCTTCCTGTGGTGGAACACCTCGCCCGCCAAGATCTTCATGGGCGACACCGGTTCGCTGGCGCTCGGCGGCGCCCTCGCCGGTCTGGCGATCTGCTCCCGCACCGAGTTCCTGATGGCCGTCCTCGGCGGTCTCTTCGTGATGATCACCATGTCCGTGGTCATCCAGGTCGGTTCCTTCAAGATGACCGGCAAGCGGGTCTTCCGCATGGCACCGCTCCAGCACCACTTCGAACTCAAGGGGTGGTCCGAAGTCCTTGTGGTGGTCCGCTTCTGGATCATCCAGGGCATGTGCGTGATCGTCGGACTCGGACTCTTCTACGCGGGATGGGCAGCCGACAAGTGAGCAACCAGGACTGGCAGGGCAAGCACGTCACCGTCGCGGGACTCGGGGTCTCGGGAATCCCGGCGGCCAAGGTGCTGCGCGGCCTCGGGGCCGTCGTCACGGTGGTCAACGACGGGGACGACGAGCGTTCCCGTACGCAGGCCGCGGAGCTGGAGGCGCAGGGGATCACCGTGCGCCTCGGCGACGGGGCGACCCTGCCCGAGTCCACCGAGCTCATCGTCACCACCCCGGGCTGGAAGCCCGACAAGCCGCTCTTCACCGCAGCCGCCGAGGCGAACGTCCCCGTCTGGGGCGACGTCGAACTCGCCTGGCGGCTGCGGGGCCCCGGCGCCGCCCCCTGGCTCGCGGTCACCGGCACCAACGGCAAGACCACGACCGTACGGATGCTCGCCTCGATCCTCGAGGCGGCCGGGCTGCGCACCGCGGCCGTCGGCAACATCGGCGTCTCCCTCCTGGACGCCGTCCTCGGCGACGAGGAGTACGACGTACTCGCCGTCGAGCTGTCCAGCTACCAGCTGCACTGGGCGCCCTCGCTGCGCGCCCACTCCGCCGCCGTCCTCAACCTGGCCCCGGACCACCTCGACTGGCACGGCTCCATGGCGGCGTACGTCGCGGACAAGGGCCGGATCTACGAGGGCAACCGGGTCGCCTGCGTCTACAACGCGGCCGACCCGGCGACCGAGGACCTGGTCCGCGAGGCCGATGTCGAGGAGGGCTGCCGGGCCATCGGCTTCACCCTGAACACCCCGGGCCCGTCCCAGCTGGGCGTCGTCGACGGCATTCTCGTCGACCGCGCCTTCGTGGCGAACCGGCAGAAGCAGGCCCAGGAGCTCGCCGAGGTCAAGGACATCGACCCGCCCGCCCCGCACAACATCGCCAACGCCCTCGCGGCGGCGGCCCTGGCCCGCGCCTTCGGCGTCGAGCCCGCGGCCGTACGCGACGGACTGCGGGCCTTCCGCCCCGACCCGCACCGCATCCAGCACGTCGCGGATGTCGCCCAGGTCGCGTACGTCGACGACTCCAAGGCCACCAACACCCACGCCGCCGAGGCCTCCCTGGCGGCCTACGACCCGATCGTCTGGATCGCCGGCGGCCTCGCCAAGGGCGCCGCCTTCGACGAGCTGGTGACCGGGGCCGCGGGACGGCTGCGCGGGGTCGTACTGATCGGCCGGGACCGGGAGCTGATCCGCGAAGCCCTCGCGCGACACGCCCCCGAGGTCCCGGTGGTCGACCTCGGCCGGACCGACACTGGGGCGATGTCCGAGGCGGTCCGCGAGGCGGCACGGCTCGCCCGGCCGGGAGACACCGTACTGATGGCCCCGGCCTGTGCCTCGATGGACATGTTCGTCAATTACAACAAGCGGGGCGAGGCGTTCGCGGACGCGGTCCGCGCGCTCGCCGCCGAGAGCGCCTGACGGGCCCGGCCCCCGCGCCGCCCCGTCACGGCCGCCGGCCCTCGGCGGCGGCCGTGGGCACGAGCAGTGGAGGGGACAGCGACAATGCCGGCCGAAGAGAGCTCCGCCGGGCCCCGTGGGGGCCGCTCACGGGCCACCGAGGCGATCAGCCGGGCACTCACCCCGCCACTGCTCGCGGGAGCGGGAGCGGGCGCCCCGGCGGCGCTCGGCCCCGCCCTGCGGGTCCGGTCGGCCACCGGCTCCCGGCGCCCCCCGGTGCCGCGCTCCAAGGGGCGCTCCACCGGCGGCCCCCGCGTTCCCCGCTCGCCCCGCGGCGGCGTGCGGCGGATCCATGAGCGGGTACGCCGGGCCTGGGACCGCCCTCTGACCGCGTACTACCTGATCCTGGGCGCCGGCCTGCTGATCACCGTGCTCGGCCTGGTGATGGTCTACTCCGCCTCGATGATCAAGGCCCTGGAGCTGGACAAACCGAGCACCTACTTCTTCCGCAAGCAGTTCCTCGCCGCCGTCATCGGCGCCGGACTGATGGCGCTCGCCGCCCGGATGCCCGCCAAGCTGCACCGGGCCCTCGCCTACCCGCTGCTCATGGGGACCGTCTTCCTGATGGTGCTGGTCCAGGTGCCGGGGATAGGGATGTCGGTCAACGGCAACCAGAACTGGCTCTACCTGGGCGGCCCCTTCCAGCTCCAGCCCAGTGAATTCGGCAAGCTCGCCCTGGTGTTGTGGGGCGCGGACCTGCTCGCCCGCAAACAGGACAAGCGGCTGCTGACGCAGTGGAAACACCTGCTCGTCCCGCTCGTCCCGGTGGCCTTCATGCTCCTCGGGCTGATCATGCTCGGCGGCGACATGGGAACTGCGATCATTCTCACCGCGATCCTGTTCGGACTGCTCTGGCTGGCCGGGGCACCCACCAGGCTCTTCGGCGGGGTGCTCGGCTTCGCCGCGCTGATCGCCTTCGTACTGATCAAGACCAGCCCGAACCGGATGTCCAGGCTCGCCTGCATCGGCGCCAGCGAGCCCGGACCGGGGGACTCCTGCTGGCAGGCGGTGCACGGAATCTATGCTCTGGCGTCCGGCGGATGGTTCGGTTCCGGGCTCGGTGCGAGTGTGGAAAAATGGGGCCAACTGCCTGAACCGCACACCGACTTCATTTTCGCCATCACGGGGGAGGAACTGGGGTTGGCGGGGACGCTGTCGGTACTCGCCCTCTTCGCGGCTCTAGGCTATGCGGGTATCCGCGTGGCCGGACGCACGGAGGACCCCTTCGTGAGGTACGCCGCGGGAGGTGTGACCACCTGGATCACGGTGCAGGCCGTGATCAACATCGGTGCGGTGCTCGGCCTGCTGCCGATCGCCGGTGTCCCGCTCCCGCTGTTCTCCTACGGAGGATCGGCCCTGCTGCCGACCATGTTCGCCGTCGGGCTGCTGATCGCGTTCGCGCGAGAGGATCCCGCGGCGAAGGCGGCCCTGGCCGTGCGGAGGCCCGGGGTGAGATGGAAGACGATGAGACGGCGCGTCAAGAAGCGTCCGTCCGGAGAGCGGTGAATTTCGGTGCATGTCGTACTCGCCGGTGGGGGGACCGCCGGCCACATCGAGCCCGCGCTTGCCCTCGCGGACGCCCTGCGCAGGCAGGACCCGACCGTGGGAATCACTGCCCTCGGCACGGAGCGCGGACTCGAGACCAGGCTCGTACCCGAGCGGGGGTACGAACTCGCCCTGATCCCGGCCGTGCCGCTGCCGCGCAAGCCCACCCCGGAACTGATCACCGTCCCGGGACGGCTGCGCGGCACCATCAAGGCCGCCGAGCAGGTCCTGGAGCGCACCAAGGCGGACTGCGTGGTCGGCTTCGGCGGCTACGTCGCCCTGCCCGGCTACCTCGCCGCCAAGCGGGCCGGTGTGCCGATCGTCGTCCACGAGGCCAATGCCCGCCCCGGCCTGGCCAACAAGATCGGTTCGCGGTACGCCCACGGCGTCGCCGTCTCCACCCCCGACAGCAAGCTGCGCGGCGCCCGCTACATCGGCATCCCGCTGCGCCGCACCATCGCCACCCTGGACCGGGCCCGGGTCCGCCCCGAGGCGCGTGCCGCCTTCGGCCTGGACCCCAACCTGCCGACGCTGCTGGTCTCCGGCGGCTCGCAGGGCGCCCGCCACCTCAACGAGGTGATCCAGCGGGTCGCCCCGCTGCTGCAGCGCTCGGGCATCCAGATCCTGCACGTGGTCGGACCGAAGAATGAATTGCCGCGCGTCGACAACATGCCCGGGATGCCGCCCTACATCCCGGTACCGTACGTGGACCGGATGGATCTCGCGTACGCCGCGGCCGACATGATGCTCTGCCGTGCCGGTGCGATGACCGTCGCCGAACTCTCCGCCGTCGGGCTCCCCGCCGCATACGTCCCGTTGCCCATCGGCAACGGCGAACAGCGGCTCAACGCCCAGCCGGTGGTCAACGCCGGCGGCGGTCTGCTGGTGGACGACGCGGCGCTCACCCCCGAGTGGGTGCAGGGCAACGTCCTCCCGGTGCTCGCGGATCCGCACCGGCTGTACGAGATGTCCCGCGCCGCCGCCGAGTTCGGCCGCCGGGACGCCGACGACCTGCTCGTCGGCATGGTGTACGAGGCGATTGCCGCACGCCGAGGCGCGTGAGGCGGACGGGTCCGGGGGCACCGCCCCCGGACCCGGCATAAGGAGCGAGCGTGGCCGGACCGACGACCGCCGAGCGCGGAACAGGGCAGCAGAAGGACTCCCCGGCCCGCCCGCCGCGCCCGGGCCCCGAAGGGCGCCGACTGCCCAGCCGCAGCACGCTGATCGTGATCGGCGTGCTGGTGCTGCTGCTCGCCTCGGGCGTCGCCTGGGCGCTCTACGGCTCCTCCTGGCTCCGGGCCGAACAGGTCAGGACCACCGGTGTCGACGTACTGACACCGGCCGAGGTGGAGGCCGCCGCGGCGGTCCCGATCGGGGCCCCGCTGATCTCCGTCGACACCGATGCCATCGCCGACCGATTGCGCCAGAAGTTGCCTCGTATCGATTCCGTGGATGTCGTACGGTCATGGCCGCACGGAATCGGACTTAAAGTGACGGAACGACAGCCGGTCCTGTTGGTGAAAAAGGGTGCAAAGTTCATTGAAGTGGACGCAAAAGGCGTGCATTTCGCAACGGTGGACAAATCGCCCGGACGCGTACCTCTGCTGGAACTGAAACCCGATCAGTCCGCCAGTCTGCGCCGCTTCGACAGTGACCGGTTGGTGCGGGAAGCGGTCCGGGTCGCGGGCGATCTCCCGGGCGCGGTCGCCAAGGACACCGAGGTCGTACGGGTCACCTCGTACGACTCGATCTCCCTGGAGCTCACCCGGGGGCGCACGGTGATCTGGGGCAGTGGTGAAGGAGGTCCGGTGAAGGCGAAGGTGCTCACCGCTCTCATGAAAGCCGCGCCCAAAGCGGGACACTTCGACGTGAGTGCACCCACCGCCCCTGCCGCATCGGGCAGTTGACGCGTATTTGGCCTGGCCAGCACCCTGGTTGGTCAGCGCTACGGGTGATCACATAGGGTGAAAAGAAAAACGGGAGGTTCGGCGTGTTCGTTGAACGTGCGCCACTTGTCGACTTAGTGTCCTGTTCGGAAGAGTCCATGAAGCAGACACACTGGTAACCCTAAACTTCAACGTTAGGGTTTGGGTCGGCATTTCGGACCGTCCCAATCGGCATCCGTCGTCGCGGCGGGACTACCGCTAAGCGACGACACGTAACTCGAGGCGAGAGGCCTTCGACGTGGCAGCACCGCAGAACTACCTCGCAGTCATCAAGGTCATCGGTGTCGGCGGCGGTGGTGTCAATGCCATCAACCGAATGATCGAGGTCGGTCTCAAGGGCGTCGAGTTCATCGCGATCAACACTGATGCGCAAGCCCTGTTGATGAGCGACGCCGACGTCAAGCTCGACGTCGGCCGCGAACTCACCCGCGGCCTTGGCGCCGGCGCCAACCCGGCAGTCGGTCGCAAGGCGGCAGAGGACCACCGTGAGGAGATCGAGGAGGTCCTCAAGGGGGCCGACATGGTCTTCGTCACCGCCGGAGAGGGCGGCGGCACCGGCACCGGCGGCGCACCCGTCGTCGCCAACATCGCGCGCTCGCTCGGCGCCCTGACGATCGGCGTGGTCACCCGCCCGTTCACCTTCGAGGGCCGGCGACGTGCGAACCAGGCGGAGGACGGCATCGCCGAACTCCGCGAAGAGGTCGACACCCTCATCGTCATTCCCAACGACCGGCTGCTGTCCATCTCGGACCGCCAGGTCAGCGTGCTCGACGCCTTCAAGTCGGCCGACCAGGTCCTGCTCTCGGGTGTCCAGGGCATCACCGACCTCATCACGACCCCGGGTCTGATCAACCTCGACTTCGCCGACGTCAAGTCGGTCATGTCCGAGGCCGGATCGGCACTCATGGGCATCGGTTCGGCCCGCGGCGACGACCGCGCGGTGGCCGCCGCGGAGATGGCGATCTCCTCGCCGCTCCTGGAGGCGTCCATCGACGGCGCCCGCGGTGTCCTGCTCTCCATCTCCGGCGGCAGCGACCTCGGTCTCTTCGAGATCAACGAGGCCGCCCAGCTGGTGAGCGAGGCGGCGCACCCCGAGGCGAACATCATCTTCGGTGCGGTCATCGACGATGCGCTGGGCGACGAGGTACGCGTCACCGTGATCGCCGCAGGCTTCGACGGCGGGCAGCCGCCGGCCCGGCGCGAGAACGTCCTGGGCGCGAACTCCGCCAAGCGCGAGGAGCCCGCCGCGCCGGTCCGGACGCCCGAGCCCGTGCGTCAGAGCGGTGGACTGGGCTCCGTGCCCATCCGCGAGGAGCCGCCGGCCCAGGCGGATTCCGTACCGGTGGCGAGCGAGACCCACCTGCCGCCGGTCGCCGCGCCGCACGTTCCGCCGGCCCGTCCTGCGTACCAGGACTCGCAGGCCGAAGAGCTGGATGTTCCGGACTTCTTGAAGTGATAGCTCAGCACCACGCACGGTCCTCGGCAGGCGGCGCCCACTTCTCCTTCACCGACAGGTGGGGTGGAGTGAGCGCCGCTCCGTACGAGGAGCTCAACCTCGGCGGCGCGGTCGGAGACGACCCCGCCGCCGTTCTGGCCAATCGCGAACGTGCCGCCCGGGCCCTCGGTCTGGACCCCGCGCGGGTCGTCTGGATGAACCAGGTGCACGGACGGGACGTCGCGGTCGTCGAGGGCCCGTGGCCGGACGCTTCGGAGATCCCCGCGGTGGACGCGGTGGTGACCGCGCGGCGCGGTCTCCCGCTCGCCGTGCTCACCGCCGACTGCACCCCCGTACTCCTGGCCGACCCGGTCGCCGGGATCGTGGCCGCGGCGCACGCGGGCCGCCCGGGCCTGGTCGCCGGGGTCGTCCCCGCGGTGGTCGAGGCCATGGCCGGGCTCGGTGCCGACCCCTCCCGGATCGTCGCCCGCACCGGACCGGCGGTCTGCGGACGCTGCTACGAGGTCCCGGCCGACATGCGCGCCGAAGCCGCCCGGAGCGTCCCGGCCGCCTGGTCCGAAACCAGCTGGGGAACTCCGGCCGTGGACGTCACCGCCGGGGTCCATGCCCAGCTCGAAGCGCTCGGGGTCGAGGACCGGCAGGCCTCGCCGGTCTGCACGCTCGAATCGAGTGATCACTTCTCGTACCGCCGCGACCGCACCACCGGGCGGCTCGCCGGATATGTCTGGTTGGACTGATAGGGCATGACGGACCGTAAGGCTCAACTCGCCGAAAATCTGGCACGGGTGGAGGAACGCATTGCTTCCGCCTGTGCCGCCGCCGGTCGCGCGCGGGAGGAGGTGACCCTCATCGTGGTCACCAAGACCTACCCCGCGAGCGATGTGCGGATTCTGCACGAACTGGGTGTACGTCATGTCGCGGAGAATCGTGACCAGGACGCGGCCCCCAAAGCAGCCGAATGTTCGGATCTGTCGCTCACATGGCACTTTGTCGGTCAATTGCAGACGAACAAGGTTCGTTCTGTGGCGGGTTATGCCGATGTCGTGCAGTCGGTGGACCGGGCCAGACTGGTCACGGCACTCTCGGCGGCCGCCGTGCGCGAGGGGCGTGAACTCGGCTGCCTCATCCAGGTCGCACTCGACGCGGAGAGCGGCGAGCGGGGTGACCGGGGCGGCGTCGCGCCGGACGGGATCGAGGAGTTGGCCGCCGCGGTCGAATCCGCGCCCGGGCTGCGGCTCGGCGGTCTGATGACCGTCGCACCGCTCGCCGGACCGTACGCGGGACGGCAACGGGCCGCCTTCGACCGGCTGATGGAATTCTCATCCCGCCTGCGCGGGAACCATCCAGCTGCGAACATGGTCTCTGCAGGGATGAGTGCGGACCTCGAGGATGCGGTCGCGGCCGGAGCGACACATGTGCGCATCGGTACGGCGGTACTCGGAGTCCGACCCGGGCTCGGGTAACGTCGCCAAGCAGGTCGGACCACAGCAGAAAATATGGTCATTCCCGCCTATGGCGGGCGGGCCTCAGTGGATCGCGGGGCACTTGGTGACAGATGCCGATCCACCACAGAGCGGAGGACTCAGAGCATGGCCGGCGCGATGCGCAAGATGGCGGTCTACCTCGGCCTCGTGGAGGACGATGGGTACGACGGTCCGGGGTTCGACCCCGACGACGAATTCGAACCCGAGCCGGAGCCGGAGCGCGACCGGCGGCGGCACCAGCCCGCGCATCAGGTGGAGCGGGACCGGGAACGGGAGCGGGACGAACCGGTACGAGCGGTGCAGCCTCCCGCGCAGCGGGAGCCGGTTCAGATCCCGGTGGAAAGAGAACGACCCGCCCGGATCGCACCCGTGGCATCCATCACACCTGAACGTCCGAACATGGAGAAGAACGCACCGGTGATCATGCCCAAGGTCGTGTCCGAGCGGGAGCCCTACCGCATCACCACGCTGCACCCCAGGACCTACAACGAGGCCCGTACCATCGGGGAACACTTCCGCGAGGGCACTCCGGTGATCATGAATCTCACGGAGATGGACGATACGGACGCAAAGCGACTTGTCGACTTTGCCGCAGGACTCGTCTTCGGTCTCCATGGCAGCATTGAGCGCGTGACGCAGAAGGTGTTCCTGCTGTCGCCTGCTAACGTCGATGTCACGGCGGAGGACAAGGCCCGCATCGCTGAGGGCGGATTCTTCAACCAGAGCTGAGAACACGACACCGGGAACAACCCGGCCGCTGGGCCGGAGCTACGAGAGCCAGGGGAGAGGGAAGCGCGAAATGGGCGTCGCACTGCAGGTTGTCTATATCGCGCTGATGTGTTTCCTCATCGTGCTGATCTTCCGGCTGGTCATGGACTACGTCTTCCAGTTCGCGCGTTCATGGCAGCCCGGCAAGCCGATGGTGGTCATACTTGAGGCCACCTACACTGTCACCGATCCACCGCTCAAGCTTCTGCGGCGGTTCATCCCGCCGCTGCGTCTCGGGGGCGTGGCACTCGACCTGTCCTTCTTCGTTCTGATGATCATCGTCTACATCCTGATCAACATCGTGATCAAGCTGTGAGCGATACGGTCTTGCCGACTGCCGACGACTACGTAGAGGTGAAGAAGAGATGCCGCTGACTCCTGAGGACGTGCGGAACAAGCAGTTCACGACCGTCCGCCTCCGAGAAGGCTATGACGAGGACGAGGTCGATGCCTTCCTCGACGAGGTCGAGTCCGAGCTGACCCGCCTGCTCCGTGAGAACGAGGACCTGCGCGCGAAGCTGGCCGCCGCCACGCGTGCCGCCGCGCAGAACCAGCAGCAGGGCATGCGCAAGCCGGAGCCGCAGGACCGGCCCGGGGCACCTGTGCCCGCCGCCATATCGGGTCCGCCGGTCCAGCAGCAGCCCCCGCAGATGGGTCCGCCCCAGCTGCCCGGTGGTGCTCCGCAGCTGCCAGCCGGTCCCAGTGGTCACGGTCCTGGTCCCCAGGGCCAGCACGGGCCCGGTCCGCAGGGCCCGCACGGCCCCGGTCCGATGCAGGGCGGTCCCATGGGTGGACCGATGGGCGGCCCCATGGGCGGTCACGCCCCGCAGCAGCAGATGCAGCAGATGCAGCAGCCGCAGATGCAGCAGCCCGGTCAGGGCCCCGGCGGCGACAGCGCCGCCCGTGTCCTCTCGCTCGCGCAGCAGACCGCCGACCAGGCGATCGCGGAGGCCCGTTCCGAGGCCAACAAGATCGTCGGCGAGGCGCGCAGCCGTGCCGAGGGTCTGGAGCGGGACGCACGCGCCAAGGCGGACGCCCTGGAGCGGGACGCTCAGGAGAAGCACCGCGTGGCAATGGGCTCGCTGGAGTCGGCCCGCGCGACGCTGGAGCGCAAGGTCGAGGATCTGCGTGGCTTCGAGCGTGAGTACCGGACCCGCCTGAAGTCCTACCTGGAGAGCCAGCTGCGTCAGCTGGAGACCCAGGCGGACGACTCGCTGGCTCCGCCGCGGACTCCCGCGACCGCGTCGCTGCCGCCGTCGCCCTCGCTGGCTCCGGCCGGTGCGGGTGCCATGGGCCACAGCATGGGCGGCAACCACGGCAACCAGCCGATGGGCGGCAACCCGTCCATGGGCGGTGGGCCCTCGTACGGCGGCCAGCAGCAGATGTCGCCGGCGATGACCCAGCCGATGGCGCCGGTGCGGCCGCAGGCGCCGCAGCCGATGCAGCAGGCTCCTTCGCCGATGCGTGGGTTCCTGATCGACGAGGACGACAACTGAGCCGGGTGCGCGCGCTGAGCGCGTAGCCGTCGGCAGGCTGAGGGCCGGGCCCCGGGGTTTTCCCCGGGGCCCGGCCCTTTTGCTGTGCGCGCTGCGGGGCGTTGTGCGGGGGCGGGTGCTTGGGGGTGGGGCCGCTGCGCGGGCTGTCCCGAACCCGGGGCTCTGCCCGGACCCCGCTCCTCAATCGCGCGAGGGGCGACAAGAAGGAGGGCCCGCCCGGACCGCAGTGTCCGGGCGGGCCCTCCTTCTTGTCGCGGGTTACTGCTCCGTCTTGCGGAGGCGGAACGCCAGGGACAGGGACTCGTCCTCGAACGGTTCGCCGTAGGCCGGGTCCGCCTCGCCCTGGGCGTAGTCCAGGGCCAGGACCTCGTCCGCGATCAGGGCGGCGTGTTCGGTCAGGGCCTCCACCGTCGCGGGGGAGGTCGACGTCCAGCGGACGGCGATGCGGTCCGCCACGTCCAGGCCGCTGTTCTTGCGGGCCTCCTGAATGAGGCGGATCGCGTCACGGGCGAGGCCCGCGCGGCGCAGCTCGGGGGTGATCTCCAGGTCCAGGGCGACCGTGGCGCCGGAGTCGGAAGCGACGGACCAGCCCTCACGCGGGGTCTCGGTGATGATCACCTCGTCCGGGGAGAGGGTGATCGTCTCGCCGTCCACCTCGATCGACGCCGTGCCGTCGCGCAGGGCCAGCGAGAGGGCTGCCGCATCGGCGTTCGCGACCGCCTTGGCCACCGCCTGGACGCCCTTGCCGAACCGCTTGCCGAGCGCCCGGAAGTTCGCCTTCGCTGTCGTGTCGACCAGCGAACCGCCTACCTCGGACAGGGAGGCCAGCGAGGACACGTTCAGCTCCTCGGTGATCTGGGCGTGCAGTTCGGGGGAGAGCGAATCGAAGCCGGCCGCCGCGACCAGGGTCCGGGACAGCGGCTGACGGGTCTTGACGCCGGACTCGGCGCGGGTGGCCCGGCCCAGCTCGACCAGGCGGCGCACCAGTGCCATCTGCATGGACAGGGCCGGGTCGATCGCCGCCGGGTCCGCCTTCGGCCAGCCGGAGAGGTGGACCGACTCGGGGGCGTCCGGCGTGACCGGAACGACCAGGTCCTGCCAGACCCGCTCGGTGATGAACGGGGTGAGCGGGGCCATCAGCCGGGTCACCGTCTCGATGACCTCGTGCAGGGTGCGCAGCGCGGCCTTGTCGCCCTGCCAGAAGCGGCGGCGCGAGCGGCGTACGTACCAGTTGGACAGGTCGTCGACGAAGGCGGACAGGAGCTTGCCGGCGCGCTGGGTGTCGTATCCCTCCAGGGCCTGCGTGGCCTGGTCCACCAGCGCGTTCAGCTCGCTCAGCAGCCAGCGGTCCAGGACCGTGCGGTCCGCCGGGGCCGGGTCGGCCGCGGACGGCGCCCAGCCCGATGTACGGGCGTAAAGGGCCTGGAAGGCGACCGTGTTCCAGTAAGTGAGGAGCGTCTTGCGGACGACCTCCTGGATCGTGCCGTGACCGACGCGGCGCGCCGCCCACGGGGAGCCGCCGGCCGCCATGAACCAGCGCACCGCGTCGGCGCCGTGCTGGTCCATGAGCGGGATCGGTTCGAGGGTGTTGCCCAGGTGCTTGGACATCTTCCGGCCGTCCTCGGCGAGGATGTGGCCCAGGCAGACCACGTTCTCGTAGGACGACTTGTCGAAGACCAGGGTGCCGACCGCCATCAGCGTGTAGAACCAGCCGCGGGTCTGGTCGATGGCCTCCGAGATGAACTGCGCCGGGTAGCGGCTCTCGAAGAGTTCCTTGTTCTTGTACGGGTAGCCCCACTGCGCGAACGGCATCGAACCCGAGTCGTACCAGGCGTCGATGACCTCGGGGACGCGGTACGCCTCCAGCTGGCAGTTCTCGTGCGAGCAGGTGAACGTGATCTCGTCGATGAACGGGCGGTGCGGGTCGAGGCCCGAGAGGTCGGCGCCGGTGAGCTCGCCGAGCTCGGTGCGGGAGCCGACACAGGTGAGGTGGCCGTCCTCGCAGCGCCAGATCGGCAGTGGGGTGCCCCAGTAGCGGTTGCGGGACAGCGCCCAGTCGACGTTGTTGTTCAGCCAGTCTCCGAAGCGGCCGTTCTTGACCGAGTCCGGGAACCAGTTGGTCTCCTCGTTCTCCTGGAGCAGCCGGTCCTTGATGGCGGTCGTGCGGATGTACCAGGACGGCTGCGCGTAGTAGAGCAGCGCGGTGTGGCAGCGCCAGCAGTGCGGGTAGCTGTGTTCGTACGGGACGTGCCGGAAGAGCTTGCCGCGGGTGGCCAGGTCCTCGGTCAGCGCCTCGTCGGCCTTCTTGAAGAAGACGCCGCCGACCAGCGGCAGGCCCTCCTCGAAGGTGCCGTCGGGGCGGACCGGGTTCACGACCGGCAGGCCGTACGCCTTGCAGACCAGGAGGTCGTCGGCGCCGAAGGCGGGGGACTGGTGGACCAGACCCGTACCGTCCTCGGTCGTCACGTACTCGGCGTTGACGACGTAGTGCGCCTCGGCCGGGAAGTCGACCAGCTCGAAGGGGCGCTCGTAGGTCCAGCGCTCCATCTCGCGGCCGGTGAAGGTCTCACCGGTGGTCTCCCAGCCCTCGCCCAGCGCTTTCTCGACGAGCGGCTGCGCGACGACGAGCTTCTCATCGCCGTTCGTCGCCACGACGTAGGTGACGTCGGGGTGCGCGGCGACGGCGGTGTTGGAGACCAGGGTCCAGGGGGTTGTCGTCCAGACCAGGAGGGACGCCTCGCCGGCGAGCGGGCCGGATGTGAGGGGGAAGCGGACGAAGACCGAGGGGTCGACGACCGTCTCGTACCCCTGGGCCAGCTCGTGGTCGGAGAGGCCGGTGCCGCAGCGGGGGCACCAGGGGGCGACGCGGTGGTCCTGGACCAGCAGGCCCTTGTTGAAGATCTCCTTCAGCGACCACCACACCGACTCGACGTACTCGGGGTCCATCGTGCGGTACGCGTCGTCGAGGTCGACCCAGTAGCCCATGCGGGTCGTGAGCTCGGCGAACGCGTCCGTGTGGCGCGTCACGGACTCACGGCACTTGGCGTTGAAGTCGGCGATGCCGTACGCCTCGATGTCCTTCTTGCCGTTGAAGCCCAGCTCCTTCTCGACCGCGAGCTCGACCGGCAGTCCGTGGCAGTCCCAGCCGGCCTTGCGGGCGACGTGGTAGCCCTGCATGGTCCGGAAGCGGGGGAAGACGTCCTTGAAGACGCGGGCCTCGATGTGGTGGGCGCCCGGCATGCCGTTGGCGGTGGGCGGGCCCTCGTAGAAGACCCACTCGGGGCGGCCCTCGGACTGTTCGAGGCTCTTGGCGAAGACCTTGCTGTCACGCCAGAAATCGAGCACGGCGTGCTCCAGCGCGGGCAGGTCGACCTGGGCGGGTACCTGGTGGTACTGCGGTGATGTCATGGGCGGGCTTCCTCCGGCGGACGTCTTCCACTTCCGTCGGAGGGACGAGGGCCTCATCGGCTCCCGCGGTACCACCCTCCTTGGCCCCGGGCGCGTGCCCGTGGCCCCCTCATTGGGGTCGCGATGCCGGTTCTACTCGCCTTGCGCCCGTGGGCGGAGCCCACTGTCCAAAGCTTTCTTCCGACGGCTCCGGGTGATCTTCACGACGCGCTCACCCCCGGGCTTCCACCGTCCCCGGGTCGCTCCTGGCTGCGTACGACGCTACTCGTCCCATCCACGCCTCTCGCTGGGGCCAGTGTACGGGCCCTTACGGGGGACGGCCGACCGGTTTAACCCGGGGGGCGGGGCGTGACCCGAATGGGCAGACGGCGCGGTACGGAGTCCGGGCAGGGGGTCGGGAGGCGGATTACCCGGCGGTGAGCTGGGCACAACGGAGGCAGGCAGGTCGTTGTCCGGACGTGGGGAGGAGCGATTCGGCGGCGTGCCCCGTTGCCGCGGGGCTGGGGTCGATTTATCGTCCCAGCACGATTCGCGTGCAAGATCACAATATGTGAAGGGGCCGCGGCCATGGTGGCGAAGAAGACCGCCGCGAAGAAGACGGCGTCGACCGGATCCACGGGCGCGGCAGCCTGGGAGCCGGACGGCGGCGCGGGCATGGATACCGTTCCGGAGACCGGTGCGACGAAGGCCGCCGTGAAGAAGACCGCGGCCAGGAAGACGGCGGCCGGCATGAAGGCGGCGGCCGCCGGGCCCGGGGATACCGGGCACGCCGCGCCGCCCAGGAAGGCCGCCGCGAAGAAGGGCGCGGCCAAGAAGGCTTCGAAGAAGGCCGCGGACGCGGCCCAGGAGGCGGCCGAGGCCGCCGAGAAGACGGGAGCCCACACGGTGGTAGCCAAGAAGAGCGCGGCCCGAAACCGCACGGCCGACACGGGCGCGCCGCCCGTGCCCCCGGCCCGTGGGGGCGTCACGACAGCACCCGGAGAGCTGGCGGTCCGGCCGGGCGAGGACCCCTGGACCTCGGAGGAGGTCGCCGAGGCGCGGGCCGTGCTGAGCAGCGAGACCATGCGGCTGCGCAGTGAGCTGGAGGCCGCGAGCGCCGCGCTCGCCGGGCTGATGCGCGACTCCGGCGACGGCGCGGGTGACGACGAGGCGGACACCGGCACCAAGAACATCACCCGCGAGCACGAGATGTCGCTCGCCGCCAACGCCCGGGAGATGCTGGACCAGACCGAGCGGGCCCTGGCCCGGCTCGACGCCGGGACGTACGGACTCTGCGAGATCTGCGGCGATCCGATCGGCAAGGCGCGGATGCAGGCGTTCCCGCGCGCCACGCTCTGCGTCGAGGACAAACAGAAACA
Organism: Streptomyces gelaticus; assembly: GCF_014649535.1. GTDB lineage: Bacteria > Actinomycetota > Actinomycetes > Streptomycetales > Streptomycetaceae > Streptomyces > Streptomyces gelaticus. Next base: position 136,562 of record NZ_BMTF01000002.1, read on the forward strand.
GGAGCGACGCGGTTGATCCCCGGCGGTGTGCCGTACCCTCGTCCTCAGTCAGGAACCTAGGTTGAGGGATTCACGTGGCAGAGGCGGAGCGCATCATCGGTACGCCGGACATCCCCGATGCTGAGGGGACCGAAGGGGACGAGGCCGAGGGCCGGGGCGGCGAGGCCGCCCCGAGCAGGGGCGCGCGGAAGATCAAGGTGCTCTTCGCCGTGGCCGTGTTCGCCTACATCGCCGACCTGATCAGCAAGATGATCGTGGTCGCGAAGCTGGAGCACCACGAGCCGATCGAGCTCATCGGCGAGTGGCTGCAGCTCAGCGTGATCCGTAACCCCGGTGCCGCATTCGGCATCGGTGAGGCGTTCACCATCATCTTCACGGTCATCGCGGCGACCGTCATCGTGGTGATCGCCCGGCTCGCGCGAAAGCTCTACAGCCTGCCGTGGGCCATCGCGCTCGGCCTGCTGCTCGGTGGCGCGCTCGGCAACCTCACCGACCGCATCTTCCGCGCCCCCGGCGCCTTCCAGGGCGCGGTGGTGGACTTCATCGCCCCCGCGCACTTCGCCGTTTTCAACCTCGCCGACTCCGCGATCGTCTGCGGCGGCATCCTGATCGTGATCCTCTCCTTCAAGGGCCTGGACCCCGACGGCACCGTGCACAAGGACTAGTGGCCGCAAGGCATACTCGACAGGTGAGTACGTATCCCGAGGTCCGCACCCTGCCCGTACCCGACGGTCTGGAGGGCGAGCGTGTCGACGCCGCCATCTCCCGGATGTTCGGTTTCTCCCGCACCAAGGCCGCCGAGCTGGCGGCCGCCGGGAAGGTGCAGGTGGACGGCTCGGTGGTCGGGAAGTCCGAGCGGGTCCAGGGCGGTGCCTGGCTGGAAGTGGAGATGCCGCAGGCCCCCGCTCCGGTGCAGATCGTCGCCGAGCCCGTCGAGGGCATGGAGATCGTGCACGACGACGACGACATCGTCGTGATCGTGAAGCCGGTCGGGGTCGCCGCGCACCCGAGCCCCGGCTGGACCGGCACGACCGTCATCGGGGGGCTCGCGGCCGCCGGGTACCGGATCTCGACCTCCGGTGCCGCCGAGCGCCAGGGCATCGTCCACCGCCTCGACGTCGGCACCTCCGGCCTGATGGTCGTCGCCAAGTCCGAGCGGGCCTACACCCTGCTGAAGGCGCAGTTCCGCGACCGGGTCGTCGAGAAGAAGTACAACGCGCTGGTGCAGGGCCACCCGGACCCGATGAGCGGCACCATCGACGCCCCCATCGGGCGCCACCCCAACCACGACTACAAGTGGGCCGTCACGGCCGAGGGCAAGCCGTCCGTGACGCACTACGACCTCGTCGAGGCCTACCGTTCCGCCAGCCTCCTGGACATCAAGCTGGAGACGGGCCGTACGCACCAGATCCGGGTGCACATGTCCGCCCACCGCCATCCCTGCGTCGGCGACCTCACCTACGGTGCCGACCCGACGATGGCCAAGCGCCTCGGCCTGACCCGGCAGTGGCTGCACGCCGTCCGGCTCGGCTTCGAGCACCCCTCCGACGGCAGCTGGGTGGAGTTCACCAGCAGCTACCCGGACGACCTCCAGCGGGCCCTGGACAAGATCGCGGCGGAGAGTCAGTGACCGGCTCGCCCGCCCCGTACACCACGCGTGTCGCCGTCGGGGAGCAGGACCTCGCGGCTTGCTTCCTGGTCCGCAAGGACGTCTTCGTCGGTGAACAGGACGTGCCCGAGGAGATCGAGTACGACGAGTACGACGCGGTCGCCCTGCATGTCGTCGCCTTCGCTGCGGACGGCGTGCCGCTCGGCACCGGGCGGCTGCTGCACGGCCCGGCCGCCGCGGCCAGGACCGGCGGCGACCCGGCCGTCGGCTCGCTCGGCAGGCTCGCGGTGACCAAGGCGGCACGTGGCCTCGGCGTCGGCGCGGCGCTGGTACGGGCCATCGAGGACGCGGCCCGTGAGCTCGGCCTGGCCGCCGTCGACCTGCACGCCCAGACCCATGCGCTGGGCTTCTACGAGCGCCTCGGCTACGAGGCGTACGGCCCCGAGTTCCCGGACGCGGGCATGCCCCACCGGGCGATGCGCCGCGCTCTGCGGGGCTGAGGCGGGGCCGGCCCCAGGGCCTGTCCGACCCCGATCCGCCGGACAGGCCCTACTCCGGCAGGCCCCAGCGGGTCCAGGCCCCGTGTCCGCGGGTGGCGCGAACCGTGCGGGGTGACCACCGCCGTGGAGCCGCGTGGCAGGGAGACTGTGATCCGCCCCGGTCCGGTCTCCCGCCAGTGCAGCGGGCGCCCGCGCGCGTCCCGTACCTCGCTCCGGCCCCTGATCGAGTGGTCCAGGACCAGCGGTGCGCCCGCCTCGCTGTGCACCCGTACCCAGCGCGTCGCACCGCCCGAGCGGTCCGCGTCCACCAGGAAGGCGCCCTGGGTGCGCAGCGACGCGATTGACGCGTCCGCCCAGCGCTCCGAGACGGAGGGGAAGACCTTCACCACCCCTCGTGGCTCTGCACCACCATGTCGAGCATCGACTGGGCGGCGGACAGCGGGCTCTCCAGGGCGAGGTTCTTGCCCTCCCGATACATCGTGTTGACCGTCATCCGGCAGTCCGCGACCACCTTCAGATCGGTGAAGAAGGTCAGGAAGTCGAGGGCCTTCTCCGCCTCGTCCATCACCGAGTACATGGACGAGGCGGCGTAGCTGTAGCCGTGCCACAGCTGCTGCAAGGAGACCCAGTGGTAGCAGATGCGAGTGTGCCGGTGCGAGCCGGCGAGCGGGACGCCCTTGCAGATCATGACGTCCGTCGCCGGGTCCTCGGCGTACGGGGTGAGGCGCCGCCCGATGTCCTGCCAGCGCCCCAGCCGCGTTTCGTCATTGTCGGTCGAGGAGGCGGGAATCAGGGGGTGTTGTCTGGATTGCGAACTCCGCGTGGCAGGCTTTTACCCCCGATCCGCCGATCACCGGGATCGGCGTTCCGCGCTCCGGAAGGCACCTCGTGGACCAAATGGCACTGCTCCTCCTGCTGTTGCTCGGGGCTGTGGTCACGGTGCCGCTGGGGGAGCGCCTCGGGCTGCCCGCGCCGGTGCTGATGACCCTCGCCGGGGCCGGCATGGCGTTCCTCAGTTTCGTACCGAACGTGGAGATCCCGCCCGAGATCATCCTGCCGGCGCTGCTGCCGCCGCTGCTCTACGCCTCCGTGCAGCGAACCTCCTGGCGGCAGTTCGCCGCCAATAAACGACCGATCTTTCTGCTGGCAGTGGCGCTGGTCTTCGTCACGACGGCCGCCGTCGCCGCGGTCGCCAACGCGATCGTCCCCGGGCTGCCCATCGCCGCGGCCGTGGCGCTCGGCGCGCTCGTCGCCCCGCCCGACCCGGTCGCGGCGACGGCCGTCGCCGGTTCGGTCGGGCTGCCGCGCAGGCTCGTCTCCATCCTGGAGGGCGAGGGGCTGTTCAACGACGTGACCGCGATCGTGCTGTACCACGTGGCGATCGCCGCCGCGGTGAGCGGGAGCTTCTCGCTGCCGGAGGCGTTCGGGCTGCTGGTCCTCTCCGCGGTGGTGGCCGTGGTGGTGGGCCTGGTGCTCGGCTGGCTCACCATCAAGCTCATGGGCCTGCTCGGCGACGCCACGCTCCAGGTCGGCCTCACACTGCTGGTGCCATTCGTGAGTTACGTGCTCGCGGAGGAGCTGAGGGGGTCGGGTGTCCTCGCCGTCCTGACCACCGCGCTCTTCCTGGCCGAGCACACCGCCGACGCCGACGACGTCCTCGGGCGCCTCACCGGCCGCAGCTTCTGGGAGATCGTCGACACTCTCGTCACCGGGGTCGCCTTCGGGCTCATCGGCCTGGAACTGCACAACGTCTTCGGGACCTCGGACGGGCGCGAACTCCAGATGCTGGGCTGGGGGCTCGCCGTGGTCGTGGTGGTGGTCGGCGTTCGGCTGCTGTACCTGCTGCCCGCCACCTGGCTGGCCAAGCGGCTGCACACCCGGCGCGACGTCAGCGAGGAGATCCCCACCAGCTGGCGGGAGACCGTCGTCATGTGGTGGGCCGGGATGCGCGGAGTGGCCTCGGTCGCGCTGGCGCTCGCGATCCCGCTGAAGACGGACGACGGGAAGCCGTTCCCGGGCCGCGACGAGATCGTCTTCATCGCCTTCGTGGTGATCATGGCCACGCTCGTCATCCAGGGGCTCACCCTGCCGTGGCTGGTCCGCAAGCTCCGCGTCAAGGCGGACACGGATGCCGAGGAGGCGCTGGAGAAGGACCTCGCGATCCGCGCCGCGAAGGCCGCGAAGCAGCGCCTCAGGGAGATCCAGGAGGTCGAGGAGTTCCCGGACGAGGTCGCCGAGCGCTTGCAGCGGCTGGCGTACGACGTGGGGGCGCGGATCAGCCCCGACATGGTCGACGACGAGCGCCGCGAGGCGTACGCGCAGCGGGCCGAGCGCTTCAAGGCGGTCAGCCGCGTCCAGCGCGAGATGATGTCGGCCGCCCGCCACGCGGTGCTCTCGGCCCGCAACGAGGCGGGGTCGGACCCGGAGATCGTCGACCGCGTGCTGCGGCAGCTGGACGTCCGCAGCCTGCGGTGAGGCGGTGGGCGGCCGCGCCCGGTGTCCCGGTCAGCCGCGTCCCGTGCGCGGGGACCCGTCCAGGTCCGACGGCTTCTCGTGCGCGGGGCGGTGCGGATAGGGCCACTCACTGCCCGGCGGCAGCGCCGCGGGCGCCGTCGCGACCCTCGGCAGCGCGTACGGATGGTGGTCGCGCAGCCAGCCGATGAGCTCCTCCCGCACGGCGCAGCGCACCGTCCAGATGTCGCTCGGGTCCTTCGCCGTGACCACCGCGCGGACCAGGATCGTCGACGGTGTGGTGTCCGTGACGGCGAAAGACCAGTCCCGGCCGTCCCAGGCGGCGCACTCGCCCAGGACGTCCCGCAGCCGCTCGCGCATCGCGGCGACCGGGGCCGAGTGGTCGAGGTGGAAGAAGACCGAGCCGGTCATCTGCGCGCCGCCGCGCGACCAGTTCTCGAACGGCTTGCTGGTGAAGTACGAGACCGGCATCGTGATCCGCCGCTCGTCCCAGGTCCGCACCGCGAGGAAGGTGAGCGTGATCTCCTCGATCGTGCCCCACTCGCCGTCCACCACCACCGTGTCACCGATGCGCACCATGTCGCCGAACGCGATCTGCAGCCCCGCGAAGAGGTTGCCCAGCGTCGACTGGGCGGCCACCCCCGCGACGATGCCGAGCACACCCGCCGAGGCCAGCATCGAGGTGCCGAAGGTCCGCATCCCCGGGAACGTCAGGAGCATCGCGCCGGCCGCGACCACCGCCACGATCGCGGTGACCACCCGCTGAATCAGTGTCACCTGGGTCCGGACCCGCCGCACCCTCGCCGGATCGGCGGTGTTCGCGGCGTACCTCGCGTACAGCGAATCGACGACGGCCGTCGCGATCCGCACCACCAGCCAGGCCGAGGCCCCGATCAGCACCAGCGTCAGGACCTGGCCGATCCCCGCCCGGTGGTCCTGGACCGGTTCGAGCCGGGTGTGGGTGTACGAACCCCGCAGCAGCGCCGCGCAGAGCGTCAGCTGGAGCGGAATCCGGCAGCCCCGCAGCAGCCCCCACAGCGGGGTGTCGTGGTGCCGGCCGTCGGCCCGTCTGAGCAGCAGATCCACCAGCGCGCCGACCAGCAGCGTGATCACGACCGAGCCGCCGACGACGATCAGCGGGCGCAGTATGTTCTCCATCCCGTCGTTCTCCATGCCCCCGACCGTAGCTGGCACCATGGGACCCATGAACATCATGCTTTTCCACTCGACGTACGGTCTGCGCCCCGCGGTGCACGCCGCTGCCGACCGGCTCCGTGCCGCCGGGCACGAGGTGCAGGTGCCCGACCTCTTCGAGGGGCGCACGTTCGGCACCGTCGAGGAAGGCCTGGCCTTCAAGGAGGAGGTGGGCAAGGACGAGCTGCTCAAGCGGGCCGTGCTGGCCGCCGCCCCCTACTCGGACCGGGGCCTGGTGTACGCGGGCTTCTCGTTCGGCGCCGCCACCGCGCAGACCCTGGCGCTCGGCGACGAGAAGGCCCGCGGCCTGCTGATGTTCCACGGCACCTCGGACATCGCCGAGAACGCCTCCGTGGACGAGCTGCCGGTACAGCTGCATGTCGCCGACCCGGACCCGTTCGAGACGCACGACTGGCTGAACTCCTGGTATCTGCAGATGCAGCGGACCGGTGCCGATGTGGAGGTCTACCGCTATCCGGGCGCGGGCCATCTCTTCACGGACGCCGAACTGCCCGACTTCGACCGGGCGTCGGCCGAGCTGGCCTGGAAGGTCGCGCTCGGTTTCCTCGCCACGCTGTGACCGCGCGAAGGGCCCCGCACGGCGGGGCCCTTCGTACGGACGGGACGGATCAGCCGCGGTAGGCGGTCCAGCTGTCGCTCATCCGCTGCACCTGGCCCGCGGTGAACTGGGTCATGCACGAGTCGTAGGTGTAGTCCATGAAGTTGTGGATCGGGTCGGCGCCGGTCTTGTTGGTGCAGGTGTCGCGCCCGGTCGGGCACTCGTACGCGGCGCTCTTCTCGGCCGGGGTGTCGGCGACGTAGTCGCCGTTGCCGTTACAGCCGCCCTGGAAGGTGTGGTAGAGCCCCATCCAGTGGCCGACCTCGTGGGTGGCGGTGTCGCCCTCGTTGTAGTTGGTGGCGGAGCCGCCGGGCAGCGAGGCGTCGAGCATGACGACGCCGTCGTCCGAGGGGTTGGACTTGTACGAGCTGGGGAAGGTGGCCCAGCCCAGCAGCCCGCCGCCGAGGTCGGCGGTGTAGATGTTGAGAGCGTTCGCGCCGCCCTTGCGCAGCGAGGACTTCATGGCCTTCTCGGCGGCGGAGCCCGGGGAGATGCCATTGTACCAGGAGCTGTTGTCCGTGTAGTCCGTGCCGGCCAGTGTGAACTGGAAGCCGGAGTCCGTGTTGCCCGAGCCCTGTCCGCTGTAGGCGGCGTTCAGGACGTTCATCTGGCTGTTGATCGCGGACGCGCTGAGCTTCCCGGTGGTCCCGGAGTGCACCACGTGGAAGTAGACCGGGATCGTCGCGCCCGCGGCGAGCGAGGGGCCGCTGAGCCGCCGGTCCGCGAGTCTCTGCTTCAGCTGCGCGTCCATCGCCTTGGCCTGGCTCGCGGTCAGCTCATTGGGGTCGTCGGTGTGGGCGGCGCCCGAGGGGCGGGCCTCCCGTGCCGTGGCGTTGGTGCCCGCGTCGTCCCCGCACTTCTGGGCGGACGAGGCGGAGACCTTGGAGGCGGCGGAAGCGGCGGAGCCGGAGGGGGCGGAGAGCGGTGCCAGGGCCAGAGTTCCGGCCAGAACGGCGGTGCCGATCGCACGGTTACGCATACGCGGCGATATACGGGCAAGAGTGCGCACGGGGACTCCTCGCGAATGTGTGGGAGAGGAATTTCCTCACCCGCCGCCGGGAGATTACGTGCGCATGTCATCCCCCGAGGAGGAATGATCAAGCCCAATCGGATATTCACCAAAGGGTGGAAAGCGGAAGGAATCTTTCTTCGCGTTCCAGAGTTTGAGACGGCGGCGTAACCGTAGGCGTTACCCCGGCGGGCGGTGTGTCCCCATTCGGGCCGTGGGACACACCACCCGCCGTAGCGATGTCATGCACCGTCAACATATGCGGGAGTGGCCGAAAATGATCCCTCAGCGCACCGGGCTGTCCACCCGCTCGACCTTCTGCGTTCCGCTGAGCGTCCGGTACGAACGCGTCCAGGCCGAGGTCGCGTCGCGCTCGGTCCGGTCGGAGACCGCGTAGTAGTCCATCTGCGAGCGTTCGGCGGTCACGTCGAGGACGCCGTAGCCGTGCGAGTCCATGTCGACCCACTTCACATGGCGGTTGGCGGCCCTGACCGCGGCGGCCGCGACCACCGAGACCGTCTGCGGCGCGACGTGCAGGATGTCGTCGATGTTGTCCGAGGTCACCGACGTCACCACGAACTCGGTGGCGGCCGAGGCGGAGAGCGGATACGTCGCCGCCTTCACCGGCACGTCATTGGCCCACGCCATGTGGATGTCGCCGGTCAGGAAGACCGTATTGGTGATCGACCGGTCCCGCAGATGCGAGATCAGCTCCTTGCGGTCGTCCGTGTAGCCGTCCCACTGGTCGACGTTGACGGCGAGGCCCTCCTTGGGCAGCCCCAGCAACTCGGCCAGCGGCTCCAGCAGATGGGCGGGTACGGAGCCGAACGCCACCGGCGAGATCATCACCGAGGTGCCGACCAGCTGCCAGGTCGCGTCCGAGCCGGCCAGCCCCGACTTCAGCCAGTCCAGCTGCGCCCGGCCGGTGATGGTGCGCTCCGGGTCGTCGACCCCGCCGTTGCCGATCGACGACTGCTGGGAGCGGAAGGTGCGCAGGTCGAGTAGGTGGAGATCGGCCAGGTTGCCGAAGCGCAGCCGCCGGTAGACGGTGCCCTCGGTGGAGGCGCGGACCGGCATCCACTCGAAGTACGCCTGCTTGGCGCCCGCCGCCCGGTCGGCCCAGGAGCCCTCCGTGCCCGGCGTGTGGTTCTCGGCCCCGCCCGACCAGGCGTCGTTGGCGAACTCGTGGTCGTCCCAGATCGCGATCACCGGGTGGGTGGCGTGCAGGGTCTGGAGGTCGGTGTCCGTCTTGTACGTGCCGTGCCGGGTGCGGTAGTCGGCGAGGGTGAGGATCTCGTGCTTCGGCTCGTGCGGCCGCACGACATACTTCGCGTCCGGGTAACTGCCCGAGGCGTACTCGTAGATGTAGTCGCCGAGATGCAGGACCGCGTCCAGGTCGGCGCGGGCGGCGAGGTGGCGGTACGGGGAGAAGTACCCGGCCTCCCAGTTGGCGCACGACACCACCCCGAACCGGACACCGGGCGTGGCGGCCCCGGCCGCGGGCGCCGTCCGGGTGCGCCCGGCCGGTGAGACGGCCTGTGTGCCTTCGCCCGCCGAGAAGCGGAACCAGTACGCGGTGGCGGGGGCCAGGCCCCGCACATCGGCCTTGACGGTGTGGTCGGACGCGGCCCTGGCGACGGTCGTGCCCCGGGCCACGACCCGGGCGAAGTCCTTGTCCTCGGCGACCTCCCAGCGCACCGCCGTATCGGAACCGAGGCCCGAACCGGGCACCGCGTCGGGTGTCGGGGTGACGCGGGTCCACAGGAGTATGCCGTCGGGCAGCGGGTCGCCGGAGGCGACGCCGTGGAGGAAGGCGGGTCCGTCCGCGGCGCGTGCGGTGGCGGCGGAGGCCAGAGCGGGGGCAGCGACGGCGGGGGCGGCAGCGGCCTTGACGACCGTGCGGCGGCTGGGGGCGGAGAGCGGCGAGATGCGCTTTCGACTGGTCACGGACAAAAACCCTACTGGCGGGTAAGGCGAACGGGCAGGCGAATGAAGGAAGTTCGCCTGCCCGTCGGGGATCCGCTGCCGTGAGGTCGCCGGCCGGTCAGCCCTTCAGCGCGGCCGTGATCGCGGTGTTGAAGGCGTCCACCGTCATCGGAGCGTTCTCGCTCTGCCCGTCGGTGAGTACCTTGCCGTCCATCTTCAGCGTCGGGGTGCCCTTCACACCGCTGTCCTCGAACGCCGCCGACATCTTCATCGCCCAGCCGTCGAACGTGCCGTCCTTGACGTTCTTCTGGAAGGCGGCGTTGCCCTTCAGCGTGTCCACCGAGTCGGCGATCTTGATCAGGTAGGAGTCGTCCTTGAACTTGTCGTCCGTCTCCTCCGGGTGGTACTTCGCGGAGTAGAGCGCGGCCTTGTAGTCGAGGAAGGCGTCGGGGCTGACGTCGAGCGCCGCACCGAGCGCGCTCAGCGCGTTCTTCGAGCCCTCGCCGCCGGTCATGCCGTCGATGAACGTGGCACCGATGTACTTGATCTTGTACTTTCCGGCGTCGACGTCCTTGTGCACCGTCTCGCCGATCGCCTGCTCGAACGTTCCGCAGATCGGGCAGCGCGAGTCCTCGTACAGCTCCAGGGTCTTCTTGGCGCTCGACTTGCCGATGACGACGGTGGTGCCGTCCTTGCCCGAGGTGTTCTTGGGCGCCGTCACGTTCTTCGTGTCCTTGGCCGCCTCCCAGTGGGACGGCTTGTTCAGCTGCATGACGCCCCAGGTACCGAGGCCCACGACCGCCAGGACGCCGACGATCGAGACGCCGACGACGATCTGCCGGCGGGCCTTGTCCTTCTTGGCCTGGCGCTCGCGCTCGGCGCGCAGCCGCTCGCGGGCCGCCGCCTTGTTGGCCTGGCTGTTGCGCTTGCTCATGTCTGTATCTCCATGGTGTGAGGGGTATGTCGTCGGGAAACCGTGTGCTCAGGCGAAGGCATGCGCCGAGCGCGGCGGTCCCCTCCGTCCCACGGAGTGCACGAGCAGACGCGCGTGTACGAGCAGGTGCGGGCCGTGCCCGGTGGGCCGCACCCGGCGGCGTACCGGGCGGCGGGCCGTACCGACGACGGCGACCGCGACCAGCAGCGGCCGGAAGGCCAGGACGGCGGCCGCCTCCAGCAGGCGGGCCAGCGCGGACTCGCCCCGTCGGAGCCAGGCCGCGGCGAGCAGGCCGACCGTCACATGGGCGGCGAGCAGCAGCCACGGCACCGCGGGGCCGGGCGAGGCCAGCAGGGCGGCCGTGGTGTGCCCGGCATCGGTCACCGAGGCGAGCGGGGTGACATCGGCACCGGCCCGTGCCGCCCCGGTGCCGATCGTGCCACCGCACAGCACATCGACGCCGACCGAACGCAGCGGCCCGGCGATCGGGCCGCCGGCCGCGCCGTAGCAGACGTGCTGACCGGTGGTGAAGAAGGTGTCGGCGGCCAGCTCCAGCGGGACCAGCAGTCCGGCGATCGACCCGAAGCCGCGCTCCCGGCCGGCCAGCGCGTAGGCCATGGCGAAGACCGCGCCGGCCAGCAGGGCGACGGCGGTCAGCGGCAGCGGGGCCCGGGAGAGCAGCACATGGGACGCGACGGAGAGCGTCACGACGAGCGCTGTGAAAAGCGTCGCGCGAACGACTCTGAGGTGTGTCCCGGATATGTCCATCGCCGAGGAGTGTCGCATGCCAACCTGTAAGTGACCCCTAAAGGGACGGACAACGGAGTGTTACAGCCCCGGAATACGGCCGTTGCGGAAGAGGTCCACGAAGATCTGGTGGTCGGCGCGGGCCCGCGCGCCGTAGCTGTGGGCGAAGTCCACCAGCAGACCGGCGAAGCCCTCCTCGTCGGCCGCGATGGCCGCGTCGATCGCCCGCTCGGTGGAGAACGGGACCAGCGAGTGACCGCTCTCGTCGTCCGCCGCGGAGTGCATCGTCGCCGTCGCCCGGCCGAGATCGGCGACGACCGCCGCGATCTCCTCCGGCTCGTCGATGTCGGACCAGTCCAGATCGACCGCGTACGGCGACACCTCGGCGACCAGCTGGCCCGCCCCGTCCAGCTCGGTCCAGCCGAGCCACGGGTCGGCGTGCGCCTGCAGGGCGCGCTGCGAGATCACGGTGCGGTGGCCCTCGTGCTGGAAGTACTCGCGCACGGCCGTGTCGGTGATGTGCCGGGAGACCGCGGGGGTCTGTGCCTGCTTGAGGTAGATCACCACATCGTTCTCCAGGGCGTCGCTGTTGCCCTCCAGAAGGATGTTGTACGAGGGCAGCCCTGCCGAACCGATGCCGATCCCGCGGCGTCCGACGACGTCCTTCACGCGGTACGAGTCGGGGCGGGCCAGGCTCGACTCCGGGAGCGTCTCCAGATAGCCGTCGAAGGCGGCCAGCACCTTGTAGCGCGTCGCCGCGTCCAGATCGATCGAGCCGCCGCCCGGGGCGAAGCGGCGCTCGAAGTCCCGGATCTCCGTCATCGAGTCCAGCAGCGAGAACCGGGTCAGCGACCGGGCGTCGCGCAGCGCGTCCAGCAGCGGGCCCCCGGCCGTGTCCAGCGTGAAGGGCGGCAGCTCGTCGCTCTTCGCGCCCGTCGCCAGCGCGTGGATCCGCTCGCGGTAGGCCGCCGCGTAGATCCCGACCAGCTCGGTGATCTGGTCGTCGCTCAGCGCCTTCGCGTACCCGATCAGGGCGACGGAGGCGGCGAACCGCTTGAGGTCCCAGGTGAACGGGCCGACGTACGCCTCGTCGAAGTCGTTCACGTTGAAGACCAGCCGGCCGTTGGCGTCCATGTACGTGCCGAAATTCTCCGCGTGCAGATCGCCGTGGATCCACACCCGGCCGGTCCGCTCGTCCAGGAACGGGCCGCCGTGCCGCTCCCGCTCCAGGTCGTTGTAGAACAGGCACGCCGTGCCCCGGTAGAAGGCGAAGGCCGAGCCCGCCATCTTGCGGAACTTGACCCGGAAGGCAGCCGGATCGGCGGCCAGCAGCTCCCCGAACGCGGTGTCGAAGACCTCAAGAATCTGCTCGCCGCGCTGTGCCGCGCCGGTCTGCGCTTCCGACATCTCTGGGTGCCTCCTGGTACCTGACGTGTATGACGAAGTACATGACAAATGGGACGGGCGTCCCCGCCCTTCCAACGCGCGACCGTATCCCGGAGTGCCCGTCGGCTGTCGGCTCGGAGACGTAGACTTCCACGCTGTCCCCCCAGTCAGTCATCGCCCGCCCGCCCGTCGCCCGACCGCCGCTCCTCGTCGAGGCGCTCCGCGCCGCGCCTGCACAATCGGAGGCCCACCGCCGTGACCAAGCCGCCCTTCACGCACCTTCACGTCCACACCCAGTACTCGCTGCTGGACGGTGCCGCGCGGCTCAAGGACATGTTCGAGGCGTGCGGCGAGATGGGCATGTCGCACATCGCGATGACCGACCACGGCAACCTGCACGGCGCCTACGACTTCTTCCACTCGGCCAAGAAGGCGGGGGTGACGCCGATCATCGGCATCGAGGCGTACGTCGCCCCGGAGTCGCGCAAGCACAAGCGGAAGATCCAGTGGGGCCAGCCGCACCAGAAGCGCGACGACGTGTCGGGTTCGGGTGGTTACACCCACAAGACGATCTGGGCGGCGAACAACACCGGGCTGCACAACCTCTTCCGGCTCTCCTCCGACGCCTACGCCGAGGGCTGGCTGCAGAAGTGGCCGCGCATGGACAAGGAGACCATCGCCCAGTGGTCCGAGGGCCTGATCGCGTCCACCGGCTGCCCCTCGGGCGAGGTGCAGACCCGGCTGCGGCTCGGCCAGTTCGACGAGGCCGTCCAGGCCGCCTCCGACTACAAGGACATCTTCGGCGAGGGCAGGTACTTCCTGGAGCTGATGGACCACGGCATCGAGATCGAGCGCCGGGTCCGCGACGGGCTCCTCGAAATCGGCAAGAAGCTCGGCATCCCGCCGCTGGTGACCAACGACTCGCACTACACCTACGCCCACGAGGCCACCGCGCACGACGCCCTGCTCTGCATCCAGACCGGCAAGAACCTCTCCGACCCGGACCGCTTCCGCTTCGACGGCACCGGCTACTACCTCAAGACGACCGAGGAGATGTACGGCGTCGACTCCTCCGACGCCTGGCAGGAGGGCTGCGCCAACACCCTGCTGGTCGCGCAGCAGATCGACACCACCGGCATGTTCGAGAAGCGCGACCTGATGCCGAAGTTCGAGATCCCGGACGGCTACACGGAGATCACCTGGTTCCAGGAAGAGGTCCGCGTCGGCATGAACCGGCGCTTCCCGGGGGGTGTTCCCGAGGACCGGCAGAAGCAGGTCGAGTACGAGATGGACATCATCATCCAGATGGGGTTCCCGGGATACTTCCTGGTCGTCGCCGACTTCATCATGTGGGCGAAGAACAACGGCATCGCGGTCGGCCCCGGCCGAGGCTCCGCCGCCGGTTCGATCGTGGCGTACGCGATGGGCATCACCGACCTCGACCCGATCGAGCACGGACTGATCTTCGAGCGGTTCCTCAACCCCGAGCGCGTCTCCATGCCCGATGTCGACATCGACTTCGACGAGCGCCGGCGCGTCGAAGTGATCAGGTACGTGACGGAGAAGTACGGCGCCGACAAGGTCGCCATGATCGGCACGTACGGAAAGATCAAGGCGAAGAACGCCATCAAGGACTCCGCCCGGGTCCTCGGCTACCCGTACGCGATGGGCGACCGGCTCACCAAGGCCATGCCCGCCGACGTCCTCGGCAAGGGCATCGACCTCAACGGCATCACCGACCCCAAGCACCCGCGCTACAGCGAGGCGGGCGAGATCCGGGGGATGTACGAGAACGAGCCGGACGTCAAGAAGGTCATCGACACCGCGAAGGGTGTCGAGGGCCTGGTCCGGCAGATGGGCGTGCACGCCGCCGGCGTCATCATGTCCAGCGAGCCGATCGTCGACCACGCCCCGATCTGGGTGCGGCACACCGACGGCGTCACCATCACGCAGTGGGACTACCCGCAGTGCGAGTCGCTCGGCCTGCTGAAGATGGACTTCCTGGGCCTGCGCAACCTCACCATCATGGACGACGCCGTGAAGATGGTGGAGTCCAACAAGGGCGTCAAGCTGGACCTGCTCGGCCTCCCGCTGGACGACCCCAAGACGTACGAGATGCTCTGCCGCGGTGACACGCTCGGCGTGTTCCAGTTCGACGGCGGCCCGATGCGCTCCCTGCTGCGCCAGATGCAGCCCGACAACTTCGAGGACATTTCCGCCGTCTCGGCCCTCTACCGGCCGGGCCCGATGGGCATGAACTCGCACACGAACTACGCCGAGCGCAAGAACGGCCGCCAGGAGATCACCCCGATCCACCCGGAGCTGGAGGAGCCCCTCAAGGAGGTCCTCGGCCTCACCTACGGCCTGATCGTGTACCAGGAGCAGGTGCAGAAGGCCGCCCAGATCGTCGCCGGCTACTCGCTCGGCGAGGCCGACATCCTGCGCCGCGTGATGGGCAAGAAGAAGCCGGAGGAGCTGGCGAAGAACTTCGTCCTGTTCGAGGCGGGAGCCAAGGAGAAGGGCTTCTCCGACGCCGCGATCAAGGCGCTGTGGGACGTGCTGGTCCCGTTCGCCGGATACGCGTTCAACAAGGCGCACTCCTCCGCGTACGGCCTGGTCACCTACTGGACCGCGTACCTCAAGGCGAACTACCCCGCCGAATACATGGCGGCGCTGCTGACCTCGGTCAAGGACGACAAGGACAAGTCGGCCGTCTACCTCAACGAGTGCCGCCGCATGGGCATCAAGGTGCTGCCGCCCAATGTGAACGAGTCGCTGTCGAACTTCGCCGCCCAGGGCGACGACGTGATCCTCTTCGGCCTCACCGCCGTGCGCAACGTCGGCCAGAACGTCGTCGACTCGATCATCCGGTGCCGCAAGGCCAAGGGGAAGTACAGCTCCTTCCCCGACTTCCTGGACAAGGTCGAGGCGGTCGTCTGCAACAAGCGCACCGTCGAATCGCTGATCAAGGCCGGCGCCTTCGACGAGATGGGCCACACCCGCAAGGGCCTGGTGGCCCACCACGAACCGATGATCGACAACGTGGTGCAGGTCAAGCGCAAGGAGGCCGAGGGGCAGTTCGACCTCTTCGGCGGCATGGGCGAGGAGGAGAGCGACGAGCCGGGCTTCGGGCTCGACGTGGAGTTCTCCGACATCGAGTGGGAGAAGTCCTACCTGCTCGCCCAGGAGCGCGAGATGCTCGGCCTCTACGTCTCCGACCACCCGCTCTTCGGTCTGGAACACGTGCTGTCCGACAAGGCCGACTCCTCGATCTCCCAGCTGACCGGCGGCGAGCACGCGGACGGCGCCATCGTCACCGTCGGCGGCATCATCTCCGGCCTCCAGCGCAAGATGACCAAGCAGGGCAACGCCTGGGCCATCGCCACCGTCGAGGACCTGGCCGGTTCCATCGAGTGCATGTTCTTCCCGGCCACCTACCAACTGGTCTCCACCCAGCTGGTCGAGGACACCGTCGTCTTCGTCAAGGGACGCCTCGACAAGCGCGAGGACGTGCCCCGGCTGGTCGCCATGGAGATGCAGGTCCCCGACATCTCGTCGGCCGGCACCAACGCCCCCGTGGTCCTCACCATCCCCACCGTCAAGATCACCCCGCCGATGGTCAGCCGCCTCGGCGAGGTCCTCAGCAGCCACCGGGGCGACACCGAGGTACGGATCAGGCTCCAGGGCCCCCGCAAGACCACGGTGCTCCGGCTCGACCGGCACCGGGTCAAGCCGGACCCGGCGCTCTTCGGCGACCTGAAGGTGCTGCTCGGCCCGTCCTGCCTGGCCGGCTGAGCCGGCTCTCCCGCACAGACGTACGAGAGGGGCGCCCCGCGGAAGCGGGTGCGCCCCTCTCGGTCATCGGGCCGCAGTCCGGACCGCAGACGGCTCCGGTCAGTTGTGACCGAAGCGCCGCTGGTGCTTACGGGCAACATCGGCAGGGCTGCCCTGGGCCTGCGACTGAGGCTGTATCTGCGAGTCGTACGCGCTCGTCTTGGCCTCTTCCGCGCCGCGCTCCGGACCGGACGCGCGGTTCTGCTGGCTGCCCTGCTTGCGGTTCTTGTTCTTGGCCATGGTGTTCCTCCTGTGGGGACTCTCGGGGCCAGGACCGCGTTCAGATTCACATAGCGGGATAAGCCGTGCATGTTGGATCATTACCGTGCGTAGTGGTGGGGCGGGATGCGTCGTTTTCCCGATCCGCCACGCCGATGATCGAGTTCCGGACGTCAACCCCTGCGCGGTCGGGCAGACTCGAAGGAAACCCTTGGCAAAGACCGCACCCGAACTTCCGGAAGAGGGTGGATCGCGTGGACCGTTGCGTCGTTCTGGTGGACGCCGGCTACTTGCTGGGCGCAGCCGCGAGTCTGCTGGCCGGGGAGCCCGCGCGTTCCCGCATCACGGTCGACCACGCGGCCCTCATCCGGGGTCTGCGCGACCGGGCCGAGGCCGATACGCAGCAGCCGCTGCTGCGGATCTACTGGTTCGACGGCGCCCCCGACCGCGTGCCGCAGCCCGAGCACCGCAGACTGCGCGTGATGCCCCGGGTGACCGTCCGGCTCGGCGCCCTCACCCGCAGCGACGGGCGCTGGGCACAGAAGGGCGTCGACGCCGCGATGCACGCCGAGCTCACCGAACTCGCCAGGAACCGGGCCTGCTCGGACGTGGTGCTGGTGACTGGCGACGGAGACCTGCTGCCCGGCCTGATGTCCGCCAAGGAACACGGCGTCGCCGTCCACCTGTGGGCCGTCCAGGCCGCCGACGGCGACTACAACCAGTCCGAGGACCTGGTGGCCGAGGCCGACGAACGAAGGGTGCTCGACCGGGCCTGGATCACTCAGGCCGTACGTCCCAAGGAGACCGGCGGCATCTGCGCCCCGCCGCCCGCGCCCCGCCCGGAGATTGCCGCGATCCTCTCCGCGCCGCTGCCCGAGGCCGCCCTCGCCGCCTCCGCCGAGCGGACCGCCGAGGTCCAGGGGGCCGCCGCCGACGGCACGGCCCCGCCGTCCGAGCAGAGCCCCGGCACCGACCGGCCGCCGCACGCGGGCAGGGGCGTCCCCACCCCCAAGGACCTGGCGGGCAGCCTGCGCGGCCCCGGCGCCCAGCCCGACCGGCACCTCCCGCCGCCCTCGCCCGCCGGCGCGACCCTGCGCTGGTCCTCCGACAAGAGCTGGACGGACCGCGGCGGACCGCTGGGCGAGCCCGCCGAGACCGCCTCCCTGCCGACGCTGGCCCAGCTCACCAGCGCCGAGCAGCGCTGGGCGGACCGCGAGGAGGACATCACCACCGTCGGCGGCGACCCCTTCGAGGTGGGCCAGGTCTTCGCCCGTCGCTGGATGGAGCGGCTTCCGGAGACCGTCCATCTGCAGACGCTGTCGAGCATGTATCCCCGCATCCCGCACCGCATCGACGGCGAACTGCTGCGCTACGCGGCACGCTTCGGCCTGCTCGCCCACAAGGACGACCAGATCGACGAGCACGACCGCTACGCGATCCGGGCGGGATTCTGGCGGGAGATCGATGTACGGGCCGCGGCCGAACACACCCCTGCGGCGGACCGGACGACCCCGCCCGCCGGCTGACCGCCGGGCGCGACCGGGGGCGGGCGGCCCGGTCTCCGACCGCCCCGGCGGCGCCCGGCCGGTGTGGCCCCGGGCGCAATCCGGGGCATCCGACCCCGTACCCTCGTACCTCGTGAGTACGGGCACAGCACAGGCGCAGCCGGCGACCGGGACCGTGTGCGCGGTGCATGATCTGGTCAAGACCTATCCCGCCGCCCGCGGCCGCCGCGGCGCACCCGCCACACCCGAGGTGCGTGCCACCGACGGGATCTGCCTGGACGTGCGGCGCGGTGAGATCTTCGGACTCCTCGGCCCCAACGGCGCCGGCAAGTCCACCCTCGTACGCCAGCTCACCGGGCTGATGCGTCCCGACTCCGGCGGCGTCACCGTGCTGGGCCACGATCTCGTACGCCACCCGGAGCGGGCATCCCGGCTGATCGGCTACCTCGGGCAGGAGTCCACCGCCCTCGACGAGCTGACCGTGTCGCTCGCCGCCGAGACCACCGGACGGCTGCGCGGCCTCACGGCGGCGGACGCCCGCGCCGAGCGCGACGCCGTGCTCGGCGAACTCGGGCTCACCGAGATCGCGGGTCGCCCCCTGAAGAAGCTCTCCGGTGGACAGCGCAGGCTCGCCTGCTTCGCGGCCGCACTGGTCGGCGAGCGGCCGCTGCTCGTACTGGACGAGCCGACGACCGGCATGGACCCCGTCGCGCGGCGTGCCGTCTGGGCCGCCGTGGACCGGCGCCGGGCCGAGCGCGGCACGACGGTACTGCTGGTCACCCACAACGTCATCGAGGCCGAGACGGTCCTCGACCGGGTTGCCGTGATCGAACGCGGCAAGGTCATCGCCTGCGACACGCCGAACGGGCTCAAGGAACGTGTCGCGGGCGAGGTCCGGGTCGAGCTGGTGTGGCGCGACCGGGCACCCCTGGACGTGCCCGAAGTCGCCGCGCTGCGCGCCTCGGCCCGGGAGTCCGGCCGCCGCTGGGTGCTGCGGCTCGGCCCCGACGAGGCACGGGCGGCGGTCGCCGCGGTGACCGGCGGCGCGGCCTTCGCCGCACTCGACGACTTCACGCTGGCGACACCCAGCCTGGAGGACGTCTATCTCGCCCTCGGCGGGGACGCGACCAAAGGACTGGTGAAGTCATGACCGGGGTGAGCCGGACGACCGGGTGCGGGTGCGCGGCCGGGCGGGGATCGAACAGGAGCAGCGCCAGGTGACGAGCATCGTTCCCGGGCACGCGGTGACCGGACCCGTCCGGGCAACGGCGGACGGCCGGACCGGTACCCCCGGCGACGCCACCGCCGAGGAGGAGGCGGGGCCCGCGCCGCTCGCCCCGCGGGCCCGGGTGTTCCCCTCGCTCGCGGCCGTCTACCGCGCCCAGCTGTCCAGGGCCAGGGTCGCGCGTATCCCGCTGCTCTTCGTCGCGACGTTCCAGTCCGTCGGGATCATGGTGCTGATGCGCGGAGTCGTCGACGGCGGCTCCGAGGCGCGGGCCGTCGTGGCCGGCTCCAGCGTCCTCGTCGTGGCCTTCGTGGCGCTCAATCTCCTCGCCCAGTACTTCGGGCAGCTGCGGGCCGGCGGCGGACTCGACCACTACGCCACCCTGCCGGTGCCGCCCGCCGCGGTGGTGCTCGGCTCGGCCGGGGCGTACGCCTCCTTCACGGTGCCGGGCACGATCGTCACGGCCGTGGCCGGCAGTGTGCTGTTCGGGCTGCCGCTGACGCATCTGTGGGTGCTCGTCGCCGTCATCCCGCTCTCCGGGGCGGCACTCTCCGGGCTGGGCGCCGCGCTGGGGCTGCTCGCGCCCCGGCAGGAGCTGGCCACGCTGCTCGGTCAGCTGGGCATGTCGGCGGCACTGCTGCTCGGTGTGCTCCCGGCCGACCGGCTGCCCGCACCGATGGGCTGGGCGCGCGATCTGCTGCCCTCCACCTACGGGGTCGAGGCACTCTCGCGCTCCTTCGACGCCCACCCGGACTGGGCGGTCGTCGCGCTGGACCTCGCCGTCTGCGCCGTCGTCGGCGTCCTCTCACTGGCCGTGGCGACCTGGGCGTACCGCAGGGCAGCGGTCCGGTGAGGCGCGACGCGGGGGCGCCTGGCACGATGGCACGGTGACCGCACCTCTGACGCCGCCTCACCAGCCCTCGTCCAACGATCCCTGGCAGACCCCGCCGAACTGGGGCGGCCCGGGTGGATCCGGCGGACCCGGTGGTTCGCACGGGGCCGGCGGGCACTACCCGGGAGCCCCGCTGGAATCACGGCAGGAGAAGGATCAGGATCTCCAGCCGGACCTGCGGCGGGCCGCGGTCGTCACTGCTCTCGTGACCCTCTCGGGCATCGGGCTCGGGCTCCTCTGGCTGTGGCTGGCGCCGAGGGTTCCGCTGATCTCCGACAGCACCGCCGTCTTCCTGAAGGACAGCGAGGGCGAGGAGGCGATCGGCGCCGACGGGACGTTCGTGCTGCTGGCCCTGGCCTTCGGGGCACTCTCCGCGGTGCTGGTCTTCTGGTTCCAGCGGCGCGGCGGCATCGCCCTGGTGGCGGGGCTCGCGCTGGGCGGGCTGCTCGGTTCGCTGCTGGCCTGGCGGCTGGGGGTGTGGCTCGGGCCGACCCAGGACGTGGTCGCGCACGCGCGGGCGGTCGGCAAGGGCGTGGTCTTCGACGCGCCGCTCCAGCTGCGGGCGAAGGGGGCGTTGCTGGCGTGGCCGCTGGCGGCGATGGCGGTGCACCTCGGCCTGACCGCGTTGTTCGGGCCGCGCGATCCGGAGCCGGAGTGGGGGGTGTTTCCGGGCATGCCGGGTGCGCCGGGCGTGCCCGGGTCCGGGGGGTCGGTGCCGCCGGTGAAGTCCTAGTCGGGCCGCTGCGTGGGTACGGGCGCGCTCGGCTGACGGCTGTCCCGGCCGATTTCCGCGAACACCGCGCCCGTCAGTGACGCCAGGTCCGCCGGGGCGAGTTCGACCTCCAGGCCGCGGCGGCCCGCCGAGACGCAGATCGTTTCGTGGGACTGTGCCGACGCGTCCAGCACCGTACGCAGCCGCTTGCGCTGGCCCAGGGGGGAGATGCCGCCCCGTACGTAGCCGGTGGTGCGTTCGGCGGCCGCCGGGTCGGCCATGGCGGCCCGCTTGCCGCCCACCGCGGAGGCCAGGGCCTTGAGGTCCAGGGTGCCGGCCACCGGGACTACCGCCACGGTCAGGGTGCCGTCGATGTCCGCCACCAGGGTCTTGAAGACCCGGTCGGGAGAGACGCCCAGCGCCTGGGCCGCTTCCTCGCCGTAGGAGGCGGACGCCGGGTCGTGGTCGTAGGAGTGGACGGTGAACGCCGTGCCCGCCGCGGTCAGGGCGACCGTGGCGGGGGTGCCGCCGGACTGCTGCTGCTTCTTGGGCTTCTTCGCCACGGGGACGGTCCTCGGTCGATCGGTGGTCGGATCAGTTGGGGTGGGTCGGGGCGCGGGTCAGATCCACCGCGGGCAGGGACGGCAGATGGCGGATGACGGCGGTCTCGGAGCGCAGCAGCATCAGTTCCTCGCGCAGCCGGGTCGCGGTGTCGGGCGCCTGGAGCAGCCGCTGCTTGGCCGGTACGTCGAGTACGGCCGCCGCCGCGACCAGGTAGGAGACGACGGCGGGGTCGTCGGGCAGGTCCGCGCCGGTCGTGAGGGACCGCTCGCTCGCCCCGGCCAGTCGCTTCTGGTAGGTGCGGAAGGCCCGCAGTACGCCCTCGGCGAGTGCCCCCGCCTCCTCGCCGGGCCCCTCGTCCAGTTCTTCGAGCTCGGCCGTCAGAAACGGGCCGCTCGCGTCGACGGAGAGCAGCTTGACCCGGGTGGTGCCGGTCGCCAGGACCTCGAAGCTGCCGTCCGGCCGCTCCCGGATCTTCGCCGCGTCGGCGATGCAGCCGACCCGGTGGAAGGTCTGGACCGGGTCGGGGCCGAAGCCGTCGGCGGGGCCGCGTTCGGCGGGGACGTTCACCGCGTCCGGCATTCCGGTGCCCGTCGGGGCGGTCTCGCGGCCGTCGCGGATCGCGACCACGGCGAAGCGGCGGGGCTCGTCCTCGTCGGTCTTCAGGAGCTCGCGCATCATGGCGCGATAACGCTCCTCGAAGACGTTCAGCGGCAGCACGAGGCCGGGGAACAGCACCGCGTTCAGCGGGAACAGAGGCAGGCGAGCGGTGGTCACAACGCTCAAGCGTAATGGCCGCCGGGCCCGCTCCGGTCGGCCCGTCCCGGGATCGGTGCCGCACGGGCCGCCCGGAGCCGCGTGACGTCCCGCGCCTCCAGGAACCGGCCGAGCGGATCCTCGGAGACCGACGACCACGGGAACGACGCCGCGTGCGGTCCGATCCGCCGGAACTGTTCCAGCGCCTCGCCCCAGCGGCCCCGGGTGACCAGCACGAATGCCAGCAGATTGCGGACCTCGGCGGGCCAGGGGTCGCCCGGGGCGAAGGTGGCGGACAGCGCGATGGCCAGATCCGCCGCCGCGTCGATCCGTTCCTCCTGCACCGAGGTGGTCCGGGCACCGGGTCCCTCGACCAGCAGGGCGAAGGCGGCCCGCAGCGGCAGCGCCTGCACCAGTGAGCTGGGCAGCGAGTCCTCGGCGGCCCGCTCGGCGAAGTCGAAGCACTCGCGGTGCGAGCCGTACCAGGCCGCGGAGAGGTATCGCAGCGCCGCGACATGGCAGCCGTAGTGGTGCGAGGAACGCCGGACGGCCTGTTCCCACAGGGCCTCGAACATGGTGTGCGTGGCGTGGGTGCCACGGGCGTGGTCGAGCGCGAGGCGCCAGGGCACCGGGTCGCGCGGATCGCTCTCGGCCGCCGCCGTGATCAGCGGTCCCACCTGGCGCAGCTGCTCGGCCCGGGCGGGCGACTCCCAGGCCCGGCGGACCGCCAGCTCGGCCTTGACGAGCAGCGCGTCCGGGTCGTGCGGCGCGGCGGCGAGCCAGTCGGTCAGCCAGCCGTCGCGGCTGCGGGCGAAGGTGACGAGCCGGCCGAGGTAGCGGTCGCGGTTCTCCCACTCGGCGCCGTCCCGGGTGGTGGCGAGGAGTTTCGCGGCCGGTCCGTACTCCCCGAGGGCGGCGGCGACGAGGGCCGGGGAGAGCCGCTCGTCGGGGGCGTCGAGCAGCACCTCGTCGTCCGCGGGCAGTCCGGCGGAGCCCTGTGCGGGGCGCCGGACCGTGCACGCGGCACGGAGCAGAGCACGAAGGATTGGCATGGTGCAGACCATTGAAAAGCGCTGGTCGGGACGGCGCCAGAGGCTCGCTGTGAAGCTTTGGTGCCGAGTGAATGGGTTGTATCGGGCCGAGTCAAGAAGAAGTAAAGGAAAGTGCGGAATCTGGCTTGTTCCTGTTGATCCGGCCGATGGCTTCCGGTAGTTCGGACGTGGCTCGGGCGGTCGTTCGACCACGGCCGATGACGGCCGCGCCGCCCCTCCGGCAGCAGCGGCCACGGCCGGCCGGACGGTCCGTCGTCCGGCCGGCCGTGGCCGGATTCCGCGTCAGCCCCGGCGCAGCAGCCGCGAGGCACCCGCCGCGACGGTCGTGGCGAGTATCCAGCCCAGCAGGACGAGCATCGCCGACGCCCACTGCC
This sequence comes from Streptomyces gelaticus, assembly GCF_014649535.1. Taxonomy (GTDB): domain Bacteria; phylum Actinomycetota; class Actinomycetes; order Streptomycetales; family Streptomycetaceae; genus Streptomyces; species Streptomyces gelaticus. Next base: position 160,088 of record NZ_BMTF01000002.1, read on the forward strand.
AGCCGCCCTCCATCCGCCAGTAGCCGTCCTGGCCCAGGTTGATCACCGGGATCAGCAGATCCAGCGCGTACAGCGCCGGGTTCCACTGCGGGTGCTCGTCCCCCTTGATCGCGGCCGGGACGTGCCGGGAGAAGGCCAGCGTCCCCGCCGCCCACAGCAGGGCCATCCACACAGCGGCCCGCCCCGGCCGGTAGCCGTACGCCACTGTCCAGTCCTGGAGGAAGCCCCAGAGCTTCGCGGCGAGCGGCAGCGTCTCGCGCCGCCGCCGCTGCTTGGCCAGCAGCACCTCCCGGGCATCCGCGTCCTCCCCGCAGTTGCGCAGCACCGTCGCGAGGCGCTCGTACGGTTCGGGGACGTACTCCGGGGTCGCCGCCGCCACCCATTCCAGGCGCCGGGAGAGCGGGAAGTGCCCGTACGGGACGAGGTTCTCGTACGCGAAACCGCCCATCGCCAGTCCGCCGGGCCCCGGCCAGCTGGTCGACACGTCGATCAGCGTGACGACCTTCGCGCCGTTCAGCACGACCCGGCCCTCCTCCGGCCGTTCCGCGTTGAACCGCAGCTCCGGGGTGACGATCCGGCGCAACGACAGCTCCTCGTGCCGGCCCAGCACGAACCGCGCCTTGTGCAGGTCGACGGCGTCGCCGAACCGTCCGTCGTCCAGGCGCACCCCGCCCCGGCACTCGAAGCCCTGCGCACGCGTGCCGTTCGCCGGGGTCGACGTCATGACGATGCCGAACGGGGGAGTGGTGCCCTGGATCCCGGTGTCGACGCTCACCCAGGCCTCGCTCATGTACAGCGTCCGCTCCACGGTCAGCTGCGGGGCGTTCAGCGCACGCCGCCCCTCCCTGCCCCGCAGCCGGCTGCCGCGCAGGCTCAGCGAACCGCCGACCTTCGCCCCGCGCAGACTCAGCTCGCCGCGCGCCTCGATCAGCTCCGCCTGAAGGTCCTGGGCGACCGCCAGCCCGTCACCGGCCAGCGCCCGTCCGCCCCGGTCCGGGCCGATCTCGATCTGGTTGATCAGCAGATCGGTGCCGATCTGGGCGTCGGTGAGCCGGATCCCGCGCGGGATCCGGCAGCGCGGCAGATGCAGATCGCCCTCGGTGCGCAGCCGGGCCGCCTCCAGCCTCGGCATCGCGCAGCCGACGATCCGCAACGTCGTGAAGTGGCATTCCGGCAGCACCACCTCGTTCTCGAAGCGGCAGCCGGTCATCTCGACGTAAGGCGCGACGCGCCCGCCCGCGAGATCGAGTGTTCCGGTGATCCGCACCCCCCGGAGCTTCAGCGCCGCGACCCGGCCGGGCCGCGGCGGCGGCCCCGAGAGCAGCAGACGCGCGACGACTCGCCCGTCCACACTGCGCTCCGGCCCCCAGACGCGCGGCGCGAACGGATCGTCCTGCGCCGGGTCGCGGGCGCGCAGATCGTAGGTACTGCCGTTCCGGAAGGCCTGCCACATGCCCAGCTCGGCTGCGCTCAGACCGTCCGGGAAATCGCCGTCGTGCGGTTCGGTCACGGGTGCCCCTTCCGCTCGGAGCTGTTCTTCCCCCTGGGTGACGACGTGAACGCTATTGGTCAGCGGTGACGTCCGGGACACGTATCAGCCAGTGATACGGGCGACCGGACGCCGCAGGCGGTCTGCGAGAATTGCGGTGTGATCTCTCGAATCGATCTGCGCGGCAAGGCCCTCCCCGAGGGCGGAGCCCTGCGCGACCTGCTGCCCCGTGCCGAGTTCGACGTGGAAGCCGCCCTGGAGACGGTGCGGCCCATCTGCGAGGACGTACGCCATCGTGGCTCCGCGGCAGTGATCGAGTGGGGGGAGAAATTCGACGGCGTACGGCTCGACTCGATCCGGGTCCCGGCCGCAGCGATCGCCGAGGCTCTCGAACAGCTCGACCCGGCCGTGCGCGCCGCCCTGGAGGAGTCGGTCCGCCGGGCCCGCCTCGTCCACCGCGAGCAGCGCCGCACCACGCACACCACTCAGGTCGTCCCCGGCGGCACCGTCACCGAGAAGTGGGTGCCGGTCGAGCGCGTCGGCCTGTACGTCCCGGGCGGGCGCTCCGTCTACCCGTCGTCCGTGGTCATGAACGTCGTACCGGCCCAGGAGGCGGGCGTCGAGGGCATCGCCGTCGCCTCCCCGCCGCAGAAGGACTTCGGCGGTCTGCCGCACCCCACCATCCTCGCCGCCTGCGCCCTGCTCGGCGTCGACGAGGTGTACGCGGCCGGCGGCGCCCAGGCCGTCGCGATGTTCGCGTACGGAACGGCCGAATGCCTTCCGGTGAACCTCGTCACCGGCCCCGGCAACATCTACGTCGCCGCCGCCAAGCGCCTCCTCAAGGGCCGCATCGGCATCGACGCGGAGGCGGGCCCCACCGAGATCGCGATCCTCGCGGACTCCACCGCCGACCCGGTGCACGTCGCCGCCGACCTGATCAGCCAGGCCGAGCACGATCCGATGGCCGCCGCGGTCCTGGTCACCGACTCCGCGGAGCTGGCCGCGGCCACCGAGGCCGAGCTGACGCCGCAGATCGCCGCGACCAAGCACGTCACCGACCGGATCGAGCCCGCACTGGCCGGCCCCCAGTCCGCGATCGTCCTGGTCAACGACCTGGAGGACGGCCTCAAGGTCGTCGACGCGTACGCCGCCGAGCACCTGGAGATCCAGACCGCCGACGCCGCCGCCGTCGCCGACCGGGTCCGCAACGCCGGTGCGGTCTTCGTCGGTCCCTGGGCCCCGGTCTCGCTCGGCGACTACTGCGCCGGCTCCAACCACGTCCTGCCCACCGGCGGCTGCGCCTGCCACTCCTCGGGCCTCTCCGTGCAGTCCTTCCTGCGCGGCATCCACATCGTCGACTACACGCGCGACGCGCTCGCCGAGGTCACCCACCACGTCGTGACCCTCGCCGAGGCGGAGGACCTCCCCGCCCACGGTGCCGCGCTCAAGGCCAGGTTCGGCTGGAAGGTCCCGCAGCAGTGACGCACAGCAACACCCCCCGCACCCGCATCGACGATCTCCCGATCCGCGACGAACTGCGTGGCAAGTCCCCCTACGGGGCGCCGCAGCTCGACGTACCCGTGCGGCTGAACACCAACGAGAACCCCTACCCGCTGCCCGAGGCGCTCGTCGAGCGGATCGCCGAGCGGGTCCGCGAGGCCGCCCGCGACCTCAACCGCTACCCCGACCGGGACGCCGTCGAGCTCCGTACCGAACTGGCCCGCTACCTCACCCGCACCGCCGGGCACGAGGTCTCCCTCGCCAACGTCTGGGCGGCCAACGGCTCCAACGAGGTGCTCCAGCAGCTCCTCCAGACCTTCGGCGGCCCCGGCCGCACCGCGATCGGCTTCGAGCCCTCGTACTCCATGCACGCCCTCATCGCCCGCGGCACCGGCACCGGCTGGATCTCCGGACCGCGCAACGAGGACTTCACCATCGACGTCGAGGCCGCGAAGCGGGCCATCGCCGAGCACCGGCCCGACGTCGTCTTCATCACCTCTCCCAACAACCCCACCGGCACCGCCGTCGACGCCGGGACCGTGCTCGCGCTCCACGAAGCCGCCCAGGCGGCCAAGCCGTCGATGGTCGTCGTCGACGAGGCGTACGGCGAGTTCAGCCACCACGCCTCGCTGCTGCCGCTGATCGAGGGCCGGCCGAACCTGGTGCTCTCGCGCACCATGTCGAAGGCGTTCGGCGCCGCCGGACTGCGTCTGGGGTACCTCGCCGCCGACCCGGCCGTGGTGGACGCGGTCCAGCTGGTGCGGCTGCCGTACCACCTGTCCTCCGTCACCCAGGCCACCGCGCTCGCCGCCCTGGAGCACACCGATACGCTGCTCGGATACGTCGCACAGCTCAAGAGCGAGCGCGACCGGATCGTCGACGAGCTGCGCGCTCTCGGCTACGACGTCACCGACTCGGACGCCAACTTCGTCCAGTTCGGCCGCTTCGCCGACAGCCACATCGCCTGGCAGCGGATCCTCGACCGGGGCGTCCTGGTCCGGGACAACGGCGTACCGGGATGGCTGCGGGTCTCCGCGGGCACCCCGGCAGAGAACGACGCGTTCCTCGATGCGGTACGCGAACTGAAGAAGGAGCACGACGCATGACTCGCGCGGCCCGCGTAGGAAGAGTCGAACGCACCACCAAGGAAACCTCGGTACTCGTCGAGATCAACCTCGACGGCACCGGCAAGGTCGATGTGTCGACCGGGGTCGGCTTCTACGACCACATGCTCGACCAGCTCGGCCGGCACGGGCTCTTCGACCTCACGGTCAAGACCGACGGCGACCTGCACATCGACTCGCACCACACCATCGAGGACACCGCCCTCGCCCTCGGTGCCGCGTTCCGGCAGGCGCTCGGTGACAAGGTCGGCATCTACCGCTTCGGCAACTGCACCGTCCCGCTGGACGAGTCGCTCGCCCAGGTCACCGTCGACCTGTCCGGCCGCCCCTACCTGGTGCACACCGAGCCGGAGAACATGGCGCCGATGATCGGTGCGTACGACACGACGATGACCCGGCACATTCTGGAGTCCTTCGTCGCGCAGGCGCAGATCGCCCTGCACGTCCACGTGCCGTACGGGCGCAACGCCCACCACATCGTGGAGTGCCAGTTCAAGGCGCTCGCCCGCGCCCTGCGCTACGCCAGTGAGCGCGACCCGCGCGCCGCCGGGATCCTTCCCTCCACGAAGGGCGCGCTGTGACCGGCCTCAACACCATCCTGATCGTCGTCGGCCTCTTCCTGGCCGGCGGTGTCTACTCCTTCGCCAAGCAGGGCATGCCCAAGGGCGTCATCGTCCTGCTCTCGCTCGGCTCCGTGATGTGCCTGTTGGCAGGCATTCTGCGGATCCAGGGACTCTGGGACTGAGGAAACGAGCTGTGAGCGACAACAAGAAGGTCGTCGTCTTCGACTACGGCTTCGGCAACGTCCGCTCCGCCGAGCGGGCCCTCGCCCACGTCGGCGCGGACGTCGAGATCACCCGCGACTACAAGAAGGCGATGAACGCCGACGGGCTGCTGGTGCCCGGCGTCGGCGCCTTCTCCGCCTGCATGGACGGGCTGAAGAAGGCCCGCGGTGAATGGATCATCGGCCGCAGGCTCTCCGGCGGCCGCCCCGTCATGGGCATCTGCGTCGGTATGCAGATCCTCTTCGAGCGCGGCATCGAGCACGGCGTGGAGACGGAGGGCCTGGACGAATGGCCCGGCACCGTCACCCCGCTGAAGGCCCCGGTCGTCCCGCACATGGGCTGGAACACCGTGCGGGCCCCCGAGGACTCCCAGCTCTTCGCCGGTCTCGACCCCGAGGCCCGGTTCTACTTCGTGCACTCCTACGCGGTGCACGACTGGAGCCTGGAAGTCACCAACCCCAAGATCCGTGCCCCCCGGGTCACCTGGGCCACCCACGGCGAGCCGTTCGTCGCCGCCGTGGAGAACGGTGCCCTGTGGGCCACCCAGTTCCACCCCGAGAAGTCCGGCGATGCCGGCGCCCAGCTGCTGACCAACTGGATCGAGACACTCTGATGCCGAAGCTTGAACTGCTCCCCGCCGTCGACGTCCGCGACGGCCAGGCCGTCCGCCTCGTCCATGGCGAGTCCGGCTCCGAGACCTCCTACGGTTCCCCGCTGGAGGCCGCTCTCGCCTGGCAGCGTGCCGGGGCCGAGTGGCTGCACCTCGTCGACCTGGACGCCGCCTTCGGCACCGGGGACAACCGCGCGCTGATCGCCGAGGTGGCCGGCGCCATGGACATCAAGGTCGAGCTCTCCGGCGGCATCCGCGACGACGCCTCGCTCGCCGCCGCCCTCGCCACCGGCTGCCGCCGGGTCAACCTCGGCACCGCCGCCCTGGAGACCCCCGAGTGGGTCGCCAAGGTCATCGCCGAGCACGGCGACCAGATCGCCGTCGGCCTCGACGTCCGCGGCACCACGCTGCGCGGCCGCGGCTGGACCCGCGACGGCGGCGACCTCTACGAGACGCTGGAGCGCCTCGACTCCGAGGGCTGCGCCCGCTACGTCGTCACCGACATCGCCAAGGACGGCACGCTCCAGGGCCCCAACCTGGAGCTCCTGAAGAACGTCTGCGCCGCCACCGACAAGCCCGTCGTCGCCTCCGGCGGGGTCTCCTCGCTGGACGACCTGCGGGCCATCGCCTCGCTCGTCCCGGACGGCGTCGAGGGCGCGATCGTCGGCAAGGCGCTGTACGCCAAGGCGTTCACCCTCGAAGAAGCGCTGCAGGTGGTCTCCGGATGAGCGACTCCGTCAACCGCATCTCCTCCGGCGCCCCCTGGGAGGAGAAGTTCGGCTACTCCCGCGCGGTCGAGCTGCCGAACGGCCTCGTCCTGGTGGCCGGCTGCACGTCGGTGGAGAACGGGCAGATCTCCGCGGGCGGCCCGTACGAGCAGACCGTCACCTCCTTCAAGGTCGCCTTCGACGCGCTGAAGCAGCTCGGCCTGGGCCGTGAGGACGTCGTCCGCACCCGGATGTACGTCACGCACGCCCGGGACGTGGACGAGGTCGGCCGTGCCCACAAGGAGCTCTTCGACGACGTCCGCCCCGCGGCGTCGATGATCATCGTGTCCGGTCTGGTGGACCCGAGCCTGGTCGTCGAGGTCGAGGTCGAGGCGTACCGGGGAGGTGCGCGATGAGCCTCGCGGTACGCGTCATCCCCTGCCTGGACGTCGACAACGGCCGGGTCGTCAAGGGCGTCAACTTCCAGAACCTGCGCGACGCGGGCGACCCCGTCGAGATGGCGAAGCTGTACGACGCCGAGGGCGCCGACGAGCTGACCTTCCTGGACATCACGGCCTCCAGCGGCGACCGGGAGACCACCTACGACGTGGTGCGCCGCACCGCCGAGCAGGTCTTCATCCCGCTCACGGTCGGTGGCGGCGTCCGTACCGCCGACGACGTCGACAGGCTGCTGCGGGCCGGTGCGGACAAGGTCGGCGTCAACACCGCCGCCATCGCCCGCCCCGACCTCATCCGGGAGATCGCCGAGCGCTTCGGCCGCCAGGTCCTGGTGCTCTCCGTGGATGCCCGGCGCACCCCCGCGGGCACCTTCGAGGTCACCACGCACGGCGGTCGCAGGGGCACCGGAATGGACGCCGTCGAATGGGCGCACCGCGCCGCCGAGCTGGGCGCGGGCGAGATCCTGCTCAACTCGATGGACGCGGACGGCACCAAGGACGGCTACGACACCGAGATGATCGCGGCGGTCCGCAAGCACGTGACCGTCCCCGTCATCGCCTCCGGCGGCGCCGGCCGGCTCGCCCACTTCGCACCCGCCATCTCGGCGGGGGCCGACGCGGTGCTCGCCGCCTCCGTCTTCCACTTCGGCGATCTGCGGATCTCCGAGGTCAAGGACGCGCTCAGGGAGGCCGGACACCCGGTCCGCTGATCGGCAGTACCCATCGATCGCCGGACGGGCCGCCACGGCCCGTCCGGCGATCGGCTTTTCCGGTGCCGTTCCTGCTGATGCTCGCCGACCGGATCGGACCGCGCCGTGTCGTCATCGGCAGCGACGCCGCCCGCCGCTGCCTGGTCGTCCTCGCTCTGGCCGCCGCGCTGCTGCTCACCTCGCCCGCGCTGTGGATGCTGATCGCCGTCGCGCTGGTCTTCGGCGTGGTCGACGCCCTCTTCCTTGCCCGCCGTCGGCGCCCTGCCGCCCCGGATCACCACTGCCGGAGAGCCGGCCCGCGTCCAGGGGCCGCGCGGGCTCGCCACTCGTCTCGCCGATGTCGTCGGAGCCCCGTGCGGCCGCGCGGAACTCCCGGCCTGATCCGGACGAAGGCCCTACATCCCCAGCTCCGCCGTGTGCAGCCGGTCCACCGCGTCCTTGTCGCCCTCCAGGCCCACCACGGCCGCGTCCTGCCGCCCGAACGCGAAGAGCAGCAGCTCGCCCGGCTCGCCGGTCACCGTCACCACCGGGGTGCCCTTGTGCGCCACCGCCGTCTGGCCGTCCGGGCGGCGCAGCACCAGCCCCACCGGGGACCTGCGGCCCAGCAGCCGGGCCGTCTTCTCGGCGCGCGACCACAGCAGATCGGCGAAGACCGGGTCCAGCTCGCGCCGCGACCAGTCCGGCTGCGCCCGGCGGACGTCCTCCGCATGGATGTAGAACTCGACGGTGTTGGCGGCCTCGTCGATCTGCTTCAGACCGAACGGGGACATCCGCGGCGGTCCGGTACGGATCAGCTGGATCAGCTCTTCGTACGGCTTCGCCACGTACTCCGCCTGCACCCGTTCGAGGCGGTTCTTCAGCACGCCCAGCACCACCCCGCCCGCCGCGTCCGGCCGGCGCTCGCGGACCACCACATGGGCGGCCAGGTCCCGGGTGGTCCAGCCGTGGCACAGGGTCGGTGCCTCCGGCCCCGCCGCCTCCAACAGGTCGGCGAGCAGAAGTCGTTCGCGCTTCGCATGGGTCGACATGGTCGCCAGCGTACGGCTGCCGCACGCGGTCCGCCCAGTGGACGCCGCACGGAATCGACCCCGCGGCCACGGCACAATGGGCGCATGACCAGCGCGCCCACGCCCAGCACTCCGCCGCCGTCCGGCAATCTCGACCCGGCCATCGCGGCCCGCCTCAAGCGCGGTGCCGACGGACTCGTCCCGGCCATCGCCCAGCAGTACGACACCGGTGAGGTGCTGATGCTCGGCTGGATGGACGACGAGGCCCTGCACCGCACCCTCACCACCGGCCGCTGCACCTACTGGTCCCGCAGCCGGCAGGAGTACTGGGTCAAGGGCGACACCTCGGGCCACATCCAGCGGGTCAAGTCCGTCGCCCTCGACTGCGACGCCGACACCGTCCTCGTCCGGGTCGACCAGACGGGTGCCGCCTGCCACACCGGCGACCGCACCTGCTTCGACGCCGACGTCCTCCCGCTCGCGCAGTAAGGGCCGCCCGCCATGGATCTCGACACCTTCCGCAAACTCGCCGTCGACCGGCGCGTCATCCCCGTCAGCCGCAGGCTCCTCGCGGACGGCGACACCCCCGTCGGGCTCTACCGCAAGCTCGCGGGCGAGCGCAGCGGCACCTTCCTGCTGGAGTCCGCGGAGAACGGCCGCACCTGGTCGCGCTACTCCTTCATCGGGGTACGCAGCGCCGCCACCCTCACCGCACGCGACGGACAGGCGCACTGGCTGGGCGTCCCGCCCGTCGGCGTCCCCGTCGACGGCGACCCGCTTCAGGCCCTGCGCGCCACCATCGAGACCCTGCACACCCCGCGTGACCTGGTCGCCGACGACGGACTGCCCCCGTTCACCGGCGGCATGGTCGGCTACCTCGGCTACGACATCGTGCGCCGCCTGGAGAGGATCGGCGACAGCGGCGAGGACGACCTGCGCGTTCCCGAGCTGACGATGCTGCTCACCTCGGACCTGGCCGTGCTGGACCATTGGGACGGCAGCGTCCTGCTGATCGCCAACGCGATCAACCACAACGACCTGTCGACCGGCGTCGACGAGGCGTACGCGGACGCCGTCGCCCGCCTCGACGCCATGGAACGCGACCTCTCGCGCCCTGTCGAGAACGCCGCCGCCACCCTCCCGCCGTCCGAGCTTCCCCCGTACACCGCGCTGTGGGGCGGCACGGTGTACCAGGAAGCCGTCGAGGACGTGAAGGAGCGCATCAGGGCCGGCGAGGCCTTCCAGGTCGTCCCCTCCCAGCGCTTCGAAACCCCGTGCACGGCAAGCGCGTTGGACGTCTACCGGGTACTGCGCGCCACCAACCCTTCGCCGTACATGTACCTCTTCCGGTTCGACGGCTTCGACGTCGCCGGCTCCAGCCCGGAGGCCCTCGTCAAGGTCGAGGACGGACGCGCCATGGTCCACCCGATCGCCGGGACCCGGCACCGCGGCGCCACCCCGCAGGAGGACCAGGCGCTCGCCGACGAACTCCTCGCCGACCCGAAGGAACGCGCCGAGCACCTGATGCTGGTCGACCTCGGCCGCAACGACCTGGGGCGGGTCTGCGCACCCGGCACCGTCGAGGTCGTCGACTTCATGTCGATCGAGCGGTACTCGCACGTGATGCACATCGTCTCCACCGTCACCGGCCGCGTCGCCGAGGGCCGCTCCGCCTTCGACGTCCTCACCGCCTGCTTCCCCGCGGGCACCCTCTCCGGCGCTCCCAAGCCGCGCGCGATGCAGATCATCGAGGAGCTCGAACCGACCCGCCGCGGACTGTACGGAGGCTGCGTCGGCTATCTCGACTTCGCCGGGGACTCCGACACCGCCATCGCCATCCGTACCGCCCTGCTCCGCGACGGCACGGCCTACGTCCAGGCCGGAGCGGGCGTCGTAGCCGACTCCGACCCGGTCGCCGAGGACACCGAATGCCGCAACAAGGCCGCGGCGGTGCTCCGCGCGGTGCATACGGCCAACCGGCTCCACGGCGCCTGAGACGGTAGGGGATAGTGGAGTACGTGAGTGCTGTCCCCGTATCCCAGCCCCGCGGCCGAGCCGCCACCGCGCCCGCCGCCGCGGGAAGCCGTCGCAGTCTGGCCGCCGGCCTGCTCCTCGGGGCGGCCGGCGCCACCGTCGTGCTGCTCGCCTCCGCCCAGACCTGGGCCGAGGGCGAGGTGTCCGTCGGCGGCGGCTCGCTGCCCCTGACCGCCGACGGCCAGGACGTCACCGGCCTCCCGGCGGCCCTCGCCATAGTCGGCCTGGCCGCCCTGGTCGCCGTCTTCGCGGTCCGCGGTACCGGCCGGCTGGTCGTCGCCGGACTCCTCGCCCTCAGCGGCCTCGGTGCCGGGCTGAGCGCCTGCCTCGGCGCCGTTGACAGCGCGGCGCTCGACGAGAAGGCCGCCCGGTCCACCGGCGACGCCTCGGCGACCATCGGCGCACTCGCCCACACCGCGTGGCCCTACGTCACCGCGGCCGGCGGCCTGCTGATCCTGCTCGCCGGGCTGCTCGCCCTGCGCTACGGGAAGCTCTGGCCCACCATGTCGGGACGGTACGAACGGGACGGCACCCCCCGCCCCCGCAAGGCCGCCCGCACCGCTTTGGACCCGGACCGGCCCGAGGACCTCTGGAAGGCCCTGGACCGCGGCGAGGACCCGACGCGCTAGCTGTGACCCCCAGCTCACGTACTACCCGCACGTACGGGACAATGAAGCCGAGCTATCAGCACAGCGGCACCAGCTTTGCGTACAGCGATACCAACAGTGCAACACCAACAAGGAGCAACTCATGGCGGGCAGCAGCCACGGACACACCCCGGCCGCCTGGACCGGTGTCATCATCTCCTTCATCGGCTTCTGCGTCGCAGGCGTCTTCATGGTCGCGGCCAGCCCCGTCGGCTTCTGGGCCGGAATCGCCGTCGTTCTCCTCGGCGGGGTCGTCGGCCTCGCGATGAAGGCCGCGGGCCTCGGCATGCCGAAGGAGTCCGCGGAGATGGCCCAGGCACGGGCCCGCGCCGCACAGGCCCAGATCTCCTGAAGCCACGCGGCACCCGTACGCATGCGAGGCGCAGCCCGGTCCGGGCTGCGCCTTTCCGCGTCAGCGGGGACAATCACCGGGTGGACGCATCGCCTACCCCCGCCGCCGCGCCGGCGTTCCCCCCGGCCCCCGTACCCGCCTCGCGCATCCGGCGGCTGGCCACGCCGGTGGGCGTCATGGCCGTCGTCGTCGGCGCGTTCGGCTACGTCGGCGCGGTCGACCCCAACGAGCCCGGCCACTACCCGCTCTGCCCGCTGCTGAGGTTCACCGGGCTCTACTGCCCGGGCTGCGGAGGGCTGCGCAGCGCCCATGCCGTCGCGCACGGCGACATCGCCGCAGCCCTCGGCTCCAACGCGCTCGCCGTCGTCGGCTACGCGGCCTTCGCCGTCCTGTGGGCCGTCTGGATGGTCCGCGCCGCCCGTGGCAGGCCCATGAGCCTCGCCGCGAAGCCCGTCGTCTGGTGGGGGATCGGGGCCGTGCTGCTGATCTTCTCCGTCGTCCGGAATCTACCGATCGGTTCGGTTCTGGCGCCTTGAATGCCCAGGTAGTGGGACATTCGTCGGTCGGATTCGGGCCAGTCGCGCTCGTGCAGATAGCATTGATATGGCTGAATAGCTGATCGTGTTCCCTCATCATCACCGTCCCGGAAGGGGGGCCGCTCGCGTGAGTGTGCTCGACGAGATCATCGACGGCGTACGCGCCGACCTCGCAGAGCGGCAGGCGCGTGTCAGCCTCGACGACCTGAAGGAGCGCGCCGCGCGTGCTCCCGGAGCCAAGGACGGGGTCGCCGCCCTGCGCGGCGAGGGCGTGACCGTCATCTGCGAGGTCAAGCGTTCCAGCCCCTCCAAGGGTGCCCTGGCCGCGATCGCCGACCCGGCCGGCCTCGCCGCGGACTACGAGGCGGGCGGCGCGTCCGTCATCTCCGTCCTCACCGAGGAGCGCCGCTTCGGCGGCTCGCTCGCCGACCTGGAGGCCGTCCGCGCCAAGGTCGACATCCCGGTCCTGCGCAAGGACTTCATCGTCACCTCGTACCAGCTCTGGGAGGCCCGTGCCTACGGCGCCGACCTCGCCCTGCTGATCGTCGCCGCCCTCGACCAGGAGGCCCTGGTCTCGCTGATCGAGCGCGCCGAGTCCATCGGCCTGACGCCGCTGGTCGAGGTGCACGACGAGGAGGAGGCCGAGCGCGCCGTGGACGCCGGGGCGAAGGTCATCGGTGTCAACGCGCGCAACCTGAAGGACCTCAAGGTCGACCGCTCCACCTTCGAGCGCGTCGCCCCCGAGATCCCGGCCCACATCGTCAAGGTCGCCGAGTCCGGTGTCCGCGGCCCGCACGACCTGATCGCGTACGCCAACGCGGGCGCCGACGCGGTGCTCGTGGGCGAGTCGCTGGTCACCGGCCGCGACCCGCGGGCCGCTGTCGCCGACCTGGTCGCCGCCGGCGCCCACCCGGCACTCCGGCACGGACGGAGCTGACCCGACCCGTGTCCGCCGAACGCCCCGCGTCCCGTCGCCGGCGGGGCCTGCGCCCCACCGGAGCCACGGCCCGGGTGCCGCACGCCCCGCTGGCACGCGGCTGCCGCCCCCGCGGCTGCCGCGCCCCCGCGCGCCGTGTCCACGGCCGACGGGTGCGGTACGTGATCGGTGACGAGCCCGGCCAGGTCAACGGCATGCGATGGCGCACGGGGACCGCGCTGTAGCGAGCCCCGGCCGACGTACCCGCACCACTCCGTCGTACGTACGACCGCACCGCCCGACCGATCGCCGGTCGCGGTGGCGCTCCGCTCACGGCGCATACGGTGAACCCACCCATTGCGATGTCGAGGAGCACGTCGGATGTCATCTGACTTCTTCATCCCGGACCCGGAGGGTCTGATCCCCAGCGCCGAGGGATACTTCGGTGCGTTCGGCGGCAAGTTCATCCCGGAGGCTCTCGTCGCCGCCGTGGACGAGGTCGCCGTCGAGTACGACAAGGCCAAACACGACCCGGCCTTCGCCGCCGAGCTCAACGAGCTCATGGTCAACTACACCGGCCGGCCCAGCGCACTGACCGAGGTCCCGCGCTTCGCGGAGCACGCGGGCGGCGCCCGGATCTTCCTCAAGCGCGAGGACCTCAACCACACCGGCTCGCACAAGATCAACAACGTGCTGGGCCAGGCGCTGCTCACCAGGCGCATGGGCAAGAACCGGGTCATCGCCGAGACCGGCGCCGGCCAGCACGGCGTCGCCACCGCGACCGCCTGCGCGCTCTTCGGCCTCGAATGCACCATCTACATGGGCGAGATCGACACCGAGCGGCAGGCGCTGAACGTGGCGCGGATGCGGATGCTCGGCGCCGAGGTCATCGCCGTGAAGTCCGGCTCCAGGACCCTGAAGGACGCCATCAACGAGGCGTTCCGCGACTGGGTCGCCAATGTGGACCGCACGCACTACCTCTTCGGCACCGTCGCGGGACCGCACCCCTTCCCGGCCATGGTCCGCGACTTCCACCGGGTCATCGGCGTGGAGGCCCGCCGCCAGATCCTGGAGCGGACCGGCCGGCTGCCGGACGCCGCCGTCGCCTGCGTCGGCGGCGGCTCCAACGCCATCGGACTCTTCCACGCCTTCATCCCGGACGCGCATGTCCGGCTCATCGGCTGCGAGCCCGCCGGACACGGCGTGGAGACGGGCGAGCACGCGGCGACCCTGACCGCGGGCGAGCCCGGCATCCTGCACGGCTCGCGCAGCTACGTCCTCCAGGACGACGAGGGCCAGATCACCGAGCCGTACTCCATCTCGGCCGGTCTCGACTACCCGGGCATCGGCCCGGAGCACTCGTACCTCAAGGACATCGGCCGCGGCGAGTACCGCGCGGTCACCGACGACGCCGCCATGCAGTCGCTGCGTCTCCTCTCCCGCACCGAAGGAATCATCCCGGCCATCGAGAGCGCCCACGCGCTGGCCGGAGCCCTGGAGGTCGGCAAGGAACTCGGCAAGGACGGGCTGCTCGTGGTCAACCTGTCCGGCCGAGGCGACAAGGACATGGACACCGCAGCCCGCTACTTCGGGCTGTACGACGGAACCGACGGTGTCGTCGAGGCCGATGTGGCCGACGGGGAAGAGGAGGTCACCAAGTGAGCGGCAACGTGGAGCTGCTGAGTTCCGCCCTCGCACAGGCGAAGTCGGAGAACCGGGCCGCCCTCATTGCGTACCTCCCGGCCGGGTTCCCGACCGTCGACGGCGGGATCGAGGCCGTGAAGGCGGTCGTGGCGGGCGGCGCCGACATCGTCGAGGTGGGGCTGCCGCACAGCGACCCGGTGCTCGACGGACCGGTCATCCAGACCGCCGACGACATCGCCCTGCGCGGCGGGGTGAAGATCGCTGACGTGATGCGCACCGTCCGCGAGGCGCACGAGGCGACCGGTGTCCCGATCCTCGTCATGACGTACTGGAACCCGATCGACCGGTACGGCGTCGAGCGCTTCACCGCAGAGCTCGCCGAGGCGGGCGGCGCCGGGTGCATCCTGCCCGACCTGCCGGTCCAGGAGTCCGAGCTGTGGCGCGAGCACGCCGACAAGCACGGTCTGGCGACCGTCTTCGTCGTCGCGCCGAGCAG
This sequence comes from Streptomyces gelaticus, assembly GCF_014649535.1. GTDB lineage: Bacteria > Actinomycetota > Actinomycetes > Streptomycetales > Streptomycetaceae > Streptomyces > Streptomyces gelaticus. Next base: position 175,103 of record NZ_BMTF01000002.1, read on the forward strand.
CAAGGACGAGCGCCTCGCCACCATCACCGCGGCCGGCTCCGGCTTCGTCTACGCGGCCTCGCTGATGGGCGTCACCGGCACCCGCGCCTCGGTCGGCGAGAAGGCCCAGGAGCTGGTCCAGCGCACCCGCGCCACCACTCGGCTGCCGGTCTGTGTCGGCCTGGGCGTCTCCAACGCCGAGCAGGCCGCCGAGGTCGCGGGCTTCGCCGACGGGGTGATCGTCGGCTCCGCCTTCGTCAAGGCGATGCTGGACGCCCCCGACGAGGCGGCCGGCCTGGCCGCCGTCCGCTCCCTGGCGGGCGAACTCGCCGAAGGCGTTCGAAAGCGCTGAATCGGGTGTAACTCAAACGAGTGGACCTGGACCGGGGAGGCACGCGCGTGCCTCCCCGGTTCGTTGCTGCGGGTGTGAGCGAGAAGAACGAACAGGGAAAAAGGGCCGCGCGAGACCGGCTCGCACAGCAGCGTGAGCGCCAGAAGGCCGGCGAGCGCCGCAGACGCACGCTGATCGTCGCCAGTGCGGTGGTGGGTGTGCTGGCGCTGGCCGCCGTCGTCGGGGTGATCGCCGCGAATTCGGGCGGCAAGAGCGGCAAGAGCGAGGCGGGTCACGTCGTCGCACCGTCCGGCGCGACCGGGAAGGACAGCCTGGCCATTCAGGTCGGCGCGGACAACGCGCCGTCCACGCTCACCATCTGGGAGGATTTCCGCTGCCCGGTCTGCGCCCAGTTCGAGAACGTGTTCCGCGAGACGATCCACCAGCTGCAGAGCACCGGTCAGATCAAGGTCGAGTACCACCTCGCCACGATCATCGACGGCAATCTCGGCGGCAGCGGTTCGCTGCGCGCGGCCAACGCCGCCGCCTGCGCCCAGGACGTCGGCAAGTTCTCCGCATACCACGACGTGCTCTACAGCAACCAGCCGAAGGAGACCGACGACGCCTTCGGTGACAACGCCAAGCTGATCGAGCTCTCGGGGAAGGTCCGGGGGCTCGACACCTCCGGATTCCGCGGCTGCGTGGAGGACGGCACGCACGACAGCTGGGTCAAGAAGTCCAACACGGCGTTCGTCAACGGCGGATTCCAGGGCACGCCGACCGCGCTGCTCAACGGTGAGCTGATCTTCCCGAAGAAGGGGAACGAGCCGCTCAATGTGAACAATCTGAAGAAGTGGGTCGCCGAGGCCAACAAGGGCAAGAAGCCGGGCACCGTCACCCCGGCACCGTCGGGTTCCTGACCGGCCCACGCACCGGGTCCGGCAGGGGAAACGATGACCTGCCCGTTACCCATACGTTGTCGGGTGGGTTGCGGTACGGCCCACCCGGCAGGGTAGCGTCGACCTTGCCATGGACCTTGCCTACATTCCCAGCCCGTCGACCGGCGTGATCGAGCTCGGACCGATCCCGCTCCGCGGCTACGCGTTCTGCATCATCATCGGTGTCTTCGTCGCCGTCTGGTTCGGCAACAAACGCTGGGTCGCCCGGGGCGGCAGATCCGGCACCGTTGCCGACATCGCCGTCTGGGCCGTGCCCTTCGGCCTCGTGGGCGGCCGGCTCTACCACGTCATCACCGACTACCAGCTGTACTTCGGCGAGGGCGAGAACTGGGTCGACGCCTTCAAGATCTGGCAGGGCGGTCTCGGTATCTGGGGCGCGATCGCGCTCGGTGCCGTCGGTGCCTGGATCGGCTGCCGCCGCCGCGGGATCCCGCTGCCCGCCTGGGCCGACGCGCTCGCCCCCGGTATCGCCCTGGCCCAGGCCTGCGGCCGCTGGGGCAACTGGTTCAACCAGGAGCTGTACGGCAAGCCGACCGATCTGCCGTGGGCGCTGGAGATCAGCGACGGCCCCAACCGGGTCGCCGGCACCTACCACCCGACGTTCCTCTACGAGTCGCTGTGGTGCATCGGTGTCGCCCTGCTGGTGATCTGGGCGGACCGCCGCTTCAAGCTCGGACACGGCCGGGCGTTCGCCCTGTACGTCGCCGCGTACTGCGCGGGGCGTGCCTGGATCGAGTACATGCGGGTCGACGAGGCCCACCACATCCTGGGCCTGCGTCTGAACGTGTGGACCGCGCTGATCGTGTTCGTGCTGGCGGTCGCGTACATCGTGATCTCGGCGAAGGTACGGCCGGGGCGCGAGGAGGTCGTGGAACCGGGAGCCGCGGAGGAAGCGGCAGAGGCGGCGAAGGACGCGGCGGAGGCCGGTGACGCCGAGGGTTCCAAGGCGTCCGAGGACTCGAAGACCGCCGGGGACGACGCGGCCACGGCTCCGGAGCCCGCGGGGGCCGATGAAGCCGCTGTCACGAGCCTGGAGAAGAACGACACCGCGGAGGCGGCCAAGAACGGCTGAGCCGTGTGAACCCGTGCGTGGGGCCCCGGACCGCCCGGTCCGGGGCCCCACGCATGCGGCCTCACTCGCCGGCCAGCGCCAGCGTCCTCCTGGCCGAGGCGACCACCGCCGCGTCGACGAACCGGCCGTCCGGCAGGGCCAGCGCACCCTCGTCGGCAGCGGCCGCCGCCACGATCTCCGCCGCCGCCTCGATCTCCTGCGGCGTCGGGCGGAACGCCCGCTCGATCACCGGGAGCTGGCGGGGATGGATCGCCGCCCGGCCCAGGAAGCCCAGCGCACGGCCGTGCGCGCAGGACGCCCACAGGCCGTCCAGGTCCCGGACGTCCGGGAACACCGACTGGGCGGGCGGGGCGAGTCCGGCCGCGCGGGCGGCGACCACCACCCGGCTGCGCGACCAGTCGAGCCCGGCGTCCTCCCGTACCCCCAGATCGGCCCGGAGGTCCGCCTCGCCCAGGGCGATGGAGCGCACCTGGGGATGGGAGGCGGCGACCGAGTACGCGTGCTCGATGCCGAGCGCCGACTCCAGCAGCGGACAGAGCGCGACCCCCGGCGCCACGGCCGCGATGTGATGGACGGACGCCGCGTGCGTGATCTTCGGCAGCCGCAGCTCGGCGAGGCCCGGCAGTCCGGCCAGAGCGAGGATGTCCGCCTCGGTGTGGACCCGGACGTGGACCGGCACGGCCGCAGCCGCTTCGGACAGCAGCTCGGCGGTGGCCGCGCGCGCGTACTCCTTGCGGTCCGGCGCCACCGCGTCCTCCAGATCCACGATCACCACGTCCGCGCCCGAATCCCGCGCCTTGCGCACCACCTCCGGCCGGTCCCCGGGGACGTACAGCCAGGTGAGCGGGACCGTCGCCGTCACAGGACCCGCTCCGCCCGCAGCGCGGCGATCTCCGGCGCCGACAGACCCAGTCCGGTCAGGATCTCCTCGGTGTCCGCGCCGTGCGGCCGGCCCGCCCAGCGGATCGCGCCCGGCGTCGCCGAGAGCCGGAACAGCACGTTCTGCATCCTCAGCGGACCCAGCTCCGGGTCGTCGACCTCGGTGACGGAGTCCAGGGCCCGGTACTGCGGGTCCTCCATCACGTCCTGGACGTCGTGGATCGGTGCGATGGCCGCCTCCGCCTCCTCGAAGGCCGAGACCGCCTCTTTCCGGGTGTGCCGGGCGATCCAGTGGCCGACCGCCTCGTCGAGCTCGTCGGCGTGCTCGGCGCGGGTGGTGCCGGAGGCGAACCAGGGCTCGTCGATCAGCTCGGCCCGGCCGACCAGGCGCATCACCCGTTCGGCGATCGACTGCGCGGAGGTGGAGACCGCGACCCAGTGCCCGTCCGAGGTGCGGTACGTGTTGCGCGGGGCGTTGTTCCGGGAGCGGTTGCCGGTGCGCGGCTGTACGTAGCCGAGCTGGTCGTACCAGATGGGCTGCGGGCCGAGCACGGTCAGGATCGGCTCGATGATCGCCATGTCGACGATCTGTCCCTGCCCGGTGCGCTCGCGCCCGGCGAGCGCGGCCATCACGGCGTACGCGGTGGCCAGCGCCGCGATCGAGTCGGCGAGCCCGAACGGCGGCAGCGTGGGCGGTCCGTCCGGCTCCCCGGTGATCGCGGCGAACCCGCTCATCGCCTCGGCCAGGGTGCCGAAGCCGGGGCGGTGCGCGTACGGGCCGAACTGTCCGAAGCCGGTGACCCTGACCAGGACGAGCCGGGGGTTGGCCGCGTGCAGCTCCGCCCAGCCCAGTCCCCAGCGCTCCAGCGTCCCCGGCCGGAAGTTCTCGATGATCACATCGGTCCCGGCGGCGAGCCGGAGCAGGACGTCACGGCCACCGGGGCTGGACAGGTCGAGGGTCAGATTGCGCTTGTTGCGGCCGAGCAGCTTCCACCACAGCCCGACGCCGTCCTTCGCGGGGCCGTGCCCGCGCGAGGGATCGGGCCTGCGCGGATGCTCGACCTTGATCACCTCGGCGCCGAAGTCGCCGAGCATGGTCGCGGAGAGCGGACCGGCGAAGAGCGTGGCGAGGTCGACGACCCGCAGCCCGGTCAGGGGGGCCTGTGCGGGCGCGTTCATGCGGCGTCGATCTCGGTGCGGTACGGCATGGACGCCGAGGCGCCCGGCCGCTGCACGCAGAGCGCGGCGGCCGACGACGCCCAGGCCAGCGCCTCCGGTACGGGCCGTCGCTCGCCGAGCGCCACGGCGAGCGTGCCGACGAAGGTGTCGCCCGCCCCCGTGGTGTCGACGGCGGTGACCTCGGGGGCCGGGAAGAGGACGGGCTCGCCGCCCCGGGCCGCGTACAGGCAGCCCTTCGCGCCGAGCGTGACGATCACCGCGGGGACCTGGCTGAGCAGATGACGCGCTGCCGCAAGGGGGTCGGCGAAGCCGGTCAGCGCTGCCGCCTCGTGCTGATTGGGGATCAACAGGTCGACACAGTCGAGGAGTTCGGAGGGCAGGGGCAGCACGGGGGAGGGGGTGAGGATGGTCCGTACGCCCTGGGCGTGGGCCACCCGTGCACCCTCGACCACCGCGGAAAGCGGCAGCTCCAGCTGGAGGAGCAGCAGATCGGCGCCCGCGATGGCGGCCATCTCGCCGGGGCCGATGGCGGTGACGGTGCCGTTGGCGCCGGGGATCACCACGATGGAGTTGGCGCCCGTGTCGTCGACGACGATGTGCGCGGTGCCGCTGGGGCCCTCGGCGGTGTGCAGCAGATCGGTGTCGATGCCCGCGTGCTCCAGACCGGCCCGGAGCTGCGCGCCGTACACGTCGTCGCCCACCGCACCGATCATCGTCACATTGCCGCCCGCGCGGGCGGCGGCGACGGCCTGGTTGGCGCCCTTGCCGCCGGGGACGGTGCGGAATTCCCGCCCGGTGACGGTCTCTCCGGGCTCCGGAGCCCGTGCGACGTAGGCGACGAGGTCCATATTGGTGCTGCCGAGCACCGCGATACCGGTCATGGGCACAGGGCCTCCTTCTGGGTGAGCCGGTGGGTCTGTTCGGCCAGTTCGTCGAAGCCGATGGAGCCGAAACCGGGGACGGACGAGGCGAGACGGTTCTTCAGTGGAGTGGTCCAGCGCTCCGGCAGCCGCTCCGGGGCCCCGGCCAGCAGCCCGGTGAGCGAACCGGCGGTCGCGCCGTTGGAGTCGGTGTCCCAGCCGCCCGACACCGCACGGCAGATGGAGAGCGAGAAGTCGCCGTCGGCATGGGTGAGGGCGGCGGCGAGCAACGCGGCGTTGGGCAGCACATGGACCCAGTGGTAGCCGCCGTACTCGGCGTGCAGCCGGTCGGCCACCGCGTCGAAACCGGCGCATTCCCGGGCCGCCGCGACACCGAAGCGCACCGCGTGCGCGAACCGCGAGCGCGGTGGCACGACCCGCAGCCCGGCGGCCAGGCATCCGTGCACATCGCTCTCGCCCCCGGCCGCCTCGGCGAGCACCGCGGCGGTGAACATCGCCCCGTACACACCGTTGGCGGTGTGGCTGAGCACGGCGTCCCGGTGTGCCTGCTCGGCGGCGGCCGACGGGTCGCCGGGATGGGTCCAGCCGTGCACATCGGCCCGGATCTGCGCGCCGATCCACTCCCGGAACGGGTTGCGGTGGCGGGCGGTGTGCGGGGGCTCGATGCCGTCCAGCAGATTGCGGTACGCGACCCGCTCGGCGGTGAAGGTCCGGCCGGCCGGCAACTCGTCGAGCCAGAGCCTCGCGAGGTCTGCGGTGGTGAAGGACGGACCGTGCCGCTGGAGCAACAGCACGGTGAGCAAGGGGTAGTTGAGGTCGTCGTCCTCGGGCATGCCGTCGATGTTCTCGGCCAGCGAGTTGGGTGCGGAACGGCGGTTCCAGGGATAGGTGGCGGCCAGTGCGGCGGGCAGGTTCCGGGCGGTGAACCAGGTGGTGAGCGGCCAGTTGCCGGTGGCGCGGGCCAGGGCGCGGATGCCGTCCAGCGGCAGCTTCTCGACGGGCTTGCCGAGCAGGCAGCCGGCCGCCCGGCCCAGCCAGGCGGCGTGCAGCCGGTCCCGGCTCACCGGCTGGGCCTCGGGGCGGGGCGCCGGCCAGTTGGGGCACGCGGCCCGGATCGCGGCCAGCTCCGTCGGCTCGTCCCTCGCCAACGGCGAGTCCAGCAGGGCAAGTTCGTCGAGCAGCCGCTCGGCCAGGGCGCGCAGCTCCGGTGCCGGAGAGGTGGAGGCTCCCGCGCGCTCCGGGGCGGGGGCGCCGCCCGCTTCGTACCACCGCCGTGCGACGGCCTGCGCGTCCCGCCCGTCCTCGACCGCCTGGCGCAGCTCGTGCCCGACGAGGTCCTCGGGCTGCACCCATGTCACCCGTACGGTCATGGCGTACCCGCCAGCGCGGCGAACGCCGACTCGTGCGCGCGGCGGCGGGCCGTGTCGCGGACGAACACCTCGCGGGCGACGTCCGCCAGGGTCCGTGCGGGTGCGTGCAGATCGAGGCGGCTGGCCCCGGCGACCGTTTCCACCCAGGTGGCGGGGATCGCCCGCTCGCCGTGGAGCGCGCCCGCGATCGCTCCGCTCATCGTGGCGATCGAGTCGCAGTCCCGGCCGTAGTTGACCGAGCCGAGCACCGTGTGCCGGTAGTCGCCGTCCGCGACCAGCAGCATCCCGAGCGCGATCGGCAGCTCCTCGATGGCATGCAGCCGGGAGGGCCGGCGGGCACCGAGGGACGGTGCGCGGTAGTCGGGGCCGACCGTGTCGAAGGGGGCGACGGCGGCGCGCAGCGGGGCCAGTGCCGACTCGAAGTCGCTGTGGTTCGAGGCCACTTCGCACACCGCCTCGATCGCCGAGCGGGTGCCGTCCTTGGCCAGCGACAGACAGGTGTCGACGACGCCGGCGGGCGTCGCGCCCGGGGCACAGGCAGCGGCGACGGCCGCCGCGAAGACCCCGGCGGCCTCTCTTCCGTAGCTCGACTGGTGGGCACCGGCGACATCCAGCGCCTCGGCGTACGCGGCCCCGGGGTGGGCGGCGTTGACCAGGCCGACCGGGGCCATGTACATCGCCGCACCGCAGTTGACGATGTTCCCGTTGCCCGCCTCGCGCGGATCGACATGGCCGTAGTGCAGCCGGGCGACGATCCACTTCTCGGCGAGGAAGACCCGCTGGAGCGGCAGCGCCTCGGCCTCCAGCTCCGGGATCCAGCGGGGGGCCGAAATCAGCTCGGGCACGAGATGCGCGGCGACCGCGTAGGCGTCGAGATGGTCGCGCACGGCGCCGTACACCCGCACCAGCGCATGGGTCATCAGGGTGTCGTCGGTGACGTGCCCGTCGCCCTTGTGGTACGGGGCGATGGGGCGCGCGGTACGCCAGTTGTCGCCGTCCCACGGGCCCACGACGCCGTCGATCCGCCCGCCGTGACGGGCCACGATCTGCTCGGGGGACCGGCCCTCCACCGGACCGCCGAGCGCGTCGCCGACGGCGGCGCCGACGAGTGCGCCCGTGATCCGTTCATCGAGTGCGAGTGTGGTGGGTCCGGCCTCGGGCCGCAGGGGCATCGTGGATGTCATGTCCGAATTGTCCACCCGGGGGCTTCGGTTCCGTGTCTGCCAGCAGCCCGGCGAGTTCGATGAGATCGGTCCCCGCGAGCCGGGGCAGCGCACAGCCCGCGAGAGTGCGGCAGGCCTCGCGCCAGCCGTCCGGGACGGCGCCGATGCCGCCGAGCGCACCGGTCAGCGCGCCTGCCAGGGCGGGCGCCGAGTCGGCCACCCGCGAGAGGCAGGCCGCGGCGGGAACGGCCTGGGCGATCCGGCCGCGGGCGGCGGTGGCCAGCGCGAGGGCGACCGGGACGGTCTCCGCGGCGGCGATCCCGTAGCTGTAGACATGGTCGACGATCTGATGCTCCAGCACCGGCACCAGGGCGAAGGCGCCCGCCGCCTCCCCGACGAAGTCACGGGCGATCCGCACGGCGTGGGCGGCGTTGCGGGCGATCTCGGTGCCCTCGGGGAGCTGTGCGAGCGCGGCGTTCACCGCGGTGTCCACGTCCGCCCCGCCCAGCGCCTCGGCGACCGCCGCCGCCATCGCGCGGGCCCCGTGCACCCCGTCGCCGTCCTGGGTGTAGCGTGCGTCGAACTCGGCGAGGCGGGCGGCGCCGACGGGGTCCGCGGGGTGGGCGACGGCGAGCACGGCGGCCCGTACACAGGCCGCGTCGTCGAAGTAGTGCGGGTTGTCGTGGCCGGTGGCGGGCGGGCGCAGTCCGGCGGCCAGATTGCCGAGCCCGGCCCGTACCGAGATCCGGGCGCGCAGCGGAAGCACCGCGGATTCGACCTCGGGGGCACGGGCGGCAGCCGCGGCGACCTCGGCCGCCAGGGCGTTCCAGGCGACGTCGACGGCGGCCCGCGTCCGGCGTTCGGGGGACAGCCCGTGCAGCGGACCGGCCGCCGAGGCGAGCAGCGTCCCGGCGGCGAAGGCCGCCCATTCGGCGTCGTCGGAGGGGCCCAGCCGCAGCGGCTCGGGCGGCTGGTTGAGCGCGATGGGGACGGGCAGCGTGGTCGTGGCGTTCTGCTCGGCGAAGGTGTCGAGCTCCCGGGTGAGCCGCCGGGTCCACTCGGGCATCCGGGCCGCCCGGTGACGTGCGGCGGGCCACCCGGCGGCGTCCCCGGCGGCGAGCCCGAGCAACAGCCCCTCGATCCGGGCCCGATGCCCGGCGGCCGAGCGGGTACCGGGACGGGCGGCCGGGGACGCGGGGGCGCGGGGGGTGCCGGCGTCCGAGGGCCGCGCGCCCGCGTCCGTACGTGAACGGTGCGGGACCGGTCCCTCGTCGTCGGTACGGCCGCCGCGCGGCGTGGCGTTCTCGTACGTGCCGCCCGCCCCGTACACCCCGCCCGCGTCGTCCGCCTCGTCCGGGGTGAGCAACTCCGCGATGTCCAGGACGTGATGGCCCCGCATGGTCGGCAGACAGCTGCCCCGGACCGGACCGATCGCGTCCCCCCACTGCGGCGGGATCGCGGACTCCCCGTTCAGGGCACCGGCCAGGGCCCCCGCCACCGCGGCCGTGGTGTCCGCGTCACGGCCCATGTTGACCGCCGTCAGCACCGCCGTACGGAAGTCGCCGCGTGCCGCCGCGAATGCCCCGAAGGCCAGCCCCACCGCCTCGGGCGCCAGGTCCGTCCACGGGTAGCCGCCGACCACGACCGCGGAGCGCACCGCGCGTTCCATGGTGAGCCGGTCGGGGTGGGCGCGCTGCGCCGCGGCCACCGCGCGCCGCAGCGAACGCGCCGTCCAGGAGTCCATGGGGACGACCGACAGCGCGGCGGCGATCACCGACGCGACCCCGGCACCCGTCATCGCGGCGGCCACCCCGGCCGCCACCGCCCGGCCGCCGTAGATGCCCTCCCCGTCATGGCTGACCCGCCCGTCCACCGCGACCAGTCGGGCCGCCTCGTCCGGCCGGCCCGCCGCGAAGACCCCGAACGGTGCCGCTCTCATCGCCAGGCCGTCGCTCCAGGCGTGCCGGTGCTGGGCGGAGATCGGGGCGGCGAGCCCCCGGCGCAGATTCTCCAGCGTTCCCCGCTCGCTGAACCCGGCACCGCGGAACTGCCCCTCGTCGAGGTCGGCGATCCACAGATGCCAGGCCCGCTCCACATGGGTGACGGTCAGCGCCGACCCGTGCCGGGCGAGCAGCAGCCCGGAGAAGATCGCGTACTCCGTGTCGTCCGTGCCCGCGGGGTCGTCGTTCACGAAGCCCTCGATCCGGCCCCAGCGGCGGCGGATCTCGGACGGCCGCAGATTCTCCGCCGGTGCGCCCAGCGCGTCCCCGACGGCGAGACCGAGCAGGCAGCCGCGGGCCCGGTCGGCGAGGTCCGTCCGGGGCACCTCGGGCCGGCCCGTGCCGCCCGTCCGCGGCTCCACCGGATCCCCTGTGATCAACTCCATCGCGTCGACCCTTCGCTCGCACCGAGCCAGTTCTCGTACCCCCCGATCGATCTGTGCCACGCGGAGCCCCTCCGGAGGCCGTCCATCGCCACAAAAGGGCCAGTCGGATGAAGGGCCGGAAGTGGCAAGGCAGGCCGTACTTACTTGCTCACGGAGGGTGGTAAGTACGGCCTGCCTTGCTGGCGGGAGGCGTTTTTCGTGCGTACTTTCGATGCTGTCGAGCGGGGGCGGAGCGAGTGGCTTCCCCGCCGGAGAAGGGGAGAGCTGTGTCCATCATCGAGACCGACGCCGTACTGCACGAGGCGCACCGCGACAACCACACCCACCGTGATGTGAACGGCGGCTGGCTTCGTCCGGCGGTCTTCGGTGCCATGGACGGGCTGGTCTCCAACCTCGCGCTGATGACCGGCGTCGCGGGCGGCTCGGTCTCCCAGCAGACGATCGTGATCACCGGTCTGGCCGGCCTGGCCGCCGGGGCGTTCTCCATGGCAGCCGGCGAATACACCTCCGTGGCCTCGCAGCGTGAGCTCGTCGAGGCCGAACTCGATGTCGAGCGGCGGGAGTTGCGCAAGCACCCCAAGGACGAGGAGCGGGAGCTCGCCGAGCTCTACGAGTCCCGCGGAGTGGAGCCCCGGCTCGCCCGCGAGGTCGCGCGGCAGCTGTCCCGCGACCCGGAGCAGGCCCTGGAGATACACGCCCGCGAGGAGCTGGGCATCGACCCGGGCGATCTGCCCTCGCCGCTCGTCGCCGCGGTCTCGTCGTTCGGGGCCTTCGCGCTGGGTGCCCTGCTGCCCGTGCTGCCGTATCTGCTCGGGGCGAGCGCGCTGTGGCCGGCCGTGCTGCTCGCGCTGGTCGGGCTCTTCGCCTGCGGGGCGGTGGTGGCCCGGGTGACGGCCCGCAGCTGGCTGTACAGCGGGCTGCGTCAGCTGGTGCTGGGCGGGGCCGCGGCGGCCATCACCTATGGGCTGGGCACGCTGTTCGGTGTGGCCGTCGGCAGCTGACACCTCTAAGACCGACCGGCAATTGGGGGGCGGCGTCGCGGGGCTGGGCACGCGACGCCGCCCCCCAATTGCCGGTCGGTCCAAGGTCCGGGCAGTCATTCCCGCAGGTGGGGTGGCTGCCCGTAACGTATCCGCCACCCGTGTGACGTACGTCCTGGTGAATACCACTGGGCGGGACGGCTCCTGCGGGCGTAAAATGAGTCGCTATGCAGCGCTACACATAAGTAGCCATTTCCGGGCGGTTTCATTTTCTCCACCGCCGGGCAAGCCGTAGACACTGTGGGCAACGACGCCTGCTCTCTGCGGTCCCCTCCGGGCGCCGATCCTCCGACTGCGACCCACCCCCATCACCTCGGGCGGTGTCCGTATGTTGGAACGAACTATCCGCTTCTTGAGAAGCGCCCCATCATGTAAATCTGCACCAACTTTCGCAGAGGGCCAACGTCGTCCCTCGGCACTGCATATGCCACGACGACGACGGGAGAGCCCATGCGTTCCGACGCCTGGTCGCCCATGGACGGTCGCCCCGCCCAGCAGGGGATGTACGACCCCCGTAACGAGCACGACGCCTGTGGTGTCGGGTTCGTGGCCACTCTGACCGGTGTGGCCAGCCATGAGCTGGTCGAGCAGGCGCTGACCGTACTGCGCAATCTCGAACACCGCGGCGCCACCGGATCCGAGCCCGACTCCGGCGACGGCGCCGGCATCCTCCTCCAGGTGCCGGACGCCTTCCTGCGCGAAGAGGCCGCCTTCGACCTTCCCGAGGCCGGCGGCTACGCCGTCGGAATCGCCTTCCTGCCCGCCGACGACTCCACCGAGGCCGTCCGCAAGCTGGAGAAGATCGCCAGCGAGGAGGGCCTGAAGGTCCTCGGCTGGCGGCAGGTCCCCGTCACCCCCGACTTCCTCGGCAACGGCGCCCGCGCCACCATGCCCGAGTTCCGGCAGCTCTTCGTGGCGGACGGCGAGAGCACCGGCATCGCTCTCGACCGCAAGGCCTTCGTGCTGCGCAAGCGCGCCGAGCGGGAGGCCGGGGTGTACTTCCCCTCGCTCTCCGCCCGCACGATCGTCTACAAGGGCATGCTCACCACCGGGCAGCTGGAGCCGTTCTTCCCGGACCTCTCCGACCGCCGCTTCGCCACCGCGGTCGCCCTGGTCCACTCGCGCTTCTCCACCAACACCTTCCCCAGCTGGCCGCTCGCCCACCCGTACCGCTTCGTCGCGCACAACGGCGAGATCAACACGGTCAAGGGCAACCGCAACTGGATGAAGGCCCGCGAGTCCCAGCTCGCCTCCGGCCTGTTCGGTTCCGCCGGCAGGGGAAACAACGGCGAGGCACAGCTCGACCGGATCTTCCCCGTCTGCACCCCCGACGCCTCCGACTCCGCCTCCTTCGACGAGGTCCTGGAGCTGCTCCACCTCGGTGGCCGCTCGCTGCCGCACTCGGTGCTGATGATGGTTCCCGAGGCATGGGAGAACCATGAGTCGATGGACCCGGCCCGGCGCGCCTTCTACCAGTACCACTCCACGATGATGGAGCCCTGGGACGGCCCGGCCTGCGTCACCTTCACCGACGGCACCCAGGTCGGCGCGGTCCTGGACCGCAACGGTCTGCGTCCCGGCCGCTACTGGGTCACCGACGACGGCCTCGTCGTGCTCTCCTCCGAGGTCGGCGTCCTGGACATCGACCCCGCGAAGGTCGTCCGCAAGGGCCGCCTCCAGCCCGGGAAGATGTTCCTCGTCGACACGGCCGAGGGCCGCATCATCGAGGACGACGAGATCAAGGCCGCCCTCGCCGCCGAGCAGCCGTACGAGGAGTGGCTGGCGACCGGCGAGATCGAGCTGGAGGACCTCCCCGAGCGGGAACACATCGTGCACACGCACGCCTCCGTCACCCGCCGCCAGCAGACCTTCGGCTACACCGAGGAAGAGCTCCGCGTCATCCTCGCGCCGATGGCCCGCACCGCCGGCGAGCCGCTCGGCTCCATGGGCACGGACTCGCCCATCGCCGCGCTCTCCGAGCGCCCCCGGCTGCTCTTCGACTACTTCACCCAGCTGTTCGCGCAGGTCACCAACCCGCCGCTGGACGCCATCCGCGAGGAGCTCGTCACCTCGCTGCGCTCCACGCTCGGCCCGCAGGGCAACCTGCTGGAGCCGACCGCCGCGTCGTGCCGCAGCGTCACGTTGCCCTTCCCGGTGATCGACAACGACGAGCTCGCCAAGCTGATACACATCAACGCCGACGGCGACATGCCGGGCATGAAGGCCGCCACGCTCTCCGGCCTGTACCGGGTCGGCGGCGGCGGCGAGGCCCTCGCCGCGCGGATCGAGCAGATCTGCGCCGAGGTCGACGCCGCCATAGAGGACGGTGCCCGTCTGGTCGTCCTCTCCGACCGGCACTCCGACGCCGAGCACGCCCCGATCCCGTCGCTGCTGCTCACCTCGTCCGTCCACCACCACCTCATCCGCACCAAGCAGCGCACCCAGGTGGGGCTGCTGGTCGAGGCCGGGGACGTCCGCGAGGTCCACCACGTCGCGCTGCTCATCGGCTACGGCGCCGCCGCGGTCAACCCGTACCTCGCGATGGAATCCGTCGAGGACCTGGTCCGCGCCGGTACGTTCATCGAGGGCATCGAGCCCGAGAAGGCCATCCGGAACCTGATCCACGCGCTCGGCAAGGGCGTCCTGAAGGTCATGTCGAAGATGGGCATCTCGACGGTCGCCTCCTACCGGGGCGCCCAGGTCTTCGAGGCCGTCGGCCTGAACGAGGAATTCGTCGCGAAGTACTTCAACGGCACCGCCACCAAGATCGGCGGCGCCGGCCTCGACGTCATCGCCGAGGAGGTCGCGGCCCGGCACGCCAAGGGCTACCCCGCCTCCGGCATCTCCGCCTCGCACCGCGCGCTGGAGATCGGCGGCGAGTACCAGTGGCGCCGCGAGGGCGAGCCGCACCTGTTCGACCCGGAGACGGTCTTCCGTCTCCAGCACGCCACGCGCAACAAGCGCTACGACATCTTCAAGAAGTACACCGACCGGGTGAACGAGCAGTCCGAGCGGCTGATGACGCTCCGTGGCCTGTTCGGCTTCACGCCGGACCGTGAGCCGATCCCCGTCGACGAGGTCGAGCCCGTCTGCGACATCGTCAAGCGCTTCTCCACCGGAGCCATGTCGTACGGCTCGATCTCCCGCGAGGCGCACGAGACCCTCGCCATCGCCATGAACCGGCTGGGCGGCAAGTCCAACACCGGTGAGGGCGGCGAGGACGCCGACCGGCTCCACGACCCGGCACGCCGCTCGTCCATCAAGCAGGTCGCCTCCGGCCGCTTCGGTGTGACCAGCGAGTACCTGGTCAACGCGGACGACATCCAGATCAAGATGGCCCAGGGCGCCAAGCCCGGCGAGGGCGGCCAGCTGCCCGGCCACAAGGTCTACCCGTGGGTCGCGAAGACCCGGCACTCCACCCCGGGTGTCGGTCTGATCTCGCCGCCGCCGCACCACGACATCTACTCCATCGAGGATTTGGCCCAGCTGATCCACGACCTCAAGAACGCCAACCCGGCGGCCCGCATCCATGTGAAGCTGGTCTCCGAGGTCGGGGTCGGCACGGTCGCCGCCGGTGTCTCCAAGGCGCACGCGGACGTCGTCCTGATCTCCGGCCACGACGGCGGCACCGGCGCCTCTCCGCTGACGAGCCTGAAGCACGCGGGCGGCCCCTGGGAGCTCGGCCTTGCCGAGACTCAGCAGACGCTGCTGCTCAACGGCCTGCGCGACCGCATCGTCGTGCAGACCGACGGCCAGCTGAAGACCGGCCGCGACGTGGTCGTCGCCGCGCTGCTGGGCGCCGAGGAGTTCGGTTTCGCGACCGCGCCGCTCGTCGTCTCCGGCTGCGTCATGATGCGCGTCTGCCACCTGGACACCTGCCCGGTCGGCATCGCCACCCAGAACCCGGTCCTGCGGGACCGCTTCTCCGGCAAGGCCGAGTACGTCGTCAACTTCTTCGAGTTCATCGCCCAGGAGGTCCGCGAGATCCTCGCCGAGCTGGGCTTCCGTACGATCGAAGAGGCCGTCGGCCACGCCGAGCTCCTCGACACCGACCGCGCGATCACGCACTGGAAGGCACAGGGCCTCGACCTGGCGCCGCTGTTCCACGTCCCCGAGCTGCCCGAGGGCGCGGTCCGCCACCAGCGGATCGAGCAGGACCACGGCCTGGCCAAGGCCCTCGACAACGAGCTGATCAGGCTCGCCGCCGACGCCCTGAACGCGGACAGCGCCGAGACCGCCCAGCCGGTCCGGGGCCAGATCGCGATCCGCAACATCAACCGGACCGTCGGCACCATGCTCGGCCACGCGGTGACGAAGAAGTTCGGCGGCGCCGGTCTGCCGCAGGACACCATCGACATCACCTTCACCGGTTCCGCCGGCCAGTCCTTCGGCGCGTTCGTACCGAGCGGTGTGACGCTGCGCCTGGAGGGCGACGCCAACGACTACGTCGGCAAGGGCCTCTCCGGCGGCCGGGTCGTCGTCCGCCCGGACCGCGGCGCCGACCACCTCGCCGAGTACTCCACCATCGCGGGCAACACCATCGCCTACGGTGCCACCGGCGGCGAGCTGTTCCTGCGCGGCCGCACCGGTGAGCGGTTCTGCGTCCGCAACTCCGGCGCGACGGTCGTCTCGGAGGGCGTGGGCGACCACGGCTGCGAGTACATGACCGGCGGTCACGCCGTCGTGCTCGGCGAGACCGGACGCAACTTCGCGGCCGGCATGTCGGGCGGTGTCGCGTACGTCGTCGACCTGAACCGCGACAACGTCAACGCCGGGAACCTCGGCGCGATCGAGGAGCTCTCCGACTCCGACAAGCAGTGGCTGCACGACGTGGTGCGCCGCCACCGGGAGGAGACCGGTTCCACGGTCGCCGAGAAGCTGCTCGCCGAGTGGGACACCGCGGTGGCCCGCTTCAGCAAGATCATCCCGTCCACGTACAAGGCAGTGCTCGCCGCCAAGGACGCCGCTGAGCTCGCCGGTCTCTCCGAGCAGGAGACCACCGAGAAGATGATGGAGGCGGCGACCAATGGCTGACCCCAAGGGCTTTTTGACCACTGGACGCGAGGTCGCCCGGACCCGCCCCGTGGGCGAGCGCGTCAAGGACTGGAACGAGGTCTACGTTCCGGGCTCGCTGCTCCCGATCATCGGCAAGCAGGCCGGCCGCTGCATGGACTGCGGCATCCCGTTCTGCCACAACGGCTGCCCGCTCGGAAACCTCATCCCCGAGTGGAACGACTACGCCTACCGCGAGGACTGGTCGGCCGCGTCCGAGCGGCTGCACGCCACGAACAACTTCCCGGAGTTCACCGGGCGGCTCTGCCCGGCCCCCTGCGAGTCGGCGTGCGTGCTCGGCATCAACCAGCCGGCCGTCACCATCAAGAACGTCGAGGTCTCCATCATCGACAAGGCGTGGGGCAACGGTGACGTCACCCCGCAGCCGCCCGAGCGGCTCTCCGGCAAGACCGTCGCCGTGATCGGCTCGGGCCCGGCCGGTCTCGCCGCGGCCCAGCAGCTGACCCGGGCCGGCCACACGGTCGCCGTCTACGAGCGCGCGGACCGCATCGGGGGCCTCCTGCGGTACGGCATCCCCGAGTTCAAGATGGAGAAGTCGCACATCAACCGCCGCATCGAGCAGATGCGCGCGGAGGGCACCAAGTTCCGCACCGAGACGGAGATCGGCAAGGACATCGACGCCGCCAAGCTCCGCCGCCGGTACGACGCGGTCGTCGTCGCCGCGGGTGCCACCGTCTCGCGCGATCTGCCCGTCCCGGGCCGTGAGCTGAACGGCGTGCACTTCGCCATGGAGTACCTGCCGCTGGCCAACAAGGTGCAGGAGGGCGACCTCACGGTCTCCCCGATCACCGCCGAGGGCAAGCACGTCGTCGTGATCGGCGGCGGCGACACCGGAGCGGACTGCGTCGGCACCGCCCACCGCCAGGGCGCGCTCTCCGTCACCCAGCTGGAGATCATGCCCAGGCCCGGCGAGGACCGGAACGCCAACCAGCCCTGGCCGACCTTCCCGATGCTCTACAAGGTCACCTCCGCGCACGAGGAGGGCGGCGAGCGCGTCTACTCCGTCTCCACCACCCACTTCGAGGGCGACGAGAACGGCGACGTCCAGGCACTGCACCTGGTCGAGGTGGAGTTCAAGGACGGCAAGCCGGAGCAGAAGCCCGGCACCGAGCGGAGCATCCCCGCACAGCTGGTCACCCTCGCCATGGGCTTCACCGGCACCGACCAGGCCAACGGTCTGGTCCAGCAGTTCGGCCTGGCGCTCGACGAGCGCGGCAACGTCGCGCGCGACGCGGACTTCGCCACCAACGTCGACGGGGTCTTCGTCGCCGGTGACGCCGGCCGCGGGCAGTCCCTCATCGTGTGGGCCATCGCCGAGGGCCGCTCCGCGGCCCGCGGGGTGGACCGCTACCTGACCGGAGCCAGCGCCCTGCCGGCCCCGATCCGCCCGACGGACCGCGCACTGACGGTCTGATCGCGGCACACACAGACGTCCCGCACAACGGCGTGCGGAACCGAACGCGGCGCCTGCCCGTCCCCGACCGGACGATTCGGCAGGCGCCGCGGCGCGTCAGCAGGCGGCCCGGCTCAGCCGGTCAGCGCGGAGGTCTTGAGCACCACCAGCAGCACCAGCACGGCGAACAGCACCACACCCGCGGCGGCCTGGACCACCGTACGGCGCTTCGCCGGAGCATGGGCGTACGCGAGCGTGACGATGCCGCCCGTCAGCAGACCGCCCAAGTGGCCCTGCCACGAGGCGAATCCGGCCGAGATCACCATCCAGATCAGGAAACCGGCCATGAACCGGTTGACCGCCCGCATGTCGCGGCCCAGCCGCCGGTTGATGACGTAGAACGCCGCCCCGAGCCCGAAGATCGCACCCGAGGCGCCCACCGTGCCGTCCGACGGCGCGATCAGGTACACCAGCACCGAACCGCCCAGCGCGGACAGCAGATACAGCGCGAGATAACGGGCCCGGCCCAGCTGCTCCTCCACGACCCGGCCCAGGTTCCACAGCGCGTACATGTTGAACACGATGTGCAGCACCCCGAACGGCAGCGGACCGAAGGACGACCCGCTCGGCGGAAGATGCAGAAAGGCCCCGGTCAGCAGCCGGTACCACTCGCCGCCCACCACCCCGACCACCTCGAAACCGGGGAAGTCCCCGGCCTGGTAGACGTACTGGCCGCCGTCCGGGCCGGTCAGCCCCGCACCGAGCATCGCGAACCGGTCGATGATCCCCGGGCGGATCAACTCGCCCAGGTACGCCGCGACGTTGAGGCCCATCAGCACATACGTGACGAGCGGTACCGCGGACCGTGCGACCGAGCCGCCGAACACCGTGCGCGCCTGGCGGATGGAACGCTGCCCCTCCTTCACGCACTCCACGCAGTGGTGGCCGACCGCTGCCTCACGCATGCAGTCGGGGCAGATGAAGCGTTCGCAGCGGGTGCAGCTGACATACGTCTCGTACGAGGGATGGCGATAGCAGGTGGTGACCGCTGCCTCCACGGCAGGCTCCTTCACGGGTGAGCGGACACGAGCGGCCGGTGGGGACGGCGGCAGATGCAAGATAGCGAACGCCGCCCGCCGGGGGCATACCTGGGTGGCTTACGCTCGGGGTTCCGGCACACGTCCGAAGCATCGAGGATCGGAGAATCCGCATGGCCGGCCCGTCCGCCGCCGCAGCAGGTCCGGCCATCAGCCTCCGCAAGATGGAGCAGAGCGCCCCCGCGCTGGTCAGCCTCTACAAGAGCGCCGAAGTCTCGCTGACCAAGCACCGCATGGGCGGCGAGCG
Organism: Streptomyces gelaticus; assembly: GCF_014649535.1. Classification (GTDB taxonomy): domain Bacteria; phylum Actinomycetota; class Actinomycetes; order Streptomycetales; family Streptomycetaceae; genus Streptomyces; species Streptomyces gelaticus. The sequence continues at coordinate 194,152 of NZ_BMTF01000002.1, forward strand.
TGCCGCGGTCTATCTGGTGCTCGACTACTCCGGCTCCATGCGGGAGTACTACAAGGACGGCAGCGTCCAGGCCCTCGCGGACCGGGTGCTGGGGCTCTCCGCCCATCTGGACGACGACGGCCGCGTCCCCCTCGTCCTGTTCTCCACGGAGGTCGACGCCGTCACCGACATCGCCCTGGACAACCACCGCGGCCGGGTCGACGCCGTCGTGGCGGGCCTCGGGCACATGGGGAAGACCAGCTACCACCTGGCCATGGACGCCGTCATCGACCACTACCTCGACAGCGGCTCCACCGCGCCCGCGCTCGTCATCTTCCAGACGGACGGCGGCCCGATCAGCAAGCACGCCGCGGAACGCTATCTCTGCAAGGCGGCCGAACTGCCCCTGTTCTGGCAGTTCATCGGCTTCGGCAACAAACGGAGCAACCAGTTCGACTTCCTGCGCAGGCTCGACGAGCTGCCCGTCCCCGCCAAGCGCGCCGTCGACAACGCCGGCTTCTTCCACGCCGGACCCGATCCGCGGCAGGTCCCGGACGCCGAGCTGTACGACCGGCTCGTCGCCGAATTCCCGCAGTGGCTGGCCGCGGCCAGGGCCCAGGGGATCGTCAAGTGACGGCGCGGGTGCTGCGGGCTGCCGACCGTCCTGCCACGCCCTGGAAGAACGGCGGGGGAGTCACCCGGGAGATCGCGGCCCACCCCGAGGGTGCGCCGCTGGACGCCTTCGACTGGCGGGTCAGCCTCGCCGAGGTGACCGAGGACGGGCCGTTCTCCGCGTTCCCCGGCGTCGACCGGACCCTGACCGTGGTCGAGGGCGCCGGGATGGACCTCATGGTGGGCGGCGAGCACCACATCGTCGACGAGCCGTACTGGCCACACGACTTCCCCGGCGACCTGGAGACGGAGGGCCGGCTGCTCGGCGGCCCGGTCGTGAACCTCAACGTCATGTGCCGCCGGGCACGGACGGTCGCGGCGGTCGCGGTGGTGCGCGGCACGGTCCGGCTCGCGGCGCCCCCGGGCGGGGCGGCCCTGGCCGTCGCGCTGGAGGACGGTGCGGTGCTCGACGGCACGGACGTCGAACTCGGCCGCTACGACGCGCTGTTGACGCGGGAGGAGACGCCGGGCGTGCTGCGGACGCATGGCTGGGCCCTGCTGATCACCTTGTCGGCCGGATGACGACGGGCACCCGGCGGCCCTGCCGCCGCTCGGTGCGGCCGAGAAAAGCAGACAGAGGACGTCGGGATTCCCGGCTTCCATTGACGCATGACATCGAGTTCCTGGGAAGACTTCCGCTCGGCCGAGCCGGCCTTCGCCGACACCGTCCAAACACGCTTCGAGCAGTACAGGCACCACGTCCTGGCGACCCTGCGCAAGGACGGATCGCCGCGCGTGACCGGGCTGGAAGTGGATTTCCGGCTGGGTGAGCCGTTCCTCGGCATGATGCCGTCGCGCAAGGCGCAGGACCTGCTGCGCGATCCACGGTTCGCGGTGCACGCCAACCCCGGACCGGATGCCGAGATGGCCGACGGGGACGTCCGGATCTCCGGCCGCGCGGTGGAAGTGACCGAGCCCGCCCTGCTGGCCCGCTACCTGGAGGTGGTGAAGCCGCCGGAACCCTTCCATCTCTTCCGGCTGGAGCCGACCGAGGTGGCACGCACCGGAATCGAAGGCGGCTCCCTGGCCGTCCAGGTATGGCGCCCCGGCCGCCCGCTGCGCACCTTCGCCAGGGGAAGCGACGACGGATCACCGGGCGAGGTCTCCTGAACCGGCCGGCCCCTCGGCCAGCACCCGCGCCCGGCACGCCCCCGGCGTCCCCCACGCGTCGCGCAGGGGGCGTGCCTTGCGCAGCCACAGCGAGAGGTCCAGCTCCTGCGTGTAGCCCACGGCCCCGTGCAGTTGCAGCGCGGTCCGTGCCGCCGCGTACCCCGCCTCGCCCGCCGTGACCTTGGCCGCAGCCACTTGCGCACCGGCGTCCGGCGCGTCCCCGGCGAGCGCGAGCGCCGCCCCGTACAGCAGCGGACGGGCGAACTCCAGCCCGATCAGGGTGTCCGCCAGCCGGTGCTTCACTGCCTGGAAGGAGCCGATGGCGGTACCGAACTGGGTGCGCTGCTTCACATACTCGACCGTGGTCCGCAGCAGTGTCTCGCCCGTGCCGAGCGCCTGCGCGGCCGTCGCGAACGCCGCCCACCCGGCCGCCCGCTCCGCCGCCCCGGCCACCCGGGCCCCCGAGGCGAGCAGTTCCCCGCCCGGCCGGGGGCGCCACAGCCGCCGCGCCGGGTCGGACGACACGCTGAGCATCCCCGGGCCCGGCGCCAGCCGCAACTCGTCACCGGTCACTGTGAACACGGCGTCCACCGCGTCCGCGTCCAGCGCGTACGGCCCGTGTCCCTCCAGCAGGAGCGTCGCCGTTGCGGCGCCGGACGCCAGCCGAGGCAGCCACTCCTTGGCCGCCGGGCCGCCCACGTCCGCCAGCAGCACCGCGGCCGCGACCGTCTCCACCACCGGCCCCGGCACCGCATGACGCCCCAACTCGGTGAAGGCGACCGCGAGTTCGACCGGCAGCGGCCCGACACCCTCGTACGCCTGGGGCACCGCGAGGGCGAAGACCCCCGCTCCCGCCAGCCGCGCCCACAGGTCCCTGCCCGGTCCGCGGTCCCCGGCGGCCCAGGCCCGGACCACCGCAGGGGTGTCCGCGGCGGTCAGCATCGCGTCCAGCGAGCGGGCGAACTCCCGCTGTTCGTCGTCGAGGAGGAAACGCATCAGCGCCGTCCCTTCGGCAGGCCGAGCAGCCGCTCGGCGATGATGTCGCGCTGGATCTCGTTGGTGCCGGCGTAGATGGGGCCCGCGAGCGAGAAGACGTAGCCCTCGGCCCACTCGGATCCGGCGAGTTCCGCCTCCGGGCCCAGCAGGTCGAGCGCCGTCTCGTGCAGTGCGATGTCGTACTCGGACCAGAACACCTTGTTCAGGCTGGACTCCGCACCGATGGACGCCCCGGCGGCGAAACGGGAGGCGTTGGCGCCGGTGAAGAGCTGGTACGCGCGCGCTCCGATCACCGCGTCCGCGACCCGGTCCCGCATCGCCGTGTCCGACGGGTCGCCGTGGGTGCGCCAGAGCGCGGCCAGCCGGTCGGCGGCGGCCAGGAAGCGGCCGGGGGAACGGAGCGTCAGCCCGCGCTCGTTGCCCGTTGTCGACATGGCGATACGCCAGCCCTGCCCGGGCTCCCCGACGACGTCCTCGTCCGGTACGAAGACCTCGTCCAGGAACAGCTCGGCGAAGGCGGGCTTGCCGTCGAGCCGGCCGATGGGCCGGACCGAGACCCCCGGTGCCGACAGATCGAACATCAGATACGTCAGCCCGTGGTGCGGCCTGGCCGCCCCGGGGTCGGTGCGGAAGATGCCGAACGCCCGGTCCGCGAACGCGGCCCGGGAGGACCAGGTCTTCTGCCCCGAGAGCAACCAGCCGCCGTCCGTGCGCACCGCCCGTGAACGCAGCGAGGCCAGGTCCGAACCCGCTTCCGGCTCGGACCAGGCCTGCGCCCAGATCACCTCGCCGCTCGCCATCGACGGCAGGATCCGGGCCCGCTGTTCGTCCGTGGCGTGGTCGAAGAGGGTGGGGGCGAGGAGGCTGATGCCGTTCTGCGAGACCCGGCCGGGGCCGCCCGCCGCGTAGTACTCCTCCTCGAAGGCCAGCCACCGGAAGATGTCGGCGCCCCGGCCGCCGTACTCGGCCGGCCAGGAGACCACCGACCAGCGATCCGCGTACAGCCGGGCCTCCCACTCCCGGTGCGCGGCGAAGCCCTCGACGGTCTCCAGCGACGGCAGCGGCTCGGCGGGGACGTTGGCCCGCAGCCACCGGCGCGCCTCGTCCCGGAACGCCGCCTCCTGCGCCGTGCACGACAGATCCATCAGCCGTCCGCCTTCTTCTTCATCGAGGCGATGTCCATGCCGCCGAGCGGGTCCGCCGCGGTCTCCGCGTTGTGCGCATGGGCGAGGTGGTGCAGTCCGAACACGGAGTCCATCCCGGTGTGCATTCCCTGGAGGTCCTCGGCCTGATTGACCGCGCGCTTGGCCAGGGCCAGCCCGAGGCGCGGCATCGCGGCGATCCGGAGTGCCAGCTCATCGGTGGAATCGGCGAGTTCGGCCCGCTCCACCACTTTGTTCACCATGCCGACCTCGTACGCCCGGCGGGCGCTCATCCGGTCGCCGGTGTACAGGAACTCCTTCGCGATCCGGGGCGGCATCACCCACGGGTGCGCGAAGTACTCGACGCCGGGGATGCCCATCCGCACCACCGGATCGGCGAAGAAGGCGTCCTCGCTCGCCACGATCAGGTCGCAGATCCAGGCCAGCATCAGCCCGCCGGCCACACAGGCGCCCTGGACGGAGGCGACGACCGGCTTGGGCAGCTCGCGCCACCGCCTGCACATGCCCAGATAGACCTCCGACTCGCGGGCGAAGCGGCTCTCCGCGCCGGTCTTGTCGGAGTGGTCCCACCACAGGCCCGCCCGGCGCTTGAAGGGCAGATGCGCGTCGCGCTCGGGCGTGCCGATGTCATGGCCCGCCGAGAAGTGCTCCCCGGCGCCCGCCAGCACGGCCACCTTGACCTCGGAGTCCTCGGCGGCCCGGTAGAACGCGTCGTCCAGGGCGTAGGTCATGGCGGAGTTCTGGGCGTTGCGGTAGCGCGGACGGTTCAGCGTGATGTACGTGACCGGGCCGCGGCGCTCGTACAGCACCGGGCCGGCGCCGTGGCCGTCGGCGGAGGCGTCGTGGCCCGGGGTGTCATGGACAGAGGGCATCGGCTCATCCTTCCCTAACAAGTGTTTGGTAGGTTAACGTACGGGCACGAGCACCGTCGAGGATCCGAGGGCCGGGACCCAGGAGGCACAGGCGTGAGCGCACCGCGGTACGTATCCGGACACGGGCTGCTGGCCGGCCGCACCGCCGTCATCACCGCGGCTGCGGGGGCCGGCATCGGCGGCGCCACCGCCCGCCGATTCCTGGAGGAGGGCGCCCGCATCGTCATCGGCGACGCGCACGCCCGCCGGCTGAAGGAGACCGAGCAGGCGTTCGCCGACGAGTTCGGCGCGGACCGTGTCGCCGCACTGCCCTGCGACGTCACCGACGAGACCCAGGTCCGGGACCTGTTCGCGCTCGCCGAACGGGCCCACGACGGCCTCGACATCGTCGTCAACAACGCCGGACTCGGCGGCACCGCCGAACTCACCGAGATGACCGACGAACAGTGGACCAAGGTCCTCGACGTCACCCTGAACGGCACCTTCCGCTGCACCCGGGCCGCCCTGCGCTCGCTGCGGGCGGCGGGCCGCGGCGGCATCGTCGTCAACAACGCCTCCGTCGTCGGCTGGCGCGCCCAGAGCGGCCAGGCCCACTACGCCGCCGCGAAGGCGGGCGTCATGGCGCTCACCCGGTGCGCCGCGATCGAGGCCGCCGAGTACGGCGTACGCGTCAACGCCGTCGCGCCCAGCCTCGCCATGCACCCGCACCTGGTGAAGGTCACCTCCGCCGAACTCCTCGACGAACTGACCGCGAAGGAGGCCTTCGGCCGGTACGCCGAGCCGTGGGAGGTCGCCAATGTCATCGTCTTCCTCGCCAGCGACTACTCCTCGTACCTGACCGGCGAGGTCGTCTCCGTCAGCAGTCAGCGTGCCTGACCGTGCCACGGACGGGCGGAGAATGGTCGGGTGCCTACCAAGAAGAAGCCCCAGGTGACCCCCTCGCCCGAGCGGCGCCGCGAACTGCTCGCCACCGCGGCCGAGGTCTTCGCCGCCCAGGGATACAACGCCACCACCGTCCGCAGGATCGCGGACGCGGCCGGGATGCTCGCGGGCAGCCTCTACTACCACTTCGATTCCAAGGAATCGATGATCGACGAGATCCTCTCGACCTTCCTCACCGAACTCTGGGAGGGATACGACGCGGTGCTCGCTGCCGGACTGGCCCCCCGGCAGACCATCGAGGCACTCGTCACCGAGTCCTTCCGGGAGATCGACCGGCACCGTGCGGCGGTCGCCATCTACCAGAAGGAGTCCAGGCAGCTGGCCGCCCAGCCCCGCTTCCAGTACCTCGTCGACTCCCAGCAGAAGTTCGAGAAGGCCTGGCTCGGCACGCTGGAACGCGGCGTCGCCGACCACAGCTTCCGCGCCGACCTCGACATCCGTCTGACCTACCGCTTCGTCCGCGACACCGTCTGGGTCGCGGCGTCCTGGTACCGGCCGGGCGGACTGCACAGCCCCGAGGAGATCGCCCGCCAGTACCTCTCGATGGTCCTGGACGGCATCGCCCTCGACTCCTGACCCCACCCGCGCTCACCAAGGAGCAGCAGACATGGCCGAGGCATACATCGTCGAAGCGGTACGCACCCCGGTCGGGCGGCGCGGCGGAGGGCTCGGCGCCGTCCACCCCGCCGACCTCGGCGCCCATGTCATCAAGGCCCTCGTGGAGCGGAGCGGGATCGATCCGGCCGCCGTCGAGGACGTGGTCTTCGGCTGCCTCGACGCCGTGGGACCGCAGGCCGGCGACATCGCCCGCACCTGCTGGCTGGCGGCCGGACTGCCCGAGGAGGTCCCCGGCGTGACCGTCGACCGCCAGTGCGGCTCCTCCCAGCAGGCCCTGCACTTCGCCGCCCAGGGCGTCCTCTCCGGCACCCAGGACCTGGTCGTCGCGGGCGGCACCCAGAGCATGACGCAGATCCCCATCGCCTTCGCCTCCCGCCAGGCCGCCGAACCCCTCGGGCTGACGGACGGCCCGTACGCGGGCAGCACGGGCTGGCGCGCCCGGTACGGCGACGCACCGGTCAACCAGTTCCACGGCGCCCAGCTGATCGCCGAGAAGTGGGGCATCAGCCGCCAGGACATGGAGGAGTTCGCGCTCGGCTCCCACCGGCGGGCGATCCGCGCCATCGACGAGGGCCGCTTCGCACGCGAGACCGCCGCCCTCGGCGACGTCACCACCGACGAGGGGCCGCGCCGCGACACCACCCCGGAGAAGATGGCGGCGCTGAAACCGGTCCTGGACGGCGGCACGATCACCGCCGCGTGCTCCTCGCAGATCTCCGACGGCGCCGCCGCCCTGCTCATCGCCTCCGAACGCGCCGTGGCCGAGCACGGCCTCACCCCGCGCGCCCGCGTCCACCACCTCTCGGTGCGCGGCGAGGACCCGATCCGCATGCTGTCGGCACCGATCCCGGCCACCGCGTACGCGCTGAAGAAGACCGGAATGACCATCGACGACATGGACCTGGTCGAGATCAACGAGGCATTCGCCCCCGTCGTACTGGCCTGGCTGAAGGAGACCGGGGCCGACCCCGAACGGGTCAACGTCAATGGCGGCGGAATCGCCCTCGGTCACCCGCTCGGCGCAACCGGAGCGAAATTGATGACGACTCTGCTGCACGAACTGGAGCGCACCGGCGGCCGCTACGGACTCCAGACCATGTGCGAGGGCGGCGGTCAGGCGAATGTGACGATCATCGAACGGCTCTGACCCGGGACCCGCCCCGACCGGCCGTCGAACCGCTCGGACACCGGTCGCGGCAACGAATCCGACGGTGTTCCGGTACGGCCCCCGGCCAGTTGCCGCAGGGGCCGGAACAGGAATCCACCGGTCGGCCCGCGGCGCGTTCCCGCCGCGGGCCGACGGAACGTGCTACGGTTGCCGGGTTGCAGTTTTGGTACCCATGAACATTATGTGCGCCTGACGGGAATGCTTCCTCAGGCGCATTATTGTTTTCCGGCTTTCTCCGGATGGGGCTCAATGCGGCGACTTGGAATTCGTAAAGTGCGGATTTCCGGCACTGCACCTCTTTTAGGAGAATGACATGGCTACTGGAACCGTGAAGTGGTTCAACTCGGAAAAGGGCTTCGGCTTCATCGAGCAGGACGGCGGCGGCGCCGACGTCTTCGCCCACTACTCCAACATCGCCACCTCGGGCTTCCGTGAGCTCCAGGAAGGCCAGAAGGTCACCTTCGACGTCACGCAGGGCCAGAAGGGCCCGCAGGCGGAGAACATCGTCCCGGCCTGATCGCCGGACGCGTACCTCGCAGCCGGGGCCCGCACCGTGAAGGTGCGGGTCCCGGCTTGTGCTGTCCCAGGGCACGGCGGAACAAGTACACCTGCCCACAGCGCTCCACGCAGCCCCACACAGTCCCACGCAGTTCTCAGGAATCCTCAGGACTTCCCGGGACTTCTCAGGAATCCCCAGGAGGGCAATTCCGTATGACCCGCTCCGAACGCCAGGACCGGCCCGCCCACAACCGCCCGTCGAGGGGGCGCGGCACGGCCCCGGCAAAGGCAACCGCCAAGGGTTCCGGCAAGGGATCCGGCAAGGCGTCGCCGCGTCGCAGGGCCACGCCGCCGCAGGGCGAATTCGCCCTGCCGGAAACCATGACCCCCGCACTGCCCGCCGTAGAGGCGTTCGCCGAGCTGGACATGCCCGCAGCCCTGCTGAAGACCCTTGCCGCGCAGGGCGTCACCGATCCGTTCCCGATCCAGGGCGCCACCCTGCCGAACTCGCTCGCGGGCCGGGACATCCTCGGCCGCGGCCGCACCGGCTCCGGCAAGACCCTCGCCTTCGGCCTCGCCCTGCTGGCCCGCACCGCCGGGCGGCGCGCCGAGCCGAAGGCGCCGCTGGCGCTCGTCCTCGTCCCGACCCGCGAGCTCGCCCAGCAGGTCACCGACGCGCTGACCCCGTACGCGACATCCGTGAACCTGCGCCTGGCCACCGTGGTCGGCGGCATGTCGATCACCAGGCAGTCCGGCACGCTGCGCCGCGGCGCCGAGGTGCTCGTCGCCACCCCCGGCCGGCTGAAGGACCTCATCGAGCGCGGCGACTGCCGCCTCGACCAGGTCGCCGTCACCGTCCTCGACGAGGCCGACCAGATGGCCGACATGGGCTTCATGCCGCAGGTCGTCGCCCTGCTCAAGCAGGTCGAGCCGGACGGCCAGCGGATGCTCTTCTCCGCGACGCTCGACAAGAACATCGACCGGCTGGTCAAGATGTTCCTGACCGACCCCGTCGTGCACTCGGTCGACCCGTCCGCCGGCGCGGTCACCACGATGGAGCACCATGTGCTGCACGTGGCCGACGAGACCGACAAGAAGGCCGTCGCCACCAGGATCGCAGCCCGGGACGGCCGGGTGATCATGTTCGTGGACACCAAGCGTGCCGCCGACCGGTTCGCCAAGCGGCTGCTCGCCAGCGGTGTACGGGCCGCCGCCCTGCACGGCGGACGCTCGCAGCCGCAGCGCAACCGGACCCTGGACCAGTTCAAGAACGGCCAGGTCACCGCGCTCGTGGCGACGAACGTGGCGGCCCGCGGCATCCACGTCGACGACCTCGACCTGGTCGTGAACGTGGACCCGCCGACCGACCACAAGGACTACCTCCACCGCGGCGGGCGCACCGCGCGCGCCGGGGAGTCCGGCAGCGTCGTCACCCTGGTGCTCCCCGAGGAGAAGCGGGACATGACCCGGCTGATGTCGGACGCGGGCATCGCCCCGACGACCACCCGGATCAAGTCCGGCGACGAGGAGCTCGTCCGGATCACCGGCGCCCGTGAGCCGTCCGGTGTCGCGGTCGTCATCGAGGTCCCGCAGCCGACCCCGCCCAAGCAGCGCACCCGCTCGGGCGGGGCCGTCGCGGGCGGCACCGGCCACCGCTCGGGCAGCCGCGGCCGGGGCCGGCGAGGTGGCGCCGGACAGGGCGGCGAGGCCCGCGGCTCGGGTGGTGCTGCGCGGGGCGCGGGCGCGGGTGGTGCCTCCCGTGGTGCCGGTGCGGCAGGCGGTCGTGGCAGCGGTGAGCCGCGCGGCGCGGGTGCCGGGCGCACCGGGGCCGGACGCGGCGGCGCGGCGGCGGGGCGTGGCCGCAGGGCCGCGTAGCCGTACGAACCGTCCGGTGGACTGTGAGGGGGCGCCCGGAGGGATCCGGGCGTCCCTCGCGCGTCCGCACCCGCCGCCTACCCGTCCGCATCCTTGGCGCGGGTCACCGTGCCCAGTGCCTCATGGGCCTGGGCCATCACCCGTTCCACCAGCTCCGCGCAGCTGGGCAGATCCTCGATCAGGCCCGCCACCTGGCCCGATGCCATCACCCCCAGGTCTGTGCGGCCGTCGACCATGGACGCCTTCAGCAGCATCGGTGTGTTGGCCGCCAGCAGGACCTGACTCCACGACAGGTCCTTGCCGTGCTTCATGGCGAGACCGTCGCGCACCATCCGGGACCAGCTCAGCCCGGAGATCCGCCGGAAACCCGACGCCCGGCGCACCGCCTGGGCCAGTGCCCGGACCCGGCCCGCGTCCTCCAGCGCGGCGACCATCTCCGTACGCAGCATCCGGTGCGGGAGCCCGTCCACGGCCGTGGTGACCGTGATGTCCTTGACGTCCGCCGCCAGATAGCGGGCCTTCACCGCGTCCGGCACGGTCGAGTCCGACGTCAGCAGGAACCGCGTACCCATCGCGATGCCCGCCGCCCCGAACGCCAGCGCCGCGACCAGGCCCCGGCCGTCACGGAAGCCGCCCGCCGCGATCACCGGGATGTCCACCGCGTCGACGACCTGGGGCAGCAGCACGGTCGTCGCCACCTCACCGGTGTGCCCGCCGCCCTCGCCGCCCTGCACCATCACCGCGTCCGCGCCCCACGCCGCGACCTTCTCGGCATGCCGCCGCGCACCGATCGACGGAATCACGACCACACCCGCGTCCCGGAGCTCGGCGATCAGCTCCTTGGAGGGGGCCAGTGCGAAGGACGCCACCTTCACGCCCTCGTCGATGATGATCCGTACCCGCTCGCGCGCGTCGCCCGCGTCGGCGCGCAGATTGACGCCGAACGGCTCGTCCGTCCGGGACTTGACCTCCCGTACCGCCGCCCGCAGCTGCTGTGCGGTCATCGTCGCGGAGGCCAGGACACCCAGCGCGCCGGCACGGGCCGCGGCGGAGACCAGGCGGGGACCCGCGACCCAGCCCATGCCGGTCTGGACGATGGGGTGGCGGACGCCGACGAGCTCCGTGAGCGCCGTCCGCATCAGACCCTGACCTCCCGGTTCCGGGTGCCCTGCGGGTCGATGACCTCGCGGATCAGGGACAGCTCCGCGGCGGTCGGCTCCCGGGTGCACGGGACGTCGTCCGCGACGGCGAGGTCGAAACCGGTGGCCTCGCGGACCTGGTCGACGGTGACGCCCGGGTGCAGCGAGGCCAGGCGCATCGAGCGGTCCGGGGTCGCGAAGTCGAAGACGCCGAGATCGCTCACCACGCGCGGGATGCGGTGGTAGCGGCTCGCCGAGGGGCCGGCCGCGGCGGCACTGTCGTAGCCGACCCCGCAGATCATGTCGACGCGCTCGACGAAGACCCGGGTGGAGTGCTTGGGAATCCAGTAACTGACCGGGTTGTTAAGGGTGTTGACCGGGGCGCCGCGCACGCCGAGCAGCTGGCGGGAGGGCTGTTCCCAGTCGCCGATGCAAGAGATGTTCTGGTTGCCGAACCGGTCGATCTGGCTCGCCCCCATCATCACGTGGCGCCTGCCGCCGGTGACCATGGCGAGGTGCTGGCGGTAGGGCAGCCAGCCCTCCGTCGTGCCGTCCGGGGCGAGGAGCAGCGCCTCGCCGTCGGTGAGCAGCAGATCGGGCGAGAAGGTGTGCCTGGCGAGCCGGGCGCCGACGGACGGGACGAGGCCCATCGGGCTGGCGAGCACCTCGCCGTCGCCGCGCCAGGCGTCGGCACAGGCGATCACGCAGTACTCGGCCCGGGTGGCCGCGGTCGCGGTCGTGTTCTCCGTGGTCATTTCTGCTCCTCGTGCCAGGTGCGGACGGCCGACTGATAGCTCTTCTCGTCGCCCTCGGCGGGCAGGAAGCGCTCGCTGAAGGCCGCCCAGGCGTCGGGGTCGGCGGCGGCGGTCGCGTACGCCTTCTGGAACGCCTCGTCGCGCGGATGGTCGGGCGCGCAGGAGGTGAAGTGCGCGCCGTTCGGGGTCTCGACGACCCCGGTGACCGAGTGCCGCTTGACGAGCAGGGTCTGCGGGGCCGCGTTCCCGGTCAGCTCGGCGGTGTCCACGAGGCGTTCGCAGGAGACGTACGCGGTGTCGGCGGCCTCGCAGAAGAGGTCGTCGAAGTACGGGTCGGGGCCGAGGTACTGGCCGTTGCCGAACCGGTCGGCGCGGTTGAGGTGGACCAGCGCGGCGTCCATCCGCAGCGCGGGCATCGCGACGAACTCCTCGCCGTCCTCGTACGGCGAAACGACCGTGCGAAGGCCCGGGTTGACCCGCATCACGTCGGAACCGATGCCGGCGCGCACCGGGAGGAACGGCAGCCGGTTCGCGGCAGCGTGCAGCCCCCACATGAACATGGCCTCGTCGATCTCCGTCAGTTCGAACGCGCCGCGCTGGCGGGCGGCCCTGAAATGGGGTTCGAGCGGGACCGAGTCGAGCGTGACGAAGGCCGTGACCAGTTTCCGGATCCTGCCGGCGGCGGCGAGCAGACCCACGTCGGGTCCGCCGTACGAGACCACGGTGAGATCGGTGACCGGGGAGCGGAGCAGTGCCCGCACCAGTGCCATGGGTTTGCGGCGCGAGCCCCAGCCGCCGATGCCGATCGTCATCCCGCTGCCGAGCCGGGAGACGACCTCCTCGGCGGTCATGGTCTTGTCGGTCATGGTCAGGCCTCCTTGCCGAACGTTTCGCGTACGCGGCCGGCGACGCCGCTGAGATTGGCCTCGAAGGTGAAGCCCTGCTCGAAGCGGTAGCTGCGGCGTACGTCCACCGGGTCGATGCCGTTGATGGCGGCCTTGGCCAGCCGGATCAGATACCCGTCCTTGCGGGCTATCTCGCCCGCCAGTTCCAGTGCCGCGTCGAGGAGTTCCTCGCGCGGTACGACCTTCCAGACCGAGCCGTGGGCGTGCAGTTCGGCGGCGGTGGCGGTGCGCGAGGTGTAGTAGAGCGCGCGCATCAGATGCTGCGGCACGAGCCGGGCCAGATGGGTCGCCGCGCCGAGCGCGCCCCGGTCCAGCTCGGGCAGGCCGAACGTCGCGTCGTCGCCGGCCACGATCGCGTCCGCGTTGCCGACGAGGCCGATGCCGCCGCCGAGGCAGAAGCCGTTCACCGCGGCGACCACCGGGACCTCGCACTCGTACACGGCGGCGAACGCCTCGTAGCAGCCCCGGTTGGCGCCGATCAGGGCCTCGTGCCCGGTGTCGCGCTGCATCTCCTTGATGTCGACGCCCGCGTTGAATCCCCGGCCGGCGGCGGCCAGCACGACGCAGCGGACCTCGGGGTCGCGGCCCGCCGCGCGGAGCGCGTCGGCGAGCTCGTACCAGCCCCGCACGGGAAGCGCGTTGACGGGCGGGTGGTCGACCGTGACGAGTCGGATGCCCTTGCCGGGACTTGTGGTGGAGACACCCATGAGCGAATCAGCTACCTTTCCACCAAACATTTGTTAGGTGTGGAAGGTAGCAGCCTGCCCCCGCATCGCCAACAAGGAGACGAGTAGGGAGACGAGCGATGACTGGTCTGTGCGACGGCCGCGTGGTGGTCGTGACGGGCGCGGGGCGGGGGCTCGGCCGCGCCCATGCGCTCGCCTTCGCCGCCGAGGGCGCGAAGGTGGTCGTCAACGATCTGGGCGTCGGCCCCGACGGCGGAGGCGGCTCCGCCGGCCCGGCCCGGCAGGTGGTGGACGAGATCGTGGCGGCGGGCGGCGAGGCGGTCGCGCACGCGGGCGACATCGCCACGACCGAAGGGGCCGCGTCACTGGTCGCGGCCGCGCTGGAGAGCTTCGGGCGGCTGGACACCCTGGTCAACAACGCGGGGTTCCTGCGCGACCGGATGCTGGTGAATCTGGACGAGGACGGCTGGGATGCCGTGATGCGGGTCCATCTCAAGGGCCACTTCCTGCCGCTGAGGCACGCGGCCGCGCACTGGCGGGCCGAGGCGAAGGCGGGGCGCGCGCCCACCGCCCGGGTGATCAACACCAGCTCCGGCGCGGGGCTGCTCGGCAGCGTCGGCCAGGGCAACTACTCCGCCGCGAAGGCCGGGATCGTCGGCCTGACCCTGGTCGCCGCCGCGGAGCTGGGCCGGTACGGGATCCAGGTCAACGCGATCGCCCCGGCGGCCCGGACCCGGATGACCGAGCAGACCTTCGCGCAGGCGATGGCGGCGCCGGGGGAGGGCGGGTTCGACGCGATGGCCCCGGGGAACGTGTCCCCGCTGGTGGTCTGGCTCGGCTCGGGTGCGAGCGACGGGGTGAGCGGGCGGGTCTTCGAGGTGGAGGCGGGCCGGATCACGGTCATGGAGGGCTGGCGCCCCGGCCCCACCGCGGACCGGGGTGCGCGATGGGAGCCGGCGGAGGCGGGGGAGGCGGTACGGAAGCTGCTGGCGGAGGCGGAGCCGGCGCAGCCGGTGTACGGGGCGGGGTAGGGCCTGTCCGGGGCGGCCGGCCCTGCTCCGTGCGCCGTTGCGGGAGACGGCGTCGCCGTTTCGGTTCAGGTCTCGCAGTCCAGGACCGTACGGCACAGCCCGCAGCGGGCCCGCACCCGTCCGCGCACCGGTACACGGATGCGCTGGTGGCAGACGGGGCAGGCGAAGGAGACCCGGAGTCCCTGCGGGCCGCTCCCGAAGGCGTACGGGGCATCGGGGGCCGGGGGCGTGTCCGGGTGGTCCCGGGCGCGCCGCCGGTCCCGGGCGTAGCGGCGGCGGCGGCCCGCCCAGCCGGCGGCCGCGAGCGGCGGCTGCCGGACGTCCTGGAGTGCTCGCGCGCGCCCCTTCTCGTACGCCGTGTACGCCTGAGGGCTGGTGAACCACGGCGACGGGTCCTCGTCGAAGGCCAGCGCCCGCTTGGCGAGGACGTATCCGAACTCCTCCGGGGTGAGATAGCCGAGCTTCTGGCTGGAGACCTGGTCCTCGCGGAAGGCGTCGAGCAGCAGCCAGCCCGCGCCCAGGTACGTGGTCACGGTGTCGGTGAGGATCTCGTTGTCGCGTGTGCCGGGGAACTCCAGGCCGAGGCGGTGCAGCAGCACATGGGTGACCTCGTGCGAGAGCGCGGCGCCGATGTCCCTGCGGTGGGTGCGGAAGCGGTCGTTGAGTTCCACGAAGTACTCGGGCCCTGCGGCCAGTTCGACGTCGGCGGCGTGTTCCATCGCGCGGAAGGCGACGATCATGCGGGCGTCCGGCAGATGCAGATGCTGGACCAGCGCCCGCGCCACCCGCTGGGCGCCGGGATACAGATCGTCCTGGTCGGAGAAGGCGGCGTCGGCGGGGGCGAGGCTCGTCGCGTAGCTGCGGACACCGTCGTACGAGAGCCGCCGGTAGAGCGCCGTGATCGCGGACCGGACCGTTTCGAGGTGCGGGAAACCGTGGACCACCGGACTGCCGGTGCTCCGGCCGTCGTCCACCACGTCCCACCCCCCGTCCGCGAGGTCCGGCCGGATTTCACTGTAGCCGGAACACCGTGGGTGATCTTGGCCGGAAAGTGATCCTTGTGGGGGTTGTGATCATTTCCCGATAATCCGAACGATGCCTTGTCGGGGTCATGACCACAGATGCGGTGCTGTGCCGCCCCGCGGTCAGAACCCGGTCCGGGCACAGGCACTCCCCACAAGTACCCCCCACAAGTACCCCCCACAAGCACCCCCCACAAGCACCCCCCACGAAAGAAGGCAGTCTCTTGAAGCAGCTTCTGCGTGCCGTGAAGAGATGTTCCGTCATAGCCGCCGTCGCCCTCGCGGCGGTCAGCCTCCAGCCCGCCGGAGCCTCCGCGGCCCCCCAGCCGGTCGTCGGCGGGACCCGTGCCGCCCAGGGCGAATTCCCGTTCATGGTCCGGCTGTCGATGGGCTGCGGCGGCGCCCTCTACGCCAAGGACATCGTCCTCACCGCCGCGCACTGCGTGAACGGCTCCGGCAACAACACCTCCATCACCGCCACCGCGGGCGTCGTCGACCTGCAGTCCTCCAGCGCGATCAAGGTCAAGTCCACCAAGGTCCTCCAGGCCCCCGGCTACAACGGCGCGGGCAAGGACTGGGCGCTCATCAAGCTCGCCAAGCCCATCGACCTGCCGACCCTGAAGATCGCCACCAACACCGCGTACAACAACGGAGACTTCACCGTCGCCGGCTGGGGCGCCGCCACCGAGGGCGGCTCCCAGCAGCGCTACCTGCTCAAGGCCTCCGTGCCGTTCGTCTCCGACGCCGAGTGCCAGGCCGCGTACGGCAGCGACCTCATCCCCGGTGAAGAGATCTGCGCCGGCCTCGTCGACACCGGCGGCGTCGACACCTGCCAGGGCGACTCCGGCGGCCCCATGTTCCGCAAGGACAACGCCGGAGCCTGGATCCAGGTGGGCATCGTCAGCTGGGGCCAGGGCTGCGCACGGCCCGGCTACCCCGGTGTGTACAGCGAGGTCTCGACATTCGCCGCCCAGATCGCGTCCGCGGCAGCCACGCTCTGACCCCGGCCCCGGCCGGTTCCTGAGTCACACCTGAACATCCCCGGGGGTGCCCGTCCGGACGGGCACCCCCGGGCCCAGCTCCGCATACGGCGCGCCCGCGCCCTCCAGCTCCAGCACCCACACCTCGTTGACGCCCTCCCGCAGCACCGGGCCCGGCACGTACAGCGTCCGCTGCGCGCCCACCGACCAGTACCGGCCCAGACCGAAGCCGTTCACCCACACGAAGCCGCGCGTCCAGCCCGGCAGTTCGAGCCCCGCGTGCCCGGTGCCGTCCACCCCGGTGACCTCGAACGTCCCCCGGAACAGCCCGGTCGCCCCGGCCCCCTCGGCACTGCCGAACGCCACCCCGGCCACCGCACCCGGCTCCTCGAACGCGTCCAGACGCAGCGCCCTCGCCCGCACCCCGTGCAGATACTGCCGCTCGTGCCGCACCCCGCCCGTGATCCCCTTGGGCTCACCGAGCCGCGGCCCGTAATTCACCCGGCCCAGCGACTCCACCCACAGCTCGACCTCCGCCGGCCCGGCCACCGGCTCGTCCAGGGTGCTGTTCTCCTCGGTCAGCACACCCTCCCGCACCCCGTTCACATACACCACGGCCCGGTCCCGGAGCCCCGTCACACTCAGCTCGTAGGGCCGGCGCGGACCGGGCACACCCACCCGGTAGCGCACCAGCCCCCGCTCGACACCCAGCTCCTCGAAGGTCGGCGGAACACCGGACGGCGCCCTCTCCTCGTCGCCCAGCGCCTCCAGCACCGCATCCAGCGGCGCCCACTCCGTCAGCTCCGCCCGCACCGGAACCGCAAGCCCGGCGGGCTCCGGCGGAAGGTCCGGAAGCGGCCCGTCCGCGTACTCGGCGAGCACCTCGCGCAGCAGCCGGAACTTCTCCGTGGGACGGCCGTACTCGTCGATCGGCGCGTCGTAGTCGTACGAGGTCACCGTCGGCAGGAAGCCCTGGTCCTGGAGCGGACCGGACCGGTTCGCCCCCGCCCACCCGGCGAAGTTCGTCCCCCCGTGCGCCATGTAGATGTTCACCGACGCACCGCACTCCAGGATCTCCCGCAGCGCCTCGGCGGCCTGCGCCGGCTCGCGCACGACCGGCTCGGCACCCCAGTGCTCGAACCACCCGCACCAGAACTCCATGCACATCAGCGGCCCCTTCGGCTGATGGCGGCGCAGCACCTCGAACGCCTCGCGCGCACCCGAGCCGAAGTTCGCCGTGGCCAGCAGCCCCGGTATCGAACCGCCCGTGAGCATGTGGTCCTCCGGCCCGTCGGAGGTGAACAGCGGCACAGTCACCCCGCGATCACGCAGCATCCCGGCCACCCGCCGGAGATAGACCTGATCGGAGCCGAAGCTCCCGTACTCGTTCTCCGCCTGGACCATGACCACCGGCCCTCCGCGGCTGATCTGCCGCTGCACCACCTGCGGCAGCAACGCCGTGAACCACCGCTCCACGGCACCCAGATACTCCGCGTCACGGGAGCGCACCCACCGGCCGAACCGCCCCGTCACCCAGGCCGGCAGACCACCGTTCTCCCACTCGGCGCAGATGTACGGCCCCGGACGGACGATCGCCCACAGCCCGGCCCGCTGCGCCGCGTCCAGGAACCGGCCCAGCGCCGCCACGTCCTGGAACCGGCCCGGCCGCGGCTCATGCAGATTCCACGGCACATACGTCTCGACACAGTTCAGGCCCATGGCACGCAGCATCGACAGCCGGTGATCCCACTGCGCCTCGTGCACCCGGAAGTAGTGCAGGGCCCCCGACAGCAGCCGTACGGGCTTCCCGTCGAGCCGGAAGTGGTCGTCCCCCACGGTGAAGTCTGCCATCGTGCTCGTACTCTCCTGTGCGTGCGGTCCCCGGAGCCGCACGGCCCCGGGCCCGTACGACGGTACGCACCACGGAGCGGGCGAACCCGGGAGGAATCTTGCCTCCCAGCTTCGCCCCCTGGCGTCCTGCCGGTCCATGGACAAAGATCGCTGCTGTTTGGACACAATTGTTCGGGCCGACTGCCCGGACCGACCGCTCGGATCCAAGGAAGAAGGGGAGGAAGGAAGGCCGATGTACCACACCTGGATGCGTTTCTTCACTCCCAGCCCGCTCCACCACCGGCTGGGCCTCGTCTGCCTGGGCGTGGGACTCCAGCACGGCGCACTGCCGACGGTCGGCCCGCGCACCCTGGACCACCATGTGGCCGTCGTCATCAGCTCCGGCAGCGGCTGGTTCACCGGCCCCGACGGCCGCCGGGTCCCCGTCACCGCGCCCAGCCTGATCTGGCTCACACCCGGCACCCGGCACCACTACGGGGCCGACCCCGGCACCGGCTGGGACGAGAGCTTCGTCGACTTCACCGGCCCCGCCACCGCCACCTACACCGAACTCGGCTACATCGAGCCCGACCGCCCGCTCGTCCCGCTCGCCGACACGGCGGGCCCACGTGCCGCGATCGGACGGATGGTGCGTGCGGCACGGCGCGGAAACCCGCTCCTGGAGGTCGAGACCGGCGCCGCGGTCCACGAACTCCTCGTCGCCCTGCGCCGGGCCCGCGCCGATGTCAGCCCGGACGGCGACCCCGTCCTGCAGGCCCTCGCCCGGGACGCCTTCCAGCCGCTGTCCGTCGCCGAGCATGCCGCCCGGCACGGTATGACACCCGCCGAGCTGCGGACGGCGGTACGGCGGGGAGCCGGATGCAGCCCCAAGGACTACCTCCTCGGTATCCGGCTGGGCCGCGCCAAGGAACTCCTCGCCGCCACCGACCTGCCGGTCGCCGCCGTCGCCCGACGCGTCGGCTACGACGACCCGGCGTACTTCTCCCGCCTCTTCGCCCGCCGGGTCGGCACCGCCCCGGTCCGCTTCCGCGAACAGCAGGGCCGCAACGTACCGGGCGGCTGGAGCGAGCAGGTCCCGGACCCGGAGAACCCTCCGACGATCACCCCTGCGGGACCGGCCGTCTAAGCTCACTGACCATGACCACGAGGGACATCGACGAGTCCGTGAACGCGGAACTGAACCGGCTCCGCGAGAGCATCGACAACATCGACGCCGCTGTTGTCCACATGCTCGCCGAGCGCTTCAAGTGCACGCAGCAGGTCGGCCACCTCAAGGCCGCCCACCAGCTTCCCCCGGCCGACCCGGCCCGCGAGAGCAGGCAGATCGCCCGGCTGCGGCAGCTGGCGGAGAGCGCGCACCTGGACCCGGCCTTCGCCGAGAAGCTGCTGAACTTCATCGTGGCGGAGGTCATCCGCCATCACGAGCGGATCGCGGAGGAATCGGCGACGAACGGCGAGGGGGCCTGAACGAGCCGCACCCGGTACCGCGGCGGATCAGTGCGGCATGTCGTCCAAGGCGGTGGAGACCTCGGTGACCCGCGGGGGTTCCACCACCATCAGAGTCACGGTGTGTTCGTGCAGATCGGCCTCGGCGACCGTACGGAAGTGTCCTGCGGTGTAGCGCTCAAGGGCGGGAACGTCCTCGACGTCCGGGGCCGCCATGATGCGGCGGCAGCGCGGATCGGCACCGAACAGGGCCTGGGTGAGCGCGTCGAGCAGGGCGGCGGTGTCCGGCTCGGGCTGCGGCGAGAGCGGGACGAGAGCAAGGAGCAGGTCACGGGCGCCCACCGGGTAGCAGCCGCGCAGCGGGTGGCTCAGCACCCGCTGGATCTCCACCCGGTACGCGGGCGCGTACCCGGCACGCAGCGCCGTGTACGCGCGGCCGGTGCCGGCGGGGGCCGGGAGAGGGAGGCCGCCGTCCGGCGGCGTGGACGGTACGGGCCGCAGGGTCCACGGGCCGACAGCGGAGGGGAGAGCGGGGGCCGGTTGTGGGCCGTGACTCGTGACGTGGGGGAACATCGGCGGCCTTCCGCGAGGACGACGGGGTACGAGGGGAGCGGGCGGCCCGGAACGGTGCCGGGGCCACCGGCCACCGCATCACCTGCCGTGGCCGGCGCGAGGATCAGTCCGAAACCACCGTGACCTGCTGGACGACGAAGTCGCGCACCTGGCCCTTGAGCAGCTTGCCCCCCGCATTGCGCGGAAGCTCCGGGGCGACCACCAGACGGGTGGGCAGCTTGTACCGGGCGAGCTGACGGCTCGCGAAGTCACGTACCTCCTCCAGCAACGGCTCGACTCCCGCCTCGCAGACCAGGACCGCGACGACGGTCTCTCCCCATTTGGGGTCGGGTATTCCCACGACGGCGACCTCGAGGATTCCGGGAAAGGCACTGAGCACCCGCTCGACCTCGGCGGGGTAGATGTTCTCCCCACCGCTGATGATCATGTCCTTGAGACGGTCGACGATGAAGTAGTGGCCGTCCTTGTCCCGGTAGCCGACATCCCCGCTGTGGAACCAGCCCGCATCGTCGAAGGCCTCCCGGGTGGCGGCCTGGTTGTTCCAGTAACCGCTGACGACATTGGGCCCCCGGACGCAGATCTCACCCCGCACGTCGGGCTGCTCGATGAGGCCGCCCCGTTCCGGAGTCATCAGGCACACCTCGGTGTACGGCATGGGAAGCCCTGCCGAACCGGTCTTCTCCAGGGTGAGCGCCGCCGGGAGGTAGGTGGCGAACGGGGCGGTCTCGGTGAGGCCCCACGCCTGCTGGAGGAGGACCCCGTGGGTGTGCGCGTAGTCCTCGATGAGCCGCGGCGGTACGGCCGCACCCGCCACGACGACCGCCCGCAGCGCGGAAAGGTCCGCCTCGGTGAAACCCGGTACGCGGGCGAGCGCCGCGAACATGGCAGGCACTGCGAAGATGCTGGTCACCCGGTGCTCCACCAGGTCGGCCAGGCACTGCGCGGGGTCGAAGGCGCGACGCACGACGACGGTGCCGCCACGGGTCAGGGTGCGCAACGTGAGGGCGTTCAGCCCGCCGATGTGGAACAGCGGGGCGACGGCCAGGTTCACGTCGTCGGGGCGGGTGTCCACCATGGAGTCGACATTGACCGCGTTCCACCACAGATTGCCGTGCGTGAGCATGACGCCCTTGGGACGGCCGGTCGTTCCCGACGTGTACATCAGGGCGGCCAGGTCGTCGTCGCTCAGCGGCACCGCGGTCGGCCGTTTCGCGTCGGCCGACAGCAGCTCCGACAGCAGTGTCCATACGGCGGGTGGAGCGGGTGCGGCCGGGCACGAGGGGTCCGTGTCGACGAGGACGGGCCGACGTACCGGAATCTCGGTGAGGATCGACTCGGCCAGCGCGCGGTGGTTCTCCTCGACGATCAGTGTGTGGACGCCGGAGTCGGCGAGGATGTGCCGCACCTCGTCGGCCGCGAGGCGGTGGTTGACCGGCACGAACACCGCGCCGAGATGACTGGCCGCCAGCAGCGCCTCGAACAGGGTGGCGCTGTTGAGCCCCAGAAAAGCCACCCGGTCACCATGTCGCAGTCCCCGTGCCGCGAGGCCCGCGGCCAGTCGGCTCACGGTGGTGGCGAGGGTGCCCGCAGTGATGGTCCTGCCCTCGTAGACGAGGGCAGCGGCGGCTGCGTCGTACCGGGCTCTGCGCTGCACAGCGGCAGCGGGACTGATGTCGACCATGACCCGAACGGCTCCTTCGGTGGCTGTCGGCAGGTGGGCGCTGAAGGGGGGGACAAGGGGTGTGTCGCCTCGGAGCTCGGCTCAGAGGTCGGTGCCACCGGCCGCGCTGCGGAAACCGCGAACGGCGATACCGCCGTCGACGGGCACCACGGCACCGGTGATGTTGCCGCTGTCGCGGCGGGAAGCCAGCAGGACGTACGTCCCGGTGAAGTCCTCCGGCTCCACACTCGCCTCGTACAGCGGCACGTGCGGACGGGCGCCGGCCGCCTCGGCGCGGGCGAACGAGTCCTCGATCCTGCGCTCCTGGAGCCCCAGACTCTCCGGACCGCGCAGCTGGGTACGCATACCGCCGCAGGCGACGCCGTTGACCCGGACCTTGGGGGCGAGTTCATAGGCGAACTCGCGGACCAGGCCGAGACAGGCGTGCTTGCTCGCGGTGTACACCGGGCCGCCGCCGTTGGTGTGGAAGGAGGAATTGGAGAGCGTCATGATGATGCTGCCTCTGGTCTTGACGAGCTCCCGCCAGGCCGCCTCCACGGCGAGCAGATAGCCCTTGACGTTGACGGAGAAGATCTCGTCGAACGCGTCGGCCAGCTCCCCGCCCGAGAGCCGGGTCAGGCTGCGGTGATAGTCCCAGATCCCGGCGTTGGGCACCAGGACGTCCAGCCGGCCGAACCGCTCGACGGCCCCCGCGACCGCTCCGTGCAGATCTTCTGTCGAGCGTACGTCACCGGTGACGGTCAGCACCCGGTCCGCGTGCCCGCCCGCGGCCTCGACCAGCGCCGCGAGCTGCGCGGCGTCCCGGTCCAGGACGGCGACCGACGCGCCTTCGGCGAGATAGCGCAGCGTGATGGCGCGGCCCAGGCCGCTCGCGCCACCCGTGATCAGCGCGACGTCTCCGTCGAGCCAGCCCGCGGCCGGGGCGGCCGCGGTGTTCGGTACGTGCTCGGCCATGACTCAGCGCTCCTGGAGGAAGTCGGTGACGAGACGCTCGAATTCGGCCTGCCGCTCCAGCTGCACCCAGTGGCCGCAGCCACCGAAGACATGCAGCTGGACATCACGGATCTGCTTGAGCATGAGCTGCGCGCCGTCCAGGGTGATGGTCCGGTCGTCGCGGCCCCACAACAGCAGGGTCGGGGCCTTGATCCGGTGCACGTCGCGCCAGAGCGGGTCCATGCCGTGCCGCTTGCCGAACGCCGCGTTGTAGCGGTGGTAGAACTCGATGTGGCTCGGGTCCAGGGATGCCTCGTAGCGGGCCTGGACGGTGTCCTCCCACCGCTTGGGCTCAGCCGTCATGACGCGGACGAAGTCCCGCATCTTCCTCACCGTCGGGCCTTCGCCGTTGTAGTACCGGAACATCGCCTTCTGCCCCTCGGTGGGGGTGGGGCCGAAGGGCAGCCAACCGCCGCCGGGTGCCATCAGCACCAGCTTCCCGACCCGGTCGGGGGCGGCGAGGGCCATGGCGATGGCGGCGGCGCCGCCCAGGCTGTTGCCCAGCAGATGGAAGCGCTCGATGCCGAGGGCGTCCAGAGTCTGCAGTACGGCGTCGACCGTGATCTCGGTGATGGAACGGGCGTCGAGATCGTCCTCGGTCGGGCGGTAGCTGCCGCCGAAGCCCGGCTGGTCGGGCAGGACGACCCGGTGGTGCGGGGCGAGAGCGGCGAGGTTGTGCCGGTAGTTGGCCAGGCCGTCGGCTCCCGGCCCGCCGCCGTGCAGCATCACGAGCACCGGGCCTTCGCCCGCCTCGCTGACCGAGACCGGGCCCAGCGAAGTCCGAACGGTGTGGGTGATGATCTCGGGCTGTACGGCGTCGGTGCCGCGGGCAGAGGACACGGGGGAACTCCAGGGGGTGCGGGGGTTTCGGATGTACCGGGGGCGCAGGATCTGGCGTGCCTGCCGGAGCGGGCGCCGATGTGTCAGAGGAAGGTGCTGATGTTCTTGGCGAGCAGCACGTTCTGGTCGAGCAGGATGTGGCGGCGTACCACCTTCAGCGAGCCGTCCGGGGCCCGGCGCAGCAGATCGGTGCGGCCACCCGCGTACAGATCGACCTCACGTTCCAGGCGGTTGCGGTAGACCAGGAAGGCGGACTCGGCGATGTACGTGCCGTCCTCGTCGCCGGGGCGCACGGCCACATTGGTGACCAGGTGCCGGGTGCGCGACGGCGGGTCCTCGGCCCAGGCCATGCCGGAGTCGAACCGCCGGATGCGCCAGGCGAGGCTGTCCTTCGTCTCGTCGAAGATCGCCACCTCGCCGGGGACACCGTCGGCGAGCGACTGCTGGCGGCGCAGCCGGTTGGTGCGTACCGGCGCCCAGTAGTGCAGGTCGTCGGCGAGCAGCTCCAGCCAGTCGGCGTACCGGTGCTGGTCGAGCAGATGGGCTTCGAGGGTGTAGAAGCGCTGAACCTCGAAGTGGAGCAGCAGATCGTCCAGGGCCGGCCCGCCCGTGGGGGCGGCGGCGGATTCCGTGGTGTGGATGCTCATGGATCCTCCTTGCGTGCCGCGCTGTGTCGGCCATCCCATCGCATGGCGGCGGGTGCGGGGAGCGGGTGTGCCGATGGGCGGCACACGCCGGTACGAGGCCGGGGGAGAGGTACGGGGCGGGGCCGGTTCAGCCGCGCAGCAGGGCGCGCAGCTCAGTGGCCGGGTCGGTGAGCCGGTCCGCGCGGACGGGCACGGCGCGGGCGATCAGCCGCTGGGCGGCCTTGATGTCCTTGGGCCGGTCGATCGCGGCGGCGGCGATCAGCACCGAAGCGCGCAGCCCGAACACCGTGAAGGCGCCGGAGGCGACATCACCCCGGACGACGGTTTCTTCGGCGTCGGCCATCGAACCGACCCCCTCCAGCCGGCTGCCGTACCGGTCGGACCAGAACCACGAGGCACTCCGGGCGGGCGGGGCCGCTCCGAGCAGTCCGGCGGCGGCGGCCTGACCGCTGCTCCTGGCGGCGTCCCAGTGTTCGTGCCGCACCGGGTCACCGCTGCGCCGGGCGACGTCCCCGACTGCGTACACACGCGGGTGCGAGGTGCGCTGCGCCACGTCGACGACGATGCCGTTGTCGACGGTGAGCCCCGCGGCCTCGGCCAGCGCCGTCGCAGGGCGGATGCCGATGCCGACAACCACGGTGTCGGCGGCGACGGGCTCGGGGCGCCCGCCCACGGTGACGGTGACCTCCTCGGTCCCGGGGGCACGGTCGATGCGCTCCACACCACCGGTGATGACGTCGATGCCCTCGGCGCGGTGCCGGGCGTGCAGTGCCCCGGCGATGTCCGGGCCGACGACGGCGGTCAGGGGTACCGGCACCGGGTCGATCAAGGTGACGGCGCAGCCCAGCGCGGTGGCGACGGCCGCGGTCTCGGCGCCGATGAGTCCGGCCCCGATGACGGCGATCCGGGCGCCCGGTACGAGCCGGGCGCGCAGCCTCTCCGCCTCGGCCCAGGTGCGCAGGGTGTGCACGGCCGGGTCGTCGGCGCCGGGCACCGGTAGGGTGCGGGCGGTGCCGCCGGTGGCCAGCACGATGCGGTCGGCGGTCAGTTCGCTGCCGTCGGCCAGTTCCAGCACACCCTCGTCGGGGCGAAGGGCGGTGACGGCGATGCCCGGCCGGAGTTCGACGCGCTGTTTCTCGTACCAGTCGGCGGGCCGCAGGGCGATGTCCCCCCGCGTGGCCGCGCTGCCGGTCAGGACGTCCTTGCTCAGCGGGGGGCGGTCGTAGGGCGGTCCCGCCTCGTCGCTGAGCAGGACGATCTCGCCGTCGTAGCCGCCGCCGCGCAGGGCGTCGCAGGCCGAGACGGCGGAGAGCCCGGCGCCGACCATGGCGATCCTCGTCATGACGTCGGCTCCTGGCCGGGGTGCAGCCAGATCTCGCCGGCGACGACCTCGACCCGGTGGGTCCGGGCCGCGAGGGTGGCGGGCATGCACTGCGGTTCACCGGACCTGAGGCAGAAGCGGGCGCTGTGCAGGGGGCACTCGACCTCGCCGTTCTCGATCCAGCCGTCGGCGAGGGAGGCCTGGCCGTGCGAGCAGGTGTCGTCGAGCGCGTAGTACGTGCCGTCGTCGTGGAAGACGGAGATGGTGTCGTGGTGCCCGGTCCGTTCGGCGGGTACCTGGAGTGCTTCGCCCTCCGCGATGTCACCGACTGCGGCGACGAGCACGGAGGTGTGGGCGGTGCTGGTGGTTTCGGTGGAGGTCATCGTTCGTCAGCTGCCTTCTCGTGCCAGGCCGGGGTGTTCATCAGGTCGCGCCAGCGGCTGTAGAAGCCTCGGGCGGCACCGTCGGAGTAGAGGTGTCCGGTGGTACCGGGGTGGACGCCGTCCTCGGCGCTCATACCGATGCCCATCTGGTAGTTGAGGGTCATGCCACCGGCCATGAAGCCGTGCGCGGTGGCCTGGCACTCGCTCCAGTTCTCGCCGTCGTCCTGCTCGAAGATGCCGGTCGGCCCGAAGGTGCGCAGGTTGTACAGGCGTTGGGCGTTCTTGACCTCGTCGGGCATCGACTTGTCGACGACGGTCCAGGCCCAGACCTCCATCTTGTCCGGCCCCTTCGGGTGCCAGACCCGGATGCTGCCGTTGACCGGCAGATACGAGAAGTTGGGGAAGACGTTGGCGTGCCCGGTCGTCATCGGACCTTCGACGCGGCCGTCGCCGAGGCGCTCGCGCAGTTGGCCGTAGTCGTAGTACTGGTGCACCACCCGGTCGTCGAAACGGCTCTTGGGGTGGGTCGGGAAGCCGGCGCCGTGGCCGTTCGGGTCGGTGTACTGGCGTCCCGGGGTCTGCACGATCTCGGCCTTGGGGCCCTTGCCGGTGGGTGACATGACCATCAGCGCGGAGGCGTGCGAGATGTTCACGTGGTACCAGTCGGAGGAGAACTGCTCGGCGGCGAGCTTCCAGTTGCCCTCCAGAACCCATTTGTGGACCCCGCCGACGACCTCCGTGCCCTCCGGGTCGCGGTCCAGCATGGCGTCCATGTACCAGGTCATCCCGCCGAGTGCCTCGGTGAGCGCGGGGGCGTCCGGATTCCAGGTCGCGAAGATCAGCCCCTTGTACGTGTCCAGCCGGGCGACCTCCCTCAGGCCCCAGCGGCTCTCGTCGAAGCTCTCCGGATACCCCTCGCGGTTGGGAACGTTGATGAGTTTGCCGGAGGTGTCGTACGCCCAGCCGTGGTAGCTGCACGTGAACGCCTTGGCCGCGCCGGCGTCCGCCCGGCAGACCCGCATACCGCGGTGGCGGCAGGCGTTGAGGAAGGCCCGGATCCTCCTGTCCTTGCCCATGGTCACGATGACCGGGTCCTCGCCCATGTACGTGGTGAAGAAGTCACCCGGCTTGCGGAACTGTGAGGTGTGGGCGAGGAAGAGCCAGCTCGGCGCGAAGACGCGGCGCAGCTCCTGCTGGTAGAGGGCGGTGTCGCCGAAGATCCCGCGGTCGACGAGGCCGTTGTCGATGTCGAAGTACTCGGTGACGTCGACGGCGGGGGCGGGGGTGCGGTGGAGGCTGCTCATGCCTTCGTTCCTTCCTGGCCGGCCGGGGCGGCGGCGCGTGCCGGCCGGTGGTGCCCCCACAGGCTGGTGCCGTCCACGCGGGTCGCGGTCCAGGGGTCCTCGACGGTGATGGCGCCGTACCCGTACTCGACCTCGAAGCCGGACGGTGTGACCGCGTAGAAGGACAGCATCCTGTCGTTGCTGTGCCGCCCGATCGTCAGTGCGAGCGGCGCCGCACCGGCCTGGCAGCGGTCGTACGCGTACCCCACCGTGTCGAGCGTGTCGGCCTCCAGCATGAAGTGGAAGAGCTCTCCCGGCTCCACGTCCTTGCGCGGCTTGCGTTCGGGCTCGATGACGAGCCCGGCGAACGCCAGCGAGTGGTGGCGCGGGTTGGTGTGCAGGAACGCGATCCGCTTGCGACCCAGGTCGCAGAAGTCGGAGAGCCGGAAGCCGAGCAGTTCGGTGTAGAACAGCAGGGTCGCCGCGTAGTCGTCGACGGAGAACACCACGTGGCCCAGGCCCTGTTCGCCCGTGACGAAGCGGGCGCCGGTCGGTGAGACGAACGGGGTGGTCGCGGTGCGGGCGCCGTGGAAGATCTCCACGCGTACGCCGTTGGGGTCCTCGATGTGGAAGAGCCCCAGAACGTCCCGCTCGCGGAGCGTCCGGTCGTCCGCATGGCTGACATCGACACCGGCTCGTGCCAACTCTTCGGCTGCCGCAGCGAGTTCGGCGGGTCCTGGAACTTCCCAGCCGACGTAGCCGAACTCCTCGGAATCGGACTCGTGCAGGGCGATCCGCCAGGCGCGGTCGTCGGCGCGCAGCCGCAGCCCGTCCTCGGTGGTCTGCGCCGACAGGCCGAGCACGTCCTCGGCGAAGGTACGCCACTCGTTGACGCGCCGGGTTCGGAGTCCGAAGTATCCCAGTCCGCTGAGTTGCATGACGGGCCGTCCCTTCAGGTCTGTTCGGGGAATACGGGCGAGGGCCGGACGGCTCGGCGGTCCGTTCGGGCATTTCACAGCAGACCGTCTCGGGATCGGGTGGTGCCACGTGCTGTGCCGCCCTGTGGAACACGCCCGCGTCACGTTCCGGTGTGCGCCCCTGGCCTGCTGAATCGTGGGTACGGGGGCGGCTTCGGCGTGCCGTGTCATGGCACAGCCGCTTGTCCCGGAGGGCCGCAGCCGCAGACCGTGGCCGCCGTGTGCTGTCGCACACCGTCTCGTGCAACTCCCTCACGCCCGTCCAGGAGGACCGATGCTCGCCGCCGTCGCCATACGCCAGGACCCGGCCGACCCGCTCGGCGGGCTCGAACTGCGCGAGGTGCCCGCGCCGGTGCCACCGCCCGGCTGGACCGTGGTCAGGGTTGTCGCGGCGGCGCTGAACCACCACGACATCTGGACGCTGCGCGGTGTGGGTCACCCCGCCGACCGGTTGCCGATGGTGCTGGGCTGCGACGCGGCGGGGTACGACGAGGACGGCAACGAGGTCGTGATCCATCCTGTGATCGGCGATCCGCAGGCGGGCGGAGGCGACGAGACCCTCGACCCCGGACGGGCGCTGCTGTCGGAGCGGCACGACGGCGCGTTCGCCGAACTGCTGTGCGTGCCGCGCCGCAACCTCGTCCCCAAGCCCGCGTCGCTGTCCTTCGCCCAGGCCGCATGCCTGCCGGTCGCCTGGCTGACGGCGTACCGGATGCTGTTCACCCAGGCCCGGATCCGGCCGGGTGACCGGGTGCTGGTGCAGGGCGCGGGTGGCGGGGTGGCCTCGGCCGCGATCACCCTGGCCCGCGCAGCCGGGGCCAGGGTGTACGCGACCAGCAGGTCGGAGCACAAGCGCACGGCGGCCCTGGAGATGGGCGCGCACCTGGCGTTGGCGACGGGGGAGAGGCTGCCGGAGAAGGCCGATGTGGTCGTGGAGACCGTCGGGGAGGCGACCTGGCCGCATTCGCTGCGGTCGCTGCGTCCGGGCGGCACGGTCGTGGTCGCCGGGGCGACCAGCGGGGCCAATCCGCCGGCCGACCTGAACCGGATCTTCTACCTCCAGCAGCGGGTGCTGGGCTCCACGGGCGGAACCCGTCAGGAATTCGTCTCGCTGCTGCGGTTCATGGAGAGTGCCGGGATACGGCCCCGGATCGACCGGGAGATCCCGTTGTCCGGCATCCATGACGGCTTCCGGGCCATGATCGACGGCGAGGTCACCGGGAAGGTGATCGTCAAGCCGTGAGGCCCGTGCCTCGGGCCCGGCGCCGGGGGGACGCCGATCGCGACGCCTCGTACGGTCCGACTGTGATGTACGAGGCACCGTGATTTCGGTTTTGCCCAGGCTTGACTGTTCACACGCGCGCGGCAGTTCTCTACAGTGGACGCACGTCCACTGAAGTGGTCGCCCAGGAATGCGCGGAGGCGAACATGCTCGACCGTACCCCGACCACCGACGGCACCGGCCCGACCGGATCGGACACCTCTCGTGAGCAGCAGACAGCCGTGGACAAGGCACTCACCCTGCTGATGTCGCTGGCCCAGGAGGACCGCGAGGTCGGTGTCAGCGAGCTCGCCCGCCGCACCAGCCTGACCAAGTCGACCGCGTTCCGGCTGCTCGGCATCCTTCAGCGCAACGACGTCGTCGAGCGGGTGGGCAGCAGCTACCGGCTGGGACCCCAGCTCTTCGACATCGGCCGCCGGGTCTACGGCCCGACCCCGCTGATGCTCCAGGAGCGCCTGCTGCCCTTCCTCACCGAGCTGTACGTCCTCACCCAGGAAACCGTGCACCTGGCCGTGCTGCACCGCACGGACGTCATGTACGTCAACAAGCTGCACGGCCACCGCCGCGCCCGTACACCCACCCGCATCGGCTCACGGATGCCCGCCTCCTGCACCGCCGTCGGCAAGGCACTGCTCGCCTTCGACCACGACGCGGCCGAGCAGGCGATCGCCGGCGGACTGCCCGCACCGATGGAGAACTCGGTGACCGATCCCGAGGACTTCCGGGCCGAGCTGGCCCGTATCCGCCAGGAGGGAATCGCCTACGACCGGGAGGAGATCCTGCCCGGCGTCTCCTGCGTGGCGGTGCCCGTCATGGGCGCCGGCGGGCGCCCCGTGGCCGCCGTCTCCGTCTCCGGTGCGACAGGACGACTCGACCCCGCACGCATCGCGCCCGAGCTGCGCCGGATCGCGTTCGAAGCCGCCAGGGAACTCGGAGCCACGACCCGCCTGCGGGCCCGCAGGGAGCCCGCAACGAGTCAGCAGACGGCCGCCGCCTGATCGATTGCGCCGCTTTGGGCCCGTACGACCTGGCAGGACGTCACGGCCCCCAGGGCGGCGGCTCAGGAAGGCGGGATGCCGCTCCTCGTTCCGTGTGTGCCTCCCCGCGCCCCGCCGCCGGTGCCCGGCTGGACACGGGGCACACTGACCACGATGTGCACCACGCTCTCCCCCTCGAGGGAGGCGTACAGATGCGGACGGTCGCCGGGGAACCGGACGAAATCGCCCGCGCTCAGCTCCACCGGGCCGTCCTCGGGGCCGACTCTGACCCGCCCGCTGATCACGTACAGATGCTCCAGGGTGCCCACCGGATGCGGCGCGGAGCGACCCGCGCCGCGCACGCGCAGGATGTAGTTCTCGATGACACCCGAACCGTAGACATGGTCCAGGCTGCGGCTCTCGTACCCCTCGTGCTGCTGCCAGACGGCCTCGTCACCCGGGCGCACCGTCATGACCTGCTCGCGCTCCGCCACCAACCGCGTCACCGGCACACCGAGGGCCGACCCCACCGCGAACAGCGTCTCCACGGTCGGGTTGCCCGTACCCTGCTCGACCTTGGACAGATTCTGCTTCGACAGACCGGCCTGCCGGGCGAGCTCGGCCAGCGACAGCCCACGCTGCTCCCTGAGGATGCGAAGGTTCCGCGCGACCACGTCATTTCCTGTTGACACCGCACCACCATAGGTCACTTGGACTGCCGGTTCCCGGGCCGCAGGTAGGCAGACCGCGCAAGACCGGCGGATTTCGCGGGCGCTGTTCCATGTCGCGGAACGACCCTTGGCGCGGCCCTCGCCGAGGCGTCTATACCGGAGACCCGGCGGTGCGTGCGCCGCGCCGCCGACCTGTACTCCCTCACCCCTTTCCCTTTCCTCTCCTCCGGAGGTAACCCGTGACCGCCGCACCGCCCGCCGCCGTCACCGATGCGGCCGAGGCTCTGGCCGAGGCCGCGCGGTCCGGCATTCCCTGCCCGCCCGTACGCGGTCTCTTCGCCGTCGGAGACGTGGCCTCCGCGTACGCCGTGCAGCGCCGCACCATCGAGTCGCGCCTCACCGGCGACCGCCGCATCGTGGGCCGCAAGATCGGCCTGACCTCGTCGGCCGTCCAGCGCCAGCTCGGCGTCGACCGGCCGGACTTCGGCGCACTCCTGTCCGACATGGCCGTTCCCGACGGCGGGACCGTCCCGGCGGACCGGCTCCTCCAGCCGAAGGTGGAGGCCGAGGTGGCCCTGGTGCTGGGCGCCGATCTCCCGCACCCGCAGTCGACGGCCGCCGACGTGATCCGCGCGGTCGACTTCGCCCTGCCCGCCCTGGAGATCGTCGACAGCCGGATCGCGGACTGGGACATCAGCCTCGTCGACACCATCGCCGACAACGCCTCCTGTGGGCTGTTCGTACTCGGCGGCGCTCCCGTGCCCTTGACCGCCGTGGACCTGCGCGGAGTCCGGATGACGATGACCCGCGCCGGCGAGAAGGTCTCCGAAGGCAGCGGCGCGGACTGCCTCGACGGCCCGTTGAACGCCGCCGTCTGGCTGGCATCCACGCTCGCCGGAATGGGGGACCCGCTGCGGGCCGGAGACATCGTCCTCACCGGAGCGCTCGGCCCGATGGCCGTCGCGGCGCCCGGTGACACCTTCGAGGCCCGGATCTCGGGCCTCGGTTCCGTACGGGTCGGCTTCGCCGCCCCCGAGCAGGGAGACCTGAGTTGAGCAGCGCAGCATCGGACGGCGGCCGCACCAAGGTCGCGGTGATCGGCTCCGGGAACATCGGCACCGACCTCATGATCAAGGTCCTGCGGCTCTCCGACCGCCTGGAAATGGCGGCGATGGCCGGCATCGACCCGGAGTCCGACGGCCTCGCCCGTGCCCGCCGGCTGAAGGTCGCCACCACCCACGAAGGAGTCGACGGCCTGCTGAAGACGGACGAGTTCGTCGACGTCCACATCGTCTTCGACGCCACGTCCGCGGGCGCGCACCGCTACAACCACCAGGTGCTCCGCGCCGCCGGACGCACCGTCGTCGACCTCACCCCGGCCGCGATCGGCCCCTACGTGGTTCCCCCGGTCAACCTGGGCGAACACCTCGGCGCCGACAACGTCAACATGGTGACCTGCGGCGGACAGGCCACGATCCCCGTGGTTGCCGCCGTCAACGCCGTGACCCCGGTCCACTACGCCGAGATCGTCGCCTCCATCTCGTCCCGCTCCGCCGGGCCCGGCACCCGGGCCAACATCGACGAGTTCACCGAGACCACTTCCTCGGCCATCGAAAAGGTCGGCGGCGCCACCCGTGGCAAGGCGATCATCGTCCTCAACCCGGCCGAACCGCCGCTCATCATGCGTGACACCGTGTACTGCCTGGTCGGTGGGTGCGACGACGCCGCCGTGACCGCCTCCGTCGAGGAGATGACCGCGCGCGTCCAGGAGTACGTACCCGGCTACCGCCTCAAGCAGAAGGTCCAGTTCGACCGGGTCGCCGCCGACGACCCGCTGCGCGCGCTGCTGCCCGCAGGCGCCGGGAAGGAAGCCGCGAAGATCTCCGTCTTCCTCGAAGTCGAGGGAGCCGCCCACTACTTGCCCGCCTACGCGGGCAACCTCGACATCATGACCTCGGCCGCTCTGCGCACCGCGGAGCACATGGCCGCTCACCGCTCCTGCGAGGTGGCACCCCGATGACCGACCAGACCCCAGCCACGGCCACCGCCGGACACACGCACCCCCGAGGCCCCCTGTACATCCAGGACGTGACCCTCCGCGACGGCATGCACGCGGTCAGACACCGCTACACCGTCGAGCAGGCCCGAACCATCGCCACCGCCCTGGACGCCGCAGGGGTCGGCGCGATCGAGATCGCCCACGGCGACGGCCTGTCCGGCTCCTCCATCACATACGGTGTCGGAGCGCACACCGACTGGGAATGGATCGAAGCCGTCGCGGACGCCGCGAAGAACGCCGTGCCCACCACCCTGCTGCTGCCGGGCATCGGAACCCTGCACGACCTCCGGCAGGCACACGCGCTCGGCATCCGCTCGGTGCGCGTGGCCACCCACTGCACCGAGGCCGACATCTCCGCGCAGCACATCGCGGCCGCCCGCGAGCTGGGCATGGACGTGGCGGGCTTCCTGATGATGTCCCACATGGCCGAACCCGCCGAACTCGCCCGCCAGGCCGAGCTGATGGAGTCCTACGGCGCACAATGCGTGTACGTGACCGACTCCGGCGGCCGGCTCACCATGGACGGCGTACGGGAGAGGGTCCTCGCCTACCGCGAGGTACTGGACCCCACGACGGAGCTGGGCATCCACGCCCACCACAACCTCGCCCTCGGCGTGGCCAATTCGGTCGTCGCCGTGGAGAACGGAGTCACGCGCGTCGACGCCTCGCTGGCAGGCCAGGGCGCGGGTGCGGGCAACGCCCCGCTCGAGGCGTTCATCGCCGTCGCCGAGCTGATGGGCTGGGAGCACGGCTGTGACCTGTTCCCCCTGATGGACGCCGCCGACGATCTGGTGCGCCCGCTTCAGGACCGTGAGGTCCGGGTGGACCGCGAGACCCTGACCCTCGGCTACGCGGGTGTGTATTCCAGCTTCCTGCGGCACGCCGAGAACGCGGCGAGCCGCTACGGGCTCGACACCCGCACGGTCCTGGTCGAGGCCGGCCGCCGCAAGATGGTCGGCGGCCAGGAGGACATGATCACCGACATCGCACTCGACCTGCTGAACCCGAAGATGTCACCGGAGACGGCGCCCGGCGACTGAGCCCACGACACCGACCGGCACGGCGTCGCCCCACGGCCCGCACCAGCAGCCCGCCCCGCCCCCGGCGCGCGGGCCGGGGGCGGCCCGACGGCACGACGGTCCCCGCGGCACGCAGGGGCGGCTGCCGGTTCGGGCTCCGGAGACATACCGCCCACCAGAGCACCGACCGAAGCCGGGCCACGGCCCGCGCGCCACCCCCGCTCCTGCGGGCCGCAGCACTGCCGGCCGACAGCGGCACCACCGGCACCCAGCCCGGCACCCACCCCCACTCAGCCCTGCGAGAACCCCCTGCGCCCCGCCCGCCGCGTACGGCAGCATGGACGCATGTCCGTACTGACGCGCGAAGAAGCGCAGACCCGAGCCCAGTTCCTCGACGTACACCGGTACACGATCGACCTCGACCTGACCGCGGGGGAGGAGACCTTCGACTCCCGCACCGTCATCCACTTCACCGCAACCGCGGCCGGAGACACCTTCGTCGAACTCAAGCCGGCCACCCTGCGCTCGATCAGCCTCGACGGACAGCCCCTCGACCCCGCCGACCTCGTCGAGAACCGCTTCCCCCTCACCGCGCTCACCCCCGGCGCCCACGAGCTGCACATCGACGCCGCCATGAGCTACTCCCGCACCGGCGAAGGCATGCACCGCTTCACCGACCCGACCGACGGCGAGACATACGTCTACACCCAGCTCTTCATGGAGGACGTCCAGCGCGTCTTCGCCGCATTCGACCAGCCCGACCTCAAGTCCGTCTTCGAACTCGGCGTCACCGCCCCCGAAGGCTGGACCGTCCTCGGCAACGGCATCGCCGAACACCGCGGCGACGGCCACTGGACCCTGGCCCCCACCCCGCTGATCTCCACCTACCTCGTCGCCGTCGCCGTCGGCCCCTGGCACTCCGTGACCACCGAACACGCCGGACTGCCCTTCGGCATCCACTGCCGCCGCTCCCTGGCCCCCCACCTCGACGCGGACGCCGACGAGATCCTCGACATCACCCGGGCCTGCTTCGACCGCTTCCACGAGAAGTTCGACGAGCCCTACCCCTTCGACTCCTACGACCAGGCCTTCGTACCCGAGTTCAACGCCGGCGCCATGGAGAACCCCGGCCTCGTCACCTTCCGCGACGAGTTCGTCTTCCGCTCCGCCGTCACCGACACCGAACGCCAGACCCGCGGCATGGTCATCGCCCACGAGATGGCCCACATGTGGTTCGGCGACCTCGTCACCCTCGCCTGGTGGGACGACATCTGGCTCAACGAGTCCTTCGCCGAGTACATGGGCTACCAGACCCTCGCCGAAGCCACCCGCTTCACCGACACCTGGGTCGACTTCGGCGTCGCCCGCAAGGGCTGGGGCTACGACGCCGACCAGCGCCCCTCCACCCACCCCGTCGCACCCGACCCCGCCGCCGTCCCCGACACCGCCTCCGCGATGCTCAACTTCGACGGCATCTCCTACGCCAAGGGCGCATCCGCCCTGCGCCAACTCGTCGCCTGGCTCGGCGAGAAGGACTTCCTGGCCGGCATCAACACCCACTTCGCCCGCCACAAATTCGCCAACGCCACCCTCGCCGACTTCATCGACAACCTCGCATCGGCCACCGACCGCGACGTCCACGCCTGGGCCGACGCCTGGCTGCGCACCACCGGAGTCGACACCCTCACCTCCCGCGTCGAGGAATCCGACGGCACCTGGACCCTCGGCATCGACCACAACGGCAGCCGCCCCCACCGCATCGCCGTCGGCGCCTACGACCACGCCCCGGACATCCACCCCCACAACGGCACCGAACGGCTCGTCCTGCGCGAGCGGTTCGAAATCGACGTCCCCCCGGGCAACACACCCCACCCACGCCCCGGCCGCCGCCCCGCACTCCTCGTCCTCAACGACGGCGACCTCGGCTACGCCAAGATCCGCCTCGACGCCCACTCCTGGGAAACCGTCCTCACCGGCCTCTCCGGCATCCCCGACGCCCTGACCCGCGCCGTCGTCTGGAACACCGCCCGCGACATGGTCCGCGACGGCGAACTCGCCCCCACCACCTACCTCGAAGCGGCCCGCACCCACCTCCCGCACGAAACCGACCTCGCCCTCGCCCAAGGCGTACTCGCCTTCGCAGACACCCACATCGCCGGCCGCTACCTCACCCCCGAACACCGCCCCGCCGCCCTCGCCACCCTCACCGCCCTGTGCCGCGACCTCATCCGCCGCACCGAGGACGGCCACAACCCCGGCCTCCGCCTCATCGCCGTACGCCACTTCATCGACGCCGCCACCCAGCCCGACACCATCCAGGACTGGCTCACCAACGGCACCGTCCCCGGCGGCCCCGAACTCGACCCCGAACTGCGCTGGCGCATCCTCACCCGCCTCGCCGTCCTCGGCGCCACCGACGAAGCCACCATCACCGCCGAACTCGAACAGGACCCCAGCGCCACCGGCCGGGAAGGCGCCGCCCGCTGCCGCGCCGCCCTCCCCACCCCCGAGGCCAAAGCCACCGCCTGGCACGCCCTGTTCAACGACGACAGCCTCTCCAACTACCTCTTCACCGCCACCGCCCAAGGCTTCTGGCAGCCCGAACAGGCCGACCTCGTACGCTCGTACGTGCCCCGCTACTACCCCGAAGCCACCCGGCTCGCCGCCCGCCGGGGCCCCGCCATCGCCGACGCCGCAGGACGCTACGCCTACCCCGCGTACGCCGTCGACACCGACAACCTCAACCTCGGCGAACAGGCCCTCAGCGACAAGGCCCTCATCCCCGCCCTGCACCGCAAGCTCACCGACCAGATCGACGACCTGCGCCGCGCCCTCACCGTACGCAACACCCACTGACCGACACCCCGCACCCGCACCACCCGTGCCCGGCGCCACCCCCACACCCCGGGGGACGCCGGGCACACCCATGTCCGCCGCCACACCCACACCACCGGACCCCACCTCGACACCGCCACACC
The DNA here is from genome assembly GCF_014649535.1 of Streptomyces gelaticus. Taxonomy (GTDB): domain Bacteria; phylum Actinomycetota; class Actinomycetes; order Streptomycetales; family Streptomycetaceae; genus Streptomyces; species Streptomyces gelaticus. Next base: position 231,544 of record NZ_BMTF01000002.1, read on the forward strand.
CATACCACCAGAACCCACTCCAACACCCCCCCACCCCACTACCCATCCCCCTTTCGAGTTCACATCACCCGGCTCCCCGGCCACGCCCACGAAAACCCGGAAAGCTGGCAAGCCCACCCATGCCCCGACACGCGCACCCGAAGGGCCCCACCGCCATGCCCACCCCACCCCCACCCCTCGCCGGAACCACCACCGGCCCCACCGCCCTGCGCCCCCTCATCGACACCGTCCTCACCGCACTCCACGACGGAGCCCACCGACGCGACGGCCCCCTCCCCGCCGGCGGCCCCGACGCCGTCACCCCACGAATCCGCACCGCCACCCACCCCCTCATCCCCGACCACGGCACCGGCCCCCACCACGCCCTGCGCACCCTCGTCACCGCCCTCACCGAAGGAGCAGCAGACCCCGCGGACCCCCTCTGCACCGCCCACCTCCACACCCCGCCCCTCGCCCTCGCCACCGCAGCGGACCTCGCCGCCTCCGCCCTCAACCCCTCCATGGACTCCTGGGACCAGGCCCCCGCCGCCTCCGCCCTCGAAGCCGACACCACCGCCGCCCTCGCCGCCGAGATCTACCCCCACCAACCCACCCCCGACGCACTCATCACCACCGGCGGCACCGAAGCCAACCAACTCGCCCTCCTCCTCGCCCGCGAACGCAACGGCCCCGTACGGACCATCTGCGCCACCACCGCCCACCACAGCATCACCCGCGCCACCTGGCTCCTCGGCCTCCCCGCCCCCGTCGTCATCCCCGCCCCCACCGGCGTCATGGACCTCGCCGCACTCGACGAAGCCCTCACCCGGCTCCACAGCCCCCACCGCGCCCTCCTCGTAACCGCCACCGCAGGCACCACCGACACCGGCCGGATCGACCCACTCGCCGACATCGCCGACCTCTGCGCCACCCACGGCGCCGAACTCCACATCGACGCCGCCTACGGCGGCCCCCTCCTCTTCAGCCCCACCCACCGAGGCAAGCTCCACGGCCTCGACCGCGCCCACAGCGTCACCCTCGACCTGCACAAACTCGGCTGGCAACCCGCCCCCGCAAGCATCCTCGCCGTCCCCCACCGCCACCACCTCGACCCACTCCACCACCAAGCCCCCTACCTCAACGCCGACGACGACACCGAAGCCGGCCTCCCCGACCTCCTCGGCCGCTCCCTGCGCACCACCCGACGCCCCGACGCACTCAAGATCGCCGTCACCCTCCAGGCACTCGGCCGCACCGGAATCGCCGACCTCGTCGACCGCACCCTCACCACCGCCCACCACCTCGCCGACCTCATCGCCGAAACCCCCACCCTCGACCTCTACGACCGCCCCACCATCAGCACCGTCCTCTTCCGCCCCACCGACGCCGACGACACCACCGTCGCCACCATCCGCCGCACCCTCCTCACCCGCGGCCAAGCCGTACTCGGCCGGGCCCACACCCGCGACCGCCTCTGGCTCAAAGCCACCCTCCTCAACCCCCACACCACCCCCGACCACCTCCACACACTCCTCGACCTCGTCAACCAACTCGCCAACGACCTCGCGGAAGGCAACACCCCCCGATGACCGACCTGCCCACCCCCCACACCGACCAGCCACACGACCTCATCGGCATCGGCATCGGCCCCTTCAACCTCTCCCTCGCCGCCCTCGCCCACGGCGTACCCCCCAACCCCCACCCCCTCAACACCGCCTTCTACGAACAACGCCCCGCCTTCCACTGGCACCCCGGCCTCCTCATCGACGGAGCCAGCCTCCAAGTCCCCTTCCTCGCCGACCTCGTCACCCTCGCCGACCCCACCAACCCCTGGACCTTCCTCAACTACCTACGCAGCCGCGACCGCCTCTTCCCCTTCTACTTCGCCGAACGCTTCCACATCCAACGCGCCGAATACGACGCCTACTGCCGCTGGGTCACCGACCAACTCCCCGGCCTCCACTTCAGCCACCAGGTCGACGCAGTCCGCTGGAACAACCGACGCGAACTCTTCGAAATCGACTTCACCCAACTCGACAACGAAGGCGAAGCCCAAGCACTCGGCCGCACCCACACCCGCAACATCGCCCTCGGCATCGGCACCGAACCCCACATCCCCGAACCCCTCAGACCCCTCACCGAAGCCGAGAACCTCCCCGTCATCCACTCAGCCGACTACCTCCACCACCGCCAAGAACTCCTCAAAGCCCCACACATCACCGTCATCGGCTCCGGACAATCCGGCGCCGAAATCTTCCTCGACCTCCTGCGCGCCCGCCCCACAGGCCAAGAAAACCTTCACTGGCTCGCCCGCACCCGGGCCTTCGCACCCATGGAGTACTCAAAGCTCGGCCTCGAACACTTCACCCCCGACTACAGCCGCTACTTCCACGCACTCCCCGAACCCGTACGCGACGAACTCGTCCCCCACCAATGGCAGCTCCACAAAGGCATCGACGCCGACACCATCGCCGCCATCCACGACGAGCTCTACCGTCGCACCCTCCACGGCGGCTGGCCCGACACCACCCTCACCCCCGGAGTCTGCGTACGCACCGCAGGACGCGTAGCCAACGCCCGCATCGAACTCCACCTCGAACACACCCAGCAGAACACCCGCACCCGACTCACCACCGACGCCGTCATCCTCGCCACCGGCTACCGGGAACGCTCCCTCGACCGCATCCTCGGCGGCCTCGACCCCTACATGCACCGCGACGACTCCGAACGCCCCCGCATCGACGACCGGTTCCGCCTCGTCCTCGACCCCACCGTCACCGGCAACGTCTACGTCCAGAACGCCGAACGCCACACCCACGGCGTCGGCGCCCCCGACCTCGGACTCGCCGCCTGGCGCAGCGCCACCATCCTCAACGACCTCACCGGCACCAACCCCTACCCCCTCCCCGAACGCACCGCCTTCACCACCTTCGGCCTCACCCCCCAACACCCCCACATCCCCACCCAAGGACCCGACCTCATCCCCCTGAGAGCCACCTGACACCCACCACACACAGAACGCGGCCGCCCCCTCCCGAAGGAGAAGACGGCCGCCCACCAAGAACAACCGGCTAGAACACCGGCGTCCCCTCACGCGTCAGCCGCCAGTCAACCGAAGCGAACTCCGCACCATCCACCGAACCCTTCGCCTGCACCCAAGCAATGATCGTGTTACGGATCTCCTCCGAATTCGCCCACAACTGCTTGGCACCCGCAACATGCGGGAAGTTACCGCCACCACTCGCCCGGTAATTGTTCACCGCAAGCACGAACTCCGCCGCCGGATCGACCGGCTTCCCCTCGAACGAAAGACCCACGATCCGCGAACCATTCGGCTTCGCGACATCGATCTCGTACGTCAGACCCGACACCGCGTCATAGTTGTAATCCGGAATATTATCCGCATTCGTCAACTTCGCCGTGTCCACCGGCGCGCCCACCGGAGTCTGCACGTAATACCGCGCCGAGAACTCCAGATAATCCTTCAGCTGAGCACCCGTCAGCAGCCGAGCCTCAAGCGTGTTCTCGAACGGATACAGACCCGCCGCATCCCTGATCGTCACATCGCCGGCCGGAATCTGCGCCGTACGCGAAAAACACGACGCCTGCGAAAGCACCGGAAGCGCCCCATACGCACCACCCGCCAGAGCCGCCTTCACCGTCTCCGTCTGAACGACATTGATCAGATCGATGATCGGCTCGTCCTTCCAGGCCGCCTCCGCCGTCGTCATCGCCGCCGTCGACGTACCGATGACCTGATTGACATACGCCACAACCTTCTTGTGCTCATCCGCCAACAGCCCCGTGATCCCCGGATCCTCCGCCACAGTGTTGGAGTTCAGCACCTGCGAACCCGCCCTCTCCACCACCCAGCGACCCCTCTCCCACACCAGATCGAAGTCGAACAACGTCAACCGCTGCCCCCACTTCAACGGCTCCGAGAGCACCACCTTCTTACCGGTCTGCTTGTTCTCCACGAAATGCTCGGGAATCTCCTGATGCGCATGCCCCACCAGAATCGCATCGATACCCGGCACCTGCTCCGCCACCAGACCCGCCGCGTTCTCCACATACGGAATCTGATCACCGTACGACGACGTACCACTGCTGCCCGAATGCGCCGAAACAATCACCACATCCGCACCCATCGAACGAAGCCGCGGCACAAACTTCGCCGCCTGCTCCTCCAACCCCGGGAACACCATCTTCCCACCGACATTCGCCTTGTCCCAGATCGCGACACCCGGATTCGTCAGCCCCAGAATCGCAACCTTCACATCCCGGCCATGCGGAGTACGCAACCGCTTCATGACATACGGAGCAAACGCCGGCCGCAACGTCTTCGCATCCAACGCGTTCGCACCCAGCAGCGGGAAGTCACACTGCTCCTCGAACTTCCGCAACACCGGAATGCCGTAGTTGAACTCATGGTTGCCCAACGCCGCCGCGTCATACCCGATCGCATTCATCGCCTGCGCCATCGGATGCACCGGACCACGCCTCGCCGTGATCGGATCGACCTTGGCGTAGTAGTACGACAACTGGGTGCCCTGGATCGTGTCACCCGCATCGATCAACAGCGTGTTACGACGCCCCTTCTCCCGGCGCACCTGCTCCACCAGAGTGGAGATCTTCGCCAGACCCACATCATTGTGCGCCTTGTCGTCGAACTCCTTGTCGGTGAAGTAGTCCCAGTTGAAGACATTCCCATGCAGGTCCGTCGTCCCCATCACCGTGAACGAGTACCGCCTCGGCCCACGCCCATGGCCGTGCCCATGACCGTGGGCCGCGGCAGGCACCGCAGAACCCCCCGCGATCGCCACACCCGCACCGGCGGCCGCCGATGTGCCCAGGAACGTCCTACGGTTCAGCGGCATTTCGTCTCCCACATCTCAGATCTCACACAACTCGGTTCGCGCACCACGCGGCTCCCCGACAACAAGGCCCACCGCGCACAACGCGCGTAGATGATGACCCAGGAGCCACACCCCGCAACACCCCCTGCGGGTTTCGATCTGATGACCACCCACTGTCGGACCCGGATGCGACAGTGAACCCATGACCACCACACCACCGCCCTACGGCACCCCCGAACACCCCCGCGTCGCCGTCCGCGGCGAAGCCCGCCTCGAAGTCGACCCCGAAACCGCCCGCATCACCATCACCGTCACCACCCGCGGCAAGGACCGCCGCAACGCCCTCGAAGACCTCACCCGCCGCAACAACCACGTACTCGAACTCGCACGCTCCTACGGACAAGCCATCGAAAAACTCGAAACCGGCGCATTCTCCATCACACCCGAACTCACCCAGAAAGGCCGCAACGAACAAATCCGCGCCTACCACGGCCGCGTCCACATCACCGCCGTCCTCAACGACTTCACCGCACTGGGCGAATTCACCACCCGAATCGCCGACCTCGACATGACCCGGGTCAACGGCCCCTGGTGGGGCCTGCGCCCCGACTCACCCGCCCACGCCGCCGCCCGCCGCCAAGCCGTCCACGAAGCCGTCCAACGCGCCCGCGAATACGCCGACGCCCTCGGCGCCCACCTCACCGCACTCCTCGAACTCGCCGACCTCGGCGCCGAGAACACCACCCCGACAGCCCTCCCCACACCCGGCACCACCCGCAGCCGCGCCGCCTACGCCGGAGCCGCACCCGAACCCGCCCCCGCACTCGACCTCGAACCACAACGCCAGACCGTCCACGCCCAGGTCAACGCCCGCTTCCTCATGACACCGCCAAAACTCTAGAAAAAATGCTCATCCGAGCACCCCGCCGCACAATTCAACACTTGTCAACAACCCTTCACCCAAAGGTCGTTGAGCAGTCACGGCACGCCAATCAACTACCCGTAGGTAAGGTCTAGGGTCGAACCATGCGCCGAGCAAAAATCGTCTGCACCCTGGGCCCCGCCGTCGACACATACGACCAGATCAAGGCACTGGTCGACGCGGGAATGGACATCGCCCGCCTCAACCTCAGCCACGGCACCTACGCCGAACACGAAGAGCGGTACCGCCACGTACGCAAAGCCTCCGACGAGAACGGACGCAGCGTCGGCATCCTCGCCGACCTTCAAGGCCCGAAGATCCGCCTCGGACGCTTCCTCGAAGGCCCCGTACTCCTTGAACGCGGCGACCACTTCACCATCACCGTCGAACCCGTCGAAGGCGACCGCCACACCTGCGGCACCACCTACGAAGGCCTCGCCGCCGACGTCACCACCGGCGAACGCATCCTCGTCGACGACGGCCGCGTCACCCTCGAAGTCACCGAAGTCGACGGCCCCCGCGTCCACACCACCGTCATCGAAGGCGGCATGGTCTCCGACCACAAGGGCCTCAACCTCCCCGGCGTCGCCGTCTCCGTCCCCGCACTCTCCGAGAAGGACATCGAAGACCTCCGCTGGGCCCTGCGCACCGGCGCCGACATCATCGCCCTCTCCTTCGTACGCAGCGGACGCGACATCGAGGACGTCCACCGCATCATGGACGAGGAAGGCCGCCGCCTCCCCGTCATCGCCAAGGTGGAGAAACCCCAGGCCGTCGAGAACATCGACGGCATCGTCGCCGCCTTCGACGGCATCATGGTCGCCCGCGGCGACCTCGGCGTCGAAATGCCCCTGGAACAGGTGCCGATCGTCCAGAAACGCGCGATCAAACTCGCCAAGCGCAACGCCAAGCCGGTCATCGTCGCCACCCAGATGCTCGACTCGATGATCGACAACTCCCGCCCCACCCGCGCCGAGGCCTCGGACGTCGCCAACGCGGTCATCGACGGCACGGACGCGGTGATGCTCTCCGGCGAGACCAGCGTCGGCAAGCACCCGATCGAGACGGTCCGCACGATGTCCCGCATCGTCGAGGCCGCCGAGCAGGACATCCTCACCAAGGGCCTCCCGCCCCTGACCGACCGCAACAAGCCCCGCACCCAGGGCGGCGCGGTGGCCCGCGCGGCGGCCGAGATGGGCGACTTCCTCGGCGCGAAGTTCCTGGTCGCCTTCACCCAGAGCGGCGACACGGTCAGGCGCCTCTCCCGCTACCGCTCACCCATCCCGCTCCTCGCCTTCACCCCGGACCCGGCCACCCGCTCCCAGCTGAACCTGACCTGGGGCGTCGAGACCTTCCTCGGCCCGCAGGTGGACTCGACGGACGCGATGGTCGCCCAGGTCGACGAGGAGCTGCTGAAGATCGGCCGCTGCAAAAAGGGCGACATCGTCGTCATCACGGCCGGCTCCCCGCCGGGCGTCCCGGGCTCGACGAACCTGGTGCGGGTGCACCACATCGGCGAGGACGACAGCCCGAGGTAGGCCGGTCGTCAGTACTTCGGCCCGACATGGGCGTCCATCAACGCGACGGACGCCCGTCGGGCGACGGAGATGTTGTAGTGCTTTCCGGCGCGGGTGCAGTGCTTCCACTCGATGCCGAGCTTGTCGAGAGTGTCGGTGTAGAGCTGCCGGATGTCGTCCGAGACGTTGGTGAACCAGTACCGCGGATACTCGTACCGCTTCCGCACGCCACCGACCATCCGCGTCGTCCAGTTCATGTTCCGGCAGCCGTCGGAGTGGATGAGGCCGCGGACGAAGTCCCAGGGGTGGGCGTCGACGATCTCCTGCTGCCAGGAGGCGAGGACGATGGGTCGCTCGTGCTTCTTGCCGGGGCCGTGCTGGGGGAAGACACATGTCCAGTGCTTCGTATAGGACTTGACCTCGACGCACCCGTTTCTGTGGCGTCGTCCGGTGCGCGGCAAGGGCATCACTCGGCGCATTGCCGATTCTGCTTCATCGATCAAGCCGGGCCATGTGTTGCCGCAGAAGATCGACAGGTGGTGCTGTTTGGGCTTGGAGGTGATGTGGCCGTCTCCGAGGTAGAGCCCGAGGAGATATGCGTAAGCAGCGCGATCGATGTCTCTCCCAGTACACGCCGGGCAGTCGGTGGGCTGCTCGTATTGCACGCCGCGCTGCTTGCGATCCTGGTGCAGCCACCAGCCGATAGTTCCGCGAGGGACGTGGAGGAGTTCTGCAACCGCTCGATTGGTGGAGCCGCTCCGTAAGAGGGCGAGTGCTTCGTCACGTATCGATGGATTGTGCTGTTCCATGCAGTGGAGTCTTGTGCGGCCTTCGGTGGCGTGTGCCAGATTCGAAGAAGCGTTCACCGGCAGGAGTGAAGATCGCAAGGCGATGCTGGACCTTGGAATCAAAGGTGAAGTGCCCTGGGTGGGATTCGAACCCACGCTGTCGGTGGTTTGAGCACCGTGTCTCTTCCGCTGGACTACCAGGGCTGGCCTTAGCATCAAAGGTTAGCGCAGGCCCGCTGTGACTCAAACATACAGGAGCTAGGTAGGCTCAGGTAGCAGGACCTGCCTTGAAAAAAGGAGCACCGTGACAACCCCCGAGCCGCCCCAGTCACCCGCCGAAGACGACAAGTCGCACGTTCCGCCGCTGACGACCCGCGTCGTCATCGCCGAGGACGAGGCGCTCATCCGTCTCGATCTCAAAGAGATGCTGGAGGAAGAGGGCTACGCGGTCGTCGGCGAGGCCGGGGACGGGCAGCGGGCCGTCGAGCTGGCGCGGGAGCACCGGCCGGACCTGGTCATCCTCGATGTGAAGATGCCGGTCCTGGACGGGATCTCCGCGGCGGAGAAGATCGCCGAGGAGTCCATCGCGCCGGTCCTGATGCTGACCGCGTTCTCGCAGCGCGATCTCGTCGAGCGGGCCCGGGATGCCGGGGCGATGGCGTATCTGGTGAAGCCGTTCAGCAAGAGCGACGTGGTGCCGGCCATCGAGATGGCGGTGTCGCGGTTCGCGGAGCTGAAGGCGCTGGAGTCCGAGGTCGCGGATCTCGCGCAGCGGCTGGAGACGCGGAAGCTGGTGGACCGGGCGAAGAGCATTCTGCAGACGGATTACGGGCTGTCCGAGCCTGCTGCGTTCCGGTGGATCCAGAAGACGTCGATGGACCGCAGGCTGTCGATGCAGCAGCTTGCCGAGGCGTTGATCGAGGATGCCGAGGAGAAGAAGAAGGCGGCTGAGTAGGCCGTAGGTGAGCGTACGGGAGAGGCCCGCGCCCCGGATGTCCGGGACGCGGGCCTCTCCCGTATGTGTCAGTCCTCGCCGAGGTACGCCTTGCGGACGGACTCGTCGTGGAGGAGGTCCGGGCCGGTGCCGGAGAGGACGATCTTGCCGACCTCCATGACGTGGCCCTGGTCCGCGAGGGAGAGTGCGGCCTGGGCGTTCTGCTCGACGAGCAGGATGGTGGTGCCCTGGGCCTTGAGTTCGACGATGGTCTGCATGATCTTCTGCATCATGATCGGGGAGAGGCCCATGGAGGGTTCGTCGAGCATGAGGAGCTTGGGCCGGCACATGAGGGCCCTGCCCATGGCGAGCATCTGCTGTTCGCCGCCCGAGAGGGTTCCGGCGGCCTGTTTGCGGCGTTCCCCGAGGATGGGGAAGAGGTCGTAGGCGCGCTGGATGTCCTTTTCGATGCCTGCCTTGTCGTTGCGGAGGTAGGCGCCGAGCTGGAGGTTCTCGGTGATGGTGAGCCGGGGGAAGATGTGGCGTCCCTCGGGGGAGTGGGCGAGGCCCAGGGAGACGACCTTGTGTGCGGGTACGTCGTTGAGTGGTTTGCCGTCGAAGACGATGCGGCCGCCGGCCGGTTTGAGCAGGCCGGAGAGGGTGCGCAGGGTGGTGGTCTTGCCGGCGCCGTTGGTGCCGATGAGGGTGACGACCTGGCCGGCTTCGACGGTGAAGGAGATGCCCTTGACGGCTTCGATCTTGCCGTAGGCGACGCGGAGGTCCTCGACCTCCAGAAGTGCGGTCATCGGGTGTCCTCCTCCTCGGTGCTGGTGGTGGCTGTTTTCGCGGCGTCGGCTTCGGCTGCTTCGACTTCGACGGCTTCTTCGGCGCCGGGGGCGCCTTCGAAGGGGGTGCCGAGGTAGGCGGCGACGACGCGTTCGTCGCTCTGGACCTCGGTCGCGGTGCCTTCGACGAGCTTTTCGCCCTGGACGAGGCAGGCGACGCGGTCGCAGAGGTTGAAGATGAACCGCATGTCGTGCTCGATGACGAGGACGGCGATGCCCTGGTCCCGGATGGCGAAGATGAGTTCTTCGGTGACGCGGGTTTCCTGGGGGTTCATGCCGGCGGTGGGCTCGTCGAGGAGGAGGAGTCCGGGGTCGCTGGCGAGTGCGCGGGCGATTTCCAGCTTGCGCTGGTCTCCGTAGGGGAGGTTGCGCGCGAGGTGGTCGGCCTTGTCGGCGAGGCCGATGAAGTCCAGGAGTTCCATGGCGCGTTCGCGGCTGGCGTTTTCGGCCTTGGTGAATCCGGGGAGCCTCAGGAGGGCGGACCAGAGGCCTTCTTTGGTTCTGGTGTGGCGTCCGACGAGGACGTTTTCCAGGACGGTCATGTTGGCGAAGAGCCGGATGTTCTGGAAGGTGCGGGCGATGCCTGCCTGGGTGACGAGGTGGGGTTTGGGCGGCAGGACGGTGCCTTTGTAGCTGACCTTGCCCTCGGTGGGGACGTACAGGCCGGTGAGGCAGTTGAAGAAGGTGGTTTTGCCTGCGCCGTTGGGGCCGATGAGGCCGACGATTTCGCCCGTGTTGACGGTGAGGTCGACGTTGCGTACGGCGGTGAGGCCGCCGAAGCGCATGGTGACGCCGTTGGCGTCGAGGACGGTGGTGGCGGTCTTTGTGGTGGTCATGGTGGTCACGCCCCCGCCTTGGCGATGCCGGTGCCGGTTTCTTCGGACTGTCGTGGTTCCGGTACGCCGGGCTGGTCGTTCTCGTGGAATTCGAGCTGCTTCCTGCGGTCGGCGACCAGTCCTTCGGGGCGCAGGCGCATCAGGAGGATGAGTGCGATGCCGAAGAGGAAGAGCTGGTAGTCCTGCATGAACTGGAGTTTGGCCGGGATGAGGTAGAGCAGTGCGGCGCCGACGAGGGGTCCGCTGAGGGTTCCCATGCCGCCGAGGATGACGGCGGCGAGGAGGAAGGCGGAGTTGGGGGGTACGGAGCCGGCGAACTGGTACTGCTCGGGTGTCACGGTGTAGTTGACGTGTGCCTGGACGGTTCCGGCGAGTCCGGCGAGGGTGGCGCCGAGGGCGAAGGCGAGCAGTTTGAGCCGGAAGGCGTTGATGCCCATGGCGGTGGCTGCGGTTTCGTCCTCGCGGATGGCGACCCAGGCGCGGCCGATGCGGGATTCTCCGGAGCGGCGGAAGACGAGGACGACGACGGCGGTGAAGACGAGCATCAGCAGGTAGTAGTTGGCGGACCTGCCGAGGTCGAAGCCGAGGATGTTGTGTTTGAGGCCGAAGTCGAAGCCGAAGAAGTTGAGGTCGGGGATGCTGGGGATGCCTTGGGAGCCGTTGGTGAGGTCGGGTCCGCTGTTGCCGTTGAGGTTGTTGACGGTGAGGCGGAAGATTTCACCGAAGCCGAGGGTGACGATGGCGAGGTAGTCGCCGCGCAGTCGCAGGGTGGGTGCGCCGATGAGTACGCCGAAGACGAGTGAGGCTCCGGCGCCGGTGAGGACGGCGGCCCAGAAGGGGAATTCGACGCCGATGGCGGACATGGTGGAGCCGGAGACGAGGGCGGCGGCGTAGGCGCCGACGCCGAGGAAGGCGACGTATCCGAGGTCGAGGAGGCCGGCGAGGCCGACGACGACGTTGAGGCCGAGTGCGACGGTGCCGAAGATGAGGATGTTGGCGCCGATGAGCGCGTATTCCTCTTTTTGCTGGGTGAAGGGGAAGCAGACGGCTGCGACGAGGGCTGCGGTGAGGGTGATGTTGCGGTGCTTCGCGGTCAGTGCGGTGAGGCGGGAGACGAGTCCGGCCCGGTGGAGTGCGGTGAAGGCGAAGCCGACGGTGATGAGGAAGCCGATGAAGAGTTCGGTGTAGTCGGTGTCGATGCCGTAGGCGAAGACGTAGAGGCCGATGCCGAACGCGGCGACGATGATGAGGATTTCGGCCCAGGAGGGGAGGGCCTTGGCGCGGGGTGCCTGGGGGGCGCCGAGGCTGTTGCGGAAGCGCTGCCAGGCGGTGGTCTCGGTCCTGTCGAGCGGCTGGTCGCCGGGGAGTCCGAGTGCGGCGACGGTGGCGATGAGTGCGCCGATGCCGCTGACCCAGGCGCCGGGTTCGAGGTTGACGGCGCCGCCGAGGTCGTAGGCGATGGCGCCGATGGTGTAGCCGGTGGTGCCGAGGGTGCCCAGGGCCAGGAGGCGTACGGGGCTGTTGGTGCCGCCGGGGGTGAGCCAGCCCAGGCCCCGGATGCCGTACCCGGACAGCGTGAGGAGCAGGGTGAGTGCTGCGGCGATGAGGGTGAGGACCTGGAGGCCGCCGGGGTAGCCGGTGACGGTGAGGTCGCCGGGGAATTCGTCGGTCCAGGTCCAGGCGAGGAAGGTGCCGGCCAGTGCGACGACGGAGCCGGCGACGGTGCCGATGCGGGCCGCGGCGGCGGGGATCGGCAGGACGGCGGGGCCGGGTGTGGTGGTGTGGTTGGTGGTCATCGGTATCACGCCCGATCCGCGACGCGTTCGCCGAGCAGGCCCTGGGGGCGCAGCAGCAGGACGATGATGAGGAGGACGAAGGCCCATACGTCCTTCCAGGCGCCGCCGCCGAAGAGTTCCATGCCGGGGACGTTGCTCATGTAGCCGGTGGCGAGGGATTCGGCGATGCCGAGGACGACGCCGCCGAGCATGGCGCCGTAGATGTTGCCGATGCCGCCGAGTACGGCTGCGGTGAAGGCCTTGAGGCCCATGATGAAGCCCATTCGGAAGCCGATCTGGCCGTTCTTGAGCCCGTAGGCGACGGCGGCGACGGCGGCGAACGCGGCGCCGATGGCGAAGGCCATGACGATGATGCGGTCGGTGTTGATGCCCATGAGCTTGGCGGTGTCGGGGTCCTGGCTGGTGGCCTGCATGCCGCGGCCGGCGCGGGTCTTGGAGACGAAGAGCCCGAGGGCGAGCATGCAGATGGGTGCCGTGATCAGGACGAAGAGGTCACCGCGTTGGATGTGGGCGCCGAAGATGTCGATCGCTTCGCCCTTGAATTGGGGGAAGGGGTGGTCCTTCTTGGCGTCGGGGTACCACTTCCAGATGGCCTGCTGGAGTGCGAGGGAGAGTCCGATCGCGGTGATGAGCGGGGCCAGTCGTGGGGCGGTGCGCAGGGGCCGGTAGGCGAAGCGTTCGGCGGCTGCGCTGACGGCGACGGAGCATATGACGCCGCCGATGATCATGATGGGGATGATTGCGAGGAGGGAGACACCGGCCGGCATCCAGAGGTACACGGTGAGAGCTCCGAAGCCTCCGATCATGAAGATCTCGCCGTGGGCGAAGTTGATGAGCTGGATGATTCCGTAGACCATCGTGTAGCCGATCGCGATGAGTCCGTACATCGCGCCGAGGATGAGTCCATTGGCCAGCTGTTGCGGCAGTTCGTTCACCGCAGGGCCTCCGTGGAGTGGTTCGGATATGGCACCGCGCGGGAGGCTGGTAGCGCTCCCGCGCGGTCTGGTGTGGGTTGTCAGGCGTGGGCCGGGGAGCTGGTTACGGCTTGTAGGCCTCGCTGAGCTTGGAGGTCCACTTGCCGCCGTTGACCTGGTAGGCGGTCATCATGGTGTTGGTGGTGTCGCCGTATTCGTCGAAGGAGACGGGGCCGGTGACGCCGTCGAACTTGACCTTGGCCATGGCTGCGAGGACCTTGGCGCGGGCGTCGTCGCCGGTGGGGAGCTTGCCGCCGTTGTCGGCGACGGCGATCTTGACGGCTTCGATGATCGACCAGGTGGCGTCGTAGGTGCCGCCGCCGTAGGCCTCGTAGGCGTCCTTGTATCCGGCGGTCTTGTAGTCCGCGATGAACTTCTTGGCCGAGTCGAGTTCTTCGACGGGCTTGCCGACGGAGGTGGCGATGTCGCCCTGGGCCTTCTTGTTCAGCTTGATGAAGTCGGCGCTGTACATGCCGTCGCCGCCCATGAGGGGGATCTGGACGCTGTCCTTGAGCTGCTGGCTCAGGGGTGCGCCGGCGGGGTATTCGCCGCCGTAGTAGACGGCCTTGGCGCCGGACTTCTTGACCTTGGTGACGACGGCGTTGAAGTCGCGGTCGTCGGGGTTGACGTGGTCGTTGCCGACGATCTTGCCGCCGAGGGTGGTGAAGGTGTTCTTGAAGGATGCGGCGAGGCCGGCGCCGTAGGGCTTCTGGTCGTCGATGAGGTAGACCTGCTTGATCTTCGCGTTGTTGAAGAGGTACTTCGCTGCGAAGGCGCCCTGGATCTGGTCCGTGGTGGCGGTGCGGAAGTAGGTCTTGAAGGGGCGCTTCTTGTCGCCGGTCTTCCAGTTCTCGCCCTGGGTGAGTTCGGTGCCGGTGTTGGCGGGGGAGATCTGGGTGAGGCCGGCGTCGTTGAGCGGCTTCTGCATCGACTGGGAGACGCCGGAGTTCAGGGGGCCGACGACGCCGAGGACGGTTTCGTCGTCGATGAACTTCTGGGCGTTCTGCTGGCCGACGGAGGGCTGTGCCTGGTCGTCGAGGGGTTTGACCTCGAATTTGATGCCGGGGACGGTCTTTTCCTTGTTGGCCGTCTGGGCGGCGAGGTCGGCGGAGTTCTTGATGCCGAGGCCGAGGGCGGACAGGTCGCCGGTGATGGGCGCGTCGACGCCGATGACGACGGTCTGGGTGCCGCCGCTGTCGCTGCTCTTGTTGCTGTCGTCGCGCGACCCGCAGGCGGTGAGGGTGAGTGCTCCGGTGGTGAGCACGGTGGTGAGTATGAGCAAAGAACGGTGTCGCACGAAAGGTCCTTTCCCTGGCGCGGCCTCCTCTGCTTGAGGTGCCGTGTCGTTCGCCGGGCCGTACTGGGTGGTACAGGGCCGTGCTGCAGACGCGCCCGGCGGCGCGGTGACTGGCGGTGACTCTAGGCGTAGGTGTGGGGGTCGGGGATGGGTCCGCCGCAGGATGTGACTGTCTTGTTATGCCGTTGAGCAAGGCTTGAGGTGGCTGTGCGGACATGTACGGCTTTTTACTGGACGGTGAAGTGACCGCATTCTGAGAACGCGCAGCTCTGCTAAGGGGCTTGAGCCGATCATGGTGCTGTCGTGCGAGGTGGGGAGGGGTGTGGTGTGTGCGGGCATGGCGGGGTGCCCGGGTGGCTGAGGGGGGCCGGGCCGGGGGGCCGTGTGGGGCGTCGACGAACCGGAGGATGGTTACGCTGTGTCACATCGGCGGTGATCTGGTCGACGCGGTGTTGTGTGTGCGGGGTGCGGGGCCGGTGTGTTCGCGGTGCCGAGTGGGCCACACAACATGGTTCTCGGTCAAGGGAGTTGGCGTTTCCCGTTGCCAATTGCCCGTGGCGGTGGGGTGGTTGTGTGCGGGTATGACGCTGCCCGGCCGGATTGTGTTCCGGCCGGGCAGTGGTGCCGCGGTGTGTTCGGTGTGTTCCGGTCCGTCAGGCGGCGCCGGGGCGGGGGGCGTCGCGGAGCATGCAGGTGAGGCGTGCGGTGCAGACCCGCTTGTCCTGTTCGTCGGTGATGGTGATCTCGTACGTGGCGGTGGAGCGGCCGCGGTGTACGGGGGTGGCGACGCCGGTGACGAGTCCGCTGCGTACGCCGCGGTGGTGGGTGCAGTTCAGGTCGACGCCGACGGCGAGCTTGGTGCTGCCGCCGTGGAGCATGGAGCCGATGGAGCCGAGGGTCTCGGCGAGGACGGCGGAGGCGCCGCCGTGCAGGAGTCCGTAGGGCTGGGTGTTGCCCTCGACGGGCATGGTGCCGACGACACGGTCCGCGGAGGCTTCGACGATGGTGACGCCCATGCGTTCGCCGAGGTGGCCGGCGGAGAAGAGGGCGGGCAGGTCGACGCCGATTGCGGCGTACTCGTCGATGATCTCCTGGGGGAACTTGGGTGTGGTGTGCTCGCCCATGGGCCTGCTCCGATCGTCTGCGGTGGTTCACAGCTTCGGTGCTGTGTACATCGTTCTTATCAGACGACTGAGCGGGTGCTTAGGTCCCGTCCGGGGATCGGGCGGGACCCCCGGATTCCGGGTGTTTGGCGCCCGCTCCCGTGACGTCCCGGCGGCCTGTACGCCTTGCGGCACCGCTCCTGTCCGCCTCCGCTCACCCCGCGGGGCGGTCCTGGGCGGGCCGTGTGCCGGTGTTCTCGAAGCGGATGACGACGGACTTGCTGGCCGGGGTGTTGCTGGTGTCGGCGGTGGAGTCGAGGGGAACCAGCACATTGGTCTCCGGGTAGTAGGCGGCGGCGCAGCCCCGGGCGGTCGGGTAGTGGACGATGCGGAAGCCGGGGGCGCGGCGTTCCACGCCGTCCTTCCATTCGCCGACGAGGTCGGTGTACGCGCCGTCGGGCAGGTGGAGGGCGCGGGCGTCGTCGGGGTTGACCAGGACGACGCGGCGGCCGCCCTTGATACCGCGGTAGCGGTCGTCGAGGCCGTAGATGGTGGTGTTGTACTGGTCGTGGGAGCGCAGGGTCTGCAACAGCAGCCTGCCTTCGGGGAGTTCGGGGTACTCGACGGGGGCGGCGGTGAAGTTGGCCCTGCCGGTCGCGGTGGGGAAGCGGCGTTCGTCGCGGGGGGCGTGCGGGAGGGTGAAGCCGCCGGGGTGTGCGACGCGGGCGTTGAAGTTCTCGAAGCCGGGGACGACGCGGGAGATGCGGTCGCGGATGGTCGCGTAGTCCTTCTCGAACTCCTCCCAGGGGGTGGCCGATCCGGGGCCGAGGACGGCGCGGGCGAGGCGGGCGACGATGGCGGGCTCGGAGAGCAGATGGGGGCTTGCGGGGGTGAGGTTGCCGCGCGAGGCGTGGACCATGCTCATCGAGTCCTCGACGGTGACGAACTGCCTGCCGCTCGCCTGGACGTCCTTGTCGGTGCGGCCCAGCGTCGGCAGGATCAGCGCGCGGGTGCCGGTCACGGCGTGCGAGCGGTTGACCTTGGTGGAGACGTGGACGGTGAGGCGGGCGCGGCGCATCGCGGCTTCGGTGACGTCCGTGTCGGGGGTGGCCGCGACGAAGTTGCCGCCCATGGCGAAGAAGACCTTGGCGTCACCGTCGCGCAGGGCCTGGATGGAGCGGACGACGTCGTAGCCGTGGTGGCGCGGTGAGGTGATCTGGAATTCCCTGTCGAGGGCGTCGAGGAAGGCGGGGGAGGGGCGTTCGAAGATGCCCATGGTGCGGTCGCCCTGCACGTTGGAGTGGCCGCGGACGGGGCAGACCCCGGCGCCGGGGCGGCCGATGTTGCCGCGCAGCAGCAGGAAGTTCACGACTTCGCGGATGGTCGGCACGGAGTGCTTGTGCTGGGTGAGGCCCATGGCCCAGCAGACGACGGTGCGCTTCGAGGCGAGGACCATGGCGAGCGCCTCCTCGATGGCGCCGCGGTCGAGGCCGGTTGCGGTGAGGGTCTGTTCCCAGTCGGCCTGGCGGGCCGCCCGTGCGAACTCCTCGTAGCCGTGGGTGTGGTCCCGTACGAAGGCTTCGTCGACGGCGCCCTCGGTCTCCAGGATCATTTTGTTCAGCAGCCGGAAGAGGGCCTGGTCGCCGCCGATGCGGATCTGGAGGAAGAGGTCGTTGAGCGCGGCGCCCTTGATCATGCCGATCGGGCTCTGCGGGTTCTTGAACCGTTCCAGGCCGGCCTCGGGCAGCGGATTCACCGAAATGATCTTCGCGCCGGCCGATTTGGCCTTCTCCAGGGCGGAGAGCATCCGGGGATGGTTCGTGCCGGGGTTCTGTCCGGCGACGATGATCAGGTCCGCCTGGTGGAGGTCCTCCAGGAAGACGCTGCCCTTGCCGATGCCGATGGTCTCCGTCAGTGCCGAGCCGGAGGACTCGTGGCACAGATTGGAGCAGTCGGGGAGGTTGTTGGTGCCGAATTCGCGGGCGAACAGCTGGAGCAGGAACGCGGCCTCGTTGCTGGTGCGGCCCGAGGTGTAGAAGAGGGCCTCGTCGGGGGAGGCGAGCGCGTTCAGCTCCTCGGCGATGATCGCGAAGGCGCGTTCCCAGGTCACCGCCTCGTACCGGTCGGCGCCTTCGGGGAGGTACACCGGCTGGGTGATCCGCCCCTGCTGACCCAGCCAGTACCCGCTGCGTGTGGCGAGGTCCGCGACGGGGTGCGCGGCGAAGAAGTCGGGGGTGACCCGGCGCAGTGTCGCTTCCTCGGCGACGGCCTTGGCGCCGTTCTCGCAGAATTCCGCCGTGTGCCGTTTGTCGCTCTCGGGCCAGGCGCAGCCGGGGCAGTCGAAGCCGTTCTTCTGGTTGACCTTGAGGAGGGTCTGCGCGGTGCGTCGCACGCCCATCTGCTGCTGGGCGACGAGGAGGCTGTGGGCGACGGCCGGCAGCCCGGCGGCGGCGTGCTGCGCCGGCCCGACCCGGGGTGCGTCCTGGGCCGGATCTCCTGTGGGCGGCTTGGTGGCCATGGTGTGCTCCCCTTTGATCCGACTGCGAAGCCGAGCGGTGCGCGGTGCGCATCGAGGCTGTCCTTGTTTCTCCTGGGATCCTGTCACGCGGCACCGGCGGGGAGGGCGGCCAGCGGGGCCGGTCGGGAATGTCAGTGGTCCGTGGCAGGATCGGGGGCGTGGCTGAGACGGCATCGAAGAAGACGGCAGACAACCGACCGCGCCTGCTCCTGATGGACGGGCACTCCCTGGCGTACCGGGCGTTCTTTGCGCTGCCTGCGGAGAATTTCACGACAGGGTCGGGGCAGCCGACGAACGCGGTGTACGGCTTCGCGTCGATGCTTGCGAACACGCTGCGTGATGAGGCGCCGACGCATTTCGCGGTGGCGTTCGACGTCTCCCGCAAGACCTGGCGCGCGCAGGAGTTCCCCGAGTACAAGGCGAACCGCTCGAAGACCCCGGACGAGTTCAGGGGGCAGGTCGAGCTGATCGGCGAGCTGCTGGACGCGATGCACGCGCACCGTTTCGCGGTCGACGGCTTCGAGGCGGACGACGTCATCGCCACGCTGGCCACGCAGGCCGAGGCGGCGGGCTTCGAGGTGCTGATCGTCACCGGTGACCGGGATTCGTTCCAGCTGATCACGGACAACGTCACCGTGCTGTACCCGACCAAGGGCGTCTCGGAGCTGACGCGCTTCACCCCGGCGAAGGTCGAGGAGAAGTACGGGCTCACGCCGCAGCAGTACCCCGATTTCGCGGCGCTGCGCGGCGACCCGTCGGACAACCTCCCGGGCATTCCCGGTGTGGGCGAGAAGACCGCCGCGAAGTGGATCAACCAGTTCGGTTCGTTCGACGAGCTGGTCGGGCGTGCCGAGGAGGTCAAGGGCAAGGCCGGCCAGAATTTCCGGGACCATCTGGACGCGGTGCGGCTGAACCGCAGGCTGACCGAGATGGTCCGTGACGTGGAGCTGCCCAGGACCCCGCAGGACCTGGAGCGCGCACCGTACGACCGCGCGGCGGTGAAGGGGGTGCTCGACGTCCTGGAGATCCGTAACCCGAGCTTGCGCGAGCGGCTGCTGGCCGTCGACCCGGGCGCCGAGGAAGAGGCCCCGGCGCCCGCCGCGGGCGTCGAGCTGGACGGCGTGGTGCTGGGCGCGGGCGAGCTCGCGCCCTGGCTCGCCGGGCACGGCGGGCAGCCGCTCGGCGTGGCCACGGTCGACACCTGGGTGGTGGGCAGCGGCACAGTCTCCGAGATCGCGCTGGCCGCGGCGGACGGCGCGGCGGCCTGGTTCGACCCGGCCCAGCTCGACGAGGGCGACGAGCAGGCGTTCGCCGCCTGGATCGCCGATGCGGACCGGCCCAAGGTCATGCACAACGCGAAGAGCGCCATGCGGGTCTTTCCCGAGCACGGCTGGCGGGTCGACGGCGTCACGATGGACACCGCGCTGGCCGCCTATCTGGTCAAGCCCGGCCGCCGTTCCTTCGCGCTGGACGCGCTGACGCTGGAGTATCTGGGCCGTGAGCTGGCCCCCGCCGCCGCGTCCGACGGGCAGCTGGCCTTCGGTGCGGACGACCAGGCCGAGGCCGAGTCCCTGATGGCGCAGGCCCGCGCGGTCCTGGACCTGGGCGGCGCCTTCACCACACGGCTGGCGGAGGTCGGCGCGGCCGGGCTGCTGCACGACATGGAGCTGCCGACGTCCGCGCTGCTGGCCCGTCTGGAGCGGCATGGCATCGCCGCGGACCGGGCGCATCTGGAAGGCATGGAGCAGCAGTTCGCCGGTGCGGTGCAGCAGGCGGTGAAGGAGGCGCACGCCGCGGTCGGCCGCGAGTTCAACCTCGGCTCGCCCAAGCAGCTCCAGGAGGTCCTCTTCGGCGAGCTGGGGCTGCCGAAGACGAAGAAGACGAAGACCGGGTACACCACGGACGCCGACGCGCTGGCCTGGCTCGCCGCGCAGACCGAGCACGAGCTTCCGGTGATCATGCTGCGCCACCGCGAGCAGGCCAAGCTGCGGGTCACCGTCGAGGGCCTGATCAAGACGATCGCGGCCGACGGCCGTATCCACACCACGTTCAACCAGACGGTGGCGGCGACGGGCCGGCTCTCCTCCACCGACCCCAACCTGCAGAACATCCCGGTCCGTACGGACGAGGGCCGGGCCATCCGCCGGGGTTTCGTCGTCGGCGAGGGCTTCGAGACGCTGATGACGGCCGACTACAGCCAGATCGAGCTCCGGGTGATGGCCCACCTCTCCGAGGACGCGGGCCTGATCGAGGCGTTCACCTCCGGGGAGGACCTGCACACCACGGTCGCCTCGCAGGTCTTCGGCGTCGACAAGTCGGCCGTCGACCCGGAGATGCGCCGCAAGATCAAGGCCATGAGCTACGGACTCGCGTACGGGCTCTCCGCGTTCGGCCTCTCCCAGCAGCTGAACATCGAGGCGGGCGAGGCGCGCGGCCTGATGGACACGTACTTCGAGCGGTTCGGCGGAGTGCGTGACTATCTGCACCGGGTGGTCGAGGAGGCCAGGGCCACGGGCTACACGGAGACGGTCTTCGGCCGCCGCCGTTACCTCCCCGACCTCAACAGCGACAACCGCCAGCGCCGTGAGATGGCGGAGCGGATGGCGCTCAACGCACCGATCCAGGGCACGGCCGCGGACATCGTCAAGGTCGCCATGCTCCAGGTCGACCGGGCGCTGACCGGGGCGAAGCTGAAGTCCCGGATGCTGCTCCAGGTCCATGACGAGATCGTGCTGGAGATCGCCGGGGGCGAGCGGGCGCAGGTCGAGGAGATCGTGCGCCACGAGATGTCCACGGCCGTGCAGTTGCGCGCCCCGCTGGATGTCTCGGTGGGCGTCGGTACGGACTGGGAGTCGGCGGCGCACTGACCCGCCGAAGGCGCCGGACGGGCCTGGGACAACACGTCCCCGGCCCGCCCGGATGCCTGCGCGCAAGTCGGCCCTACATCCGTTCGGCGACCGTGGCTGCGGCTGTGCGCGGTCGCCGCAGCCGCAGCCACGCCCCGTACAGCACCAGGCCCACCGCCAGCCCCGCCCCGGCGCCGAAGCAGGCGGTCGGGATGATGTCCAGCGGGGTGCCGATGTGACCGAAGTACGCGTACCAGCGTGCGCACCGGTGGGCGACACCGAGCAGTACGCAGACGCTCAGCAGCACCCCCGCCGCCCACCGGCCCCGACGGTCCAGCACCGGCACCGACGACGGGACCGGGCGCGCCCCGGTCCGCCGCAGCCCCGACGCCGTGAACCGGGCGAGCACGGCCAGGGCCACCGCCGAACTGCCGTACTGCACCAGCTGGAACACCGGGAATCCGCCGATGCTGCCGTCGAGCACCGGCACCAGGCGCACCCCCCACCGGTCGTGATGGGTGAAGGCGTCCCAGACGACATGGGTGGCGGCCCCGGTCACCGCCGACAGCACGAACCCGGCGGCCTCCCGGACACCCCGGGCCCCGCGCCGACCCCGCAGGAACGCGTGCACCCGCCCCTGCCAGGCTTCCGGCAGCAGCGCCACCAGCGGTTCGCGCAGCAGCAGCCACAACGCCACCACGGCCGCGGTGATCAGCACATCGACCGTGAGCACACCCCACACCGAGTGGGTGACCTGCCCGAACTCCATGGCGCCGGGAACCGCGGTGTCCGCGTAGTACGTCATGTCGGGGGCGAAGGAGCCCGCGACGAGCGCCGAGGCGAACAGCGGGCCGCGTGCTGTCCCGTCCCGCCGTATCCCGGGGAGGACGGCGGCGGCATGGCTGAGTGTGAACGGCATGGCGGCAAGTATGGGCGAGCCGTCCCGCTCGCCCGGCCACCGCCGTACAGCTTGCTGTCCGGAACGTGAAAAACAGGTGAGAACCGGTCAGCACACGGTGTCCCGACGGCACAAGTTGCCGTAGGGTCGCCTGAGTCCTGCTGCTGGGGAGCGCGGACAGCCGTCGAAGGGGAGGGGCCAGAGGTTATGGCAGCGCAATTCGGTCGCCGACTTCGCAAGGGGGCGACCACCACTGCTGTGGCCGCCGTCGCCGTCGCGGCGCTCTCCGCCTCGGGGGCCCCGGGCGCCACACTGGTCACCGACAGCGGCGACCAGCAGTCCACCGGGACGACCCCTCCGCCCGACGACAGCGCGGCCACCGGCAACTCGCCGTACTACACGGACCTCCCCCCGCTGAACACCCCCGACAAGCCCGGCACGTCCACGCATCTGCCCGTCACCGGCAGCGCGGAATCCGGCATCCCGGCCTCGATCCTGGCCGCGTACAAGAAGGCCGAGCGGACCGTCGCCGACAGCGACGCCGCCTGCCGGCTGCCCTGGCAGCTGCTCGCCGCGATCGGCAAGGTCGAGTCCGGCCAGGCCCGCGGCGGCAGGGTCGACGCGAACGGCACCACGTTCTCGCCGATCCTCGGCCCGGTCCTCGACGGCCGGGGCTTCGCCATGATCAAGGACACCGACAACGGGGCGTACGACGGGGACTCGACCCATGACCGCGCCGTGGGCCCGATGCAGTTCATCCCGTCCACCTGGGCGACCTGGGGCCAGGACGGCAACGGCGACGGCCGCAAGGACCCCAACAACATCTACGACGCGGCGCTCGCCGCCGGCCGCTACCTCTGCGCCGGCTCCCGCGATCTGTCCCTCGCCGCGGACCTCGACCGGGCGGTCCTGAGTTACAACCACTCGGACGCCTATCTGCGTACCGTCCGCTCGTGGTTCGACTACTACAACCGCGGCACCCACGAGATCCCCGACGGCACCGGTGCCGTGCCGCCCGGCCTCGGCGGAGGCGCGGACCGCGACTCCGGCAGCCCGAGCCCGTCGCCCTCGCCGTCCGGAACGACCAAGCCGAAGCCGAACCCGTCGAAGCCGGGTGACGGCGGGTCGACCAGCCCGAAGCCGACCCCGAAGCCCACTCCCAAGCCGTCCCGGACCCTCGCGGCTGTGGAGAACGCCGGTACCGGCACGCTGACCGCCACCGCGGGCGACGCCTTCGCCGAACGGATCAAGGTGCGGGCCAGGAACGGCCTCGGCGGCCCGCTCGCCAAGGTGTCCGTGACCTTCACCGTCGCCGGTGACACCGACGCCGCCTTCGACGGCGGGAAGAAGACGGTCACCCTCCTCACCGGAGCCGACGGGACGGCCACCGCCCCGGTGCTGAAGGCGGGCGAGAAGTCCGGGAAGTTCACGGTGCGGGCCGCCGCCACCGGCCGCTCGCTGCCCCCCGTCGCCTACACGGCGACCGTCACCGCCCGCCGGGCCGACGCGATCGCCAGGACCGACGACAAGGCGCTGACTGCGGCGCCCGGCACCGAGTTCGCCGACACCGTCGAGGTCAAGGCCACCTACAAGGGTGCGGTCGCGGCGGGTGTCGCCGTCACCGCCACCATGATCACCGATGACGTGAAGCCGGTCGAGAACGACAAGGGCCCCTGCTTCAAGGACGCCGACGGCAAGACGGTCCGTACCCTCACGGGGCTGAGGACCGGCGCCGACGGCACCCTGAAGCTGCCCAGGATCTACGCCGACGGCACCGAGGGGACCTACAAGCTGCGCCTCACCACCGAGGGCGGCGCCACGGTCGTCGTCGAGCTGAAGGTCGAGGCGTCCGAGCCTTCGGCGACGCCCGACCCCTCCGGGACGCCCGAGACACCCGCCGCCTGACCCGGATCCTCCGCACGTCCGAGCAGCCCCTTTGCCGTCACCCGGCACAGGGGCTGTTCCACGTGTTCTCATCTCGCGCCCGCGTTGCTACGGTGCCCCAACGCTGACGACCCATCAGATCCATGCTCTCCGGGAGGACCGGCATGCGTGCTCTCGTCGCCGCCGCCATCGGGCTGGCCGCAGCCCTCGCGCTCGTCCTGACCATGAGCGCGATCGGCGCCCCGCCGGGAGAGACCTCGCCCGAACCCCTGCTGACCACCGTCCCGGGCCCCAAGAACTAGTGCTCCTGGGGCACCGACCACCGGAAGAAGCAACCGAAGCCGAGGGAGGGCACCATCATGCGCCGCCGAGCCAGCCTCGTACTCCTGGCGTTCGCCGTCTTCTTCGCCGCCATGTCGCCGCTGCTGCGCTGGTACGCCTTCCCGAGGCTGGCGAAGATCCCGCCCAGCCAATACCAGGAGACGGTGCTGGAGGCGAAACCCGCCACCCTCCTCGACTACAACGACAACATGAAGGTGAAGACGGTCCCCAAGGTCACCATCGTGCAGACCCTCAAGGGCAACGTCGAGGAGTCCGAGAAGATCGAACGCAACGCCGGCCGCGACGTCGTCGTCTGGGACGCCCTCAGCTTCGTGGCCGGCCCGGACGGCAAGATGGTCTCCGAGATCCCCGAGCGCTACATCTTCGACGCCCACACCCAGGCCCCCGTCCACGCCACCGGCGAATCCGTCGACGGCGACCCGGTCAGGCGCGAGGGCATCGAGTTCAAGTGGCCCTTCCTCACCCAGAAGCGCGACTACGAGTACTTCGACGCCCAGGCCCGCACCAGCTCACCCATCCACTACCGGGGCACCCGTACCTTCCACGGCATGGAGGTGTACTACTTCGAGCAGACCGTCCCGTGGACCAAGGTCCCGATGCCGAAGAAGATGCCGATCAAGGGCGTCACCCCGCAGCAGATCGCGAAGACGGGCATGACCCGCTGGTACACCACCAAGCGGATGTTCTGGGTGGACCCGGTCACCGGAGCGCCCGTCAACGGCGAGGAGATCCACAAGGAGGAGCTGCGCAACGCCAGGAAGATGGGGATGCCGCAGGACACCATGACCGTGTTCGCCGGGCACGTGAAGATGCGCCCGGACTACGTCGAATCGATCGTCGACCTGGTCGAGTCCCAGCGCCTGCTGGTCCTGCTGCTCACCTCGTACCTGCCGTGGGGCTTCCTGGCCCTCGGCGTCGGACTGCTCGCGCTCGCCCTGTGGCTGGAGGCCCGCTCCCGCCGCCCGGACACGACACCGGACCCCGCCCCTACTCCCGCTTGAGCCGCGCCTTCGTGAACCGCGTCGCCTCCACCGTCGTCGGGTCCTGCGGCCACGGATGCTTCGGGTAGCGGCCGCGCAGCTCCGCCCGTACGGCCCGGTAGCCGTCCTGCCAGAACGACGCCAGATCCGCGGTGACGGCCGCGGGACGGCCGGCCGGGGAGAGGAGATGGACCAGGACCGGAACCCCGGCCACCCTCGGGGTCTCCCGCAGGCCGAACAGCTCCTGGAGCTTCACCGCGAGTACGGGCTGCGCCCCGCCGTACTCCACCCGGACCCGGGAACCGCTCGGCACCTCGATCCGCTCCGGCGCCAGCTCGTCCAGCCGCGCCGCCTCGCCCGTCGCCCACGGCAGCAGCCGCCGCAGCGCCTGCCCCGCGTCGATCCGCGCCAGATCGGAGCGCCGCCGGGCCCGGGACAGCTCGGGCTCCAGCCACTGCCCGGCACGTTCCAGCAGCGCGTCCTGCGACACGTCCGGCCAAGGTTCTCCCAGCTCACGGCGCAAGAACGCGAGCCGCTCCCGCAGCTGCTCGCTCTCCCGCGTCCACCGCAGCAGCCCGAGCCCTTCCCGCCGCAGCCCCTCGACCAGCGCCTCGCGCACCAGCGCGGGCTCCGGCTGCCGCAGCGGACGCACCGACAGCTCGACGGCGCCCAGCCGCTCCACCCGGCGGGCCACCACATCACCGCCGGCCCACCGGACCTCCTCGCCTTCCCGCAGCAGATGTCCGGCCGCCGCCCGTGCCGTTTCCTCGTCGACGACGGCCGCCAGCCGCACCCGCGCGGACGCCGCGTGCGCGGGCCGGTCGGCGACCGCAACGGCCAGCCAGGGCGCACTGCGCAGCCCCGAACCGTCCCGCAGCTCCGCGCCCGTCCCCGACGCCATCAGGAACACCCCCTCGCCGCGCGCCCGCGCCACCCGCTCCGGGAACGCCAGCGCGGCCACCAGACCGACGGCCGCGTCGTCCGGACCCGAACCCCCGGCCACGTCCCGCACCGACGAGGACAGCCGCCGGACCTCCTGCCGCCAGCGCGCCGCGTAGCCGTCCCCGCCCCGCCGCGCCGAGCGCAGCGCGGCCGCCAGATCGTCCCCGTACTCCCGCGGCGGCTCCTCGCCCAGCAGCGCCACCACTTCGGCCGCCCGCCGCCCGCCCACCTCGGCGGCGCCGTCCAGCAACGCCCGCGCCAGGCGCGGATGCAGGCCGAGACGGGACATCCGTACACCTCGGTCGGTCACCCGTCCGTCCGCGTCCACCGCGCCGACCGCCGCCAGCACCTCGCGCGCCGCGCTCATCGCACCCGCCGGCGGCGGGTCGAGCAGCGCCAGACCCGATGCGTCCGGATCGCCCCAGCACGCCGCCTGCAACGCGAACGCCGCCAGATCCGCGACCTTGATCTCCGGGGACGGGAACCGGGCGAGCCGCCCGTCCTCCGCCTGCGCCCAGCACCGGTACACCGCCCCGGGCGCCTCCCGGCCGGCCCGGCCCGCCCGCTGCCTCCCCGCCGCCTGCGAGGCCCGCACCGTCGTCAGCGCGCTCAGCCCCCGGGCGTGATCGGTACGCGGCTCCCTGGCCAGCCCCGAGTCCACCACAATCCGCACCCCGGGCACGGTGAGGGACGACTCCGCCACCGAGGTCGCCAGCACCACCCGCCGGCCCTCCGACGACCCGGCCAGCACCGCGTCCTGCACCGCCGCCGGAGCCCGCCCGTGCACCTGGAGCACCTCGGCGGCCACCCCGGCCAGCTGCCCCGCCACCCGGCCGATCTCACCGACACCCGGCAGAAAACACAGCAGGTCGCCGTCCCGCTCGGCGAGCGCCCGGCGCACCGTCGCGGCGACATGCGTCAGCAGCGCCGGATCGACCCTCATCCCGTGCGGCGGCCGTACCGGAGCGGCCGGCGGCGCCCAGACCACCTCCACCGGGTGCGAGACACCCTGCGCCTCGACCACCGGAGCATCGCCCAGCAGCCGTGCCCAGCCCTGTGCGTCCGTCGTCGCCGAGGCGGCGACCAGCCGCAGATCGGGCCGGATCGCCTCCCGCACATCGAGCAGGAACGCGGCGACCGTGTCCGCGTCCAGGTGCCGCTCGTGGCACTCGTCGATGATCACCGCATCGACCCCGGCCAGCTCCTGGTCGCGCTGGAGCCGCTGGAGCAGCACACCGGTGGTCACCACCTCCACCACCGTGTCGTGCCCCACCACCCGCTCGCCGCGGACCGTGAACCCCACCCGGCCGCCGGCCTGCTCCCCGATGAGCCAGGCCATCCGCCGCGCCGCCGCCCGCGCGGCGATCCGCCGCGGCTCGGCCACCACCACCCTGCGCACCGGACCGCCCCCGGCCAGACCGGCCAGGACCAGCGGTACGAGCGTCGTCTTGCCGGTGCCGGGCGGCGCGCACAGCACCGCGACGCCGCGGTCGTCGAGCGCCCGCTCCAGGGCGGGCACAGCGGTGCGTACGGGCAACTGGTCCAGGGCGTCGGTACGGATCACGCCCCCAGTCTCGTACGGCGCGCCCCCGCCCGGACCCGGGCCCCCGCGCTCCGCCCGCTCGGTCCCGTCCGCTCAGGCCCGTTCGCAGACGAAGATCGCCGTGCCGGGGATGAGGCTGCCGCGCAGCGGTGACCAGCCGCCCCACTCCTGGTGGTTCCAGGCGGGCCACTCCGGTTCGACGAGGTCTACCAGACGGAAGCCGCCGGCCACCACGTCCCGCACCCGGTCGCCCAGCGTCCGGTGGTGCTCGACGTACACGGCGTCGCCCCGCTCGTCCTGCTCGACGTAGGGGGTGCGGTCGAAGTAGGAGGCGGCGACCGAGAGGCCCTCCGGCCCCGGCTCGTCCGGGAACGCCCAGCGGACCGGGTGCGTCACCGAGAAGACCCAGCGGCCCCCGGGGCGCAGCACGCGGTGCACCTCGCGGAAGACCTGCACGGGGTCGGCGACGAAGGGCACCGCGCCGTAGGCGGAGCACGCCAGGTCGAAGGAGCCGTCCCGGAACGGCAGCATCCCGGCGTCCGCCTCCACCAGCCGGACGGCCGGCACGTCGCTGCCGCCGATCCGCAGCGCGTGCTGCAGCTGCCGGTGCGAGAGGTCCAGGGCCACCGGACGGGCGCCCTGCGCGGCGAGCCAGCGCGAGCACTGCGCGGCGCCCGCGCCGATCTCCAGGACGTCCAGGCCGCGCAGCGACGCGGCGGACCCCAGCAGGCCGGCCTCCGCCTCGTCGAGCCCCTCGGGCCCCCAGACGAAACGGTCGTCGCCGAGGAAGGCGCCGTGGTCGCTCTGGTACTCGTCGGCGTTCCGGTTCCACCAGCCGCGGCTGGCCCGGCTGCTCTCGGCCTCCGACGCCTCGCGGCGGGTCGCTGCCGGTTCGGCCGCGTAGATCTCTTGGCTCATCGTGTCCGTCGTTGTAGTTTGCCTTCACCCCGCCGCACGCGGTACGTACCGGGGGTGCCTGTGAGCACGGCTCCCGTGCCCACGGATTGTCTCCTGGAGCCGATCTGGCCTCGGGGAACACGAGTTGCGCCGGATATGAGCCGTTGCGCCCCCGGTGTGCGGCTTCGCGCATTGACCGTGCCCGGCTGCCCCCGTATGCTACAAGTTGCGCTGCGAGCCTGCGCGCCTCAGACCTAGCAGGCCGCGCTCGCATCTGTTGTATGTCCCCTCGGTTCACGAGGCGCCTCCCGTCCGGCGGGATCGGCGCTTCCCGAGCTGTCCGGCTTCTGCAGAGGTGATACGGGCTCCCGGCGTAGCAGTACCTACGACTCACTGTCCGTACCGGAGCCCTTTCCCACATGACGAGCAGCACCGAGACCACCGCCACCACCCCGCAGGTAGCGGTCAACGACATCGGTAACGAGGAAGCCTTCCTCGCCGCGATCGACGAGACGATCAAGTACTTCAACGACGGCGACATCGTCGACGGCGTCATCGTGAAGGTCGACCGGGACGAGGTCCTGCTCGACATCGGTTACAAGACCGAAGGCGTCATCCCCTCCCGCGAGCTCTCGATCAAGCACGACGTCGACCCGAACGAGGTCGTCAAGGTCGGCGACGAGATCGAGGCCCTGGTTCTCCAGAAGGAGGACAAGGAAGGCCGCCTCATCCTGTCCAAGAAGCGCGCTCAGTACGAGCGTGCCTGGGGCACGATCGAGAAGATCAAGGAAGAGGACGGCATCGTCACCGGTACCGTCATCGAGGTCGTCAAGGGTGGTCTCATCCTCGACATCGGCCTCCGTGGCTTCCTGCCGGCCTCCCTCGTCGAGATGCGCCGCGTCCGTGACCTCCAGCCCTACGTGGGCAAGGAGCTCGAGGCCAAGATCATCGAGCTGGACAAGAACCGCAACAACGTGGTCCTGTCCCGCCGTGCCTGGCTGGAGCAGACCCAGAGCGAGGTCCGCCAGACGTTCCTCACGACCCTGCAGAAGGGCCAGGTCCGCTCCGGCGTCGTTTCCTCGATCGTCAACTTCGGTGCGTTCGTGGACCTTGGCGGCGTCGACGGTCTCGTGCACGTCTCCGAGCTCTCCTGGAAGCACATCGACCACCCCTCCGAGGTTGTCGAGGTCGGCCAGGAGGTCACCGTCGAGGTTCTCGACGTCGACATGGACCGCGAGCGCGTCTCCCTGTCGCTCAAGGCGACGCAGGAAGACCCGTGGCAGCAGTTCGCCCGCACGCACCAGATCGGGCAGGTCGTTCCCGGTAAGGTCACCAAGCTCGTTCCGTTCGGTGCGTTCGTGCGTGTCGACGAGGGCATCGAGGGTCTGGTCCACATCTCCGAGCTGGCCGAGCGCCACGTGGAGATCCCGGAGCAGGTCGTCCAGGTCAACGACGAGATCTTCGTCAAGGTCATCGACATCGACCTCGAGCGTCGTCGCATCAGCCTCTCGCTGAAGCAGGCCAACGAGTCCTTCGGTGCCGACCCGGCCTCGGTCGAGTTCGACCCGACCCTGTACGGCATGGCCGCGTCCTACGACGACCAGGGCAACTACATCTACCCCGAGGGCTTCGACCCCGAGACCAACGACTGGCTCGAGGGCTACGAGACCCAGCGCGAGGCGTGGGAGACGCAGTACGCCGAGGCGCAGCAGCGCTTCGAGCAGCACCAGGCCCAGGTCATCAAGTCCCGCGAGGCCGACGAGGCCGCTGCTGCCGAGGGCGCTGCTGCCCCGGCCGGTGGCGCCCCGGCTGCCTCCGGCGGCAGCGGTGGCGGCTCGTACTCCTCGGAGTCCGCGGACAACTCCGGCGCCCTGGCGTCGGACGAGGCCCTGGCTGCCCTGCGCGAGAAGCTGGCGGGCGGCCAGAGCTGACGCTCTGCACCCCCTCCGGTCGTTGATCGACCGCAGTAGCTGAAAAGTGAGGCCCGCTCCCCTCGGGGAGCGGGCCTCACCCGTTTGCGCGGCGCGGTTACGGCGTGACGGTGATGTTGGTCAGGCCCTTGCCGCCGGTCACCGTGTTGCTGCTGCGGACGGTGGTCGGGCAGCTCGCGCCGTAGTTGGTGACGTTGATCGCGATCTGCTTGTCGCCCTTGGCGCCGGTCAGGTCCGAGGCGTTGTCGCGGAAGACGGTGCCACAGCCCCAGCCGCTCTGCTGGGTGTGGGTCTCATAGCCGTTGTTGGTCGTACGGGAGCCCTTGTTTCCCTCGACCAGGACGTCGTTGCCCTTCACATCGACCCAGGAGTCGTCGTAGTTGGCGCCGGTCAGCCCGCTGCCGTCGAAGGTGTTGCCGATGATCTTCGCCCCGGTGGTGCCTTCCTTGATGTCGACGTTCTCGCCGCCGACCCCCGGGCCGATCGTGTTGCCCAGGATCTGGACCCGGTCGCTCCGGTCGGAGAGATCACCGGCCGTGCCGACGTAGACGCCCTCACCCATGCCGCGGCCGTCGTGTCCGGTGTCGTGGATCCATGAGTTCTTGATGACGCCGTCCTTGCTGGACTTGCGGAAGTGGACGCCCTCCATGTCCAGATCGTGCACGGTCACCGAATCGATGACGACGCCGGTGGCGGCGTCGGCCATGATGCCCTTCTGGCCGCCGGTGACGGTGATGCCCTTGACGGTCCAGTAGGAGGCGCCGTCGAGATGCAGGCCGTAGCCTCCGCCGGCGGTGAGGACCGCCCTGGCGGAGCCGGTGAGGGTGATCCGGGCGGAAGCGGTGCCGGGGACGGTCGCCTTGAAGTTGCCGGTGTAGGTGCCGTCCGCGAGCCGGATCGTGTCGCCGGGGGCCGCGGCGGTGAGAGCGGACTTGAGCTGGGCGGCGGTGCTCACATCGATGACCGTGGCCGCACCCGCCGTGGTGGCGGAGGCGAGCGCGGGGCCGCCGGTGGCGAGCGCGGTGGCCAGCAGGGCGGGGAGCAGCGTGCGGGTGCGCATGGGGGTGCCTTCCCGTCGAAGATGTCCGAGGTTCTCGTACATGAATGTGGGGCGAGTCTCTGAACGTGCTGCCCAGTGACGGTAGGGACGCCGTGCGGCCGTGTCAATGTCTGGACCAATGCCCGCGAAGGGGTTGTGAGAGGAGTGAGTGGTTGGGGGGTGAACGGGGGAACGTATGTGGGCTACCTGGGGAGCTGACGCCCCGTGACGCAACCCGGCGAGGACCCCGGACGCACCGCCCCTGTCGTGAACTCGGCTTCTCCGCCCGGCTGTTCACCGACATGAACGTCAACGCCCGTGTCTTCGGCGCCGATGCCGGTGTCCTCGTGAGACGGACGGGGCGCCCGCCGCTGTCGCCGGGGCCCGGATTCCCGCCCTGGTACCGGCATGAACCGGCGGGTGAAAGGGCACAGTCCGGGAATGCGTGTGCCCTGCCGGACGTTCTTCTCCAGGAACACGAGGAGGAGCGGTAACCGTGCCTGATCCGCAGAGTTTGTACGAATGGGAGCCGAAGGGCCTGGCCGTCGTCGACATGGCGCTCGCCCAGGAGTCGGTCGGCCTGGTCATGCTCTACCACTTCGACGGATACATCGACGCGGGCGAGACCGGCGAGCAGATCGTGGACGGCCTGCTCGAAACGCTGCCGCACCAGGTCGTGGCCAGCTTCGACCACGACCGTCTCGTCGACTACCGCGCCCGGCGCCCGCTGCTGACCTTCCGGCGCGACCGCTGGGCCGCCTACGAGACCCCGACGCTCGACGTCAGGGTCGTGCAGGACGCCACCGGAGCCCCCTTCCTGCTGCTGTCCGGGCCCGAGCCCGATGTGGAGTGGGAGCGCTTCGCCGCCGCCGTCGAGCAGATCGTCGAGCGCCTCGGCGTCCGCCTCGCGGTGAATTTCCACGGCATCCCGATGGGCGTTCCGCACACCCGCCCCGTCGGCATCACCCCGCACGGCAACCGCACGGACCTCATGCCCGGCCATCGCAGCCCCTTCGACGAGGCGCAGGTGCCCGGCTCCGCGGAAGCCCTGGTGGAGTACCGGCTGATGGAGGCCGGACACGACGTCCTCGGTGTCGCCGCCCATGTGCCGCACTACGTCGCCCGCTCCGCATATCCGGACGCGGCGCTCACCGTGCTGGAGTCGATCACGGCCGCGACCGGCCTGGTCCTGCCGGCCGTCGCCCATGCCCTGCGCACGGAGGCGCACCGCACCCAGACCGAGATCGACCGGCAGATCGACCAGGGCGACGAGGAGCTCGTCTCGCTCGTCGAGGGCCTTGAGCACCAGTACGACGCGGTCGCCGGATCCGAGACCCGCGGCAATCTGGTGGCCGAGCCGGTGGACCTGCCGTCTGCCGACGAGATCGGCCTCGAATTCGAACGGTTCCTCGCGGAGCGCGAGGGGGACGCCTGACCCCTCCCGCCGCTCCCTTTGCCTGACCCCTCCCGCCGCTCCCTTTGCCTGACCCCTCCCGCCGCTCCCTTTGCCTGACCCCTCCCGCCGCTCCCTTTGCGTACTAGGCTGCCGGTCATGCTGAAAGTGGGCCTGACCGGTGGGATCGGCGCCGGCAAGAGTGAGGTGTCACGGCTGTTCGTCGGATACGGAGCCGTGCTGATCGACGCGGACCGGATCGCCCGCGAGGTCGTCGAGCCGGGGACACCCGGGCTCACGGCCGTCGTCGAAGAGTTCGGCGACGGCGTCCTCACCGCGGACGGCACCCTGGACCGGCCGAAGCTCGGCTCGATCGTCTTCTCCGACGCCGGCCGGCTCGCCGCTCTCAACGCGATCGTCCACCCGCTGGTCGGCGCCCGCTCCGCCGAGCTGGAGCGGGCCGCGGAGCCCGACTCGGTCGTCGTGCATGACGTACCCCTCCTCACCGAGAACGGTCTGGCACCGCTCTACGACCTGGTAGTCGTCGTGGACGCGAGCCCCGAGACCCAGCTCGACCGGCTGGTACGGCTGCGCGGCATGACCGAGTCCGAGGCCCGCGCCCGGATGGCCGCCCAGGCGACCCGGGAGCAGCGGCGGGCCGTGGCCGATCTGATCATCGACAACGACGGACCGCTGGAGGACCTGGAGCCGCAGGTCCGCAAGGTCTGGTCGGAGCTGACCGAGCGGGCCGCGGCAGACTGACCCCGCCGTCCGGTCCGCAGGCCCCGCCGCGGAATACCGGGCCCCGGCCGGACGTTGTGGACCCGGTGACGAAGGGAAGGACGAGACCGTGCCCGAGAGGACCCCGGAGACAGACGTCATCGACTTCCGCGCGGCCGAACACCTGCTGGCCGCGCGCGACCCCCGAGGCGCGGTCAAGCTGCTGGATTCGGTGATCGCGGCCCATCCGGAGAACACCGCGGCCCGGCTGCTGCGCGCCCGTGCGTTCTTCGCCGCCGCCCAGCTGCGCCCCGCCGAGCTCGAATTCGAACTCGTCCTGGAACGCGAACCGGACAACGCCTTCGCGCACTTCGCGCTGGCCCGCACTTTCGAGCGCTCCGGCCGTACGGACCGGGCCGCCCGTCATTTCCGGCTGGCCGCCGCGCTCGACCCGAACCCGGAGTACCTGAAGGCGGCCCGTTTCCCGGCCCAGGACTGAGCCGCGGCGCCGGGCGGACGCGGGAGCCCGGCCCGGCTCAGTGGCCGTATCTGCCGTGCCCGCCGTGGTCGGGTTCGTACGGCGGGACATCGCGGCCGGGCTGGTAGTGCGGGCCCTGGTGGATGTGGTGGACGATCATCGTCAGGTCCACGAGGACGAGCAGGAGCAGCAGGCCGCAGGCGGCGGCCCAGCCCGGCCGGCCGGTCATCGTGAAGGCGGCCAGGCCGAAAACGGCCCAGGCCAGCCCCCATAGACTCAGCCAGAGCCGCAGCCGCAGTGGACTGCGGGCAGTCGTCGGTTCATTGCCGGTACGCATGGCGATCGCCTCTCCTACCAGGATGGACCCGCGACGGCTTTTTGGGACGACCTGTCGACGTCGGATTGGGAGAGTGTGCGTGAACGGCACATCATGGGAGGACCTCACAGGCCGCAGGGCGAGGGTCCGGGGCTGTCTGCTGGGTGGGGCCGTCGGGGACGCGCTGGGCAATCCGGTGGAGTTCCTGTCCCTGGCCGGTATCCGCCGCGCGCACGGTGAGCACGGCGTACAGGGGCTGCTCCCGGACGAGGAAGGGGCCGTCGGGCGGGTCACGGACGACACGCAGATGACCCTGTTCACCGCCGAGGGGCTGATCAGGGCCCATTCCCGGGCGATGGCGAAGGGCGGCACCGAGGACGGCGGCGCCGAGACCCGGATCGTACGCAACGCCTATCTGCGCTGGCTGGACACCCAGAACCACCCCGCGCCACCGGCCCGGGGCGGCGACGACCCGGTGCGTACCGGCCGGCTCAGGCAGCAGCCCTGGCTCTACGCGCGCCGGGCGCCCGGCAACGCCTGCCTGACCGGGCTCGCGACCGGCCATGTCCCCGAACCGAAGGACCGGCTCGGTGAGCCCGGACCCGTCAACACCGGGTCCAAGGGGTGCGGCACCGTGATGCGGTCGGCCCCCTTCGGGCTGGTGGGCCAGGACGCCGAGGCTGCCTTCCGGCTCGCCTACTGGTGCGCGCAGATCACCCACGGCCACCCCACCGGTGCGTACGCCGCCGGGGCCTTCGCCGCGATCGTCGCGCACCTGCTGGAGGGCGACTCGACGGAGGGCGCCGTGCTGCGGGCCATGGAGCTGCTGCGCCGCCACCCGGGGCACGAGGAGACGACGGCGGCGCTGCGGGCCGCCGTCGACCTGGCCGCGCAGGGCGCGCCGACCGGCGAGAAGGTGGAGACGCTGGGTGCCGGGTGGGTCGCCGAGGAGGCCCTCGCCATCGCGGTGTACTGCGCCCTAGTGCTGCCCGGCGCCGATCAGGTGGCCGGGGCGTTGCTGCTCTCGGTCAACCACTCGGGCGACAGCGATTCCACGGGCGCGATCTGCGGCAATCTGCTCGGCGCGCGCCACGGGGACGTACACCTGCCGTCGGCCTGGCTGGTGTCGACCGAGGGCCGGGGCGTGATCAGTGAGCTGGCCGACGACCTGTGCGTGGAGTTCGAGCACGCGGTGGCCTGGCCGGCCGACCGCTATCCGGCGTACTGACGGCGGGCCTCAGCCGGTGAAAGGCGGGGGCACCACGCGTCAGTACACCGGTCATTGACGGTGCGTCAGTCCGTCAGCAGCTTGTTGCGCAGGGCGGCCACCGTCGCGTCGTCGAGCTTCAGGCCCTCGCGTATGTAGCTGTCGAAGTCGCCGTACAGATGGTCGACCTCGTCGAAAGCCGCGCGCAGCCAGCTCAGTTCGACGGCCTTCGGGTTGCCCAGGTAGTCGTTGCTGGCGAGGAAGTCCGCCTCGACGGTCTCGCGCGGCACACCGAGCAGGGTGAGCAGCACGGCGGTGCTCCAGCCGGTGCGGTCCTTGCCCGAGCTGCAGTGGAAGACCGTCGCGCCGGAGTCGTTCGTCGCGACGGCCGTGAGCAGGTCGCGGAAGGCGTAGTCGGCGCCCACGAAGTTGACCATGAACGGGTAGCCGATGGACTGGCCGAGGTCGGACGAGCCGGAGAACAGCCCGGCCGCGATGGCCTCGGCCAGCGTCATCAGGGCCGAGTCGTGGAAGCGGATGCCGTGGCTGAGCGACACCACATCGGCGACCTGGTACTTCACACCGGCGGGCAGCCGGTCCGGGTCCTCGTGCCGCTCCACCGCGTTGCGCAGGTCCACGTCGAGGGTGAGGCGCTGGGAGAGCAGGCGCTGCTGCTCGGCGTCGCTGAGCTTGTTGATCTTGTTGGAGCGGTAGACCAGCCCCGGGCGCACCCAGCGCCCGTCGGTGGTGCGGTAGCCGCCGATGTCCCGGAAGTTGCGGGCGGACTCGATCCCGAGCGAGCGTTCGGCGACGACGAGCGGTGCACCGCTGTCCGGCACCAGCCGGAAGTACCAGCGCCCCGCTTCGGTGAGGGTTCCGGCGGGGACGGTCAGTGAACCGGTGCCGGGCGCGGTGCCCACCGTGGTGCCGGTGGTGGCGTCGGGGGAGGTGACGGCGGTGACGGTCACCGAACCGGCGGCGGAGGACCAGGAGAGCGTGTAGCCGCCGTCGGCGGCGCGGTTGGCGGTGGCCGCGGTGAACGGCACGGCGGCGGCCCGCGCGGTGGCCCCGGCGCTCGCCGCGGGTGCGCCGGCGGGAGTGGCGGCGAGGGCGGGCGGGACGAGGACCGTACCGGCGAGCAGGACGGCCGCGACGGCTGCCTGGGTGATGCGGTGCGTGCGCATGGTGCTCCTTGTCTGCATCCCTGTCGGGGTGTGGGGGTGTCAGGAGGTGGGGGCGGCGGTGCACGGCGTGTCGCCGCAGACATCGATGACACGGCCGGTGGTCAGGAAGGTGGCCTTCTGCTGACGTGCGGCCGGCGAATTGCGGGGGTCCGAGTGCGGGTCGTGGCCGTAAAGGGGCCCGGCGGGCGGGGTGTTGGTGAGCGGTGGGGTGGGCGTGCCGCTGTCCCACACCGTCATCGCGGACCCCCGGTACGGCAGTCGGCCGGAGGCGACGGTCGCGATGCCCCAGTACGGGACGGCGTCCGGACTGCGGTCCGGGGCAAGCGCCGGGGAGATCAGCCGGGCGCCGATGGTGCGCGCCTCCACGTCGGCAGCCGCGTTGGCGACCTGGTGGTCCCCGTACGCGATGTGCATCAGTACCTGATGGCGGTCGGTGAGGTGGTTCGCGTACGCGTTGGTCTCGCCGCGGTCCCACACCATCTGGAACAGCTGGAGGACGATCTGCTGGCGCAGCTTGTCCGGGTAGGAGAGGTCCAGGACCTGCTGGAACGGCGCGAAGTCGACGCTGCGGTTGAGGAGCAGGCCGTAGTTCATGCCGGTGACGCCGAGGACCCCGCGCCGGATGTCGGGCGAGGCGGCGACCAGGGCGCCGCCGAGGATTCCGCCCTGGCTGTTCCCGTCGTACCCGACGCCGTGCCGGATGTCGACGAGCGGGCGGCCGTCCGCGTCGCGGAAGGCCGCGTCGGTGGTCAGCCCGTCGGCGTGGATCAGGGCGCGGGCGAGGAAGAGGGCGTTCAGCATGCCCTGCTCGCTGCGTTCGGGAACGGCGGGGAAGAGGTTCGGGTCGGCGAGCGCGCCGAGCACCACGGGGATGTCCTCCTCGGCCATCCCGATCCAGTCCGTCGCGCAGAATGTGAAGTTGTGCTCTGCCGCCATCGCCTTGACGTTGCCCGCGGCGACCTCGGAGCGGCGGCCGAGGAGACCGTGCCCGTAGAGCGCGGGGTACGAGGGGGTACGGAAGGCGGAGCGCGGTATCTCGCAGCGGAACGAGGCGAGTCGGGTGCTTCCCGGGAGCCGTCGGGGCAGTCCGTCCGGGCCGCGGTGCAGCACCGAGCCGGGCGGGCCGCCGGGCAGGTCCAGATAGCCGGGCACGCTGATCCGGCCGGTCACCTCCCGGGCGATCCGGGAGTCCTGGCCGGCCGTGAAGTCGGTGACACCGGTGACGGCGAACGCGGGCGAACGGCCGCCGAGCCGACGGAACGCGTCGTCGCGGACGGTGAAGAGGTCGCCGGTGAGGCTCCGGGTGCTCGCGACGGTGAAGTCCCAGGCGAGGTACAGCCCTTCGGACCGTACTCCGGCCCTGCGCAGCGCCTTCAGGGCCGGGCGCAGCTGTCGCTGCCGGGCGCGCAGCGGATGCCCGCCGGACAGCGTCCTCCCGGCGACGGCGGCGAACGGCTCGGCGGCCGGGATCGTGCGCCCCGCCCCGTCCTTGAGGTGCCTGAGGGCGACGGCGTAGTGGTGGCCGTCGCGGAAGTTGCGTGCGGGATGGATCAGCAGGGCCCGGCGCGCGGGGTCGGTGGCGTTGGCGTCCGCCTCGGCCCAGTACGGCCACCGCTCTCCGGTCCGGGTGTCGATCAGCACCACGGGGGCGTCCGGGGCGAGGGAGCGGCCGATGCCGGTGAGCGGGGCGGTGCCGGTCGCCGCCGGGTCGAGACCTGGGACGTGTGCGATCAGCGTCGAGCCGGGGGAGAAGCCGTCGGACCGGTTCCAGGCCGTCGGGTCGACGGGCCGGCCGGCCGTGGCGCGCGGCAGTGCGGTGGCGCCGAAGGACACCCGGCGGCCGGTGTCGGTGGCCGGGTCGGGCCGGGTGTACCAGTCGTTCGGGAACGGCAGCAGGCACTCGACGGGCGCCAGCGGGTCGCAGTTGGGTTCGGACGGCCCGTCGGCCCGTGCCGCGGGGGCGTCCGGGACGAGCAGGGCGGCGGCGCCGAGCGCCGCCGCCAGCAGCCCGCGCAGCAGGCGGTGCCGCAACGGTCAGCTCCCCTGGAGGTGCGCGCCGATGACGGCGGCGTAGTTCGCCTCGCCGTTCCGGTTGGGGTGCAGCGGGGCGGCGGCCGCGGTCGGCACGTAGCCCTCCACCCACTTGTCCGACGGCGCCTGGCAGGAGTCGTGGCCCTTGCTGGGCGTGGCGAGATCGATGTACTCGGCGCCGTGCGCCGCGCTCTGCTCGGCGATCACCGCGTTCATCCGGTCGACACTGCCCTGGAGGAAGTCGGCGTCCACCGGGAGGACCGGCTGCAGCGGCCAGCAGCCGCCGGCCTTGATGTACAGGCCGTAACCCGTGACGATCACCCGGGCATGCGGCGAGCGCTGGTGGATCGAATCCAGTACGACACCCAGCTTCGGCGCGAACTCCGCGATGCGCAGGCCCACCTGGTCCACACCGCCCTCGTTGTACTTCTCCTTGCACGGGGTGGCGTTCGGGTCGAGGGTGGTGCACTTCTGCGCGATGCCGACCAGACCGGCGTCGTTGCCGCCGATGGTCAGCGTCACCAGGTCGGTGTCCGGGCGCAGCGCGTCGAACTGGGGCGGGGCCGAACCCATCGGGATGTCGAGCAGCGACAGCGACTGCTTCTCGGTCATGTGCTTGGACGCGGCGCCGCTGCAGGTGACGTCGCGCAGCGACGCTCCGAGGCGCTCCGCGAGTTCGTGCGGGTAGTTGTGCGTCGAGCGCCCGCAGGCCACCGGCCCCGTGATGTCCGGGATGAGCGGCCCGGAGGCCATGGAGTCGCCGAGCGCGACATAGGACGTGGTGCCGTCCTCGGCGGCGGATGCCGGAACCGCGCCGGTTCCCACGGCCAGAGCGGCCAGGGCGAGCGCGCCCATGATGGTCCTGACGGATCGACAGAAACCTTTGTTCTGCGGCATGTTCACGTAATCCTCCGACGGTGGGGGGCGGGGCGTGGCATGGCGTGTGACGCCGGTCATCATGCAGACTCAACAGCCGTCGTTTAACTGGTGGGTAACGCAGACTTCTGCGGGGGAACTTGTGACGCGTGACAATCGGCCGCTCGTCATCACGGGGGAGCACGGCCCCCCACAGGAGCCGGAGGGCCGGCCGCTGTCGATCGCCGGACGCCCGGTGGCCGCGCATCTGCGCGCCCGCGTCCCGGCCCTGACCGGCCGTGTCGTCGCCCGGCTGCTGGCCGATCTGCCGGTCTACGCCGGGCTGCCGCACGAGGAGATCTCCGGCGACATCGCCGACATCGTCCAGCACAATCTGCGGCTCTTCGCCGACGTCGTCGAGCACCGCCGCCCCGCCACGGACGCCGAACTCGCCCAGCAGCGCGACTCGGCGGCCGAGCGCGCCGAGGAGGGCGTGCCGCTGGACGCCATCCTCACCGCCTACCAGGTCGGCACGGCGATGTGCTGGCAGGAGACCGCGAAGGGGGCGCTCCCCGGCGATCTCCCCGCCGTCCTGGAGATCATGGACCGCATCATGGTCCTCCAGCAGCAGCTGACCTCCGCCGTCAGCAGCGCGTACCTGGAGGCCCGGAAGATCCTCGACAGCCAGGAACACGGCGGCCGGCACGCATTGATGGCCGCCCTGCTGACCGGCGAACCCCTGGACCGCTTCACCCACCGCACCGGGCTGCGCCCGGCCGCCCGCTACCTCACGATGACGCTCGCCCTGGCCCCGCACCCCGACGAACTGAACCAGTCACCGGGGCCGGGGGCGGGCGTCGCGGCCCGGCGCAAGATCCGCCGCGTCCGCACGGCCCTCGACCACTTCGCCGGTACGCCGGTGCTCACCGCCCTCGACGCCTCCGGCGGCACGGTGCTGCTGCCCGCCGCCGAGCCACCGCCGCCGTGGCGCGGACCGGGCGGTCTGTGCGCGCTGGTCGAGGAGGCGGCCCGCGTGGCCGGTGTGACCGTCATCGCCGCGGCGGAGACCGCCGAACCGGAGGCGGTGCCGGCCGCCGTGGCCCGCAACACCGAGATCGTCGACCTGGTCGCCCGTACGGGCCGGCCGCCCGGCCTGTACCGGCTGGCCGATGTCCTGCTGGAGTACCAGCTCAGCCGGCCCAGCGAGGCCCTGCACGGGCTCGCCCAGCTGCTACGGCCCCTGGAGGCGAAGCCGGAGCTGCTGCGCACCCTGGAGACCTATCTCGAACTGGGCCTGGACCGGCGGGCCACCGCCGCCGCCCTGCACATCCACCCCAACACCGTCGACTACCGCATCCGCCGCATCGACCGGCTGACCGGCCTCTCCCCGGCCCGCCCGGCCGATCTCCAGCACATCAGCGCGGCACTGGTCGCCCGTCACTCGGTGTGAACGGTGTCCGGTGACGGAAATCGATCCGCCGCCGGAACCGCCGTCAACGGCCGTTCGTTCGTGGGTACATGAGCGGACAACTGGTGCGTGAGGGTTATTCAGGGACGGGCCCCGGGGCGATCACACCGGACGGCTGCGCGGTCGAGCTGTACCGACGGCTGTCCGTCGGCGACGAACCGGAGGTGATCGCCGCCGCCGTGCCCGCCGGGGCGAGCATTCTGGAGCTGGGCTGCGGTGCGGGCCGGGTGACCCATCCGCTGATCGAGCGCGGCTTCGAGGTCACCGCCGTGGACGAGTCGGCGCGGATGCTGGAGCACATCAGGGGTGCCCGCACCGTGCGGAGCCCCATCGAGTCGCTGGACCTCGGCGAGGAGAGGTTCGACGTGGTGATGCTGGCCTCGTTCCTGGTGCACACGAGCGAGGACCGGGTGCGTGAGGGGATGCTGCGGACCTGCCGCAAGCACGTCAAGGACGGCGGCGTCGTGCTCATCCAGCGCGAGGGCGCCGACTACCACAGCAACCTGCCGCGGGAGAGGACCGATCCGGCCGGATACACCGTACGGATCGTCTCGGCGGAGCCTGTGGGGGACGGGGTGGACTCGGTGCATGCCGAGTACG
Source organism: Streptomyces gelaticus (assembly GCF_014649535.1). Lineage (GTDB taxonomy): Bacteria > Actinomycetota > Actinomycetes > Streptomycetales > Streptomycetaceae > Streptomyces > Streptomyces gelaticus. The sequence continues at coordinate 273,463 of NZ_BMTF01000002.1, forward strand.
TCTTCGACGACGCGCGATGGACCCAGACGTTCCGGTCGCGGGAGCTGTCGAAGGAAGAGTTCGAGGGGCATCTGGCGGCGGCGGGCCTGGCCGTCGACCGGTATCTCACGGATGACGGCATATGGGTGTGTGCCGTGCCCGAGTAGCCCGGGAGCGGAGGGAATCCGCGGTCGGGGAAGCGATGAGTCCGGGGCCGTGCACGGGTCTGTCTTCTCGTGAGGAACACGCTGCTTCGTGAGCGACACGCTGCGAAGCCTTCCCCCGAGGAGACCTGGATGCCGAAGTCCACACTTGCCAGGAACACCCCCGCCGCCGATTCGGGCACCCGGGCCGAGGGGCGCGGCCGCGGCGCCGTCGCGCTCGCCGTCGCACGGGTCGTGCTCGCCCTGTTCCTCGGGTTCAGCGCGTTCGCGAAGCTGACCGCCCATGAGTCGGCGGTCGAGAGCTTCGACCGGATGGGCTGGAGCCAGTTCGCCATGTACACCATCGGGGGGCTGGAGATGGCGGGGGCGATCGCCCTGCTGATCCCGGCCCTGGCCGCATTGGCGGCGATCGCGCTCTGCGGGCTGATGGCGGGTGCCTCCGTCGTCCAGCTGACGCTGCTGGACCGGGCGAACGCGATCATGCCGGCGCTGCTCATCGTGGTGCTCGTGCTGATCGCCCGGGAGCGGTGGGACCGGACGGCCGCCCTGGTCGCACTCGTACGCGGGCGTGCCCGGGGTTCTCGTCAGTGAACGGTGCTGTAGCTGCGCCACGGCAGGGCGGAGAGCCCCTTGACATCGCTGAGCATCGTCGCGAGGTAGGTCGTCCCCGGACCGGTGCAGTCGCGCGTGCGGTACAGGATGATGTCGATCAGGGTGCCGTTGTTCACTGCCGTGGCGCCGGAGGGGGCGAGCCGGTGGCAGCCCTTCACCGACGGGCTGTTGACCATGATCACGGCGCCCCGCCCCGTCGTATAGGTGATCGGTCCGACCGCGGTCCGGCCGAGGCCGGAACAACCTGCGACGGTGAGGGTCAGGAGCGCGGTCCCGGCTGCGATGCCGAGACGGCGGCGTCGGGGAGCGATCACGGGCATGGGCGGGTCCTCGTCTACGAAGTGCGTGCTGACGCTGGACACCCTGCCGCCTTCTCGGCGCCCCGGCATCCGGTGCGCGGCCGGCGGGGGGACGGCCGCACACGGTGAGGGCCCATCCATGTTCATATTGGCCGAGACTGGGCATACCGTGGTATTAGCGGCTGAATCGTACGGATCTCTTGATCCGTTGGATTCGGTCGGCTTCGGTCAGCTCGGTCAGTTTCCGGCTTTCAGGGGGCCGTCATGGTCCAGGATCTCGTGATCGCGATAGTCGCGGCGGCCTCGGCGGGTGCGCTGTACCTGGCCGCGGCGGCCAAGGTCGTCAAGCAGTACGAGCGGGGCGTCGTGCTGCGGCTCGGCAGGCTCCGTGACGACGTACGGGGACCCGGTTTCACCATGGTGATTCCCGGTATCGACCGGCTGCGCAAGGTCAACATGCAGATCGTCACGATGCCGGTGCCCGCGCAGGACGGGATCACCCGGGACAACGTGACGGTGCGGGTGGACGCGGTCATCTACTTCAAGGTCGTCGACGCGGCGAGTGCCGTGGTCCAGGTCGAGGACTACCGGTTCGCGGTGTCGCAGATGGCGCAGACCTCGCTGCGGTCGATCATCGGCAAGAGCGATCTGGACGACCTGCTGTCCAACCGCGAGAAGCTGAACCAGGGCCTTGAGCTGATGATCGACAGCCCCGCGGTCGGATGGGGCGTGCAGATCGACCGGGTGGAGATCAAGGACGTCTCGCTGCCGGAGACGATGAAGCGCTCCATGGCGCGTCAGGCCGAGGCCGACCGTGAGCGGCGTGCCCGCGTCATCAACGCGGACGCCGAGCTCCAGGCGTCGAAGAAGCTCGCCGAGGCAGCCGGGCAGATGTCCGCCCAGCCGGCCGCGCTGCAGCTGCGTCTGCTGCAGACGGTGGTGGCGGTCGCCGCGGAGAAGAACTCCACGCTGGTGCTGCCGTTCCCGGTGGAGCTGCTCCGCTTCCTGGAACGGGCACAGCAGCCCGCGCAGCAGCAGCTGACCTCGCCGCCGCAGAGCGCCCAGCCGCCGCGGCCGACGCCGCCGCAGCGCCACGCGCAGCCTCCCCGCCCCACCGCTCAGCCGCAGCGACCCGTGCAGGCCCAACGTCCCGCCCCGGCCCAGCAGAGGCCGCAGCAGCCGTCTGCGGCGGGGCCCGCGCCTGCTCCCGCGCCCCCGGCCGCGGTTCCCGCACGGCCGTCCCGTGCGAAGCCGCTGGCCAAGCACTGAGGACCGGTTGTCGGACCCCCCGCCTAGACTCGCAGGAGTCATGACGATCAAGGCGGTCAAGAGGACCGGCGCGGGAGGGGAGGGGGACCGATGACCACGGCACCACACCGGCAGGACGCCTCCGCCGCCGGTCTCGTGCGCTGCGCCGCCGTCTTCCTGCCCGCACCGCTGCCGAGGGCCGGGAGCATCGCCTTCTGGGACCCCGACGGCGGTCCCCTCCCGGAGCCGGGCGAGGTCTGCGGGCACCCCGCGGACCCGGGGAGCCCGGCACCCGGCGCGCGTGCGGGGCAGATCACGGTCGTCCGCCGGCACGGGCAGGGGGACGGCGTCCGCCGCCGTACGGTTCCCGCGGTCCTGCTGCCCGTCGCCGACGCGCTCCCGCTGCTGGCCCGGGCCCGGCACCAGGAGTCCGCCCACCCCGCCACGCGATGCTGGGGCGCCGCCACACTCCAGGCGCTCAACCTGGCCGCGCGCGGCAGACTCCTCCCCGGTCTGACGGACGACGACCACGACGCCTGGCGGGCAGGGCCGCGCGACGCCGAGGACATCGCCCACCTCCGGGCGATAGCCGCCGCCATGCCCGCGGAGGGCCACGCGGTCCCGCTGCCGGACCGCACGCCGCTCCGGGTCCCCGAGCCGCAGTGGCTGCTCGGCTCGTTCCTCGACGCGGTCGCCGACACCCTGCCCCGTACGCCCGCCGCGGCGTACGCGATGGGGACGCCCTTCGCGGCCCGCGAGGCCCAGCACCTGCCGGGGGCGCGGGACTGGGCGGTCGAGGTCGCGGCCGGGCTCGACGCGGGCGTACGGGTGTCGCTGCGCCTCGACCTGTCGGCGTACGAACTCTTCGACACGGCCGACACCTACGACACCGCCGACGCCACCGGCTCCGCAGGGGCCGATGCCGCCGCCGCGCGGCACGCGGCCGCGGCCATCACCCAGGTGCACAGCCTCGCCGACCCGACCTACGTCACCGACGCCGCCGCGCTGTGGAACGGCGGGGCGGGCGAGCCCTTCGGCCCGCGCGCCAGGATCGACGCCGTGCTCGCCCTGCGCCGCGCCGCCCGCGTCTGGGCGCCGCTCGAGCGGTTGCTGGACCAGCCGGTGCCCGATGTGCTCGCCCTGACGGAGGACGAGCTGTACGAGCTGCTCAGCGACGCCGGAGCCCGGCTGGCGGCGGCCGGAGTGAGCGTTCACTGGCCCAGGGAGCTCGTCCGTTCGCTCACCGCCTCCGCCGTCGTGCGGCCCGCGCCCGGCTCGGCCACCGACGGCACCTCGTTCTTCGACGCCGAGCAGCTCTTCGCCTTCAACTGGCAGTTGTCGCTGGGCGACGAGCAGCTCACCGAGGCGGAGATGGACCTCCTCGCCGAGGCCCACCGGCCGGTGGTGCGCCTGCGCGACCAATGGGTCGTCGTCGACCCCGCGCTCGTACGCAAGGCACGCAAGCGGGAGCTCGGCCTGCTCGATCCGGTCGACGCCCTCGCCGTCGCCCTGACCGGCACCGCCGAGGTCGACGGCGAACAGGTCGAAGCCGTGCCCGTCGGCGCGCTGGCCGCGCTCCGGGAGCGCATCACCGCCGACCACGCCGCCATCGCACCGCCGCCCGGCCTCGACGCCACACTCCGCGACTACCAGCTGCGCGGTCTGGCCTGGCTGGACCGGATGACCTCGCTCGGCCTCGGCGGCTGCCTCGCCGACGACATGGGCCTGGGCAAGACGATCACCCTCATCGCCCTCCATCTGCACCGCGCCCGTCCCGCGCCCACCCTGGTGATCTGCCCCGCCTCCCTCCTGGGCAACTGGCACCGCGAGATCAGCCGATTCGCTCCCGGTGTCCCCGTGCGCCGCTTCCACGGCGCCGACCGCACCCTCGCCGGGCCCGACGGCGGCTTCGTCCTCACCACGTACGGCACGATGCGTTCCAGCGCCGCGCAACTGGCGGGCCACAGCTGGGGACTGATCGTCGCCGACGAGGCCCAGCACGTGAAGAACCCGCAGTCCTCCACGGCCAAGGCGCTGCGCACCATCCCGGCCCCCGCCAGAGTCGCCCTCACCGGCACCCCGGTGGAGAACAACCTCTCCGAGCTGTGGGCCCTGCTCGACTGGACCACCCCCGGACTGCTCGGCCCCCTCAAGTCCTTCCGGGCCCGGCACGCCCGCACCGTCGAGAGCACCGGCACGGCCGCCGGGCTCGCCAACGACGAGGCGGTCGAACGGCTCGCCCGCCTGGTCCGGCCCTTCCTCCTGCGCCGCAAGAAGTCCGACCCGGGCATCGCCCCCGAGCTGCCGCCCAAGACGGAGACCGACCACCCCGTCTTCCTCACCCGCGAGCAGGTCACGCTCTACGAGGCGGCGGTCCGCGAGACGATGGCGTTCATCGAGGCGTCCGAGGGCATCGCCCGGCGTGGTCTGATCATGAAGCTGCTGGCCTCGCTCAAACAGATCTGCAACCACCCCGCGCAGTATCTGAAGGAGGAGCCGACCCGCCTCGTCGGCCGTTCCGGAAAGCTTGCCCTGCTCGACGAACTCCTCGACACGATCCTCGCCGAGGACGGCTCCGTCCTGATCTTCACCCAGTACGTGACCATGGCCAGGCTGCTCTCCGCCCACCTCGCCTCACGTGCCATTCCCTCCCAGCTCCTGCACGGCGGTACGCCGGTCGCCGAGCGGGAGCGGATGGTGGACCGCTTCCAGTCCGGCGAGGTCCCCGTCTTCCTGCTGTCCCTCAAGGCGGCGGGCACCGGACTGAATCTCACCAGGGCCGCCCACGTCATCCACTACGACCGCTGGTGGAACCCGGCCGTCGAGGAACAGGCCACCGACCGGGCGTACCGCATCGGCCAGACGCAGCCCGTCCAGGTCCACCGGCTGATCGCGGAAGGCACCGTCGAGGACCGGATCGGCGAGCTGCTGGAGGCGAAGCGTGCCCTGGCCGACACGGTCCTCGGCACCGGCGAGACCGCGCTGTCCGAGCTCAGCGACCGCGACCTGGCCGATCTCGTCTCGCTCCGGAGGCCCGCATGAGCCCCCGCCCGCCCACCGGCCACGGCCCCCGCCCCGCCGTGCGCCCACGGCCAGGCCCCGACGACCTGCGGCGCACCTTCGAGGCCGTGCCGCCCCGCGCCGGCGACGGCGACGACCCCTTCGCGGACAGCTGGTGGGGCCGTGCCTGGGTGGACGCCCTGGAGGCCCTCTCGATGGACGAGGGCCGGCTCTCCCGCGGCCGGACGTACGCCGACAGCGGCAAGGTCGCCGCGATCACCGTCACCCCCGGCCGGGTCGTCGCCTACGTCCACGGCAGCCGCCCCCGCCCCTACCGCTGCGAACTGCGGCTGCGCACCCTCACCGACCCCGACTGGGACACCTTCCTCGACGCGGTCGCGGCCCGGCCCGGCCATCTCGCCGCGCTGCTCACCAAGGAGATGCCGCACTCGCTGGCCGACACGGCGGCCGAGGCCGGAATCGGGCTGCTGCCCGCAGCGGGGGACCTCGACCCCGGCTGCTCCTGCCCGGACCACGGCTGGCCCTGCAAGCACGTGGCCGCGCTCTGCTACCAGATGGCACGGCTCCTGGACGCCGACCCGTTCGTCCTCCTGCTGCTGCGCGGCCGGGGCGAGAGGGAACTCCTCGAAGAGCTGGGCCGCCGCAACGCCGCGCACTTTGCCCGGGAACGCCCCACGGCCCCCGCCACCCCTTCCGTGCCAGCGCGCGAAGCCCTCGCCGACCGCTACCTCCCGCCGCTTCCCGCCCCGCTGCCGGTGCTGCCGCATCCCGCACAGCCGCCCTCGTATCCGAGCCTGCCCGGTGCACGTGACCCGCTCGCCCTCGACCACCTCGCCACGGACGCGGCGGCCCGCGCGCACACGTTCCTCACCACCGGTGCCGACCCGCTCGCCGGACTCACCCCCTGGCAGGACGCGGTGCGCCTGGCCGCGTCCCGTCCCACCGCCGGGCTCACCGCCACCACCCGCGCCCTCTACCGCGAGCTGGCGTACGCCACCGGCCGCACCACCACCGACCTGGCGAGGGCGGTCGCGGCCTGGCGCCAGGGCGGCGCCGAAGGGCTGGCCGTCCTCGAAACCCCCTGGGACCCCCCGGCCGGCCCCTTCGACCGGGCCCGCCCCGCGCTCGCGGCAGCCGGCTTCCCGCGCTTCCAGCCCCGGCGCAACCACCTCACCCACCCCGGCGGCACGCTCCAGCTCCGTTTCGGCCACGACGGCCGTTGGTACGGCTACGAATCCGAGCCGGGCGAGGACGACTGGTGGCCCCGCGCCACCCCGGACACCGACCCGGTGAGCGCGCTCATGGAACTCGGCGGAGGCTGAACCCGGCCCCGGCCGCGGCACAGTACCCGACCGGACCGCGCCCGCCCCCGGCGAGGTCAGCGAGGCAGTACGGCATCGACGACATCCCGGGCGAAGTCCGGCGGTACCGGCTCGCGGCGGAGCAGCACCCGCATCCAGACCGCCCCCGCGATCAGGTCCAGCAGCAGCATCGGGTCGGCGTCCACGGGGAGTTCGCCGCGGGCGGCGGCGCGGGTGAAGACCGGCTGTTCCCGGGAGAAGCGATCCGCGAAGAAGTCGCGGGTGAGGGCGGCGAGTTCGTCGTCGGGCAGGCCGGTGCCCGCGGTCATGGCGCGGGCCACGGGTTCGGTGCGCCCGTCGGTGAGCAGACGGGTGATCTGTTCGGTGAGGGCGATCAGATCACCGCGGAGGCTGCCCGTGTCGGGGATGTCGATGTCGAGGACCCGGGCATGGATCAGGGCCGCCCGCAGGAGCGCCGGCTTCGAGGGCCACCAGCGGTAGATCGTCGTCTTGTTGACCCCGGATTCCTGGGCGACGGCCTCGATGGTGAGCCGGGCGTAGCCGCGTTCCGCGAGATGGCGCAGCGTGGTGTCGAAGATCGCCTCCGCGGCGCGGGGGCCCCGGCCCGGGCGGCGGTTCACGGTCGGGTCGGGCATGGGCACTCCAGGGAAATGCAACGCAACGTTGCGTTGCGTTGTAGGGTGCTGTCATCGTACTTCGTACTACGACGCAGGGGGCCCGGTATGGCGGAGGCAACGGTTTCCAAGGCGGTGACCTGGGGGCTTTTCGCCGCCTGGGTGGCCAATGACCTGGAGGAGCTGGCCACCATGGCCGGCTGGTCGCGGGACGCCCGGCCCGGCCTCCAGGAGCGGTTCCCGCGAGTGCCCGAAGCGTTCTGGGAGCGGATGGAGCTCTCGCAGCGCGATGTCACCGTCGCGATCGGCCTCATGGGCGGGGTCATGGCGGCGGCGTCGGCGGAGGGAGCGCGCACCGGCGGCCGCAGTCCGTTCTTCCGGACCGTGCTGGTCGGCTTCGGCGTGCACGGTGTCGCGCACCTGGTGCAGTCGCTGGCCTACCGGGGCTACACGCCGGGGGTGGTCACGGCGCCGACGGTCGTCATCCCGTACTCGGTCTGGGCCGTGCGGCGGCTGAAGGCGGCCGGGATCACGAGTGACGGCGCCGGCGCGAAGGCTGCGGCGCTGGCGCTTCTCCCGGTGACCGTGGCGGGAGTTCACGCGCTGGCGCACCGGATCAACCGGCCGCGCGGGCGCGGGGCCCGCGCGGCGATGTGACCGGGCGGCGGAACGGCCGCGCGGCCGCCGCGCACCGGAGGGCGACGGCAGGGTGCCGGAAGACGGTGACCGGGTGTCAGAAGTCCGCGGTCGTGCGCTCTTCGATCCGGGCCACCGAGTCCTGGGCGTAGGACTTCTCGTAGGCGTCCCGGATGCGCTCGATCCGGGCGTCGCGCACGCGGGCCTCGGACGCGGGGTAGAGCAGGGTCAGTTCGTAACTGCGCTCCCGTTCGACGACCCCGTTGGAGTCGCGCCACTGCCCCCGGCCCTCCTGGATGGTCAGCCCGTTGGGGAAGCGCGGCGTGACCTCCTCGTCGACGAACGCGAGGAACTGGCGAACCGTCACATCGGGTCTCCCGTCAGGACGTTCGGTGCCGAAGAGGAGCCGGGTCTCGATGTAGGCCTCCCCGCGCGAGGCGAACGCCCGCGCCGTGGTGTGCGAGACCGCGGGCGCTCCGTCGCCGAGTGTGGCGTACGCGACGGGCGTTCCGGCGGCCAGTACGGTCAGGGCAGCGGCCGTCGCGGTGAGCGCGGTGTGCTTCTTCGGGCCGGTGAGGCTCTTGGGGACGGTGATGCGGGGAAGACGAGGCAAGGCGGGGACCTTCGTTCGGTGCCTGGGAACGGCGGTGGCGGATGGAGTCCGGACGCGGGCGGGGGAGAGGCCGCGAGGGCGGAGCCCGTGCGCGAGCGGGGGCCTCGGGCGGTGGCGCGCACATGCGCGGGCCTCACTGTCGCAAGCGGTCCCGGCCGGGCGGCGGCAAGGACATGTGCATCCGGCGGAAACCACCCGTACGGAGAGGGATGGGCAGTATGAAAATCGTTTGTTCCGACCGGATCGCCGTTGCTAGCTTCCTCGTTGTGGCGAAACTCAATCAGATCATCGCAGTGGAGAAGGGCGTCAAGTCCAAGGCCCACCAGGACCTGTCGGCAGCACATCACGGCCTCCAGAAGACCGGCCTGCTGGCCGGGATCTCCCGGACGTACCAGCCGAAGGACGAGGAGGGCGAGCAGCTGCCGCCCGAGTCGACGCTGGTGCAGATCAAGGCCGAGGACGTGCTGCGGGAGACCGCGGCGACCCTCACCCGGCTCTTCGATGTGACCGCCACGAAGGACTGGGCCAACTGCACGGCCCGCGCGGACGTGAAGGTCGACGGGCGGGTGCTCGTGAGCGATGTGCCGGTCTCGTATCTGCTCTTCCTGGAGAAGCAGTTGACGGACCTGACCACCTTTGTCCGCAAACTACCGGTGCTCGACGCCGCGGAGGCCTGGACCCAGGACCCGTCGACGGACTCCTGGAAGACCGAGCCGGTGCGGACCCTCCGTACGAAGAAGGTGCCCCGCAACCACGTGAAGGCGGAGGCCACCGACAAGCACCCGGCGCAGGTCGAGGTGTACTACGAGGACGTCCCGATCGGGTACTGGACGACGGTGAAGTTCTCCGGCGCCCTTCCCGCACGGCGCGTCAACGAGCTGCTGGACCGGGTGGAGAAGCTCCAGCAGGCCGTGAAGTACGCCCGCGAGGAAGCCAACGGCGCGGAGGTCACCGACCAGCGGGTGGGTGATGCGGTATTCGGTTACCTCTTCGGGTGACCGACCATTGATTCCCCGGCCGACTCATTTCGGCCGGGGTGCGCGAGGAGCGCAAGCTGAAACTGAAGCTTGTCGTGACGACGCGGTTCCAGTGGAGGTTCGATTCCTCCCCCCGGCATTACGCGCTCTGCGCACATGAACGGGCCGGGGTAGCCCAAATGGCAGAGGCAGACCGCGATCAATCTCAGACTCTTGCTCCAGACTCAGCATTCGCCACCCATCGCCGAATCAAACGGGCCCGTGCCCATGGGCGTCGAGATGCCGGTTCGACTCCGGCTCGCAGAGCTTCGATCTGCGGTCGTCTAAAGGCAGGACGCGGCGACATAAACCTGACGCGGGTCCTTAAAAGTGTCGGCGTGCCGAACGGGTGGCACACCAGGGCTCGGGGGCCGGCTACGCCCCCGGGCCCGCTCCCGTTCCGGACGGCGCGCCGCTCGCGGGCAGCGACACCCCGCGCCCCGCGAAGAAGCGCTCGAAGTCGGGCAGTGCGAGCTCTGCGGCCCGCGTCCCCGCCGTCGTGCCCGACGGGTTGTGGAAGTGGACGCCCGTGCCGTCGGCCGTACGGGACGTCAGCAGCAGCAGATGCCCGCCCCGCCCCGGAGCCGGCCGCCCGGGGTACCGGATTCCGTGGTGCACCGAAGCCATGACCGTACGGCCGCCGTCCAGCAGACCAGGAATCTCCTCCGGTGTGAGACGGGGGTGCACCATGGCGTCCACGCCGTGCACCTCGCGTGCGTACTCGGCGAAGGGGGCGTAGATCAGCCCCCGGATCCCGCCCTGCGCGTCCTCGGTGTACGCGCCGTACCGGAGCGCCCCGTCGCGCAGCGCGAACAGGGACGGGGCCCCGGCGCCGAGCGCCATGCGCAGGCAGGTCATACCGCACAGATGACCCGCCCAGCGCGCGTACTCGGCCGGTGACCGCGCCCCCGAATCCGCCCACGCCGGGTCGGTGGCCGGATCGAGCCCGTCCTCCACGATCGGGCCGACCAGCCCGGACGAGGCGAACTGGGTATGGACGGGAAAGCGGCACGTGGAGCAGGTCACCGGGGGCATCCGATCACTGGCGGTATCCGGTCAGGAAGCGGCCGATGCGGCTGATCGCCGCGTCGAGATCGTCAGCGTACGGGAGGGTGAGGATCCGGAAGTGGTCGGGCCGCGGCCAGTTGAAGCCGGTTCCCTGCACGACCTGGATCTTCTCCCGCAGCAGCAGATCCAGTACGAACTTCTCGTCGTCGACGATGCGGTGCACCTTCGGGTCGAGGCGCGGGAACGCGTACAGCGCGCCCTTCGGCTTCACGCACGACACCCCGGGGATCTCGTTCAGCTTCTCCCAGGCGCGGTTGCGCTGTTCGTGCAGCCTGCCGCCCGGCACGACCAGCTCCCGGATCGACTGCCGGCCGCCGAGCGCGGCCTGAATGGCGTACTGCGCGGGTGCGTTGGGGCACAGACGCATGGAGGCGAGCGTGGTCAGCCCCTCCAGATAGCTGCGGGCGTGCTGCTGCGGGCCGGAGACCACCATCCAGCCGGAGCGGAACCCCGCCACGCGGTACGTCTTCGACAGACCGCTGAACGTGAGGCAGACCAGGTCGGGGGCGAGGGCCGCCACGCTGTGGTGCTCGGCGTCGTCGTACAGGATCTGGTCATAGATCTCGTCGGCGAACACCATCAGGCCGTGCCTGCGCGCCAGATCGAGGATGCCGTCGAGAATCTCGCGCGGGTAGACGGCGCCGGTCGGATTGTTCGGGTTGATGATCACGACGGCTCTGGTGCGGCCGGTGATCTTCGAGGCCATGTCGGCGAGGTCCGGATTCCAGTCCGACGCCTCGTCGCAGGCGTAGTGCACGGGCTTGCCGCCCGCGAGGGTCACCACCGCGGTCCACAGCGGGTAGTCGGGGGACGGGACGAGCACCTCGTCGCCGTCCTCCAGCAGTGCCTGGACGGCCATCGAGATCAGTTCGGAGACGCCGTTGCCGAGGAAGATGTCGTCGACCCCGACGTCCGCCAGCCCCATCGCCTGGTAGCGCTGCGCCACCGCCCGGCGGGCGGACAGGATGCCGCGCGAATCCGTGTACCCATGGGCCTGGGGAAGCATCCGGATCATGTCCTGGACGATCTCCTCCGGCGCCTCGAAACCGAAGAGCGCGGGGTTGCCCGTGTTGAGCCGGAGCACGCTGTGGCCCGCCTCCTCCAGGGCGTTGGCGTGCTCGATGACCGGGCCCCGGATCTCGTAACAGACCTCGTCGAGCTTGCTGGACTGCCGGAACTCCATGCGGTGGCCTCCCCGACCTGATTGCGATACTTGGTTTTACCAAGCTCGGGCTTGGAAAGTCCAACATCATGTCTAGACTGCGTCGCATGCCACGTCAGCAACAGTCCGCAACACGCCCGGTCCGCCGCCGGAGCTACGACCAGTTCTGCGCCACCGCGCGTGCCCTCGATTCCGTGGGCGACCGGTGGACCCTGCTGATCGTCCGTGAACTGCTGGCGGGCCCCCGCCGCTACACCGACCTCCATGCCGATCTGCCGGGCGTCAGCACGGATGTGCTCGCCTCCCGGCTCAGGGACATGGAGCAGAGCGGCCTCGCCACCCGTCGGCGGCTCCCGCCGCCCGCCGCCGCCTCGGTCTACGAACTGACCGCGCGCGGCCGCGACTTGATGCCGGTGCTCGCCGCGCTCGCCGAGTGGGGTGCGCCCGCGCTGGCCGAACGGCGGGCCACCGACGCGGTGCGGGCCCACTGGTTCGCGCTCCCGCTGCTGCGCGCGCTGGACGGGCTGACCCATCCGGGGATCGTCGAAGTTCACCTGGACGAGGGCGAGTTCCATGTGCGTGCCGGTGGTGCGCAGGACGGAGCGGCGGTCTACGGGGACGGCCTTGCCGCCCGCGCCGACGCCCGTGTCGCACTCGATATCGAGGTCTGCCTGGAGCTGGCGCGGGGCGGGCTGACCCTGGCCGAGGCCGTCAAGGACGGGCGCGTCGAGGTGTCGGGCGACGGGCCGCTCGCCGCCGAGCTGCGCGGCGAGTGACGGCCCGGCCCGAAGGGTCGACCGCCACCGGCTCCGGTGCGGCCACCGGCGGCGGTCGGCCGGACGTCAGTTGGCGAGCGTCTCCCCGTACGCCCCGAAGCCGGAGATCACCAGCCCGTCCCGGAAGGTCAGCACCTCACTGACCCGGCCACCGATCTGGTTGCGGTAGTCGATCACCAGGGCGTGGACGCTCGCCCGGACGTCCACCAGCTCGAACCGCAGCTCGGGGATGCGCTCCAGACCCGTGGCCCAGTACGCGCGCAGCGCCTCCTTGCCGTGCACCGTGCCGGACGCGTCGCCGGTCATCTGCGCGATGACAGGTGAGCTGAACGTCACGTCCTCGTGATAGTGCGTCAGAATGCGTTCCAGATCATGGGAGTTCCAGCCGTCCAGCCACTCGGCGGCGAACGTGCGGGCGAATTCGAGGTCCATGGGGAAGATCGTAGGAGGCGGACGCGCCGGGGACGGAGCGTTTTCGGGCGACGGGGAATGGCGGCCTGAACGGGGAGGACCGTGGGATCCGACGGGCGGGTGTGCACTCGGCCCGGCGCGGCGCGCCGCGTTCGCGCAGGAGCTGGTGGGGCGTTCACCGCGTGCTGCCCGGCCCACGGGCGGAACTGCGGGGATCGCTCGGCCGGTTTCCGGATCGGCGCGGCGGGGACCGGTGAGGCGGCGCGGACGCGACGGGAGCCGGCGCAGCGTGATGATGGTGGGGTGCGATTCGAAGCGATCACGTGGGAGCGGCTGGCCGAGGCCTTCGCCGCACATGCCGATGCCCTCGGAGCCGGCGACGGCGGGCCCTGGCTGAAGGTCGCCGTCGACGGCGCTCCGGCGGCCCGTACCGGGGAACTGGCCGAGCACGTCGCACAGGCGCTGCGGGTCCGGGGCCGTGCGGTGCTGGTCGTGTCCACCGAGGGATTCCTGCGGCCGGCGAGCCTGCGGTACGAGTACGGCAAGGAGGACCCCGACTCGTACTACGACAGCTGGTTCGACACGGGCGCGCTGTGGCGCGAGGTCTTCGGGCCGCTGGAGGCCGGCGGGAGCGGACGGGTGCTGCCCGATCTCTGGGATCCGGCGACCGACCGGGCCACCCGCAGCCCGTACCGCTCGCTGCCCGAGGGCGGAGTGCTGGTGGTGCACGGCCCGTTGCTGCTGGGGCACTGGTTCCCGTTCGATCTGAGTGTCCATCTGCGGCTGTCGCCGGGCGCGCTGCGGCGGCGCACCGAGGAGGGCGAGCGCTGGACCCTGCCCGCTTTCGCGCGGTACGAGGACGAGGCGGCGCCCGGCGACCGCGCGGACGCGGTCGTACGGGCCGACGATCCACTGCACCCGGCCTGGACCGGGTGGGCGGGGTCGCGGCCGGACGTGTGATCACGGGACGGAGCCGTGGGCCGGTGTTGTGGTCACGGGCGGGGCCGCGGATCGGTGTTGTGGTCATGGGGTGGGCCTTCGTCCTGGGCCGGGGCGGCCGCCCACGGTGGCGACCGCCTCCGCTCCCGCCCGGCAGCCCGCTGCCACGGCCGAGGCGTCGTCCGCCCCCGCCAGGTGCGCCGCGAGGAAGCCGCCGGTGAAGGCATCGCCCGCACCGGTCGAGTCCACCGCTCCGCGCACCAGGACAGCCGGGACGTGCCCGGTCACCGCGCCCGCGACGGCGAGCAGCGCCCCGCTCTCGCCGAGCGTGACGACCACCCGGCCGGCCTGGAGGCTCAACTTGGCCGCCGCGTCGGCGGGCTCGGGCAGCCCGGTGAGCAGCCGGGCCTCGTCCGCGTTGGGCAGCAGCAGATCGGCGCCCTCCGCGGCGGCCAGGAACCGGTCGGCGCCCAACTCGGCGAGGAAGCCGGCCGAGGCCGGATCGATGCTCACCGGGATCCGTCGCCGCCGCGCCTCCCGCAGGGCGAGCAGGGCCGTCGCCCGGCTCGTCGCGGCGAAGAGGAGGTAGCCGGAGAGGTGGAGATGCGCGACGCCGTCCAGCATCGACGGTGACCAGTCGTCGGGGCAGAGACGGAGCACGGCACCGCTGTCGGTGAGGAAGGTGCGCTCGGCGGCGGAGTCGACCAGCGCGACGACGGTGGCGGTCGGCACGTCGTCGTCCACGGCCAGCAGGCTGCGCACCCCCGCCCGCCGCAGCGCATCCCGGTGCCAGTCCGCGCTGTCGGCGCCGACTCTGGCCAGCAGCCGTACGTCGGCGCATCCCGAACGTGCCGCCCAGCAGGCGACGTTGGCCCCCGCCCCGCCGGGCAGGGTGCGGATCCGGGCCGCGGTGTCCGTACCGCGGACCAGGGCCGTCGCGTGCCGGGCCACCACATCCGTGACCACGTCCCCGACGACGAGCAGGCCCCCGTCGGTCATCGCCGGGCCGCCGGGTCCTGGGGCGCGGTGGCCCACGCGCCGGAGATCCGTGCGGCAAGCGACACGTTTCCGCGCACGGCCGCCAGATTGGCCTCCAGCGAAGCGCCCCCGGTTCCCCGCACCAGACGGTCCAGCAGGAACGGTGTGACGGCCTGGCCCTCGATGCCGCGTTCCCGGCACTCCTCCAGCGCCTCGGTCAGCACACGGTCGTGGAGCGCGGGATCCAACTGGTCCGCCACGGACACGGGATTGGCGACGATCAGCGCGGAGCCGGGACCGCCGAGCACGTCCTGGGCCCGCATCACCTCCGCGACCTCCCCGGGCGTCCGCACCGTCCAGTCGACCGGCTCGCCCGAACTGGTCAGATAGAAGCCGGGGAAGCGGTCGGTGCCGTAGCCGAGCACCGTGACGCCCAGCGTCTCCAGGCGCTGGAGCGTGGCCGGGACGTCCAGGATCGACTTCACCCCCGCACACACCACGGTGATGCCGGTCCGTGCGAGGAGCCGGAGATCGGCGGACTCGTCCTGGGTGCGGGTCCACTCCCGGTGCACGCCGCCGAGGCCGCCGGTCGCGAAGACGCGCAGGCCGGCGCGGGCGGCCAGGAACGCCGTCGCGGACACGGTCGTCGCCCCGCTCGCGCCCGTCGCCAGGGCCGGCGCGAGGTCCCGGTGCCCCAGCTTCCGCATCGCGGGGTCCGTGGCGACCCGCTCCAACTGGCCCTTGGCCAGGCCGATGTGGGCCCTTCCGTCGAGTACGGCGATGGTCGCGGGCACCGCGCCCGCGGACCGGACGAGCCCTTCGAGCTCCTCGGCGACCCGCAGATTGCGCGGGCGCGGCAGGCCATGGGCGATGATCGTCGACTCCAGGGCCACGACGGGGTGGTGCGTGGCGAGGGCCGCCCGTACCTCGGTGGAGAGGGCGGGGGCGCAGGGATGTGCGCTGTGCGACGCGTTGGATGACATGTCCACATCTCTGTCGCGGGCGCGGGCGCCTCAAACGTGCGCCCGGGGAGGCGGCCTGTGCGGGACGGCCGGGCGGGACCGCTGGGCGGGACCGCTGGGCGGGCGGCCGGGCCGGCCGGGATTCCGTCGACCGGCTTTGGCGCATCCTGCCGCCGAGTCGCCTTTCAGTGGTCGCTAAGGTGACCGGCCATGACCACATTTGATCAAGCTCCCGCGTCGTTCGTCGTACACATTCCGGATGCCGAACTCGAACCGGAACCGCTCGACCCCGCCCAGATCGTCTCGGGCGAGCCCGTGGTGACCGGCAAGGTGCTCTGGGAGTCCCCCGACGGCAAGCAGGTGCGCGGGATCTGGCAGATCACGCCCGGCGTGGTCACCGACACCGAGGCCAACGAACTCTTCGTGGTCGTCAGCGGGCGCGCGACCGTGGTGGTCGAGGGCGGCGCGACGCTGGAGCTCGGGCCCGGGGACGCCTGCGTGCTGCGCGAGGGCGACCGTACGACGTGGACCGTGCACGAGACGCTGCGCAAGGCGTACCACATCAGCCTCTGAAGCTCCTGGAGCTGCCCAAAGCTCCGGGAGGACCGAGAGCCCCAGGAGCCCCGGGGTCCCAGGAGGGGGCCGGGAGCTTTAGGAGCCTCAGGCGTCGTGTGGCGACGCCGGTGCCGTGGGCCGGGCGAGTGCCCGGCGCAGCGCCAGCGCCGCCATCGGCAGCAGCAGACACGCTCCGACCACGTTCAGCCAGCCGTAGCTCGCGCGGGCGACGATGACCCCGGCGACGGCTCCGCCGATGCCCGCCGCCGTGTTCATGGTCAGATCCGACAGCCCCTGCACGGCGGCGCGGGCGGCCTGCGGCACGGAATCGGTGAGCAGCGCCGAACCGGCGACCAGCCCCGCCGACCAGCCGAGGCCGAGCAGGAAGAGACCGGCCGCGGTCTGCCCGTGACTGGCGCCCGCGGTTCCGGCCAGCAGCGCGGCGCAGGAGAGCAGTCCGACCGCCAGACCGATCACCGCGAGCCGGCCGAAGCGGTCCGACAGCCAGCCCATCACCGGGGAGAACGCGTACATCCCCGCGATGTGGCCGCTGATGACCAGGCCGATCAGCTGGAGTCCGGCGCCGTGGTGACCCAGGTCGACCGGGGTCATCACCATGATCGACACCATCGCGGTGTGCGAGACGGCCACCGTCACCAGCGCCAGCCGTGCCATCGGCGAGGCCCGGACCGCCGCGATTCCGGCACGCAGCGAACGGCCGGCCAGGGATGCTTCGCCCTGCGGCGCCAGCGCCCGCGCCGTCAGCAGCGGGTCCGGCCGCAGCAGCGCCCCGACCACCACGGCCGCCAGCAGGAAGATCCCGGCCGCGAAGACGAACGGGCCCGCCTGCTCGGATATCGCGGAGCCGCGGAAGACACGCCCCACCGGGGCGGCGATGTTGGGCCCGAGGACGGAACCGATCGTGGTGGCCCAGATGACGGTGGAGATCGCCCGGCCGCGCCGGTCGGGCTCGGCCAGATCCGCGGCGGCGAACCGGGCCTGCAGATTGGCCGAGGAACCCGCGCCGAACCCGGCCATGCCGAGCAGCAGCAACGGGAAGCTCTCCACAAGGGTGGACAGGACCACCAGCCCCGCGCCGAGCGCGCCGATCAGATAGGCCAGTACGAGACCGGGGCGCCGCCCGCGCGCGGTCATCAGCGCGGCCAGCGGCAGCGAGAGCAGTGCGGTCCCGGTCACCGAAGCGGTCGGGGCCAGGCCGGACAGCGCTTCGGAGCCGCTCACCTCCGTGGCCAGTACGGGCGCCAGGGCGATACCGATGGGCACGCCGAGGCCGCCGAGTATCTGGCTGCCGATGAGCACCGCGGACGTTCTGCGCCGCAGCCCGGGAAGCTCGGCTGCCAGGACCCGGGCTGCGGGGCGGCCGGGCCCGGTGGGGGTGTCAGGTGCATCAAGGGTGTTGGTCACTGACGAAGTGTGCCAGTCCGTACACGGGTACGAAACCGGGCCCGGTCCAGGCACGACGTGCCGCCGCGGAGGCGATGACCCCGGGGCCGCTTCGGTGCGAAGACTCCGGCGGCCGGCTCAGAACAGCGGCTGCGGCAGCACGCCCTCCAGCGCCAGCAGCTGCCGCTTGGTGTCGAGCCCTCCGCCGAAACCGCCGAGTCCGCCGTCGCTCTCCACCACCCGGTGGCACGGCACCACCACCGGCAGCGGGTTGGACGCCATGGCCACCCCGACCGCCTGCGCGGCACCCGGCCGGCCCACGCGCCCGGCGAGCTCCCCGTATCCGACGACCGTCCCGTACGGCACGCCCGTCGCCAGCTCGCGGAGCACCTGGCGGTTGAAGCCGGAGATCAGCGACCAGTCCAGAGCGAGCGAGAACTTCTGCGACGAGCCCGCGAAGTACGCCGCGAGCTGGCGTACCGGCTCGGCGAGCCGGGCGGAGCCGGGACTCTCCACCGGCTCCGCGCCGAGCCGCGTCCGCAGCTGCCCGACCGCCTTCTCACGCACCTCGGGGCGGGCGTGGAAGACCACGCTCACCAGGCCCGTGCCGGTCGCGGCAAGGAGCAGCGGGCCGATGCCGCTCCCGACGACGGCCCACTCGACGACCCCGTTGCTGTTCATGGGATCCACCGTACGGCCGCCCACTGACAACCGGCCGCGGCCCCGGTCAGCCGGTGGCTTCGCGCACCACGTCGGGGTTGTTGGTGATGATCCCGTCCACGCCGAGGCCTGCCACCTTCCGGGCGCTCGCCGCGTCGTTGACCGTCCAGGTGTTGACCCGGAGCTTCTTGCCGTGCGCGCCCTTCAGCGCGTGCACCGCGTTCACGTAGTCGGCCGAGATGGAGGTGTAGGAGGGGTTGATCTGGTCGGTGAAGGCCGCGTACGAGGGCAGGTCGGCCACCGCGGGGGTGCCGAGGAAACCCGTCGTGATGTCCGGGCGCAGCTGGTGCACCTTCTTCACGCTGTCCGCTCCGAAGCTCTGGATGACGAGCCGGTTCTTCACATGAGCGCGGTCGAGCCACCCCTTCTGGCGCAGCACCCGCAGGGTCTCCTTCTCGATGCCCGGGTAGGTCTCGGGGCTCTTGATCTCCAGCAGCAGCTTCTGCCGGTTGCGCTCGACCCGGTCCAGATACTGCTCGAGCGTGGGCACCCGGGTCCCCGCGAACTGCGGGCCGAACCAGCTGCCCGCGTCCAGCCGGGCGATCTCCGCCGCCGTGAAGTCCTTGACCGCCCACGAGGTCCGGTCCGGGAAGACCTCCTCGACATCGGTGGTCCGCTTCAGATCGGTGTCGTGCACGACCACCAGCACACCGTCCTTGGTGAACTGGACGTCGTTCTCCACCCAGTCGAAGCCGAGGGCATCGGCCTTGTCGACGGCGGCCAGGGTGTTCTCCGGCGCATAGGCCGAAGCGCCCCGGTGGGCGAAGACGAGGGGGGCGGTCCGCTGCGCGTCCGTGGTCCGGGCGCTCACGGCACTGATGCCGGTGACCGCGGTCACGTGCCCGGTTCCGGCGGCGGCCCGGTCCGTGGTCCGTGTGTCGGTGGCCGACATCAGGAAGGCGCCGGTGCCCATCAGGGCGGCGGCGGCGAGCGCGGCGGTTGCGGTGCGTGCGTACACGTGTACTCCTTGCGTCGGAAGGTGCGGACGGGCCGAGAGTGGCAGCCACGCCCCAACGGAGGACAGGCGAAGGATGGCCACAACGTGAACGCGGCCGCCGATGCCGGGGCACGGGCCGAATTCCCGCTCGATAAAATGCAGTCCTTCTGTTTGTTTGCCGGGACTCGCGCCTTAGGGTCACCCCGAAACCCGGGCTTCCGCGAAGGGCGTACGAGCATGCAGGGCACGATCGACGGTTTCAGTTATGGAGCGGTGACGCCCGTCGCGGCCTTCCTCATGGCCTGCCTCGGCGCGGCGCTCGGACTGCGCTGCACGAACCGGTCGCTGCGGACCGAGCGCTCCTTCAAGGCCGGCTGGCTGGCCCTCGGTGCGACGTCCATCGGCTCCGGCATATGGACCATGCACTTCATCGCGATGCTGGGTTTCTCCGTCGACGGGATGACCATCGGCTACGACAAGCCGATCACCTTCGCCAGCCTCGCGGTCGCCATCGGCATGGTCGGCGTCGGCATCTTCATCGTCGGGTACCGCGGAGCCACCAGAATGGCCCTGGTGACGGGCGGCACCATCACCGGACTCGGTGTCGCCACCATGCACTACCTGGGCATGGCCGGAATGCGTTTCGAAGGGCAGTTCGAGTACGACACGATCACCGTGGCCCTCTCCGTCGTCATCGCCGTGGTGGCCGCCACCACGGCGCTCTGGGCGGCCGTCTCCGTCCATGGGTTCCTGCTCAGCCTCGGGGCCAGCGTCGTCATGGGCGTCGCGGTGAGCGGCATGCACTACACGGGCATGGCCGCGCTCAGTGTCCATGTGCACCCCGGCGCCCACCCCGACGCCGCTGCGGCCGGCGCGGCGACCGCACCGCTCGTGCCGTTGCTGATCGGACCCGGCTGCTTCCTGATCCTCGCCGCGGTGGTCGTGATGTTCGATCCGCTGATGGTGATGGGCACCCCGGACTGGAACGACCCGAGGACCTCGGGGGCCGGCCGCCCGCCCGGGATACCGGCCCAGCGGCAGGTGCCGCGGTTCGGGACGCATGCCGACCCGGCCTCGTTCCACTCCCGGCCGCGCGACCCCGCGCCGCCGGGAGAATGGTGATCCCGGCCCGGCACATCGGCTGACCGCGCCCGGTTGTCAGTGGCGGGTCGTACGGTGGTTCCATGCGGCCCGTTTCGAAGATCGAACGTTCGGTGGCGCCTTTCGAGGTCGTCAGTCCCTACCAGCCCAGCGGCGACCAGCCCGCGGCCATCGCCGAGCTGGAGCGGCGCATCCGCGCCGACGAGAAGGACGTCGTCCTGCTCGGAGCGACCGGCACCGGTAAGTCGGCGACCACCGCATGGATGATCGAGAAGCTGCAGCGCCCCACGCTCGTGATGGCGCCGAACAAGACGCTCGCCGCACAGCTCGCGAACGAGTTCCGCGAGCTGCTGCCCAACAACGCCGTCGAGTACTTCGTCTCGTACTACGACTACTACCAGCCCGAGGCGTACGTCCCCCAGTCGGACACCTACATCGAGAAGGACTCCTCCATCAACGAGGAGGTCGAGCGGCTGCGCCACTCCGCGACGAATTCGCTGCTCACCCGGCGCGATGTCGTCGTGGTCGCCTCCGTCTCCTGCATCTACGGCCTCGGTACACCCCAGGAGTACGTGGACCGGATGGTCCAGCTCAAGGTCGGTGACGAGATCGACCGGGACCAGCTGCTGCGCCGCTTCGTCGAGATCCAGTACACCCGCAACGACCTCGCGTTCACCCGGGGCACCTTCCGGGTCCGCGGTGACACCATCGAGATCTTCCCGGTCTACGAGGAGCTCGCCGTCCGCATCGAGATGTTCGGCGACGAGATCGAGGCGCTCTCCACCCTCCACCCGCTCACCGGCGAGGTGATGAGCGAGGACCAGTCCCTCCACGTCTTCCCCGCCAGCCACTACGTCGCGGGCCCCGAGCGCATGGAGAAGGCGGTCAACGGCATCGAGCAGGAGCTGGAGCAGCGCCTGGCCGAGCTGGAGAAGCAGGGCAAGATGCTGGAGGCCCAGCGACTGCGGATGCGCACCACGTACGACATCGAGATGCTCCGGCAGATCGGCACCTGCTCCGGCGTGGAGAACTACTCGATGCACTTCGACGGCCGCTCGCCCGGCACCGCCCCCAACACCCTCCTCGACTACTTCCCGGAGGACTTCCTCCTCGTTCTCGACGAGTCGCACGTCACCGTGCCGCAGATCGGTGCGATGTACGAGGGCGACGCCTCCCGCAAGCGCACCCTCGTCGACCACGGCTTCCGGCTCCCCTCCGCGCTCGACAACCGCCCGCTGAAGTGGGAGGAGTTCCTGAGCCGGATCAACCAGACCGTCTACCTCTCCGCCACCCCCGGGAAGTACGAGCTGTCCCGGGGCGACGGCTTCGTGGAGCAGATCATCCGGCCCACCGGCCTCGTCGACCCGGAGGTGGTCGTCAAGCCCACCGAGGGCCAGATCGACGACCTGGTGCACGAGATCCGCACACGCGCCGAGAAGGACGAGCGGGTCCTGGTCACCACCCTCACCAAGAAGATGGCCGAGGATCTCACCGACTACTTCCTGGAGCTCGGCATCCAGGTCCGCTATCTGCACAGCGACGTCGACACGCTGCGCCGCATCGAGCTGCTGCGCGAGCTGCGCTCCGGCGAGTACGACGTACTGGTCGGCATCAACCTCCTGCGTGAGGGCCTCGACCTGCCCGAGGTGTCGCTCGTCGCGATCCTCGACGCGGACAAGCAGGGCTTCCTGCGCTCGGGGACGTCCCTGATCCAGACCATCGGCCGCGCCGCCCGGAACGTCTCGGGACAGGTCCATATGTACGCGGACAAGATCACCCCGGCGATGGAGCAGGCCATCGACGAGACCAACCGCCGCCGCGAGAAGCAGATCGCCTACAACACCGAGCGCGGTCTCGACCCGCAGCCACTGCGGAAGAAGATCAACGACATCGTCGCGACGATCGCCCGCGAGGAGGTCGACACCGAGCAACTGCTCGGCACCGGTTACCGCCAGGCGAAGGGCGCCAAGGCTCCCGTGCCCGCGCTGGGTATCAAGCCGGCCGCCTCCAAGAAGGCAAAGGGCGGCGGCGAAGCGGTCACCGACCGGCCCGCCACCGAACTCGCCGGAATCATCGAGGAGATGACCGACCGGATGCGGGCGGCCGCCGCGGACCTCCAGTTCGAGGTGGCGGCGCGACTGCGTGACGAGGTCGGGGAGTTGAAGAAGGAGCTGCGCCAGATGCGCGAAGCGGGGCTCGCCTGAGCCCCGTCGCATCGAGTGTGTTGCAGGACCGACACAAATCGGCCCCGAGCGGCCGCGCCACCGGCGCGACTGCGTAGGGTTCTGGGAAACCGCGCACGGATGGTTGCGGGGAAAGCGGAGAGGGGACAGCGCGTGACGGTCAATATGACCAAGGGTCAGGCCATCAGTCTGCAGAAGAGCGATGGGGGGACCCTGACCGCGGTGCGGATGGGGCTCGGCTGGCAGGCCGCACCGCGCCGGGGTCTGTTCGGTTCACGTACACGGGAGATCGACCTCGACGCATCGGCGGTGCTCTTCGCCGACAAGCAGCCGGTCGACGTGGTCTTCTTCCGCCACCTCGTCAGTGACGACGGCTCGGTCAAGCACACCGGGGACAACCTGGTCGGCGGCGCCGGTTCCGGTGGCGACGACGAGGCGATCCTCGTCGACCTGCAGCGGGTGCCGGTCCACATCGACCAGATCGTCTTCACGGTGAACTCCTTCACCGGCCAGACGTTCCAGGAGGTGCAGAACGCCTTCTGCCGCATCGTCGACGAGACCAACGGCCAGGAGCTCGCCCGCTACACGCTGAACGGCGGCGGGCAGTACACCGCCCAGATCATGGCGAAGGTGCACCGCTCGGGGAACGGGTGGCAGATGACGGCCCTCGGCAACCCGGCCAACGGCCGCACCTTCCAGGACCTGATGCCGGCGATCCTGCCGCACCTGTAAGCAGGGCCCGACCGGGGAGGGTGCCGAGGGTCCTCGGCACCCTCCGATCCGGTACACATCGGTTACCCGCAGCTCCCGGAGGCATCGGCCGCCGGGAGCTGCACCACATGACGCCGCACCGCACGCGGCGCGCCACGCAGTGACTCGTCGAGGGGACAGGGCAATGACGGCCGAGCTGGTCCGGGGGCAGAACCACACCTTGCCCCATACCCGTCTGGAGATCCGGGTATCGGCCGGCACGCCCGTCGTGGCCGGCGCCACGCTCGGCGACGAGCACGGCACAGTGCACGGCACCGAGTGGATCGCCCACCCGGGGTCGCCTCAGCTCCCCGGGCTCGAAGTATCCAGACAGGCCGCGGCCGACCACCGGCTCGCCGTGGACCTCGACGCCCTGCCCGCCCCGGTGCACCGGGTCACCGTGCTGCTGGCCCTGCCGACGGGAGTCGGCGGCCCGGTACGGTTCGGCGCGGTCGCCTCCCCGTTCGTCGCCGTCACCGCGCTCGACGGCACCGAGATCGCCACCTTCACCCTCACCGGCCTGGACACCGAATCCGCGGTCGCGGCCCTGGAGCTCTACCGCCGCCAGGGCGCCTGGAAGGTGCGCGCCGTCGGCCAGGGCTACGCGGGCGGCCTCGCCGCCATGCTCGCCGACCAGGGGCTGCCCCGGGCCCCCGAGCTGGCCCACACGATCCAGGACGCGGTCACCCGGGCGATGGCCCGCTCGGTCACCCCGCCCCCGCCCCGCACCCCGGACGCCGGCCGGGCAGGATCCGGCGCCGGCCCCGTATCGCCGCCGGACGGCCGCAGGCCCGCCGCCCAGCCGTCCGAACCGCTCACGGGGCCCGTCACCCCGCCGCCCGCCGCCCCGACGGGCGGACCCATCAACTACGCGCACCCGCGCCGCCAGGCCGCCGCACCCCCGCCGCCCCCGCCCACCGCGCCGCCCACCGAGCCGGGCCGCCCCGCACAACCCGTCGCCGGGAACGCGACCGGCTGGTCCATGGACGAGCGCCTCTACAACCAGATCTGGGGCATGTTCGAGGACCTCGCCCGCACCACCGCCGCCTACCGCAGCGCCGTCGAATTCGCCGAGTCCCGCATGGAGCAGGAGCTCGACCGCACGCTGTCCGACCCGCGCAGCCGGATCGGCGGCGCGGGGGACCGGGCCCGCGAGGAGGCCCGTGCCAAGCGCGACGAGCTGACCGCCCGGGCCCGTGAGGCCCTCGACCGCGACCTCGCCCAGCTCGCCGCCGAGGCCGCCGTGGTGGAGCCCGCGCTGCCCGCCCCGTTCGCGGGCTGGGACAACCCCGTCTGGCACGCCTACCGCGTCCCCATGGAGATCCCCATGGCGCTGCGCATCGGCGACCTTCACCTGCCGGAGAATCCCGGCCTGCACATCCCGCTGCTGGTCCGGCTGCCGCTGGAGCGCGGCATCTGGATCGACAGCGGCCGCACGGCGTCCGAGGCCGCGGCCATGACGGACGGCGCCCGGCTGCGCGGCCTCGCCATGGAGAGCGCGGTCGCGCACGCGGCCCGGCTGCTGGCCGTCTACCCGGCCGACGAGTTCTCGGTCCATGTCATCGACCCTGCGGGCTCGGCGGCCGGAGCGCTCGCCCCCCTGGTGCGGTCCGGGGTGCTCGCCGGGCCGCCCGCCTCCGGAGCAGGAGGCGTGGCCACGGTCCTCGCCCATCTCACCCGGCGCGTCGATCTGGTCCAGATGGCGATCCGGGCCGGCGCCGCCGACTCCCTTCCGCCGGACGTGGACACGGGCGAGCAGCTGCTGATCGTCAACGACTTCCCGCACGGATTCGACGACCGGGCCGTCACCCAGCTGCGCTACCTGGCCGACGAGGGGCCCTCGGTCGGTGTCCATCTGCTGATGGTCGCGGACCGGGAGGACGCCGGCGCGTACGGGCCGGTGCTCGACCCGCTGTGGCGTTCGCTGCTCCGGCTCACCCCGGTCGCCGACGACCACCTGTCCGATCCCTGGGTGGGCCACGCCTGGACGTACGAGCCGCCGCGGATGCCGCCGGGCAGCCGGGTCCTGGAACAGGTCCTCGCCCAGGTGGCCGCCGCCCGACGCCCCCGGCGCTTCTGAACCCCGGCGTACCGGCACCGACTCGGCCGGGTGGCCGGCCCGCATGTGGGCCCGCCACCCGGCATCGCTTTTCACGCCACTCCCACCAGCGCTTTTGAATGATCTTTACCCTCTTCTTTACCTTTCCTTGGTGTTTCCTGTACTGTTCTTCGGGCGGAGGGGAGTACTCCCGTACGCGGTGTTCCCGTCAATACGGACCGTGACCGGTCCCGGGGCGCCGGCCCGTGGCGTGCAGCCCGTGCGCCCGGGTGGAAGAGACCTCCGGCAGCGACGACGCTGATCAGTAGCCGTAGCGAACTGCCGGAGGCGCAGTGGACGTTTCATGGACCCTCTGGGTGCTGACCATTCTTGGTCTGTCAGCCCTTATCGCCGTCGACTTCTTCATCGGGCGCAAGCCCCATGACGTGACGACCAAGGAAGCCGGAATCTGGACGATCGTCTGGATCGCGCTGGCCGTCCTCTTCGGGCTCGGCCTGCTGCTCTTCGGCGAGAGCCAGGCCGCGGGCGAGTTCTTCGCCGGCTTCATCACCGAGAAGTCGCTCAGTGTCGACAACCTCTTCGTCTTCGTCCTCATCATGGCGAAGTTCTCGGTCCCCTCACACCTCCAGCAGCGGGTGCTGCTGTTCGGTGTGCTGATCGCGCTGGTGTTGCGGGCGGTCTTCATCGCCGCCGGTGCCGCCGTGATCGCCAACTTCTCGTGGGTCTTCTACATCTTCGGCGCATTCCTGATCTACACCGCCTGGAAGCTCATCCAGGAGGCGCGGGCCGACGAGGAAGAGTCGGAGTTCGAGGAGAACCGCCTGCTCAAGACGATCGAGCGCCGCTTCGGGGTGGCCGACCGCTACCACGGCACCAAGCTCTTCATCCGGAACAACGGCAAGCGCGTCCTGACGCCACTGATGGTCGTCATGCTCGCCATCGGCACCACCGACGTGCTGTTCGCCCTGGACTCCATCCCCGCGATCTTCGGTCTGACCCAGGACCCGTACATCGTCTTCACCGCCAACGCCTTCGCCCTGATGGGGCTGCGACAGCTGTACTTCCTGATCGGCGGGCTGCTGAAGAAGCTGGTCCACCTCAGCTACGGGCTCTCGGTCATCCTCGGCTTCATCGGGGTGAAGCTGGTGCTGCACGCACTGCACGAGTCGGGGGTGCACGTCCCCGAGATCTCCATCCCGGTCTCGCTCGGCGTCATCTGCGGCGTGCTGGTGATCACCACGATCACCAGTCTCATGGCCAACAAGAAGCAGGCCCGGGCGGAGTCTGCCGAGGACGCCGACGAGACCGCCGGCAAGGGCGCAGGCACAGCCGTCTGACCGGCGGGCGGGAAACGGACACCGGCCGGGGCGGGCGACGCATCGTCGCCCGCCCCGGCCGGTGCCCAGCTCAGGCGCTCTCGCCGGGAAGCGGAACGCCGCCCTCGCATTGGTCGGCTTCGCCACGGCGGCCCGCGTCTCCGAGCTGGCCGCGCTGGACCTCGCCGCCGTCGTGGAGACGGAGCACGGCTACGACGTGACCGTGTACCGGAAAAGAGTGCGCAAGCACACCACGAACGCCGTCCTGTACGGCACCGACCCGGCCACCTGCCCCGTCCGCGCGCTGCGCACCTACCTCGCCGCCCTCGCGGCCGCCGGACGCACCGAGGGCCCTGTGTTCCTCCGCGTCGACCGGTGGGACCGCCTGGCCCCGCCCATGACCCGGGGCGGCCGCATCATCGGGGACCCGGCCGGGCGGATGACGGCGGAGGCCGCCGCCGAAGCGATCGAGCGCCTGGCCGTCGCCGCCGGCCTTTCCGGCGACTGGTCCGGGCACTCCCTGCGCCGCGGCTTCGCCACCGCAGCCCGAGCCGCCGGACACGACCCGCTGGAGATCGCCCGCGCGGGCGGATGGGTCGACGGCTCCCGCGTCCTCGCTCGGTACATGGACGACGTCGACCGCGTGAAGAACTCCCCCCTGGTCGGCATCGGCCTGTGAGGGGGCACATGCCCGGCATCCGCGAGTTCGCCGACGCAGGCACACGGAGTCCGCGGTGAACCCGATCGCCGACGCGCGAACGGACCCGTGAAGGTAACCACGGAAGCCGGACCCCATGGACCGGCCCTCGTCGCCGACTGCCACTGTGCGCCGTCTCTCGTCGGCGGGCCGGGGGCCGCCGTGCACGGAGGTCATTGCGGGCCGGTCAGGGCGCCGATCGACGCGGGCTGGTCGACCACGACGAGCACGGTCCCGTGCTTGGCCTGGAGCTTGGCGAACACCTCGCGCAGTTTCGGTTCGCTGTTGGGCAGGCGCTTGTCGAACGCCTTCTTGCCGGCCGGGGTGACGGCGGTGGCGTGGTGTTCGCCCTTGCCGACGTTCAAACCGAGGTAGACGTCGATGTCACCGGTGTCGATCACGTGCGTCCTTCAGTCGTGCCCACCCGGCCGTCCGTCGGCACCGATCGCCACATCCACATTACGAAGAGCCTCCCGGAGGAGTCGGTGGTCATGCCCCTAATCAGCGGTCTGTCAGTGCCTCCGGGACCGGTGACACCACCCCCC
The DNA here is from genome assembly GCF_014649535.1 of Streptomyces gelaticus. Classification (GTDB taxonomy): domain Bacteria; phylum Actinomycetota; class Actinomycetes; order Streptomycetales; family Streptomycetaceae; genus Streptomyces; species Streptomyces gelaticus. Next base: position 301,550 of record NZ_BMTF01000002.1, read on the forward strand.
GGGCCATACGTTCAACAGGGGGGAGCAGTCATGCCGATCCCGGAGGCCGGGAGCCCCATTGCGGGACCACGAAAAAGGTAATGGGGGGCACACGGGCGCACCGAGGGGATCAATATGGCGATGATCACGGTGGACGTGGCGGTTCCCGACGCGCTGCCGCCGGTCGTGGATGTGGCAGCGTTGCCAGCGGCCCTCGGTGACGCGGGGCCGGCGTGGCTGGTGCTGTCCGAGGACGGTCGGCTGGCGCGATGGACGCCGACGACCGGCGAGGTGCAGGATGTGGCCCGGTATCGGGAGGAGAGGCTGGCGTCCGAATACGGTGGCGGCGTTCGGCTGCGGCTTCACGTGTCTCGATGTGGCCGTTGGGCGGCGGTGGTTCAAGACCGCGGTCGGTACGGCACCGTCGTCGATCTCACCACTGGTTCGCCAGCGTTGAAGTTGGACGGCGGGGATTACTGCTGTGAAACCGTCCCGTTCGCGTTGGCGTTCGCCGAACACGGTGGCCGGCCGGTTGTCGTCCATCGCACTGACTGGAACCGGTTGGATGTCACCGATCTCGCGTCCGGCGAGGTGCTTACGGCGCGGGACAGCCCGGATAGAGATGAGGAAGATGCGGAGCACGACCTCGATTACTTCCACGGCGCGCTGTCGCTGAGTCCTGACGGGACTCGTGTCTACGACGGCGGTTGGGTGTGGCAGCCGTGGGGGATGCCGGCGGTGTGGAGCCTGACCGCCTGGCTGCACGACAACCCGTATGAGTCCGAGGACGGGCCCAGCTATGCGGTGTATCCCGAGGTCTCGGAGTGGAACTGGCCGGTGGTGTGGATCGACGACGGGCGGATCGCGGTGTATGACCGGGACGATGCCGGCAGCGGTACCGTCCACGTCCTCGACCCCACCTCGATCGAACTGCGCTCGCCAGGCGTCCGATGGATCAAGGCGGTCGCGACGTTCCCCTGGCCGGTCGGCGATTTCGGCTTTTTCACCGACGGAGAGCATCTGCTGATCGCCGACGAGGCCGGTCTGCAGGGCGTCGACATCACCAGCGGACAGCAGGTGTTCGCGATCGACGGGTTCCGCCCGGCGCGTCAGGATCGACATACCGGAACGCTGATCCAGGTCGGCAGCGCCAATGCCCGGTTGTGGACGCCGCCGGAGTGGACTGCGCGCGCTGGCTGAGCTGCCATTTCCCGCAGGGTGCCGAGCGGGAGAACATCCGCGAGTCCACACTGGAAGGGCTCGACACCGCCTCTCGCAAGGGCAAGCACGGCGGCCGACCGCCGGTCATCACCGACGACATGCTGCACACCGTGCTGCGGCGCCGCGCGAACGGCGAGTCCGTCGAGCAGATCCAGCCCGACCTGATCATCCCCACCGGCAAGCGCAAGGGGCGCAACCCCTCGGTGGCCAGCGTCTACCGGGCACTGGCCGAGCAAGCCAAGCGCGAGGCGTACCCCGAAGCTGCCGAGAAGGCCCCCGCCGACTTCGCCGCCCTCCAGGCCAGCGAAGTCCCCGGCCCCCGCCTCGCTCTTCTTGACCGAGCGTCACTCTGATTACAGAGAGCTACTTGTCACTTCGCCGTAGCTTCGGGAGAACAGGGCCCCATCGGGGCGCGGCTACCTGACCCGCACAGACCGAAGGGCCCTATGCCGATGAGGTTGGCGTAGGGCCCTTCGGTGGGGCGGCCCCGCTTGTACGAGGTTCCGGTTTACCAGCCTCGGGCTCTCCACTCCGCCAGGTGCGGGCGTTCCGCGCCGAGCGTGGTGTCGTGACCGTGGCCCGGGTAGACCCAAGTCTCATCCGGCAGCTGGTCGAAGAGCTTGGTCTCGATGCCGCTCATCAGCGACTCGAAGTCCTTCGGAAGTGTTGTCCTCCCAGGACCGCCCGGGAAGAGGCAGTCCCCGGTGAACAGGTGCGGAGCGCCGTGCGGGTCGTCGTAGACGAGCGCGATGGAGCCCGGGGTGTGGCCCACGAGGTGACGGGCGGTCAGGGAGACCTCGCCCACCCGGACCGTGCCGCCGTCGTCGACCAGGACGTCGGTCGGAACCGGGATGCCCTCGGCGTCGTACCGCCCGGCGTAGGTACGCGCTCCGGTGGCCGCCACCACCTCGGCCAGCGCCTGCCAGTGGTCACCGTGCCGGTGGGTGGTGACGACGGACGCGATGCCGTCGTCACCGATCAGCCGCAGCAGCGTGCCGGCCTCGGCGGCCGCGTCGATCAGGAGCTGCTCGCCGGTGGCCCGGCAGCGCAGCAGATACGCGTTGTTGTTCATCGGGCCGACGGCGACCTTGGAGATCATCAGATCCGTCAGCTCGTGCACGGCCGCGCGCCCGCCGACCTTGACCGCTCCGCTGTACGTCATGTCTCTCAGCCTATAGCGGGGGCAGTGCGGGAAGCGGGCCGCCTTCGACGGCCAGTGCCGCCCCGTCGCGGCGCCCGCAGAGCCAGCCGAGGAGGTCGGAGGCCGTGCCGCGGACTGTGACGGGGCCGCCCTCCGCGCCGCCGCCGGTCGTCCGGATCGGTCCCTGTCCGTCGTCCAGCCTCGTGGACACGACATCGGGGTGCCCGTCGAACCGCTCGGCGAGGAACTCGATCTCGCGGGCGACGAACTCCTCCGGCAGGTCCTCCAGCTCGTAGCCGGTACCCAGGTCGACATGGTGCAGTTCGACCTCGACGCGGCGGCGGAAGGGGACCCGGGAGGCGGAGTCCGTGACGCCGTTGCGCAGCGTGACCGTGCGGGACCAGTCGGCCGGGGCCGCGGCGGCGGCCGCGAAGCGGTCCGCGCTCCCGGCGAGGTCGGCCAGCTGCTCGGCCGGTGGCCGGGGCGCGTCGCGTTCGATGTCGCGGTCGCGGGTTTCGCTGTCTGCGTACATGGGCCGGCCCTGGAGAACATTTACGAGCGCGTCGGCGTTACGGGAGAGGTGCGCAAGGACATGTCCCCGGCTCCAGCCGGGAAGTCGCGACGGCTCGGCCAGTGCGGCGGCGTCCAATTTTCCGGTGGCGCTGAGCAGCCGATCGGTTGCTTCACGTACGGCTTCCAGGTCGTGCGCATGATCAATCATGAGGCTGAGCCTAGCCTCGCCACTCATTCGGGTGAAGGAGTCCACAGGCGTCCGTAAATCGAATGTGCGTGCTATACGCTCGGAGTCGAAAGCTTCGTACAACGCTGTGGCGCCCCCCATACCCTGGGACAGGGGCTCAGTTCCCCCACTTCTCTCCAGAAAGGTGCGGACCGGCGTGGCCGACCGTCTCATCGTCCGTGGCGCTCGCGAGCACAACCTCAAGAACGTCTCGCTCGACCTCCCCCGCGACTCCCTGATCGTTTTCACCGGGCTCTCCGGGTCGGGCAAGTCGTCTCTCGCGTTCGACACGATCTTCGCCGAGGGCCAGCGGCGCTACGTGGAGTCCCTCTCCTCGTACGCCCGCCAGTTCCTCGGCCAGATGGACAAGCCGGACGTCGACTTCATCGAGGGCCTCTCGCCCGCCGTCTCCATCGACCAGAAGTCGACCTCGCGCAACCCGCGCTCGACGGTCGGCACGATCACCGAGGTCTACGACTACCTCCGGCTGCTCTTCGCCCGGATCGGCAAGCCGCACTGCCCGGAGTGCCGCCGGCCCATCTCGCGCCAGTCGCCGCAGGCGATCGTCGACAAGGTGCTCGGCCTGCCCGAGGGCAGCCGATTCCAGGTGCTCTCGCCGCTGGTGCGCGAGCGCAAGGGCGAGTTCGTCGACCTCTTCGCCGATCTCCAGACCAAGGGCTACAGCAGGGCTCGGGTCGACGGCGAGACCATCCAGCTCTCCGAGCCGCCCAAGCTGAAGAAGCAGGAGAAGCACACCATCGAGGTGGTCATCGACCGTCTCACGGTGAAGGACAGTGCCAAGCGCCGGCTGACCGACTCGGTCGAGACCGCGCTCGGGCTCTCCGGAGGCATGGTCGTGCTCGACTTCGTCGACCTCCCCGAGGACGACCCCGAGCGTGAGCGAATGTACTCCGAGCACCTCTACTGCCCGTACGACGACCTCTCCTTCGAGGAGCTCGAACCGCGCTCCTTCTCCTTCAACTCGCCCTTCGGCGCCTGCCCCGACTGCACGGGTATCGGTACGCGGATGGAGGTCGATCCGGAGCTGATCGTCCCCGACGAGGAGAGGACGCTCGACGGGGGCGCGATCCACCCCTGGTCGCACGGCCACACCAAGGAGTACTTCGGCCGGCAGATCAACGCGCTCGCCGACGCCCTCGGATTCCGTACGGACATCCCCTGGGCCGGGCTGCCGCAGCGGGCCAGAAAGGCCCTGCTCCACGGCCACAAGATCCAGACCGAGGTCCGCTACCGCAACCGCTACGGGCGGGAGCGCGCGTACACCACCCCCGCCTTCGAGGGCGCGGTGCAGTTCGTCAAGCGGCGGCACTCCGACGCCGAGAGCGACTCCAGCCGCGAGCGCTTCGAGGGCTATATGCGCGAGGTGCCCTGCCCGACCTGTGAGGGCACCCGGCTCAAGCCGATCGTCCTCGCGGTGACGGTGATGGAGAAGTCCATCGCCGAGGTCGCCGCGATGTCGATCAGCGAGTGCGCCGAGTTCCTCGGCCGGATGACGCTCAACGCCCGTGACAAGAAGATCGCCGAGCGGGTGCTGAAGGAGGTCAACGAGCGGCTGAGGTTCCTCGTCGACGTCGGCCTGGACTACCTCTCGCTCAACCGTGCGGCCGGAACCCTGTCCGGCGGCGAGGCCCAGCGCATCCGGCTCGCCACCCAGATCGGCTCGGGTCTCGTCGGCGTGCTCTACGTGCTGGACGAGCCGTCCATCGGCCTGCACCAGCGGGACAACCACCGGCTGATCGAGACCCTCGTCCGGCTCCGCGACATGGGCAACACGCTCATCGTCGTCGAGCACGACGAGGACACCATCAAGGTCGCCGACTGGGTCGTCGACATCGGCCCCGGCGCCGGTGAGCACGGCGGCAAGGTGGTCCACTCCGGATCGCTCAAGGAACTGCTGGCCAACGGCGAGTCGATCACCGGTCAGTATCTGAACGGCGAGAAGTCGATCCCGATGCCCGATGTCCGGCGTCCCGTCGACCCGCAGCGCAGGCTCACGGTCCACGGCGCCCGGGAGAACAACCTCCAGGACATCGACGTCTCCTTCCCGCTCGGTCTGCTCACCGCCGTCACGGGCGTCTCGGGTTCGGGGAAGTCGACGCTGGTCAACGACATCCTCTACACCCACCTGGCGCGTGAGCTGAACGGCGCCAAGTCGGTCCCCGGCCGCCACACCCGGGTCGACGGCGACGACCTGGTCGACAAGGTGGTGCACGTCGACCAGTCACCCATCGGCCGCACGCCCCGGTCCAACCCGGCCACGTACACCGGGGTCTTCGACCACGTCCGCAAGCTGTTCGCGGAGACGATGGAGGCGAAGGTGCGCGGCTATCTGCCGGGCCGCTTCTCCTTCAACGTCAAGGGCGGCCGCTGCGAGAACTGCTCCGGCGACGGCACCATCAAGATCGAGATGAACTTCCTGCCTGATGTGTACGTGCCGTGCGAGGTCTGCCACGGAGCGCGCTACAACCGGGAGACCCTGGAGGTCCACTACAAGGGCAAGTCCATCGCCGAGGTGCTGGACATGCCGATCGAGGAGGGCCTGGAGTTCTTCGAGGCCGTTCCGACGATCGCCCGCCACCTCCGTACGCTCAACGAGGTGGGCCTCGGTTATGTCCGGCTCGGCCAGTCCGCGCCGACGCTCTCCGGCGGTGAGGCGCAGCGCGTGAAGCTTGCAAGTGAGCTGCAGAAGCGCTCCACCGGTCGCACGGTCTACGTCCTGGACGAGCCGACCACGGGTCTGCACTTCGAGGACATCAGCAAGCTCATCAAGGTGCTCTCCGGGCTGGTCGACAAGGGCAACTCGGTGATCGTCATCGAGCACAACCTCGATGTGATCAAGACTGCGGACTGGGTCATCGACATGGGTCCCGAAGGCGGCAGCGGCGGCGGTCTGGTCATCGCCGAGGGCACTCCGGAGGAGGTGGCCGGGGTTCCGGCCAGCCACACCGGAAAGTTCCTCCAGGGCATCCTGGACCCGGACCGGGTGAACGAGGCCGCGGTGCCCGCTGCCCGTAAGCCGGTGCGGAGGGTGGCCGCGAAGAAGGCGGTCGCCGCCAAGTCGACCCCGGCGAGGAAGACGGCCACGGCCAGGACGGGCGTGGGCCAGACCGCGAAGTCCGCCACGGCCAAGAGCGCCAAGACGGCTGCGGCGAAGAAGCCCGCGGCGAAGAAGGCGACCCGCGCGCGCAAGGCCTGAGACCCGCGCGTCGCGGCGGCCCCCGGATCTCCGGGGGCCGCCGTTCGCGTTCTGCCACCGTCATCGCTGCTGCCACTGCTGAAGCCGCTGAGACTTCTGAACCCGTCGAACCCGCTGAGTCGCTGGGGCGGTGACCAGGGACAACCGTTCTCAGGAGGCCCGGCCGCAGGGCCGTCGGTCTCCGCCGGTATCGTCGGTTCTGTCACCGATGGCACCGATGGCGTCTGACAGCTCCGATGTCCGCGGCACTCCTGGTACCCGCGGCGCTCGGTCGCGCCCGGTGCCCATCCACCCCTTGGACCAGTGGAGACCGCATGTCCGGCCAGCCCGCCGCCCGTCGTACCGTGCTGAAGGGTGCCGCTCTCGCCGGCGCCGCCGGGCTGGGAGTGGCCGCCTGCTCGACCGATTCGAAGCTCGGCCACGCCGAGACGCCGACGCCGACCGCCCCGGTCGAGCTCGGCGCGCCGGACGAGATTCCGGTCGGCGGATCCAAGCTCTACCGCAACGAGCGGGTCATCGTGAACTGCCCGGGCAAGGGCGAGTACAAGGCCTTCAGTGCCCAGTGCACCCACGGGGGCTGCCTGCTGGACAAGGTCGAGGACAACGTGGGGACGTGCCCCTGCCACGGCAGCCACTTCGACACGACGACCGGCAAGGCGACGCGCGGCCCGGCGACTGCGCCGCTGCCCTCGGTCCCGGTCAGGGTCGAGGGTGGAAAGCTGATCGCCGGCTCCGACGCCTGACCCCGGCCGGGCCCCGACGCCGGCCCTCGGCCGGGTACTACCGGTTTCACCCCCAGTCCCAGTCGATGCCGACCGGACCGGGCCGTACCCCTGCTCCACCAGATGAACGGTCCGGTTCCTGCCGGTCGGCCTGAGATCCGTACGGGCGCCGCGCGGTGCCCTCGGCGGCACCTGGGCGAGGCGCCGGCACCGTACCGGCAGCGGGGCCCAGTGCCGCGGCGGCTCCAGCACCTCCTCCAGTGCCTTCACGGCCCGCAGGGACTCGGCGCACTGCGGGCGCCTGGCCTCCTGCTGCCAGCAACTCAGGCTCGTCACCCCGGCCCTGACCGCGAGTTGACCCGCTCCCGGCAACGGTTGATGCTCCTCGGGCAGAGACCGGACGCGCTCCTCGGACACCCGTCCGGCCACCGCGGGCACAGTGCTCGGCCCGGCCTTGACCGCCGCCTCGGCCGCCGCCGGAGCGGGCGCTCTCGCGGTGCTCGGCCTCGGCGGGCTCACCGTCCTGTGCGACCGCCGCCACCGGCAGAACCCGTGACCGGCAGTGGCACCCCCGGACCCGGGCGCCGGGCCCGCTTCCGCGATCCGCGCCCCGGAGCGCGGCACCACTTGCGGTCCGGCCGCACTGTCACTGCCCGCAAGTAGGGTGGGACACATGGCAGACCCCTCCAGCTACCGCCCCAAGCCGGGACAGATCCCCGACTCCCCGGGGGTCTACAGATTCCGCGACGAACACCGCCGGGTGATCTACGTCGGCAAGGCCAAGAACCTGCGCCAGCGCCTGGCCAATTACTTCCAGGACCTGGCCGCGCTCCACCCGCGTACGCGCACGATGGTCACCACGGCCGCCTCGGTGGAATGGACGGTCGTCTCCACCGAGGTCGAGGCCCTCCAGCTGGAGTACTCCTGGATCAAGGAGTTCGACCCTCGGTTCAATGTCAAGTACCGCGACGACAAGAGCTATCCGTATCTCGCCGTCACGCTGGGCGAGGAGTTCCCGCGCGTCCAGGTCATGCGGGGAGCCAAGAAGAAGGGCGTGCGCTACTTCGGTCCGTACGGGCACGCCTGGGCGATCCGCGAGACGGTCGACCTGATGCTTCGGGTCTTCCCGGTGCGTACGTGCTCCGCCGGAGTCTTCAAGAACGCCGCCAGGACCGGCCGTCCGTGCCTCCTCGGCTACATCGGCAAGTGCTCGGCCCCGTGCGTCGGCCGCGTCACCCCAGAAGAACACCGCGAACTGGCCGACGACTTCTGTGACTTCATGGCCGGCCGGACCGGTACGTACATCCGCCGCCTGGAGAAGGACATGATGGCGGCGGCCGAGGAGATGGAGTACGAGCGGGCGGCCCGGCTCCGCGACGATGTGGAGGCCCTCAAGCGGGCCATGGAGAAGAGCGCCGTCGTCCTGGCCGACGCCACCGACGCCGACCTGATCGCGGTCGCCGAGGACGAGCTCGAAGCCGCCGTCCAGATCTTCCACGTACGCGGCGGCCGGGTGCGCGGACAGCGCGGCTGGGTCACCGACAAAGTCGAGAACGTCGACACCTCGCGTCTGGTGGAGCACGCCCTCCAGCAGCTGTACGGCGAGGAGGCGGGCGACGCCGTCCCCAAGGAGGTCCTCGTCCCGGCCCTGCCAGAGGATCCCGACGCGGTCTCCCAGTGGCTCGCCGGCCGCCGCGGCTCCCAGGTCAGCCTGCGCATCCCGCAGCGCGGCGACAAGAAGGACCTGATGGCGACGGTCCAGCGCAACGCCCAGCAGGCCCTGGGGCTGCACAAGACCAAGCGTGCCTCCGACCTGACCACCCGCTCCCGAGCCCTGGAGGAGATCGCCGAGGCGCTCGGCCTCGACACCGCCCCGCTGCGCATCGAGTGCTTCGACATCTCGCACCTCCAGGGCGAGGACGTGGTCGCCTCCATGGTCGTCTTCGAGGACGGGCTCGCCCGCAAGAGCGAGTACCGCCGCTTCCAGATCAAGGGCTTCGAGGGCCAGGACGACGTCCGGTCGATGCACGAGGTGATCGGCCGCCGCTTCAAGAGGTACCTCCAGGAAAAGGAGCGCACGGGGGAGTGGGAGGAGACCCCCGCCCCGACCGGACCGGTCCCGGACGCCGCCCCCGGCCCGGACGCCGCCCCCGGCCCGGACGCCGAGCCGCGCGAGGACGACGGGCGTCCCAAGCGGTTTGCCTATCCGCCGCAGCTCGTCGTGGTCGACGGCGGCCAGCCGCAGGTCGCCGCCGCCAGGCGGGCCCTCGACGAGCTGGGGATCGACGACATCGCCGTCTGCGGCCTCGCCAAGCGCCTCGAAGAGGTCTGGCTGCCCGATGACGACGACCCCGTCGTCCTGCCCCGCTCCAGCGAGGGCCTCTATCTCCTCCAGCGCGTCCGTGACGAGGCGCACCGCTTCGCGATCACGTATCAGCGCGCCAAGCGGGCCAAACGCATCCGCTCCAGCCCGCTGGACGCCGTCGCAGGCCTCGGCGAAACCCGGAAACAGGCGTTGATCAAGCATTTCGGCTCCGTGAAGAAGCTGAGGCAGGCGACAATCGACGAGATCTGCGAGGTTCCGGGGATAGGCCGCAGGACGGCGGAATCAGTGGCTGTCGCCCTCGCCTCGACCGCCCCGGCCTCGCCCGCCGTGAACACGGCGACAGGAGAGATCATTGAAGAGGACGACGGGGGCAGCACGACATGACCGAGCGTGAGAACGCACACGAAGCCGAGCGCGAGCACGAAGTCGAGCACGACGGCACCGACCGAGCAGACGGAGCAGGACACGTGAGTACGGGCACCACGATCGAGACGGGCGACGGGAATGCGACCATTCCCGAGCTGGTGATCATCTCGGGGATGTCGGGCGCCGGGCGCAGTACGGCGGCCAAGTGTCTGGAGGACCTCGGCTGGTTCGTCGTCGACAACCTGCCGCCCGCCCTGATCCCCACCATGGTCGAGCTCGGCGCCCGCTCGCAGGGCAACGTGGCACGGATCGCCGTCGTCGTCGACGTCCGCGGGCGCCGCTTCTTCGACAACCTCCGCGAATCCCTCGCCGACCTGGAGGCCAAGCACGTCACCCGGCGGATCGTCTTCCTGGAGTCCTCCGACGACGCCCTCGTCCGCCGCTTCGAATCGGTCCGCCGCCCGCACCCCCTCCAGGGCGACGGCCGGATCGTCGACGGCATCGCCGCCGAGCGCGACCTGCTGCGCGAGCTGCGCGGCGACGCCGACCTGGTGATCGACACCTCCAGCCTCAACGTGCACGAACTGCGCGCCAAGATGGACGCCCAGTTCGCCGGTGACGAGGAGCCGGAGCTGCGCGCCACGGTCATGTCGTTCGGCTTCAAGTACGGCCTGCCGGTCGACGCCGACCTGGTGGTCGACTGCCGCTTCCTGCCCAATCCGCACTGGGTCCCCGAGCTGCGCCCGTTCACCGGGCTCAACGAGGAGGTCTCCGCCTACGTCTTCGACCAGCCCGGCGCCAAGGAGTTCCTCAACCAGTACACGGAGCTGCTCCAGCTCATCGCCACCGGGTACCGGCGCGAGGGCAAGCGCTATGTGACGATCGCCGTCGGCTGCACGGGCGGCAAGCACCGTTCGGTCGCCATGTCCGAGAAGCTCGCGGCCCGGCTCGCGACCGAAGGCATCGAGACGGTCCTCGTCCACCGGGACATGGGGCGCGAGTGACCAGCCGCAATCTGCGCCTGCGGCGGCTGCGCAGAGCCACCTCCGCGCTGCCCGGCCGCAAGCGCGGCGCACAGCCCAAGGTCGTCGCCCTCGGCGGCGGCATGGGGCTGTCCGCGTCGCTCGCGTCGCTCCGCCGGATCACCGGCGATCTCACCGCCGTGGTCACCGTCGCCGACGACGGCGGCTCCAGCGGCCGGCTCCGCGAGGAGCTCGGCGTACTGCCGCCCGGCGACCTGCGCAAGGCGCTCGCCGCCCTGTGCGGCGACGACGACTGGGGCCAGACCTGGGCCCGGGTGATCCAGCACCGCTTCCAGTCCAAGGGCGACCTGCACGAGCACGCGGTCGGCAATCTCCTGATCGTCGCCCTCTGGGAGCAGCTCGGCGACCATGTCCAGGCACTCGACCTGGTCGGCAAGCTCCTCGGGGCGCACGGCCGGGTGCTGCCCATGTCCGCCGTGCCGCTGGAGCTCCAGGCGCTGGTCCGGGGACACGACCCGGCCCGCCCGGACGACGTGGACACCGTGCGCGGACAGGCCACCGTGGCGCTCACCCCCGGCGAGGTGCAGTCCGTGCACCTCGTCCCGCACGACCCGCCGGCCGTCCCCGAGGCCGTCGCCGCGGTGCTCGACGCCGACTGGGTGGTGCTCGGCCCGGGATCCTGGTTCTCCTCCGTGATCCCGCACCTGCTCGTCCCCGAACTGCTCGACGCGCTCGTCGAAACCAAGGCCCGCAAGGTCCTCTCGCTCAACCTCGCACCGCAACCCGGTGAAACTGATGGCTTCTCCCCGCAGCGTCATTTGGAGGTTTTGGGACGACACGCCCCTAAACTCGCCCTGGACGTGGTGCTGGCCGACGAAGCCGCTGTGCCCGATCGTGAGTCCCTCGCCGATGCCGCCAAGCGGCTCGGCGCCGCGGTCGAGCTGGCGCCGGTGGCCTCACCCGACGGCGTTCCGATCCATGATCCGGAGCTGTTGGCCGCCGCGTACGACCGTATTTTTCGGATGCATGGAAGGATCGGCCCATGGCGATGACGCCGGCGGTGAAGGACGAAATCTCTCGGCTTCCCGTGACCCGGACCTGCTGCAGGAAGGCAGAGGTTTCGGCGATTCTTCGGTTCGCGGGTGGGCTGCACCTGGTCAGCGGCCGGATTGTGATCGAGGCGGAGCTGGACACCGCGATGGCGGCACGTCGGCTCAAGCGGGACATCCTCGAGATCTTCGGGCACAGCTCGGAGCTGATCGTGATGGCCCCCGGAGGCCTGCGGCGCGGTTCCCGCTATGTCGTACGGGTGGTGGCCGGCGGCGACCAGCTGGCCCGCCAGACAGGTCTGGTGGACGGTCGCGGCCGTCCCATCCGCGGGCTGCCCCCGCAGGTGGTCTCGGGGGCCACCTGCGATGCCGAGGCGGCCTGGCGCGGAGCCTTCCTGGCCCATGGCTCGCTCACCGAGCCGGGCCGCTCCTCCTCGCTGGAGGTGACCTGCCCCGGCCCGGAGGCGGCGCTCGCGCTGGTCGGCGCGGCCCGCAGGCTCTCCATCGCGGCCAAGGCCCGCGAGGTGCGCGGGGTGGACCGGGTCGTCGTCCGTGACGGCGATGCGATCGGCGCGCTGCTCACCCGGCTGGGCGCCCATGAGTCGGTGCTCGCCTGGGAGGAGCGGCGGATGCGCCGCGAGGTCCGCGCCACGGCCAACCGGCTCGCCAACTTCGACGACGCCAACCTGCGCCGTTCCGCGCGGGCCGCGGTCGCCGCGGGCGCCCGGGTGGGGCGCGCGCTGGAGATCCTGGGCGAGGAGGTGCCCGAGCACCTCGCGGCGGCCGGACGGCTGCGCATGGAGCACAAGCAGGCCTCCCTGGAGGAGCTGGGCGCGCTCGCCGACCCGCCGCTGACCAAGGACGCGGTCGCCGGCCGGATCCGCCGGCTGCTGGCGATGGCCGACAAGAGGGCCCAGGACCTGGGCATTCCGGGCACCGAATCCACCCTCGGCGAGGAGCTCGCCGACGGCCTGGTGGGCTGACCCGCGACGGGAACGAATCCGGCCGGATCCGGCACGCGCGGAGCTCCCCGGGATGCTGACGCTGCGTAGTTTTCGCTGCGTATGCGACCAAGTATTCGGAGGCCCGTACTCCTATCGAGGGGTACGGGCCTCAGGCGTTCCCAAGGCCCCGCTCAATGTCACTCCGGGGGCCTCGGAGAGGTAGGGTCGGAGGCGGTCGGGGACATCTCATACAACTCGCCGGGGTGAAAACTCCGCGTACCAAACGAGGAGATCGGTTCGTGACGATCCGCGTAGGCATCAACGGCTTCGGTCGCATCGGTCGTAACTACTTCCGCGCGCTGCTGGAGCAGGGTGCGGACATCGAGATCGTGGCTGTCAACGACCTGGGTGACACCGCGACCACGGCCCACCTGCTGAAGTACGACACCATCCTGGGTCGTCTGAAGGCAGAGGTCAGCCACACCGCCGACACCATCACCGTCGATGGTCACACGATCAAGGTTCTCTCCGAGCGCAACCCGGCCGACATCCCCTGGGGTGAACTGGGCGTCGACATCGTCGTCGAGTCGACCGGCATCTTCACGAAGAAGGCCGACGCCGAGAAGCACATCGCGGGCGGCGCCAAGAAGGTCCTCATCTCGGCTCCGGCCAAGGGCGAGGACATCACCATCGTGATGGGCGTCAACCAGGACAAGTATGACGCGGCCAACCACCACGTCATCTCCAACGCGTCCTGCACGACCAACTGTGTCGCACCGATGGCCAAGGTTCTGGACGAGAACTTCGGCATCGTCAAGGGCCTCATGACGACGGTCCACGCGTACACCAACGACCAGCGCATCCTGGACTTCCCGCACTCGGACCTGCGTCGCGCCCGCGCCGCCGCCGAGAACATCATCCCGACCACCACCGGTGCCGCCAAGGCCACCGCCCTCGTGCTGCCGCAGTTGAAGGGCAAGCTGGACGGCATCGCCATGCGCGTCCCGGTCCCGACCGGCTCGGCCACCGACCTTGTCGTCGAGCTCCAGCGCGAGGTCACCAAGGACGAGGTCAACGCCGCGTTCAAGAAGGCCGCGGACGACGGCGACCTCAAGGGCATCCTGTACTACACCGAGGACCCGATCGTGTCCTCGGACATCGTCAGCGACCCGGCGTCCTGCACCTTCGACTCCTCGCTGACCATGGTTCAGGAGGGCAAGTCGGTGAAGATCCTCGGCTGGTACGACAATGAGTGGGGTTACTCCAACCGCCTCGTCGACCTGACCGTCTTCGTCGGCAGCCAGCTCTGACCGTCGAACGGCCAGGCAGCCAGATGTGAGCACGGGGCTCGAACAGCGCAACGCCGCGCCGTTCGGGCCCCGTCGCATGCTCTCCCGCCCTCCAAGGAGTCCAGCAAGATGAAGACGATCGACGAACTGATCGCCGAAGGGGTCACCGGCAAGCGCGTATTCGTCCGCGCCGACCTCAACGTGCCGCTGAGCGGCACCACCATCACCGACGACGGCCGTATCCGCGCCGTCCAGCCGACCGTGGAGAAGCTCGTCGCGGCCGGCGCGCGGGTCGTCGTCGCCTCGCACCTGGGCCGCCCCAAGGGCGCCCCGGACCCGGCCTTCTCTCTGGCGCCCGCCGCCGCCCGCCTCGGCGAACTCATCGGCGCCGACGTGGCCTTCGCGACCGACACGGTCGGCGAGTCGGCCCGCGCCACGGTCGCCGCCCTCGGGGACGGCGAGGTCGCCGTCCTCGAGAATCTCCGCTTCAACCCCGGCGAGACGTCCAAGGACGACGCCGAGCGCGGTGAGTTCGCCGACCGGCTCGCCGAGCTCGCCGACCTGTACGTGGGCGACGGCTTCGGAGCGGTGCACCGCAAGCACGCCTCGGTCTTCGACCTCCCGGCCCGGCTGCCGCACGCCGCCGGCGACCTGATCGCCACCGAGGTCGGCGTCCTGAAGAAGCTCACCGAGAACGTCGAGCGCCCCTACGCCGTGGTGCTCGGCGGCTCCAAGGTCTCCGACAAGCTCGGCGTCATCGACCACCTCCTGGAGCGTGCCGACCGCATCCTGATCGGCGGTGGCATGGCGTACACCTTCCTCAAGGCCCAGGGCCACGAGGTCGGCAGCTCGCTCCTCCAGGAGGACCAGATCCCGGCGGTGCTGGAGTACCTCAAGCGGGCCGAGAACAGGGGCGTGGAGTTCGTGCTCCCCGTCGACGTCGTGGTCTCCGCGCAGTTCCCGGACCTCAAGGCCAAGGCTCCGACCGAGCACCGCACCGTGCCCGCGGACGCCATGCCGGCCGGGTTCATGGGCCTGGACAACGGCCCCGAGACCAACGCGCTGTACGCATCGAAGCTCGCCGACGCCGCCACCGTCTTCTGGAACGGCCCGATGGGCGTCTTCGAGCACCCCGACTACGCCGAGGGAACCCGGGCCGTCGCCCAGGCCCTCGTCGATTCCTCGGGCTTCAGTGTCGTCGGCGGTGGCGACTCCGCCGCGGCCGTCCGCACCCTGGGCTTCGACGAAAACGCATTCGGACACATCTCGACCGGTGGCGGTGCCAGCCTCGAATACCTCGAGGGCAAGACGCTTCCCGGCCTCGCCGCACTGGAGGACTGACCTTTCATGACCACGCGTACCCCGCTGATGGCGGGCAACTGGAAGATGAACCTCAACCACCTCGAGGCCATCGCACACACCCAGAAGCTCGGCTTCGCACTGACCGACAAGGACTACGACGTCGTCGAGGTCGCCGTGCTGCCGCCCTTCACCGACCTGCGCTCCGTGCAGACCCTGGTCGAGGGCGACAAGCTGAAGATCAAGTACGGCGCCCAGGACATCTCGGCGCACGACTCCGGCGCGTACACCGGTGAGATCTCCGGCCCGATGCTCGCCAAGCTGCGGTGCACCTATGTCGCCGTCGGCCACAGCGAGCGCCGGCAGTACCACGGCGAGACCGACGAGATCTGCAACGCCAAGGTGAAGGCCGCGTACAAGCACGGCCTGACCCCGATCCTCTGCGTCGGCGAGGGTCTGGACGTCCGCAAGGCCGGTGACCAGGTCTCCTACACCCTCGCGCAGCTCGACGGCGGTCTGAAGGACGTCCCCGCCGAGCAGGCCGAGTCCATCGTGATCGCCTACGAGCCGGTCTGGGCCATCGGCACCGGTGAGGTCGCCACGCCCCAGGACGCCCAGGAGGTCTGCGGTGCGATCCGCGGCCGGCTGGCCGAGCTGTACTCGCAGGAGCTGGCGGACGCCGTCCGTATCCAGTACGGCGGCTCGGTGAAGTCCGGCAATGTCGCCGCGATCATGGCGCAGCCCGACGTGGACGGGGCGCTGGTCGGGGGTGCCGCACTGGACGCCGACGAGTTCGTCAAGATCGTCCGCTTCCGCGACCAGTGAGTATGCGGTAGCGCGGATCCGTCGTACCCTTGCGGGGGCCGCGGAGGGTAGCCTCCCGGCCCCCGTTGTCAGCACATGCAGTCCAGAGGAATTCCGGAAAGTAGGGACCAGCCGTGATTTTGGCGTTCGAGATCGCCCTGATCGTCTTCAGCCTGCTGCTGATGCTGCTGGTGCTGATGCACAAGGGAAAGGGCGGCGGCCTCTCCGACATGTTCGGTGGCGGCATGCAGTCGTCGGTCGGTGGTTCCTCGGTCGCGGAGCGGAACCTCGACCGGATCACCGTGGTCGTCGGTCTGGCGTGGTTCGCGTGCATTGTTGTGCTTGGTCTGCTGATCAAGCTGGACAACTGACCCGTCGTACGCGATTCCCGGTGACGGTGTAACTCCTTTCACTGGACGCGCGTTGGGCCTTACGTAGACTGGGGCATCTTCGAGCACCATCACGCAGGGAGTTACGACCGTGGCAAGTGGCAACGCGATCCGGGGAAGCCGGGTCGGAGCGGGGCCGATGGGGGAGGCCGAGCGCGGTGAGGCCGCGCCGCGCCTCCGCATCTCCTTCTGGTGCTCGAACGGGCACGAGACGCAGCCGAGCTTCGCCAGTGACGCGCAGGTACCGGAGACCTGGGACTGCCCGCGCTGCGGCTTCCCGGCCGGCCAGGACCGGGACAGCCCGCCGGACCCGCCGCGCACCGAGCCGTACAAGACGCACCTCGCGTACGTGCGCGAGCGGCGCAGTGACGCGGACGGCGAGGCCATCCTCGCCGAGGCCCTGGCGAAACTCCGGGGCGAAATCTAGAAGTTCACCGGCCGGGCACCCGCAAGGTGCCCGGCCGGGCCGCTTGTGCCGTGTCCGCAGGCCTCCATTGTCTCGCCGGTCCCTCTGATCAATTAGGTTGGAGGTGCAGCGGGGCATCTGCAGGCACGAGAAGAATTGGGCTGATACCCGGGATGAATACACGAAGCCGAACCAGGCTCAACCAGACGCCCGAGTGGACCGCTCTGGGCAAGCACCGCGAGCAGCTCGGAACAACACATCTGCGCCGGCTCTTCGCGGACGATCCGCGGCGCGGCACCGGATACACCCTCACGGTCGGCGATCTGTACGTCGACTACTCCAAGCACCTGGTCACCGACGAGACGCTGCGGCTGCTGCGCGAGCTCGCCGCGGCCACCAAGGTGGCCGAGCTGCGGGACGCGATGTTCCGTGGCGAGAAGATCAACACCACCGAGGTCCGCGCCGTCCTGCACACCGCGCTGCGAGCCCCGCGCGACGCGGTGATCGAGGTCGACGGCGAGAACGTGGTGCCGGGTGTGCACGCCGTGCTCGACCGGATGGCGGCGTTCTCCGACCGCATCAGGTCGGGGGAGTGGACCGGTCACACCGGCAGGCGCATCAAGAACGTCGTCAACATCGGCATCGGCGGCTCCGACCTCGGCCCCGCCATGGCGTACGAGGTGCTGCGCTCCTTCACGGACCGCGAGCTGACCGTCCGCTTCGTGTCGAACGTCGACGGCGCCGACCTCCACGAGGCGGTGCGCGATCTCGACCCGGCCGAGACGCTCTTCGTCGTCGCGTCGAAGACCTTCACCACGATCGAGACCGTCACCAACGCCACCTCCGCACGCAACTGGCTGCTGACCGGGCTGAACGCCGGTCAGGACGCGGTCGCCAAGCACTTCGTGGCGCTGTCCACGAACGCCGGGAAGGTCGCGGAGTTCGGCATCGACACCGCCAACATGTTCGAGTTCTGGGACTGGGTCGGCGGCCGTTACTCCTACGACTCCGCCATCGGCCTCTCGCTGATGATCGCCATCGGCCCGGAGCGGTTCCGCGAGATGCTCGACGGCTTCCACCTGGTCGACG
The DNA here is from genome assembly GCF_014649535.1 of Streptomyces gelaticus. Lineage (GTDB taxonomy): Bacteria > Actinomycetota > Actinomycetes > Streptomycetales > Streptomycetaceae > Streptomyces > Streptomyces gelaticus. The sequence goes on from NZ_BMTF01000002.1 coordinate 319,513, forward strand.
AGCACTTCCGCACCGCCCCCGCCGAGTCCAACGTCCCCCTGCTGCTGGGTCTGTTGGGCGTCTGGTACGGGGCATTCTTCGACGCCCAGTCGCATGCCGTGCTTCCGTACAGCCACTATCTGTCCAAGTTCACCGCGTACTTGCAGCAGCTGGACATGGAGTCCAACGGCAAGTCCGTGGACCGGGACGGCAATCCGGTCGACTGGCAGACCGGACCGGTCGTCTGGGGCACCCCCGGCACCAACGGGCAGCATGCCTACTACCAGCTGATCCACCAGGGCACCAAGGTCATCCCGGCCGACTTCATCGGCTTCGCCGAGCCGGTCGCCGACCTGCTGCCCGGCCTGGTCGCCCAGCACGATCTGCTGATGGCCAACTTCTTCGCCCAGACCCAGGCGCTGGCCTTCGGCAAGACGCCGGAGGAGGTCCGTGCCGAGGGCGTCGCCGAGGAACTGGTGCCGCACAAGACCTTCCGGGGCAACCACCCGACGACGACGATCCTCGCCGACCGGCTGACCCCGTCCGTGCTCGGTCAGCTGATCGCGCTGTACGAGCACAAGGTCTTCGTCCAGGGTGCCGTCTGGAACATCGACTCCTTCGACCAGTGGGGCGTCGAGCTCGGCAAGGTCCTCGCCAAGAAGATCGAGCCGGTGCTCACCGAGGGCAAGGGGGGCGAGCAGCTGGACAGCTCGACCGCCGCGCTCGTCGAGGCGTACCGCGCCCGCCGGGGGCGCTGAGCCGATGACCGCGGGGGAGGGGACGGTACGGCTGCGGCCGCCGAACAACACGCTGGACCCGAGAGCCGTGGGGTGGTGGCGGGCCCAGTGGCTGCTGCTGACCGCCGCCCCCGTGGTCGTCCTGGCCGTGCTGGGCGCCCTCATCGCGCCCGCCCGGTTCTGGCTGCTGCTGCCCGCAGGGGTGCTCGCGGTCCTCGGCGTCGGCTGCGCCGTCCTCCTTCCCGCATGGTGGTTCCGTACCCACCGCTGGGAGGTCACCGACGAAGCGGTGTACGTCAGGACCGGGGTCTTCCGGCAGGAGTGGCGGATCGCCCCGATGTCCCGGATCCAGACCGTGGACACGGTACGCGGACCGCTCGAACAGCTCTACCGGCTCGCCACGGTCACCGTCACCACCGCCTCGGCCAAGGGCGCGGTGCGGATCGAGGGCCTCGACCACGAGACGGCGGCCGGGTTGGCCGAACGGCTCACCCGGATCACCCAGGACACCCCCGGAGATGCCACATGAGCTCCGGGGCGGCCCTCTCCCCCTCCCCGGACACCGGGGGCGACCGGCGTCCGGACCGTGGTCCCGGCCCGGCCACCACCGCCGACTGGCGGCGGCTGGACCGGCGCACGGTCCTTCTCAGCGCACTTGTCACGGCCTCGGTGGTGGCCGGCGCGGCCGTGCCGACCACGCTCGGACTGTCCGGGCGGCTCGGCTTCGGCCCCGCGATCGCCTGGGTCGTCGCCGGCTCGGTCCTGCTGATCGGCTGCGCGGCGGCCGGTGACCAGGTGCGGTGGCGCCGCACCCGCTACCGGGTCGGCGCCGACCGGGTCGAGCTCCACACCGGGCTGTTCCTGGTCAAGAAGCGCTCACTGGCCCGCGAACGCATCCGCAGCGTCGACGTCACCGCCCATCCTCTGCAACGGATACTCGGCCTGGTCACCGTCCGCATCGGCACCGGCGAGCACTCCGGCAACGACTCCACCCTGGAACTCGACCCGGTCACCCGGCCCGAGAGCGAACGGCTCCGCCGCGAACTGCTGGAACGCGCGGCCGGTGGCACCCCGGGCACCCATCGGGAGGGCGAGCTCGCCGCCCTCGACCCGCGCTGGATCCGCTACGCACCGGTCTCCTTCGTCGCCCCGGCGCTCGGCGGTGCGGCGGCCGGCGCGGTGATGCAGGTCAGCGACTGGTTCGGGGCGCAGGGGCAGGTGATCGAATGGGTCGGCGACCGGTTCCGGGACACCTCGCTGCCCACCATGATCGTGATCCTCGCCCTAGCCGCGGTGCTCGCCGGTGTCGTCGGCGCGCTCGGCCTGTGGGTCGAGATGTGGTGGAACTACCGGCTGGAGCGCGAGCCCGGCGGCACCCTGCGCATCCGGCGCGGACTGCTGACCTCCCGGTCCGTCTCCATCGAGGAACGCCGGCTGCGCGGGGTCGACCTCGTCGAACCCCTCGGCATCCGGACCTTCGGCGCGGCCCGGGTCGACGCGATCACCACCGGGCTCGCCAAGGACGACGAGGAGCGGCACGGCGATCACAACACCCTGCTGCCCGCCGCGCCCAGGCCGGTCGCCGACGCGGTGGCCGCCGAAGTCCTGCGCGAGCCCACGTCCCCGACCGGCGCCTCGCTGACCGGGCATCCCCTCGCGGCCCGCGGTCGCAGGCTGCGCCGGGCGCTCTGGGCCGCCGGGGTCCCGGTGCTGGTGCTGGCTCTCCTGGGCGTGCTGCTGACACCCGTACTGCTCTGGACCGCGCTCGCCTGCGCCGTCGTGGGACCGGCGGCCGGGGTGTTCCTGGCCCGGGACGCGTACCGCGGGCTGGGGCACGCCATCAGCGGCGACTACCTGGTGGTGAGGTCCGGCAGCATCCGGCGTTCGACCGCAGCGCTGGAGCGGGCCGGAGTCATCGGCTGGACGGTCCGGCAGACGTACTTCCAGCGGCGGGCCGGGGTGCTGAGCGTCACCGCGACAACGGCCGCCGGAGCAGGCGCGTACACGGCGTACGACACGGATGCGAGCGAGGGCCTCGACTTCGCCTCCGAGGCCGTGCCCGGCCTGCTGGAGCCCTTCCTGGAGCGCGTCCCACCCACCGGCTGACCCCGGTTGCGGTCCGCACCACGGGCCGAGTCCCGCACACTCCCACGCAACGGGCCCGGCCGCTCCGAGGAGCGAACCGGGCCCGTGGGCAACCTTACTGACGAACCGTCAGGGAGAGGCCGGTGGATACAGCGCGCGCGGCAGCCGGGAGGCCGCCGCCGCGTCCATCAGCCACAGGGTGCGGCTGCGTCCGTACGCACCGGCCGCCGGGGCCTGGATCTCCCCGGCGCCCGAGAGCGCGATCTCCGCGGCCTCCGCCTTGTCCTCGCCCGCGGCGAGCAGCCACACCTCGCGCGCCGCCCGGATCGCGGGCAGCGTGAGCGAGACACGGGTGGGCGGCGGCTTGGGGGCGCCGTGCACACCGACAACGGTGCGCTCGGTCTCCCGCACCGCGGGCAGCTCCGGGAAGAGCGACGCGACATGGGTGTCCGGGCCGACGCCCAGCATCAGCACGTCGAACGTCGGCACCGGGCCGTGGTCCTCGGGACCGGCCGCGGCGGCCAGCTGCTCGGCGTACCAGGCCGCCGCCGCGTCGGCGTCGTTGCCGAACGGGCCGTCCGAGGCGGGCATCGCGTGCACCCGGGACGGGTCCAGCGCCACCGAGTCCAGCAGCGCCTCGCGGGCCTGCGTGACATTGCGCTCCGGGTCGCCCTCCGGCAGGAACCGCTCGTCGCCCCACCACAGATCGAGCCGCGACCAGTCGATCGCGTCCCTGGCGGGCGCACCGGCGAGCGCGGCCAGCAGGCCGTTGCCGTTGCGCCCGCCGGTGAGCACCACCGAGGCGTAGCCGCGTGCGGCCTGGGCGTCCACGATCCTCGTGATCAGCCGGGCCGCGGCGGCCTGCGCCATCAGCTCCTTGTCGTGGTGCACGACGAGTTGAGGGGCACTCACTTCGACGCCGCCTTCTTGGCCGCGGTCTTCTTCGCGGCGGCCGGGGCGGTGGCCGTCGCGGGCTCGGCCGGCGTCGGCTGCGCCGGTCCGCCGAGCCGCGCCACGCCGAACTTCACCGTTGCCTCGTAGGTGTTGTCCGGGTCCAGACGGCGCATCTCCTCGGCGAGCAGCTCGGCGGTGTCCCGCCGCTTGAGCGCCACGGCGCGGTCCGGCTGGCCCTGCATCGAGAGCGTGGCCAGCGAACCGTCGGGACGGTCCAGGACGATGACGCCGTTCTTCGTCTCCATCCGCACGGCCGTCAGGCCGGGACCGGCGGAGACGGTGCGCTCCACCGGCACCTTGAGCCGGTCCGCGAGCCACATGGCGAGCAGCTCGCAGCTCGGGTTCTCCGACTCGCCCTCGACCGTCGCCGAGACGAGCTCGGCATGCTGCTGGTCGAGCGCGGCGGCCAGCATCGAGCGCCACGGCGTGATGCGGGCCCAGGCCAGATCGGTGTCGCCCGGGGTGTACGAGTCGGCGCGCGCCGCCAGCTCCGCGGCCGGGTCCTCCGCCGAGTACGCGTCCGTGATCCGGCGCTGGGCGAGCGCGCCCAGTGGGTCCTTCGCCGGGTCGGCGGGGGCGTCCTCGGGCCACCAGACCACGACCGGGGCGTCCGGCAGCAGCAGCGGCAGGACCACCGACTGGGCGTGGTTGACCAGCTCGCCGTGGAGACGCAGCACGACCGTCTCGCCGGTGCCCGCGTCGGAACCGACCCGCACCTCGGCGTCGAGCCGGGCGTCCCGGCGGCTGCGCGGCGAGCGGCTGACCCGCTTGATCACCGCGATGATCCGCGAGGGATGCTCGCGCGAGGCGTCGCCGGCCGACTTGAGCGCGTCGTAGGCGTTCTCCTCGTCGGTGACGATGACCAGGGTGAGCACCATGCCGATGGCCGGGGTGCCGATGGCACGGCGAGCCGCGACCAGCGCCTGGTTGATCTTGCTGGAAGTGGTTTCCGTGAGATCGATCTTCATGGCCGGCGCCAGCTCCGTCCGTCTCGTGCGAGCATCTCGTCGGCCTCGGCCGGACCCCAGGTGCCCGCCTGGTACTGGGCGGGCCTGCCGTGCTTGTCCCAGTACTCCTCGATCGGGTCGAGGATGTTCCAGGAGAGCTCGACCTCCTGGTGCCGGGGGAAGAGGTTGGCGTCGCCGAGCAGCACATCGAGGATGAGCCGCTCGTAGGCCTCCGGGCTGGACTCCGTGAAGGACTCGCCGTACGCGAAGTCCATCGTGACGTCCCGGACCTCCATCGAGGTGCCGGGCACCTTGGAGCCGAACCGCACCGTCACGCCCTCGTCCGGCTGGACCCGGATGACCAGGGCGTTGCCGCCCAGCTCCTCGGTGGCGCCGGACTCGAAGGGCAGGTACGGGGCCCGCTTGAAGACGACCGCGATCTCCGTGACCCGGCGGCCGAGCCGCTTTCCGGTACGGAGGTAGAACGGCACGCCCGCCCAGCGGCGGTTGTTGATCGTCAGCTTGATCGCGGCGTAGGTGTCGGTCTTCGACTTGGGGTCGATGCCGTCCTCTTCGAGGTAGCCGGGGACCTCCTCGCCGCCCTGCCACGCGTGCACGTACTGGGCGCGCACCGTGTGCTTGCCCAGGTCCTCCGGCAGCTCCACCGCCGTGAGCACCTTGAGCTTCTCGGCGACCAGGGCCTTGGGGTGGAAGGAGCCGGGCTCCTCCATCGCGGTCAGCGCCAGCAGCTGGAGCAGGTGGTTCTGGATGACGTCACGGGCGGCGCCGATGCCGTCGTAGTAGCCGGCCCGGCCGCCGATGCCGATGTCCTCGGCCATCGTGATCTGGACGTGGTCGACGTACGACCTGTTCCAGATCGGCTCGAACATCGTGTTGGCGAACCGCAGCGCCAGGATGTTCTGGACGGTCTCCTTGCCCAGGTAGTGGTCGATCCGGAAGACCTCGTTGGGCGGGAACACGTCGTGCACGATCTGGTTGAGCTCCTGAGCGCTCTTCAGGTCGTGGCCGAAGGGCTTCTCGATGACGGCACGCCGCCAGGAGCCCTCCTTCTGGTCGGCGAGTCCGTGCTTCTTGAGCTGCTGGACGACCTTGGGGAAGAACTTCGGCGGCACGGACAGGTAGAACGCGAAGTTGCCGCCCGTGCCCTGCGCCTTGTCCAGCTCCTGGATCGTGGTCTTCAGCTGCTCGAAGGCGTCGTCGTCGTCGAAGTTGCCCTGGACGAAGCGCATCCCCTGGATGAGCTGCTGCCAGACCTCTTCGCGGAACGGCGTGCGCGCGTGCTGCTTGACGGCGTCGTGGACCTCCTGTGCGAAGTCCTCGTCCTGCCACTCACGGCGCGCGAAACCGATGAGGGAGAAGCCCGGCGGCAACAGGCCGCGATTGGCCAGGTCGTAGACGGCGGGCATCAGCTTCTTACGGGACAAATCGCCCGTGACCCCGAAGATCACCAGACCCGACGGTCCCGCGATGCGCGGGAGCCGTCGGTCCTGGGGGTCACGAAGCGGGTTGGCTCCGGGAACACCAGACAAGGTGGTCAGCCCTCCGAAGGGGCGAGGCGCTTGAGCTCCGCCTCGGTCGAGTTGAGCAGGTCGATCCAGGCCGCCTCGAACTTCTCGACGCCCTCGTCCTCCAGGAGCTGGACGACGTCGTCGTAGGAGATCCCGAGCTTCGCCACGGCGTCGAGCTCGGCGCGGGACTGCTCGTAGGTGCCCGAGATGGTGTTGCCCGTGATCTGCCCGTGGTCGGCGGTGGCGTCCAGGGTGGCCTCGGGCATGGTGTTCACCGTGCCGGGGGCGACCAGGTCGTCCACGTACAGGGTGTCCTTGTACGCGGGGTCCTTGACGCCGGTGGAGGCCCACAGCGGACGCTGCTTGTTGGCCTGCGCCTTGTCCAGGGCCGCCCAGCGCTCCGAGCCGAAGACCTCTTCGTACGCTTGGTAGGCGAGCCGGGCGTTGGCGAGGGCCGCCTTGCCCTTGAGGGCCTTGGCCTCGTCGGTGCCGACGGTGTCGAGGCGCTTGTCGATCTCGGTGTCCACGCGGGACACGAAGAACGAGGCCACCGAGTGGATCCTGGACAGGTCCAGGCCGGCGGCCTTCGCCTTCTCCAGGCCCGCCAGGTAGGCGTCCATGACCTCGCGGTAGCGCTCCAGCGAGAAGATCAGCGTGACGTTGACGCTGATGCCCTTGCCGATGACCTCGGTGATCGCCGGGAGACCGGCCTTCGTCGCCGGGATCTTGATGAGCGTGTTGGGCCGGTCCACCAGCCAGGCCAGCTGCTTGGCCTCGGCGACGGTGGCATCGGTGCGGTGGGCCAGACGCGGATCGACCTCGATGGAGACCCGGCCGTCCTGGCCGCCCGTCGCGTCGAAGACCGGGCGCAGGATGTCCGCCGCGTCCCGTACGTCGGCCGTCGTGATCATCCGGATGGCCTCGTCGACGGTGACCTTGCGGGTCGCGAGGTCGGTGAGCTGCTGCTCGTAGCCGTCCCCGTGCGAGATCGCCTTCTGGAAGATCGACGGGTTGGTGGTGACGCCCACGACGTGCTGCTGGTCGATCAGCTCCGCGAGGTTGCCCGAGGTGATCCGCTTGCGCGACAGGTCATCGAGCCAGATCGCCACGCCCTCGTCGGAGAGGCGCTTGAGTGCGTCTGTCATGAGAATTGCATCTCCTACTAGTCGTATAACGGCGTCAGCGCGTGGCTGCGGCGAGAGATTCCCGCGCGGCGGCGGCGACGTGCTCGCCGGTGAAGCCGAACTCGCGGAAGAGGACCTTGGCGTCGGCCGAGGCGCCGAAGTGCTCCAGCGAGACGATCCGGCCCGCGTCACCGACGTAGCGGTACCACGTCAGACCGATGCCGGCCTCCACGGCCACGCGCGCCTTCACGGACGGCGGCAGGACGCTGTCCTTGTACGCCTGGTCCTGCTCCTCGAACCACTCGACCGACGGCATCGAGACCACCCGGGTCGGGATGCCGGCCGCCTGCAGCTCCTCGCGCGCCTCGACCGCGAGGTGGACCTCGGAGCCGGTGCCGATGAGGAGGACCTGGGCCTCGCCGCCTTCGGCCTCGAAGAGCACGTAGCCGCCCTTGGCCGCGTCCTCGTTCGCCTCGTACGTCGGAACGCCCTGGCGGGTCAGCGCCAGACCGTGCGGGGCGCCCTTGCCGAACACCTTGGTGTAGCGGCGCAGGATCTCGCGCCAGGCGATGGAGGTCTCGTTGGCGTCGGCCGGGCGGACGATGTTCAGGCCCGGGATGGCGCGCAGTGAGGCCAGGTGCTCCACCGGCTGGTGGGTCGGACCGTCCTCGCCGAGACCGATCGAGTCGTGCGTCCACACGTACGTCACCGGCAGGTGCATCAGCGCGGACAGCCGCACGGCGTTGCGCATGTAGTCGGAGAACACCAGGAAGGTGCCGCCGTAGATACGGGTGTTGCCGTGCAGCGCGATGCCGTTCATGGCCGCGGCCATGGCGTGCTCGCGGATGCCGAAGTGGATCGTGCGGCCGTACGGGTCCGCGCCCGGCAGCGGGTTGCCCACCGGGAGGAACGACGAGGTCTTGTCGATCGTGGTGTTGTTCGAGCCCGCGAGGTCGGCGGAGCCGCCCCACAGCTCGGGGATGATCTCGCCGAGCGCCTGGAGCACCTTGCCGGAGGCGGCACGGGTGGCGACACCCTTGCCGGGCTCGAAGACCGGAAGCCGGTCCTCCCAGCCCGCGGGCAGCTCGCAGGCGGAGATCCGGTCGAACTCGGCGGCGCGCTCCGGGTTGGCGGTGCGCCACGCGGCGAAGGACTTCTCCCACTCGCCCCGGGCCTCGCGGCCGCGGTCCAGTGCCTCGCGGGTGTGGGCGATGACCTCGTCGGCCACCTCGAAGGTCTTCTCCGGGTCGAAGCCGAGGACCTTCTTCGTGGCGGCGACCTCTTCGGCACCGAGCGCCGAGCCGTGCGAGGCCTCGGTGTTCTGGGCGTGCGGCGCGGGCCAGGCGATGATCGAGCGGGCCGCGATGAACGAGGGGCGCCCGGTCTCGGCCTTGGCGGCCTGGAGCGCGCGGTACAGACCCGCCGGGTCCAGGTCCCCGTTGGGCAGCTGCTCGACGCGCTGGACGTGCCAGCCGTACGCCTCGTACCGCTTCAGGGTGTCCTCGGAGACCGCGGTCTCGGTGTCGCCCTCGATGGAGATGTGGTTGTCGTCCCACAGCAGGACCAGGTTGCCGAGCTTCTGGTGGCCGGCCAGCGAGGACGCCTCCGCGGCGATGCCCTCCTGGAGGCAGCCGTCACCGGCGACGACCCAGACCATGTGGTCGAAGGGGGAGGTGCCGGGGGCGGCCTCCGGGTCGAACAGGCCGCGCTCGTAGCGGGCGGCCATCGCCATGCCCACCGCATTGGCGACACCCTGGCCCAGCGGGCCGGTGGTCGTCTCGACGCCGGTGGTGTGGCCGTACTCGGGGTGGCCGGGGGTCTTCGAACCCCAGGTGCGGAAGGCCTTGAGGTCATCGAGCTCCAGGCCGTACCCGGCCAGGTAGAGCTGGATGTAGAGGGTCAGGCTGGTGTGACCGGCCGACAGCACGAACCGGTCGCGCCCGGTCCAGTCCGCGTCGGCGGGGTCGTGGCGCATCACCTTCTGGAAGAGGGTGTATGCGGCGGGAGCCAGGCTCATGGCCGTTCCAGGGTGGCCGTTTCCGACCTTCTGTACGGCGTCCGCCGCAAGGACACGGACAGTGTCCACGGCCCGCTGGTCCAATTCGGTCCACTGGAGGTCTGTGGTGGTCGGCTTGGTGCTCACCCTGAGTCAGGGCTCCTCTCCACTGTTAAACCGGTGACTGAGACCGCACCGGGCGTTGTCGAGCCTACCCCCGTCGGAACAAGCATTTTCCGCTGCTTTCCAGGGTGCAGGCGGCCTGCGGAGTTCGCCTCCCGTATGAGCGCGACGGCTCACTTGTGCGCCACTCGGATGAGCGCTTCTCCTTGCACATGGGCCCCCCGGTGCGCGTGTCCCCGGCACTTCCGTCCCGCTCCGCCGGGCGGCACCCCTGCTCATGTGCCCTGCTTCCGTGCCTCTCCAACACGACCCACCCCCGCGGAGATGGGCCTGTCCCCAACGTCTACAGTGGTCTGGTTCGCGCAAGTCTTTACCGGGCCTTCACGCCCGGAGCTTGCTGGGATTTCTCTGTCAGGGGTGTGCGTGACGGCCGTCGAGTCCCGACCCGCAGGGGTCGCCTTGACTCCCAGCCCAGGGGGCCATCGCCCGTTCGGGGCCCGTGTCAAGGCTTTCGTGGCGCTGACCAAGCCGCGGATCATCGAGCTGTTGCTGATCACCACTGTTCCGGTGATGTTCCTCGCCGCGCGGGGTGTGCCCGACCTGTGGCTCGTGGTCACCACCACCATCGGCGGATATCTCTCCGCCGGCGGCGCCAACGCGCTGAACATGTACATCGACCGCGACATCGACGCCCTGATGGACCGTACGTCGCAGCGTCCGCTGGTCACCGGGATGGTGAGCCCGCGCGAGTGCCTGGCCTTCGGTATCGCCCTCGCGGTGATCTCGACGGTCTGGTTCGGCCTGCTGGTGAACTGGCTCTCGGCGGCGCTGTCGCTCGGCGCGCTGCTGTTCTACGTCGTCGTCTACACGATGCTGCTCAAGCGCCGTACCGCGCAGAACATCGTCTGGGGCGGCATCGCGGGCTGCATGCCGGTCCTCATCGGCTGGTCGGCCGTGACGAACTCGATGTCCTGGGCCGCGGTGATCCTCTTCGCCGTCATCTTCTTCTGGACGCCGCCGCACTACTGGCCGCTCTCCATGAAGGTGAAGGAGGACTACGCCAGGGTCGGCGTCCCGATGCTTCCGGTCATCGCGTCCAACCGGGTGGTGGCCCGCCAGATCGTCGTCTACAGCTGGGTGATGGTGGCCGTGTCGCTGCTGCTGACCCCGCTGGGCTACACCGGCTGGTTCTACACGGCGGTGGCGCTGGCGACCGGCGGGTTCTGGCTCTGGGAGGCGCACGGGCTGCAGAACCGGGCCAAGGCGGGTGTGACCGGTGCGAAGCTCAAGGAGATGCGGCTGTTCCACTGGTCCATCACCTACGTCTCGCTGCTCTTCGTCGCTGTGGCGGTCGACCCCTTCCTGAGGTAGTCCGCCTCTCTGCCCCAGCCGGGGATACCTGCCGACGGGCGGGGCACGTGGCCCAGACCACGTGCCCCGCCCGTCGCACGTCGGGCTACCCGTCGGTAGCATCCTGAGTATGGCTGAGACGGCAGAGACCCAGGTGGAGAGCGGCAAGCAGGCGGCCCGCGCGGAGCGCAGGGCGGCGAGGCTCGCCAAGGAGATCGGCGCCTTCTCCAAGGCGCACGGCGGCGCGGAGGGACAGCTCGCCTACATCGGGCAGCGGGGCGCCCGCATCGTGCTCGTGGGCGAGGACGGCGGCTGGGGCGATCTGGTCGCCCCCTCGTACGAGATCGCCGAGAGCGCCACCCGCAAGGCCGGCATCACCATGCACGAGTCCTTCGACGGGGAGTTCGCCGCGAAGGTCCGCACCGGCCCGTACGAGTGGTCGCGGATGGCCGGCATCCAGATCGGCGGCCCCTCCGACCGGGCCTGACCGCGCCTTTCCCCGTATGTGCCGATCGCCGGACGCTTCCGAGAAGGAACCGTCCGGCGATCGGCTTGCGGAGGGGGGAGGCGCGGTCAGCCCGCCGTGGCGGGCTGAGGCTGTTCGGCCGCGGGGCCGGGCACCGCGGCAACGGCCACGGGGCGCTCACGGAGCGACAGAAGCACCCGCACGAGCGCGATCCACACCAGGCACGAGCCCAGCATGTGCAGGCCGACCAGGATCTCCGGCGTGTCGGTGAAGTACTGCACGTACCCGATCACGCCCTGCCCCATCAGCACCAGGAAGAGGTCGCGGACGCGGTGCAGCGGGCCGATCGGCGCGTCGACGGCCTTCAGCACGAACCAGAGCGCGACGGTCAGGGCCACCACGACCCAGGCCAGATCGGCGTGCAACTGCGAGATCATCTTCCAGTCGATCGGAATGCGGTGCACATCGCTGGAGTCGCCCGCGTGCCGTCCGGCGCCCGTGACCACCGTGCCGACCGCGACCAGCAGCCCCGCGGCGACCGCGAGCAGCCAGGTCAGCTGGGAGACCGCCTTGCCGACCAGCGGCCGGGGCGCCTCGTCGCCCTCGCGGACCCGCTGCCAGGTCACCATCGCGACAGTCAGCAGCGCCGTGGAGAGCAGGAAGTGCGCAGCGACGGTGTACGGGTTGAGGCCGACCAGCACCACGATGCCGCCGAGCACGGCGTTGCCCATGACCACCCAGAACTGCAGCCAGCCGAGCTTCGTCAGGCTGTGCCGCCAGGGCTTGGCGGACCGGGCGGCGATGATCGCCCAGCCGACGGCCGCGCACAGGACGTACGTCAGCATCCGGTTGCCGAACTCGATGGCGCCGTGGAAGCCCATCTCGCTCGTCGCCGTGAGGCTCTCGTCGGTGCACTTGGGCCAGGTCGGGCAGCCGAGGCCGGAGCCGGTGAGCCGCACAGCGCCACCGGTCACGACGATGACCACGGCCATGACGACGGCCGACATGGCCGCACGGCGGACCGTACGGGGGGAGGGGGTCCATCGCTCGGCGATGTACAGGAGCGGGTTCCGCGCGGCTTGAGCGACTTCGGCTCGGGTCAGCTTGGGCACGCGCACCATCGTAGGCGGCGGCTTGTGCAAGCTTTCACGAGGGGGACGAGTTGCCCGAATCGTCGACGCAGCGCGTTCGCCGCCTCACTCCCAGCGGAAGAACTTCGCCGCCGCGCCCAGCCCCAGTACCGCCCACACCGCCAGGATGCCGAGATCGCCCCACGGCATCGACGCGCCGTGCTGGAGCACCTCGCGCAGACCGTCGGACAGGGCCGCGATCGGCAGCAGCCCGAGAACCGACTGCGCCGCGTCCGGGAACTTGTCCAGCGGCACGACGACCCCGCCGCCGACCAGCAGCAGCAGGAAGACCAGGTTGGCCGCGGCGAGCGTCGCCTCCGCCTTGAGCGTCCCGGCCATCAGCAGCCCGAGTCCGGAGAAGGCCGCCGTGCCGAGCAGGAGCAACAGCATGACGGCGAAGGGGTTGCCGTGCGGCGACCAGCCCAGCGCGAACGCGATCACCGTGAGCAGCACCACCTGCAACACCTCGGTGACCAGCACCGCGAGGGTCTTGGCGGTCATCAGCGCCCAGCGCGGCAGCGGCGAGGCACCGAGCCGCTTGAGCACCCCGTAGCGCCGCTCGAAGCCGGTGGCGATGGCCTGGCCCGTGAAGGCCGTGGACATCACGGCCAGCGCGAGGATGCCGGGCGTCAGGAAGTCGACGGACTCGCCCGCGCCGGTGTCCACGATGTCGACCGCGCTGAACAGCACCAGCAGCAGCGTCGGGATGATCACGGTCAGCAGCAGCTGCTCGCCGTTGCGCAGCAGCATCCGCGTCTCCAGGGCGGTCTGCGCGGTGATCATGCGGCCCAGCGGGGCGGCGCCCGGCCGGGGGGTGTACGTACCGGCGCTCATGCGCGCAGCTCCTTGCCGGTCAGTTCCAGGAAGACGTCCTCCAGCGTGTGCCGCTCGACGGAGATGCCCGACGGCATCACTCCGTGCTGGGCGCACCAGGAGGTGACGGTGGCCAGCAGCTCCGGGTTGACGTCTCCGGAGATGCGGTACGCGCCCGGAAGGATCTCGGCCGCCTCCGTGCCGTCGGGCAGCGCCTTGAGCAGCGAGCCGATGTCGAGACCGGGAGGGCCGGTGAAGCGCAGGGTGTTCTCGGCGCCGCCCCGGCAGAGCGTCTCGGGGCTGCCCTGGGCGATGACCTTGCCCGCGTCGATGACGGCGACGTCGTCGGCGAGCTCCTCGGCCTCGTCCATGAAGTGTGTGGTGAGGACGACCGACACCCCGTCGCTGCGCAGCTCGCGCACGAGGTCCCAGGTGGAGCGGCGGGCCTGCGGGTCGAGGCCGGCGGTCGGCTCGTCGAGGAAGACCAGCTCGGGGCGGCCGACGACGGCCATCGCCAGGGCGAGCCGCTGCTGCTGGCCGCCGGAGAGCCGCCGGTAGGCCGTACGGCCGCAGCTGCCGAGGCCGAGGCGCTCGATCAGGGCGTCGACGTCCAGCGGGTGGGCATGGAGCTTCGCCATGTGGCGGAGCATCTCGTCGGCGCGCGCCCCGGAGTAGACGCCGCCCGACTGGAGCATCACGCCGATCCGGGGACGGAGCTTCTCCGCGTCGGCGACCGGGTCGAGGCCGAGGACCCGTACCGTCCCGGCGTCGGGGCGGCGGTAGCCCTCGCAGGTCTCGACGGTGGTGGTCTTGCCGGCGCCGTTCGGGCCGAGGACGGCGGTGACGGTGCCGGTGCGCACACACAGGTCGAGGCCGTCCACAGCGGTCTTGGGGCCGTACCGCTTCACCAGGCCGCGGACCTGTACGGCCGACTCGCTCTTCATGGCCGGTAAGTCTAGGCAGGGGCGGAACGGGGCCCGTCTCCCGGGGCCGGATTAGGTGACCCTAAGTGATGAAGGGCACCGCAGATCGTTTCGGACCGTGGTTGTCAGGGCCGGATGAATTACGCAACAATGGCGTTGTGAAATACGGCGAGGCCAAGCGGGAATCACCGCAGGAGGAACTCGCGACCGGCGAGCGCTCGACGCGCAACCGGGTCGCGCGCTCCATCCTGGACCACGGCCCGTCCACCGTCGCCGAGCTGGCCAAGCGCCTCGGTCTCACCCAGGCCGCGGTCCGCCGCCATCTCGACGCCCTCGTCTCCGACAGCGTCGTCGAGGCCCGTGAGCAGCGGGTCTACGGGGCGCGGACCCGCGGCCGCCCGGCCAAGGTGTTCGCCCTCACCGACTGCGGCCGGGACGCCTTCGACCAGTCCTACGACAAGCTCGCGGCGGACGCCCTGGGGTGGATCGCCGAGACCGCGGGTGAGGAAGCGGTCACCGCTTTCGCCCACGCCAGGCTCGCGGCCCAGTCCGAGGCGTACCGCACGGCGGTCGAGGCCGCGGACCCCGGGGCCCGCACCGAGGCGTTGGCCAAGGTCTTGTCCGCCGACGGGTACGCTGCTACGGCGCGTAGCGCGCCCGGTCCGCAGCAGGGCGAGCAGCTGTGCCAGCACCACTGCCCGGTCGCCCATGTCGCCGAGCAGTACCCGCAGCTGTGCGAGGCGGAGACGGAGTTCTTCTCCAGCCTCCTCGGGACGCATGTGCAGCGTCTGGCCACCATCGCCCACGGCGACGGTGTGTGCACGACGTACATTCCGCGCAGCGGCCACCCAGCACCACAGACCACCAATTCAGCATCTGCAAGCACGGCCGGGAGGAACCCCGCATGACGCTCCCCACGGAGACTGCCCACCCTGAGCTCGAGGGCCTGGGCACGTACGAATTCGGCTGGGCCGACTCCGACGCGGCAGGCGCCGCGGCCAAGCGCGGGCTCTCCGAGGAGGTCGTCCGCGACATCTCGGCGAAGAAGAGCGAGCCCGAGTGGATGCTGAAGCTGCGCCTCAAGGGCCTCAGGCTCTTCGACAAGAAGCCCATGCCGAACTGGGGCTCCGACCTGTCGGGCATCGACTTCGACAACATCAAGTACTTCGTGCGGTCCACGGAGCAGCAGGCGGAGTCCTGGGAGGACCTGCCCGAGGACATCAAGAACACCTACGACAAGCTCGGCATCCCGGAGGCGGAGAAGCAGCGCCTGGTCGCCGGTGTCGCCGCGCAGTACGAGTCCGAGGTCGTCTACCACCAGATCCGTGAGGACCTGGAGGAGCAGGGCGTCATCTTCCTCGACACCGACACCGCGCTGAAGGAGCACCCGGAGCTCTTCAAGGAGTACTTCGGCACCGTCATCCCGGTCGGCGACAACAAGTTCGCCTCGCTGAACTCGGCCGTGTGGTCCGGCGGCTCGTTCATCTACGTGCCCAAGGGTGTCCACGTCGACATCCCGCTGCAGGCCTACTTCCGCATCAACACGGAGAACATGGGCCAGTTCGAGCGGACGCTGATCATCGTCGACGAGGACGCCTACGTCCACTACGTCGAGGGCTGCACCGCCCCGATCTACTCCTCCGACTCGCTGCACTCCGCGGTCGTCGAGATCATCGTGAAGAAGGGCGGCCGCTGCCGCTACACGACCATCCAGAACTGGTCGAACAACGTCTACAACCTGGTCACCAAGCGCGCCGTGGCCTACGAGGGCGCGACCATGGAGTGGGTCGACGGCAACATCGGCTCCAAGGTCACCATGAAGTACCCCGCCGTCTACCTGATGGGTGAGCACGCCAAGGGCGAGACCCTTTCCATCGCCTTCGCGGGCGAGGGCCAGCACCAGGACGCCGGCGCCAAGATGGTCCACATGGCGCCGAACACCTCCTCCAACATCGTCTCCAAGTCGGTGGCGCGGGGCGGCGGCCGCACCTCCTACCGCGGTCTGATCGAGATCGGCGAGGGCGCGCCGGGCGCGAAGTCCAACGTGCTCTGTGACGCGCTGCTGGTCGACACCATCTCGCGCTCCGACACCTACCCCTACGTCGACGTCCGCGAGGACGACGTGTCGATGGGGCACGAGGCGACCGTCTCCAAGGTCTCCGAGGACCAGCTCTTCTACCTGATGAGCCGCGGTCTGACGGAGTTCGAGGCGATGGCGATGATCGTGCGCGGCTTCGTCGAGCCGATCGCCAAGGAGCTGCCGATGGAGTACGCCCTTGAGCTCAACCGGCTGATCGAGCTGCAGATGGAGGGTTCGGTCGGCTAGCGCGGCCTGACGACCGGATTCCCCGACCACTGACAGAGAAAGCGAGCACTACGACAGCCATGGCTGAGGCTCAGAACATTCCGGCGGGTTCCACCACCACCGGGTCCATCGCGGTGGCCGCCGAGTCGACCGTCGCCACGCGCATGAGCGCGCCCCCGTCCTTCGACGTCGCGGACTTCCCGGTCCCGCACGGCCGCGAGGAGGAGTGGCGGTTCACCCCGCTGGAGCGGCTGCGCGGGCTGCACGACGGCACGGCCGTCGCCACCAGCGGCGCCGTGAAGGTCGCGATCGAGGCTCCCGAAGGTGTCACGGTCGAGACCGTCGGCCGCGACGACTCCCGGCTAGGGAAAGCCGGTACCCCGGTGGACCGCGTCGCCGCCCAGGCGTACACGTCCTTCGAGCAGGCGTCCGTCGTCACGGTCGCCAAGGAGGCCGTGCTCACCGAGCCGATCCGCATCACGGTGCACGGCGAGGGCGGTGTGGCCTACGGCCACCAGGTCGTCGAGCTGGGTGCCTTCGCCGAGGCCGTCGTCGTCATCGACCACACCGGTGACGCGGTGCTCGCCGCCAACGTGGACTACGTCCTCGGTGACGGCGCGAAGCTCACCGTCGTCTCCGTGCAGGACTGGGACGAGACCGCGGTCCACGTCGGCCAGCACAACGCGCTGGTCGGCCGGGACGCCTCGTTCAAGTCGATCGTCGTCACCTTCGGCGGCGACCTCGTCCGGCTGCACCCGCGCGTCGCCTACGCGGGCACCGGCGGCGAGGCCGAGCTCTTCGGTCTGTACTTCACCGACAAGGGCCAGCACCAGGAGCACCGCCTCCTGGTCGACCACAACACCCCGCACTGCAAGTCCAACGCCGCCTACAAGGGCGCGCTCCAGGGCGACGGCGCACACGCCGTGTGGATCGGTGACGTGCTCATCCAGGCCAGGGCCGAGGGCACCGACACCTACGAGATGAACCGCAACCTCGTCCTCACGGACGGCGCGCGGGTCGACTCCGTGCCGAACCTGGAGATCGAGACCGGCGAGATCGTCGGCGCCGGCCACGCCTCCGCGACCGGCCGGTTCGACGACGAGCAGCTCTTCTACCTGATGTCCCGCGGCATCGAGGCCGAGGAGGCCCGCCGGCTCGTCGTGCGCGGCTTCTTCGCCGAGCTCGTCCAGCAGATCGGTCTGCCGGACGTCGAGGCGCGGCTGCTGGAGAAGATCGAGGCCGAGCTGAAGGCATCCGTCTGATGGCCTTCGTCAAAGCCTGCGCGCTGAGTGAGCTGGAGGACGACACCCCGAAGCGGGTGGAGCTCGACGGCGTCCCGGTGTCCGTCGTCCGTACCGAGGGCGAGGTGTACGCGATCAACGACATCTGCTCGCACGCGAACGTCTCACTGTCCGAGGGAGAGGTCGAGGACTGCATGATCGAGTGCTGGCTGCACGGCTCCAGCTTCGACCTGCGCACCGGCAAGCCGTCCGGCCTTCCCGCGACGCGCCCCGTCCCCGTATACCCCGTCAAGATCGAAGGGGACGATGTGCTCGTCTCCGTCACCCAGGAGTCCTGAGTCACCCATGGCAACGCTTGAAATCCGCGACCTGCACGTCTCCGTCGAGGCCGACAACGCCACGAAGGAGATCCTCAAGGGCGTCGACCTGACCGTGAAGCAGGGCGAGACCCACGCCATCATGGGCCCCAACGGGTCCGGCAAGTCCACCCTCGCGTACTCCCTCGCGGGTCACCCCAAGTACACGATCACCAGCGGTTCGGTGACCCTGGACGGCGAGGACGTCCTGGAGATGACCGTCGACGAGCGGGCCCGCGCCGGTCTGTTCCTCGCGATGCAGTACCCGGTCGAGATCCCCGGTGTCTCGGTCTCCAACTTCCTCCGGACCTCCGCCACCGCCGTCCGCGGCGAGGCGCCCAAGCTGCGCACCTGGGTGAAGGAGGTCAAGGAGACGATGGGCCGGCTCCAGATGGACCCGGCGTTCGCCGAGCGCAACGTCAACGAGGGCTTCTCCGGCGGTGAGAAGAAGCGCCACGAGATCCTTCAGCTGGAGCTGCTCAAGCCGAAGGTCGCGATCCTCGACGAGACCGACTCCGGTCTGGACGTCGACGCCCTGCGCATCGTCTCCGAGGGCGTCAACCGGGTCCGCGAGACCGGCGAGGTCGGCACCCTGCTGATCACGCACTACACGCGGATCCTCCGCTACATCAAGCCCGACTTCGTGCACGTCTTCGCCAACGGCCGCATTGCCGAGTCCGGCGGCGCCGAGCTCGCCGACAAGCTGGAGAACGAGGGCTACGAGGCATATGTGAAGGGTGGCCCCGTGAGCGGAGCGAACTCAGGAGGTGCAGTCGCGTGACACAGCTGCCGGGCCTCCTCGACACCGAGGCGATCCGCAAGGACTTCCCCCTGCTGGATCGGACGGTCCACGACGGGAAGAAGGTCGTCTACCTGGACAGCGCTGCGACCTCGCAGAAGCCGCGCCAGGTGCTCGACGCCCTCAACGAGTACTACGAGCGGCACAACGCCAACGTGCACCGCGGTGTGTACACGATCGCGGAGGAGGCCACGGCGCTGTACGAAGGCGCCCGTGACAAGGTCGCCGCGTTCATCAACGCACCCAGCCGCGACGAGGTGATCTTCACCAAGAACGCCTCCGAGTCGCTCAACCTCGTGGCCAACATGCTCGGCTGGGCCGACGAGCCCTACCGGGTGGACCACGACACCGAGATCGTCACCACGGAGATGGAGCACCACTCCAACATCGTGCCGTGGCAGCTGCTCTCGCAGCGCACGGGCGCGAAGCTGAAGTGGTTCGGCATCACCGACGACGGCCGCCTCGACCTGTCCAACATCGAGGAGATCATCACGGAGAAGACGAAGATCGTCTCCTTCACCCTGGTCTCCAACATCATGGGCACGATCAACCCGGTCGAGAAGATCATCCGCCGGGCCCAGCAGGTCGGCGCGCTGGTCTGCATCGACGCCTCGCAGGCCGCCCCGCACATGGTGCTCGACGTGCAGGCGCTGCAGGCCGACTTCGTGGCCTTCACCGGTCACAAGATGGTCGGCCCGACCGGTATCGGCGTGCTCTGGGGACGGCAGGAGCTCCTGGAGGACCTGCCGCCGTTCCTCGGTGGCGGCGAGATGATCGAGACCGTGTCGATGCACTCGTCGACGTACGCCCCCGCGCCGCACAAGTTCGAGGCCGGTACGCCCCCGATCGCCCAGGCCGTCGGCCTCGGCGCTGCCGTGGACTACCTCTCGGCGATCGGCATGGAGAAGATCTACCGCCATGAGCACGCGATCACCGAGTACGCGGTGAAGCGGCTCCTGGAGGTCCCGGACCTCCGGATCATCGGTCCGGCGACCGCCGAGGACCGCGGCGCCACGATCTCCTTCACGCTCGGCGACATCCACCCGCACGACGTGGGCCAGGTGCTCGACGAGCAGGGCATCGCGGTCCGGGTCGGACACCACTGCGCACGGCCGGTCTGCCTGCGGTACGGAATTCCTGCGACCACGCGAGCGTCGTTCTATCTGTACTCCACGCCCGCCGAGGTCGACGCCCTGGTGGACGGCCTGGAGCACGTACGGAACTTTTTCGGATAATGGGCGAGCGGCTGAGGTTGACTGGTGAAGCTTGATTCCATGTACCAGGAAGTGATCCTGGACCACTACAAGCACCCCCACGGGCGCGGCCTGCGGGACGGCGACGCCGAGGTGCACCACGTCAACCCGACGTGCGGCGACGAGATCACTCTCCGGGTGAAGTACGACGGCGAGACCATCGTCGATGTGTCGTACGAGGGTCAGGGCTGCTCCATCAGCCAGGCCAGCGCCTCCGTGCTGAACGACCTCCTGGTCGGCAAGGAGCTGGGCCAGGCGCAGAAGATCCAGGAGACCTTCCTGGAGCTGATGCAGTCCAAGGGCCAGCTGGAGCCCGACGACGCGATGGAGGAGGTGCTGGAGGACGCGGTCGCGTTCGCCGGCGTCTCGAAGTACCCGGCCCGGGTGAAGTGCGCGCTGCTGAGCTGGATGGCGTGGAAGGACGCGACGGCGAAAGCGCTGTCCGAAGGGAAGACGGCATGAGCGAGAACGAGACCCTGAGCAAGCCGGCCTCCGAGGAGGAGGTCCGCGAGGCCCTGTACGACGTGGTCGACCCCGAGCTGGGCATCGATGTCGTCAACCTGGGCCTGATCTACGGCATCCACATCGACGACGCCAATATCGCCACCCTCGACATGACGCTGACGTCCGCGGCCTGCCCGCTGACCGATGTCATCGAGGACCAGGCGAAGTCGGCGACCGACGGCATCGTCAACGAGCTGCGGATCAACTGGGTCTGGATGCCGCCGTGGGGCCCGGACAAGATCACGGACGACGGGCGGGAGCAGCTGCGCGCCCTGGGCTTCAACGTCTGAGACGTCCGAGCCCCCGCGAACGACGAAACGGCTCCCGGCGCCGCGCCGGGGGCCGTTCGTCATTGTTTCGCCTGCCGTTCGTCGTTGTTTCGCCTGCCGTACGCATGATGTGTGTCCCTCGTTGGCACGGGTACCGGAACGTACCCGCGACACCACGCCGACGAGAGGCATGCCGTGCTGCATCAGTCTTCGCTCACCGACCGCAGGGCGGCCGCCGCCGGCGGCTTTCTCCTGCTGGCCGCCCTGGGGATCAACACCCCCGCGCACGCCGCGAGTTACGGGACGCCGACGATCGGGCTCTCGGTCTCCTACCTCTCCGGTGCCGTCGGCGCGAGCGGTGACCCCGTGGTGACCGTCACCGTCGCGCAGAGCGGTGCCGACGCGGCCGCGCTCGGCGTGGCGGCCTCCGCCAGCTCCAGGCCGTCCGTCGCCCGGACCGGTGACGTGACTGTGACGGGGACCGGGGGCACCCGCAGGCTCACGGTCGCCGCTCAAGGACGCGGCTACACCGACCTCACGGTCAAGGTCACCGGCCTCGGCGGCAAGACCGCCACCAAGACGCTGCACTACGCCGCCTCGGCCGCCGTGCAGAACGCCTCCGACACCCGATATCCCACCGGTTCCTCGGACGCCTCGGCCGCCGTCGACGTCGGCGGCGGGTACGTGGTCGTGGCCGACGACGAGTCCAACACGCTGCGCCTGTACGACCGTTCCGCGTCCGGTGCGCCGGTGAGGAGCTGGGACGTCGGCTCGGAGCTCGGGGTGTCGAAGGAGATCGACATCGAGGGCGCGGCCCGGGTCGGCGACACCGTCTACTGGACCGGTTCACTCGGCAACAACAAGGACGGCGAGTACAAGCCGGCCCGCAACACCGTCTTCACCACGAAGGTGACCGGATCGGGCGCCGGCACCCGGCTGACGGTGGGCGGCTCGTACGGAGAGCTCCGTGACGACCTCGTCGCCTGGGACAAGGCGAACGGCAACCGGCTGGGCTTCGCCGCGGGGACGGCGGACGGTGAAGCGCCCAAGCAGATCGACGGGTTCAACATCGAGGGCCTGGAGTTCGCGCCCGGCTCGACGACCACCGCGTACCTCGGCTTCCGGGCACCCCTGGTGCCGCCGAAGCCGGGTGGCAAGGCCCTGATCGTGCCCGTCACCAACTTCGACGAGGTGGCCGGCAGCGGGGCGAAGGCGGTCATGGGCGTGCCGATCGAGCTGGACCTCGGCGGGCTCAGCATCCGGGACATCCGGAAGAACGCCGCCGACCAGTATCTGATCGTGGCCGGTTCCTGGGCGGCCGACGACAACTCCGACCCGTACGCCCTCTACGCCTGGGACGGCGTCGCCTCGCACGCGCCGGTCAAGCGGGCCGATCTGCCGACGACGGACCCGGGCGGCTGGGAGGCCGTCGTGGACGTTCCGGACCTGACGGTTCCGGGCGCCCGCGCGCAGCTGATCACGGATGCCGGATCGGCCGATCTGTACGGGGACGGCACGGAGGCGAAGGACCTCGACCACGCCGAATGGAAGAAGTTCCGGGCCACCTGGTTCACCGTCGGCGGCTGACGGGCGGACGGCCGCGCGGATTCCGGACGCGAACGGCCGGGTCCGCCGGGCAGACCGGCGGGCACGGCCGTTTCCTTCCACGGTGTCGTCATCGACGCCCACGGTTCTGCGTCGCCCGCCCGCCGGCCGATGAGCGGGCCGGGTCCTCGCGGCCGCGCTCAGGGGCCGTACCGCGGTCCGTACTGCGGGGGCACGGCCGCCGCCTCGGCGAGGGCCGGGCCCAGATTCTCCGTGCGCATGCGCCGGTCGACGTAGAGCAGTCCGGTCACCAGCTGCGGGAACGTCGCCGAGATGAACTGGCCGATCAGCTGACCCAGCGCCAGGATCACCAGATAGCCGCTCATGGCGAAGGCGATGGAGGCGGGATTCGGGTCCTCGTCCAGAGTCGCTCCGCCGATGACCCCGGAGAACATGCCGAGGAACGAGAACGGGATCTGGATGACGTAGTTCGTGGCGGCGGCAAGCATGAAGGACAGCAGGGTGATACCGAGGACCCGCCACCAGTCGCCGCGCACCAGCTGCGAGGAGCGGCGCAGGGCGGCCATCGGGGACTGCCCCTCGAACACCGCGGCCGAGGGTGCCAGGCAGAACTTCACCCAGAGCCAGATCGCCAGCGGGGCGGTGGCCAGCGCGCCCAGGAAGCCGAGCGCGGTCCACAGCGCGATGTCGCCCCCGTGCGTCAGGGCGATGGAGCCGATCACGAGCGCGAAGAAGCCGACCACCATCAGCAGCATCGGGACCATGGCGATCAGGTAGGTCAGCACCACCGTCCCGAACACCGACGGTACGCGGGCCCAGGCCCGGCGCCAGACGAGGGCGAAGGTGGTCGGCCTGCCCAGTACCGCCTCCTGCAGGATCGTGGGAACGGTCGCGTACATCATGGCCGTGGCGACCGTGAAGACGATCAGACCGAGCAGCCAGATGACACCGAGGCCGACCACGATCGGCACCACGTCGGAGGACGGAGGGTCCTCGTCGGCGCTGAGCGCGATGAGCCGGTGCAGAGGGTCGCTGACCGCGGAGTACCCGATCAGGACCGCGGCGCCCATGATCACCAGCGCCCCGCCGTACACGGCCGCGCCGATGCCGAACAACTGCTTCCAATAGCGCCCCAGTGTGCTGAAGGCGCCGCCGAATATGTCCCCGAGCCTCAGGGGCACCAGCGGTATCACTCCCGGCTTCGGCGGTGGCGTCCAGCCGCCCCATCCCGGCGGTCCCGGGGGCCCTCCGTACGGTGCTCCGCCGCCCCACCCTGCGTCCTGCGCCACTGCTGCTCCGTCGTGTGTCGTTGTCCGGTGTGCTGGTCGGGACACCGTAGCGTCCCGATCGGCCGAAAGCGCCCGTACCGTCGCGCATACGGCGATGCGTACACTCGTACACATGGGATACGGACTGCTGGCCGCGGCGATCGCGGCGGAGGTGGCCGGCACGACGGCCATGAAGTACAGCGAGGGCTTCACCCGGTTCTGGCCCTCGCTGATCACCGTCGCGGGATACCTCGTGGCCTTCGGGCTGCTCGCCCAGACTCTGAAGACGCTGTCGGTGGGCACCGCCTATGCCATCTGGGCCGGGATCGGCACCGCGGCGGTCGCCGCCATCGGCATCCTCTTCATGGGCGAGTCCGGCAGCCCGGTCAAGCTGGCGGGCATAGCGCTGGTCATCGCCGGAGTGGTGGTGCTGAACCTGGGCGGGGCCCACTGATGGTGCGGCGCTACGACCCCGAGCGGCGCGACCGCATCATCGATGCCGCGATCAGGGTGGTCGGCGCCAAGGGCATCGCGGGGCTGAGCCACCGCTCCGTCGCGGCCGAGGCCGATGTGCCGCTCGGCTCGACGACGTATCACTTCGCCTCGCTGGACGAGCTGTTGATCGCCGCGCTGCGCCGGTCGAACGAGAATTTCGCCGAGGTCATGCGGGAGAGCGAGGCACTGGCCGATCCGGACGCCGACCTCGCCGGGGAACTGGCCGGGCTGCTGGGGGCGTACTTCTCCGGCGGGCGCGGACGGGCCGAGCTGGAGTACGAGCTCTATCTCGCCGCGCTCCGCAGGCCCGCGCTGCGCCCCGTCGCCGCCGAGTGGACCGACGGCACCGCCGAACTGCTGTCCCGGCGGACCGATCCGGCCACGGCGCGGGCGCTGATCGCGCTCATGGACGGCATCTGTCTGCAAGTGCTGCTCACCGGCGGCGAGTACGACGAGGCGTACGCGCGCGAGATGCTGGGGCGGATCGCCGGGTGACGGCCCTGTCCCGGGGCACGGGGTGACGGCCGTCCCGTCTCCGGGTGTCCCTCATTCCGGGGACGGGCGCGGGCTCCGTACCGCCGCCAGGGCCGCTCGGACGCTCGCCTCGATGTCCGTGATCGGATACAGCGCCTCGCGGACCGTCCGGTCGCGGTCCACCACCAGCGTCAGCCGCTTCATCCGGCTGGTGCCCCCCGCGCGGAAGGTCGGCAGGCGCAGCGCCGCGGTCAGTTCCAGCTCCGCGTCGGACAGCAGCGGGAACCGCAGCCGCTCCGCCCGGGCGAAGGCCCGCTGCTCGTCCGGGCGTTGGGTGGAGACCCCGTGCACGGTCGCGCCGGCCGCCGTGAACTCGGCCAGCTGGTCGCGGTAGGTGCAGGATTCGAGCGTGCAGCCGCTCGCGCCCGGGATCCCGGCCCAGCCCGGCGGATAGGCGTCCCGGCGGGCGTAGGCGCCGGGGAAGAAGTACAGGACGGTGTACGGGGTGCCGGCGACCGGGTCGCGCGATGCGCCGTCGTGGTCCAGCAGCCGCAGCGCGGGCAGGCGTGTGCCCACCAGGGCGTGCACCCGGGCCGCCTCCTTCGAACTCTCCGCGGCCGTCGCCATCGTTTCCCCTTCCCCCAGCACCCAGGTGTCGCCCCAGTCCTGGAGCGCGATCAGTACCGGCAGCAGTGCGCGGCCGCGCCGGGTGAGCCGGTACTCGTACCGGGGCGGCCGGTCCTGGTACGGCTCCCGGGCGAGCACCCCCGCGTCGACCAGCAGCCGCAGCCGCTCGGTCAGCACCTTGCGGGAAACGCCCAGCTCTTCCTGGAGCGCGTCGAAGCGGTGCACCCCGCGCGCCGTGTCCCGCACGATCAGCAGGGTCCACCAGTCGCCCACGACATCGAGTGCCTGGGCGATCGCGCAGTCGGCGTCGGCCAGGCTGGTGCGCTGGGGCATGGGCTCCTCCGTCGGTCTCCCGCATCCGCCTCTTACCGGATTGACCAGCAGGAAAGCATGATGCCATGGTTAGTTCCCAAAAGGAACTCGCTGGGGAGGGTGCTGGGGATGAGCTTCTTCGGGGTCGTGCGGGACGTACCGCGCACGGTGCGGCTGCTGGCCCTCGGCTCCTTTCTCAACGGAGTCGTCAGCTTCACCTTCGTCTACCTCTTCGTCTATCTGAGCGGGCCGCGCGGGCTGAGCGTCCCGCAGGCCGGGGTCGTCGCGGGCATCGGCGGCATCGGCCTCGTGGCGGGCAACTTCACCGGTGGCTGGTTCGGCGACAGGTACGGCCACCGCCGGATGCTCCTGACCGGCGCGCTGGTCAGCGGCACGGCGCTCGCGGCCCTGCCGGTCCTTCCGGTCGCGGCGATGTACGGGGTGCTGCCGCTCGCGCAGTACGCGGCAGGCGTCGTACGCGCGGCGAACTCCGCGCTCGTCGCGGTCTCTGTCCCCGAGGGCGGGCGGCGCCAGAGCTTCGCCCTCGTACGGTCCGCCGGCAATGCCGCGTTCGCCGTCGGCCCGCCGCTCGGCGCGCTGATCGCCGCCCGCTTCTCGTACGACTGGCTGTTCGTCGCCGACGGCCTCGGGACCCTGCTCTTCGCCGGGTACGCGGCGGCGGTGCTCCCGGCGCACGGCACCGCGCACACCCGGCCCGCCCACGACCCGGACGCGCCGGGACTCCTGCGCGAACTACGGGCCAGGCCCGCCGTGCCGGTGCTGCTCGCCGCGATCCTCTGCGTCGACCTCGTCTACCGGCAGCAGTACTCGACCCTGCCCGTCTTCCTCGCCGAGCACGGCCACGGCGCGCAGTTCTACGGCTGGCTGCTGTCGGTCAACGGCGGGGTGATCCTGCTGCTGGAGCTCCCCGCGGCGCACCTGCTGCGCCGACGGGCGCCACTGGGCATCGTGGGCACCGGGCTGCTGCTGGTGGGGCTGGGCTACGCGCTGCTGATCCCGGGGGCCGGGGCGTTGTCCGCCGTCACCATGATGGCCTCGCTGACCGCGGGCGAGATCCTCTACAAGACCACCGCGACGGCGTACGTCGCCGATCAGGCGCCCGCCCATGCCCAGGGCCGCTTCCAGAGCCTGTACGCGGGCGCCTCCATCAGCGGCCAGGTGCTGGCCCCGCCGCTCGGCGGCGCGCTCTACACCCACGCGCCCGGACTGCTCTGGCCCGCGTGCGCGGCACTGGCCTGCGGTGCGGGGGTGGCGGTGCTGGCGGCGCGGCGGCTGCGGGCGCCCGGGGTGCCGGGTGCGGGGCGCGAGCAGGTTTCCGCGCGGGCACCCGAACGGCAGGCACAGCCCGGATGACCTGCGGGCGGGCGGCCGGGCCCGCGCGGCGGCCATCGGGCGGGACCGGTTGGCTCCCGCGGTGCCTCGCCGGTTAGGTTTCGTGTCATGACCGACACGACTCCTGCTCGCACCACCGGCGCCGTCGCCGCCGGCCTCGCCACCATCGCCGGCGACGGTTCCGTTCTCGACACCTGGTTCCCCGCCCCCGAGCTCACCGCCGGGCCCGGCCCGGCCGGAACCGAACGGCTCACCCCCGACCAGGCCGTCAACCTCCTCGGTGAGGGTGCCGCCAAGGCCATCGGCGTGGACGCCCGCCGCGGTGTCGAGATCGTCGCCGTACGTACGGTCATCGCCTCGCTCGACGACAAGCCGCTCGACGCCCACGACGCATACCTGCGCCTGCACCTGCTCTCGCACCGCCTCGTCCAGCCGCACGGCCAGAACCTGGACGGGCTCTTCGGCCTCCTCACCAACGTCGCCTGGACCTCGCTCGGCCCGGTCGCCGTCGACGATGTGGAGAAGGTGCGGCTCAACGCCCGCGCCGACGGCCTGCACCTCCAGGTCACCTCGGTCGACAAGTTCCCCCGGATGACCGACTACGTCGCGCCGAAGGGCGTCCGGATCGCCGATGCCGACCGGGTCAGGCTCGGCGCGCACCTCGCCGCCGGCACGACCGTCATGCACGAGGGCTTCGTCAACTTCAACGCGGGCACCCTCGGCACGTCGATGGTCGAGGGCCGCATCTCCGCAGGTGTCGTGGTCGGCGACGGCTCCGACATCGGCGGCGGCGCCTCCACCATGGGCACCCTCTCCGGCGGCGGCAAGGAGCGCATCGTCATCGGTGAGCGCTGCCTGATCGGCGCCGAGGCCGGGGTCGGGATTGCGCTCGGCGACGAGTGCGTCGTCGAGGCCGGGCTCTACGTCACGGCCGGTACCCGCATCACGCTGCCGGACGGCCAGATCGTCAAGGCCCGCGAGCTCTCCGGCGCCTCGAACATCCTCTTCCGCCGCAACTCGGTCTCCGGTGCCGTCGAGGCCCGCCCGAACAACGCGGTCTGGGGCGGTCTGAACGACATCCTGCACAGCCACAACTAGCTCGTAGCGGCGAGGAGTTCCTCGTACGCCCTCCGCAGCCCGTCGGCCGCCTCGCGCCCGGCGGGCTGCAGCGGTTCACGGACCGGTCCGGCGCCGAGCAGCGCCTTCGCCGTGACCGTACCCGGCAGTCCGGACGCCATCATCGCCTCCGCGAGAGGGGTGTTCAGCAGGTTGAGCCGGGCCGCCCCGGCGGTGTCCCCGGCGTCGAAGGCATCCAGGACCGCCCTCAGCTGCCGGGGCGCCACATTGGCGACCGTGCTGACATAACCGGCCGCGCCCACCGCGTACAACGGCAGATTCAGCTCCTCGCAGCCCGAGTAGTACGCCAGCGAGGTCGCGCCGATCACCTTCGTGGAGCCGAGCAGGTCGTACGCGCAGTCCTTCACGGCCGCGATGCGGGGGTGCTCCGCGAGCCGCAGCAGTGTCTCCGGCTCGATGCGGGTGCCGGTGCGGCCGGGGATGTCGTACAGCATCAGCGGCAGACCGGTCGCGTCGGCGACCCGGCGGAAGTGTGCCTCCACGGCGGCCTGCGGTGGTCGGCTGTAGTACGGCGCCACCACCAACAGGCCGTCCGCGCCCGCCTGTTCGGCCTGCCGGGCGAGGTCCACGGTGTGCCGGGTGTCCGCGCTGCCGACCCCGGCGACGATCGGCACACCGTCGCCGACCGCCGCCCGGACCGCACGCAGCAGCGCGGTCTTCTCGGCGTCCGTGGTGGTCGGGGACTCGCCCGTGGTGCCGCTCAGCACCAGGCCGTCGCAGCCGTCGGCGACCAGGGCGGCGGCATGCTTCCCGGCGGCGTCCGGATCCAGGTCGCCGGAGGCGGTGAACGGCGTGATCATCGCGCAGAGCGCGCGACCGAAGGGGGCTGTGGGTGTGGTCATCCCAGAAGTGTCGGCCGACCGGACTGTGAAGGTCCACTTAGATCTGCTTGGGGTGAGTGGCAAGAAGGGCTCAACAGTCGCCGGGTCGGGCGGCCGCGCTCTGGCATGATCGAACACCTATGCGGTAGGCGAGACCGGGGTGGGTGGCGTGAGCGTGCGAGGGCAGGCAGGGGCGGGGGCCCGAACGGGCAACGGCAGACGAGGGCCGGTGACGGCCGTGCTGCTGGCCGGGGTGCTGGGCCTCTCGCTCTCCGGATGCGCCGGGTTCCTCGTACCGGCGGGAGAGGGCGAGCCGGAGCCCACGCCGAGCGTGTCACGGCTGCCCGGCGGGGTGCACGCCGACAAGCTGCCGACCCCGTTCCCGAGCGTCTCCACCGGGCTCTCCGACCGGCCGCCGGCCGCGCAGGGGCCCGGCCCCACGCCCACCGTCCGGGCCGGCTGCCCGTCCTCCGGCGTCGTCGTCGACATGGGCGAGGTGGAGGCGGCGCTCGGTCACCGGGCCGTCGGGCTCACCCTCACCAACTGCGGCAGCAAGCCGTACCGGGTCCACGGCTACCCGTCCGTCCGGGCCCTGGACGAGGCCGGCGACCCGCTGCCCGTCCCGGTGAACCCGGGCTCCTCCTACATGGGCACCGACCACGGGCCGCAGGAGGTCGTGCTGAAGCCGGGGAAGACGATGCGATCGCTCCTGGCCTGGGTCTCCACCCCCACCGGCGGCGACCTCGTCGAGGGCGACGCCCTGGAGATCGCGCCGGCCCCCGGCCTGGAGGCGCGCACCTTCCCGCTCAAGGGCAGCGACGTACGGCTGCTCGACGAGCTCAACATGACCGCGTGGCGGACCGGCCCCGCGTAGCCGGTGCGCAGGATCACGCCCCGCAGTCGGCCACGGGCGCCGCGCCCGTCAGCGCCGGGCCATGTAGAGGGTGAAGGCCTTGTGGAGCACCTTGTTGACCGGGTAGTCCCACTCGCCGATGTACTCCGCGGCCCGGCCGCCCGTGCCGACCTTGAAGCGCAGCAGGCCCACCAGATGGCTGCTCTCGTCGAGGGTGTCGGTGATGCCGCGCAAGTCGTAGACGGCCGCGCCGCGTTCGTGCGCGTCGCTCATCATGCGCCACTGGACGGCGTTGCTGGGCTGCACCTCGCGCTTGCGGCCGGTCGAGGCGCCGTAGGAGTACCAGACGTGGTTCCCCACCGTCAGCATCGTCGCCGCGGAGAGCGTCTCCCCGTCGTGCCGGGCGAGATAGAGCCGCATCCGGTCGGGGTCCTCGGCCCGCAGCGCGGTCCACATGCGCTGGAAGTAGCCGAGCGGACGGGGGATGAAGCGGTCGCGCCCGGCGGTCTCGCGGTACAACTCGTAGAAGGCCGGGAGGTCCTCGTAATCACCCTCGACGACCTTGACGCCCGCCTTCTCGGCCTTCTTGATGTTGCGCCGCCACTGCTGGTTCAGATTGCCCCGGATCTCCTCCAGCGACAGCCCGGCGAACGGTACCTGGAAGACGTACCGGGGCTGCCCCGCGCCGAAACCGTCCTCGCCCTCCTCCTCGCCCCGCCGCCAGCCCAGGGCGCGCAGCTGCGCCACGACCTCGGCGGCCCGCGGCTCCTGCGCGTCCGGTGGCACGTCGCGCAGCCGCCCGGCCGCCGGGTCGGCGATGGCGTCCTTGACCGTCCTGGCGTCCCAGCGCCGGGCGACCACCGGCGGGCCCATCCGCACCGAGAACGCGCCCTGCGCCTTCAGATGCGCCAGCATCGGATCCAGCCACGGCCCCAGCCCCGTGCCGTGCCAGTCGATGACCGGGCCCTCCGGCAGATAGGCCAAAGAGCGCTTCACCCGGGGGATCGGCCGGTACAGGACGAGCCCGGCCCCGACGATCCGCTCCGCTCCCGCGCCGTCCCGGTCGAACCAGCCGATGCTCTCCGCGCGCCAGTCGGGCTTCACGTCGCCCCACGACGGAACCTGCATATGGCTCACGGCGGGGCGGCTCGCGACGAACGCCAGATGCTCCTCGCGGCTGATCGTCCTGAGGTGCGGTGCCATGCGCTGCTCCGTTCGTTGTGCTGTCGCTGTGCCCGGCGGTGCGGACCGGGTGTGCTGTTGACCTCAAGCGCACTTGACGTACCAGGGTGGCCGGCAACGGTGCACCGCCCCGGTGCCCCCGTCAGGAGGACCCGTCATGAGCGTGCGATTCGCATCCCGTCCCGATCTTGCCCGTAACGACGTCGGACTCGTCAAGGCGAGCACCTGGGATGTCGGCACCCCGGAGCGCCAACGGCGGACGGTCGAGGCCATCCGTGAGGCGTGGGCCCGCCGGGACTGGCCGCATCCCGGACTTCTTTCGTACACCGTCCATGCCGGTGAGGACGGGAAGACCCTGTTCCACTACAGCCAGTGGAGTGGTGAGCAGGCATACCAGGACTTCTTCCGGCACGGCAGGGACGAGCGCAACGCGGACATCGACGCCGCCGTGCCCGGTATCCGGCGGCTCGGACTGCACACCCTGGAGCTCTACCGTTCCACGCCGCCGCGGAAGGACGACGGACGCGAGCCGGGCTGCGTCGTGATCGTCGACGTCGAGTTCGAGGGACCGGACAAGGCGCGGCAACGGGACTGGGTGGACACCGTGTTCGAGGCGCTGGGGACCGACCCGACGCCCGCCCCCGGCGGCATCTCCGGACACTTCCATGTGAGCACCGACGGGACACGGGTGCTCAACTACGCCGAATGGGAGAGCGCCCGGGCCCACATCGACGCACTGGCCGCGCCCGGTGCCGGGATCGGGTCGCGTACGCCGCAGTGGGAGCGGGTGCAGTCGTACCCGGGGGTGACCGGCGGCGGAGTGCACCGGTACACGCCCGCCCTCGGCCTCCGGCCGGGGGCGGGCGGGTAGGGCCGCCGCTACGGGCGGAAGCGGAGCACCTGCGGGTCGTGGTCGCTGTTCTGGTCGGCGAACTCGGCGTTGATGTGCACGCTGTCGTACTGGAAGTCGCCGATCGACGGGCTGGTCAGGATCTGGTCGAGGACCTGGCTGTTGCCCTGGTAGACGTAGCTGTAACGCTCCGAGCGCGGCAGGGACTTGATCGCCGGGTACAGCACGCCCCCGGCCGTCAGCGCCTCGGCCGTGCCGGAGAACTCGAAGTCGTTGATGTCGCCGACGACCAGCACGTCCGCGTTCTTCTGGACGCTCAGCAGCTTCTTGACGAAGGAGTTGACCGCCTGGCCCTGCGCGTGCCGCTGGACCTCCGAGGAACGGGTCGGCGGCTGGTGCTGCGAGAAGATGGACTCGTCGCCGCCCTTGGACGCGAAGTGGTTGGCGACGACGAAGACCGTACGGCCGCGGAAGCCGAACTCCCCGACG
This sequence comes from Streptomyces gelaticus, assembly GCF_014649535.1. Classification (GTDB taxonomy): domain Bacteria; phylum Actinomycetota; class Actinomycetes; order Streptomycetales; family Streptomycetaceae; genus Streptomyces; species Streptomyces gelaticus. The sequence continues at coordinate 351,823 of NZ_BMTF01000002.1, forward strand.
AGCGGCTTGCGGCTGTTCTCCCAGGCCGCGTTCGCCGGGTCGATCCGGCCGGGGGAGAGGGTCAGGGCCGCGCGGCCCCGCTCCCGTACGACATCGGTGGCCGTCGTCGCGTCGCCGCCGGCCCGGTCGGTGAACGAGACCCGCTCGGGGTTGAAGAGGAACACCTGGCGGATGTTGCCGCCGGGCTCGCCCCCGTCCTTCTTGTCCTGCGGGTCGATGGAGCGCCACTCGTACGCCGGGCCGCCCGCCGCCACGATCGCGTCGGTGAACTTCTTCACCGTCAGGTCGGCGGCGACCGTGCCGTCGCTCTTCGCACCGTTGTTGTCCTGGATCTCCTCCAGCGCCACGATGTCCGGCGAGGCGAGGTTGTCGACGACCGCGGCGGCGAGCGCGTCGAACTTCTCCTGCGGGTCGCTCGGGTCGAGGTTCTCGACGTTGTACGTCGCCACGGCCAGCTCGCCGCCGCGCTGCTTGCGGGTGGTCTCCCGCCGCAGGCCCTCGGCGGCGACCGTGCCCATGGTGCGGGCGGTGAGCGTGTAGCCGCCGTACTGGCTGAAGTCGAGCGGGCCCTCGGTCGTACCGGTCAGCACATCGCCCACATCGGCCTTGGGGAAGGGCTGCTGGGCCAGCGGTACCAGCGACTGGATCTGCAGCCGCCCGGTGTTCTGCGCGTCGTACGAGCCGTAGACGGTGCCGCCGCGGCGGGTGTGGTTCTCGTGCGGCTTCACCGTCACCCACAGCTCGGCGTGCGAGTCGGTGGCGCCGACCACGCGCGAGGTGCCGACGCTGATGTTCATGCCTTCGAGCGACTCGTAGTGGTCGAGGGCGTAGCGGGACGGACGCAGGGGCAGCGCGTTGATCGAGCCGCCCGCCGCGGGGTCGCCCTCGGGGGTGTACCGGGACGGGACGGAGCGCCCCGTGATGCGCACCGGCTCGGGCAGGGCGTTGCCGGAGGACACCACGGCGACGGTGGGCTTGCTGATCTGGGTGAGCGACTGGTTGCCGGAGCCGAGGCCGCCCGGGACGTACTCGGTGACCGTGCCGGAGACGGTGACCGCGTCACCGACCGCGACGGTGGGCGCGGATCCGGTGTAGACGAAGATGCCCTCGCTGGTGGCGGGATCGGCGTCCGGGTTCGGGTCCTGGAACCAGAAGCCCTTCGAGCCGTACGTCCGCACTCCGGTGACGATGCCCGCCACCTCGCCGACCTGCCGGCCGACGAGCGGAGATATCCGGGTGGAGCCCTGGATGTCGTGGATCCGGACCTGGCCTTCCACGGCCTGGTCGGGGGTGGTGGAGGCGGACGCGGAGGTGGTGGCGGCGCCGGTGAGCAGACCGGCGGCGAGCGCGGCGGTGACTACGGCGGAGACGGCGGTCGTTCTGGACGATGCGGCAGGCATCACGGACTCCGTGGGTATCGGGGGTCGGGGTGGAGGTCTACGCGCGTCAATCTCTTGTGTGCGCAAGGCCGTTGTCAAGGTCTGCCGGGTGGACTGCTGCTGTCCGTTGCATGAACCGGGCGGCATGGGGCGAAATGCGTCTACGCTTGGGCCGCGTCCGTACGCCCGGTGCGCCTGATCCGTACGTCCGGCGCGCCCTGTCCCGTACGCCCGGTACGCCCCGAGGAGAACCACCTGATGTCCGCAGAGCGCCCCACCCTGCCGCCCGTACGGCTGCGCACCGAGGCCGAGCTGGCGCGGGACGCGCTTGCCGCGCCGCTGCTCGCCCGCGCCGTCCGGCTCGCCCGCTGGGCGGGCCCCGGCACCCGGGTCGGCGCCGGCGGTGAGCTCGTCGACGCCCAACTGCCCGCGGCGGCCGAGCACCTGGACCTGACGGCCGACGAGGACGGCGCGGCGGAGGCGAGCGAGGCGTGGCGGCTCGCGGTCGACACCGGACTCATCGACGTCGAGGACCCCGACGAGGCCGCCGGGCCGGACGCGGAGGGGACCGCGGCCGTCGGTGAGAACCTGGCGCTCGTCACCGGCGGTTCACCGAAGGACGTCCTGTCGATCTGGCTCGACGGCCTGGAGGCCGTGCACGCCGACGCCACCGCGCCGTTCTTCGACGACCTCGCCGACCTCGTGGGCGAGGACGGCTCGATCGACTTCGAGTCCCTGGACTGGGACCCGGACGCCGAGGCGGAATTCCTCGACGGGGTCCTCGGCAATCTGTATCTGCTCACCGTCGGCGACGGCCACGGCGGCACGGACCCCGTCCCCGTGCCGCTGCCCGCCCTCGCCGCGTCGGTGATCGTCCCCGACGACATGGGCGAACCCACCGACGACATCCTTGAGCAGGTGTCCGAGGCGATGATGCGCCTCGACGACCAGTTCCGGGTCCTGGAACCCATCGGGATCGTCGAGTACCGCCCGGTGGACGAGGCGTTGCTGGCCGAGGAGGGCGGGGACGCCGCCCCGCCGGCCGACGACGAGGACATCACCCGGTACGGAATGGTGAAGCTCACCCCTCTCGGCCTGTACGGACTGCGGAACCGGATGCTGGAGGCGGGGGTGGACGCCCCGGCGATCGGCGACCTCGCGGACAAGGGAGCCGACGCGCTGCTCGGTGGCGTCGCGTACTACCCCGAGGCGGCGGCCCGGAACGAGGTCGAGTTGTGGCTCGCCCGGCGCGGTGGCGTGGACGGCGCGGCGGCCGAACTGCTGGCCGCGGCACGCGGAGCGGACCAGCAGGCCCCGCTGCGCAGGCTCCACTGCCAGCAGGCCCTCGCCCTGGTCGGCATGGAGGCGGAGCCCGCGGTGCGCGCGGTGCTGGACGATCCCGAGCTGGGCGGCCTCGCCCGGGTCTGGCTCGCAGAGCTGGGCGCGGCCGATGTGCCCGCGCCCCCGGAGACGATGATCTTCTGGCTCGCCATCGACACGATCGCGGCCCAGCTGGAGGCCGCCGGCGATCTCGACGAACTCCAGGGACTGGTGGAGGGGCTGGCGGGCCAGCACAGCGGCTTCTTCGACGAGGCCTGGCGGGTGGAGCACCCGGCGACCGCGGACGTCCTCGAAGCGATGGGACGGCTGCACGGCGACAAGAAGAAGGCCAAGGAGGCCCGCAAGGCGGCCTTCAAGGCCCGGTCGCGCAAGCGAGCCTGACCCCCCGTCCGGCTGCGAGCGGGCGGCGCGGGCGGGGCGGCCCCACGGCGAACGGCGACTTCAGGGCACGCATTCCGGCCAAGTGCACAGGAAGGATGCCCCCTGGCGTCGCCCGCAGTTCAACTGGTGTTGACCCAAGGGCGCAACTGTGGGCGCGCCAACAACCCGCCCAGTTGCCCCAGGAGTTACGTGATGCCCATCACGCGCAGGGAATTCACCAAGCAGTCCGCCCTCACCGGTGCCGGCATCGCACTGACCGGTACCGTCGCGGCGCTGGCCACCGCACCGGGTGCGCTGGCCGCCGGGGACCCGAAGCACGGCCACGGCCACGACGACCACGGTCACGGGCACGGCCGCGAACCCGGTTACGGGCCGCTGATCGCCGACCCCGAGGGCATACTCGCGCTCCCCGCCGGCTTCTCGTACAAGGTCATCACCCACTGCGGTGTCACCAAGCTGGAGTCCGGCGAGTACACGCCCTCCAACCACGACGGCACGGCCACCTTCGAGGGCCCGCGCGGCGTCACCCTGCTCGTCAACAACCACGAGCTCAGCGGCACCCGCGCCGGCTGGGAGCACCCGGTGCCGCTCGCCGAGGGCCTCGTCTACGACCCGGTCGCGGCCGGCGGCTGCACCGTCGTGGAGACCCGCCGCGACGGCCGTACCGCCGAGTGGGTCGGCATCGCCGGCACGTCCACCAACTGCGCCGGTGGCGCCTCCCCGTGGGGCACCTGGCTCACCTGCGAGGAGACCGAGGACCGGGCCGGCAAGAACGGCCTGCTCAAGGACCACGGCTATGTCTTCGAGGTCGACCCGTACGACCGCAAGGCCAACCGCGACCCGCACCCGATCAAGGCGTTCGGCCGGTACGCCCACGAGGCCGTCGTGATCGACCCCAAGCGCGGTCACGCCTACCTGACCGAGGACGCCGGGAGCCCCAACGGGCTGCTCTACCGTTGGGTCCCGCCGCAGGGCTTCCGGCACGGCCGCGGCAAGCTGCGCACCCTCGCCGACGACGCCGGTGTCCTCCAGGCCACCAAGTGCTTCGACCGCAACGGCAGGTTCGTCGACGACCTGTCCCGCGCCACGAAGATCGGCACCGTGTACGGCGTGGACTGGGTCGACGTGCCCGACCGCGACGCCAGGACCGTCTCGGTGCGCAAGCAGTTCGCCGACGGTGAGATCACCCGCGCCCGCAAGCTCGAAGGCATGTGGTGGGGCGACGGCGGCGCCTACGTCGTCTCCTCGTTCGCCCGCTCCGAGAGCCCCGTCCAGCACGACGGCCAGGTCTGGTTCTACGACCCGAAGCGCCGCACGCTGACGCTGAAGGTGCTCCTCGGCGTGAACCCCGACCCGTCGAAGGACGGCGCCTTCGACGGCCCGGACAACATCACCGTGTCGCCCTACGGCGGTCTGGTCATCTCCGAGGACGGCGACGGCATCCAGCACCTCTTCGGCGCGACCGAGAGCGGCCGCACCTACCCCATCGCGCGCAACGAGCTGAACATCGGCACCGAGGAGAAGCCGGAGTACAGCGAGTTCACCGGTGTCACGTTCTCGCCCGACGGCCGGACGCTGTACGCCAACATCCAGACGCCGGGCATCATGCTCGCCATCACCGGTCCGTGGAAGCGCCAGCCGAACCGCGACTGACGTCCGGTCACCCGGCGCGCGTAATCCCCTCGCGCGCTGCCCGGACGTCCCCCTAGAGTCCTGTCTGTGCCCAGGTGCGCAGGCAGGACCTACTTCCAATGTCATGGGGATGTCGCGGGTTCGAGTCCCGCCGCCGGATTCCGGTCCGGTGTAGCTCAGCCGGCAGAGCGCCTTCGTCGGTTCCGCCGACCCTGACCTCTGGGTACTACAACTTCATCAGCAACACCAGCATTGCACCTCCCGGTGCGCAGGCCGCGGCTACTTCCTGTCATGAAACCGCCGCTGCCGACTCTGATCTCGGGAGGCACAGACGCCGGGGGTGCCCGGTGCGCAGGCGACGGATACTTCCATTGAACAGACGGTTGCGGGTTCGAGTCCCGTCCGGCCGCGGCCGGTAGCTCAATTCGGTAGAGCATCAGTGATACCCGTCGCCGACTCCTGATCTCGGGCTCCCTTTGCGCTGTGCCTTCTCCCAATGAATTCGGGGGAATTCACATGGCACGCTTCAACATCCGCATCACCAGACCCCGTGTCACCTCGCCCGTGAAGTCGACCGGGCGCACTGCGCCGACCCACCAGGGCGGCCGGGGACATCTGCGTGACAACCGCTCAGAGCTCTTTCTGCTCGCGGTCGCCAATTTCGTTTCGCAGCAGACCTTTTACGAGGACGGCGAGCAGCGGGACGAGCGCTTCGCCGAACTGGTGCGGGTGCTTGCCGTCGGTGACCCCGAGTGGACCGCGGGCCTGCTGCACTGGCTGCGCCGCGACGGCCGGATGCGTACCGCCTCGATCGTCGGCGCCGCCGAGTACGTGAAGGCGCGGCTGGACGCGGGCGCCGAGGACGGACCGTCCAACCGAAAGGTCGTCGACTCCGTCCTGCTGCGCGCCGACGAGCCCGGGGAACTCCTCGGGTACTGGACCTCCCGCTACGGCCGGGCGGTGCCCAAGCCGGTCAAGCGCGGCATCGCCGATGCCGTGCGCAGGCTCTACAACGGCAGGTCGCTGCTGAAGTACGACACCGCCTCCAAGGGCTACCGCTTCGGCGACATCCTGAACCTGGTGCACGCCTCGCCCGACCCGCAGAAGCCGTGGCAGGGCGAGCTGTTCCGGTACGCCCTCGACCGCCGCCACCACCCCGAGGCGGCCGTGGTGCCGGTCTCCGACCGGGTCCTGAACGCCCACCGCGCGCTGATGGAGCTGCCCGTCGGGGAGCGGCGGGCCGTGGTCGAGAGCACCGACGCGGCGGACCGGCTGGCGGCCGCGGGCATGACCTGGGAGGCCCTGGCGGGCTGGCTGCAGGGGCCGATGGACGCCACGGCCTGGGAAGCGGTGATCCCGTCGATGGGCGCGATGGCGCTCATCCGCAATCTGCGCAACTTCGACGAGGCGGGAGTCTCGGACGAGGTCGCCGCACGGGTGGCGGAGCGGATCTGCGACCCGGCTGCGGTCGCCGCGTCCCAGCAGTTCCCCTTCCGCTACCTCGCCGCCTACCAGCACGCGCCCTCGCTGCGCTGGGCCCACCCGCTGGAGCAGGCGCTCGGCCACTCGCTGGACAACGTGCCCGCCCTGCCGGGGCGCACGCTGGTCCTGGTCGACCGCTCGGGCTCGATGTGGTCGCCGCTCTCGGACCGTTCGCAGCTCAACCGGGCCGACGCGGCCGCGATCTTCGGTACGGCGCTGGCGCTGCGGGCGGCCGATGCCGATCTGGTGCAGTTCGGTACGAACAGTGCGCCGGTGACATATCGCCGGAGCGAGTCCGTGCTGAAGATACTGGAACGCTTCGGCAATCTCGGCGGCACCAACACCGCGGAGGCGGTGCGTCGGCACTACCGGGGCCATGACCGGGTGCTGATCGTCACCGACGAGCAGGCGTCGTTCTCGTACGCCGCGGACGTCACCGCGGCGGTGCCCGCCACCGTGCCCGTCTACACCTGGAATTTGGCCGGGTACCGGGTCGGACACGCCCCCTCGGGCGACGGGACGCGCCACACCTTCGGGGGTCTTTCGGACGCCGCGTTCCGCATGGTGCCGCTGCTGGAAGCGGGCCGGGACGCGGACTGGCCCTGGATCCGCTGATCACGAATCCGGTATCAGTGGGGCCCCTGCGGTGAACGGGCATGGCGTCGGGCGTTCCCGGGGCGCATACTCAACGCAATGAAACAGTCAGCCGGTTCCCGGCGCCATCTGCCCTCCAGTCCCTTCAACCGCCCGGCCCAGGCGGACCCACCGGTCGAATTGTTCGATGTGGGCGACCGGGTGTCGCACGATCAGTTCGGACTCGGACGCGTCCTCGCCGTCGAGGGCGACAACGACGCGGTGCTCATCGACTTCTCGGGGCAGCAGGGGAGGATCCTGAGCCCGTACTCCAAGCTGACCAAGCTCTGAGAGGGGCGGCGAGCACGCGCGGCGTCCGTGTCCCCGTCACATTCTCCGGCTTCAGGGGCGTCTGCGTCGGCAGGTGCCCCTGAAGCCGTATCGGGAGCCGTTCCCCCTACAGGGCCTGGGCGGCGGGCTTCACCATGCCGCGGACGGTGCGCGACTTCACGAAGTCGCCCATGGCCGTCATCTCCCACTCGCCGGAGAACTGCTTGATCAGCTTGGCCATCATCACGCCGGTCTGCGGCTCGGCACCGGTCAGGTCGAAGCGGACCAGCTCCTCGCCGGTGGTCGCGTCGACCAGCCGGCAGTAGGCCTTGGCGACCTCGGTGAACTTCTGGCCGGTGAACGAGTTGACCGTGAAGACGAGGCCGGTCGCCTCCGCCGGGATCCGGCCCAGGTCCACGACGATCACCTCGTCGTCACCCGCGCCCTCGCCCGTGAGGTTGTCGCCGGAGTGCTTGATCGCGCCGTTCAGGATGGAGAGCTTGCCGAAGTAGCAGCTGTCCAGGTGGTTCCGGGTGGGGCCGTAGGCGATCACGGAGGCATCGAGGTCGATGTCCTTGCCCCGGAACGCGGGCTCCCAGCCGAGGCCCATCTTGACCTGGGAGAGCAGCGGCCGGCCGCCCTTGACCAGGGAGACCGTCTGGTTCTTCTGGAGGCTCACCCGGCCCTTGTCGAGGTTGATCTTGCCGCTGCCGGCGGGCGGGGCGGCGGGCGGGGCCGGCGGGGCGGCGGGGGCCGGGGGCGCGGCGATCCGCGGGTCCACCGGTGCGGCGGGCATCGGGGGCGCCACGGGCGCGGGGGCCGGAGCGGCGGCGGGCTCCTCCTCGACCGAGACGCCGAAGTCCGTGGCGATCCCGGCCAGCCCGTTCGCATAGCCCTGGCCGACCGCGCGGGCCTTCCAGGCGCCGTTGCGGCGGTAGACCTCCATGACCACCAGTGCTGTCTCGGCACCCAGCCGGGGCGGGGTGAACGTGGCCAGCACGCTGCCGTCGTCGCTGTTGCGCACCGTCGCGGTGGGCTCGATGCCCTGGAAGGTCTGGCCCGCCGCGTCCGGGCTCGCCGTGACGACGATCTTCTCGATGCCGGGCGGGACCGCGGCGGTGTCCACCAGGATCGCGTCCGGCGCGGTGCCGCCGCCGGAGCGGTAGGTCACGCCGGGGCCGTCGGGCTGGTTGTAGAAGATGAAGTCGTCGTCGGAGCGCACCTTGCCGTCGGGGGTGAGCAGCAGGCCCGAAACGTCGAGCCGCACCGGTGCGGAGACGTCCACGGCCACGCGGGCCGCGGAGAGAGGGATGTTCGAGCCGGGGGTCATAGCGGTCATGCTCGGGGTAACGAACGACCCGGCTTTGCCGTTCCCTTACCTTTGGCGGGCTTCGGCCGTACGGGCGCCCGCCCGTACCCCCGTCAGCGGTTGCGCGGGTGGTTGCGGGCGGTGCGTTCGTTGCCGTGCTTGTACGCCCCCGTCCAGCGGGCCATCACCAGCTGCGCGTCCCCCGACTCCACCTCCGCCAGGAACTTCTCCGCCCGGCCGCCGCGCAGCGTGCCCGCGGGGCGGCCGTGGTGGGTGATGGTGACGCTTGCGTCGCCGTGCTGTTCGTACACGAATCCGTAAGGTCTCGGCATGGCTCCGCATCCTGCCCGGCGCAGGGCCGCCTGTCGCGCGGATTTTCGCGGACGGGGGCCGTCGTCAGCGCGGCCAGATCGGCGGATCGGTGCAGAAGTGACCGCCGAGGTGGGCGTGGTCGGGGTTGTCCGGGTCCAGTTCGCCCTGCTCGGCGATGAGCCGGGCCGCGTAGGGCTCGGAGTCGTCCTTCGGCTCGTACCCCAGTGAGCGCGCCGTCGTCAGGTCCCACCACAGCCGGGTGTTGTCGGACGAGCCGTGGACGACGGTGTGCCGCACGCCCTCGGCGGTGAGTGCGGCGTGGAAGAGCCGGGCGCCGTCCCGGGGGCTCATCCAGACCGAGAGCATCCGTACCGATGTCGGCTCGGGGAAGCAGGAGCCGATGCGTACCGAGACGGTCTCCATGCCGTGCCGGTCCCAGTACAGCTGGGCGAGGTCCTCGCCGAAGGACTTGGACAGGCCGTAGAAGGTGTCGGGGCGGCGCGGGGCGTCGACGGGGATCAGCGGGTCGCCGGGCAGCGGGCGGGGGGTGTGGCCGACGACGTGGTTGGAGGAGGCGAACACGACGCGCCGCACGCCCTCCTCGCGCGCTGCCTCGTAGAGGTTGTACGTGCCCTCGATGTTCGCCCTGAGGATCTTGTCGAAAGAGGATTCCAGGGAGATGCCCGCGAGATGGATGATCGCGTCGACGCCCCGCACGGCCTCACGCAGCGCCTCCCGGTCGCCCAGGTCGGCGGTGATCGCGCCCGGCTCGCCCTCGACGGGGACGGCGTCGAAGAGGCGGAGTTCGTAGCCGTACGCGGGCAGCAGGCCGCGCATCAGGGTGCCGAGACCGCCGGCGGCGCCGGTGAGCAGGACGGTGCGGGGAGCGGGCATACGCGGATCTCCTCGGTACGTAGGTGCGCACGCGCGGCACGGCCCCTGAGGTGCCTGCGCCACATGCCGGGGTGCCTGTGACACCTGCCCGCAGGACCCCAAATCCATGGACGGCATTCATATGCATGGACAAGCTAAGAAGACCTGGCCTGTGGAGTCAAGGGGGCGCCGACGGGGTCGGCGGCCGCTCACCCGGAGTCGGCAGCTCCGCCTTCGGTGTCTCTCGCCATGCCCTCGCGCCGCCTTTCCGCTCCTTGACCTGCGCCCGGCGGCTGCCTTAGCGTGAAGTCGTTCATGAATATGGACACCGATCAGAATTGTGTACGTCTGAACCCGCTCAGGGAGCGCCAGTGACCTCAGCCCCTCTTGCCGCCCGACTCGGCCGTGTCGCCGGGCCGCTCTTCTTCCCCGTCACCGCTTACGGACCGGACGGCGGCGTCGACCTCGATGCCTTCCGCGCCCATGTGCGGACCGGTGTCGACGCCGGTGCGGCGGCGGTCTTCGCCTGCTGCGGCACCGGTGAGTTCCACGCGCTCACGCCTCAGGAGTTCCGCCGCGTCGTCGCCGCGGCCGTCGAGGAGACCGCCGGGGAGGTGCCCGTCGTCGCCGGGGCCGGATACGGCACGGCGCTCGCGATCCAGTACGCGGAGCTCGCGGAGGAAGCGGGCGCGGACGGCCTCCTGGCCATGCCCCCGTATCTCGTGGTCGCCGACCAGGAGGGGCTGCTGAGCCACTACACCGCGCTCGCCGCGGCCACCTCCCTGGAGACGATCGTCTATCAGCGCGACAACGCCGTCTTCACCCCCGCCACCGTCGTCGCGCTGGCCGGGACGCCCGGCATCATCGGCCTCAAGGACGGCCATGGCGACCTCGACCTGATGCAGCGCATCGTCAGCGCCGTGCGCACCGGACTGCCGGGCCGCGACTTCCTGTACTTCAACGGACTTCCCACCGCCGAACTCACCGGCCCGGCCTACCGGGGCATCGGCGTCACGCTCTACTCCTCCGCGGTCTTCGCCTTCGCGCCCGACATCGCGCTCGCCTTCTACCGGGCGATGGACTCCGGCGACGACGAACTGACCGGAGCCCTGCTCGACCACTTCTACCGGCCGCTCGTGGAACTGCGTGCCAAGGGCCGCGGCTACGCCGTCTCGCTCGTCAAGGCCGGGGTCCGGCTCGGCGGCCTGGACGTCGGCGAGGTCCGCACCCCGCTCACCGAGCCGCCCGCCGCCCACATCGAGGAGCTCACCGCGATCATCGCGTGCGGCCGGGCCCTGCTGGAGAAGCACGGGCAGGAGCGGCACGGGTGAAGACCTCGGCCTTCCTCTACCCCTGGGACGTCGTCGGCGACCCGGACGCGGCCGCCCGCGTCGCGGACCTGGGCGTCCAGCAGGTGACGCTGGCCGCCGCCTACCACTCCACCCGGGCGCTGACCCCGCGCCACCCCGGCCGGCGCATCGTCACCGCGGAGCACGCTGCGGTGCTCTACCCGCCGGACGCCGCCCGGTGGGCCGGGCACGAACTGCGTCCCCACGAGCAGACCTGGGTGGCCTCGGACGATCCGTTCGCGGAGGCCGCCGAGGCCCTCACCGCCGCCGGTCTGGAGGTCCACAGCTGGGTGGTCCTGGCCCACAACTCCCGGCTGGGCGCCGAACACCCGGACACCTGTGTGGTCAACGCGTACGGCGACCGCTACCCCTGGGCGCCGTGCATCGCCCGGCCCGCCGTCCGCGCGTACCTGGTCGCACTGGCGGCGGAGGCGGCGGCGCGCCCCGGTGCGCGCGGCACCGAGCTGGAGAGCTGCGGCTGGTACGGCTTCGCGCATCTGCACGCCCACGACAAGACCGCGGGCGCCGGTCTCGGGGACGCGGCGCAGTACCTGATGTCGCTCTGCTTCTGCCCCGACTGCCGGACCGGCTACGCCGGACACGGCCTGGACGCCGACGGGCTGGCGTCGGCCGTACGCGGTGCCCTGGAGCCGGTCTGGGCGGGCTCCGGCTCTCCGGAGGCCGGCCGGGCGGGCATCGAGCAGCTTCTCGGTGCGGGCCCCGCCGCCGCCACCCTCCAGTGGCGCGGCAAGGTGGCCCGCAGGCTCCAGGAGTCGGCGGTCGCCGCCGTGCGGGCGGCGGCGGAGCCGGGGTTCCAGGTGCTGCTGCACGCCGACCCCGCGCCCCACCGCACCGGCGCGAACGTCGGTGCCGACCCGGAGCACATCCTGTCCGTGGCGGACGGGGTGGTGCTGCCCTGCACCGGCGACGACGCGGCGCGCGAGGCCGTACTCGGCCCGTTCGCCGGGCGCGACGGGGTGCTCGCGGCCAACTTCTCCGTGGTCACGGGCATGGGCGGCAGCCCCGCCACGCTGGAGCGGGACGCCGCGCACGCCGCGTCGCTCGGCGCGGACCAACTGCGGCTGTACCACGCCGGGCTGGCCTCCGGCCCGGACCTCCGGGCCGTCGCCGGAGCGCTGTCACGCCTGAGTCGATGAAGGAGCCGGGCCGGCGGGGGAGCCCGTCGGACGCCCCCGCAGGCCCGTCACCAACAGGGCCGCGGTCAGCAGCCCCGCCGCGCCGACCAGCGGCAGCAGCACCCGGAAGTCCACCAGCGCGATCAGACCCGCGCCGAGGGCCAGCGCCACCGCGTTCGGCACCATCATCAGCGTGTTGGCGGTCGCGGCGGTGCGGCCCAGCACCGCCTCCGGGGTCTCCCGCTGCACCGCCGTCATCGCGGCGACCAGCACGCACGGCAGCCCGATCCCGACGGCCGCGCTCGCCGCCAGCGCCACCGCGTCGTACGGCAGCGCCCGCGCCCCCACCGCCACCGCGAACAGCGCGATCCCGGCCGCCGTGCACACCCGCTCCCCGAGCCGCCGCAGCAGCGGACCGGCCAGCAGCCCGATCACGACGGACCCGGCGCCCTGTACCGCGTACAGCACACCCGCGTACGTGGGGGAGTGCCCCAGACCGTCATCGACGACGGCGTAGACCGCGGCCCCGTTGAGCCCCGCGCACAGCATCGTCACCGAGCCCGCCAGCACGAGCGGCCGCAGCACCGGGGACCTCCACACCTGCCGTACGCCCGCGGTGAGTTCGCCCCGCCGGCCGGTACGGACGGCCCGGTCCGGCTCCCCGGCCGGCAGCAGTGCGCAGACCCCGGCCGCCAGCGCGAACGACGCCGCGTCCAGCAGCGCCACGGCCCCGCCCCCGAACCGCGCGAACAGCCCGGCACCGGCCAGCGGCGCCAGCAGCTTCATGCCCTCGCCCGCCGTCATCCGCAGCCCGTTGAAGTCGCCCAGCAGCCGGGCGTCGACGGCCCCGGCGACCAGCGCCGACTCGGCCGCGTCCATCAGCACGGAACTCGCGCCGTACAGGACGAGCACCAGGAAGAGGATCCAGATCCGGCCCGCCGCATCGACCGACACCAGCGAGGTGAGCAGCCCCGCCATGACCAGGTTCGACCCGACCAGAAGCGGCTTTCCCGGGATCCGGTCGGCGACCGCCCCCAGCACCGGCCCGAACAGCACCGGCAGCCACATGGCGAACACGGCGAGCGCCGCCAGACTGTCCGACCCGGTCAGGGACTTGACCCAGACCCCCGCCGCGAGCCACATCGCGGAGGTCCCGAAACCCGAGACGACCACCGCCGTCAGGAACAGCCCGGCCGTCCGGTCCCGCAGCACCCGCACCGCCGCCGACCCCGTCACCGTATCCATCGCACCCTCCTGGTCAGCGCCTTCGTCAGGGGACCAGGCTGCTGACCGAGGTGTCCCGGCGGCATCGGGAGGATGCCCTGTTCCGTGCCCGGCGGGGCGGTTGCCGCCCCGCCGGGCGTAGGGAACATGCCGTACGTCCGCGAAAACGTTCCCCGGCGTACGGCTCCCGCCGTCCTTCAGTCCGCCAGCGCCGCCTTCATCATCTTCTGGGCGACCGGCGCCGCCAGGCCGTTGCCGCTGACCTCCGAGCGCGCCGCCCCCGAGTCCTCGACGACCACGGCGACCGCGACCTCCTTGCCGCTGGACGCGTCCTTCGCGTACGAGGTGAACCAGGCGTACGGGGTCTTGCTGTTGCCCACGCCGTTCTGCGCGGTACCCGTCTTTCCGCCCACCTCGGCCCCGGCGATCCGGGCGTTGGTTCCGGTGCCCTCTTCGACGACGGTCACCATGGCGCTGCGCAGCTGCTCGGCGGTGGACTGCGAGACGACCCGCTCGGTGTCCCCGTCCGCGAACTCCTGGAGCGTGCCGCCCTTGGAGTCGGTCACGGCGGACACCATGTGCGGCGCGGCGAGTTCGCCGTCGTTGGCGAGGACGGCCGGGACCATGGCCATCTGCAACGGCGTCGCGGTGACCTCGAACTGGCCGATGCCGGTGAGCGCCGTCTGCGGCTTGTCCATGCCGGAGGGGTAGACGCTCTTGGACGCCCGTACCGGCACGTCGAGCTTGTCGGCGTTGAAGCCGAACTTCTCCGCCATCGCCCTGACCTTGTCCTGGCCGAGGTCGACGGCGGCCTTCGCGAAGACGTTGTTGCAGGAGTACTGGAGCGCGGTGCGCAGCGTGGCGTTCTCGCAGGGCGCCGAGGGGTTCTCGTTGCGCAGCACGGTGCTGGTGCCGGGCAGCGTGTACGGATTGGGGCTGGCGGTGCGTTCGTCGACCGAGCCGTACAGCCCGTCCTCCAGCGCGGCTGCCGCCACCACCAGCTTGAACGTGGAGCCGGGCGCCAGCGGCTGGCGCAGCGCGCGGTTGACCATCGGCTTGTCCTGGTCGTCGAGCAGCTGCTGCCAGGCCTCGCCGTCCGTCGTCCCGCTGATCGTCGAGGGGTCGTACGAGGGAGTGGAGACCATGCCCAGGATCCGGCCGGTCTTCGGGTCGATCGCGACCGCCGCCCCCTTGTCGTCGCCGAGCGCCTGATAGGCGGCCTTCTGCACGGCCGGGTCGATCGTCGTCAGGACGTTGCCCGGTGCCGCCTGCTTGCGCGTCAACGCGGCCATCGGGTTCTTCAGCCGGTCGTCGGTGCCGTCCAGCACATGGCTGTAGATCCCTTCGAGCTGGGTGGCGCCGTACGCCTGCGAGCTGTAGCCGGTGACGGCGGCGTAGAGCTCGCCCTGTGTGTAGGTGCGTTTGTACGCGAGGTCGCTGCCCACCGTCCTCTTCGATCCGGTGACCGGGTTCCCGGCCACGATGATGTCGCCGAGCGGCTGCGCGTACTGCGCGATGGTGTTCCGCCGGTTGTGTTCGTCGTCTGCGAGCGCCTTCGCCTGATACGCCTGCACCCAGGTCGCCCGCAGGAGCAGGGCGAGCACCAGCAGCAGACAGAAGACCGAAGCGTGCCTGATCGTTCTGTTCATCCCGCCCGAGGGACGAGCGGGGCTTCGCGCACCGTTCCCGAATGCGGCGATTCTCACCGGTTTCTCATGCGGGGCCGGGGCTCCCGGGGGCGATGAAGCCCGACTCGTACGCCGCTATCACCGCCTGGGTGCGGTCCCGTGCGCCGGTCTTCGCGAGCACCGCCGCCACATGGGTCTTCGCCGTCGCGGGCCCTACGCGGAGCCGCCCGGCGATCTCCGCGTTGGTCAGCCCCGCCGCCATCAGCCGCAGCACCTCCGCCTCCCGGTCGGTGAGCCGGGACGCCCACCGGGGCGGGTCGGGCACCCGCCTGCGGTGCTCGGCAGCCAGCGCCCGTACCGCCGACGGGAACAGCAGCGTGTCGCTGCGGGCGACCAGCCGCACCGCCTGCACGAGGTCCTCGGCAGCCGCCCGCTTGAGCAGGAAGCCGGCCGCTCCGGCGAGGAGGGCGTCGTACACGTAGGAGTCGTTCTCGAAGGTGGTGACGACGACGATCCTCGGGGGAGCGTCGAGCGTGCCGAGGATCTGCTCGGTGGCCCGGATGCCGTCGGTCTCCGGCATCCGTACGTCCATCAGCACCACGTCGGGGCGCAGCTCCCGCACCACGGAAACCGCCTCCGCACCGGTCGCCGCCTCGCCGACGACCTCCAGACCGGGTTCGGCGTCCAGGATGACGCGCAGCGCCGTACGCACCATCCGCTCGTCGTCGGCGAGGACCACCCGGACCGTCGTGCTCATCGGTTCTCCTGTTCACTCGTACGCGGATGCCCGCGCGTACCCAGGGGGAGGCGGGCGGTCAGCCGCCACCCGCCGTCGCCGTGCGGTCCGGCCTGCGTGCGGCCGCCCAGCAGTACCGCCCGCTCGGCGATGCCGCGCAGCCCGCGGCCGCCGCCGGGCCGCACCACCGCGGCCCGCTCCGGCAGCGGATTGTCCAGGGTGATCTCCAGCTCGGCCGCGCCCACCGTGATCCGCAGCTCCACCGGCACCCCGTGCCCGCCGTGCCGCAGCGCGTTGCTCAGGCCCTCCTGCACGATCCGGTACGCCTCCCGCGACACTGCGGCCGGGACCGTGCCGGTCTCGCCCCGCACGGCACAGGAGACGGGTACCCCGCAGTGCTCCAGCAGCCCGTCCAGGGCGTCGAGCCCCGGGCCGGTCGCCCCGTGCTCCTCGCCGCTGCGCAACAGGCCGAGCACGGAGTCGAGTTCGCCGACCGTGCGCCGGGTGGTCTCCTCGATCGCGGTCAGCGCCTCGCGGACGAAGTCCGGATCGCTGTCCAGGACCCTGCGGGCCGCGGCCGCCTGGAGGGTGACGGCGCTCAGCGCGTGGCCGACCGAGTCGTGCAGTTCCCGGGCGAGCCGGTTGCGTACGGCGAGTTCGGCCGCCCGGCGCTCGGCCGCGGCCAGCCGGTCCTGGGGCGTCGGGCCCAGCAGCACCGGCGCCCGGCCGGCCAGCAACGCCCCGGCCAGGGCCGCGCAGCCGGCCATCGCCACCAGGATCGCGAGCCCGACGAAGGGGAGCAGGACGAGAATCCACGGCCGGTCCATCGCCTCGGGCAGGCCGAAGGTCCGCGATTCGCGCACCGACCGGGAGAACGGCAGCACCGCGATGGTCCCGGCGAGCGGCGGCACGGCCAGCGTCGCGCCGCTGATGACGCCGCCGAGCGCGAGGTGCAGGGTGTACCAGCCGGCCGTGCGCACCCGCGCCTGCCGGGTCCTGGCGGGTCCGTCGGCGAGCGGCCGGTCGCCGGGGACGCCGCACAGCGCACGGGCCGCGGCCACCGAGAGCTGCCGGGCCGGTCCGAAGAGCGCGGTGACCGCTGCGACGGGCAGGGCGCAGGCGAACGCGGTGAGCTGCTGGGAGAACGAGGAGAACAGCTCGGTGTGCGGGTGGAACCAGCCGACGACCACCATCGCCGCCAGGAAGTACGGCATCAGCAGCGCGCCGCCGATGATCAGGTGCAGCCAGCGCAGCCGGGCCCGCCGCCCGAACAGCAGCGTCACGCGCGGGCGCCGGAGGGCCGGGCGGACGGTGCCGGCGCGGGGGAGCCGGCCGGCCGGACGGGCAGGGCGGCCGCGCGTTCCGAGAAGAAGTACCCGCCGAGGGTGACCACCAGCGCTCCGAGCAGCATCTGGACACCGTAGATCAACATCAGTGCGGGCGTGGCCTGTCCGGAGAGGTTCTCGGTCCCGGTGAGCGAGGCGAGGCCCATCCAACCGCCCCAGCAGGCCGAGGCCGCGGAGCCGCACCAGGCGAGGGCGAGCGGCACGGCGAGGGGAAGCGCGGCGCAGCGGCCGAAGGCGAGCAGCAGCACACCGGCGGCCGCGGTGACGGCGAAGAGCGCACCGAGCGCCTCCATGACGTAGAAGACGTCGTCCCGGTCCGCGAGCCCGCCTCCGGCGAGCCCCGCGGCCGATCCGGTGGCCCACAGCAGATGCATGACGGCCGGTGCGAGCGCGAGCAGCGAGGCGAGGACCGCGGTGGTCCGCAGCGCGGGCCCGGTCGGGCTCTGCGGCAGGTCCCTCAGGGTGCCCTTCCACAGATGGCCCCAGCGGTCCTTGGTGTACAGCGCGAAGAGGGCGCCGAGGGCGAGGCCCTGGAGGATGAAGCCGCCGTAGACGACGCCGAAGACCCACTCGTCCAGGAAGGACGACGTGTCGCTCCCGGTGCCCGTGCCCTCTCCGCGGGCCAGGCCGACCGCCAGCTGCAGCGGGTAGCCGGTCATGATCGGCAGCAGCAGCCCGGACGCCACCCACATGGGCAGGACGAGCAGCTGGGCGGGCACCCGCCGCCCCCAGGGCCGGGTGAGCAGCAGGGCGATGACCACGACGGCGCTGTCCATCAGGATCGTGATGCCGTTGGCGACGATCATCGTGGCGCGGTGGTCGAGCAGCGGGCTGCCGTCCGGGATGCCGATGCGACTGCCGAGGATCCAGGCGGTCTTGAGCGCGATGTACGGCAGGGTGGCGGTGATCGCGAGCGCGCGGAGCGCGGTGCGGGCCGCGGGCCGCCGCGGTGTCTGTGTCATGGCACCCACGCTGCCGCGCGAACCGCGCCGGCACGTCGTGCCCCGCGACGATCCGTCTCCGCCGCGCGGCGGAGACGGGCCGCCGTCCGGTCATCCCGGCAGGGTGAACAGCAGCTCGTCGGTCTCCTCGCCGCGGGCGTGCGCGTACCCGTGGTCCGTGCCGGTGACGGTGAAGCCGCACTTTTCGAGGACCCGGCGCGAGCCGGTGTTGTCGGCCGCGGCCCGTGCGTGCAGCGGGCGTTCGGGTACGGCGTCGAGCAGTGCCGACAGCGCGGCCGTCGCGAGTCCGCGGCCCCATTGCGCCCGGTCGATCCAGTAGGTGACCTGGCGGTCGCCCGAAGGCCCGTACACCCCGGTGTTGCCGACCACCGCGCCGTCCGCGACCACCGTGCGCATCACCATGGAGCCGTCGGCCAGGACGCGCCGCCAGTGTGCGTCGAAGGCGTGCCGGTCGGTGGGGTCCTCGCTGGTGAAGGCGGCCGTCCTGACCGATTCCGGGTCGGACATGAAGGCGAAGAACAGTGGCAGGTCACCGTCCTGGACCTCGCGCAGGGAAACACCCATGGGTCAGAGCCTCCGGGTGGCGAGCGTCAGCCGGTCCCGGGCGTCGAACAGTGCGTCCTTCACCATCTGTTCGTGCGCGGGCGTGAGCCGGGCGACCGGCACCGAGCAGCTGATGGCGTCCCGGGCGGGGGTGCGGTACGGGACGGCGACGCCGAAGCAGCGCAGTCCGAGGGTGTTCTCCTCGCGGTCCACCGCGTACCCCTGTTCGCGGATGAGGTGCAGCTCCTCGATGAGCTTCTCGCGGTCGGTGATGGTGTGCTCGGTCAGCGCGGGCAGCGTCTCGGGGAGCAGCTTGCGGACCTGCTCGTCGCTGTGGGTGGCCAGCAGTGCCTTGCCGAGCGAGGTGGAGTGGGCGGGCAGCCGGCGGCCGACACGGGTGAAGGGGCGCAGATAGTGCTGGGACTGCCGGGTGGCGAGGTACACCACGTTCGTCCCGTCGAGACGCGCCAGGTGGATGGTCTCCGTCGTGTCGTCGGAGAGCCGGTCCAGGGTCGGCCGGGCGGCCGCCACGACCTCGTCACCGTCGATGTACGAGGTGCCGACCAGCAGGGCCCGTACGCCGATCCCGTACCGCGTGCCCGTCGCGTCGGTCTCCACCCAGCCAAGCTCCACCAGGGTGCGCAGCAGCATGTAGAGGCTGGACTTGGGATAGCCGACGGCCTCCTGCACCGCGGCCAGCGAGTGCATGCCGGGCCGCCCCGCGAAGTATTCGAGCAACTCCACTGTCCGTACGGCAGACTTGACCTGTGCCCCACCGGATTCGGCAACCGACATCGCCCTACGCCCCTTCCAGTCCACTTGTGAAACCCTGAGACTTCTTGAACCGGCGACTTCTTGCCAACACTGAACGCCCGGAAATGGAGTCGCTTATATTCACGGTCAGGAACTCTGTTCAGAATACCGAACAACTTCTGATGTGTGGCAGCGGAGCGGAAGGAATCACGGTGGCAGCAGCACCAGTCTGGAGCGTCGACCCTCGTACCGGGAACCCGCGCGAGCAGGTTGCGGTGGAGGCTACGGCGGAGGAGGTCGACCGCGCGGTCCGGGCCGCCCACGCGGTAAGCGGATCGCTCGCCGACCGCACCGTGCGCGCCGCCTTCCTGCGCACCGCGGCCGATCTGCTCACCGAGGCCGGGGAACACGTCATCGAGGCCGCCGACGCGGAAACCGCGCTCGGGCCGACCCGGCTGACCGGCGAACTCGCGCGCACCGCCGCCCAGTTGAGGGCCTTCGCGGAGGTCGTCGACGAGGGCGCCTTTCTCGACATCCACATCGACCACGCGGACGCAGGCCGGACCCCGCCCTGGCCCGACCTGCGCCGCTACAAGATCCCGCTCGGCGTCGTCGCGGTCTACGCGGCCAGCAACTTCCCGCTCGCCTTTTCCGTCCCCGGCGGCGACACCGCGAGCGCGCTGGCGGCCGGCTGCCCCGTCGTCGTCAAGGCACACCCGGACCACCCCGCCACCTCCGAGCTGTGCGCCTCCGTGCTGCGCAGGGCGGCGGCCGAGGTCGGGCTGCCCGAGGACGTGCTGGTCCTGGTGCACGGCTTCGAGGCGGGCATCGAGCTGATCGGGCACCCGCTGGTCGCCGCAGCCGGGTTCACCGGTTCGGTCCGCGGCGGACGTGCCCTGTTCGACGCCGCGGCGGCCCGCCCCCGGCCCATCCCCTTCCACGGCGAACTGGGCTCCCTCAACCCCGTCGTCGTCACCGAGGCGGCCGCCGCCGAGCGCGCCGAGGAGATCGGTGCCGGGCTCGCGGGCTCGATGACCATGGGCGCAGGCCAGTTCTGCACCAAGCCCGGCTTCGTCCTGGCCCCGGCGGGCGAGACCGGCGACCGGCTGCTGAAGTCCCTCACCGACGCGGTCAGCGACACCGAGGCCGCGGTCCTGCTCGACCACCGGATGCGCGAAGCCTTCGTCGAGGGCGTGGGGGCCCGGGCCGGACTCCCGGACGTCGAGGCGCCGGTCACCCCCGGTGCGGGCGGCGACCACACCGTCTCGGCCGGCTTCCTCACCGTACCGGCGCGGCTCCTCGCCGCCGAGGGCCCGCACGACGAACTCCTGGAGGAGTGCTTCGGCCCCGTCACCGTCGTTGCCCGTTACACCTCCGACGAGGAGGTCACCGCCGTACTCTCCCGGCTCCCCGGCAACCTCACCGCCACCCTCCAGACCGCCACGGACGGCGCCGACGCCGACGCCCCCGGACTCCTCGCGGCCCTCGTCCCGCTGGCCGGCCGGGTCCTCGTCAACGGCTGGCCGACCGGCGTCGCGGTCGCCCCCGCCCAGCACCACGGCGGCCCCTACCCGGCCACCACCTCCACCTCCACCTCGGTCGGCGCCACCGCGATCGAACGCTGGCTGCGCCCGGTCACCTACCAGACGACCCCCGAGGCCCTGCTCCCGCCAGAGCTCCGCGAGGACAACCCCCTGAACCTTCCCCGCCGAGTGGACGGACGCCGGGCATGACCCCACAGCTCCCCGAACTTCCCTTCGAGCTCACCGAGTTCGGCCCCAGCGGTGACTGGACCTACGAGAACGGCACCCTGACCGGCCGGGCCGGCCCCCGCCAGGACCGCTTCGTACCACCGGGCGGCGAGTCCCTCGACTCCACGAGCGACGCCCCCCGCCTCCTCGGCCCCGTCCCCGGCGGCGACTTCCAGCTGCTCGCCCGGGTGAAGGCCGGCTTCGCGGCGGCCTTCGACGCCGGTGTCCTCTACCTCCACGTCGGGGAACGGGAGTGGGCCAAGATCTGCCTGGAACTCTCCCCGGACCGCCCCACCGTCTGCACGGTCGTCACCCGCGGCCACTCCGACGACGTCAACTCCTTCGTCGTGGACGGCGACAGCTGCTGGCTGCGGCTCAGCCGCACGGGCAACGCGTTCGCCTTCCACGCCTCGGCCGACGGCGAGAAGTGGACCTTCGTCCGCGTCTTCGCCCTCGGCACCCCGGACCGGGCGGCCGAGGCCTCGGCCGGCTTCCTGGTCCAGTCCCCGACGGGCGAGGGCTGCGAGGTCTCCTTCGACCGGATCGCGTTCCGTGCGACGGGGGTGGGAGACCTGCGGGACGGGAGCTGATCCGTCCCGCCCGCCCGGACCCCCGGCCGGCGCCCGGATCCGGGCGCCGGCCGAACCCGCCGACAGCGGGCCGCGTCCGGCCGGGGAGGTCGGGGGAGGGCCACGGCCGTGCGGGACGGACCGGGCGCCGCAAGCGCGGTCAGCGGCTGTCCGTCACCCCGTCGGCCCAGGTCGTCGTCAGCGGCACGCCGTGCCGTTCCGTGAACGCGCGGACGGCGTCGGGCAGAGCGAGCGAGTCACCGACGGGGAGGAGCCCTCGCACCCGGATCAGGGTGACCCCGTTCCGTCGGCTGCGGACCCATGCCGGGTGTTGGAAGCCCTGCGGCAGGAACTGTTCCGCGTCGAGCCGCACCGACAGGGAACTCTCCTTGGCGCCGACCGTCAGCTCCACGGATCTGATGGCACCCCACCGGAGCACCACCAGATCGTTGCCGGGACCGACCCCGATGCCGGATTCGCCGAGGACGAGGCCCTCCTTGGCGCTGGTGAGCAGTCCGACGAGGCGCATACCCAGGACAACCGCGGCGAGCACGGCCACCACGGTGACGGCGGTGGGGAGGCGGTGGGCCGGGCTCTGGAAGGCGGCGGTCACGAGTGCGGCCGTCCCGAGCAGGTTCCGTACGACCTGCGCGATCCAGGCCCGGCGCGGGCGCAGATAGGCGGCGGGCGGCGGCGCGGACACCGCGCGGGGCCGCACGGGCTTGGTGCGGGGAACGGTCGGGGGCTCGGTGGCGGGTTCGTCGACCACCGTGACCGGGGCGGTGGCGGCGGTGGCGGCGATGTCGGGGCGACGGGCGCGGTCCGCGCACAGATCCAGCAACCGACGGGGCGTGGGCCTGCTTCCAGGAGCCTTGCGGAGGCAGGCGAGCACGAGGGGCCGCAGCGGTCCGGGCACCGCGGACACGTCCGCGTCGTCGTGCACCACGCGGTACATCAGCCCGTATGCCGAGCCCGAGCCGAACGCGCTGCCGCCCGCCGCCGCGACCAGTACGGCACCGAGGGCGAAGATGTCGCAGGCTCCGGTGACCGGATGGCCCTGTGCCTGTTCCGGAGAGTGGTACCCCGCCGTCCCCACCACCACGCCGTCGCTGGTCAGCCGGGTCCCCTCCAGGGCATGGGCGATCCCGAAGTCCAGGACGCGGGCGCCGTCCCCGGCCATGACGATGTTGGCCGGCTTGAGGTCGCGATGCACCAGCCCACAGGAGTGGATCGCCTTGAGCGCCTCGGCCAGTTCGGCGGCGAGCCTCCACAGTTCGGCCTCGGTCAGCCGGCCGCGCCGGGTGATCTCATCGGCCAGGGTCGGTCCCTCGACGTAGGCACTGGCCATCCACGGCTGTTCCGCGTCGGGGTCGGCGTCCACCAGCGCCGCCGTGTGGAAGCCGCCGACCTTCCGGGCGGCCTCGACCTCCTTGCGGAACCGCTCCCTGAACCGGGGATCGGCCGCGTACTCGGCCTTGACCACCTTGATGGCGACGGCCCGGCCGGAACGTGAACGCCCCAGGTAGACCGAGCCCATCCCCCCGGTGCCCAGCTTTCGCTCGATCACGTACTCCCCGATACGTGCCCCTGTCACGGCAGCCCCTCTTGGCGTCCAGCGCAATCCCCGTCGTGCGTCCTCGCACGCGGCAGGCGGCCACCTGGTTCCTGCCCCCGTGCGGTCACCGTACCGGCGGCGGAGAAGATCCGGGTCCGTACGCGAAGACGAGCGGCCGAGGAAGGGTGGTGCACGCCGACGGGGGACCGGTGCGGGCACCTGCCCGGCCCGTCGATCGTGTCGCGGGTAGGTTGGCGGCCGAACACCACGCTTCCGGAGGTTCCGGCCATGCCGCCCGCACCCCGCGCCGCCGTCGGCGCGACACCGCCCGTCCCCATGCCCGAACGCACCGCAGGCCTCGCCCGCGCCTCCTTCAGCAGGTCGACCGCATCGACCGCACCGGCCGGGCCGGTGGCGCCGTGACCGCCCGGGCGGGGGAGACCTTCGGGACCGTCCGCGCGGTCCGCGACATCGAGGCGCTGCTCGCCGGAGCCGTACCGGCCGCGGGGCCGACGGCCGACGAGGGCGAGCCGGACACCGGGGAGTGGAGTGCGACGGCGGGCGAGGGCTTCCGGATCGTGCCGCTCTGGGAGAGCGACGGCCTCGTGGGCGTGTACGGACCCGAGTGGCAGCAGGCCGAGGAGGCCGCCGCAGGTCATCTCGCCGCCCTTGTGGGCGAGTTGGACCGCCGCTGGGGCACCCATCGGACGGCGGGCATGCGGGTGCCGATCTTCCGCCACGGTGCGGGTGAGTCCCTGCCGCCGCTGTACCGGGCGCTGTGCGACAGGGACTGCCTCGGGGACCTGACGGTGTGGGGGCCGGTAGAGGGCCGGTGGATCGCCATCTCCCTCAACCAGTGCGACGGCGACGCGCCGATGATCCTGGTGGCCGTGGTCGCCGACCGGCCGATCGTCGAGCTCGACGACGGGGAGTGACAACAGGCAATACGGAACCACAGGTTCTCGCGAGGCTCTGGCCAGCGACTGCACTGGGACCAGCTGTCCCTGTCGGTCCGCGTGCCCGTCCACCACCTGGACAGAGTTGGTTGAATCGGTTGACGAAGAGCTGTGGGGGCGTGCAATTCGGCGGTAAGGCCTAGCGCGCAGAAAATCCCGTACCGGCCGCCTGGAAATGTGGCGGCGTGACTGATGTGTGCCCCTGATCGGTGCGGCCCTTCGTGTCGTAAGCCTCGCCGACCGCAACGACCTCGCCGTGCCCCTGGCTGCTGTCGCGTTTCAGTAAGCAGTTGGCCAGAACAAAGGCGTCCTCGGTCTTGGGGTGGGTCCTGCCCAGCCGGGTGTTCAGGATCAGCGCGCCCCTGCGCGCGAGGTTCGCTGCGGTCGGGTCGTTCAGCGCGTGCACGGCTCGGGCCTTGAGCAGCAGGGCGTACCCGATGTACAGGTGGTCCGGAGCGTAGCTGGCCTCGCGGATCCGCAGCGCCCGGGAGATCAGCGGTACGGCCACGGCGTGGTCGTCCAGGTCGAGGTGGATACTCGCCAGTGCGATCAAGTCGAAGCTCACGTACGGGTCGTCCGGCCCGTACGCCGCCTCGTCGATCCGTAGCGCCCGCTCGGCCAGGGGCACCGCCGCCTCGTGATCACCGAGAAGGTGTCGGATTCGCGCCAGGGTGGCCAAGTCCGTCGCGATGGCGGGACTGTCCGCCGGCAGACAGGACTCGTGCAGGCTCAGAGCACGTTCCGCCATCGGACGCGCTCGCTCCGGCGCGCCGCGGTCCCGGTGGATCTGTGCCAGGGTGATCAGGTCGAAGCCGACTTCCGCATCCCTCTGTTCGAGTGACTCGTCGATCGAGAAGGCGCGCTCACACAGGGGCAGTGCCACCGGGTGGTCCCCGATCGAAAGGAGGAACGCCGACGCCAGCCTCAGTAGCATCGCCGTCTCCGCCGCGCACTCGGCCGGCGGTTCGTCCTTGGTCACCACGAGCGCGTGCGGGAGCAGTTCTTGCCATCGCGATCGCGCATCCGGGTCACCGTGGATGTCGTGCGGCACTGCCGCGAGCAGCGCCCGGCACAGTTTCACCCGAGCGTCGGTGCGCACGTCGTCCGGCATCGCGGCGCGGATGGCGGCCTGCACCAGCCGGTGCAGCACCAGGGAGGAGGCTCCGCGCCTCGCGAGCCCCAGGCCGGCCAGAGCACCGACCGTCGTGTCCCACGCCACCGGATCGGCCACGGCCGCATTCAGTGTTTCCGTGCTGCTGAACAGGTCCAGCGGGATCGGTTCCGGCGCCAGCAGGGCACACAGCTCCAGCAGTCGCATCGCTCGCGGCTGCTGGATCTCCAACCTTTGCACGCTGAGCTGCCACAGGGTCGCGACCACCACCGTCGGCCGGTAGGCCAGCTCGCCCAGCGCGATCATGTCCTCCAGCCGCGACGTCAGCAGAGCCAGGTACTCCTCCGGCGCCGTGTGGTTGTAGTCCATGTACCCGGCTGCCTGTTCCAGCGCCAGCGGCAGGTCCCCCAGGTGCTCGGCGATCCGGTCCGCCACCACTGTGGTCATGCCGCACACCCGCCGGGTCAGCAGCTCCACCGCCTCCCGCCTGGTGAACACGTCCAGGTCGATGACGCCGGCTCTGCTCGACCAGCCGCGCAGCCTGGTCGTGACGATGACGTGACCGCTGCTCCCCAGGTCACCGGACGGCAGCGCGTCCACGAGCGTGCCGGGTTTCTCCCCGTTGTCGAAGATGATCAGCCAGGGCCCGTGGTCCAGTAATGCGCCGTACACCCGTGGGACGACCTGCTCGGAGCTGACCTCCGCCAGTCCCAGCTCCCTGGCCAGCGACGCGAACTGCGAGGCCACCAGATCGGGATCTTCGGCGTCCACGAACGCCACGAACCGGTATTTCGACCGGTGGAGGTAGGCGTACTC
The DNA here is from genome assembly GCF_014649535.1 of Streptomyces gelaticus. Taxonomy (GTDB): domain Bacteria; phylum Actinomycetota; class Actinomycetes; order Streptomycetales; family Streptomycetaceae; genus Streptomyces; species Streptomyces gelaticus. Next base: position 377,870 of record NZ_BMTF01000002.1, read on the forward strand.
AACCGCAAGCTGCGTCTTGCCGACACCACCCAGCCCGTGTACGACCTGCATCGCGCCGTCGTTGCCCGAGGTGAGGCGCTGCCGTAACTCCCGCAAGGTGGCGTCGCGGCCGGTGAAGCTGGTGTTGCGCGGAGGCAGCCGACAGGTCGCCGGACGGGTCCGCGAGCCCGAAGAACGCGCCGCCGGTGCGCGGGCCTCCCTGACAGTGGTCTCGAACAGGTCGGTGAGCGTGGCATGGTCACCCCGCAGTCGGGCGAGTTCTGCCTCGGCGGAGAGGTCGATCCGACCGGCGTGCGCGGCGTGGACGCACGCGATCACATAGGCCGCGACCCGCTCCCACGGGGGCGGCTTTGTGAACTTGCCTGCCAGCAGGTCCGACAGCGACGACCGAGTGAGGACCTTGTTCTGGTCGTAGGCCAGAAGCTGCGCCTGGGTGGGTGACCCCGAGGACGTACGCAACCGCTGCAACCGGTTGACGAACCAGCTTTGTGGTGAGGCCGGTCCCCTCATATACGCCGCTTTCCCCCGTCTCGCTCTCCGGAATCGTCCGGACTTCGGAGCCCAGAAATGTAGCTCATCCAGCGGGGGAGCCCAGCGGATCCGGGCTCCTCCGAGATTGCTGCACCCGAGCGGCGCCACCCCTCAACGTAGACGGCGGCACAGATGCCGCAGCACCTCAACACCCTTCCTGTCACGTACCAGGGAACCCGAATGACCGGGCGGCGCCACAGGCGGCGCGCGCCAATCATCTGAACTCGATCGAGGGATCAATCATGGGACTCAAGGGAAACCTCATTCGACTCGCCGGAGCGGGCGCGGCGATCGCCTTCGGCTCGACGCTGCTGGTCGGCGCCGCGACCTCGGCGGAGGCGGCGCCGGTGAACTATCAGGTGATCAACGGCAACAGCAGCAATTCCTGCCTTCAGGTGAACATCTCGGGAGGCAAGGGAAACCTTGTCCTCGGCAACTGCGACCGCAGCGCGAAGCAGGTGTGGCAGATCAGCGGCGGCATCTTCAGGAACCCGGCATCAGGCCACTGCCTCGACGGAAACGGTGCGGATGTCTACACATTCCCGTGCAACGGTGGCGAGTTTCAGAAATGGACGACCACGTCCGGCAGTCCGAAGTCCATCAGGCACACCCGGAGCGGCAAGTACTTGGACGCGAACGGCAAGGTCGGGGCCCAGGTCGTCTTCCAGCCCACCATCGGGACGGCGTCCCGCTGGGTTATCGACCCGGTCTGATGAATCGGATGACCTCGTGAGTGCGGCGGGCCGTCCCGTCCGGCGGCCCGCCGTCCCGGTGGGAGGCGGCCGAGGAGGCTGTCCCGGGTCATCCCGCCGAGCTCGTGGGTGAGAGGGAATGAGACGGTCCGCTCCGGTGTTGTGCCCGGGGGCGGAGGGTGGCTCCGCACCATCTGAGCCGTACGCCGTCCGAGCCGTACGTACGAGGACACGGAGAGAAGAACAGACATGCGCGTCGAGATCTGGAGCGACATAGCCTGCCCCTGGTGCTACATCGGGAAGGCCCGCTTCGAGAAGGGCCTGGCCGGGTTCGCCCATCGCGACCAGGTCGAGGTCGTGCACCGGTCCTTCGAGCTCGACCCCGGGCACGCCAAGGGGGAGACCGCGCAGGTGATCGACATGCTGGCGCAGAAGTACGGGCGCACCCGCGAAGAGGCACAGGCCATGGAGGCCAACGTCGCGGCCAACGCGCAGGCCGAAGGGCTCGGCTACCTCACCGAGGGCCGTGACCACGGCAACACCTTCGACATCCACCGGCTGCTCCACCTGGCCAGGGCCCGCGGCCGCCAGGACGAGCTGCTGAACCTCGCCTACCGGGCGAACTTCGCCGAGGAGCGGTCCGTCTACGACACGGGCGTCCTGGTCGAGCTGGCCGTCGAGGCCGGGCTCGACGGCGACGAGGCGCGCGCCGTGCTCGCCGACCCGGAGGCGTACGCAGCCGAGGTGCGGGCCGATGAGCGCGAGGCGTCCGAACTGGGTGCCAACGCGGTGCCGTTCTTCGTGTTCGACCGGCGCTACGGCATCTCCGGCGGCCAGCCCGCCGAGGTCTTCGCCCAGGCCCTGGAGCAGGCGTGGAAGGACCGCCCGCTCACCGTGATCGGCAAGGACGCGGCGGCGTGCGACGCCGACGGCGCCTGCGAGGTCCCGCAGGGCTGAGGCCGCGCTGTGCGGGGTGACGGCGGTGGCACGCATGAGCGGTGCTCGGGTGTCCTCCTCAACCTTTCTTGATTGACCGGAGGTTGAGGGGGCCCAGGCTGGGCGCATGGAGACTACTTCGCTCAGCCGTGCCGTGGAAGCCGAGTTCGCACCGAGGACGACCTATCTCAACACCTCCACCTGCGGGCTGCTGCCCCGGCGGACCGTGGCGGCCGTACGGACGCTCGCCGAGGCGATCGCCGAGGGCGTCACGGACGGCTCCGGTGAATTCGAAAGAGTGGAGGCGGCCCGGACCGGCTTCGCCCGCCTCGCGAGGGTCGCCACCGACCGGGTCGCCGTCGGCAGCTCGGTCTCCGTACATGTCGGGCTGATCGCCGCCTCGCTGGATCCGGGGGCCGAAGTCGTGGCTCCCGAGGTCGAGTTCAGCTCCGTCGTCGGTCCCCTCGCGGCCCGCGGCGACCTCCGGATGCGCTACGTGCCGCTGGACCGGCTGGCCGACGCGGTGGGTCCGGGCACCGCTCTCGTCGCCTTCTCCTCCGTGCAGTCGGCCAACGGCCGGATCGCCGACCTGAAGGCGGTGCGCGCGGCGGCCGCCGCCCACGGTGCCCGGACGCTGCTCGACGCCACCCAGTCGGCGGGCTGGCTGCCGCTGGACGCCGGGGAGTACGACTACACCGTCACCGGCGGCTTCAAGTTCCTGCTCTGCCCGCGGGGCGCGTCGTTCCTCACCGTCACCGAGGAGGCGCAGCGGGCCCTGCCGCCGGTCTCCGTCGGCATGTCCGCCGCCGTCGACCCCTGGAGCAGTACGTACGGACCGGTCGAGCGGCTCTCACCGACCGCACGCCGCTACGACGAACCGCCCGCCTTCCTCTCGTACCACGGCGCCGAGCAGTCCCTCGCGCTGCTGAACGAGGTCGGGGTGGACGCCGTCCACGCCCATGCCACCGGGCTCGCGGCCCGCCTGCGGGCGGAGCTGGCCGGGCTGGGGCACGAGGCGGTGCCGGGGGAGTCGGCGATCGTGGCCGTGCCCGGCCTGGGCGGGCGGGCACCGGAGCTCGCGCGGGCCGGGGTGGTGGTCTCCGACCGGGCGGGGAGTCTGCGTGCCGCCTTCCACCTGTACAACACACCGGCCGATGTGGACCGGGTCCTGGACGTGCTCTCCGGCTGACGCGCACAGCTGTCGTCGATGGCCTCCACCCGGACGGCCCGGCGGTCGTCCGGGTCGGAGCCGGGCCCTCCCCACGATCCGGGCCGGCTGTATCCGTGCCGTCCCTGGCGCCGGTCCGTTGCCACGCCTGCCGGAGCGGCGTCGGGCCGCCGCTCGATCCCGCCCCCGGACGAACCCCGACCGCACGCAGCTTCGACCCCGCGGTGTTACAAAGGGCAAAGGGAGGCAATCGTCGGGGTCAATCGTTTCGGCCGATTCCGGAGCGCACAGATGCGGTCACTCATGGGCAGGCGTCCGCGGAGCCTCGCAGGCCAGGTCTTCGCCCTGCAGGTGGCTGTTGTCGTGCTCCTCGTGGCCGCTGCGATGCTGGCGCTCCTGGTGGAGGCCCGGCGCGACAACAGCGCGGAGGCGAGAGACCGCACCATCGCCGTCGCGCAGACATTCGCTCATTCACCGGGCATCGTGACCGCGCTGAAAGCCCCTGATCCCTCCGCGGTGCTCCAGCCGCTCACCGAGGCGGGGCGGAAGGCGGCCGGCGTCGACTTCATCGTGGTGATGGACACGAAGGGGATCCGCTACACGCATCCCCGGCCGGAGCTGATCGGGAAGAGGGCCGTCGCCACCATAGGGCCGGCGCTGGCCGGCCATGTGTACACCGAGAGCGTCAACGGCCCGCTCGGCCGCGAGGTGCAGGCGATCGTACCCGTCCGCGATCACGTGCAGGTCGTGGCCCTGGTGGCTGCCGGCATGAAGGTCGAGAAGGTGACCGGAGCGGTGGCACGGCAGATTCCGATCATCCTCGGTGCCGGGGCGATAGCGCTCGGACTGGCCACGAGCGGGACGGCCCTGGTGGCGAGGCGGCTGCGGCGGCAGACCCACCGTCTGGGCGCTGCCGAGATGAATCGTATGTACGAGCATCACGACGCGGTGCTGCACGCCGTGCGCGAAGGCGTGCTCATCGTCGGCAACGACGGTCGACTGCTGCTGGCCAACGACGAGGCCAGACGGCTGCTGGATCTGCCGCTCGACGCCGAGGGGCGACGTATCCCGGACCTGGCCGGCCTCGATCCCGGCATGGAGGAGCTGCTGACCTCGGGCCGCCCTGCCACGGACGAAGTGCACCTTGCGGGAAGCCGACTGCTCGCGGTGAACCAGCGGCCCACGGACCGTCACGGCGGCCCCCGGGGGACAGTCGCGACCTTGCGTGACTCCACAGAGCTGCGTGCGCTGTCCGGCAGGGCGGAGAACGCCCGCGAGCGGCTGCGCCTGCTGTACGACGCAGGTCTCGGCATCGGTACCACCCTCGATGTGGTGCGCACGGCCGAGGAACTGACCAGGATCGCGGTCCCCCGGCTCGCCGACTTCGGAACCGTCGATCTGGCCGAACCGGTTCTCCACGGGGACGAGCCGACCAGCACGGACACGGAAATGCGCCGCACCGCTGTACGCGGCATCCGGGACGATCATCCCCTGTACAAAATCGGTCAACTGAACAACTTTCTCCCGTCCACGCCACAGGCACGGGCCTTCGCCACCGGCCGGCCGGAGCTGGTGCCCGACCTGTCCGCCGCACCCGGCTGGCTCGCCCAGGACCCGGAGCGGACGCGGGCGATCATCGATTACGGAATCCACTCGCTCATCACGGTGCCCCTCCGGGCACGGGGCGTCATCATGGGCATGGCCAACTTCTGGCGCTCCGAGAAGCCCCAGCCGTTCGAGGAAGACGACCTGTCCCTGGCCGAAGAACTGGTCGCACGGGCGGCCGTCAGCATCGACAACGCCCGCCGCTACACCCGTGAGCACGTCATGGCCGTGACTCTGCAGCGCAGCCTGCTCCCGCGGGCCCTGCCCGAACAGAGCGCGCTCGACGTCGCCCATCGCTACCTGCCCGCCGTCTCCGGGGTGAGCGGCGACTGGTTCGACGTGATCCCGCTCCCGGGCAGCCGGGTGGCGCTGGTCGTCGGGGATGTCGTCGGTCACGGCCTGCACGCGGCCGCAACAATGGGACGGCTGCGCACGGCCGTGCACAACTTCTCCACACTCGACCTTCCGCCCGACGAGATCCTCCACCACCTCGACGACCTGGTCGGACGCATCGACCAGGAGGAGGCGGAGACCACCGTCGATGCGGGGATCACAGGAGCTACCTGCCTGTACGCGATCTACGATCCCGTCTCCCGCCACTGCGCCATGGCCCGGGCCGGGCACCCCCCGGCCGCACTGGTCCGGCCCGACGGCAGTGTGTCGTTCCCCGACCTGCCGGCCGGCCCGCCCCTGGGCCTGGGGGGAATGCCGTTCGAGACGGCCGAACTGGAGGTGGCGGAGGGCACGCAGTTCGTCCTCTACACCGATGGGCTCATCGAGGACCGCACCCGGGACATCGACGTGGGGATCGAGCTGCTGCGTCAGGCCCTGGCGGGCCATCCCGACCGGTCGCCGGAGGAGAGCTGCCAGGCGGTCCTCGACGCGCTCCTGCCCGATCGGCCGAAGGACGATGTGGCGCTGCTCATCGCCCGGGCGCGGGCGATCCCGCCCGACCATGTCGCCGACTGGGACGTACCGTTCGACCCTGCCGCTGTGGCGGAAATGCGTGCTGCCGTGGCAGAGAAGGTCGACGACTGGGGCCTGTCCGAGCTTGCGTTCGCCACGGAACTGTTGCTCAGCGAGTTGATCACCAATGCCATCCGCTACGGCTCCGCACCGGTCACCGTACGACTGCTGTACGACCGCACCCTCACCTGCGAGGTGGCGGACAGCAGCAGCACCTCACCCCATCTGCGCGATGCCGGTGCCTTGGACGAAGGTGGCCGCGGTCTGTTCCTCGTCGCGCAGCTGGCCGAGCGCTGGGGCACCCGTTACACCTCCCAGGGAAAGGTCATCTGGGCGGAGCTGTCGCTGCCCCGGTCCGACGGGAGCACGGAAGGCGCGGCGTGGGCGGACGTCCTCGACGCGGAACTCTGACCGCTGGACCGAAGCAGCTTCAAGTCTCCCGGGGAGAACGCCTCTCCCCGGGAGCGTCCCGGGACAGCGGTCCGGGCGGCCGCCCGTTACTCCTGACCGGCCCCGTCCAGCGGCGCACTGTGCCACTTCCACGACGTGACGCGCGGGTGGCCGGGCAGCTCGGCGCGGCCGGTGGCCCAGCGCAGTACGGTCCAGCGGTCGGCGTCCTTCGGAGCGTCCGGGAACAGCCGGGCCAGCACCCGGTCGCACAGACCGGCGGGCGGATTCCAGGTGACATCCAGGCTCGCGGCGAGATCGTGCGTGTGCACCAGGGTCTCCACGATCCCCATCGCGGCGAAGCCCTCCGGATCGGACACTCCGTAGGAGTGGTACGAGCGGAGCTCGGGCGAGGCCGTTCGGACCATCGCGGCGAGCAGCGCCCCGTTCGCCTCCAGCGTCCGGAGCAGCCCGGCGGGGCCGGCCGACGGATCCGCGAAGACCGCGTTGCACGGACCGCCCTCACGGTCGGGGCTCCAGCGGTAAGGGAGGTACGTGTCCAGCTCCGGCCGCCGCGGGCCCAGTTGGGCCGCGTAGGAGAAGAGGTCGTCGCTCAGATGCTCCGCGGTCTCCCAGCAGCTCCACTCCAGCGACCCCGCCGGAATGTTCCAGTCGTCCACCGGGGACTCCCGGAGCGCGGCGAGGGCGAGGTCCACCGCGGTGGTCACGTCGTCCGCCGTGACCGGCAGCCGGGTCCCGGTCAGGGCCGCCCGTTCCGCCGCACCGCACTCGACGCAGAACTCGTTGCCCTCAGGGTCGGCGAGCGTCGCCCAGCCCCGCCCGTCGGGCTTTCGGTGGTCGGCGACGAGGGTGGCACCGAGGCCGAGCAGCCGCTCGACCTCCTCGTCCCTCGTCCGGTCCTGCGGCTGGATGTCCAGGTGGACACGGTTCTTGCTGCTCTTGGACTCCGGCACCTGGATGAACAGCAGCGCGGCGCCGGGGGATTCGACGAGCGCCTCGGGATCACCGGGGGCGTCGTCGTCCGAGAGCCGTGCGCCGAGCACCCCGGCCCAGAAGCCGGCCAGCCCGTAGGCGTCGGCGCAGTCGATCGTGATGTGACGTACGAGAGAGGTCATGGGCTCCACTGTGGTCGCCGGTGCCCGCCAGGTACAGCGGGTTTACGGCTGGGGGGACGGGTCGGCGGGCAGGCCGTCCGGACCGGGCGCGGGGACAGGAGCGGGGGCTGCCGTGCGCCCGCGTGGTACGCGCCTCGCAGGCCCGGCGGCGCCGCGCCTCGACGGAGGCCTCCACCGGCGGCGGTTGGGGAGGAACACGGCGAGGATCCCGGCGGCGGTCAGCGCGATCAGGCTGCTGACGACGCCGATCCGCGGTGCCAGCGAGACATCGGGCAGCAGGAACACCGCGACATCGAGGCTGAAGGAGGCCGCCGCGACCATGGCGAGCGAGGAGGCGACGCGGTTGAGCCGGGTGTCGAGTGCCTCGGTCCGCTGCGAAGCGGCGGCCAGCAGGGAGTTGCCGACGTAGCCGAGGAGCTTGTCGGCCCGCTCCTGGGTGTTGTCCAGGCCGATGGAATCACGGGCGGCCAGATAGGTGGCCCGGGGGCCCTGGTCCGACTCTATGCGGTAGCCGTCGAGGTGGTGGTAGTCGGACCAGACCCCGTCGAGGAAGCGCCGGAACGCGTGGACGTCGGTCATGGGGTGCTCGGCCTTGGCGAGGTCGACCAGAATCCGGCGGCCACCCAGCAGAGCACCGACGAGCAGGGACTGCTGTGCCGTCGCGATGTCGGTGGGCTCCAGCATCGTCCGCAGCTCGTGCAGCGGCGTCGCCGGGTCCCGGTCCCAGGCGTAGGTGTACGGCAGCAGTATCCGGCAGTGCGGCCCCGGACTGAGCTGCGGCAGCCGCGGATCGGTCGCCCACGGGGGTTCCTCGGTGACGAAGTGGCAGTTGTACCGGGCGGACTGACGGTCCACCGGTGACGCCTCCCCGCCGCTCGCGAGGTCCGGTCGCAGCGCGAGCCCCTGCACCAGACCGCAGGCCACCGCGGCTGCCAGCACCGCGGCGAGGACGGGGCCGTCCGCCTCGCGGAGCACGTTGTTCACCCGCGCGTCCAGCGCGTCGAGGTCGGCGAGCGGGAGCAGGCGCAGGTCCGCCTCGTGCCGCAGCGCGTACGTCACCAGGATGCTGCCCGCGCTCAGGATCCGGGCGTGGCAGCCGACGATCTCCGTACCGGGAAGCGTGATCACCCCGGTGATGATCTCCTTCAGGTCGAGCTCGATCGTGTGGTCCGGGTTGTACACGAGCGTCCCCAGCTCACCGGGGGCCGGGCGTAACTCGCCGTGCCCCGGCACCCGGAAGGAATCCAGGCCCAGGGGCGGGGAGTTGTGGTGCACCGGGTACGCCCTGCTCTGCAGGTGCAGCACCTCGCTCAACGCGTCACCTCGGCCTGCCCCGGAAGGCCCTGCCCGGGAACGTTCTGCGCGGGCGCGTTCCAGGAGACGGCCACGTACTCGGGAATCAGGTCGGACTCGGGCACGTCGACGCGGTCGAGGTACCGCCGCTGCAGATCCTCCGGTCCGCAGTCCTCGATCTCCTTGCCGAGCAGCGAGGTCAGGCCGTGGTGGGTCAGATAGGAGGCTTCCTCCGGGACCGAACGGCTGCGGAACCACTGACGCTGGTCGGCGAGGACCCGGCTTCCCGCGGCCGCGGCGGGCCAGTAGCTGACGGCGGTGACCGCGCACGTACCGAACTCGGCCCCGAGGCCGACGACCGCGCGCGCCGCCTCCGGGGACAGATAGAAGACCAGGCCCTCGGCGACATAGGCCACCGGGCGCCCGTCGGCCAATTCGCGTACCAGGGACACGAGTTCCTTGCGCGCGTCCGGGCTGCTGAGGTCGGCCGCGTGATGGTGGACATCGCGCTCCGGCAGGACCCCGGACGCCACCAGCTGCGCCGTACGGGACCGCTTGGCCGCGGCCATGTCCGGCAGATCCACTTCGAGCGCGGTCCGGAACGGCAGGAGCCACGGGTACGACGAGAAACCGGCCCCGCACACGACGAGCACCGTGTCCGGATCCTTGCGCAGCGCGCGGGCCAGGGTGTCCGCGATGTACCTTCCGCGCAGCGAGACCACCAGATCGTCGTGGGGGTAGACGGTGCCGGCGAACTCGTCCCACAGCGCACGCACCGCGGGCCGGTCGCCGTCCGGAATCCATGCCGCCGCCAGGGGGTCCTCGGCGAGATCGGGCATCCTGGCGCGCGACTCGTTGACGAGATAGGCGGTCAGTTCTACTCCACAGTGCATGGGCGAGTCTCCCGCTGGTGCTTGGTGTGCAGTTGCCTGATCCCTGTGCCCCGGCCTCCGGTCCCGAGATCACCGACGGTCGTGATCAGGTCCCACATAGTACGCATCGGCTCTCGGCACCCGCCAGGGTCCGAGAGGCCAACGCACCCTCGGGAGCTGGCACTTCGCGGGACCGGGCCCCTCGCACACCCGAGGAGCGGCGAGGGGCTACTCGCTCGGCCAGGCCTCCGAGACCGCCTTGCGGGCGGCTTCGAGATCGACCTTCCGGCCCGCGTCGGCCAGCGCCGCCCCCAGCGCCGCGAGCGAGGACTGCACCGCGCCCCGCGTCGCGTCCACGCCGTAGTGATTGACCCGGATCATCTCCTTGGACAGCGCGCCGCCGCCCGCGATCAGCGGCAGCGACGGGTCGGCCGCCAGCGCCCGCGCGACCAGCCCGGCGGCGTCGACACCCTCGGGGGCGCGCAGCGTCGTCGCGACCGGCGCCGCCTCCGCGGCCTGGTGCACGTACGGCGAGAGCCCGCCGCCGAGAGCCACCGCACCGGCGCGCGTCGCCGCGGCGGCGGCGGCGTGGCGTGCCATCAGCGCCTCCAGGCCCTCGGTCTCGATCCGATCCACGCAGGCCTCCAGCGCCAGCATCTCCAGCTGGGCGGGGGCGTGCAGCAGGGCCTTGCGGCCACCGTCGATCCAGCGCTCCTTCCAGTCCAGCAGCGAGAGGTACGAGCGGCGCGGGGCCTGGGGGTTGGCGGCGATCCGCTCCCAGGCGCGCTCGCTCACCGACACCGCCGACACCCCGGCCGGGCCGCCCATCGCCTTCTGCGCACCGATCACACAGAGGTCGACGCCCCACACGTCCGGCAGCAGAGGCTCGGCACCCACCGAGGCGACGGCGTCCAGCATGAACAGCGCCCCGTGCGAACGGACCACCTCACCGATCTCGGCGACTGGATTGGTGTTTCCGGTCGCCGCCTCCGCGTGGACCAGCGAGACGAAGTCGATCTCCGGGTGCTCGGCCAGCGCCCGCGCGACCTGGTCGGCGGTGACCGCCGTGTGGAAGGGGACGGATAGATCGACCACGTCGGCACCGCAGTCCCGCAGCCAGTTCCCGAAGGTCTGCCCGTACGGCCCGGTGACGACGTTCAGCGCGGTCGAGCCGGGCCGGGCGCCGCCCCGGATGCAGCCTTCCAGGGGCAGCAGCGCCTCGCCCTGCATGATGACGACGTCCTGCTCGGTGGCGAGGAGGCCGGCCACCCGCTTCTCGACGGCCGCGAAGTGCGCGGCGGTGAGCGGGGCGAGGTCGAGGAAGGGGTGCGTCACGGTGGTGCTCTCTTCGGGTCGGGTCGGTCCGGCGCGCTGCGGCGCGTACGGACAGTGCTTCGGTCGAAGCGTACCCAGGGCCCCGCGCGCCGCCTCGTACAGTGCTGCCCATGAGTGATCACAAGGCATCGCAGGTGCTGCATGTGAAGGGGCGGGTGCTCGTCGGTCCCGAGGACGTCCGGGACGAGCTCTGGGTGGTCGACGGGCGGATCTCCTACGGGAGACCGGCCGGTGCGGACGGGGCGGTGACCGTCACCGGCTGGGTACTGCCGGGCCTGGTGGACGCCCACTGCCACGTCGGGCTCGACCACCACGGTGCCGTCGACGCCGCGACCAGCGAGAAGCAGGCCCTCGCCGACCGGGACGCGGGTGCGCTGCTGCTGCGGGACGCGGGTTCACCGTCCGACACCCGGTGGATCGACGAACGCGAGGACCTGCCGAAGATCATCAGGGCGGGCCGGCACATCGCCCGGCCCCGCAGGTACACCCGGAACTACGCCCATGAGATCGAGCCCGGCGAGCTGGTCGCCTACGTCGCGCAGGAGGCGCGCCGCGGCGACGGCTGGGTGAAGCTGGTCGGCGACTGGATCGACCGCGAGGTGGGCGATCTGACCGCCCTCTGGCCGCGCGACGCGGTCCGGGCGGCCATCGCCGAGGCGCACCGGCTCGGCGCCCGGGTCACCGCGCACTGCTTCGCCGAGGACTCGCTGCGCGATCTCGTCGAGGCCGGGATCGACTGCATCGAGCACGCCACCGGCCTCACCGAGGAGACCATTCCGCTCTTCGCCGAGCGCGGTGTGGCGATCGTTCCCACGCTGATCAACATCGCCACCTTCCCTTCGCTCGCGGCGGGCGGCGAGGCCAAGTTCCCCCGCTGGTCGGCCCACATGAGGCGGCTGCACGAGCGGCGCTACGACACGGTGCGCGCCGCGTACGACGCCGGGATCCCGGTCTTCGTCGGCACCGACGCGGGCGGCGTGCTCGCCCACGGTCTGGTGGCGGACGAGGTCGCCGAGCTGGTGAAGGCGGGCATCCCGGCCCTGGACGCGCTGTCCGCGACGACCTGGGGCGCGCGGCAGTGGCTGGGCCGGCCGGTGCTGGAGGAGGGCGCCCCGGCGGACCTGGTGGTGTACGACGAGGACCCGCGGGCGGACGTACGGGTGCTCGCGGCACCGCGGCGGGTGGTGCTGAACGGGCGGGTGATCGGCTGAGCCCGGCGGCCCGGTGACCGGGGTGCGCCGTGGTGACGGGCAGTTACCGGATCGCCTGCCCCGTCGTTGAAACATTTTTGCGCGTACCCCGGCTCGGTCGGCTCCGGCGCCGTCCGCACTCGGTGGACCCGGAGGAACGAGCGTACCGAGATAATCGAATACAGGCGCGGAAACCCCCCTTTGGGGTGAACTCACGTCAGGTGTCCGCGAGTTCACCCTCCGTGCGTAAAGCTTTCGGGGTCGAGGCCACCGGAGCTCTCGATGTCCCCCATTGGACGGCACCGGTGGCTCCATGTCTCTTGTGGGGGTTCCACCACCTTGAACAGCAAAACCTTCCGCCTGGCCGCCCTGGCGGTCGCCGCCGCTCCCGTCGCCCTGCTGGTCGCCGCCCCGGCGCAGGCCGCCGACGCGACCACCACGGCCACCGGCGACGGGAAGGCGAGCGCGGTCGTGCTCCGTGCCGCACTCGACGTCTCGCTCCTGAACAAGACGGTCGACGTGCCGCTCAGGGCCACGCTCAATGAGGTGAAGGCACCCGCCGACGCCAAGGAGACCGCGCTCAGCGTGCGGCTCGACGGGGTGGACGGCGGCCGGCCGGTCAGCGTGCTCGCCGCCGATGTGGCCACCGCGAACGCCACCGTCGACAAGCACCGGGCCGAGGGCTACAGCAATGTGGCCAAGGCCCGGGTCCACGTCCCCGGACTGCCGCTGCTCTCCCTGATCGAGGTGGAGAAGGTCACCTCGAAGGCGGTCTGCGAGGTGGGCCGGAAGCCGGTCGCCGAGTCGAACGTACTGGGGCACGTGTCGGTCCTCGGCAAGCGGATCGACCTCACCGCGGGCGGCACCACGCAGATCAGCGTGCCGGGCGTCGGAGAGGTGAGCCTCGACCTCTCGAAGACGCACACCACCTCGCGCACCGCCGCGGCGACCGCGCTGCGGCTGAAGGTCTCCGTCAACCCGCTCAAGCTGAACGTCGCGGAGGTTCAGGGTGAGGTGACCCTCGTCGAGGCCACCTGCCAGACGCCGAAGCCGGCCGGACCGGGCAGCGGGGACACCGGCGGATCGAACACCGGCGGATCGAGCAACGGCGGATCGAGCAACGGGGGGTCGAACAGCGGCGGCTCCAGCGACGGCGGCTCCGGCAACGGCGGTTCCAGCGGTGGTGGTTCCAGTGACGGAGGCTCCACCGGCAACGGCGGCAGCACGAGCGGTTCCACGGACGGCGGCACCACCGGCGGCGGGGTGAAGCCGCAGACCGGCACCGGCCACGAACCGGCCGCCGGCTCGAACCTCGCGGAGACCGGCGGCAGCTCCGCCACGCCGTACATCGCGGGCGGTGCGGCCGTACTGCTGGCGGCGGGCGCCGGGGCGGTGGTCGTGGCCAGGCGCCGCGCCCAGGGCTGACCCTTCACGAGCCCGAGCGGGGCAGCCGGTGCCGGTCCCTCACCGGCTGCCCCGTCAGCGCACCGCCGCGCCCAGCGTCTGCAGTGCCTGGTCGAAAGCCTGAAGGAAGCGGTTGGTCGTCACACGGTCGCGCACGGCCAGCCGCAGCCACTCGGGACCGAGCCCGGGAAACGTATCCCCTCGGCGCGCCGCGAACCCCAGCATCCGAAGCCGCTCCCGCACTTCACCGGCCCGGTCCAGCCGGACCAGGACGAACGGCGCCTCGGCCGGCGCCGCCACCCGGATCTCGGTGAACTCCATGAGTCCCGCCACCAGATGGGCCCGGTCCACCGCGATCCGCTCCGCGGCGGCGGCCGCCTCGGCCAGGGCCCGCGGCTCCATGCACGCCTCGGCGGCCGTCAGCGCCGGGGACGAAACCGGCCACAGCGGCTGGGTCGCCTCCAGTGCGCGGACGGTCCCCGGGCCGGCCAGCACGTAGCCGATCCGCAGCCCCGCGAGCCCCCAGGTCTTGGTGAGGCTCCGCAGCACGACGAGCCCCGGGACGTCCGTACGCCCGGCCAGCGTCTCGCGCTCGCCGGGCACCGCGTCCATGAACGCCTCGTCGACCACCAGCGTCCGGCCGGGACGCGCCAGTTGCTCCAGCACCGCCGCAGGATGCAGCACCGACGTGGGGTTGGTCGGATTGCCGACCACCACCAGATCCGCGTCCTCGGGTACCGCCGACGGGTCCAGCCGGAATCCGTCCTCGGTCCGCAGCAGCACCCGCCCCACCTCGTGCCCGGCCGCGCGCAGTGCCGCCTCCGGCTCGGTGAACTGCGGATGGACCACGACCGGACGGCGGGCCGGCAGCGCCCGTGCGATCAGCACGAACGCCTCCGCCGCCCCCGCGGTCAGCAGCACCCGCTCCACCGGAAGCCCGTGCCGGGCCGCGACCGCGGCCCGCGCCGAACGGCCGTCCGGGTAGGCGGCGAGCGAGTCCAGCGCCGCGGATATCCGCTCCCTCAGCCAGGCCGGGGGAGTCCCGGCCCGTACGTTGACGGCGAGATCGGTCAGATCCCGGTCCCGTCCCCGTACCTCCGCGTCACCGTGGTGCCGCAGATCGTGCGTGCCCGCGCCGGTCGCGTCGGGTCTTTCCGCGGGAGTGTGCATGGCCGCCGTGGGGTGGTGGTGAGGGCCGCCGTCGGGGCGGGAGGCCGGTTGCCGTGCCGGCCCCGGCTGGTCCTCGGAGTCCGGCAGCACGACTGTGCGCCCGGCACCCGGCTCCACGCAACGGCCGGGGCCGGACGGCACCTCCGGCGCCGCGAGCGCGTCGTCCGCCCTCCCGCGCCGTTCGCGGCGGGCCACCGCACAGGTCACCATCGGCGCCCGCCCCTGCGGGGCCGACTTCCGTTTCGGTACGAGGAGCTCACCCCCCGCCGCGAGCGCGGCGGCCTCCGCGACCGACGGCGTACCGACCGAGGCGAGTGGTGCGCCGGACGGACCGGGCACCTCGATGCGGGCCAGCTCCCCGGCCGGGTACGTGCGCAGCGGCACGCCGAGCGCCGCGGCGGCGGCGACGATTCCCGGCTCCTTCGCCTTGGCGTCCACGGTCACCAGCTCCGCGACGTCCAGCGGCGAGAGCCCGGCCCCGCGCAGGGTGTCCCGGACCAGCCCGAGGATCTCGTCGGCCGGCGCGCCCCTGGACGCGCCGACCCCGACGGCGAGCGACGCGGGCCGCAACACGGAGGCTGCGTGGACTGCTTCGGACATGGCCGGGGTCCTTTCGGAGTGCGGGAGGAGGGGGGGAGGAGAGGGCGGCGCGGGGCGCGCTGAGATGCGCGCACCGGGGTCAATCGGCTAGCAAGAGCGCATGGCGGTGTTCGTCGCGCTCGGCGCGTTCCTGATGACCCTGGCAGGCGGCTGGGTCGCCCAGCGCGTCACCGACCGCCGTCACCTGGTCCTCGGCTTCGCCGGCGGACTGATGCTCGGAGTCGTCGGCCTGGACCTGCTGCCGGAGGCGGTCGACGCCGCGGGCGAACCCGTCTTCGGCGTCCCGGCCGCCCTGCTGCTGTTCGTCGGCGGCTTCCTCCTCGCCCACCTCGTGGAGCGGCTCCTCGCGGTACGCCGGGCGGCTCACGGCGCGGGCGAGGAGCGGGTGCCGCAGGTCGGGCTCACGGCGGCGGCGGCGATGGTCGGCCACAGCCTGATGGACGGGATCGCCCTCGGCGCGGCATTCCAGGTGGGCGCCGGAATGGGAGCCGCCGTCGCCCTCGCCGTCATCACGCACGACTTCGCCGACGGCTTCAACACGTACACGATCACCAGCCTGTACGGTAACGCCCGCCACAAAGCCGTGTTCATGCTGTTCGCGGACGCCCTGGCGCCGATCGTGGGCGCCGCGACGACTCTCCTGTTCACCCTTCCGGAGGAGCTCCTCGGCTGCTATCTCGGCTTCTTCGGCGGTGCGCTGCTCTACCTCGCCGCCGCCGAGATCCTCCCCGAGGCGCACCACGCACACCCGGCGCGTTCCACGCTGCTGTGCACCGTGGCCGGGGTGGGCTTCATCTGGCTCGTGGTGGGCGTCGCGGACTGAGCACCGCACGCGGCTCATCCCCCGCACCGCTCGACGAACCGGCGGGCCATCCGGGGCTCCGCGGCCCAGTGCGTGTGCAGATAGCTGGCATGCACGCCGCCCTGCACGAACCCCTCGACCCGGCGCTCCGGCTGGTGCATGCCCCACGCCGGCGCGGACCCGGCACCCGGCTCCAGCACCGTGCGGTGGAACTCGTGCCCGCGCACCCGGGTGCCGGGCGCCGCCAGCACACTGTCGGAGACCGCCACGGCCTGCCGGTACCCGAGCGTCAGCCGCTTCGACATCCGGGCCTCGGCGTCGAGGACCCCGCACATCGGCAGCCCGTCGAGCGAACGCGCCAGATACAGCAGCCCCGCACACTCGGCGGAGACCGGGGCCCCCGACTCCGCCAGCTCCACGACGGCCCTGCGCAGCGCCGCGTTGGCCGACAGCTCGCAGGCGTACACCTCCGGGAAGCCCCCGCCGATGACCAGCCCCCGCGTGCCCTCGGGCAACGCCTCGTCCCGCAACGGATCGAACGGCACGACCTCGGCCCCGGCCGCGGTGAGCAGCTCGGTGTGCTCGGCGTAGGAGAAGGTGAACGCGGCGCCGGAAGCCACCGCCACGACGGGGCCCCGGCCACCGGCGGGGGAGGACGGCGGCACGGGCCCGCCGCAGCCACCGATCGCCTCCGTCGCGTCCCACGCCCCACCCGGCAACGCGGGCGCGGACCGGGCCAGCGCCATCAGCGCGTCCAGATCGCACCCCGCCACCACCTGCGCCCGCATCGCCTCGACCGCGCCCACCGCGTCACCGCGCCGCTCGGCCACCGGCACCAGCCCCAGGTGCCGCGAGGGCACCGCCACCTGCTCGGCCCGCCGCAGCACCCCCAGCACCGGCAGACCGGACTCGTCCAGCGCGTCCCGCAGCAGCGCCTCGTGCCGCTCGGAGGCGACCTTGTTCAGAATCACCCCGCCGATCCGCACCTGCGGATCCCACGAGGCGAAGCCGTGCACCAGCGCGGCCACGGAACGCGACTGCGACGACGCGTCGACCACCAGCACCACGGGTGCCCGCAGCAACTTCGCGACCTGGGCGGTCGACGCCAGTTCGCCCTGGCCCGCCGCCCCGTCGTACAGCCCCATCACGCCCTCGACCACCGCCAGGTCGCAGCCCCGCGCCCCGTGCGCGAACAGCGGGGCGACCGGATCGGGGCCGCACATGTACGCGTCGAGGTTGCGCCCCGGCCGGCCCGTGGCCAGCGTGTGGTAGCCGGGGTCGATGTAGTCGGGCCCGACCTTGTGCGGGGACACGGCCAGGCCGCGCCCCGCGAAGGCCGCCATCAGCCCCGTGGCGACGGTGGTCTTGCCGCTGCCCGACGAGGGCGCGGCGATCACCAGACGAGGAACGTTCACTGCCGGTGCCTCACCATTCGATGCCCCGCTGACCCTTCTGACCGGCGTCCATCGGGTGCTTGACCTTCGACATCTCGGTCACCAGGTCGGCGGCGTCCAGCAGTTTCTGCGGTGCGTTGCGCCCGGTGACGACCACGTGCTGAGTGCCGGGGCGGTTGCGCAGCACGTCGACCACCTCGTCGGTGTCGACCCACCCCCAGTGCATCGGGTACGCGAACTCGTCGAGGACGTACAGCCGGTACGTCTCGGCGGCCAGGTCGCGCTTGACCTGCTCCCAGCCCTCGCGCGCCGCCTCCTCGTTGTCCATCTGGCCGTCGCGCTGGACCCACGACCAGCCCTCGCCCATCTTGTTCCAGACGACGGAGCCGCCCTCGCCGCTCGCGCCGAGGACCTTCAGCGCGTTCTCCTCACCGACCTTCCACTTCGCCGACTTGACGAACTGGAAGACGCCGATGGGCCATCCCTGATTCCAGGCGCGCAGCGCGAGCCCGAAGGCCGCCGTCGACTTCCCCTTGCCGATGCCGGTGTGCACCATCAGCAGCGGCCTGTTGCGGCGCTGACGGGTGGTGAGCCCGTCGTCGGGCACGGTGGTCGGCTGTCCCTGCGGCATTACGCAGCCCTCCTGTTGGTTTCCTGAACGTCCTTGACGAGTCCGGCGATCGAGTCGGCCCGCAACGCGTCGAGCGTGACGGCACTGCCCCCGAGAGCGTGCGCCAGGCTTCCCGCGAGGCCGAGCCGTACCGGCCCCGACTCGCAGTCCACGACGACGGACGCGACGCCCTCCGCCTCGTGCAGCCGCGCCGCCCGGGCCGCCAGTGCCACCGGCTCGGGCCCCCCGGTCGCCCGTCCGTCGGTCACCACGACCAGCAGCGGCCGCCGCGACGGATCACGCAACCGCTCCACCCGCAGCACCTCATGGGCCTTCAGCAGCCCGGCCGCGACGGGGGTGCGCCCACCGGTCGGCAGCAGCTCCAGCCGTGCCGCCGCGGCGTCCACGGAGGACGTCGGCGGCAGCGCCACCTCGGCGTCCTTGCCGCGGAAGGTGATCAGCCCGACCTTGTCCCGCCGCTGGTACGCGTCCAGCAGCAGCGAGAGGACCGCACCCTTCACGGCGGACATCCGCTGCCGGGCGGCCATCGACCCGGAGGCGTCCACCACGAAGAGCACGAGGTTCCCCTCGCGCCCCTCCCGGGTCGCCTGGCGCAGATCGTCCCGCCGGACCACCAGCCCGCGCCCGGACCGCCCGCGCGCCCGCTGGTGCGGGGCGGCGGCCTGCACGGTCGCCGCCAGATGCAGCTTGGTCAGGGCGCCCTGCGGACGCCGCGCGCCGGTCGTGCGCCCGTGTTCGGTGCGCGCCCGGGACCGCCGCCCCGCCGCGCCCTCGCCCAGACCGGGAACGCTCAGCATCTTCGTGCGGAACGGCTCGGCAGCGCGTACCGGCTGCTGCTCACCGCCCCGGGAGGACTGCCCCTGCCCCTGTTCCTGCCCCTGCCCGGGGACGGAGGGCGCGGGCGTGTCGCCGGCCTCGCCCTCGGGCCGCGGCGGCGTGTCGGGGCCGTCGCCCCGCGGGGGCCGGCCGCCGCCACCGGGGCCGTCCGGGTCCGGGTCCTCGTCCTCGCCGCTGTTCTGCTCCAGCGTGTCGTCGAGCTTGTCCTCGTCGAGGCCCGGCGCGTCGAACGGATTGCGCCGGCGCCGGTGGGGGAGTGCGAGCAGGGCCGCCTGCCGTACGTCCTCGGCGAGCACATCCGTACGCCCCGCCCAGGCGGCCAGCGCGGTGGCCGTCCGCGCCATCACGATGTCCGCGCGCATCCCGTCGACCTCGAAGGCCGCGCAGGTGGCCGCGATCTGCCGCAACGCCGCGTCCCCGAGCCGTACTCCGGGCAGCAGCGCCCGCGCGGCGACGATCCTCGCCCGCAGCGCGTCCTCCTCGTCGGCCCATCCGGCGGCGAAGGCCGCGGGGTCGTCGTCGTACGCGAGGCGCCGCCGCACGACCTCGACCCGCTGATCGGTCTCCCGGGACGCGGCGACCTCGACGGTCAGCCCGAAACGGTCGAGCAACTGCGGCCGCAGCTCGCCCTCTTCGGGGTTCATCGTCCCGACGAGCAGGAAACGTGCCGCGTGCCGTACGGAGACGCCTTCGCGCTCGACGTACGAGGCCCCCATGGCGGCGGCGTCCAGCAACAGGTCCACGAGGTGGTCGTGGAGCAGGTTGACCTCGTCGACGTAGAGGATCCCGCGATGCGCGTCGGCCAGCAGGCCCGGCTCGAAGGCCTTCACGCCCTCCGCGAGTGCCCGCTCGATGTCGAGCGCCCCGACGAGCCGGTCCTCGGACGCGCCGACGGGCAGCTCGACCATCCGGGCGTCCCGCGGCACACCGGCCCCCGCCTCGTGGGGACCGTCCGGACACGCCGGGTCGGGCGATACGGGGTCGCAGGAGAAACGGCACCCGGCGACGACGTCCACCTCCGGCAGCAGTGCCGAGAGCGCGCGCACGGCGGTGCTCTTCGCCGTGCCCTTCTCACCCCGTACGAGCACGCCACCGATGTTCGGTGCGACGGAGTTGAGCAGCAGGGCGAGTTGCAGATCCTGCTGCCCGACGACGGCGGTGAACGGGAAATGCGTGCTCACGAGGCGATCCTTCCTGCGGGTGAATGGGCATGGGAAACGCGGACCCGGCCGGTGCCCGGGGTCATCGGCGGCCTCCCGGGGCTGCGGGAGCCGAGGGGACTGCGGAGACTGCGGGGGCTCCGGGGGCTCCGGGGGCGATGAAGGGAAGGCCCGACGGCGCGCCCGACTCCAGGAGCCGCAGCAACGCGTCGGTGTCCGCGTGCTCCTCGATGAGATCACCGAGGCGGTCGAGCTGTTCCTCGCGCAGCGCGGCGAACGCCGTGTCGGGAGCGGGGACGAAGCGGCGGCCGGCGGCCCGCGCGACCTCGGCCAGGAAGCGGCGGCGGAACTCGTCGCTCTCCAGCGAACCGTGCCAGTGGGTGCCCCACACGGCGCCGGCCCGGCAACCGTCCAGGCTGTGTCCTCGGCCGTCGGAGATGAACCCCTCGCCGCCGTGTACGTCCGCCACTCCGTGGTGGATCTCGTACCCCTCGACCGGCGCGCCGAGCGCCTCGCCGACGGGCCGGGCCAGGGTCTTCTCGCGGTCGAAGCGGATGCGTACGGGGAGGAGGCCGAGGCCCTCGACCCGCCCGGCCCGCGACTCGACCTCGTCCTCGATGCGCTCGCCGAGGATCTGGTAGCCGCCGCAGATGCCGAGGACCGGACGGCCCTCGGCCGCGCGCCGCACCAGTGCTTCGGCGAGGCCGCGCTCGCGCAGCCAGGCCAGCGCCTTCACGGTGCCGCGGGTGCCCGGCACGACCACGAGGTCCGCGTCGGAGAGCTCCTCGGCGCGGTCCACGAACCTGACCACGACGCCCGGCTCGGCGGCCAGCGCGTCCACATCGGTGAAGTTCGACATCAGGGGCACCGCGCACACCGCGACGCGCAGCACGTCCTCGCCGTGCGGCGGCGCGACGACCGATTCGCGCACGGCTCCGCGCAACGACACCCGCAGGCCGTCCTCCTCGTCGATGCCGAGGCCGTGGGCGAAGGGCAGCACCCCGTACGTCGGCCGCCCGGTGAGGTCACGCAGCATCTCCAGGCCCGGCTCCAGCAGCGACACGTCGCCGCGGAACTTGTTGACGAGATAGCCGGCGATCAGTGACTGGTCCTCCGCTGCGAGCAGTGCCGTGGTACCGAAGAACGAGGCGAAGACACCACCGCGGTCGATGTCGCCGACCACCACCACCGGGAAGCGGGCCGCCCGTGCGATGCCCATGTTCACGATGTCCGTGCGCCGCAGATTGATCTCGGCCGGACTGCCCGCACCCTCGCAGATCACCGCGTCGTACGTGCCCCGGAGCTGCTCCAGGCAGTCCACGACCGTGGAGAGCAGCGCCTGCTGCCAGCCGCCGTGGTAGCCGCGGGCGCTCATCTCGCCGACCGGCTTCCCCATCAGGACGACCTGGCTGGAGCGGTCGCTGCCGGGCTTGAGCAGGACCGGGTTCATCAGTGCGGTCGGCTCCACGCGGGCGGCCTGGGCCTGCATGGCCTGGGCGCGCCCGATCTCGGCGCCCTCGCGGGTGACGAAGGAGTTCAGCGACATGTTCTGCGCCTTGAAGGGCGCCACCTTCACGCCCCGGCGTACGAGCCAGCGGCAGATGCCTGCCGTGACAACGCTCTTGCCCGCGTCGGAAGTGGTTCCGGCGACCAGCAGCCCGCCGCTCATGTGCTTCTCCGTCCTGCGATGCGAGGCCCTGCCGTGCGGCGCCCCGTGATCCGTCGTGCGGCGAGGGCCGCGCCGAGCCGCCCCGCCACGCACACGCCGAGGGCCAGCGCGCCCACCCGCCGCGACAGCCGCACCGCGCGCTCGATGTCCGCGGTCTCCACTGCCCGGCCCGTCTCCCCGTTGAGCACGGGGCGGTGCTCGACCCGGCCGCCGTACGCGAGGGTGCCGCCGAGCCGTACGCCGAGCGCACCCGCGAACGAGGCCTCCACCGGGCCCGCGTTGGGGCTCGGGTGCTTGTCGGCATCGGCCCGCCAGGCGCGGACCGCTCCACGCGGCCGCCCCCCTGCGGCCACGGCGAGCAGAGCCGTGAGCCGGGCGCCGGGCCAGCCCGCGAGGTCGTCGAGGCGGGCCGAGGCCCAGCCGTAGCGCCGGTGGCGGGCCGATGTGTGGCCGACCATGGCGTCGAGGGTGTTGACGGCCCGGAAGCCGGCCAGCCCGGGAACCCCGGCCAGCGCGCCCCACACCAGGGCGCCGACCACGGCGTCCGAGGTGTTCTCCGCCACGGACTCGACCACGGCGCGGGCGATCTGGGGGCCGTCCAGGGACTGCGGGTCGCGCCCGCACAGATGCGGCAGCCGCTCGCGGGCCAGGTCGATGTCACCGGCCGTCAGGGCGGAGCCGATGGCCCGTGCCTCACGGCCCAGGGAGGTGCCGCCGACGACGGACCAGGTGACGGCCGCGGTCAGCGCCACGGAGGCGGCGGGGCTACGGCGTACGGCACGGGTGAGCAGCGCGGCACCACCCGCGGCGCCTCCGGCGCAGACGAGGGTGTGCAGCGCGCCCCACCCGCGGTGGTCGCGCCACAGCCGGCGCTCGACGCCCGCCGCGGCCCGCCCGAAGGCGGCCACCGGGTGTCCCCGGCGGGGATCACCGAGCAGCAGATCGCCGATCAGACCGGCCGTGGCGCCGTACGCGAAGATGCGGTCGGCTCGCACGGTTCAGCCGGCCGTCGCGCCTCGGTGGACCTTCGTACAGGAGGCTCTCGTCGAGAGCGCCGGAACAGCGGACGCACGGCAGGCGGGCATGGCGATATGTCCTCACTCAGGGTCCGCGCCCTGGTTCGACGTGACCGGCGACGAGAGTCTCCTGGCTCCCGGATCCGCGGTTCCCCCGGCCTTCCAGCCCGCTCGCGCGTGCCGTGACTTCCGGTGTGGGGGACCGCTCCCCGGTGACAGTGGCGGGACCGCGCCGGATTCGCACCGGCTTCCTCTGCTGTCGCCGTAATTGGCTCCGGCAGTCCACCACGCTCTGCGAACGCCCGTCAACCTGCTGTTGACCTGCGGCGGTGCAGTGTGCTGATACCCACATCGGGCCGGACACACGGGGTGTCCGGCCCGACGGGGGAGCGTGCGCGGTGCGGTTCAGGCGACGATCAGAAAGATGCCGTACGCGACAGCCGCCGCGCACAGCGCGAAGCAGACGTACGCACCGGCGCGGGCCAGCAGCACCGAGCCGCCGGAGCCGCCCTGCGCCGCCGGTTCCGGCTGCTTGGAGAGGCCGACGATGCCCAGGGTGAAGAGGCCCACCAGCGCGACGGTGACAACGAGGGAGACGCCGAATACGGAGCCGAGGGCTGCCCAGTCGATGTTCATGCTGAATCCTTAGACGGCCTGCCGGCCGGGTCAGACGGTGGCGGGTCGCGCCGGGTCCTGGGTGGTTCCGGCCGGGGCCGGAATGGTGGTCGTGAGGTTCTGGGCCGTTGCCTGGGCCGCGGTGGTGGGCGGCGGGCTGACGGCGGCGATGGCCGTGGTGACGACGCCCGCGGGCTCGGCGTCGACGTCCGTCGGCGCGACATCGCCGTGGCCGACCGGCTTGCGGCGCGACACCAGCCAGATCGCACCGGAGCCCACGACCAGCAGCGCCGCGACGACCACGACGCCCCAGGTGCCCTGCTTGGTGAGGAGCTCCGCGCCCGCACCGACCAGACCGGCGGCCGGCAGGGTCAGACCCCAGGCGACGAACATCCGGGTGGCGGTGGACCAGCGGACCACACCGCCCTGGCGGCCGAGGCCCGCGCCCATCACGGCGCCGGAGCAGGACTGGGTGGTGGAGAGGGAGAAGCCGAGGTGCGAGGAGGCCAGGATCACGGTGGCCGCACTGGTCTGGGCGGCGAAGCCCTGCGGCGGCTTGAGGTCGGTGAGGCCGCTGCCCATGGTGCGGATGATGCGCCAGCCGCCCAGGTAGGTGCCGAGCGCGATGGCCGTACCGGCGCTGACGATGACCCAGAGCGGCGGGTTGGCACCCGGGTGCAGGACTCCGCCGGTGACCAGGGCCAGGGTGATGATGCCCATGGTCTTCTGCGCGTCGTTGGTGCCGTGGGCGAGGGAGACCAGTCCGGCCGAGGCGATCTGGCCGGCCCGGTAGCCCTTGGCGGTGGCCTTCTCCTGGGCTTCGTCGCGGACCTTCCCGCCGATCCGGTACGTCAGCCTGGTGGCCAGCAGCGCGGCCAGACCGGCGACGACCGGGGCGGCGACCGCGGGGAGCAGCACCTTGGTGACGACGGTGCCGCCGTTGACGGACGACCAGCCCGCCGACATCACGGCGGCACCGATCAGACCGCCGAACAGGGCGTGCGAGGAGCTGGACGGCAGTCCGACCAGCCAGGTCAGCAGATTCCACAGAATGGCGCCGACGAGTGCCGCGAAGATGACCTCTGTTCGCAGCCCGTCCTCGTTGATGATCCCGCCGGAGATCGTCTTGGCGACCTCCACCGACAGGAACGCGCCGACGAGATTGAGCACGGCGGACATGGCCACCGCTGTTTTCGGTCTGAGTGCACCGGTCGAGATGGTCGTCGCCATCGCGTTCGCGGTGTCGTGGAAACCGTTCGTGAAATCGAACACTAGAGCTGTCACGATCACAATCGCGAGGAGCAGCGTGATGTGTTCCATTTACCCAGGCAATCGTTCGGCGTCATTGGCATGTGGACCGTAGGCAACCTGGGTGAACAGAAGGTGAACTGGACAGGGCGCTGGGGTGTTCCCAACCGGAGCGAAGGCATTCCGCTTGTGCGCCGGGCGAGGCGCGGTCCGGTTTTCCGGCGGTGCACTGCTGTGGCCGATCGCATACCCGTTCGTCTGCGGGGCTGACAGGATCGGCGCATGAGCGATCAGCAGCGGAACGCGATCGAACGCGCCTGGGACGGTGTCGTCGCCACCGCCCGCAGGACGGCGGCCGACGGCCTCGTCGTCGGGACCTCGGGAAACGTGTCGGCACGGGTCGGCGACACCATCCTGGTCACGCCGAGCGGAGTGCTGTAAGACCGGCTGGGCCCCCAGGACGCCGTCGGCGTCGATCCGGAGGGCAACCGCGTACTCGGCGAATTGGCCCCCACCAGCGAACTGCCGCTCCACCTCGCCGTCTACCGGAACACCGACGCGGCCGCCGTCGTGCACACCCACGCGGTGCACGCCACGGCCGTCTCCACGCTGGTGCCCGAGGTCCCGTCGGTCCACTACGCCGCCGCCGTGCTGGGCGGCCCCGTCCGCGTCGCGGCCTACGCCCGCTACGGCACCGCGGAACTGGCCGAGAACATGCTCGCCGCCCTGCGCGACCGTACGGGGTGCCTCCTCCAGAACCACGGCACCGTCACCTACGGAGCCACCCTGGACCAGGCGTACGACCGGACCGCCCAGCTGGAGTGGCTCTGCCGGCTCTGGCTCACCGCGAGCTCCGTCCCCGGGCTCACCCCGAACCTGCTCTCGCCGGAGCAGCTGAGCGACGTGCAGGAGGCGCTCAAGGGATACGGACAGCCGGGCTGACCCGGCCGGCCCACCGGACGGCCCCGTCCACTGGCAGGGTCCGGCACCCCCCGTGACACTGAAGCCGTGCGCCCGGCAACAGTCACGGCAGCAGCCGTCACCACGATCCTCGGCGTCGGTGCGGCAGCGGTCGCGGCCGGACGGTTCGCCAGTGACGCCGCCCTCAAGGCGCCGTCCGGACGGCCGCTCCCGGCCGACCGCAGACTCACCGTGCACGCCACGGCGGCCGGGCAGGTCACCCTGACCCGCTCCCTCACCGCCCTGCGGCCCGGTACGTACGGACTGGTGGGCAAGAACGTCCACGCCGTGATCGGCCCGGTGATCGAGCACGCCCACCACGCCCCCGACACCGTCGTGCGCAGACTGGAACGCGTCGACCGCGGCACCCTGGAGACCGGAGCCAAGGTCCGCGTCACCCCGCAACTGCACAGCGGCGACCCGTCCTCGGCGCTCGGCCTCCACCACCGGGAGGTGGCGATCCCCGGCGAACTCGGAACCCTGCCCGCCTGGTTCCTGCCCGGCCCCCGCGACACCTGGGTCATCACCGTGCACGGCCTCGGGACCACCAGGGAACACCCCATGAACGTCATGAGGTTCCTGTACGACCAGCGCCTGCCCGTGCTCGACCTGGCCTACCGGGGTGACGCCGGAGCTCCGCGTTCCCCCGACGGCCTCGCCCATCTCGGCGAATCCGAGTGGCGCGACCTGGACGCCGCGATCCGCTTCGCCGTGCGGTACGGAGCCGAGAAGGTCGTCCTGCACGGCTGGTCCACCGGCGCCTCGATGGCGCTGCACGCGGCCGTCAACTCCGCGCTGCGCGACCGGATCTGCGGTCTCGTGCTCGACTCCCCGGTGCTGGACTGGGTCACCACGCTGCGCGCCCTGGCCGTCGCCCGAGGCGTCCCGGCCGTCCTGCTGCCGCTCGCCGTCCGCGCCGCCCAGGGACAGACCGGACTGCACGGCGCCCGGCTGCTGGACGGCTCTCTCGCACCGGCGCTGCACGTCCCGACCCTGATCTTCCACGGTCCCGACGACCGGCTCGCCCCCTGGCAGCCGTCCCGCGACCTCGCCGCCCGCCGGCCGGACCTGATCGCCCTGCATGCCGTACCGCAGGCTCCGCATGCGGCGATGTGGAATGCCGATCCGGTCCACTACGAAGAGACCTTGCGCCGCTTCCTGACGCCCCTGATGTGAGGCGATGCGAGGGTTCGGCCGATTGGTCCCTGGCCCCGTCCACCAGCCCCTGCACCGGGAATTCGGGTTCCGTTTGGGCTTTCGGGCCGTCAGGGGCAAGACTGCTCCCGTGACGTCCCGTAACCCGCGCGACTCCAGGCTTCGACTTGTCCGCCCGCAACCCCTTGCCACCGCTCGCAAGGCCGTGACCACCCGGCGCACCAGGCCGGCCCCCCGTCCTCCGGAGGGCACTCCGCCCCGGTCGGAGCTGGCCCGGCAGGCCAGGACGGCCCTCGCCGACGCCGTACGGATCGCCCGCTGGGCAGCCGACGGCGCGATCCCCGGCGCACCACCACTCGCCGCCCAGGCGCTCCAACGGGCCGCGACAGCCCTGGAATTGTCCCCGGCCCAGGTGCGCTCCGGCTGGGACCGGGCCAGGCTCGCCGGCCTCGTCGAACTGCACGGCGACACCGCGCGCCCCGGCTGGCGGCTGCGTGCCTGGGACCGCGACGACTCCGCCGTGCTCCGCGGCTGGGTGGCGCTCTTCGACGCCTGGTCGCTCGTCCATCCGGCACCCGAGGACATCGAGTCCACCGCGGTCGCCGAGGCCGTCGAGGCCGTGCCGCAGGTCCTCTCCCTCCTCCAGCTCTCGGCGGGTCCGGTCACCGTGCCCGCTCTGCTGGACCTGCTCGGCCAGCGCGTCGCGGAACTGCGCGAGGAACGCTGCGAAGTGCCCTACGGCCCCCAGCCGCTGCCCGCACCGGCCGAATCCGCACCCGCCCCGCACCCCGCCGCCCTGGTGGCGCTGCTGCTGGACTGGGCCCTGGAGGGGCTGGCCGCCGTCGGCGCGCTCACCCTCGGCGCCGGACACGCCACCCTCACCCCGCTCGGCAACTGGGCGGTCTGGGTCAAGCTGGAACAGATCTGCGTCGCGGCCCAGAGCCCGGCCGGGAACATCGAGCAGTCCGCCGCCGACATGCTGCTCGGCTGCGCCCGGCTCACCCCCGGCCCCGCCCGCGACGAATACCGGGCCTGGCTGGCCGCCCGTCCCGTCGGCAGCGCCGTCGCCGAACTCCTCGCCGTCGCCCGCGGCGAGGACGCGCTCCTGCGGGGGCTCGCCTTCGAGGCGCTCCGGGTCGTCGGCGCCCCCGCCGAGCCCGAGGTGCGCTCCGTCGCCGCCGACCCCTCGCTGCGCCCCTACGCACTGCTCTGGCTGGCCGAGTACGACGGAACCGACCCCGAGGACGCCCAGGACGTCCTCAGCCGGGAGGAGTCCACCTGGCTCTGGGTCGACACCGCTGCGGCCGTCGCCGACCACGGCGAGACCGGGCTGCTGGTCCGCCATCTCGACTCGGCCGTCCAGGGCACGGTGCCCGCCCTGCTGGAGGAGGTACGGGCCGTCGGCCATCCGCGCACCGTGCAGGTACTGGTGGCGCTGGCCGCCGCGCACCCGGACCCCGCGCTGGCCAAGGCGGTGCGCCGGGCCGCGTTCCAGGTGCACACCGGCGGCGCCTGACCGCCCGCGCCGGACGGACCCGCCCCGGGCCCGTCCGGCCGTCAGTCCGCCGACCCCGGCGCGTACGTACCGAAGCTCCACACATTGCCCTCGGCGTCCCGTGCCATGTAGTCGCGCGAGCCGTAGTCCTGGTCGGTGGGCGGCATCAGGATCTCCACCCCGTGCTCCACGGCTCTGGCGTGGTGCGCGTCGACCTCGTCGACCACGACGTAGACCCCGGCGGGACCGGCGTCCCGCATCGCCTCGGCGAAGACGCCGTCGCGGCCCTTGGAACCCAGCATCACCCTGCCGTTGCCGCAGGACAGCTCGGCATGGAGCACCTGGCCGCCCTCGCCCTCGTACACCGCTTCCTCGGTGAAGCCGAGGCCCTCCGTCAATGTCCTGATCGCGGCCTTCGCGTCGTCGTACAGAATCGTGGGATAGATGGTCGGTACGCCTGCCGGTGCGCCTGCCATGGCGCTCACCCCTTTTCGCACTCCCGTGACCCGTTTCTGTGATCTGTGTCTCAGTCTTCCATCGGCCGCTGACAACGGCCCGGCGCGAGCCCGGGGCCGGGGCTCGGCGGAAGGTCTTGCGGTCGGCCGTGGTCGATTCGTCAGGGGTGGTCGTGGCGCCGTGCGCCCGGATCCGGCGCGGCAGTCCGCCTGGAGCTCCACCCGGACCGCGTTCGCTGTTCGTGCCGGTCGGGCCGTCCTGGGGACCGGCGCGTCCCCGTCGGTTCCTGCATGGGGTGCCCGTACTCATGGGCGACGGCACAGGCCTGGGCGAACGGCCCGCCGCTGGAGCCGGACCTCGTCCGCCGTTCGTCGAAGAACCCCGGGTCCGGACAGGCCTGCCGGTCACCCGGACAGGGCGGCGACACGGGGCGACCGCCCGGCGGGCGCCGTGGACGCACGCGGAAAGCAGTTGCACGCCGCCAGTAGAATGGCCGGTATGGCAATTCTCCTTGTGCATTAGCGGCGTCGAGACACCTCCGCCCTCGTCCCGTCAGCCGTCCGACCGCCCTGGAGTTTTACCGTGATCACCGCTTCCGGCATCGAGCTGCGTGCCGGCGCCCGCATCCTCATCGAGTCCGCCTCCTTCCGTATCGCCAAGGGCGACCGCATCGGCCTGGTCGGCCGCAACGGAGCGGGCAAGACCACGCTCACCAAGTGCCTCGCGGGCGAGGGCAACCCCGTCGGCGGCACCATCACCCGCTCCGGCGAGGTGGGCTACCTCCCGCAGGACCCCCGCACCGGCGACCTCGACGTGCTGGCCCGCGACCGCATCCTCTCCGCCCGCGGCCTCGACGAGATCCTGCGCAAGATGCGGGAGAACGAGGAGCGGATGGCGACCGGCAAGGGCGCCACCCGCGAGAAGGCGATGAAGAAGTACGAGCGCCTGGAGACGGAGTTCCTCACCAAGGGCGGATACGCCGCCGAGGCCGAGGCCGCCACCATCGCCGCCGCGCTCAGCCTGCCCGACCGGGTGCTCGGCCAGCCGCTGCACACGCTCTCCGGTGGTCAGCGCCGCCGCGTCGAACTGGCCCGGATCCTCTTCTCGGACGCCGACATCCTGCTGCTCGACGAGCCGACCAACCACCTCGACGCCGACTCGATCGTCTGGCTGCGCGACTACCTCAAGACCTACCGCGGCGGCTTCATCGTGATCTCCCACGACGTCGAGCTCGTCGAGACGGTCGTCAACAAGGTCTTCTACCTCGACGCCAACCGTGCGCAGATCGACATCTACAACATGGGCTGGAAGCTCTACCAGCAGCAGCGCGAGGCCGACGAGAAGCGCCGCAAGCGCGAGCGGCAGAACGCCGAGAAGAAGGCCGCGGCGCTCAACTCGCAGGCCGACAAGATGCGCGCGAAGGCCACCAAGACCGTCGCCGCGCAGAACATGGCCAAGCGTGCCGAGCGGCTGCTCTCCGGCCTGGAGGCCGTCCGGGTCTCCGACAAGGTCGCCAAGCTCCGCTTCCCCGAGCCCGCACCGTGCGGCAGGACCCCCCTGATGGCGGAGGGCCTGTCCAAGTCGTACGGCTCGCTGGAGATCTTCACCGATGTGGACCTCGCCATCGACAAGGGCTCCCGGGTCGTCATCCTCGGCCTCAACGGTGCGGGCAAGACCACGCTGCTGCGGCTCCTCGGCGGTGCCGAGAAGCCCGACACCGGCGAAGTGATCGAGGGCCACGGCCTCAAGCTCGGCTACTACGCCCAGGAGCACGAGACCCTCGACCCGGACCGCTCCGTCCTGGAGAACATGCGCTCCGCGGCGCCCGACCTCGACCTCGTCGAGGTCCGCAAGACGCTGGGTTCCTTCCTCTTCTCCGGCGACGACGTCGACAAGCCGGCCGGCGTCCTCTCGGGTGGGGAGAAGACCCGTCTCGCGCTGGCGACCCTGGTGGTCTCCTCCGCCAATGTGCTGCTCCTGGACGAGCCGACGAACAACCTCGACCCGGCCAGCCGTGAGGAGATCCTCGGCGCGCTGCGCACGTACAAGGGCGCCGTCGTCCTCGTCACGCACGACGAGGGAGCGGTCGAGGCCCTCCAGCCGGAGCGCATCATCCTGCTGCCGGACGGCGTCGAGGACCTGTGGGGCGCGGACTACCAGGACCTGGTCGCACTGGCCTGACCCGCCCGCTGCCGGTCTGATCCACTCCGTCTGGATCATTCGGCCTACGCGTGATCCATCATCTGCGTGAGGACGTCTCGTACCCCGGCGCGGCGCCCGGCAGATACCTGCCGGGCGCACCCGTATGGGGGCCGCGCCCCCCGTGTGGCCCTGACCTGCCGGTTCTTCCCGAGCCTTGGCGCACCCGCCGCCACGGCCCCACGGAATGCGGGATTCCGATCGTGTGGCCCCCTCTCGGGCCGGGAACCGGGTTGCACGGACCTTGCCGAATGGGTGGCCAGGAAGCCCCCGAGGGGTGATCATGAGAGTCCAGAGCGCACTTCCCATGAGGAGGCACGGGTGGCCGAGACTCTGAAGAAGGGCAGCCGGGTTACCGGCGCCGCGCGCGACAAGCTCGCGGCAGACCTGAAGAAGAAGTACGACTCCGGTGCGAGCATCCGGGCGTTGGCCGAAGAGACCGGCCGCTCCTACGGATTCGTCCACCGGATGCTCAGTGAGTCCGGAGTCACGCTGCGGGGACGCGGCGGAGCGACACGGGGCAAGAAGGCCGCCACGGCCTGACGGCCTACGGCGGTCGGGGCAGGCCGTCCGGCCCGTCCCGGGGCTCACCGGTTTCGTCGGTGGCCACCCGGCCGGCAGCGATGTCGACCGGGTGGTTACTGTTCAGTCACTTAGCTCTGCTTGTTGACTGAACCGATCCGGAGGCGCCCCATGACCTCGCTCGACTCTTTGCTCGACAAGGACGGCGTACGACTCACCGTCGACGACGCGGTCGCCACGGTGACCCTCACCAACCCGGCCAAGCGCAACGCCCAGTCCCCCGCTCTCTGGCGGGCGTTGACGGAGGCCGGACGGGCACTGCCCGGAAGCGTGCGGGTCGTCGTGCTCCGCGGCGAGGGCAAGTCCTTCTCCGCGGGCCTCGACCGGCAGGCGTTCACCCCCGAGGGGTTCGACGGCGAGCCGTCCTTCCTGGACATGGCGCGCGGCTCGGAGGCCGAGCTCGACGCGACCATCGCCGAGTACCAGGAGGCGTTCACCTGGTGGCGCCGCAACGACATCGTGTCGATCGCGGCCGTCCAGGGACATGCGATCGGTGCCGGTTTCCAGCTCGCCCTCGCCTGTGATCTGCGGATCGTCGCCGAGGACGTGCAGTTCGCCATGCGCGAGACCAGCCTCGGTCTGGTGCCCGACCTCACCGGCACGCACCCCCTGGTGCACCTGGTGGGGTACGCCCGCGCGCTCGAAATCTGCGCCACGGGCCGCTTCGTGCACGCCGAGGAGGCCGAGCGTACCGGTCTGGCCAATCTCGTCGTCCCCGCCGGTGAGCTGGACGCCGCGGCGCGCGATCTGGCCGGCGTGCTGCTGGCCGCCCCGCGCGACGCCGTCGTGGAGACCAAGGCGCTGCTGCGCGGTGCCGTCTCCCGCGGTTACGAGGAGCAGCGCGTCGCCGAACGCGCCGCGCAGGGCCGCCGACTGCGCGACCTGGCGGGCGTCACCGACTGAGCATCCGTCCTTCGAGCGCGGGGCGGGTCCGGCCCGGCCCGCGCTCAGTCCCGCTCCACCACCGCGGTGACCAGCACCGCGACCGAGGGGTGCCCCTCCACCGCGGCCGCCACGGCACTCCGCACCGCACGGGCCACGTCGAGCGCCCGGTGGCCCGGGTCCGTCGCCAGCTCGATGCGCACATGGTCCGGGTCCGCGTGCACCGCACGGCCCAGCACCCCGGTCAGCGTCACCACGCCCGGAACACCCGCCGCCGCGGTCCCCGCCACCCCTTCCGCAGCTGCCTCGTGCACCTCCATCGGGGCGGGAGCCGGTCGTTCGGGCGGTGCGTCCAGCAGTGCCGTCACCCGGACGTCCACCGTGTCGACCACCAGGCCGAGCCGCTCCCCGGCGGCCGTCAGCAGCGCCGAGCGCAGCGCGTCGGCCGCGACGGGCAGCGGCCGGCCGGATACGGCCGACATCGTCACCTCGATCCGCAGCGGCCCCGGAGGCAGCGCGCTCGGCGGCGGCTCCACCTCCGGTCCCGGTGCCCCGTCCGGATCTGCCACCGAGATCCTGAGCTTCCCGAGCGCGGCGCCGGGGCTTGTCACTGCGCCCCGCAGCACCGCGACCGCGGCCCGCTCCGAGATCCAGGCCCCGTCCGCCGGACCGCCCAGCGGAAGCAGCCGGCCGAGGCCGAGCCGTAGCCGTACCGCCGCTGCCCATCCGTCGGCCCCGCGCGGGCCGTCAGCCGTCGTCATTTCCCCAGCCTGCCGCATCCACGGCGCGAGAAGGGGCAAGCACGCCTAATGTGGGCAAAGAGGTCCAACCTGCCCTGAAGGGAAGAATGGCGATGACCGAGACCACACAGCGGAACCGGCCCGAAAGCCCCGAAAAGGAATCGAGCACGCTCATCAAGCGCGGCGGGGGAGCCCCCGCCACCCGTGGCCGTACGACCATCGCCGACGGAGTGGTCGAGAAGATCGCGGGAATGGCGGCGCGCGATGTGGTCGGCGTCCATGCGATGGGCAGCGGCCTCTCGCGCACCTTCGGGGCGGTGCGCGACCGGGTACCCGGTGGTGGCAGGTCCGTCACCCGTGGGGTGAAGGCGGAGGTCGGCGAGTCCCAGACCGCACTCGACCTGGAGATCGTCGTCGACTACGGCGTCTCGATCGCCGATGTCGCCCGCGACGTACGGGAGAACGTCGTCGCGGCGGTCGAGCGGATGACCGGCCTGGAGGTCGTCGAGGTCAATATCGCGGTGAGCGATGTGAAGCTGCCCGACGAGGCCGAGGACGAGGGCCAGTCCGAGCCACGTCTCCATTAGACCTCCGGCGCGAGGGAGTTGAGGAGCGCACGATGAGCATGGCTGTGGTCGGCATGGTGGCCGGCATGGCGCTCGGATTCGCCGGGTACTTCGGCGGATTCGGGGCCTTCCTGCTGGTGGCCGCCCTGGGAGCGGTCGGCTTCGTAGCCGGCCGCCTCCTGGAGGGCGACCTGGAACTCGGCGACTTCTTCCGGAGTCGCGAGCGCGGCGACCGACGGCGGTGACGGCGTTGTCGGGGGCGAGCAGCCGGATCGCCGCAGGTGAGCGTGGGGAGACCCGGATCGCCGACCGGGTGGTCGCCAAGATCGCCGCACAGGCGGCGAAGGAGGCGATCGACGAGCCGCCGCCGGAGGGTGCCGCGCCGCGCGCCACGGTCACGGTGCACCGGGACACCGCCCGGGTCCGGGTGAGCCTGGAGCTCGGATACCCCTGCGACATCGGCCGCCAGTGCGGCGGGGTGCGTCGTCATGTCGCCGAGCGGGTGAGGGCTCTGGCGGGGATGGAAGTGCCCGAGGTGGCCGTACAGGTGGAGCGTCTGCATCCGACGGGAGCGAGCGCCGCGGCACAGGGGAGGCTCCGATGAGCGAGCGTCACGGGCCGGAGCACCCCGCGCCGCGACTGCCGGCCACTGACCCCGTCGAAGCGGACGGAGGAAACCCGCCCGACGAGAAGGGCGAGGTGCTCGGACTCGGCCGGTCCGCCTCGTCCGCCGCCCACGATCCGGTGCCGTCCCACCAGGAGGGCGGCGGCAGAGCGGGCCGCTTCTGGTCCGCGCGCCGTGTCCCCGCTGCGCTCCTCGCCCTCGTGGTCCTCGGCGCCGGCGGACTGCTGCTCTACGACGTGGCGGCGGTGCGGGCCGGCCGGCCCGCGATGCAATGGCGCCGGTCGCTGGCCGACGAGCTCGCCCGGCGCCCGCTGGAGAACGCCTGGCTGCTCGCCGCCGCCGCGCTCGCCGTGGCGATCGGACTGTGGCTGCTCGTGCTCGCCGTCACCCCCGGCCTCCGCGGTCTGCTGCCGATGCGCCGCGACCGTCCCGGCGTACGGGCCGCCCTCGACCGGTCCGCGGCCGCACTGGTCCTGCGCGACCGGGCCGTCGAAGTGTCCGGGGTGCAGTCGGTGCGGGTCCGGATGGGCCGGGGCAGGGCGGTGGTGCGCGCCGTCTCGCACTTCCGGGAGCTCGACGACGTACGGGCCGATCTGGACACCGTGCTCGGGACAGGCATCAGGGAACTGGGGCTGGCCAGGCCGCCGAGCCTGTCCGTACATGTCCGCCGGCCCGCGAAGAAGAGGTGAGCCCGTTGCTCAGGACCGTCAACCGGGTACTGCTCGGCCTGGCCGGGCTGGTACTGATCTGCGGCGGCGGCGCGGTGCTCGCAGCCGGTCTCGGCCTGGCCGTGCCGTCCTGGTGGCCCTGGTACGGCAGGCGCGATGTGCTCGTCAGCGAGGCCGACCGGGACCGCTGGAGCGACCAGGGCTGGTGGTGGCCGGCGGTCATCGCCGTCCTCGCCGTCGTGGTCGTCCTCGCCCTGTGGTGGCTGCTGGCCCAGCTGCGCCGCGCCCGCCTCGCCGAGGTGCTGGTGGACAGCGGTGACGGCGAGGGGGCGCTCCTGCGGGGCCGGGCCCTGGAAGGGGTGCTCGCCGGTGAGGCGGAGACGCTGGACGGAGTGGCCCGCGCCCAGGTCGCGCTGACCGGCCGGCGCAGCTCGCCGCAGGCCAGGATCCGCCTGCTGATGGAGCCGCACGCGGCGCCGGACGAGGCGCTCGGCAGCCTCACCGACGAGGCGCTGGCCCATGCGCGGGATTCGGCCGGGCTGGCCGAGCTGCCGGCCGAGGTACGGCTGAGAGCGGTCAGGCACCGTGCGGAACGGGTGAGCTGACAGCAGGTCGCCGGCCGGCGACCGGGCACGGGCTCCGGATCAGAAGCCGTGCCGGGAGCCGCCGTCGACCGGCACCATGATGCCCGTCAGATACGAGGCCGCGGGCGAGAGCAGGAACGCCGCTGTCCGGCCGAACTCCTCCGGGGTGCCGTAGCGCCGCAGCGGAATCCGTGCCTCGTTGGCCGCCCGGGAGGCCTCCGCGTCGCCGGAGAGGGCGTCCAGCTCCCGCACCCGGTCCGTGTCGATCCGGGCCGGCAGCACGCCCACCACCCGGATCCCGCGGGGACCGAGCTCGTCGGCCAGCGACTTGGCGAAACCGGCCAGGCCGGGACGGAGGCCGTTGGAGATGGTCAGTCCGGCGATCGGCTCGTGCACGGAGCCGGAGAGCACGAAGCCGATCACGCCGCCCTCGCCGAGCACGTCCGCCGCGGCCCTGGCGAGACGTACCGCGCCCAGGAACACCGACTCGAAGGCCGACTGCCACTGCTCGTCTGTGTTGTCGGCCAGGAAGCCGGGGGCCGGTCCGCCGACGCTGATGAGAATGCCGTCGAGCCGCCCGAACCGCTCGTGCGCCGCGTCCACCAGGCGCTGGGCGGACGCGGGATCGGCGTTGTCGGCGGCGAGGCCGGCCGCGGCCGCGCCCAGTTCGGCGGCGGCCGCCTCGACGCGCTTCTCGTCCCGCCCGGTGATGATCACTCTCGCGCCGTCGTCGGCGAGCGCCCGCGCCGTGGCGTTGCCCAGCCCCCGGGTCGCTCCGGTGATGATGTAGACACGGTCCTTCAGTCCAAGATCCATGGCTCCTATCCTGCCGCGTCGGGCTCCATCGTGTCCTCCCCGGCCAGTGCCATGGCGGTGCCGACGAGGCCGATGTGGCTGAACGCCTGCGGGAAGTTGCCCAGCTGACGGTGGCCGGCGGTGTCGTACTCCTCGGCCAGCAGCCCCACATCGTTGCGGAGCGCCAGGAGCCGCTCGAAGAGATCCCTGGCCTCGTCGGCGCGCCCGGTCAGGACCAGTGCGTCGGCCAGCCAGAACGAGCACGCCACGAAGGCCCCTTCGCTGCCGGGCAGTCCGTCGATCGAGGAGCCGTCCGTGGTGTAGCGGCGCAGCAGGCAGCCGCGGCCCAGCTCGGCCCGGACCGCGTCGATCGTGCCGATCAGCCGGGGATCGTCCGGGGGCAGGAAGCCGGTCCGGGCGATCAGCAGCGTCGCGGCGTCCAGATTCCGGGAGCCGTAGGACTGCGTGAAGGTGTTCCGTTCCGGGTCGTACCCCTTCTCGCACACCTCCCGGTGCACCGCGTCCCGCATCGCCCGCCACCGGTCGGCGTCGCCGGCCAGCGAGGGGTTGCCCTCCAGGGTGCGTACGGCACGGTCGGCGGCGACCCAGGTCATCACCTTGGAGTGCACGAAGTGGCGGCGCTGGCCGCGGATCTCCCACAGCCCCTCGTCCGGCTCGCGCCAGGTGGACTCCAGGAAGCGGAGCAGGCTGAGCTGCAGACTCCAGGCGTGCGGCTTGTCGCCCAGCCCCGCCTCGCGCGCCAGCCGCAACGAGTCGATGACCTCCCCGTACACATCGAGCTGACGCTGGCGGACCGCGGCGTTGCCGATCCGGACCGGGGCGGAGTTCTCGTATCCGCGCAGCCACGGCAGCTCCGCCTCGGGCAGTCTGCGTTCACCCGCGAGGCCGTACATGATCTGGAGGTCGGCCGGGTCCCCGGCGACCGCGCGCAGCAGCCAGTCCCGCCAGGCGGCGGCCTCCTCCAGGTAGCCGGCCGAGATGAGGGCGCCGAGGGCCAGCGTGGAGTCCCGCAGCCAGCAGAAGCGGTAGTCCCAGTTCCGTACGCCCCCGATCTCCTCCGGCAGCGAGGTGGTGGGCGCCGCCACGATGCCGCCGGTCGGGGCGAAGGTCAGCGCCTTCAGCGTGATCAGCGAGCGGATCACCGCTTCCCGGTAGGGGCCCCGGTACCTGCACCGCGAGGACCACTCGGTCCAGTCGGACAGAGCGTTCTCCAGCGCCTCGTACGGGTCGACCAGATCGGGGCGGGGCGAGTGCGAGGGGTGCCAGGTCAGTACGAACGCCACCTTCTCGCCCGCGGAGACGGTGAACGACGAGCAGGTGGAGAACTGCTGGCCCCAGGTCTTGACCGGCGGCTCGCTGCGCAGCCAGGCCGAGTCCGGCCCCGCGACCGCCACCCGGTGCCCCTGCGAGCGGCGCACCCACGGCACCACCGAGCCGAAGTCGAAGCGCAGCCGGATCACGGAGCTCATCTCGACGGTGCCGCTGATGCCCTCGACGATCCGCATGACGTCGGGCTCCCGGTCGCGCTGCGGCATGAAGTCGATGACCTTGACCGTGCCGGTGCGGGTCTCCCAGAACGTCTCCAGGACCAGGGACTCACCCGCGTAGCCGCGCCGGGTGCAGGTCTCCGCGCCTTTCGGGGCGATCCGCCAGTGGCCGTTGTCCTCGTCGCCGAGCAGGGCGGCGAAGCAGGCGCCCGAGTCGAAGCGCGGCAGACAGAGCCAGTCCACAGAACCGTTTCTGCCGACCAGGGCGGCCGTCTGGAGATCGCCGATGAGCGCGTAGTCCTCGATGCATGGGGTCACGTTCTGGCGTGTTCCCGAACCTGGGCCCCGTTAAGCAGTCCCGGACGGCGGGGGTCACCCGGCCGGGAACGCCCGGCCCGCATCCGGCGGCCACGACGTCAGGCCGTGGCGGGTTCCGGCTTCTCCGGCTTCTCCGGTTCGGAGGGCTGCTGCTCCCCGGCGGCCTCCTTGGCCGCGGCCTCCGCCCGGTCGCGCTTCTCCCTGCGCGCCAGCACCACGTACCCGACCGGGACACCGGCGGCGAAGAGCCACCACTGCACGGCGTACGCCATGTGCGGGCCGATCGAGCTGTCGTCCGGCGCCTCGATCAGTTCCGGGGAGCCGCCGACGGGCTCGGGCGCGGTCTGCTCGATGTAGCCGCCGAGCACCGGCCGGGAGAGCCGTTCGGCCTCCTGGGCGCTGTTGATCAGCATCACCTGGCGGTCCGGCAGGTCCGAGATGTCCTTGATGCCGCTGGCACTCGTCGTCTCGTCGGCCTTGAGCCGTCCGGTGACGGTCACTTCGCCGCGGGGCACGGCCGGCACCTCGGGGAAGGCCCGCTGGCTGTCGGCGGAGGGCACCCAGCCGCGGTTGACCAGGACCGTGCCGCCGTCCTTGAGGTCGAACGGGACCAGCACATGGACACCGATCCGCCCGTCGGCGGAGGTCCTGCGGCGTACGACCACCTGATGCTCGGTGTCGTACGTGCCCGTGGCCGTCACCGTCCGCCAGTAGTCGGAGCGCGGGACCGTGTGACCCGGAGCGGTGAGCGAGGTGACCGGAACCGGCTTCGCCTTGAGATTGCGGGAGATCAGAGAGTTCTGCGCGACCTTGTGCTCATGCCGGTGCAGCTGCCAGAAGCCCAGCTCGACCATCGTGGGGATCAGGACGAGGGCGAGCAGGGCGAGGATCAGCCACTGCCGGGTCAACAGGAAGCGGTACACCCCACGACGGTACAACTGTGTCGTGGGGTGCATCGCGCAGGGGTGGGGGGAAGACAGTGCGGCGGCCGCTGCTCAGACTTTGTCGATGATGCCCACCTTCCCCTCGGCGCGGGCGCAGTGACCGCCGCAGAACCAGTGCCCGTCGACCTCGACGCCCTGGCCGATGATCTGGACCCGGCAGTGCTCACAGATGGGCGCCATGCGGTGAATGGCGCAGGAGAAGCAGTCGAAGACGTGCACCGCGCCCTGGGCGTGCACCTCGAAGGACATCCCGTAGTCGTTTCCGCAAACCTCGCAACGTGCCATGCGCCACAGGGTGGGACGCGAGGGCGGCGGCGGGCGAGCGGCGGGCGGGCGAGTCGTCGCCGGTTCACTCCGATGACGGCGTGACCGCCTGGCCCGGTGCGGGTGCCACATCGCGCAGCAGGTGGGTGAACGCGCCCTCGTCCAGGATCGGGGTGCCGAACGACTTCGCCTTGACCGTCTTCGACGTCGACGAGTCCGGGTCATTGGTGACCAGCAGACTGGTCAGCCGGGACACGCTGGTCGCCACATGCAGCCCGGCCTCCACGGCCCGGTCCTCCAGCAGTTCGCGGTCGACGGAGGTGTCCCCGGAGAACGCCACCCGCATGCCCTGCATGAGAGGTTTGTCCTTCTCGTACCGCCCGGGGTTCGGATACGGGCACGCCGGGCGCTTGCGCGAGGGGCGCCAGCTGCTGTGACCGTACGAGGGCTGGTAGCCGATCCGCGGTGTGACGGGGGAGTCCGACCACTCGGTCAGCGGCCGGCACTCCAGCAGCGGCAGCCGGACCCCGCCCCGCGCCGCCGCGTGCAGGCTCGGCCGGAACGCCTCGGCCAGCACCCGGGCGTCGTCCAGGGCGTGGTGGGCGCGCTGCTGCACGACGCCGAAGTGCGCTGCCAGCGACTCCAGTTTGTGGTTGGGCAGCGGCAGCCGAAGCTCCTTGGAGAGCGCGATGGTGCACAGCCGCTGTGTCACGGGGGCGACGGCCGAGGCCCGTGCGTACTCCCGCGCCAGCATCGACCAGTCGAAGGCCGCGTTGTGCGCGACGAGGACGCGGTCCGCGAGCCGCTCCGAGAGCTGGGCGGCGACCTCCGGGAAGAGCGGAGCGCCTTCGAGGACATCACTGGTCAGCCCGTGGATCCAGACCGGGCCGGGATCGCGCTCGGGGTTGACGAGGGTGTACCAGTGGTCCTCGACATTGCCCTGCGCGTCCAGGCGGTAGACCGCAGCGGACACTATCCGGTCGTCCCGTGCGAGTCCGGTGGTCTCCACGTCGACGACCGCGTACCCCTGTGGGTAGGCGGTCGGCCACGGTGCTGCGGTCTGGCGGTCGTCGAGCATGGTCACAGAGAATACGGGCCGCGACTGACAGTCTCCTATTCGGCTGTCTCCCGCTCCTGCGTGCCGGTTCTGCGGCGCGCCCCCTGTTGCGGGGGGCCTGTCAGCAGTCCTTCCACCAGGGCCCGTACGGAATCCTCGAACAGCCGGTCCGGGTCGGTGGGCCGGGCCAGCGCGCGGGCCAGCGCCGGGTCGTCGTCCGCGGCGGACGCGGTCCACAGCTCGCCCTCGCCGGGTGACTGGACGGGGGACCGCTCCCGATTGCGTTCGACGAGCAGGAAGCCGACGGTCTGGAACTGCACCGCCCGCACCGCCGCCGCAGCCCGCGCCCCGCGCAGCCCCGCGGCGTGCACTTCGTGGACGAGGGCCTGTTGCGCGGGCAGGAACATCCGCTCGGTGAGCCCTCGTTCGTGGACCATCGCGATCAGATGCGGCCTGGCCCGCAGTTGGCGGCGCAGGCCGCGGGCGACCGAGACGATGCGGGCCGCCGGGGTCCGGCCGGCCGGGCGGAGGGTGCCCATTTCCTGCACGGTGCTCTCGACCAGGGCGTCCAGCAGCGATTCACGATTGCCGACGTGCCAGTAGATCGACGTCACCGCGGTGCCCAGTTCCGCGGCCAGAGCACGCATGGTGAGGGCCTGCGGGCCGTTCCGCCTCACCAGGGCGGCGGCCGTATCCAGGACCTGCTCGCGAGTCAGCGACGATCGCGCCACAGTGCTCCTTGATTCTCGAACTCCGTTACGTGCATGCCTATTTACCCTTCATCGACGTCGGTGTAACTGTGTTACAGAACCTGGCGCGGAGAACCGAGACACGGAGAACCGATTCACGGACGACCGAGAAGGGGTGGTACGGCATGGCACGTGTACGGTACGGCGCACGCACCGAGGCCGAGATCGCGACGGCCCGCGAGGCACGCTCCGCACTCCCCGACATCTGGTCCACCGGTGTGGTGGCCCTCTGGGAGAGCGACCCCGACGCGGTGGCGGCCGTCCTCCCACCGCCCCTCGAACCCGCACGGCGCCCGCTCGTCCGGGCGAGCATCAGTACGGTCGAACTCCCCGGCTACCCACTCGGCGCCGGCTCCGTCGCCGTCGCCGCCGTCCACGACGGGCACGAGGGCTGGTACCCGCTCGTCATGCCGATGACCCATGAACGGGCGCTGACCGGCGGCCGCGAGGTGTTCGGCGAACCGAAGAAGCTCGGCGAGGTGACCGTCGAACGCGACGGCCTCGTCGTCCGGGCCGCGCTCGCCCGGCACGGCATCGCGTTCGTCGAGGTGCGCGGCGCGGTCGGCGAACAGCTCCCGCTGCCCGAGCCGACGGCCAAGCTCGACTTCTACTTCAAATTCCTGCCCGCGGTGGACGGCGAAGGGTTCGACTCCGACCCCGTCCTGATCCACTGCACCCGCCACGAGAAGGTCCGCAGACTGGAACGCATATCGGGCGACGTGGTGCTGCGCGAGTCGGTGTACGACCCGGTCGCCGACCTCCCCGTACGACGGCTGGTCGACCTCACCATCGGCGAGAAGACCAGCGACCAGCAGGGCAGGGCCGTGGAGCGGGTGAGCGCGAAGGCCCTGCTGCCGTACATCCACCAGCGCTACGACGACCCGCAGCAGATCCACGACGGACCGCCGGAGGGGAGCGTCCGATGAGACTGGAGAAGGGGCAGACCGCCGTCGTCACCGGCGCCGCGAGCGGCATCGGCCTCGCGATGGCACGCAGGTTCGCCGCCGAGGGGCTGAGCGTCGTCCTCGCCGATGTGGAGGAGGGCGCGCTCGACGGGGCGGCGCGCGAATTGCGCCGGGACGGTGCGCAGGTGCTGGCCCGGGTCGTCGACGTCGGCGAGCGGGAATCCGTACAGGCGCTGGCCGAAGCCGCGTACGACACCTTCGGCGCCGTGCATGTGCTGTGCAACAACGCCGGTGTCGGTTCCGGGGCCGAGGGCCGGATGTGGGAACACGAACCGAACGACTGGAAGTGGGCGTTCGCGGTCAATGTCTGGGGCGTCTTCCACGGCATCCAGGCGTTCGTGCCGCGCATGATCGCGGGCGGTGGTCCGGGTCATGTCGTCAACACCTCGTCCGGCGACGGCGGGATCGCCCCGCTGCCGACCGCCTCCGTGTACGCGGTCACCAAGTCCGCAGTCGTCACGATGACCGAGTCGCTGTACGCACATCTGAAGGCCGAGGGCGCACCGGTCGGCGCCTCGGTGCTCTTCCCCGGCCCGCACATGCTCCGTACCGGACTGTGGGAATCGCACCGCAACCGCCCGCAGCGGTACGCCAAGGAGCGCCCCCGCAAGACCCCGTACCGCAGCCTCGACCAGTGGGAGTCCGCCATGCGGGCGGCGGGCCACGAGGTGGAGTTCACCCCGGTGGAGGACGTCGCGGGGACCGTCGTGGACGGGATACGCGCCGACCGCTTCTGGATGCTGCCGCAGAGCGAGCACAGCGACCGGCAGATCCGCGCCAGGTCGCAGTCGATGCTCGACCGGGCCAACCCGTCGTACCTGGAGAGTTTCATACTCGACTGAGGAGCGAGCGATGACCGACGACCCGTACCTGATCATCTCCTCCGACTGCCACGCCGGGCTGCCGACCGAGGAGTACCGGCCCTATCTCGACCCCCGCTTCCACCGGGAGTTCGACGACTTCCTCGCCGGGCGCGAGCGCCGCCGCGAGGAGATGACCCGCCTCGGTGTACGCAACGAGGCCTTTGCCGACAAGTGGTTCCAGGACAACGAGGAAGGTCTGAAGGGCGGCTGGGACGCCGCCCGGCGTCTCAAGGAACTCGACGGCGACGGGGTGGCGGCCGAGGTCGTCTTCCCCGACGCGGACGCCGTCGACAGCCGGACCGCCGCCCCGTTCGGCGTGGGCCTCGGGCTCTCCGGCGACCAGGACCCCGAACTGGGCATGGCGGGCGCGCAGGCCCACAACCGCTGGCTCGCCGACTTCGTCTCGCAGAACCCCGAACGCCACTGCGGGGTCGCCCTGTTGCCCGTCACCGGGGAGGTCGACCGGGTCGTCGCGGAGATCCACCGGGCCAAGGAATCCGGACTCGGCGCACTCATGATCCCGTCCATGTGGGTGGACAAGGCCCCGTATCACGACCGTCGTTACGACCCCGTGTGGGCGGCCGCCGCCGAGACGGCCATGCCGGTGGTCACGCACTCCGGTGCGGCCCCGCGCCACGAGTACGGCGACCACCTCGGGATCTACGTCTCCGAGGTCACCTGGTGGCCGTCCCGCCCGCTCTGGTTCCTGCTCTGGTCGGGCGCCTTCGAACGCCACCCCGGGCTGAGGTTCGGCGTCGCCGAGTCCGGCTGCTGGTGGCTGCCGAACCTCCTCTGGTTCATGGACCGGCTCTACCTGGGTGCCCACGGCGGCAAGAAACTCTCCCCGTTCGCCGAGCTGAAGCGGCCCCCGCACGAGTATCTCGACCGCCAGGTCTT
Organism: Streptomyces gelaticus; assembly: GCF_014649535.1. GTDB lineage: Bacteria > Actinomycetota > Actinomycetes > Streptomycetales > Streptomycetaceae > Streptomyces > Streptomyces gelaticus. Next base: position 421,799 of record NZ_BMTF01000002.1, read on the forward strand.
CATCTGCGCCACGAACACCAAGCGCCGCGAACTGGCCCAGCGGTACGAGATCGGTGTCGACAACATCCTGTGGGGCAGCGACTTCCCGCATCCCGAAGGCACCTGGCCGAACACGGCGAACTGGCTGCGCAACACCTTCCACGACATTCCGGTGGCCGAGACCCGCCGCATGCTGGGCCTTGCCGCGGCGGAGGTCTTCGGCTTCGACACGGCGAAGCTCGCGCCGGTCGCCGAGCGCATCGGCCCCACACCCGAGGACCTGGGCCAGAGCGCCGACCAGGCGGCGGTCGAGGCGTCCTGGGCACGCTCGCGGGAGGTCGGCCGGCACTGGCTGACCGACCACGACTTCCCGGTCCTGGGGGTCCGGTGATGGACCGCTACACGGTCATCTCCGCAGACTGCCACGCCGGAGCCGATCTCCTCGACTACAGGCCCTATCTGGAGGCCAAGTACCACGACGACTTCGACGCGTGGGCAGCGGCATACGTCAACCCGTACGAGGACCTCCTCGCCGACACCGCCGACCGCAACTGGAACTCCGCACGCCGCGTCGCGGAGCTGGAGGCGGACGGCATCGTCGCGGAGGTCGTCTTCCCCAACACCATCCCGCCCTTCTTCCCCTCCGCCTCCCTGATGGCGCCCGCGCCGACGCGGGCGGACTACGAACAGCGCTGGGCCGGCCTGCGCGCCCACAACCGCTGGCTCGCCGACTTCTGCGCGCAGGTGCCGGGCCGGCGGGCGGGCGTCGCGCAGATCCTCCTCAACGATCCGACGGAGGCGGTCCGCGAGGTCCGCCGCACGAAGGAGGCGGGGCTCACCGGCGGCATCCTGCTGCCCGGCACTCCGCCGGGATCCGGCATCCCGGAGCTGTACTCCCAGGTGTACGACCCGCTGTGGGAGGTCTGCGAGGAGCTGGACGTACCCGTGAACCACCACGGCGGATCGGCCTCCCCGCCGCTCGGCGACGAACCGGCGGCGCGTGCGGTCTTCATGGTGGAGACGACCTGGTTCTCCCACCGGGCGCTGTGGCACCTGATCTTCGGCGGGGCTTTCCGTCGCCATCCCGGACTGAAACTGGTCCTCACCGAACAGGGCTCCGGCTGGATCCCGGGCGTCGTGGAGATGCTGGACTACTACCACGGACGTCTGGTCGCGGCGGCGACGGGGGCATCCACCGCCGAGTCCAAATTCGGCGCAGGGCTTGCCGCTTCGATGGGCGCGAGCCCCGGTGAGGTGTGGCGGGACAACTGTTACGTCGGCGCCAGCTTCATGCGGCCGCACGAGGTGCCGCTGCGCGACCGGATCGGCATCGACAAGATCATGTGGGGCAGCGACTACCCGCACGACGAGGGGACCGCCCCGTACTCGCGAGAGGGCCTGCGGATCGCGTATGCGGGCCTGCCGCCCGAGGAGATCGCGGCGATGGCCGGCGGCAATGCCGCGCGCGTCTACGGGTTCGACCTGGCGGCGCTGGACCGTGTCGCCGCGACCGTCGGCCCGACGGTGGAGGAGATCGCCGAACCCCTGAAGGAGGTCCCGCCCGACGCGACCAGCCCCGCCTTCGCGCGGGGCGGGTCGGTACGCGTCTGGTGATCCGCAGTCGTCGACCCCCGTCCGGTCCGCCGCTCACCTGTGGCATGGTGATCTGCACCGATCAGGCCCGACGGGGGAGGCGACGGTCATGGGCGAAAGCAGGCAGGCACTGCTCATCGCTGTGCCGCAGTACGAACTGAACGACCATTTCCCGGACTTGACCCATGCCGTGCACCGGGACGTCGAGCTGATGGACGCCGCGCTGCGCTCGTCCGGATACAGCGTCGAGACGCTGGGGCTCTCTTCGGACCGTCCGGCTCTGCGCTCCCGGATCGTCAGCGCCATCAGCCGGGTCTGTTGTACGGCACCGGAGGACGGCACCGTACTGATCCACTTCACCGGCCACGGACTGTCCGTCGACGGCGCCGACTACCTCGTGCCCTCGGAGGCACAGCTCAACTGGTCGACCGATCCGCCGCATGTCGACGCCGACAGCCTGATCGGCCTCGATCTGACGACGCTGCTCAAGGGCTGCAGGGCCGGCACGGTCCTGCTCAGCATCGACGCCTGCCGTGATGCCCATCAACCGGACGGTGCGGGCTCCTTCGGCGGGCCCGCGACCAACTTTCCGTCGTGGCGGGACCGGGTGGCCGTTGTCTTCGGCTGTGCGGCGGGCCAGACGTGTGGTTCGGACGATCTCCTGGGCAGCCACTTCACCCGGGCGCTCGCGGACGCCCTGGCCTCGGACACGTCCCCGCGGACCGTCGGCGACGTCATCTCCCACACTGTCCGCAGAACCGCGGAATTCGCCCGGATCGCCCAGCACGAGCAACGGCCCACCGTGCACTACGCGCCGAGTGGCCCCGCGGCGATCGCCGGCACCGAACTCTGCGCCGGAAAGACTCTCCAGGAGGAGTGGTCCGTCGCAATCCGCGATCCGGAGCTGTGGGCGGCCGTCCAGTGCGGTGAGGACCGCAGAAGCGAACTGCAGCAGGCCCTGGAGCGGTTGGCCCTGGAGTGCGCCAGGCTGCGGGCCCAGGCACTGGCCGAGACCCCCGACCCCTGGGCCGACGACGGCTATCCGGTACGGGTGCTGGCGACCGGACTGCGGGCGCTGCTGGCTCCGTCGGTGACCCTCGGCGGTCCGCTGCTGGACCCGTCCGAGATCGCCGTGCTCCTGGCCGCGCCGTTCGTCCGCGAGGCCGTCTACGCCATGGGTGTCAAGGAGGCGGCGGCCGCCCTGCCTTTCCAGCTCGAACCGGCGGTGGGTGAACTGGGGTGCTACGAGGCCAGGATCGATCTTGAGCACACGTACGCCGCGCATCCGCTGATCTGGCGGAAGGGGCGCGAACTGGCGAGCAGGGGCGCGCACGAGGAAGCAGGGGCTGTTGCCGCTTGGCTGATGCACCGTCATGTTGCGGGACGCGAAGAGCTCTGGGACACCTATGCACCAGGCCTGCTCGCACCGCTCGCCTTCGCCGTGCTCGGTACCAGTGAGGCCTCCGCCCGGTCCGCGGAGCTGATGGACGGGCTGATGCGGGTCTGCCGTCAGACCGCCGTCGTTCCGTCGCAGCCGTATGCCGGGGAGCGCGAAGGCGCCGACGGGCCGCAGCGGCCGGAGCAGGTCGTGCCGCGCACCGGTCCTGCCGAACGGTGGCGCCCGCGTGAACTGTCCTGGCTGATCGGCCTCGCGGGTCTCCTCGGTGGAGATCTCCGTGACATGCCGGGCGTCCTGGTGGACAACATCGGCGTCACGGACGGCCTCGTCCCCGCCCAGGCGGTCGCCGGTGTCCAGGAGCTGCGCTGGTCCAGAGACCGCCTCGGGACCTCTGTCGACCTGGACCTGCCCTGCCCGCACCCCGCGGTGCACGCCGCACTGGAGACGCTGACGGGCTGGGCCGACGACGCCGTGCAGCACATCAAGCAGCACCTCGCGCCGGGCGAGTCCGGAGGCCCGCTCACTCATCTCCCCGAACGCGTGACCTGCCGCAAACTGCGTCCCCAGTACGACGCCGCCGGCCGTGGCGACGCCTACGGGCTGCCGCTCATGCGCTTCAGCCTCGCCGAGGACGAGATGCGTGAACTCCTCATGGGGTCCCAGTTGTACGGCGACCGGACCCTGGCCCTGCGCGAGCTCTACCAGAACGCCCTCGACGCCTGCCGTTATCGCAAGGCACGTGTGCGGTACGGCGAGCTGAAGGAGGGTATCCGGCAGGCCTGGGACAGCGAGATCGTCTTCCGGCAGGGCGTCGACGACGACGGCCGGCCGTACGTGGAGTGCGAGGACAACGGCGTAGGGATGGGCCAGGCCGCTCTGCGGAGCACGTTCTCTCGGGCGGGCCGCCGGTTCGAGCAGTCCAGGGAGTACCGGAGAGAGCAGGCCCGCTGGCGTGCGGTGGACAAGGACCTCAGGCTCTATCCGAACAGCCGTTTCGGTATTGGTGTGTTCAGCTACTTCATGCTGGCAGACGAAATCAGCATCTGGACACGGGTCACGGACGAGTTCGGCCGCCCGGAGTCCAGTCGCGGGCTGCGCGTGGACATCGCGTCGAGCGGGAGTCTCTTCCGTATCAAGGAGAGCGACGCTGCCCAGCCGGGTGGCGGGACTCGGGTGCGGCTGTATCTCAACGGCGACACGATCGACGTGGCGAACGAACTGGCCAAGCATGTGTGGCTCAGCGACTGCACCATGCGGGTGGAGCAAAGCGGTGCCGTGGTCAAGGAGTGGGAGAAGGGCGTCCTCTACTACGCCGGAGAAGCTTCGGGCCCGGTAAAGGCTGGTCAGCACGTGTGGTGGGTTCCCGGGCAGGGCTGCCTGCTGGTCGACGGTATCTGGACGCCGACGAACAGCCGCGAAGAGGCGCCGAGCAGGTCGTCCAGGGGTTATCTCACGAGCCGTTCGGTTTCGGAGGCAGTTCCCTACGGGTGCGTCGTGGATCTCAGGGAGACTCATTCTCCGGATCTGAATACCAGCAGGACCCAGATTCTGAAGTTCGACAGAAAATGGATGACAAGCCACGTCCGCGCACTGGCCCAGCGCATGGATCTTCCTTCGTGGTTCACCGTGGAGTGGCTGTGGAATTTCGCGATCAGCGACTTCGGCAGTGCGGAACTGCTGGTCGCCAGACTTCTCGATGCCGATGCGCAGCTGGTCAGTACAAGTGGCTGGGACCGAGGTGCGGAAGTCCTACTGCGCAAAGTCGGATGCATTCCGATGGATATTCTGTTGATCAGAGACGGCTCGCTCCCCGATTATCTACGGGGAAGCCTTGAGTCGGCCCCGTCCGGGCTGCTGGCGTGGCGGGTGGCCGCCCTGCAATCCGTCCGTATCCCGGTGGACAGCAGATGGGCCGACGTTCCGGTGCCGGACTCGCTGGCAGGATATCCTCAGCCGGTTTCCTGGGAGAGCCGGATGGTCGTCGAAAGATTCGGAAGCGTGATTCACCTCGAAGAGGCGGCGATGTCCCGGCTCGGAGACCGCCCTCTGACTTTCGCGGAACTGTTGCGCCGATTGCGGCGATACGCGATTTTGGGTGTTCATGTTCCCTCCGTTCCCGATCTCGAAGTCGCGCACGGTGCAGAACTCGACTCGGTGGACTGCGCCTTGCTCACGGGCGAAAAGGGCCTCCGTTCACCGCTGATCCGGATGTGGACGACAGCGGACGAGGGTGAGGACAAGGACGAGGACGAGGGGCGACCGTTCGATAATCTGCTGTCCGTGCTGGACCACTTCTCGGCACAGGGGAATCTCTCTTGGCGCGAGGCACTCGCGCGGGCCGAGCGATTCATCGCATTGGGCTTTCCCTTGCCTCCGTCGCACGTCGAGCTCGACGACGTTCCTGCGGGATCGGTCGCGACTCGTCGAGAAATCTTGATCCTGCTCCGCCATCCGAAGTTCGCCGAGAGTGAGTGGCGAAGTGAACCTGAGAATAAGGTTTCGCGGGAAGAGTACGAGAATGTGGTGAGACGGTACAGCTGGCTCGGGATCTCGGTCGATGAAAAGATGGTCGAACTCGATCCCAGGAGTGATGTGAACCCGGAATTCGGGCAATTGGATGCCGTGTTCGGGCAGCGATTCTGGAATACGCGCGGTCCGGCTCTGCGGACTTGGGCCAGGGCTTCTTCCGTGGAGTCGAAACCCTTGGGAGAGGTGTACAACAGTTTCGCTCCGTGGTTCGAATCGCAAGGAATTCGACTTCCCGAACCGGGTGACTTGAAGGACAGAGTCTTCAGTAAATTGGAGGCTGCACTGCTCGAGGACCCGACCATTCCCAGCGAGTACTTCGAGATGTACAGCGGACGAGAGATCCCGCCTCCCTATCTTGCGCCGCTGTCCGAAATCGCCGTCAATGTGCGCAGGTCCCAGGCCGACACGGCCGACATCGTCGCGAGTCTGACGAACCTGGCGGAGTCCGGGCTGGTGGACGACAGGGCCCCGGAGTTCGTCGAGCGCTGGCTCACCGTTCCTCAGGAGGACATGAAGCTGCTGATGCCGTGGTCGTGGGGCGTGACGTGGCTCAAGAGCGCGGGTGGTCCGACGCGTCTGGACTCCGCCTACGCACTGCTCGTGGCCGCCGCGTGCCGGCTCCCGCTCGGCTCGGTGTACGCCAGGTTCGCTGAACTGGCGCCACTGCTGGGCATGGAGCCGGAGACCGGCCCGCTGCCCGGACAACTCGTCGACATCCACGTCACCATGGCAGATGCCGAGGCCAGTTGCACATGGACAGCGGACGGGGCGCAGTGGCTCCAGGCGCCCGATGTGCGCAAGCTGGTACAGCATTCCCGGAGCAAGGAGGGCACGCTCGGAGAGAGTGTGCGGGAGCTGAGCCGGTTCGCCGTGCTCGGCAGTCCATGGAAGCCCCAGGACGACGTGGCCGTCGCACAGTGGGCGCAGTGGCGTCCGACGCAGCACGACGCGGCGATGTTCCTCGACGACCTGGCCGGCGACCGGCCGGTCGGCCCGGTCGACCTCCTGCGGGTCGCCGCGCGCTTCGGCTGGCCGCTGGACCAGGCCTGGGACCGACTCGCGCTCTACCGTCCCTTCGGGGTCGAACTGCTCGTCGAGCGACCGGAGTTCTCCGGGATTCCGCTGTGGCAGGATCTGATCCTGCTCACCGAGCAGTACACCGGCCGCGCCCCGGCGCTCGGTGGCCGGGTCTCCGGCGAGCGGATCGCCGTCAGCGCACGGGAGCTCGAATGGACCACCGCCGCGGTCGTCGAGCGGCTCAAGCTGTACGCGGGAGTGTTCAGCCTGGAAGTGCCCGACACGTACCCCGACGTCCCGGCACCGACACCGCCCGCGGAGCCGTACCGCGGAGCGGCGCACGAGAGGAGCACCGGATGCCCCCTGCCCACGATCTGACACCGTTCCGGGAGCAGGAGCTCGCACCGGCCGGCAACCCCGCTGTCGTGCGCTCCGCCGACGGCCGCTGGTACACGGTCACAGGCCCCTGTCCGAACTGCCACGCGAACAGTGTGTTCCGGGTGGCGTACGGCGTGCTCGGCCCGTACAAGGGCCGGTGGCTCGGCCGCAGGAGCGAGCCGGAGCCGCACTCCGGCAGCATCCTGGTCTACTGCCAGTGCGGATTTCCGCATCCGGACCGGCCGTCCGAGTCGCCGGACACCGGCTGTGGTGCCTTCTGGGACGTGCCGGTGCCATGACCGACCTGACCAGGAAACGGTTCGCGCAGCTCGGCCAGCAGCTACAGCTCGAACAGCTCACCGCCGTACGGAAGCAGGCCGAGGGCTGGCGGAACGGGCTCACGGCACTGACCGGGCTCGTCGGCGTCGTCTTCGTCCTCAAGGGGCGCGAGAGCGTCGCGGGCATGCCCGCCGTATGGCGCTGGACCACGGCGGCGCTCCTCGTTCTGGCGTTCGCCCTGTTGCTCACCGGAGCGCTCGCCGCGGTGCGTGCCGCTCATGGCCGGCTCGGGCAGCGCATGTGGCTGAGCGGGGACCGGCTGATGTCCGCCGTGCTGGACGAGGTCGAGCACACCCAGGACGTGCTGACCACGGCTCGGCGTTGTTCGGTCGTCGGGCTGTCGGCGGTCGTGGCGGCCATCGCGGTCTCCTGGGTCGTACCGGCCGAAGCGGCCAAGGACGAGAAGCCGGCCGGGCCGCAGGTCCTGGTCTCCACGCCCGTCGGCATCACATGCGGCGAGCTGGTGCTGAGCAATGGCGACGCGGTGACCGTCAGGACAGGCGGCAAGGGGAAGCTGCGGCGCATACCGGCAGGTGATGTCCGGTCCCTCACGCCGACATCACGGTGCTGAGCGTGGTGTCGGTACGGGCCCGGCCGTCGCGCGGGGTGAGACCATCCCCGGGTGACGGATATCCGGACGCACGACGAACCGCACGGCAACGGCCTCGGCGCACGGCTGAACTGGCTGCGCGCCGCGGTCCTCGGTGCCAATGACGGTGTGGTCTCCACCGCGGGCCTGGTCGTCGGCGTGGCGGGCGCCACCGGCGACCGCGGCACCCTGCTCACGGCGGGCCTGGCCGGGCTGCTGGCCGGCTCCATGTCGATGGCCGTGGGCGAGTACGTATCGGTCTCCACCCAGCGCGATTCGGAGCGGGCCGCCCTCGCGACGGAGAAACGCGAGCTGAAGGAGGCTCCGGAGGCGGAATTCGAGGAGCTGACCGGCCTGCTGGAGGGCAAGGGGCTGAGCCGGGACGTCGCCCGGGAGGCCGCTCTCCAGCTCACCGAACGCGATGCGCTGCGCGCCCACGCGGAGGTCGAGCTGGGCATCGACCCGGACGAGCTGACGAACCCGTGGCACGCCGCGGGCGCCAGCTTCCTGGCGTTCACGGTGGGCGCACTGCTGCCGCTGCTGGCCATCGTGCTGCCGCCGTCGTCGCTGCGGCTCCTGGTGACCGTGCTGTCGGTACTGGCCGCGCTGGCCCTCACCGGCTGGTGGAGCGCCCGGCTGGGCGAGGCCAGGGTGGGACCGGCGGTGCTGCGGAACATGAGCGGGGGAGCGCTGGCGATGGCGGTCACCTATGGGGCGGGGGAGTTGCTGGGAGCGGTGGGGGTGTAGGGGGGGCAGTACTCAGCCGTGTTTGGCAGAAGTCACCAAATACTGCTGACACCGAGTCTTGCATACTTGTTGGTAACAACGTCTAGTCCCCGGCCCACCTGCGGCTCTACGGTGCTTGCATGCCGCCGAACCTGCCCGATGTAGTGCTCTGGTCCATACCGGCCTTCGTCCTGCTCACCGTCCTGGAAATGGCCCTCCACCACTTCCACCCCGACGAGGACGCCGCCGGATACGAGGCGAAGGACGCCGTCACCAGCATCACCATGGGGCTGGGCAGCCTGGTCTTCGACCTGCTGTGGAAGGTGCCCATCGTCGCGATCTACACCGCGGTCTACGAACTGACCCCGCTCCGCGTCCCCGTGCTGTGGTGGACCGTCCTGCTGATGCTGCTCGCCCAGGACTTCTTCTACTACTGGTCCCACCGCGGCCACCACGTCATCCGGATCCTCTGGGCCTGCCACGTGGTCCACCACTCCAGCCGGAAGTTCAACCTCTCCACCGCGCTGCGCCAGCCCTGGACCTCGCTGACCGTCTGGCCGTTCTACCTGCCGATGATCGCGTGCGGAGTCCATCCGGCCGCGCTCGCCTTCTGCTCGTCGGCGAACCTCGTCTACCAGTTCTGGGTGCACACCGAGCGCATCGACAAGCTCCCCAGGCCCTTCGAGTACGTACTGAACACGCCCTCCCACCACCGGGTGCACCACGCCTCGCAGGGCGGCTACCTGGACCGGAACTTCGGCGGCATCCTGATCCTGTGGGACCGGCTCTTCGGGTCCTTCACCGCCGAGACCGAGCGGCCCGTGTTCGGCCTCACCAAGAACATCGACACCTTCAACCCGCTCCGCGTCGCCACCCACGAGTACGCCGCCATCGCCCGCGACGTGCGCTCTGCGGGCAGCTGGAGCGAGCGGGCCGGGCGGATCTTCCGCGGGCCCGGCTGGCAGCCGGCAGGCCGGGCCGTCCGTACGGCAGCCCCGGAGCGCACCGGATGAGCGCCGGCGCTGCCCCGGACCGGCGGGAGCGTCTCGTACGCCCGCTGTTCATCGCCTTCCTCGTGGCCTCGGCCGTCGACCTCGTCGGCGTGCTCGGCGGCATCCCGTTCGCCCACCTCGTCGCCAAGCCCCTGCTGATGCCACTGCTGGCCGGGTACGCCGCCGCCCGGCGCGCCCCCCGGCTGCTCATCGCGGCGCTCCTGTTCGGCTGGGGCGGCGACACGTTCCTGCTGGCGGACGCCGATGCCGCCTTCCTGATCGGGATGGGCTCCTTCGCCGCGGGTCACGTCTGCTACCTGTGGTACTTCGGACGGGCCCGCGGTTCGCTGACCGCCGGGCTCGTCTACGCCGCCGTGCTGGCCGCCTTCATCGCCCTGCTCTGGCCCGGACTGCCCGCGCAGATGCGGATCCCGATAGCCGGATACAGCCTGCTGCTCACGACGATGGCGTACCGCGCCGGCACCCTCGGCCGGTACGCGGCCACCGGAGGGGCGCTCTTCCTGCTCTCCGACGCGCTGATCGCCACCGGCATCGCGGACTGGCCGCAGCTGCCCGCGCCCGACTTCTGGGTGATGCTCACCTACCTCGCGGCGCAGTTCCTGCTGACCGTCGGAGTCCTCGCGCCGGGACCGAAATGGGGCGGTGTCATCCCCGGGGCGCACCGTGAGCGGAGTATCAGCGTCTGAGACCTGCAAGGACCCGCACGCATGCGCGCCACCGTCATCCACGCCGGCGTGCCGCACGGCAGCGGCGTCGCGATGTGCGCCAGAAGCGCGGGATCACCGCCGAGCGCCGCCCAGGCCTGTGCAGTACCGGACTTCGGTGCCTGAGCCGTCCACACCGGCACCGAGCGCCGCCAGGCGGGAGGGGGCCGCCGGAAGACCCCGGCCCCCTCCCGCCGCGAGCCGCGTTCCCGCTACCAGCGGACCGCGTTCAGCGCGTTCACCACACCGGCACCGTAGAAGCCGTTGCGGTTCTTGCTGCCCTCGCAGACGGCGTCGATCTTGCCGTCATTGTCGATGTCGTACGGGGCACCGCACGCCGTGGCATCGGCCTCGGCGATCAGCAGCGCCTTCACCGCGGCCGCCGAGGCGTGCGGGTGCGTCGACTTGATCAGGGCCGCGACACCCGCGACATGCGGGGAGGCCATCGACGTACCGGCCTTGTAGCCGTACTTGCCGTCGGGCAGCGTGGAAAGGATCAGGCCACTGGTGGCCGGCGGGGCGGGCGTCTGGTAGGCCGTGGAGTCGCCGCCCGGGGCCGCCACGTCGATGACGCCGTTCCCGTAGTTCGAGTACGAGGCCTTCAGGCCCTTGGCGCCGGTCGCGGAGACCGTGACGACGCCCGGCAGCATCGCCGGGATGTCGAGGCACTCACGCGGGTTGATCGTCCGGGTGGCGGCGGTGGTGTCGTTCGGGCTGGTGGTGTCCTCGATCGCGCCGGAGGCCAGGTCGAAGCGGCTGTTGCCGGCCGAGGCGATGTTGACCGTGCCCTTGCGCTCCGCGTACCGCGTGGCGCGTGCGACGGCCTCGACCAGGGCGCTCTGGTCCGGGTCGTTCTTGCAGTTGAACATCCACGGGTCGGTGTAATAGCTGTTGTTGGTGACATCGACACCGTGCTCGGCGGCCCAGACGAAGCCGCAGACGATCGACTCGGTGTAGAAGAACCCGTCCGGGTTCGCCACCTTGATCCCGGCGACCTTGACGCCCGGCGCGACGCCCGTCACCCCGACGCCGTTCTTCGCGGCGGCGACGGTGCCGGCGACATGCGTGCCGTGGTTGCTCTCGGTGGGAGCCGAACGCCAGGCGCCGTCCGTCGTGTCCGGTGCCCCGGAGACGCAGCTCGCCGACGCCGCGCGGTCGAAGTTCGGCGCGAGGTCCGGGTGGGTGTCGTCGACACCCGTGTCGATGACCGCGACCGTGACCTTGCTGCTGCCCAGCGTCTTCTGGTGCGCCTGGTCCGCCTTGATGGCGGGCAGATCCCACTGCAGGGGCTCCATCGGGTCCTGGCCCGCCGTCGCCTGTGCCGCCGCGGCCTTCGCCTGCGCGGCGGTGAGCGGCTGCTCGGCCCCGGTGTCCGTGGTGGCCTGCGGAACGATGGGGTTGGTGCGGGTGGCCCCTGCCGATTCGACACCCTTGACCCGGCGGACCGTCTGCGCGAAGTCCGGGTTCTGCGAGTGGGCGACGATGACGCCGATCTGCTCGTAGGCGACCACCACCGTGCCGCCGGCCTCGGCTATCGCCTTCTTCACCTGCTTGACGGTCCCGTGACCGCCTCGCGTGTTGACCACGTAGGAGAGCTTCGGTCCGTCCGTCGACACCGCGGCCGTGGACTGCGTGTCCACGGGTGCGGCAGAGGCGGCACCCGCCGGCAGGAAGCCGAGCGAGGCCGTGAGGGCCAATCCGACGGGCAGCGTGATCGCGCGCGTCCGTCTGGATCCCAGATGAGCCATGGGGTCTCCACATCATCCGTACCGGTCGACCGGACACGGGCGTGCCCGGTCGCGTACATGACCAGTGAAGTTATCGCTGATCAGCCCCATTGATCAATGAGTTCGCAGGGCCGGATTCGGACGGACGGACGCGAACCGGTGCGCGGGAGAAGTACGGATCGGCGATGAACCGCTCCGCCGCGCTCTCCGTGCCGTTGTCGGAGGAGGTGCACAGACACCCCTCGATGCCGACCCTTCCCAGTGAGATCCACCGTCACCGACACCACCGCACCCGCGTCGCGAGGAGATTCCGTGGCTACCGATGCACCGCCGCCGCCCGAGGCCAGTACGGACATCCGCCCTGCCCAGCCCACGACCGAGGCGTTCACCGCGGTGCAGGAGAGCGCGGAGTTCGGCGAACTGCGCCGCTCGTACCGCTCGTTCGCCTTCCCGCTGACCATCGCGTTCGTCCTCTGGTACCTGCTCTACGTGCTGCTGTCCAACTACGCGGGCGGCTTCATGGGCACCAAGGTGTACAGCAACATCAACGTCGCCTTCGTGCTCGGCCTCGCCCAGTTCGTCACCACCTTCCTCATCGCCTGGTTCTACTCGCGGCACGCGGCCGCGAAGCTCGACCCGAAGGCCGAGGCCATCAAGTCCCGTATGGAGGCCGACGCATGAGCGCCGCGTACCACTCGCACCCCGCCCTCCAGCTGGCCGCCTCCTCGACCACCGAGCACCGGCCGCTGATCATCACGCTCTTCGCCGTGTTCGTCGCCGCGACCCTGGGCATCACCGTCTGGGCCGGACGGCAGACCCGGAGCGCCTCCGACTTCTACGCGGGCGGCCGTCAGTTCACCGCCTTCCAGAACGGACTCGCGGTCTCCGGCGACTACATGTCCGCCGCGTCGTTCCTCGGAATCGCCGGGGCCATCGCCCTCTTCGGCTACGACGGCTTTCTGTACTCCATCGGCTTCCTCGTCGCCTGGCTCGTCGCCCTGCTGCTGGTCGCCGAACCACTGCGCAACTCGGGCCGCTACACGATGGGCGACGTCCTCGCCTACCGGATGCGTCAGCGCCCCGTCCGTACCGCCTCCGGCGTGTCCACCATCGTCGTCTCGATCTTCTACCTGCTGGCCCAGATGGCGGGCGCGGGCGTCCTGGTCTCGCTTCTCCTCGGCATCACCAGCGACGCGGGCAAGATCCTCATCGTCGCGCTGGTCGGCGTACTCATGATCGTGTACGTCACCATCGGCGGCATGAAGGGCACCACCTGGGTGCAGATGGTCAAGGCCGTACTCCTCATCGCCGGCGCCCTGCTGATGACCTTCCTGGTGCTGCTGAAGTTCGACTTCAACATCTCCGACCTGCTGGGCACGGCCGCCGCGAAGAGCGGCCACGGCGCGGCGTTCCTGGAGCCCGGCCTCAAGTACGGCGCCACCGGCACCTCGAAGCTGGACTTCCTCTCCCTCGGCATCGCCCTGGTCCTCGGCACCGCCGGCCTGCCGCACATCCTGATCCGCTTCTACACGGTGCCGACCGCCAAGGCCGCCCGTAAGTCGGTCAACTGGGCCATCGGCATCATCGGCGCCTTCTACCTGATGACGATCGCCCTCGGCTTCGGCGCCGCGGCCCTCATCGGCCCCGCCGAGATCAAGGCGAAGAACCCGGCCGGCAACGCGGCCGCCCCACAGCTCGCCGAATACCTCGGCGGGGTCGGCACCACCGGCGGCGCCGTCCTGCTCGCGGTGATCTCGGCGGTCGCCTTCGCCACCATCCTCGCCGTCGTCGCGGGGCTCACCCTCGCCTCCTCGTCCTCCTTCGCGCACGACATCTACGCCAACGTCATCCGCAAGGGGAAGGCCACCGAGAAGGAGGAGATGCGGGCCGCCCGCTGGGCCACCGTCCTCATCGGCGCGGTCGCGATCGTCCTGGGCGCCTTCGCCCGCGACATGAACGTCGCCGGACTGGTGGCGCTGGCGTTCGCCGTCGCCGCCTCCGCCAACCTGCCGACCATCCTCTACAGCCTCTTCTGGAAGCGGTTCACCACCCAGGGCGCGCTGTGGTCGATCTACGGCGGTCTGGCGAGCTCGGTGATCCTGGTGCTGTTCTCGCCGGTCGTCTCCGGCAACCCGAAGACATCGATGTTCAAGGGCGTCGACTTCGCCTGGTTCCCACTGGAGAACCCCGGCCTCATCTCCATCCCGCTGGGCTTCCTGCTCGGCTGGGTCGGCTCCCTGCTCTCGAAGGAGGAGCCGGACAAGGGCAAGTACGCCGAGCTGGAGGTCAAGTCCCTCACCGGCGTCGGAGCGCACTGAGCGGTCGGCGCCGCGGGCTCCCGTCGAGTGGCCGTGTCGTAGGACCCTACGACACGGCCACGCCGCCCCTCGTGCCAAACGGGCCCCGCCGATGTCACCGCTCTCGCGTAGTCTCGGAGGGGTCAGCCGGAAGGGCCGGGCGACGAAGCGGACCCGGCACCGGGAAGCAACGGGGAGGGGGCCCACATGCTCATCGACAGATTCGACCGGGTCGCCACCGACCTGCGCGTCTCGCTGACCGACCGGTGCAATCTGCGGTGCACCTACTGCATGCCGGAAGAGGGCCTGCAATGGCTGGCCAAGCCCGACCTGCTCAGTGACGACGAGATCGTCCGGCTGATCGGCATCGCCGTCGGCCGGCTCGGCATCACCGAGGTCCGCTTCACCGGCGGCGAGCCGCTGCTGCGCCCCGGGCTCGTCTCCATCGTCGAGCGGTGCGCCGCCCTCGCCCCGCGCCCCAGGATGTCGCTCACCACCAACGGCATCGGTCTCGAGCGCACAGCCGCCGCACTCGCGGCCGCGGGTCTCGACCGGGTCAACGTCTCGCTGGACACCCTGCGCCCCGACGTCTTCAAGACCCTCACCCGCCGTGACCGCCACCACGACGTGCTGGCCGGCCTCGAAGCCGCCCGCGACGCCGGGCTCACCCCGGTCAAGGTCAACACCGTCCTGATGCCGGGGCTCAACGACGACGAGGCCCCCGAGCTCCTCGCCTGGGCCGTCGAGCAGGGGTACGAGCTCCGCTTCATCGAACAGATGCCGCTCGACGCCCAGCACGGCTGGAAGCGCGAGGGCATGATCACGGCGGGCGACATACTCCGGTCGCTGCGCACCCGCTTCACCCTCACCGAGGAGGGCGCCGGAGAGCGCGGCTCCGCCCCGGCCGAGCGCTGGATCGTCGACGGCGGCCCCCACCGGGTCGGCGTCATCGCCTCCGTCACCCGCCCCTTCTGCCGGGCCTGCGACCGGACCAGGCTCACCGCCGACGGCCAGGTGCGCACCTGCCTCTTCGCCCGCGAGGAAACCGATCTGCGCGGCGCCCTGCGCTCGGACGCACCGGACGAGGAGATCGCCCGGATCTGGACGCTCGCGATGTGGGGAAAGAAGGCCGGATCCGGTCTGGACGACCCTTCCTTCCTTCAGCCCGACCGGCCGATGTCGGCCATCGGGGGCTAGGCGTACGGCCCTGGCACGAGGGGGTGGGGTCTCGGAGCGGGTTCCGCGGCGACGTGAGCGCGATATATTTTCTGGTGTCGAATCAGCGGGTTCCGGCTTTCGCCCACCCCGATCGACACTGAAGGGCCCGCCCCGGGAGGCACCCCGGGCCAGACCCTCCAGCGCAGTTCACGAGCCCGGTCGCCCAACTCTCGACCGGGCTTCTGCGTACGCGTCCCCGGTCGCGACCGTCTCGTGTGCGGGACGGCTACTGCATGAACTGCCCCACAGCGGCGATGATCGCCACGAACAGTCCCGCCACCGCCAGACAGACCTGCCACTTCTCGGCATCGGTCCATCTCCGGCCGCGGGACTTCACCTCGCTCTGATCACTCACGACTCCTCCTTGCTCCTCCAGCGGTCCCGCTGACGGCCTGGTCCGACAGCGGACCCGCCGCGAGGAGCGGTGCGGAGCGCGTAGGAAGTCTGTCACGGACGCCGGGGAGCGGTGCACCGTAACTCCATGATTGATCTGAGCTTTTCTTGAGCTTCGGTCCGCAGTACGCCACACCACGCGGCGTCCCGCACCACGGGGGCGTTCGACGGCAGGACCCCTCAGGCGTCGTCCGGTCCCGGCCCGCCGGACTCCCACTCCGTCAGCGTCACGACATCCTTGAGGAAACCCCGGACATCGAGGAACGAGGAGAGATGCTCCCGGTGGTCCTCGCAGGCCAGCCAGGTCTTGCGACGCTCCGGGGTATGCAGCTTCGGGTTGTTCCAGGCGAGCACCCAAACGGCGTCGGCCCGGCAGCCCTTGGCGGAACAGATGGGTGCGGCGGCAGCGTTCTCGGTCGCGGATTCAGGGGAGTTCACGGACTCAACCCTAGGTCAGCGCCTGTGCCCGACCGCATCCCCGGCCCGAGAAAAGCGACGCCGAGCAGCCACGGGGGGAGCTGCCCGGCGTCGGTCCGTCGCTCCGACGGGGGATGCGGAGCGCTTACGAAGTAT
This sequence comes from Streptomyces gelaticus, assembly GCF_014649535.1. GTDB lineage: Bacteria > Actinomycetota > Actinomycetes > Streptomycetales > Streptomycetaceae > Streptomyces > Streptomyces gelaticus. Next base: position 438,273 of record NZ_BMTF01000002.1, read on the forward strand.
GTCACGCAGACCAGGGTCCGGTGCACCGTAACTTCGTGATTGATCTGAGGTTTTCTTGAGGAACGGACGTGACGCGTATGCGGCCGGGCTCAGACCGATTCCCCGCCGCGGCGGGCCCCGCCGCCCTCCGGACCGGATTCCGCGGAACCGGCCGACGGCACCGCGTCGAGAACCGGCCGCATCGGCGCCGGAACGAAGGTGGAAGGAAGCGAAGGGGTGTTCTCCCGGCCCGCGTTGGCGATGACCACCGCCACGTACGGCAGCAGCACCCCGAGCACGAGCGCCACGATCGCGACATACCGCTCGACGTTCCACAGCACCGCGGCCAGGATCACCGAAACCGTCCGTACGGACATCGAGATCACATAGCGCCGCTGCCTGCCGCGCACATCGTCCGCGAGTCCCTGCCGGGCCCCCGTGATCCGGAAGACCTCGCCGCCGTTCTGCCTGCGCATCACGTCTCCATCACCCTTCCCCCCGCGCCCGGGATCCGGCAGGCCGGGGGACACCTCGTTCCCGTGCCGGACGCTCCCCGGACCGGACCGCAACCACGGTACGCCCGGCACCCACGGGCTTCGAGACCGGGGCACGCTCTTTCGTACATATCGGTATCCGTGCCGCACATACGGACCCCTCCGGCATGCGGCGCCCGGCCGACGGTCCGAGACTGGGCGCACATGCGACATCGCGTCGCACGAGGAGGCGACATGGGCTGGTTGTGGGCAATCATCGTGGGTCTGGTGCTCGGTCTGATCGCGAAGGCGATCCTGCCCGGCAAACAGAACATCCCCCTCTGGCTGACGACCATTTTCGGCATCATCGGCAGCGTCCTCGGCAATGCCGTCGCCACCTGGATCGGTGTCAACGAAACCAAGGGCATCGACTGGATCCGCCATCTGCTCCAGCTGATCGGTGCGGTGGTGGTCGTCGGCGTCGGCGACATGCTGTGGACCTCGTTCCGCGGCAGCAGACAGAGGACCTGAACCCAGGGCACGACGCACCGCGGCCGGACACGCGTCAGGCGTGTCCGGCCGCGGTGCGTACGCGGTCCGGGATCAGCCGGTGACCTCGACGGCGGCGAGGTTCTTCTTGCCCCGGCGCAGCACCAGCCAGCGCCCGTGCAGCAGCTCCTCGCGGGCCGGCGCGCTCTCGCCGTCCGTGACCTTGACGTTGTTCACGTACGCACCGCCCTCCTTCACCGTGCGCCGGGCACCCGACTTGCTCGGCGCCAGGCCGACCTCCACCAGGAGATCCACCAGCGGGCCCAGCTCGGTGACCCGCGCGTGCGGTACCTCGGACAGCGCCGCGCCCAGCGTCGCCTCGTCCAGCTCGCCGAGCTCGCCCTGACCGAAGAGCGCCTTCGACGCCGCGATGACCGCGGCGCACTGATCGGCACCGTGCACCAGCGTCGTCAGCTCCTCGGCCAGCGCCCGCTGCGCCGTCCGCGCCTGCGGGCGCTCCTCGGTGACCTTCTCCAGCTCCTCCAGCTCCGCGGGGCTGAGGAAACTGAGGATGCGCATGTACCGGGAGATGTCCCGGTCGTCCACGTTCAGCCAGAACTGGTAGAACGCGTACGGCGTCGTCATCGTCGGGTCGAGCCAGACGGCCCCGCCCTCGGACTTGCCGAACTTGGTCCCGTCCGCCTTCGTCATCAGCGGCGTCGCCAACGCGTGCACCTCGGCGCCCGGCTCCAGGCGGTGGATCAGGTCGAGACCGGCGGTGAGGTTGCCCCACTGGTCGCTGCCGCCCTGCTGGAGGGTGCAGCCGTAGCGCCGGTACAGCTCCAGGTAGTCCATGCTCTGGAGCAGCTGGTAGCTGAACTCGGTGTAGCTGATGCCCTCGTCGGACTCCAGCCGCCGGGCGATGGAGTCCTTCGTCAGCATCTTGTTGACGCGGAAGTGCTTGCCGATGTCCCGGAGGAACTCGATCGCGGACATGCCCGACGTCCAGTCCAGGTTGTTCACCATGACCGCCGCGTTCTCGCCCTCGAAGGACAGGAACGGCTCGATCTGGGACCGCAGCCGCGACACCCAGCCGGCGACCGTCTCCGGATCGTTCAGCGTGCGCTCGGCGGTCGGCCTCGGGTCACCGATCTGACCGGTGGCCCCGCCCACCAGGGCGAGCGGACGCAGCCCGGCCCGCTGGAGCCGGCGCATGGTGAGCACCTGCACCAGATGGCCGACGTGCAGACTCGCCGCGGTGGGGTCGTAGCCGCAATAGAAGGTGACGGGACCGTCCGCGAGAGCCTTGCGCAGTGCGTCCTCATCAGTGGACTGGGCGAACAGCCCACGCCACTTCAGCTCGTCGACGATGTCCGTCACGGTTCCGGTACTCCTCGTGGTGCGTACGGGTAATGGCTTTCCAGCCCAGTCTAGGTGGGTCACACGCCGGGGCTCACCGAGCTCATGTTGAAGTCGGGGATCCGCAGCGCGGGCATCGCGGACCGAGTGAACCAGTCGCCCCACTCGCGCGGCAGCGTCTTTTCCGTACGGCCCGCCTCCGTGGCCCGCGACAGCAGGTCCACCGGCGACTCGTTGAACCGGAAGTTGTTCACCTCGCCGACGACCTCGCCGTCCTCGACGAGATACACCCCGTCGCGGGTCAGCCCGGTCAGCAGCAGCGTGGCCGGATCGACCTCGCGGATGTACCACATGCAGGTCAGCAGCAGCCCGCGCCCGGTCGTCGCGGCCACCATCTCCTCCAGGGACCGCTCACCGCCGCCCTCCAGCAGCAGGTTGTCGATCGCCGGCGCGACCGGTTGCCCGGTCAGCCCCGCCGTGTGCCGGGTGGTCGTCAGGTGCTCCAGCCGGCCCTCCCGCACCCAGTCGGTCGGCGTCAGCGGCAGACCGTTGTCGAAGACGGAGGCGCCGTCCCCGGAGGCGTGCGCGATCACGAACGGCGCCGACTCCAGGCCGGGTGCGTTCGGGTCGCTGCGGAGCGTCAGAGGCAGCCCGCAGAGCTGCTCGCCGATCCTGGTCCCGCCGCCCGGCTTGGAGAACACCGTCCGGCCCTCCGCGGCGTCCCGCGCGGCCGAGGACCACAGCTGGTAGATCAGCAGATCGGCGACCGCGGTGGGCGGCAGCAGCGTCTCGTACCGCCCGGCGGGCAGCTCGATACGGCGCTCGGCCCAGCGCAGCCGCTGCGCCAGTTCCGCGTCCAGCTCGGCCGGGTCGACGTCCTTGAAGTCGCGCGTCGCGCGGCCCGCCCAGGACGAGCGGGCGCGGTCCGGGGACTTGGCGTTGAGCTCCAGCGTCCCGGTCGGCTGGTCGTGGCGCAGCCGCAGCCCCGTCGACGTGCCGAGATAGGTCGAGGTCATCCGGTGGTGGGCGAAGCCGTACAGTTCACGGCCGCCGGAACGGGCACGGGCGAAGGCCTCGCCGAGTGCCGGGGCGAACTCCGCGAAGACGTCCGAGTCCGTCTCGGCCGGTGCGTCCGTGAAGTCGGGCGACACGGGCACCCCGGCCACCAGCGGCTGCGCGTCCTCCGCCGGTCCGGCCCCGCGCGCCGCGGCCTCGGCGGCCCGCACCAGCGGCTCCAGGTCGTCGGCGGTGACCGCGGACCGCGAGACCACACCCGACGCGGTGCCCTGCGCGCCGTCGACGGTCGCGATGACGGTCAGCATCCGCCCCCGGGTCACCCCGTTCGTCGTGAGCGCGTTGCCGGCCCAGCGCAGATTCGCGGACGACTCCTCGTCGGCGATGACCACACAGCCGTCGGCGGTGGACAGTTCGAGCGCCCGCTCGACGATCTCGTGCGGCTTGCTGACGCGGCTCATCGCCCGGCCTCCTGCGTCGTGTTGAGGATGTTCACGCCCCGGAAGAGGGCGGAGGGGCAGCCGTGCGAGACAGCCGCGATCTGGCCCGGCTGGGCCTTGCCGCAGTTGAAGGCGCCGCCCAGGACGTACGTCTGCGGGCCGCCGACCTTCTCCATCGAGCCCCAGAAGTCCGTCGTCGTCGCCTGGTACGCGACATCGCGCAGCTGCCCGGCCAGCCTGCCGTTCTCGATCCGGAAGAACCGCTGCCCGGTGAACTGGAAGTTGTAGCGCTGCATGTCGATCGACCAGGACCGGTCGCCGACCACGTAGATCCCGCGCTCCACCCCGCCGATCAGATCCTCCGTGGACAGCCCGCCCGGATCCGGCCGCAGCGAGACGTTGGCCATCCGCTGCACGGGGACATGGCCCGGCGAGTCCGCGTACGCGCAGCCGTTGGAACGGCCCAGCCCCGTCAGCTTCGCGATCCGCCGGTCCAGCTGGTAGCCGACCAGCGTCCCGTCCTTGATCAGGTCCCAGGACTGCGCCTGGACGCCCTCGTCGTCGTACCCGATGGTCGCGAGCCCGTGCTCGGCGGTGCGGTCACCGGTCACATTCATCACCGGGGAGCCGTACGCCAGCTTCCCCAACTGGTCGAAGGTGGCGAACGAGGTCCCGGCGTACGCCGCCTCGTAGCCCAGCGCCCGGTCCAGCTCGGTGGCGTGGCCGATCGACTCGTGGATGGTCAGCCAGAGATTGGACGGATCGACGACCAGGTCGTACGTCCCCGCCTCGACGCTCGGCGCCCGCATCTTCTCGGCCAGCAGCCCGGGAATCCGCTCCAGCTCGTCGTTCCAGTCCCAGCCGGTCCCGGTCAGGTACTCCCAGCCGCGCCCCGCCGGCGGGGCGATGGTCCGCATCGAGTCGAACTCACCGGTGGTCCCGTCCACGGCGACCGCGGTGAGCTCTGGATGCAGCCGCACCCGCTGCTGGGTGGTCACGGTGCCGGCCGTGTCCGCGTAGAACTTGTTCTCGTGGACGGTCATCAGTGTGGCGTCCACATGTGCGACGCCCTCGGCGCCCAGCAGCCGGCCGCTCCACTCGGCGAGCAGCCCCGCCTTCTCCTCGGCCGGTACGTCGAAGGGGTCGATGTCGTACGCCGAGACCCAGGTCCGCTCGCCGTGCACCGGCTCGTCCGCCAGCTCGACCCGCTCGTCCGAGCCGGCCGCCGCGATCACCTTGGCCGACAGCTTCGCCATGGCGACGGCCTGCGAGGCCACCTTCGCCGCGGCGTCCATCGTCAGGTCCACCCCGGACGCGAACCCCCACGCCCCGCCGTGCACCACCCGCACCGCGTAGCCGAGATCGGTGGTGTCCGAGGACCCGGCGGGCCGGGCGTCCCGCAGCCGCCAGGACGCACTGCGCACCCGCTCCAGGCGGAAGTCGGCATGCACGGCGCCCAGCGCCCGGGCGCGGGCGAGCGCCGCGTCGGCGAGGGCCCGCAGCGGCAGGGCCAGGAATGACTGATCTACCTCATGGGGCACAGGGGATTCCCTTCTCGATGCACCACGGAAGTGAATCACGCCCGACGGTGACCGCACCGGGGGTTAATCGGACACCGCAGCCGGGGGCCGGGCAAGGTGCGGCCAGAGGGACGGCCTTCTGTAGGAATCCCACAGTGCCCGGGGGAAGGCGCTGTCAGGGGCCGATTGCTCGTGGAGCATCCGGTACCGATAGGTTTTCGACGTACCAGACCGCTAGGGAAAGGGTGATCCGTTGAGCCGCTCGGTTCTCGTCACCGGAGGAAACCGGGGCATCGGCCTCGCCATCGCCCGCGCTTTCGCCGACAACGGCGACAAGGTCGCGATCACCCACCGCTCCGGCGAGCCGCCCGCGGTGCTCACCGAGGCCGGTGTTCTCGCGGTCCGTTGCGACATCACCGATGCCGAACAGGTGGAGCAGGCCTACAAGGAGATCGAGGAGAAGCACGGTCCCGTGGAGGTGCTGGTCGCCAACGCCGGTATCACCAAGGACCAGTTGCTGATGCGGATGTCCGAGGACGACTTCACGTCCGTCGTCGACACCAACCTCACCGGCACCTTCCGGGTCGTCAAGCGCGCCAACCGCGGCATGCTGCGCGCCAAGAAGGGCCGCGTCGTCCTCATCTCCTCCGTGGTCGGGCTCCTCGGCTCGGCCGGGCAGGCGAACTACGCCGCGTCCAAGGCGGGACTGGTCGGCTTCGCCCGGTCGCTGGCCCGTGAGCTCGGTTCCCGGAACATCACTTTCAACGTCGTCGCGCCCGGTTTCGTCGACACCGACATGACGCAGGTGCTCACCGAGGAGCAGCGCAAGGGCATCGTGTCCCAGGTGCCGCTCGGCCGCTACGCGCAGCCCGAGGAGATCGCCGCCGCGGTGCGCTTCCTCGCCTCCGACGACGCGTCGTACATCACTGGAGCCGTCATCCCCGTTGACGGCGGATTGGGCATGGGTCACTGATCACCATGAGCGGAATTCTCGACGGCAAGCGCATCCTCATCACCGGTGTGCTGATGGAGTCGTCCATCGCTTTCCATACCGCCAAGGTGGCCCAGGAGCAGGGCGCGGAGATCATCCTGACCGCCTTCCCGCGCCCCACGCTGACGGAGCGCATCGCCAAGAAGCTGCCCAGGCCCGCCAAGGTCATCGAGCTGGACGTGACCAACCCCGAGCACCTGGACCGGCTCGCCGGTCTGGTGAAGGACGAGCTCGGTTCGCTCGACGGCGTGGTCCACTCCATCGGCTTCGCGCCGCAGGACGCGCTCGGCGGCAACTTCCTCAACACCCCGTTCGAGTCCGTCGCCACCGCGATGCACGTCTCGGCGTTCTCGCTGAAGTCGCTCGCCATGGCCTGCAAGCCGCTGATGGGCGAGGGCGGCTCGATCGTCGGCCTCACCTTCGACGCGCAGTTCGCCTGGCCGCAGTACGACTGGATGGGCCCGGCCAAGGCCGCGCTGGAGGCCACCTCCCGCTACCTCGCCCGCGACCTGGGCAAGGAAGGGCTGCGCTGCAACCTGGTCTCCGCCGGACCGATCGGCTCGATGGCCGCCAAGTCCATCCCGGGCTTCGGCGAGCTCGCCGAGGTGTGGAACACCCGCTCCCCCCTGGCGTGGGACATGTCCGACCCGGAGCCGGCCGGCCGTGCCATCGTCGCGCTGCTCTCGGACTTCTTCCCGAAGACCACGGGCGAGATCATCCACGTCGACGGTGGCGTGCACATGATGGGTGCCTGATCCCGTACGACATCTCGTACAGCAGGCTCCGACACAGCCGCGTACCGCCTGGGAGCAGGTGGTACGCGGCTGTGCCGTGTCCGCGCCCGGCTCCGGCCCGCCCAAGTCGAAAAGCCGGCTCGCTCAACTCGAAAAGATGGTCGATCCACCGCAGAATGTGGTGAACCGGACTGCTGGTCGGGCTGCGGGGAGGAGGTCGCCATGCGCTCCACACGTCGCCGGTCCGGGATACTCCTGGCGGCCTCCATAGCCGTCGCCGGACTCGCCGCCCCGGTGGGGATATCCGTGGCGGGACGGGCCGGAGCCGGGGCATCCGGCTCCGACGCCCCCACCCCGGATCCCGCCGGAGCCGAATGCCGTACGTCGGTCCGGGGCTCCCGGGTCGTCGCCTACTGCCACAACCCGTACCCCTCCACCGACCGCGTACAACTGCACACCGAGTGCCGCCGCTGGTGGGACATAGACGCCGACACCGCCCCGGTCGACGTGGGCCCCGGGCGGACCGTGCGGCTCGACGACCGCTGCTGGAAGGAAGTCGGCTCCGCCTGGGTCACGCACGGGGTGCAGGACGCGGCTTAAGGGCCTGGTCTTTGCCGGAGCGTCCTCAGGCCCGGTCCACCAGGCAGCTCAGCGCATGGCTCGCGGCCTCGGCCGCCGCCGTCTCCCCGTCGCCCGCCCGGATCGCCTCGACCAGCCTGCCGTGGTCCATGTGGTTCTCCGGCCGCAGCTCATGACCGATGTCGCCCCTGAGGTAGTCGCGCAGCAGATCGCCCAGGTCGGCGTAGAGGCCGGTCAGCACGTCGTTGTGCGAGGCGGCGACCACGGCCAGATGCAGCGTCGCGTCCGCCGCGACGAACGCCTCGGCGTCACCCGCGGCCCAGGTCTCCTCCCGGCGCGCCATGAGCGCGTCCAGCTGCTTCAGATCCCGCTCGGTGCGCCGGGCGGCGGCCAGCCTCGCCGCCGACGACTCCAGGGTGGAGCGCAGCTCGGCGACATGGCGCGGATCGGCGGAGGCGAAGCGGCGGTGCATCACCCCGGCCAGCTCGCTGGTGGCGACGACATAGGTGCCCGAACCCTGCCGGATGTCCAGCAGCCCGTTGTGCGCGAGGGCGCGCACGGCCTCCCGGACGGTGTTGCGGGCCACCCCCAGCTGCTCCACCAGCTCGGGCTCGGTGGGAATGCGTGAACCCACGGGCCACTCGCCCGAGGTGATCTGATTCCTGAGCTGGGCAATCACCTGGTCGGCGAGTGCCGAACGCCGCGGAGACGTCAGCGCCATGGTGCTCCTTGGTCGGGGTTGCTGGGGTGGTGAGGGGGACGGGAGTTGCTTCGGGGGTCGTGCCCGGAGCGCATGGTCTCAGAGGGGCTCCCGGCTGATTGGACAATCAATCATCCCATGATTCTATGATGAGCCTCATGCCCGACGACGAAATCCGGCCCCAGACCCGGAACCCGAGCCCCGCCACCACGATGGACGCACCCACGAAACCCGCGGCTGTGCCGACCCTGCAGGACCCGCACACGGCACAGACTGCCGACGGGCCCTCTCCCTGGATGCTCCGGCTGGTCGTCGTCGGGCTGGTCCTCACCGCGCTCAACCTCCGCCCCGCCATCACCAGCCTCGGTGCCCTCCTCGAAGAGGTGCGGGACGGGCTGCACATGAGCGGCAGCGTGGCCGGTGTCCTCACCTCCGTACCGCCGCTCTGTTTCGCGATCTTCGGCATCATGGCGCCGCGCCTCGCCCGCCGCTTCGGCCCGGGGGCGGTCGTCTGCGCCGGCATGACCGCGATCACCGCCGGTCTGGTGATCCGGCCGCTCGTCGGCGGGACGGCCGGCTTCCTCGCCGCGAGCGCCCTCGCCCTCATGGGCATCGCCGTCAGCAACGTCCTGATGCCGGTGATCGTCAAGCGCTGGTTCCCGGACCGGGTCGGCTCCATGACCGGGCTCTACTCCATGGCCCTGGCCCTCGGCACCTCGCTCGCCGCCGCGGTGACCGTACCGATGACCAGCGCGCTGGGCGGCAGCTGGCGACTCGGGCTCGGCGTCTGGGCCGTGCTCGCCGCCCTCGCGATCCTGCCCTGGATCCCGGTGGTACGGGACCGGAGCGGCGCCCCGGGGCAGCCCGCCGCCCAGCACGCCAAAACCCCGGCCCTCAGGATCACCCGAAGCCGTACCGCCTGGGCCCTCGCCTGTTTCTTCGGCCTCCAGTCCACCGCCGCGTACATCACCATGGGCTGGATGCCGCAGATCTTCCGTGACGCCGGGGTCTCGGCCGGTACGGCGGGTGTGCTGCTCGCCGTGACCATGGCGATGGGCGTACCGCTCGCCTTCGTCATCCCGGGGGTGGCGACCCGGATGAAGAACCAGGGCCCGATCGTCGTCCTCCTCGGCAGCTGCGGCCTCATCGGCTACGCGGGCCTCTACCTCGCCCCGGCCGCCGGGGCCTGGGCCTGGGCGCTGCTCCTCGGCATCTCGAACTGCTCCTTCCCGCTCGCCCTGACCATGATCGGCATGCGCTCGCGCACCGGCGCGGGAGTGGTCCGGCTGTCCGCGTTCGCCCAGTCCGTCGGCTATCTGATCTCGATCCCGGGACCGCTGCTGATCGGTGTGCTCTACCAGCACAGCGGCGGCTGGGAGCTGCCGATCGTACTGATGGCGGGCCTCATGGTGCCGCAGATGGCGGTCGGAATCCTGGCCGGGCGGGACCGGACGATCGAGGACGAGTGCTGAGATGCGAGACTGAGTCCATGTCTCCTGTGCTCGACCCGAATCCCCAGAACGGTCAGAAGAAGCTCCTCGCCGTACTCGGAGCGATGCTGCTCATCACCGTGGTCGTCGCGGTGATCGCCTCGATCGCGTCCCCCTGAGCCGCGCGCCCGCCGATGGTGGGGTTAACCCCCGCGTCCCCTAGGGGGCCAGGGTCAGGGTGAAGTGGGTGGGTCACCGGATGGGGTCCCCGGTCCCGGATTTGTAGGTTCTCGGTATCAGCACCGATGACCCACGGAGGCGGACATGCCGGCCCGAACGCACATCCGGACCACCCACCCGGCCACGGGCAGTGTCGAGGTGCGGCTGCCGTGGTGGGCCATCGCACTGCCCGCGCTCGCGTTCGCCGCGCTGCTCCTGCTGATCGCGGGATCCGGTGAGGCGCACGCCGCGGCCGCCGACCCGGCGATCAGCCGGTTGCTCGCGCGAATCGCGGTCCTGGTGACCGGCTGACGGTGTCCGCGCACCCCGCACAAGCGCTTCAACACCCTGCGCCGGGCGGCACATTTCATGCGAAGCTGAGGTGTATGAGCGTCGATACACCTCGCAGGATCGTCCTTCTCAGGCATGCAAAGGCGGAATGGTCGCAGGACTCCGACCACGAGCGGCCGCTCGCGGACCGCGGCCGCAAGGATGCCCCGGTCGCAGGCCGCAAACTCGCCGACTCCGGGATCGACCTCGATCTGGCCCTCTGCTCCACCGCTGCCAGGACGCGCGAGACGTGGAAGCTGGCCGTCCACGAGATGCCGCACCGCCCCAGGACCGTGTACGAGGAGCGGCTGTACGAGGCCTCCCTCGGCGAGCTCATCGCCCTGATCAACGAGACCCCCGACGATGTGCGCGACCTCCTGGTCATCGGCCACAACCCCGGCATGCACGCGGTCGCCGACGCCCTCTCGGAGTCGGCCGAGGGCGACGCCCTGACCCGGATGACCCGCGGCGGCTTTCCCACCGCGGCGTTCGCCGTCGTCGAGTTCACCGGCTCCTGGAAGGGCGTGGAGCACGGAGTGGGCAGGCTGGTCGAGTACTGGACGCCCAACGACTGATCCCGCTGTCGTACGGAGCAGGCCCCGGCGCTTCCGCCGGGGCCTGCTCCGTATGCGTGTACGCGTCAGTCGACGAGACCGTCGGCGGCCTCGACCTCCTCGCGCGTGATGCCGAGCAGATACAGCACGGTGTCCAGGAACGGCACGTTCACCGCGGTGTGCGCGGCCTCGCGGACCACCGGCTTGGCGTTGAAGGCCACCCCGAGCCCGGCGGTGTTCAGCATGTCCAGGTCGTTCGCACCGTCACCGATCGCGACGGTCTGCGCCAGCGGCACCCCGGCCTGCGCGGCGAAACTGCGCAGCAGCCGGGCCTTGCCGGCCCGGTCGACGATGTCGCCGACGACCCGGCCCGTGAGCTTTCCGTCGACCACTTCCAGAGTGTTGGCAGAGGCGAAGTCGAGCCCGAGCCGTTCCTTCAGGTCGTCGGTGACCTGGGTGAACCCGCCCGAGACCACACCCACCTGGTAGCCGAGCCGCTTCAGCGTACGGATCAGGGTGCGCGCGCCCGGTGTCAGCCGCACCTCGGCGCGGACCTTGTCCACCACCGACACATCGAGCCCGGCCAGCAGCGCCACCCGTGCGTGCAGCGACTGCTCGAAGTCGAGCTCGCCGCGCATCGCCTGCTCGGTCACCTCGGCGACCTTGTCCTCGCAGCCCGCGTGAGCGGCGAACAGCTCGATGACCTCGTCCTGGATGAGCGTCGAGTCGACGTCCATCACGACCAGGCGCTGCGCCCGGCGGCTCAGTCCGGCCGACACCACCGCCACATCGACACCGATGCCGGCGGCCTCCGTCGCCAGCGCGGTCCGCAGCTCCGCGGTCCCGGTGCCCGACACCGCGAACTCGACCGCCGTGACCGGGTACTTCGCGAGCCGGAAGATACGGTCGATATTGCCGCCGGTGGAGGTGATCGTGGCCGCTATGGCGGCGGTCGACTCCGCGGTCAGCGGGTGTCCGAGCACCGTCACATGGGAACGCCCGTCGCCACGCGGCCGGTTGTCACCCGTGCCGGAGATGATCTCGGCCTGGAGCTTCAGCGAGTCGGCCCAGCTGTGCACGGTCGCCCGCAGATCGCCCTCGGTGGTGCCGCCCGCGGTGGGAGCGGTGACCAGCGCGCACAGGACTATGCGGCCACGGGTGACGACCTGCTCGATGTCGATGACATCGACGGAGTAGGCGGCGAGGGTGTCGAAGAGCCCGGCGGTGATGCCGGGGCGGTCCTTCCCGAAGATCTTGACGAGAAGGGTGGGGGTGTCGGTGCCCTGACGGGGCTCAGAGGGCTCAGGAGACGAGGAGGACCGAGGTGGCTGAGATGCGCTCATGGTGCTCCCACCGTATCGGCCCCCGCGAGGAGCCGGAGGCCCGTCCCGAGGACCGGACAGCGCGTCGGCCCCCTACCCCCGCCCGGAGCACACGGCCGGTGACGGACCGCGCGCGTCCGCATCCGTCCGGTGGCCGAGGACGGAAATCCCGGCGGTTCGAGGGCGCCCTGGATTTTACTTTTTCTGGCGGTTCGTACGTACTCGGGGCGCTTACCGTGCACTGCTCCCTTTATTCGTGTCGGCACAGTAACGATGCAGGTCTCGGCGGGGTCTTCACCCCGCCCGACTTTCGTATCCGGGACTGGTCCTGGAATAGTTCCTCACGATGTTCAGCATCCCTAGGCCTCCTGTGATGGGGGCAACTCGGGGGACAACTAGTGGGGCGCGGAGTGCCGGAACTCGTACTGGAATTGAATGGAAGGACCTGGACGCTCGATCCGTCCAGGCCGTACACCCTCGGGCGCGATCCGCAGGGCGACGTGACGATCGACGACGCCAGGGTCTCGTGGCGGCACGCCACGATCAGCTGGGATGGCCGGAGTTGGTCCATCGAGGACCACGGCAGCACCAACGGCACCTATGCGCAGGGCAGCCGGATCCAGCGGCTGGAGATCGGCCCCGGCTCCGTCGTGCACCTGGGCAATGCCACGGACGGCCCGCGGCTGAGTCTCACCGCCGCGCCGGGCGCCGATGTGTACAGCGGGCAGGGCGCGGGTGCCCAGCAGGCCCCCGTCCAGCAGCCGCAGCAGGGCTGGCCCGGCCGGCAGGACCCCGCTCCGCAGCAGCCGCAGCAGGGCTGGCCGCAGCAGCAGCCCGTACAGCCCCAGGTCCCGCAGCAGCAGGGCATGGCGAGGACGCCCGGCGCGGGCGGTCCCGGCGGGGCCGCGGGGGCCCCGCCGGTGCACGGCGACCGCAGCCCGACCACGTTCCACCAGCTGGCCCTCGGCCGCGTCATGCGCATCGGTCGTGCGCTGGAGAACGAGCTGGTCGTCTCCGACCTCCAGGTCTCGCGCCACCACGCCGAATTCCACGCGACACCCGACGGCCGCTTCGAGATCCGTGACCTCGGATCCCACAACGGCACGTACGTCAACGGTCAGCCGCTCTCCAAGTCCGGCTCCGCGCTCATCGGCCCCAACGACATCGTCGGCGTCGGTCACTCGACCTTCCGTCTGGTCGGCGACCGGCTCGAAGAGTTCGTCGACACCGGTGAGGTCTCCTTCTCCGCCCGCCATCTCACGGTGACGGTCGACGGCGGGAAGCAGATCCTCAAGGACGTCTCCTTCGGCGTCCCGGAGAAGTCGCTCATCGCGGTCATCGGCCCGTCCGGCTCCGGCAAGTCCACCCTGCTCAAGGCGCTCACCGGTTACCGGCCCGCCAACCAGGGCGACGTCCTCTACGACAACCGGAACCTCTACAAGCAGTTCGCCGAGCTGCGCCAGCGCATCGGGCTGGTCCCGCAGGACGACATCCTGCACAAGGAACTCACCGTCATCAAGGCGCTCAAGTACGCGGCCAAGCTCCGCTTCCCCGCGGACACCACCGAGGCCGAGCGCCAGGCCCGGATCCTCGAAGTCCTCGCCGAGCTCAAGCTCGACATCCACAAGGACAAGAAGGTCACCTCGCTCTCCGGCGGTCAGCGCAAGCGCGTCTCCGTCGCGCTCGAACTGCTCACCAAGCCCTCGCTGATCTTCCTCGACGAGCCGACCTCCGGCCTCGACCCGGGCATGGACCGCGATGTCATGCAGCTGCTGCGCGGACTGGCCGACGACGGCCGCACCGTCCTGGTCGTCACGCACTCCGTCGCCGAGCTGGCGATCTGCGACAAGCTGCTCGTCATGGCGCCGGGCGGTTCCGTCGCCTACTTCGGCCCGCCGGAGGAAGCGCTCAACTTCTTCGGCTACACCACCTGGGCCGATGTCTTCTCCGCGTTCGAGAACTACCGCGACTACGACTGGGCGGGCCGCTGGCGCGGTTCGCAGCACTACCAGATGTACGCCGCGGACATCGACGCCGTCGCCGCACAGTCCGTACACATGCCGCCCCCGCAGCAGATGCGCCCGCCGAAACCGCAGAGCTGGTCGGCCCAGCTGTGGACGCTGATGCGCCGCTACGTCTCGGTGATCGCGTCGGACAAGGGCTTCATGGGTCTGATGGTGATCCTGCCCGCCGTGCTCGGCGTCGTCAGTGTGGTCATCCCGGCCGACTTCGGCCTGGCCCCGCCGAAGCCGCCGGCCCGGTTCAACGGAGCCGCCGGAACGATCATGCTGATCCTCGCGGTCGGCATGTGCTTCTCCGGTGCGGCCAACTCCGTACGAGAACTGATCAAGGAACGCGTCATCTACGAACGGGAACGGGCCACCGGCCTCTCCCGCTCCGCCTACCTGATGTCCAAGGTGATCGTCCTCGGCGTGATCACCGCGATCCAGGGCGTCATCATCTGCGGCATCGGCTTCGCCACCCGCGAGCTGCCCGAAGAGGGGCTGATCATGCCGCCGGCCGTCGAGCTCTGCCTGACGATCATCGTGCTCGGCTTCACCTCGATGATGTTCGGCCTGGTGATCTCCTCGCTGGTGAAGACCGCCGAGAAGACCATGCCGCTGCTGGTCATGTTCGCGATCGTCCAGGTCGTCTTCACCGGCATCCTCTTCCAGGTGTTCGGGTCGCCCGGCCTGGAGCAGTTCGCCTGGCTGATGCCTTCCCGCTGGGCCATCGCAGGCGCGGGCGCGACGCTGGACCTCTCGCACCTCATGGCGCCGTGGGACCCGAAGAACCCGACCGATCTGGACCCGCTGTGGGAGCACTCGGCCGGCCAGTGGGGGATCAACATCTCGGTACTGCTGCTGCTCGGCATCGTCTGCGGCATCGCGGTCGCGCGACTGCTGCGCCGCCACGAGCCGGAGGTCATGCGCAAGTAGCCGCGGACACCGGCACCGGACGCCGAAGGGCGGCACCCCGCGCGGGGTGCCGCCCTTCGGCGTGTGCGGATGCCGTCCGGCGTACCGCGGCGCCGGTCAGTACGCGCTGTTGACGTTGTCCATCGAGCCGTACTTGTCGGCCGCGTAGTTGGCCGCGGCCGTGATGTTGGCGACCGGGTCGTAGATGTTCCACGAGGTGCCCGGGACGTGGTACGCGTTGAACGTCGGCTTGATGACCTGGAGCAGGCCGCAGGACGGGGTGCCGTTCTGGGCGTTGATGTCCCAGCCGTTGACCGCGTTCGGGTTGCCGCTCGACTCGCGCATGATGTTGCGGTGCAGACCCTCGTACGAGCCGGGGATGCCGTGGGCCCGCATGATGTCCAGGGACTCCCTGATCCAGCCGTCCAGGTTGTTGGCGTACACCGGGGTGCGGGCCTCGGAGCGGCTGGCGGCCTGCGTCTCGGCGCGCTTGGCGGCGACGGCCTCCGCCTTCACCTTGGCGGCGGCCCTGGCCTTCGCCTCGGCCTCGGCCTTGATCTTGGCGGCCTCGGCGGCCTTGGCCTTCGCGGCGGCGGCCTCCTTGGCCCTGGCGAGGTCCGCGGCCTTCACCAGCTGCTCGGCGGTGGAGTGCTGTTCGATGATGCTGGCCTGCACGGCCTTGGCCTGCGGAGTACCGGCGACCGACGTGAAGACCGCGGGCTCGGAGGACGCGGGGGCCGCAGCCTCGGGCTTGGGGTCTGCATTGGCGGGGACGAGCGAGAACGAGAGAGCGGCGAGGGCCATGGCGGAGATGCCCGCGACGGAGAGCTTCTGGGTCTTGTTCAGGCGACGACGACGGCCAGGGATGCTGGACACGGACATGCAGGCATACCTCTTCGAATCGCGGGAGTCCTCACGGAGGACGAAGACGGGAAGCGGCGTTTTCGCATCTCCGTCGGGGACGAGTGCAATTCTTAGCGCCAGCAAAATCTGGTGGCAAAGGTGTGACGTACGAACCCTGGTAGTGGGACGGGACCCCGCTCCAACGTGTTGGACCGCGCTCATAGCCACTGATGCGGCACTTATGCATCCACTAGCGGGCTTCGTAAGTGACGTGGGTCCTATGTGCGGCCTCACATCGGGCGGGTAACAATCTCACCAACCGTTGCTCAAGCAATTCGGAGTGTCAGATTCCGATCCAATGCGGACCGTGAGGTGCTCTCCGCCCCGCTGTTCGGGGGCAGCCGGACCTAGTCCCTGCGCCCTAATCCGCAGCCGTCCACAGGCCGATCCGGCGTTCGAACCCCGCCGGTACGGTGAGGCCATGAGCCATCGCCCACCGTCGGGTCTCGCAGCCGTGAGCGCCGCGCTGCTCGCCATGAGCCGGCATCTTGAAGTACGCGACGTCCTGAAGACGATCGTCGCCTCGGCGCGAGAACTGCTGGACGCCGAGTACGCGGCCCTGGGTGTCCCCGATGATCACGGAGGCTTCGCCCAGTTCGTCGTCGACGGGGTCAGCGACGAGCAGTGGAAGGCCATCGGCCCGCTGCCCAGACAGCACGGCATCCTCGCCGCGATGCTCCACGAGGCCGAGGTCGAGCGGCTCGCCGATGTCCGCAAGGACCCCCGCTTCGAGGGCTGGCCCGACGCCCACCCCGACATGTCCGACTTCCTCGGCCTGCCCATCCGGGACGGCGAGGAGATCATCGGAGCGCTCTTCCTCGCCAACAAGCGCTGCCCCAAACCCGAGGGCAGCTGCGGCTTCACCGCCGACGACGAGGAGCTGCTGGCCATCCTCGCCCAGCACGCGGCGATCGCCCTCACCAACGCCCGCCTCTACGAGCGCAGCCGCGAGCTGACGATCGCGGAGGAGCGCTCCCGCCTCGCCCACGAGCTGCACGACGCGGTCAGCCAGAAGCTCTTCTCCCTGCGGCTGACGGCCCAGGCCGCCACCACCCTCGTGGACCGCGACCCGGCCCGCGCCAAGGGCGAGCTCCAGCAGGTCGCCGCGCTCGCCGCGGAAGCCGTGGACGAACTGCGCGCCGCCGTCGTCGAGCTGCGCCCCGCGGCGCTCGACGAGGACGGCCTCATCGCCACCCTCCGTACCCAGATCCAGGTCCTGGACCGGGCCCACACGGCCCGGGTCACCTTCGAGAGTCTGGGCATCCGGGCCCTGCCCGCCGCCCAGGAGGAGGCGCTGCTCCGGGTCTCCCAGGAAGCCCTGCACAACGCGCTGCGCCACTCCGGGGCGGAGCACGTCGGCGTCACGCTGGCCCGGCACGGCAGCGGCACACTGCTGAGGATCACCGACGACGGCAGCGGCTTCGAACCCGCGGCGACCCGGCAGGCGGGCCGGCATCTGGGCCTGGTGTCCATGCGGGACCGCGCGAACGGCGTCGGCGGAAGGCTCACCGTTGAATCGGCGCCCGGCAAGGGCACCACGATCGAGATGGAGGTGCCCGGTGGCTGACAGGATCATCAGGGTGCTGCTGGTCGACGACCACCAGGTGGTCCGCCGAGGTCTGCGTACGTTCCTGGAGATCCAGGACGACATAGAGGTGGTCGGCGAGGCGGCCGACGGCGCCGAGGGAGTGGCCAGGACCGAGGAGCTCCGTCCCGACGTCGTCCTGATGGACATCAAGATGCCCGGCACCGACGGCATCGAGGCCCTGCGCCGGCTCCGCGAGCTGGAGAACCCCGCCAAGGTCCTCATCGTCACCAGCTTCACCGAGCAGCGCACGGTGGTCCCCGCCCTGCGCGCCGGAGCCTCCGGTTACGTGTACAAGGACGTCGACCCGGACGCCCTGGCCGGTGCCATCCGCTCGGTGCACGCGGGCCACGTCCTGCTCCAGCCGGAGGTGGCGGGAGCCCTGCTGGCCCAGGAGGACCCGGGCAGCAGTACGGGCCGGGGGAGCACGCTCACCGAACGGGAGCGGGAGGTGCTGGGCCTGATCGCCGACGGCCGTTCCAACCGCGAGATCGCGCGGGCCCTGGTCCTCTCCGAGAAGACCGTCAAGACACACGTCTCGAACATCCTGATGAAGCTGGACCTCTCGGACCGGACCCAGGCCGCCCTCTGGGCCGTCCGGCACGGAGCGGCGGGCTGACCCGCGCCGAGCGGACCGCTTCCTTCCGGACTGCCGCGGTCACTCCCCGGGCGTGGTCGGCGGCAACGTCGTCCGGGGCCCGGGGCCCGGTGCACGCGGTCGGCGAACACGGACCACATGATCGGCCCGCTCGACCCGGCCCC
This sequence comes from Streptomyces gelaticus, assembly GCF_014649535.1. GTDB lineage: Bacteria > Actinomycetota > Actinomycetes > Streptomycetales > Streptomycetaceae > Streptomyces > Streptomyces gelaticus. The sequence continues at coordinate 456,574 of NZ_BMTF01000002.1, forward strand.
GGCAGCTTCGGCCGCAACGGCCGACCGGCCCTGCGGCCCGACCGGACCCACGGCCGTACGTCGCCGGACGGGCACGAGGCGCTCACCGCCCTGTGCCCCTCCGGCGGCATCCGGTACCGGTCCGGGGCCTACCGCTCCCGCTCGCGCTCCTCCACATACGCGTTGTACGCGGCGACCTGCGCCCGCCGGGCGACCCGCTCCACCGGCCGCAGCGCCTCACTCCGGGCCGCGATCTCCGAGGCGCTCACCGCCCCGCCGTGCCCGTTCCCGTACGCCACCGAGATCAGCAGCCCCACCCGCTGAGCCAGCTCCAGCACCCGCACCGCCCGCGGCGGATACCCCGGAGCCAGCACCTCGCGCCCCCGCTCCGCCCGCGCCCGGTACGCGTCCACCGCAGCCTCGGCCACCGGCCCCGAACCGGCCACGTCCAGCCGCGACAGCACCGCCGTCGCGTCCCGCAAGCCCTCGGCGAGCTCCCGCTCCGCCTCGCTCAGCGACGGCACATCGGCCGGCGGCGCCTCCCGTACAGGCAGACAACGCCACACCACCTCGATGTGCAGATCCCCTTCCGGCCCCGCCTCACGCACCTCGGGAACCAGTCCGTACGGCGCACCGAAGGCCACCACCGCCTCCTCGGCCTCCAGCGCCCGCGCGTTGAACTCCGGCGGACCGCTCAGCCCGAGCGGATGCCCGGGAGCCGGCAGTGCCACCCGGAAGCCCGTCACCCCCAGACTCCGCAACCGCCCGAGCGCCAGCGTGAGCCCGACCGGCCCCGCCTCGCCCGGCAGTCCCTCGACGCGGTGTACCGCGTCCTCCCCGACAATGGCGAGCGCCGCCTCGTCGGGCGACACCAGTCCCGCCAGAAGCGCGTTTCCCCAAGCGGCCAGCAGCCCTGAGCGTGGTTCCGAAAGCATGGGAACAGCCTAGGGAACGGGCCCGGGGCCCGTCGTCACGCGGGCCCAGCGCCGGGAGCACTCGTACGGTGGCGTAGATTTCCCTGGGAGCTGTGCCCGCAGGCACCGACGATCTCGACACTGCATGGGGAGACAACGCGCCATGAGCGATGTACTGGAGCTGGTGGACGTATCCGTGGTCCGCGACGGACGCGCTCTGGTGGACGACGTCTCCTGGTCGGTCAAGGAGGGGGAGCGCTGGGTCATCCTCGGACCCAACGGCGCAGGCAAGACCACCCTCCTCAACATCGCGTCCAGCTACCTCTTCCCGAGCACCGGCACCGCCAAGGTCCTCGGCGAGCAGCTCGGCGGCGTCGGCACCGATGTCTTCGAGCTCCGCCCCCGCATCGGCATCGCGGGCGTCGCCATGGCCGAGAAGCTGCCCAGGCGCCAGACCGTGCTGCAGACGGTGCTCACCGCCGCGTACGGCATGACCGCCACCTGGCACGAGAACTACGAGGCCGTCGACGAGGAGCGCGCCCGCGCCTTCCTCGACCGGCTCGGCATGACCGAGTACCTCGACCGCAAGTTCGGCACCCTGTCCGAGGGCGAGCGCAAGCGCACCCTGATCGCCCGCGCCATGATGACCGACCCCGAGCTGCTGCTGCTCGACGAGCCGGCGGCGGGACTCGACCTCGGCGGCCGCGAGGACCTGGTCCGCCGCCTCGGCCGGCTGGCCCGCGACCCGTACGCCCCCTCCATGATCATGGTCACCCACCATGTCGAGGAGATCGCCCCCGGGTTCACCCACGTCCTGATGATCCGCCAGGGCAAGGTGCTCGCCGCGGGCCCCATGGAGACCGAACTCACCTCCCGCAACCTCTCCCTCTGCTTCGGACTGCCGCTCGTCGTCGAGCACACCGGCGACCGCTACACGGCCCACGGACTGCCGCTCTCGTAAGCACGGCCGACGACAACTTCCGGCCCGAAGTGCCCAACCGGGCGCAGCGGCCGGCTCGCGCCCTGTCCGCGAGGGTGTTCGCGGTTCTACCATGACCACGTGGACATCGACGCGTGGGTGTGGTGGCTGATCGGCGCGGTGGGACTGGGCATCCCCCTCGTCATGACCGCGATGCCCGAGTTCGGCATGTTTGCCGTCGGAGCGGTCGCCGCGGCAGTGGTCGCGGCACTCGGCGGCGGCATCGTGGCCCAGGTGCTGGTCTTCGTCGTGGTCTCCGTGGCGCTCATCGCCGTGGTCCGCCCGATCGCTGCCAGACACCGTACGGACCGCCCCCAACTCGCCACCGGCATAGATGCGCTGAAAGGCCGTCAAGCCGTCGTCCTGGAACGGGTGGACGGCAGCGGCGGCCGGATCAAACTGGCCGGGGAGATCTGGTCCGCCCGCGCACTCGACGAGGGCCAGAGCTTCGATCCGGGCCAACAGGTCGATGTCGTCGACATCGACGGAGCCACGGCAGTCGTCATGTGACCGAACCACCCACAAGGCAGAGCGCGTTCTGTCAGACTCGATGTAGATCATCATGAGATCGGGGCCGGCGCAGCATCCGGCTCCTCCCGCGAACTCGACCTCGATCATCGCGATCCGTCGGCAACCGAAGGGCAACGAGGAACACGATGCAACCGATCATCATCGTCCTGATCATTCTGGTGGTGCTCGTCTTCATCGCCCTGATCAAGACGATCCAGGTCATCCCGCAGGCCAGCGCCGCCATCGTGGAGCGCTTCGGCCGCTACACCCGCACGCTCAACGCAGGCCTGAACATCGTCGTTCCATTCATCGACTCCATCCGCAACCGCATCGACCTCCGTGAACAGGTCGTGCCGTTCCCGCCCCAGCCGGTGATCACCCAGGACAACCTGGTCGTCAACATCGACACCGTCATCTACTACCAGGTGACCGACGCGAGGGCAGCGACCTACGAAGTCGCCAGCTACATCCAGGCGATCGAGCAGCTCACCGTCACCACCCTCCGCAACATCATCGGTGGCATGGACCTGGAGCGGACGCTGACCTCCCGCGAGGAGATCAATGCGGCCCTGCGGGGAGTCCTCGACGAGGCCACCGGCAAGTGGGGCATCCGCGTCAACCGCGTCGAGCTCAAGGCGATCGAGCCGCCCACCTCCATCCAGGACTCGATGGAGAAGCAGATGCGCGCAGACCGTGACAAGCGCGCCGCGATCCTCCAGGCCGAAGGAACGCGCCAGTCCGCCATCCTCACCGCGGAGGGCGAGAAGCAGTCCGCGATCCTGCGCGCCGAGGGCGAGGCCAAGGCATCGGCCCTGCGCGCCGAGGGCGAGGCCCAGGCGATCCGTACGGTCTTCGAGTCCATCCACGCCGGAGACCCCGACCAGAAGCTCCTCTCGTACCAGTACCTCCAGATGCTCCCGAAGATCGCCGAGGGCGACGCCAACAAGCTCTGGATCGTGCCCAGCGAGATCGGCGACGCCCTCAAGGGACTCAGCGGCGCCTTCGGCAACCTCGGCAACGGCGCCCCGGGCTTCGACACGGGCAAGGAACGCCGGGAGCAACCCCCGGTCGACTGACGCGTACACGCCCCGTGCATGATCGGTGCACCAAGCACCGATCACGCACGGGGGATTCGCCATGAACTTCTGGGAGATGCTCGCCGTCTTCGCAGCGGGCATCAGCGCCGGCACGATCAACACGATCGTCGGCTCGGGAACGCTGATCACCTTCCCCGTGCTCCTCGCCACCGGTCTGCCCCCGGTCACGGCCACCGTCTCCAACGGCCTCGGCCTGATTCCCGGCTCGGTCAGCGGCGCCATCGGCTACCGCAAGGAGCTCGAAGGCCAGGGCCGCCGCGTACTCAAACTCTCCGTCGGCGCCCTGATAGGCGGCCTCACCGGCGCCACCCTCCTGCTGGCCCTGCCCTCCACGGCCTTCGAGACCATCGTGCCGGTCCTGGTGGCCCTGGCGCTCGTCCTGGTCATCCTGCAACCACGCATCAGCAAAGCGGTCCAGCGCCGACGCGAGCACAGCGGCACCCGGACCCACTCCGACGGCGGGCCGCTCCTGTTCGTCGGACTGATGCTCGCCAGCGTCTACGGCGGCTACTTCACCGCAGCCCAGGGGATCATCTACCTCTCCCTGATGGGCATGCTGCTCGACGACACCATGCAGCGCCTCAACGCCGTCAAGAACGTGCTGGCCGCCGTCGTCAACAGCATCGCCGCGGTCTTCTTCCTCTTCGTCGCGGACTTCGACTGGACGGCCGTCGTGCTCATCGCGGTCGGCTCCGCGCTGGGCGGCCAGATCGGCGCCAGGATCGGCCGCCGCCTCAGCCCCGTGGTCCTGCGCGTCCTCATCGTCGCGGTCGGCACGGTCGCCATCGTCCAGCTGGTGCTCCGCTGACACACGGAAGCCCGTCTCCCCCGGAGACGGGCTTCCGCCACGACAGAATGTGCAGGCCGACTACGCCGCTGCGCTCTCCAGCCACTCCGGCAGCTCCGACCGCTCACCGGCCCCCAGTGCCAGCAGCATCGCCTGCGCCGGAGACGGCACGAACGGCTGGCGCAGCAGCGGCATCCCCGCCTGCTCCGGCGTCCGGGCCGCCTTGCGGTGATTGTCCTCGGCGCAGGACGCCACCGTGTTGAGCCAGGTGTCCTGGCCGCCCTGGGCGCGCGGCACGACATGGTCGACGGTGCTCGCCCGCCGCCCGCAGTACGCGCACCGGTGCTGGTCCCGTATCAGCACACCCCTGCGGGACCACGCGGCATGTCTTCGGAAGGGCACCCGTACGTACCGGCAGAGCCTGATCACCCGGGGCACCGGAATGTCCACGGCGGCGCCACGCATACGGAGATCGGGATGCGACTGCTCGACGACGGCCTTGTCCTGCAGAATCAGCACCACCGCACGGTTCAGCGTCACCGTCGACAGCGGCTCGAAGCTCGCGTTCAGTACCAGCGTGTCCCGCATCTCGCCCACCTCCCGTGTGCCGCCCGCCCCCTGGCAGGCCCGGATCAACTCTGGCCGGGCAGGCCGTGATGGACAACGCAATAAAAAGTGCCCTGCCCTGATCTCTCCAGGACCAGGACAGGGCAAACAGCGGGGGAACTCTCGGTGGAACCCCGGAACAGGCTCAGGCGGGACCCGTGTACTCACCGATCAGCTGAGCACGGCCCAGCGTGTGGAACCGCAGATTGAACCCGACGACCGCGGGCGACGCATCGCTGTCGACCCCCAGCTTCTCGGTGTCCACCGCGTACACGGTGAACACATAGCGGTGGTTCTCCCCAGCCGGCGGCGCGGCGCCGCCGAACTCCTTCGACCCGTAGTCGTTGCGGACCTGTACGGCACCGGCGGGCAGCCCGTCGAACTTCCCGCTGCCCGCACCAGCCGGCAGCTCCGTGACCGAGGCCGGGATGTCGAAGACCACCCAGTGCCAGAATCCGCTGCCGGTGGGGGCATCGGGGTCGAAGCAGGTCACGGCGAAGCTCTTGGTCTGCGCCGGAAACCCTTCCCACCGCAGCTGCGGCGAGGTGTTCCCGGCCGCGAACACCTGAGCGTCCGCCAGCACGGCGCCGGGAGCGAGATCCTCGCTCTCCACCGTGAACGACGGCACCTCCGGATGGAAGTCGTGCGGCAGCGGCGCCTTCTTCGGCTCGGTCACGTCAGCACCTTTCCTGATCGCTGTACTACTGCAGTCGGCAGGTCTCCCACCGACCCTAGAGCCAGTTGCGCTGACCGCCGACCTGGGCCAGCCACTGATGGAGATACGCCGCCCAGTCGGTCCCCTGGAAGTCGTTCAGCCCGACCTTGAAGGCGCGGTACGAGTCGCTGCCCTCGCTGAAGAGTCCCGGCTTCTTGTCCATCTCCAGGACGACATCCATCTCACGGTCGTCCGCGACGAACGTCAGCTCCACCTGGTTCAGACCGCGGTACTGCTGCGGCGGGAAGAACTCGATCTCCTGGTAGAACGGCAGCCGCTGCCGCGTGCCGCGGATGTGACCGCGCTCCATGTCCGCGCTGCGGAAGCCGAAGCCGAGCTGCCCGAAGGCGTCGAGGATGGCCTGCTGCGCTGGCAGCGGGTGGACATTGATCGGGTCCAGGTCGCCCGAGTCCAGCGCCCGCGCGATCTCCAGCTCCGTGGTCACACCGATGTTCATGCCGTGCAGGTGCTGACCGGCGAACATCGTGATCGGCGTCTCCCACGGGATCTCCAGCCCGAAGGGAACGACGTGCACGGCACCGGCCCGCACCTCGAACGCGCCACCGAGCTGCAACTTGGTGAACTCGATGTCCTGCTTGATCTCCGTGTCCTGGCCCTCGACCTCGACCCGGGCCTGCAGCCCCACGGAGAGCCCCTCGATCTGCTGATCCACGGATCCGCCCTGGATCCGCACCTCACCCTGGACGACTCCGCCCGGTACGACGTTGAGCTCGGAGAGCTCGGTCTCCACCGAGGCGCCGCCGGCACCCAGGCTCGCGAGCAGCCGCTTGAAGCCCATGTTTACTCCTCCTTGGTCCTGACCCCTACATACGCGCCACGACCGTAGTCGGTTCCCGGTAACCTCGACCGCCATGATCGAGGGCTTGGACCGTACGCCGCTGGCACGCGACTTCTTCGACCGCCCCGTACTGGAGGTCGCACCCGACCTCCTGGGCCGGACCCTGGTGCGCGCCACTCCGGAAGGGCCCATCGAGCTCCGTCTCACCGAGGTGGAGGCGTACGCCGGTGAGATCGATCCCGGATCGCACGCGTTCAGGGGCCGCACCGCACGCAACAGCGTGATGTTCGGACCGCCCGGCCACGCGTACGTCTACTTCACCTACGGGATGTGGCACTGCCTCAACCTGGTGTGCGGTCCCGAGGGCAGGGCCAGCGGGGTTCTGCTCCGTGCCGGCGACATCCAGGTCGGTGCCGAACTCACGCGCCACCGTCGAAACTCGGCCCGCAATGACAAGGAACTGGCCAAAGGTCCGGCCCGCCTTGCCACCGCCCTCGATGTCGACCGAGCACTGAACGGCACCGACGTCATCGCCCACCCCGGCGCCCCGCTGTCCGTGCTGCACGGCACCCCGCCACCACGTGACCAGGTACGCAACGGCCCACGCACCGGAGTGGGCGGCGACGGAGCCACGCACCCCTGGCGCTTCTGGATCGACGGCGACCCCACGGTGAGCCCCTACCGGGCCCATGTGCCTCGCCGCCGCGCAATTTGACTCGCCCTTGGGGGCCGCCTACTGTATCCCGAGCCGCTTGAAACGGGCACTGCTGTCGGTACGGTCTCTCGGACCGCATCCGAGCATCCCGGAGCGGCCAACCACTACCTACGAACAACCCTGACGGGTGCGAATTTTGCATGCCGTAATTCAATCCACTCGACTCGATTATGAGTCGCCAGGGAGATCGGCTAATGTAGTGGACACGCCGAAAGGCAAAGGCCACTCCAGCGGTCACCGGAATTCAAATTCGAACCGGAAACGGAACGAAAAAGAGTCTGGTAAGGTTGGAGCCGCCG